>CAZHBS010000001.1:0-340011 GCA_964530845.1 uncultured Muribaculaceae bacterium
CCTGTGACCCCCTGCTTGTAAGGCAGGTGCTCTAACCAACTGAGCTAATCGCCCATAAAACCCACATATTAACCGGTTGACAGTATTAAATATATCAATTTATCAAACTTTTGTCAACAATAATATATCAATTTTTTTAATTTTTTATTTATTTATATTCAAATATGTCTCATCTATCCAATCATTTAAAACATTAGACAATGTAGAAAATCCTTTCGGTGTTTCAACTATTTTATGTAAACCTCTCTTATTAGTAATGTTTAAAGCCTTCAAACTTAGTCTATATCTATTTTCAGATTCTATACCAATAACCTTAGTTGTTAACTGAGAATCAATCGCAGCAAAACTATTTACATCCTTAACAAAATCATCAGATATCTCTGAAATATGAACTAACCCACTAGACTTATCTTCAAAAGATATAAATATTCCATAATCTTCTATTCCTGTAACTATACCAGTTACAACATCACCAATATTAAAAGCCATAAAATCACCACAAACATTATAACACACATAATAGATATTTACTATTTTTTTTGAGTAATGATATAATATCTTTGGTGATAAAAATGAAAAATGAAGAAATAATTGATAAAATAAAAGATATGTTAGATAGAATGCGTCCCTTTCTAATTAATGATGGTGGTGACTTAGAATTCGTAGAATATAAAGACAATATAGTATATGTCAGACTAACGGGAGCTTGTAAAAACTGTGCAGCCATAGATTATACCCTTAAAGATGGAATTGAAGAAATGCTTATAACAGAAATACCAGAAGTTAAAGAAGTAATAAATGTAGATTAAAACCACTTAAAAAAGTGGTTTTTTATTTAAACTTAACATAGTTATAACCCCATTTAACATGAAAATCATATGCCCTTGGTAAATGAAATATTCTAGCAAAAAACAAATTATAAAACTCATCTATTAAAACAATTGAACAAAGAGTAAAACTTAAAATTAAAAAATATTTCTTTTTCATCTTCTTAGCTAAATAAAAGCATAATGGAACAACTGCATAAATAAGTATAAGTCCACATAATCCAAAAATAAGAGCACTTCTTAAACAAACATATCCCCCAATATTTCCAAAATTTAATATTTCATTATTATAGTCCCAACACCTATCACCATGTCTTATAATATCCATAAAATATCCAGAAACAAGTTCTAAAAGACCACATGAGAAAAAACTTATTAAAAATACTTTTAATGGCTTCTTCCTCTTCTTATAAGTTAAAAAATATATAAGTAAAGCCCCTGTCGCATAAATATTTATCCATGGCAAGAAGTTACCTCCACGCCAATAAAACATCTTACAACCACCATTAAAAAAGTAAAAAATATATTCATATAGAAAACCAAATCCACCAGCTAAAACTATTATTAAAGCAAAAATACCAAGCATAGTAGTTTTATCAAATGAATGATCATTATTAATATAATTATCATAAAACTCTTTCAATCAAAATCACTCCTTAATATAAATAAAAAAGCTAAGCACATAACGCTTAGCTATTATTATCTAACCTTAATACTATCAGGTACTGCTCTAGGTCCAATTAATGAATCAATCTCATCAATTAAACGATTATTAGCATCAACTTTACCTTTTTGTTCATCAATAAAGTTTTTATTAATACGAGCATCATTTTCTGCAAGTTCAGCAGCGTTTACATTTCTTTCACAATCTTCTTGTAATGCCTCTGTATAAGCTTTTAGCATTTCCATACTGCGAGAAACTGACTTCTCACTAGCTTCATACTCTTGTTTTGCTTTTAAAGCCGCATCAGCAGCTTCTTCTGCTTCTTTTTGAGCTTTCTCTTTCTTCTGCATTGTTAAAGCTTGTTGCTTTTGTAATTGTAAAAGTTTTTCTTTTAAAGAATTGTAATCATCAATCTTTGCAGAAACGCTTTCAGCACCAGTAACATTTTCAGTTTCAACAAATTCTTCTAATTGTTCGCTTTCAGGTTCAAGACTATAATCAATATCCTTCTCAACTGTTCTAGCAGTGCGAGGAGAATCAACTGGAGCGTCTTTTAATGAAGAATCTTCTCCAGCATATAATGGAGATCTTTCATCATTAACAACCTTAGCAGTAGCTACAATATCATAATCTGCTTTAGGAGGATTAACTAAATTTCCGCGTTCATCAAAACCAAGTTTTTCTTGAGAAGCTCTAATTTCTTCATCAGTCATTGGAGTATAAACATACTCATCAGGGATAAGACTTTCTACAACCTTAGCATGTAAATCATTTCCATTTTCATCAAAACCTAAATTTTCTTGAGAAGCCTTAACTTCTTCATCAGTCATTGGAGTATATGTATACTCTTCTACTTCACTATTATTATTCTTTTGATCAATTAAATTTCCATGTTCATCAAAACCAAGTTTTTCTTGAGAAGCTCTAATTTCTTCGTCTGTCATTGGAGTATAAACATATTCATCATTCTTAGAACGCATAGTACCATCTTCATTATATTTATCAAATTTTACAGCACTAGCTTGATTTTTAGAAACTTTAATTCTATCTATAACTTCATTTATTGCAGCTTCAATTTCTTCTTTATTTAATGTAACTTCACCTGAAACAGTTTCATTTTGAGGAATAACCGTTTCACTTCTTTGACCACTCTCAACAAATGGATCATTAACTTCTGGAATAACAGGAGTAACTTCTTCTGCCTTTACTTCACCGAAAGCTTCATTAATAGCATCTTTTACAGCATCTCTTGAAATATCTGTTGACACATCAATTCCACCTTCACTGTGAACTTCAGTACCTAAATCTCCAAATATTTCACTTGCACCTGTTCCTTGGAATCCAGTTTCTTCTTTTGCAACTTCTGCTTGAGGTTTAACTTTTTCACCTACAAGTTCATCAAATTTTTCATTAATAGTACTTCTTATATCATCACCACTAATTTCTCCTGTTGCAGCTGGTTGAACCTTATCTTTACTTAGCTCATCAAAAGATTCATTAACAGCATCTCTAACATCAGCGCTACTAACTATTTTATCAGCTTCCGCTTGAATACCTTTATCAGCATCCATTGCTGCAAAACTCTCATTAACAGCATCCCTTACATCTTCAGAAGAAACAACATTATTTGCACTTTCTTTTTCATTCATTATTTCAGAAACATTTCTTGCAATTTGTTCTTGAATTCTGCGTTGTTCTTCAGTAAGTTCTTGTTCTAGTACCTCTTCTGGAGTCTCTAATGCAAAGATTTCATCTTTCTTATCTAATCCAACTGTATACATATTTTTTGAATTATATGAAAGATTTTCACTCATCTTTTTCCTTAATTTAATTGCTCTTCTCTTAACATAATTAGTTGGAACATCTTCTTTAGCAAGAACCATTATTTTTTCTTCTAATTTAGCTATAGCCGTTGCCTTCTTTTCAATTTTCTTTTCAAAATTCTTATCTGTATAACCAGTATTCAAAGCATCATCTTTCATTTTGTCAAGTTTCTTTTCCATACGAGCAATTCTAAATTGAGTCCATTTTTCCTTAATAGAACTGAATGAAAGCTTTCTTGTTTTTATTTGTCTAGGTGCTTTTTCGACCGTACACTTCTCATAGCTACGATCAACTAATTCAATTTCATCCATCATACGATAAACCTCCCTATTTTATTTATTCAGATTTTGATAATTCGCGTAATACATCCTTAACTCTATTCCATTCCTCTTCATCATCAACACCTAATAACTTAGGTTCTCCAGAAGAACGGTCAACATGAGAAACATATACAGTAATATTATCATTTTCATCTTTTTCATTTTTTGTATAAATTACATATTCTTTCTTAGTATCTTTAAATTCAAAAGCCAAAATAACTTCTACTTCCTCTATAGAACCATCTTCTGCTACAATTGACATCATTTTCTTTTCGATTTCTTGATTTTCCATGTAAAAATCCTCCCTTTACTATTCATATAATATAATTTTATCATAATTTAAGATAAATACAACATTATTTTATTTTTTTAAGTAAAAAAATTTTTGCTCCATAACAACAATAATCTTTAATATAATTATCTATATTTTTTATATTGTTAATAGAATTTACACCTTTACTCTTAGAATCATAAAATCCTTTAAATCTTACTTTTTCATAAGCATAATCCCCAGCAATATAATCATAGGGGTCAAAATAATCAGTAATTTTTTCAATAACTGAATCATCAAAACAATTGTCATCATTACGAACTAATTCATACTTTTTTCCTCGGATTTCGACAATTTTCATATACATCCCTCTCAAACATTATCATTATAACACAAATTGTCTAATTTACATAATAATTTGGAACATCTCCTGATACTATTTCCATAATAATAGGCTCTTTAACACTCAATTTAACCTTTTTAGAATTAACTGGCATCGAAACAGCACAATTAACATCGACAATAACATTTACTTCAATTAATGCATTATTTACTCCATACTCTCTAATATTAATTTCAATATCAGCTAAAGAATATCCTATAAAAGAAAGTCTTAATGGAACACTAGGTCCAATATTTCCAAATAATGTTGAATTTTGAAGAGCATTTATACTAAATTCGCATAAAAATCCTTTTCTTATATATTTATAACTATTATTACTATTAATATATTGATAAATATCATAATTATTATATTTACCGGACTCCATTTTATAAAGTTCAGAATCAACAGTATTGGCGATTTTCTTTCTTATTGAATTAATATTACTATTATAATCAATCCTTTCAATAGAACCATTTTTATTTCTACTTATTGAAACAAAGTCTTCATAACTATATTTATCTGAAAAATCATTAATAACTTTTCTAACAACATTACTTGTAATTCTTTCAGCTTCTAAAACAACATATGGTCCCATTACTTTATTAAGTTTATAATCAATAAATCTTAAATATAATAATGAAATAATAAGAGATAATCCCAACAAAAAAAAGAAAACTTTTATTCTTTTCTTACTAATATAAAATCTTCTCCTATCTTTTCAATATGACTCCACGATAAAATTAGATCATTATCTCTTGTAAGTGAAAAAAGTCTTTTTCCATGATCAACAACAAGTGATTCAATCATTCCATCTGCTCGTATATTTACATCAATAATACTTCCAACATCACTTCCACCAGTAACTTCAACTATTTTTTTAGACTGCAAGTCAGATAAACGCATAACATCACCTATTAAATATTATGTTTTATTTTTAAAGTAATACCTTTTTTAATTCTTTTATTGCTTTCTTTTCAAGTCTAGATATTTGTGCTTGACTTAAGTTTAACTCCTGAGCTACCTCCATTTGTGTCTTTCCAATAATAAATCTTTGATCAAGAATATATTGTTCTCTCTTCTCAAGCATATTTATCGCATCATCAACTGATATCTTATTTGAAAAATCATTATCTACACTTTCATCAACAATTTGGTCATATAAATATATTGTATCTCCCCCATCGTTATATACTGCTTCATACATACTAACAGGTTCTTTCAATGCAGAAAGAGCATTACAAACATCGTACTCACTAACGCCCAGTTCTTGTGCAACATCACCAAGCTTCATATCAAAACCATTATCTTGATAAAAATCATCCATAAGTTTATTCGCTTTATAAGCTACATCTTTTAAATATCTACTTACTCTCATAATATTTCCATCTCTAATATATCTTTTAATCTCTCCCAGAATCATTGGAACAGCATAAGTAGAAAACTGTACTTCATAACTTAAATCAAAATTATCAATTGCCTTAATTAATCCAACACACCCTATTTGGAATAAATCATCCATATTATCAGTCCTATTATAAAACTTCTTTAAAACTGATAATACAAGTTTCAAATTACCTTGAATTAACATATCCCTACTAAATGGATCATCTCTTGTAAGAAATAATGCCTTCATCTCATCTGATGTTAAAACATCCAAACTACTAGTATCAATTCCACTAATATCTACTTTGTATTTTCCCATAATATCCTCCAACAAGATAATGAGAAAATATTAAAAAAATTATACAAAAAAAGATTATTTATCTTTCTAAATAATCTCTACCTTTATGTGGTTCATATCTTAATAAATCATTATAATCCTGTTGTCTTAACGCTTCATATATAACAATCGCAACACTATTTGAAACATTTAAAGCCCTAACTTTATCAGTCATAGGTATTCTCATACAATGATCTAAGTCTTCCTTAAGTATTTCTTTTGGAATACCAGTTGATTCTTTACCAAATATAAAATATAAGTTTTCATTATCTTTATTACTATAATCAAAACTAGTATGAGGCTTTTGTCCATATCTAGTAAAATAATAATAAACTCCTGGATTCTTACTTTTAAAATCCTCAAAGTTTTCATAAACATAATATTCTAATTTATCAATATAATTAACACCACTTCTTTTTAGATGAGCATCATCTAAAACAAAACCCAATGGTTTAATTAAATGAAGTTTTGTATCTGTCGCAACACAGGTTCTCATAATATTACCAGTATTTTGTGGAATCTCTGGTTCATATAAAACGATATTATTCATAAACAACCTCCTGATGATAAACTACTCTTCTACATTACTTTCCATTTCTTCTTCATCATATTCTGATTTATATAATTCAACAAAATTTTCTACTTTAGAAATAGATAAGTCATTACCCTTACCACTTTGAAGTATCGCATCTATCTTACCATCACTAAATGTAATAAAAGCAGGATAATTATTTTTTAATTTTGTTTTAAACTTATAATTTTCATTAAACTTATTAGTAAATTCTCCTAAATCTTCATCACCAATATTTAAATATATAATTTCATCAACAATTTGTTCTTTTTCAACATACTTTTTAAGTTTTCTTTCAAACTTACGACATCTATCATCTTTTGGAGCACAAGCATAAACAATAACACTAGGAGTATCAACAACATAATGTCCTAAATCAGCACTGCTAATCTCAACTAAGCTTCCCCTAATTACAGGTTCTTCAAGTTTTATATTTTCATAAACTTTATAAACATTACATAAATATAAAACTATAACAATACTAACTAAAAATATAGCACTTAAAATTATATAATTTTTTACTAAAATTTTCTTGTCAGCAGCTTCTTCAATCTTCTTTTTAGACATCTTTATCACCTAATTATATTTTATCATAAATAATATTTTTTTAGTACTTTTATTTAAAATCATTTACAATATTTTTTATATAATCGCAACTTTCATCATAAAAATCAAATCTTTTGGAGCAACCAATATATAACATAAGTTCTCTATTTTCATAGTTCAATATATGAGTCTTATCTCCATCATAATATACCGGAAAACTTCTTTTCTTTGTATCATTTAATTTATATTTATAATCGTCACTTTCAATTTCTAGAATATTTCCCTTTATTATCATGTTTTGTATACGTCCATATACAAGAACTTCAAAATCATATTTACCAAACTTTTTATTAAATAAATCAATAAACTCAACTATTTCATCTCTACTTAATTCAACAGATAAGAATATACTCTTAAGATTCATTTTTATTAAATAATAAGCAGTATAAATATTAGTAACATTTAATTCATAATTTCCATAAAATCCATCTGAAAAGTCAAATAAATCAGAAACAAGACCATTCATTTTAAATTCTTCATCAAATACACAACTCTTATTAAAGTAATATACATTATTATAATTACTATATTTATTATATAAATTAATATCTCTAACAAATATCCTATCAAAAATATTAAGACAAGTTATTAATTGCTCTTCATTATAAACAGAACATGTTAATAATCCACTATTACATTCATTTATTTTAGAAAACTCTATCTTCTTTTCAATAAAATTATTATTTATATTAATTCTTTTTTGATTAAGTTCTGAAACAATTCCTCTTCTAAGTTCATTTAATTCACCAACAGATATAAATATTTCTTCATCTATATCATAAGTAATATTATCAATCTCATAACAAGAATCAATTAGTCTTGATAAAGATCTATAAATATTTTCTTTAGTAATTGGCGCATTAATACTTTTTTGAACAATCTTTCCACCTAAAGAAACATTATTAACTCCATCATTTATCTCTATACGTAACTCTTCTCCAACATGAGCATAAACAAAATAATTAACTTTTACTCTTCTAATAGGATCTTTTCTTATATAAATAGAATCTAAAGAACTATCTTGTGTCTTACAAACTATATCTGTCGAAGTAATCATATCTTTATTATCAACATAACATATAGAATCATTAAAACTACATAGATTATCTTTTTTATCGTAAAGATAATTAACAATCATACCTGTCTTACTATTTAAAAATCTAATCGCATCATATTGTTTTAAACTCATACCTTTATCTAAAGTAATTTTAATTTTATTTTTATAAACTTCTGCTTTACCTATTCTTAAACCAATATGATTAGGACTACTATCATTAATAATAGACTTATCATTATTGTTAAATAAATGTCCTTCAGTAAATTCTCTATTAAATATAGTTTTTAACTTATCAGTATAATCTTTAAAATCAATTTCTTCTCCATCAATTAACTTACGATAAAAATTCGTAATAAATCCAACATATAAAGGTCCTTTCATTCTACCTTCTATTTTAAAACTATAAATACTACTTCTCATTAATCTATCAAATTGTGAACTAGTATTAAGTTCTTTAGTACTAAGTAAATATTTATCTTTACTAATAAGTTTATTATCATGATAAAGACTATAAGGCATTCTACAAGTACCAGCACATTCTCCTCGATTACCACTTCTTCCACCAAGCATGCTACTCATTAAGCAACGACCTGAATAGCTGATACATAATGCCCCATGAATAAAAGCCTCTTTCTCAATAGGAACATCAATAGAGTCTACCTCATCAATAGAAAGTTCTCTTGAAAATACAACTCTCTTTACACCTAATTTATAAAATAATTCTATTGTCTTTTTAGAAGTATTATTAGCTTGAGTTGATGCATGAATCTCTAAATTAGGAAACATCTCACGTACTAAACAAATCATTCCTAAATCCTGCATAATAACCGCATCAACATGATTTTTATGTAAAAAACGTATTGTATCTAAAAAATCATCAACTTCAGAATTCTTAATTAAAGTATTCATTGTTACATAAACTCTGACACCATATAAATGACAAAAATTAATTGCCTCTATTAACTCCTCATCAGAAAAATTAGAAGCAAACTTTCTTGCTCCAAATCTCTGTCCTGCAATATATACTGCATCACACCCATTGAAAACGGCTTGATATAAACACTCCATATTTCCTGCTGGAGCAAGTAGCTCATGATTTTTCATATAATCACCCTTTTTTGAGACTAGTATAACATAAAACAATTAAACAATAAATTACTTTTAAAACATATATTTTAATATGAATGAACAAAATAAAATAATAAATCAATTAAAGTTTGAAAACTATATTTGGCTAATTTTTATTATTATATCTATAGGAAATATTATAGGAGATGAACTAATCATTGATTCAACTACTACAAACAACAAAAAAAAAGACTCTCTTGCTAAAGATATTTTTTCTCTTACTCTAATAGTTACAATTATAATTTATATATATTTTCTTGCTAGGAACTATAACGATTATAAAAAACATCATAATAAGGACTATGAAATACGACTTTTTGGAAGTATCCTAATGATATGTGGAATACTTTGCTTTTTATACTTTCAAATAAAAACAACAAGTGATAGTAATACAGTATCATCTATTTAATTTTAAATTCTCGATTTCTTTATTAAGCGCATTAACCATTTTCTTAAGTAATTCAATTTCTTGCTCAGTACTAAAGTTCTCTTGACTTATTTTTTTTCCATTTAAATCTAATCCACGTTCTTGCTGCACTTGCTTATAAAATGCATTAGTAGATAATACTTGAGCAACTAACATTAGCCAATTACCCAAAGCATTTTGCTCATTTGCTGTTAAATCATCAATTAATAAATAACCAACCGCAACTGCACTGAATGAGAATGCTTTTGCAGGAACATTTGGAATTAAGTTCATCTAATCACCTATTAAAATTATATTATTCTAAATTAAAGAATATATTTTAATATGGAAGAAAAATTAGAAAGATTAAAAGACATAAAAATAGAAAATAATATTTGGTTTTTATATTTAATAATTATTGGTCTTTCTTATTGGTCAAATACTTTTGAAAAAAAATACTTTATTTATAATGATCAGAAAGCAAAAGAAACATATCGTAAATTAACAACTTTAATATTCTCTATTGTTACTATAGTTTATTTATACTTCGCAGAAGACTCTATAAAAAATGTTAAAAATTTGAAACCTTGGGATGATAAAAAGAAAATTAATTTAACTAATTTAAATGCTATCGCATCTAATCTTATTCTAATTGCTGGAATTATATTTTTATATATTTCAATTGTAGATACTGAACTTAATGTTGAAATAGCATTTAACTAAAAAAAACTAACCTAAAGTTAGTTTCTTTTACTATTCATAGTTATTTGCACTAATTTCAAAGAATGCTTTTGGATGAGCACATACTGGGCAAACTTCTGGAGCTGATTTACCAACTACAATATGTCCACAGTTTCTACATTTCCAAATTCTGTCTCCATCTTTAGAAAATACTAGTCCACCTTCAACATTCTCAATAAGCTTACGATATCTTTCTTCATGATGTTTTTCAATTTCACCTACTGCTCTAAACTTAGCAGCAATAGCTTTGAATCCTTCTTCTTCTGCAACCTTAGCAAACTCATCATACATATCAGTCCATTCATAGTTTTCACCATCAGCAGCAGCATTTAAATTATCTAATGTTGAAGGAATATCTCCACCATTTAGTTCTTTAAACCATAATTTTGCATGCTCTTTTTCATTATCAGCAGTCTCTAAGAATATAGCAGCTATTTGTTCATAACCTTCTTTTTTTGCCTTAGATGCAAAATATGTATATTTATTTCTTGCTTGACTTTCACCAGCAAAAGCTGTCATTAAATTTTGTTCAGTTTTACTACCTTTTAATTCCATAATTTACCTCCTTAAAACCTAACAATATTATTATAACAATTTAAATATATAAAAACAATAATCAAATTTTTGAATAAAATATTAAAGGTGATTATATGAATAAACATAAACCATTATGTAGATGTAAAAATTGTAAAGAAAAAAGAAAAAAAAGTCCAATAACATCAATAATAATATTCTCAATAATTGTAATTATCTTATATCAATTACTTTTATTATTATTTATCACAACAAAATTTAATTGTATACTTCTAATCTGCGAAATTATCTTTATGTTCTTCATTTTCTTCTTTATTTTTTTCTAAAAATAAATAAGTCTCTTCAATATATTTAATTAAGCTGTAAACATCAATATAATTATCATAATTAATTGTAGGAATAATAACTAAGTAACTAAATAATAAACATTTTTCATAATAATTAACAGAAAACTCCTTAAAGAAATAATCAACTTCTTCAAATAAATTCAAATCTAAATAATGATATTTATAATATTTATTTATCTCATAAATAAAATTATCTTTATAAGAATTATTCATACTTATAACATAACCGTTATAAAAATTATTATTAGAAACATCTCCTATATTTAAAACACTTCTATTAATAGAATCATTATTAAACCATATTTTTAAATAATAATATCCTAAATCTATAAAATTATATATTAAACTAAAATTGATTAATAAATATTTATAGTGATCTACTAATATAGGAGATGATTCTAACCTATCTTGTAATTCATAATAATACTCATAAATATAGTTATATTTACTAACAATTTCATCATATATTTCTTTTTTCTTTTCACTAGAAAAACTACTATTTTCTAAACTGTATTTATATATATTAATAATCGTATCTATATTAGTAGTCTTATCTTTATTAATTACAAATAAACTAAAATCATTTTCTGTATTAATTTTTTCTAAACAAAAAGGATTATGATTATTATCAATAAAGGAATCAATATATAAATAATTGTTTTCTGCATCATTTATAATAATATATTTCTTATCATAATTAATTTTCTTTATATGATTAACATATTTATAAATACCATTATTTATTTTCATCATTTAATATTGGAATAATTAACTTAGTACCAATAGATAAATCTTTAATATCGTTATATTTTTCTATTTCTTCGACAGTTGTATTATATTTTTCAAGTATAGAATTAATTGTTTCATTTTGTCTAATCATATAAACAATAAAAGTTCCATAAGTCTCTTCACTATATTCACCAGTTATATTAAATACAGTATTATCTTCTGTACTAGTATTATCTTTTATTTCTTCCATGTCTTCTATTTCAATCTCTTCTTTCTCATCAACAATATTTAAATCACTATCATTATTATTAACAATTTCTTCTTTATCAGACTCTATCTCATCTATCACAATAGGAACATCTTCCAGTTTAGGAATCTCTATTTCTTTAGTGTCAGCTGGATCTCCATCACATTCTCTAACTTCATCAAGTATCTCATCACCTTCAATAGATAAAACTATATTGCATTGGAGATTAGAACTATCTATAATTTTATAAGTAAAATCAACAATATCAATCTTACATGTTGAAGTATCTACCTTATCTACAAGAGCTATCTCAATTGGAATTTTTTCAGAAAAATCTTCTTCTATCTGAGAAGCAACAGTTGCCTTATACCTTCCAGATACAATCAAATTACCCTCTATATCATAATCATCTACAAACTTTAAATCCTGTTCTAAAGATATCGCACAAATATCACCAATCATGCTTGAAAAATATATTTTTCTATCAATATTAATATTTTTTTTCATAATAATCCTCCTAAAAATAATTATGAAAAAAAAAGATGATTTATTCATCTTAATTATAGATAACTACATAATCTTAACTTTTTCACCATTAATTGTAACATAGTAATCTTTATCAATACTTTGCTCTACTAAACCAAAATAAATATAATTTCCTCTATTATCATATTTAATAATAGTACCGCTCTCATCCTTTATAGGTTCAAAACTAGTCTTATAAGTATCTTTTATTTTAAGTTCTTCAAAATTACCTTTAAATACATTAGCTTCCGTTATAAAAATTCCAGTTATAGAATCCTTCTTATTATTACAATAATAAATATCATAAACACTATTATCACTTTTTTTAACTATTGAACGCCAACCCATTTTACCATTATAGTAACAATTAAAAACCTCATAATCACTCTTTATAGAATCTCTTCCTACAATAAATGAAGTATTTTCATAATCATTTCTATAAATCATTTTATAATCTCTTTTATTATTTATTTTTTTATAATCAAATTGAAATGCTTCTTCAACAGTAGGAAAACTAAATGTTATATTACTAACTACTTGAATAGAAAAAAATATAATAATTGCTTCAACCAAAGAACAAAGAGATCTAGCCATTCTAGTTTTAGGCTTTATCACAAATACTATAATTATAGAAACAGAAATAGCACAAATAAGAATTGTAGATATAAATAATTTATCCTTATACACTCCACATACCTCCATTAAATACCTTTTATTATTATAAATAAATTATATCATAAAACTATCCAACGAAAAAAGAAAACCTAAGTTCTCTTTAATTATCACTATTTTCTAACTCTTTTATTTTTACTTTAATATCTTTAGCATGTCTACTGCATCCATCAAATAGTTTATTACCTTTCATACATTTATCGAGTAACTTTTCTGCATTCTCTTTTACTTCTTTTCTTTTAAACAATTCAGGACAAACTTTAATTAAATAATTAAGTGACATAACTATAAACTTATTATCATTTGCAAGATTCATGTCTCCATCTAAAAGAGCCTTAACAACAATCGCATCATAAGAAATTGCTGCTAAAAAAGATTCATTATCACCAAAAGTAGCTTCTCTTAATTCTTCATGATATGCTAAATAATTGTTCTTTAAGATATTCTTAACACTAGAATCCATTGTTCTAACTCTATTTAAATAACCAATAATAGAATTAATAATATCTTTTATTTCTTTATCATCAATATCAAAACGATGTACTTGTAAAACAGAATTTACTCTATCAACAAGTCCTTCATCAAGTAATAAAAATCCACTATCAGTTTCTGTCAATAATACAAATATATCAATAAAAGTAACATAATCTTCCACATCTTGATATAAATCAACTAAATCTTTATCTGTAGCTGTTGCTAAATGATTTTTTAAACTTAATAAATTACAAAAATCTAATAATTCATCATCCATAATATCCCCCTACTTAAATAATTTATTGTATATGTCCTCATAAGTTTCAACCAAAATAAATTCTATATCATTTCTAACTTCTTCTGGAATCTCTTCTAAGTCTTTTTCATTTTCTTTAGGGATAAATACACGTCTAATATTAGCTCTATGTGCCCCAATTACTTTTTCTTTTAATCCACCTATCGCAATTACTCTACCTCTAAGGGTAATTTCACCAGTCATCGCAACACTCTTATCAACACATTTCTTTTCAAATAAACTAATAAGAGCAGTAGTCATTGTAACACCTGCAGAAGGACCATCTTTATTAACAGCTCCTTCAGGACAATGAATATGAATATCATTTTCTTCAAATATCTTTTTATCAATATTAAATTGATCCATATTAGCTTTAATATAATCAAGTGCAATATGACAAGATTCTTGCATAACTTCACCTAAAGAACCTGTAAGAATTAAATCTCCTTTTCCTTTAAATAAAGTTGCCTCAATTGGTAAAATATCTCCTCCAAAAATAGTATAAGCCATACCATTAACTACACCAATTTCTTTCTTTGTGTCATTTTCTGTATAGAAGTATTTCTTCTTACCAATTAACTCTTCAACCATCTTCTCATCAATATTATAAAAAACTACATCTTTATTTAATAGAATATTTTTAACTATCTTTCTAAATAAAGTAGCAATTATTCTTTCAAGTTCACGAACTCCTGCTTCTTTAGTATAATTACGAATTAAAACCATAATCGCATTATCATCTATTTGTACTTGTAAAGGTGTTAATCCATGTTCTTCTAATGCTTTTGGAATTAAATGTTTTTTAGCTATATCCAACTTTTCATATTCAGTATAACTAGATATTGTAATTATCTCTAATCTATCTCTTAATTCATAAGGAATTTGCTCAACATAATTTGCTGTTGCAATAAACATTACTTTTGATAAATCAAATTCTTCTTCAATATAATGATCAGAAAACTTTGAATTTTGTTGAGGATCAAGTACCTCTAATAAACTACTTGCAGGATCCCCCTTAATATCTTTAGTCATCTTATCAATCTCATCGATAATAAAAACTGGATTAGTTGTTCCTGCACGTCTTATTCCTTGAATTATTCTACCAGGATTAGCTCCAATATAAGTTCTTCTATGCCCAACTATCTCTGCCTCATCATTAATACCACCAACACTAATTTTAGCAGATTTTCTATTTAAACTTTTAGCAATACTAAAAGCAAGAGAAGTCTTACCAACACCAGGAGGACCAACCAAACATAAAATTGGACTACGTAAATTATTAGTATTTTGTTTAACTGCAAGATACTCTAAAACTCTATCTTTTACTTCTTCCAAAGCATAATGACTATCATCTAAAATACTCTTAACTTTTACTAAATCATCTGTATCTTTTGTATAATTATTCCAAGGAAGATTAACCATCCAATCAAGATATTCAGCAATCATTCCAAGTTCTGGAGAATTACTATTTAAACTCTCATATCTATCTAATTCTCTCTTAATCTTTTCTTTTACTTTACTACTACATTTAAGTTTTGCAACTTTCTTAGTTAAACGCTCAACTTCACTATCTTTATTATTAACTTCTCCAAGTTCTTTTTGCATTAATCTTATTTTTTCACGTAAAAAGTATTCTTTTTGTGTATCATCTAACTCTTTTTCAACTTCGCTTTCTATCCTTTGCTCTAACTCAACAAATTTTAAATCACGATTCATATCCTGTATTAAAAAATTACATCTTTCAACTGGATCTAGTACAGTAATATATTTCTTTTTATCTTCATAATTTAAAGGTAAGAAACTTGCTATTAAATCACACAAATCGCTTAAAGTATCAACTCCATTTAATTGTCCAAGTATGGCGTTCCCCATATAAGGTACTTTAGTAATGTAATTTTCTAATGACTTAACAAGTATTTTAAAATAGTTTTCACAATCAGATGCTTCATATATATCTATATCTGAATAGTCTGCTCTAAAAAAATGCCCATCTTCAACTATAGAAGATAATTTAACCCTTTTAATTCCTTCAATAACAATTCTAGTCTTTCCATTAGGAACATTCATTTTTAATTTTAAATTTCCAAGAACACCTATAGTTGGAAAAGAAGTTACATCAATATTACCATTATCTATAGGATTAACAATTATCATCTGATTGTCATCAATCTGATCAACAATATCAATCATTTGTTTATCATAATTATTATCATATTCCACACGAACTTCATTATTTGGAAATATAACCATATCATTTATTATTAATACAAGTAATTTATTCAACGATAATACACCTCCAAATATCAAATACTGCATATTATTATATATTGTTTTATTTTTTTTTCAAGGAAATAAACCCTTTTTCCAATAAAAAAAATTGATATGAAATTACCTACAAATAAAAAATAATAATATTACTATTATTATTTTTTATATTACTATAATTATTTATTTAATTCTTTTAATCTATCGATAGTTTTACGAACTTCTAAATCAAATTTAACAAGTTCAATTCCACCAAATTGTTCTAAGAAATCTGCTTTTTCCATATTATATTTTTTAGCAAGCTCATCTGCTTCTTTATCAGCTTCTTCATCAGTTACTTCAATCTTCTCCATATGTCCAATTTCTTCAAGCATTAAACGATATAATACATTTTCATATGCTTCTTTTTCCATTTGACTTCTAAGAGCTTTCTCATCAGAATTAGTAAATTGATAATATACTTCTAAAGAAAGACCTTGCATTCTCATATTTTCTTCAAATCTCTTAACTAAACGATCTATTTCTTCTTCAACCATTACTTCAGGAATATCAACTTCAACGTTTTTTGCAACTGCTTCAAATAAATTATCTAAATATTTATTTTCTGCATCCATTTCTTTTTGTGCTTTAATGCTATTTTTAATTTCTTCTTTAAGTTTTTCTGGAGTATCTACTCCTTCCATTCCTAAATCTTCAAAGAAATCCTCATCTAATTCACGAGTCTTTTTCTCTTTAATCTCATTAACTTTAACTTTAAATACTACTTTAGCTCCAGCTAAATCTTTTGCTCCATAATCTTCTGGGAAAGTTAAATCTAAATCTTTTTCTTCTCCAACACTCATACCAATAATTTGTTCTTCAAATCCTGGAATAAATGTATTTGAACCAATCTCTAAAGAATAATTTTCTCCTTTACCACCATCAAACGCAACACCATCTTTGAAACCTTCAAAATCAATAATTGCTACATTACCATTTTCAACTTTACCATCTTTAACAGCAAGTTCAGTATATCTTTCAAGTAAATGTCCCATTTCATGATCAATTTCTTCATCAGTCACAACGACTTCTTCAGGTTTAATATTTAATCCTTTATAATTTCCAATTTTAATTTCTGGTTTAGAAACAATTGTAAATACAAATACAACACCTGTATCATCAATATTCTTAATCTCAACAGTTGGTTGAGCAACAGGAACTGTATCAGCCTTATCCATTGCTTTTAAATAAGCTTCTTGTACAACTTTATCAGCAGCATCAAGATATAGAGATTCTTTACCAAATTTCTTTTCAAATATATTTCTAGGAACCTTTCCTTTTCTAAATCCATCAACTTTTACAGTCTTTTGTTTTTCTGCAAAAACTTTATCAATAGCTTTAGTCCAAGAATCTCCTTCTATTTTAACTTCAACTTCTTTTACATTTGTTTTCTTACTTTTTTTAGTTTCTTTTGTTTCTAAAACTTCTTTTTCACTTTTCTTAGCCATATAATCTCCTCCAACGACATATATTATACATTATATTTCTACTCAAAACAACAAAATAATACTTAAAAAAAAATTAAAATTTATTTTTTCATTTTAACTTTCTTTTTCTTACTACTAATATTTCTGTAATATCTCTCCATCATATTAAATACATCATCTGAATAATTAGGATTTTCTACAAAAACATCAACAACATCAAATCCAGATATCTCACATTTAATCATAGAATCCTTAGATATAACATCTACACTTGCTTCTGTTGCAAGTTCATAACTGCAGCCCCCATTATCAACAATAACAATCTTATGAGGTAAATGCTTTTCTCTAAAAGAATCCCTTACTTTAGACTTATCTTTCTCAGAAGCACATTTTTCAAATAATTCATGATCAGCTGTCTTTAATATTTCACGGAAACTATCTCCGTTACATGTAATGTTTTCATCCATTACAGATACATAATAATATCTATTCATCATAACACCTCCTAAAATTTGTAAACATGTTCTATTTTATCATAAAAAGCCTTTATCAAAAAGGATAGAACCCAGAGGTGTACACAATTTTACAAAAAAACTGATTACTCAGTTTCATTTTGTTTTAATATAAAATTATAAGAGTCTCTCATCATATCATCAAGACCAAGTTCGGCTTTCCATCCAAGTTCTTTATAAGCTTTACTAGGATCAGCATAACAACTTGCAATATCTCCTTCTCTTCTTTCAACTATCTTATAAGGAACTTCTACCCCATTAACTCTTTCAAAACTCTTAACTAAATCAAGAACACTATATCCATGTCCAGTACCTAGGTTATAATAAAATACTCCAGTGTCATTTAATAACTTCTTAAGTGCACATAAATGTCCTCTTGCTAAATCAACTACATGAATATAATCTCTAACACCAGTTCCATCATGTGTATCATAATCATTTCCAAATACACTTAATATTTCTAATTCACGTGATGCAACTCTAACAATATAAGGCATTAAATTATTAGGAATACCATTAGGTTTTTCTCCAATTAAACCAGATTTATGAGCTCCAATTGGATTAAAATAACGAAGTATTATTACACTAAATTTAGGATTAGAAATATTAATATCACTTAAAATTCTTTCAATCATTAATTTAGTAGTTCCATAAGGATTAGTAGTTCCACCAACACGACAATCTTCTGTTATAGGTAAAACTTCAGGATTACCATAAACAGTTGCAGATGATGAGAAAATCAATTTAAAACAATCATGTTCAATCATCTTATTACATAAATGAAGAGTTGAAACTATATTATTTTCATAATACATAATAGGTTTCTTAACAGATTCACCTACTGCTTTATATCCCGCAAAATGAATAACTGCATCAATTTTATTTTCACTAAATATTTTTTCAAGTGCTTCTAAATCACAAACATCATTTTCATAAAACTTAAAATCTTTTCCAGTAATTTTTTTTATTTTATCAATAACATCTATACTAGAATTAAATAAATTATCAATAACAACAACTTCATATCCAGCATCAAGTAATTCTACAACAGCATGACTTCCAATAAATCCAAGTCCACCAGTAACTAAAATTTTCATTTAAAATCCTCCATACAAATCATGAGAAACTTGAAATGCATAAAGCATCTCTCTTCCAATTTGTGCATCTATTGTACCATCTTCAATACATTCTTTCAAGAAATTACCTAAATCTGCAAAATTTAAATAAAATAAATTAAATTCTGTAGCAAGTTCCAATTCATCATAATGTGTTTCAGCAAAATTTGGCTTATCATCAGTAATAAACCAATAATAATAAATAGAACTTAAAACCTTACGACCAGTACCAAAATAATTATCATCATATGTTTTAATACAAAGAAATGGTTCACTTTTTTCTTTTATATCAATACCAGTTTCTTCTTTAACCTCTCTGATAATACAAGAATCCATATCTTCTCCTTCATCTACATGTCCTCCAGGAAATTGATAAGTATTATTATTATGAGCTAGTAATATTTTCCCATTTGAAGTAAGTAATAATCCTTTAGTACGAACAACCTTTTCATTAATATCATTATCAGTCATATTATGATCATTTATTATAATTTCCTTTATCACAAATTAGCCTCCCATCTTTCAATAGTACGAGAATTAACCGTACTCATAGCCGCATCAATATTAGCACTTATATATTGAGCTTTCTTCCATATAGGATTTCCAGTATTTAAACAACTTGCTTTACTATCATCCATCATATATTCAAAAGTAGATGCTCTATCTTCTGCATCATTAGTTTGCGCATAAGTATTAACAAAATAAGCATATGGAGAAAATGTTATATTATAAACATAATCAGATATCTTATTTCCATATGTATAGCCACTAGGATTATAACTATCCCAAGAATTAAATTTAATATTTTTCTTAAACATATATCTTTCAATGTAATGATATGATTCATGATAAAAAGACTCTTCAAAACCATATCTTGTCGCTATAGAAATATCTGCTTTATTATTATTAGAATCAGTAACTCCAGTAATACCAGGAGTAGAATAACTATCAATTAAATAAATTGTAAGAGGAATCCCTCCATCACGAATTTCTTGAAAAAAACCACTAGGATATAAAGATAAAGCCGTATACAGTCTACTTAAATATCCCTCAATCATATAAGGATCAGTAATTGGATATGTATCCAAATCTTCACTTGGAATACGATAATTTTTAGTCTCATCACCATAATATACTTTTATTCCAAAATTAGATTCTATATTTTTCCTTAAATTATTATTAGAATCATAAATTGTATTAACAAGATTTTGAGTATCATTATTATCTTGAGCTTTAAACTCTTCCCCATTAGAAAATATATCAGGAATAACCTCTTCTTCCTCAGATATATTTACGTTACTATCATTATCAGGAATATCTTCATTACCAGTAATCTCAACATAAGTCTTTGAATTATCTCCGTTATTATTTTCAACAATAGTAGGATCAATTAATCTTTTAGTATTATTTAAATCTAAAAATATCCCATAAGCCAAAAAAGCAAATGAAACAACTATTAATATTTTTGCATAATCATTTATCTTTTTATAACTAAATCTGTTATTATGCATATTAATATCTCCCTTCATTTGCTAACTATAAATAAAAATTAATGTTCATATTATATTAAAAATATATTAATTAATCAACCTTTCTAATAAGCTATTTGCAAAATCAATAGTAAGTCCATCAATAGTAAACATATCATTATTCTTAGTAATCATTCTAAAAGCAACATATTCATCTCCATCTAAATTAACAATATCTTCTTTTACAACATTACAATTAATTCTAAACTGTAGAACTATTTTTTTTAAACTCTCATAAAAATAACTATTACACTCAAAAGAAACAGTATCTGCAATACTTTCTTTTCCACTAGAATTATAAGTAGAACATTTAATATTACAAATACCATTATCTATTTTCATTCCAAGAATTATATATTTATCTGGACTAGATTGTTTAAATAAATCAATCAACTCTTCCACATATTTATCTATATCTTTTTTATTATCCATTATATAGCAATACCTACACTTTCAGTTTGTGTTTGTTTATTTAAAGCACTTATCTCATCATACATTTTTTGTGCTTCTTCTACTTTTCCCTCAGCATATAAAGCATTTGCTTGATTCATCATTTGTTCTATTTTTGCTTGTGCGTCCCCTGGTAATAAACCATTTTCAACTAATTTATTTTCTAAAGTAGCATCACTCATGAAAAATCCTAATCCATTAAGTATTGCTTCTTGATTACCTAAAGAACCTCTAAGTTTTCCTGTTTGACTAGCAGAAGTAATAATTACTTTAGCAGCATTACTATCTTTTTTCTTAAAAGCTATAATGTTATTATCAGAAGATTTAGTAGCTCCTGCTTCTTCATTAGAAACAACTGTTGGTATAGCAATAGCATTTTCATCAGTTGCTGCATTACCTGTGTTAACTGTTGGAATAACAATTGGTGTATTTTCTTCTTTTGCGTCACTATCTTCTGCAGCAGTAACAGATTCAACAGTTGGAATAATTAAAGGAACACTTGCGTTACTTTCTTCACTCTTTACCTCTGCTTCATTTGTAGGAACTTCTGCTGTTGGAGTATCTTGTGTAGGAATTAGTTGAGTAAGCATTGACTCAGCAACATTTCCTTCAATTTTGTCTTCATCTTTTCCACTGATAAGTGTTGCTTGAGAATTAGTTTCTTCTCCAACAACAGTCTCAGTAACCTCAGGTTGCGGAATAATTATATTATTAACTTCTGGAACTGTGGCAGTGTCAGTTGCTTCCCCTTCTTCAACCTTTGGAGCTACTTCATCTGCAACAACAGTTGAAATACTATCATCATATGGAATAATCTCATCCTCTGGAGGAGTTGCAGCATCACCTTGTGCACTAGTTGCAGTCTCTTCTGCAGGAATTAATTCTTCAACTTCTTCTTTTGGTGCATCAGCAACTACTTCTTGAGCAGGTTCTGGTGCTGGTACATCAGCAACTGCTTCTGGAGCAGGTTCTGGTGCTGGAACATCAGCAACCTCTTCTTGAACAGGTTCAGGAGCTGGTACATCAGCAACTACTTCTTGAGCAGGTTCTGGTGTAGGAACTTCAGCAACAACTTCTTCTTGAGGAGCATCTACTGGTGCCCCAACCTGTTGTTCAGGAGTAACACTTATCTCCTGTTCTTCAACAGGATATTGTTCACTAATTTCAGGTTGTGGTGCAGCTTGTTCTTGAACCATCTCTGCATCAGGTGCTTGTTCAACCATCTGATTTTGCATCTGACCTGCAGCATTTAATTGTTCAAGGGCTCTAGCTTGTTCATTAACAACACCCTTGTAATTAGCAATAATATCATTTAAATTATCATTTTCAATATGTTTCAATTCACGAGAATATGAATCAAGTTTTTTTAATGTTTTTTCAAGTTCAGAAAATATTTTTAAAACCCTCTTTAAACATTCATCCTGTGCATTACAAACATCAACTAACTGAGCTTGATATTCAGCATCATTTGATTTATATATCTTATCCATTAAAGATGCAATCTTAGCCTCTTCGGCAGATACAATATCAAATAAAGTCGCTTTAACATCTCTTAAAGCCATATCATATTTTCTATTTTCAAAAATATATTCAAGCATTTGCCTCACCAACCATTCTAAGCATTAGCAATCTTTTTTAATAAACCCTGTACATTTGTCCATTCTACATCATCAACTATCTCACTGACAACTATCGCATCACCTTCACGAGCAACCTTAGATATATAAATTATCTCATCTCCAGCAGTGCCACTCATCTCACCTTTAGAATAAACAATATATTTATTTTGTTGGTCTTCGCTTATCAAATAAGTAATAAGCTCAACATCTAACTTAGTTCCATCACTATTTTCAATGGTAATCATTTTCTTATCCATAAGCAAAACCGCCTCTATTCTAAAATATATTATATAATCTTTTTTGAAATAAGTAAACATAATAAATGCCATTAGACACAAAAAAATCTCAACACAATTATTGAGATTTTTTCACTAATTATAGTATTTGTCCATAATTATTGTTTTCATCAACACTACGAGAACATAGGAAAACTAAAACAATAATTGGTCCTGCAAGTGGAATTAGGCAAAATAAGTAATACCAACCACTTCTATTAGAATCATGAAGTCTTCTAACCGCAATCGCAAGACCTGGGACTAATGCTGCTAACATATATATAGGTGTAAGAATTGAAATAAAAGGAACAAATGCACTTAAAAATCCAATTACAAACCCAACTAAAAAGTTAGCTAGAACAACCCACCAGTAATCAGCTAATGTTGTTCTGTCTTTAAAATTAGCATAATTAGTCCAAAACTTCTTATAAGCTTCTATCACACTACTACCTCCTACCATAAATATAAAGTAAAGGAGCAAATTTGTCAAACTAATTAAACATTAAAATTCCAGGATTAAATATTAATAATACTCCAACAATAATCATTATAAGTCCACCAATTAAATGAGAAACATTATTATACTTAGTACTAATACCAGTAACATTCATCGTAAACATTGCAATAAAAAATATAATTAAATCATCAAGCAAAAAGAAAAATATATAAATAAGTGTATAGAAAATTCTTCCCATACCACCAATATTATTAATTGCCAATAACTCAGAAAAAACAACTGGAAGTCCAGCAGAACAAGCAAGTTCCACTAAATTAACTGAAACAGCAAGCGCCATAATACCAATAATTGCCATAATAAAACTTTTATTATTAACAGCCTTTTTTATTTTAGTAAAAATCTTTTTACGCTTACCCTCATCAACAACATCACATCCACCATTACTCTTTAGTCCTTTAATAAAACTATACAAATTAATTACTCCTCCAATTAAAGCAACTAACGCAATAATGATCCTTATCCAATTAATTGTAGTAATCTTAACTGCAATACTTATCCAAGATAACATAATAAACATATATACTAAAGCAGATGTAGCTAAAAATGTCAGTCCTAATATCCACATCTTTTTTCTATCTTTCATTCCAATTAATAAACTAATAAGAAAAAGTAAAACCCACATCGCACAAGGATTAAAACCATCTATTAAACCAATAAGTACACTAGCAAAACCAATTGACATCTTCTTTAAATTAGTCTTTCCAAATACTGGAACATCAACAGTTAATTCTTTATCAGACTTTGCCTCTTGTTTAACGAACTCATCTTCTACCTTCTCTTCTTCTTTAACAAAAGTACCATCAATTATTTGACTAACAACATCACTATATTCGTTTTCTAAATAAAAATTAATTGCCCTTTTAATAGAATTCCCTGAATTAGGTCCATATCCTGTAAAAATAGTATTACCTATAACAGTTGTAGGAACACCTCTTCTATTTATCGAAAAAGCATCCCAAACTTTATCAAGCAACTTAGCATTCTCATCATTATGCCAAACTTCATATTTAACAATATTTAAATTATTTGAATATTCTTCACTAATACTATTCAAAAACTCAATCTCATCTGCACAATGAGGGCATCCATCTCCATGAAATAAATAAAGATTAATCATATCATCTTGATATGCAAAAACATTTAATGGAAATATAAACAATAATAAAGTAAAAATAATCTTCTTAATCTTTTTCAATGAAACCAACACCCTTCAATTTAGAAATAAATTCATCATAACTATATTCTCCACTGAAACGAGATACTTCTTTATTTTCATCCATCACAATAAATAAAGGAAGTTTATCTCCTGGATTATATTTTTCTACTTCATCACTATCAAAATCTATATCATATTCTAAATAATCAACACTATATTCTTTAATAAATTTATTCCATATCTTATTCATAGCAAGACATCCACTACACCATACAGCTCCAATTTTTATAAGTTGCATATTATCACCCACGTATATTTAATTCTTTTATTAATCTTGAAAAGACTTCTATAAATTTATCTATCTCTTCATAAGTAGTTTTATAAGATAAACTTATTCTAATACTATGACTTGCAAGTTCCTTATCTCCAGTAACTGCATAAACAGCTCTAGAATAATTTCCTTCACTACAAGCAGTTTGTGTAGAAATATAAATATCTTCTCTCTCAAGTGCATGTTGCATTGTCTCAGGTTTAATATTCTTAATACTTAAATTAACTATATTAGGAATACATTTATCATTACTATTTAAAACAACGTCAAAGTCTTTTAATTTATCTTTTAAATATTTATTTAATTGACATACAAATAAATATTTTTTATCAAAATCATCATAAACTAGTCTCAATGCTTTCGCAAAAGATGCAATTAAAGGAGTAGCTGGAGTTCCACTTCTATATATTGTTGTAGACTTTCCACCATGTATTAGTGGATCAATTACTAAACTTTCTTTTTTTATTAAACACCCAATTCCCTTCATACCAAAAAACTTTTGACAAGAAAGAGATGCCATATCTAAACAACTTAAATCAAGTTTTTCTTTACCAATACTTTGAGTTATATCACTATGGAAAATAGTCTTAGGATTTTTATGAATAATTTGACTGATTTTTTTCAAATCTTGCTTAACTCCTACTTCACTATTAACAGATGCAATTGAAACTAAAATAGTATCATCTCTAATAAGTCTTTCTAAATCTTCTAAATCAACTAATCCATTATCTTTTAATTTAACAAAGTCAACCTCATAACCTTTTGATTGTAAATAATTAAGTGGTGCAATAATAGAAGAATGTTCAAGTTCTGTTGTAATAATATGCTTTCCTCTATTTTCAAATTTAGAAGCAACACCTTTTATTGCCATATTATTTGCTTCACTTGCTCCACTAGTATAAATAATTTGATAACCATCAAGTCCTAAAATATCTGATATCTGTTTAGTAGATGCATCAATTAACTTTTTCGCATCCATTCCCAATTTATGTAAAGAATTAGGGTTTCCTATAAACTTACGACATACTTCACTATAAGTATTAATAACTTCCTCATCAACTGGTGTTGTTGCACTATAATCTAAATAAATCATTTTATCACTCCAAATCAATTTAATTATATAGAATAAATACCTTTTTTACAAATAAAAATGAAGTTGAATAACTCAACTTCAGGTTTAATTATTTTTTAACATATTGTTTTACTTTAGAAAGAATCTCATCATGTGAAACTCCATTACTTATAATTGCTCCATTAATATCTTTATCATATCTTTGTCTATTTCCATAAAAATCTGTTACACGTCCACCAGCTTCTTCAACAATAAGTGAAGACGCAGCTAAATCACAATTTCCATGTTCCATTCCTGGAAATAAATCACAACTAAAATAACCTGATGCAATTGCCATACAACTTCTCGCAACACTTCCAATTGCTGATACACGAGCTTGATCAAGTAAATTTCTTGCAATAAGCATAGTATCAAACTTAGAGTTATTCCACATCTCATAATTAATACGATATCCTAAGTCCCCTAAATGTAGATTATTAACACTTATTTTTTCTCCATTACAATAAGCACCTTTTCCTTTAATTGCTGTATACATTCTATCAAGATATGGATCATATACAACACCAACTTGTACTTCACCATCAACAACTAATGCTAAAGAAAAAACTGATACTGGAACACCATCAGTAAACATTCCTGTTCCATCAACTGGATCACATACCCAAACATAGTCACCTGAATGAACATCTACTTCTTCCTCACCAATAACAGAATGTTCTGGATATACTTCTCTTACCTTTTCAATTAAATAATGATTAATATCTTTATCAATTTCAGTAACAACAGTCTTATCTGCCTTAAAATTAATCTTATCTACTTTTAAAAAATTATTTCTAATCTTTTCTCCAGCATACTTTGCAATATCAACAGCAAAATTTAAATATTCTTCCATAAAATCACCTATTTATTTGTATTTTGATAATAATCTCTTTCAGAAATAGACTCTGATACTAACTCTAAATCATCACAATCAAGACTATCATCATTTAAAATTTCTTCTATTTCAAAAATTATTTCTTTTAAACTACCACACTTTTTATACTCAATATTATATCGATCAAGAACTTCAATTTCCTTATTAGTAAGTAAAACATTACCAACATTATTTAAATGATTAGCACTAAAGTCCATCTCACCTACTAATTTATCTATATCATAATCCATCATTTGCAATAATACCCATTATTCTTTAATCTTTTCATAAGTTCTCCATCAGTATAACTATCTCCAACTTTTAAAGAAACAACATCACTACTCTTAGTGTTAGGATTAATTGAAATATTAAGTTCTCCTCCATTATCAAATAACTCAATATTATCAAGTAATACTAATTCATTATTATTAACTTTAATATCAGCAACAACACTATTTTCATCAATAGAATAAGTAACATTATCTCCTAAATAATCTAAATGGTATTCTAATGTATTCTTAATTAAATTAATATTTTCTTCTTTTTTATTAAAATTTTCTGGTAAAAGTATCTTTTTTTGTACAAAAAGACTTCTTATATTTTTATTATCAATAAAACTAACAACAGTCTCTTCTAATTTAATATCTGAATCAAATGTAATTGTTTTTTCACATACAACCTTAGATTGCTTAATATTAGTAAACAAATAAATAATAATACATATAAAAATAATTGTAATAATAGTAGGCATAGTTATTTTCTTTTTACTATTCACAGTATCACCTCATTAAAATTATATCATAGAAAAAGAATACAATGTATTCTTTTTACTCAAATCCTACCCATTTCCATTCCCTAATATATGGTAAATCTTCTCCATATTCTCTTATATAACTAGAATGTTTTTCAAGCATTTCATTACACCAGTTAATTAATACCTGACTAGTTTTCTCATATCTTGGAATATTTTCTATTGCTGCAATGACAATATGGAATCTATCAATTTCATTTTGAACACGTATATCAAAAGTAGTAGTAATAGTTCCTTCTTCTTTATATCCATGTACATGTAAATTATGATTTTCTCTCTTATATACAAGTTGATGTATTAAAGAAGGATAACCATGGAAATTAAATATAATTGGTTTATTCTTTGTAAATATCGCATCATATTCTTCATCACTCATACCATGAGGATGAGTATCAGGACTTTGTAGTTTCATTAAGTCAACAACATTAACTACTCTAATTCTTATACCTTTAACACTTCTTCTTAAAATATCAACAGCAGCCATAACCTCAAGTGTAGGAGTTTCTCCACAACAAGCAAGTACTACATCAGGATTCCCTCCATCATTAGATGCAAAATCCCAAATACCTAACCCTTTTTCACAATGAACTTTAGCTTGTTCTTTAGTTAACCATTGAGGTCTTGGATGTTTAGAAGCAATAATTACATTAACATAATTTTTAGAACGAATACAGTGATCAAAACAAGATAATAAACAATTAGTATCAGGAGGTAAATACATCCTAACAACATCTGCTTTTTTAGTAACTAAATGATTTAAAAATCCAGGATCTTGATGTGTATAACCATTATGGTCTTGTTGGAAAACATGACTAGCAAGTAAAAAATTAAGTGATGCAATTGGAGCTCTCCATGGAATTTGATTACATACCTTTAACCATTTAGCATGTTGACTAGCCATAGAATCAATTATACGAATAAAAGCCTCATAACTATGAATAAATCCATGTCTACCAGTAAGTAAATAACCCTCAAGCATACCCTCACATAAATGTTCAGATAGGTAAGAATCCATTACACGACCGTCGCTACTTAAGAATTCATCTTTTTCAAACTTTTTGTAATTCCAAGTTCTATTCTCAACTTCAAATACATGACTAAATCTATTAGATAAAGCCTCATCTGGTCCAAACATTCTAAAATTACTATTATCTTTATTTAAAACAAATAAATCTCTAACATAATTACCCAACTCACGAGTATCTTCACATACAATAGAACCAGGTTTCTTAACACTAACACAATACTTTGTCCAATCAGGAACAATAATATCTTTAAGCAATGTTCCTCCATTTGCAAAAGCACTTGCACCCATACACTTTGAAAGTGGTGGACATAAATCTTTTAATTCTTTTATTAATTTACCATTCTCATCAAATAATTCAGAAACATTATAACTCTTTAACCATTTTTCAATTAATTTTAAATTTTCTGGATTATCACGACTAATACTAATAGGAACCTGATGCGCTCTAAATGTTCCTTCTACTTTTTTAAATTCAACTTCTTTAGGACCAGTCCATCCTTTAGGAGTAGTTAAAACAATAACTGGATAATTCCCAACCCCTTTAGATTTTATTCTATTAAAATCTCTAAGTACTTTTTCTAAAACATTAGCCATTTCTTCATGTAATCTTAATGAATTTGAACCAGTTACAAAATAAGGTTTCCATCCATATCCACAAAAAAAATCTTCAAGTTCATCTTGACTCATTCTTCCAAAAACAGTTGGATTTGAAATCTTATAACCATTACGATGAAGTATAGGAAGAACCACACCATCTTTCTTTCTATTAAGAAATTTATTAATATGCCAACTAGTAGCTAGTGGTCCAGTTTCAGCCTCTCCATCACCAACAACACAAGCTGCGATTAAATCTTTATTATCAAGTACTGCACCAGCTGCATGAGCAAGACTATAACCTAACTCTCCACCCTCATGAATAGATCCAGGTGTCTCTGGCGCAACATGTGAAGATATTCCTCCAGGAAAACTAAATTGTTTACAAAGTTTCTTTAATCCTTCTTCATCTTCAGTTATTTCAGGATAATATTTAGAATAAACTCCCTCTAAATAATTATTCGCAACCATTGCTTGTCCACCATGTCCAGGTCCAGAAATATAAATCATTTTTAGATTATGTTTTTTTATAATTCTATTTAAATGCATATAAATAAAATTTTGTCCAGGAGCAGTACCCCAGTGACCAACAACATTAGGCTTAATATCAGTAATTTGTAAAGGCCTTCTAAGTAATGGATTATCTAACAAATATAATTGTGCAACACTCAAATAATTAAGTACCCTAAAGTACTTATCCATCTTATCTATTTCTTTTCTTCCTAATACTACCATAAAGTTCACTCCTATTATAGAATTATTATACCACAAATAAAAAAAGACATACGATTTTTTTACTAATATAATTTTATATGTATGATACAATCATTATAGAGGTGAAATAAATGAGTAAAATTACTTTTGAAATTATTTTACTTATAATTTTATATATATTATTAAGAACTATATATACTTATTTTAAAATTAGGCCATATAAAAAAGTAATGAATAAATTTAACGATGATAGTGAAATATTATATTGGAACAATCATAATATACTATTATCTGATAAATATGTATATATAAATAAAAATAAATATGATTATGAAGATATTTCTAAAGTTACAATTAAACATAATTTTTTTAATACGTTTAAAATTATAAGAATATTCGGTATTTTAAAACCAATACCTGTTACAACTTATCATATTTGTTTAAAAAATAAAATTAATGTCAAAGCAGATGACTTGCTAAATTACTATAAAGGAGATTATGTTTCTATAAAAGATATTATTAAAAATAAAAACAATAAAATAAATATTATAGTACTTTAAAATAAATTAAAGCATATCAAAAAGATTAGAGTTTATTATCTCTAATCTTCTTTTTTTATTTATAAAACTATTTTATAAATAATAATCTTTATATAATAATACAAATATCTATTTACATAGTAAAAATCATTTTAATTTCAAAATTAATTTGTTATTATGATTATAGAGGTGAACCAAATGAGTAAAAACAAAGATATTCAATTTGAAGATATTATTGAAAATATAGTGGACAATTTAGAAAAACCAATTTTTACATACGAAGAAAAATACACATGTGATGAAGTGTGGAATAATATTAAAAGAAACCCTTTTTCAAAACCAATAATTTATATATTTATAATGATATCCCTTATCATAACTATTATATATTTTATAATTCACAAAATTTTGAAATTTATTCCAATTAATTTTTTAGCATTCATAATCATCTACTTGTTATCATTTTTAATTGCCTTACTAATTAAAAAGAAGTTAATTTATCGAAATCCAAATTGTTTATATAGCAAAATATATTTTTATAATAATTTTTTAATGGTTAGAAAAGACAAGACTTTTTTTAAATATAATTATGATGAAATATTAAAAATAGAAGACAAAAATTATTATTTTATTATTTATATAGATAAATATAAATATATGATAATAGAAAATAAAAAAATAAATAAACAATCAATAGAATTTTTAAAAAAACTACAATCACATCAAGAAAACAAACAAGAAAGTAAAAAAGAAAATAATGAACTATGGAAATCAATAGATAAATATATTAAAGGCGCATACATATCTAGTACTAATAGTGTAAATGAAGAAACAATTAATCAATATTGTAACCTAAAAACACAAAAAAAAATAATTTTTGTTCGTGGCTACATTTATGGCTTACTAATGACATATATAATGGCAATAATAATAAATCCTCAATTTGACAACACAACTTTTAACATATTATTTTATTTATCTATTCCAATTTTTATTCTTATTTTAAATATAGAATTCATGGACAAACTTATTAATGACGAAATAGGCAAACTAATAAAAGATAATGAGAAAAATTCATACAATACTTTCAAGTTGTTTTTATATGACAATTTTATTTTATTAAAAAAAAATATAGAAATCATAAAATTAGAATATTCCGATATAAAACATATTTCAAGTAATGAAGAATACGTGTTTATAAAGTTTAAAGCAATAAAATCCGAATCAAAATATGTTCCAATTATAGTAAATATAAACAAATTAAAGAAAAAAAAACTAATTGCTTGTTTGAAAAATAAAAATATTGACTAAAATCAATATTTTTATTCTTTATTAATAAATCATTATGAGAAATTAGGAACAGGATTTGGATTAGGAACATGATTCGAATTAAAGACCTCGAGGATTTTTTTTCCTACCCCTAAAGCTGTTGCTCCTGCATCACATATTAGCTTTGACACAACAGGATAAGCTACATATACAGTAACACCAGCATATACTAAACTCATTGCCATTGCAAGTTTCTGGTTTACATTAAATCTAAGATACCCACTAATACTTGTGTTTTCCGTTATATCAATCTCCAAATCCATACCATAATAAAAATGACTATTATCAGTTCCACATGTATTTTTAAAAGTAATAGAGCCTGCAGTAATTGAACCATAAAAATCTGCCGAAGCAGGACCATAAATATCGTATCCAAACAGGCCACCAATATTATGATCAATAGATATAACTTTCCCTTTTTCTCCTAAATATGCTGTCTCTGTACTATGCTCATTAGACTTAACTATTTTATTATTTATACTAACATCCGAAGTAACACTAGCTAGACCAGATGGTGTCTTCGGCGGTAAACAAACACCAGAAATACATCTATCTTTGTTATTTTTTTTGCCAGATGCATTTTTTAAACTATTTGCTATTCTAATGGTCATGAAACTAACTACTGCCGAAATTATTTTATTTAATAATGATTTGTTCCCAGTTCTATCATAATTAGATATTGGATTATTACCAACATATGCATACAAATTATATGATAGAAGATCACCATTTGCTCCAAGAATCAAATCTGGAGATATAAACCTTGCAATTTCTGGATTGTAATATCTATGATTTAAATAATATAATCCTGTTTCATCATCATAATAATAACCTCTATATCTAAATGGGTTGATATTAGCAATGTGAGTCTTATTATTAGATATATCATTACCATTTTCATCTATCACAAATAAAATTTTACCCCAACTATCGTAACCATACGTAGCTAGTTTATTGCCATTTTGGTCTAATATTCCTATAATATCATCTTGCAAATCTTTTAAATAATAGTAAACTGCATTATTATATTTAAAACCGACTAGTCCATATGAATCATATAAGTAATAAATAACATTTCCATTTCTATCTTCATATACAATCTCATCACCTAATGTGTAGTATTTTGTAACAATTCCATTATATACTTTTAATTTTCTTATTCCACTTGCATCATACTTATATGTTATATTTTTTCCTTCAATATTATTAGTTATTGAAGCTAATTCAACACCATTTTTCCATGAATAACGACTATTATTAAATGAAGTCATATTACCTAAATTATCGTAAGTAATTGGATTATTATTATATAAAGTTAATTGGTCTTCCCAATTTGAATTATTATATGTATAATTTATTGTATTTAGTATTTCATTAGTTAAAATATTTTTTTGTACTTTTGAAATTATATTACCAGAATTATCATATAAATAATCAGATTCAGTATTAAAATCATAATTAATTTCTTTAATTAATTCATTATATATATCATAATCATATTCTTTAATTAAATTATTATTCAAATATACTTTTGTAGGATTTAATACCTCATCATAAACGTATTTATAAGTATCACCATTAATTTGATACTCATCAATAATGTTACTTGTTCTCTTACCATTAGAAATAAACTTAACAGAGCTGTTTATAATATTATTTATATTTTTCATTATATTTCTATTAATGTCATCATATCCATAATTGATTATTATATCATCTAATGATGTTGATATTATTTTATCTTCATCGAAAGTATTTATTTGAGTATTAGTACAATTTTTATATTTATATTTTTTATTAGTAATTAAATTCTCAGAATCATATAAATATCTTACTTTAAAATTGTCATCTGAATAAGAATGTAATCTATTATTACTGTCATAAGATGCTTTTATTATATTATTATTTGATACAACTTTAGATACATTTCCATTTGTATCATAATAATAATTATAAACATCATCTTCTTTTATTAGTTTACTAATTCTATTAAAAGTATCATATTTCATTTCCGTCTTTTGATTGTTTCCATACGTTGTTATCTTAGGTTGACCATCATTCATATCATACTCTACAGAAGATAAAATATTATTATTCAAAGTAACATTTTCAACTTTCAAAAAACTATTATAATTAAATCCATAATTTTTATTTCCTTGAGTAATATTAGTTAGTAAGTTATGACAATCATAACTATAATTAACTTCTAGTTCACCAGATTTTATATTAACACATTGCCCTTTGTTATTATATTTATATTCACAACTAATTCCTTTTGGATTAATAATCTTTTTTAAGTTTCCAGTTAAAGCATCATTTTCAAAAGAAACTTTTCTAAATGAAGAATCAATATCATTTATTTTAAATCTAGAATCTTCTGAATAATTAGTATCATTTTCTATAAATAAATCATCTAACTTTTCTATGTAGAACGAAGTTTCTTCAATAATGTCATCATATGGTTTTAATACTAATAAATCATTATCATTAACACGCAAATACTTAACATTAACTTTATCATTTACTACTTCTTCATATCTTAGTACATAAGATTTATCTTCTTTTTGTTCTAAATAAAACAAATTATTATCATCAATATCATCTAAAACAATATGACCATTCCTATAAGATATACTAAGTAATCTATTTATATTATAAATTATTTTAAATTTATCATCATGTTTTTCTAAATACCATATTGTATTGCTACAATCATTTTCTTCTAACAATACCATATTTAATTCAGCTTTTATATACTTACAAGTTCCTTTCCTTCTCAACTTATAAATTCCATCAGTTATATTACCATGATATCCTTTTGATAATTTATTTTTCACTAGATTACCATTCCTATAAGTATTAGTACTTACTAAACCAGATGGAGATAAAGAACTTAAAATTCTATTCTTTTTATTAATATCATACTCATAACTCAAGCTTTTTCCAAGTGTATTAGTTGCAGTCGTTAATTGATTTTCTTTATCATACCTAAAACCACTCTCATTATTAGACTGATCAATAACAGATACTAAATTATCATTGCTATCATAATTATATTCTTCTCTAGTTACATCTTTATATAATGAAATATTAGTTACTTGAAAATCATTTGCACTACCAGCATTATTAAAGATTAATTTTATTGCTTTAAAATCTTTAATTGACTTTTCTGTATGTACAAAATGTTGCCATGAACTTCCATTTGTAATAGGCAATCTACGAGATAAAATACATTGTCCTACATTTTCACCACAGTACTCATAATTAATACTAACATTACTTCCTATATTTGGACCATAAGGAATTGTTGCACTATTTTTATACCAAAATGAAATTGTATAAGCTTCTCCCTTTTTTCCTTTAATATTAAAATTCTTTTCTATGGAAGATGTTCTATCATATCCCATCATAACTTTAAGTGCTTTGGTATCATTATTCACATCCACAATACCAATATAGTCAGATACACTAATTTCTTCTCCATTTCTCATAACATGACAATCCCAACTAGTTAATCCATTTTTAAAATCAGAATTTTCTATAATATTATAATAATTAGCCACTTCTCCTTCTTCTAACTGAATATCATCTAAATATAAAATACCGATTTCATCTAACTGAATTCTTATTTTTAAGTCACTAATTGCATCATTTCCATAAAACAATGTTACATCTTGTCTTTCAAAAGAATCAGAATCATCAAACTTTTCTTCACAATAAATTTCTTCATTTTCAGAATTCGTATAACTTAAAATTATTCTTGCACTATTATCATTTTTAAAATATCCACTAAAAGTATAACTTTTTCCTTTTGGAACTTTAATAGTTTGTTCAATAGATTTATTAATTAAACTAGACTCTACTTTTAAACTCCTTAAACCAGAATTAAAATAAATATTATCAAATGATGTTATTATATCTTCATCAGAAGTAAACAACATATCTGAATCTTCAAAACTTGTATTTGTTAAGTAATTATTTATGTACTTGTGAATTATCATATCTGAAGTTAATTTATTTTTTTCATCATATGTTTTTTCAGAAGAATAAGCATTATTTATTTGATTTTCTCCTTCTAAAATACTTCTAGACTCAACATTACCATAATCGTTATAGGCTATAGTTTCTATAATTCCTTTATCATCAATTATTGAAGTCTCATAAATACTATATGTAAATGTTAGTGTACTTCCAATAGTACCATCATTACCAACCTTTTTGACTTTTTTAATTCTATATGGACTTTTATCATAATACTCATATTCACTCTTTAGACCATTTACATCTACAATAGACGAAATAATATCATTTGTATATGTAAATAAAATTGTTCCATATATACTATCAATACTGCTTAATTTATTATCTGTATAATTTAGTTTTACAACTTTATTATCTGAACTTATAATTTGAATATCATAAAGATTATAATTAATATTTATTTCATTATTGTATTTATCAGTTACTTTACTTATAGAATTATTAGAATTATATGTAATAGTGACTGTATTATTATCTGAATCCTTAATTTGATTTAAATAATACTTTTCATCTTTCTTAATAAAAACCATTTCTGTATTATTTGAATCAAATAATTTTAAAGTAGTATCTAAATCTTCAATTCTTAAATTAAGGCCATCTTCATCATAATAAAACTTATCTATATTATCGCTTACATTAGAACCTTCTTTTTCATTTTGATAAAAATAATGTATAGTTCCATCCTCATCAGTATATTGTAAACTTTTATCTATTCTTTCAATTACTTGTTCAAAATTAAGTTTAAATCCTTTTCCAAAAAATGTTTGCATTCCTAATATAACATCATTAGTATTATAAACTAAATTTAGTGTTGCTGGCATTGGTCCGCCAATAGTTCTGCCTAAATCAAATACTGTTGTTAAATTACCAGTATGAGTATTAATTAATGCTTTTCCATCAGTAAAATTTTGAACTTTGTAGTCCCAATAATTTTCAATTCCATTTCTATTTCTATACTTAATTATAAATACAGGTTGAGGATTTCCTTCTATTGTATTATTTTTTGAATAAAATAAGGGATAGTTTTCATCTGTATAAGTCTCATTACAAGACTTTAACATAATTCCATTATTAGGTGTATCTTCATACCATTTTTTTACAAGACCTGTTATAAGTAGCTGAATGGGATACACTTTTATAGTATTATCTACTATTTTAGACCTACTTGTTGGGGAAATATACTCAACTCTACTATCAAATTTATTATACATTTCATCCCACTTTACATCATTTCCATCCCATTTAGAAATTAATCTATGTACTTCAATTAAATGATTATCATTCTTATCTATATTATCTCGTTCTGGGTATGGAGATAAACTTAAGTAAGCTTCAACTATTTCATATCCTGTTCCAATAGTTGGTAAATCAAATTTGATTAAAGTTCTATTAACTCTATCTTGTCCATTCACTTTATTAACTCCAGCAACTAAATAGCCTAAATTACTCTTGTCAACATTATCATCACCTGGATAGATAAAAGTATCAAAGAAATTCAAATCACTTGTATTTGAACTATCAATGGTCGGATCAATATAAACAGGATATAATCTATCTTTATCTTTTAACCACTCTTCATCAAGTATTAATGTTAATACGTACTTATTATCTATTGTACATAAAAAGTAATGTATCTTATCATTTCTAATTTCATTAGAATCAACCATAAATGGTTTTTCAATTTTAAATACTATATTACCTAATTCATCTTTAGAAACTATTTCTCCATTTTTCTCTTCTAAATTTAAATTAGTATCCAATAGAAAACTTAATTCAGAATAGTTTGAATTTTGCAATACAATAGTTTCTTTAACTTTATTAGATAATGTTTGATATTCAATTTTAATGTCATCAGTAATATCATTAAAAGTAATATTTGAGTATTCTTTTGAAATCATTCTTTTTGCTGATTTTAAATTAATTTTTCTTGAATCCATTAATTTAAAATCAATATAATGATTATCTTTAGACATTTTCATTAAAGATTCTCTAAAATCTTCCTTAAACTCTACTCTGTAATCATTACTCTTATTAACTAATAAATCCTTTTCTTTAATTAGGGTATTATCTATTTCTTCATATTTACCATTCTTCAGATAATGAATATCTGTATCATATATTTCAGCTCTAATTGTTCCATCTCTTTGTAAAAAATGTTTCTCTCTAGGTTTTCTTTTTTCAATTAACTCTATTTGGTCCATTGCTCATATCTCCTAACTTACTCTCTTCCATATATTAATCGCAAGATAAGGTGGCATGTGACTACTTTCATGTGTGTTAAATCTCACACCATCTATAGCATTAGGTATCGGTGCATTTACTGTTGTAACAGTTGCTCCAAAAATACCATCTATTGGTTCATTTTGATTATTTTCTAATGCAATTCCAACATAACCTTGTCCATTTATAACACCATAAGCTGTACTTTCCTTATGATTATGTTTGGTATTTCCTCCTGTTGTTCCACACTCATAATTATCACCACATCCTAATAAAAATCTATCTTTTATTTGTTCCCAAACACCACCAAATAATAAACCTGGATTTGTTGAACTAACAGACAAATAAATTGATCCAACTGGGTAGACAGAATCAGCAAGCACTGCACCTACTACATTACTTGCAGTAATTGTATTAACAGTTAAGTTTCCATTACTATCTAACTCAAACTTATTATTTTTAGATGTGATACATCCAACATTTAAATTATTTATTTCTAGATTTGTATTTTCGCCTTCTCTAGTAAAGGCATCATTAATATAATCATTCATTTTTTATTTTTCCTTTCTTATTTATTTTTTCAAATTAATTTTCAAATCATTTTATCACTCCCTTACTATTACAATTGTGAGTTAAAATGATTTATTTTTACAGTACGCCTCACGTACCATTTTTTAGATTATTTTGTAAAAATATTTACTAAATAACCAAACATCTCTCCCACATATGTTCAACTTAATTGAATCAGTTTTTATATCGATATTTAAAACTTTATATGTATTTTTATTAATTACATAGGACTTACCACCTGTTACAATATCATCCTGATATTTACTTGATCCAAATCTATTAGTTTCTGTAAAATCATCTAATGGTATCCAGTGATAATCTCTACATCTTTCATGATAATAATTAAAGTATGATATTCCAGTTAGTTCTGTACACCCAAATAAATTTGTTGATAATGGACTTTTTAATATATCAACTTTAAAAACTCCATCAAATTTAACATTGTCACCAATATTTATATTATTTGTTAATGATTTTTGAGTTGTTACAAACTGATTTGTTGTTTTCCAATTACCATCATTTCCTTTAATGATATTTGTACCATCAACAAAAAAACAATCATCTGTGTCATACTCATTATTAAAACCATAAATTGGTAATAACTTACCATTGCAAATCCATGTACCTTTTTGATACCAACTAGTATCTCTACTTTGTGAAATTTGAATATGACAATGAACTCCCGTGGCATTACCCTTCATTCCCATATTTCCAATTTGATCACCTTGATTAAGCCATAATCCAATATATGCATTAAAAGAATCATCATGTACTGTCATAAAAGTTGCATAATCAATTCTTCCATTTGCAAATCTAACTTTATTTATAGACTGCCACATTGCTTGACCACTTTCAGGGTAAATTCTTATACACTTACATGTACATGGAGCATAATACGGATATTTTATTCCTGATACAATTCCTCTAATATCATTAGCCATTATTCCTTTATGTGAATAACTCCCATTAGCCCCTTGGCTAATATACATATCAGTAAAAGGACATAAGAAATCTTCAATTCCATCTCTTACAGATTTTTGATTCTTAATCATTTAAAATTCCTCTTTCTTTTTAAAGTTAAGTACAACTGAAATTGCACTACCAATAGCTCCTGCAATTAAAGCAGACAAAGCTGTCTTATCACTTAAATCTATAGTCATTATATTTACTGCAATATAAGAAGCAAATACTTCTATAAATGTCTTAATTGCCCTTTCTACTTTTGATTTTTTCAATAACATTTTTATTTTTTTAATTACAACTTCCATACTTCTCCTTCAAATCAATTCTACATTTTCTCTTTTTAATTTTTCTTCACATCTTACAATCTTATTACTCATCTCATCAACTCTTTCATCCACCTTTTTATAGTCTTTTTTTAATTCATCAATATCTTTTATAATCATTTCTACCTTAGTTGAAAGTTCTACTTTTTCTTTTTCTTTTTTTGAAGATTCCGAATCATTAATATTTTTTATTTTTCTTTTATTTGATAAATAAATTGTTACTGAATTAAAAATAGAACATATAACTGAAACAATTACTGTTAGATAATTCATACTTAAAAATAAATTTCATCCTCCTTTCATTTTTAATTTCTCATCAAAGTAAAAAAAATAACAGTACTTCAAAAGTACAAAAAAACATACAAAATTTTATTTTGTATGTTTTTATTTACTTATAATTGTCTGTTAAAGGCTTAAGTTTATTTTGTTTTAAAAATTCATTTATGTAATCAATCGACTCATTATATAAATTTCTTAAAATAAAATTATAAGCAATCATTGATTTACTAGCACTATAGTTCATACAATAACCACCCGACTCTATTAATGAAATACTTAATTCTGGTGGCAACTTTAAACCAATACATAATGAAATAATTGTTTCAAGACTATAGCCTCTTTTCTCATCATTTTCAATTTGCTTAATTGTTTGTTCACTAATATATGATAATTCAGACAACTTTTCTCTTGTTAAATTTTCTTGTTTTCTTAAATATTTTAATCTAGTCCTAAATTCAAAAGGTAAATCTTTATTTATAGATATAATATTTCTAGAATATTGATCAAAATTATATACACTCTCACTAATCATACAAACCTCCTTTCTTCATGAAAGCATATAAAAATTTTATTTTATTTTTTTTAAATACGTGGTTACATCAATTACCAAAAATTATAGAATAATTATTTGCAAAAAAAAAGCAATTACAAATTGCCCTTTAATTTTTAATTTATTTCCATACTATTTTCTTTTTTAAGTATTGTAAAATGCTATTACCATCATGTTTTCCTTTTGGTTTATGATCATCTGGATTACCCTCAACTAAAACCATATCATCTTTAGATAATCTTATAATTACACCATCAGAAGTAGTAACTCTAAAATCACTATCTTCATTAGATAAATAATCCATAAAATCAACATTCTTATAATTATCAAAAAAGTCTATAAAAAACTTTTCAATAAGAACATCATGTCTTTTAAAATTATCTTCCATTAATGAGATACCATCATTAAAGTCAATTTTAATTGAAGTATTAGAACTAGTAACTATATCTTCAAAACTATCAACTTCAGGATTCATTTTCTCACCTAAATATTTTACTTTTAGTACAGCACTTCCTGTAGACTTTTTAGGTCTAAATTCTTTTGTATTACTCATTTAAATCACCGGTTTATTATTCTAACTTAAATGATTATATTTGTCTATAAAATAACTATAACAATTATTTATATAAGAAAAAATATTGGCAAAAACCAATATTTTATTTTGAAATTACATCACAAATTAATTTACTAATTTCAGTAGGATTATCTATAGGAAGACCAGCAATTATTCTTGCTTCACTATATAAAATCTTTGTATATTTTTTAAACTCATCTTTATCTTCTTTATATAGTTTCTTTAACTTATCACTAATTGGATGTTTCTCATTAATCTCAAGTATTGTTTGTGCTTTAATACCCATATCATTAGGCATTGCATCAAATACTTTCTGCATCTCTATTGAAACATCACCTTTTGTAGTAAGACATACTGGATGAGTCTTTAATTTATTACTAAAACGTACTTCACTAACTTCTGCTAATTCATCACTCATATCTTTTAATAAATCTGAGTTATCTTCATTAGCTTTCTTAGTAGCCTCTTTTTCTTCATCACTTTCTAGATCAAGATTCTCATCACTTACATTCTTAAACTTCTTATCATTATAAGCTTGAATTGCAGTAACACAGAACTCATCTACGTATTCAGTTAAATATAAAATGTCATAATCTTTATCACGTACTTGTTCAACTTGTGGAAGAGATGCAATCTTATCAATTGAAGAACCAGATGCATAATAAATATTTTCTTGCCCTTCCTTCATCTCACTAACATATTCACTAATTGTAATTAATCTTTCATGTTTAGCAGAATAAAACATTACTAAATCTTTTAATTTATCTTTATCAGCACCAAAGTTATTATAAACTCCATACTTTAATTGAACTCCAAATGTTTTAAAGAACTCAATATATTTATCTCTGTCATTCTTTAACATTTCTTCAAGTTCTTTTCTAATTTTACTCTCAATATTTTTAGCAATTAATTTTAAACTTTGAGATTCTTGTAATAACTCGCGTGATATATTAAGTGATACATCTTCAGTATCAACAATACCTTTAACAAAACTAAAATAGTCTGGTAGTAAATCACCACATTTATCCATAATTAATACACCATTTGAATATAGAGAAAGTCCTTTTTCATATTCTTGTGTATAAAAATCATATGGAGCATGACTTGGTATAAATAATAAAGATTTATAAGAAGTTAATCCCTCAACATTAGAAGTAATTACTTTTAATGGTTTATCATAATCACTAAATTTATCCATATAGAAATTATCATAATCCTCATCTTTTACATCTTTTTTATTCTTATTCCAAATAGGAACCATACTATTTAATGTTTCTACTTTTTTAGTATCTTTATATTCTTTCTTTTCTTCATCAACTAATTCATGATGAGTCATTTCCATTTTAATTGGGAATGTAATATAATCAGAATATTTCTTAACTAACTTTTTAACTTCATATTCATCTAAGTATTTAGAATACTCATCTTCATCATTATCTTCACGTATCTTTAAGACAATATCAGTACCGATATCTTTCTTCTCACCTTTAGTAATAGTATATCCGTCTACCCCTTCACTTTCCCAAACATATGCTTCGTCAGAATCAGCACTCTTTGATGTAACAGTAATCTTATCACTAACCATAAATGCAGAATAAAAACCTACACCAAATTGTCCAATAATATTAGTTTTATCTTCTTTAGACATATTTTCTTTAAAACTTAAAGAACCACTCTTTGCGATAGTACCTAAATTAGTCTCTAATTCTTCTTTAGTCATACCACAACCATTATCAGATATAGTTAATAAACGATTATCTTTATCGATACTAATAGATATCTCTAACTTATCTTTCTTAACTTTAATTTTCTTATCAGTTAAGCTTCTATAATATAATTTATCTAAAGCATCACTACAGTTACTAATTAACTCTCTTAAAAATATATCCTTATTTGTATAAATTGAATTAATCATTAAATCAAGTAATCTTTTAGATTCAGATTTAAACTCTTTTTTTGCCACAAATTTCATCTCCTAACATTTCGTGTACAATTTATATATATCACGACTTTTAGCACTTGTCAATTATAAGTGCTAAAAATTATTAAGATTTATTTGCTTCTTCTACAATTAGTCTCCATGTCTCTGCAGTAACTACTCCTGTAGGATTAAGTCCAAACTTATTTTGTAACTCTATAATAGATTTCCTAGTTAATGAATCAAACTCTCCTGATACCACAACTCCACTAATATCATGACTATCATTACAAATCAAATATAAAAATCTTTGTAAATTTAAAACATCCGCTCCCTCCATTCCAAAAGATAAATATCTTCCAGGAAAGAATTCATTTCTATTATAAAAACATTTAGAAGGAGTTGAACTTATATAATCATTATATACTTTTTTAATATATTTCCAAGTTTCTGCATCAACATAACCAGTCTCCTCTAAATTATTTATTCTTTGAAAAGCAAGAACATCATCTTTTGTATTTTTACTAAAAACATCTCCTTCTAATCTATAAGGAATCTCTGGGTTAAAATAAGATATTGCATTCAAGTAATAATTTAAATCTCTAATATATATACCACTATCTCCTTCATTAAGAACCATCGGATATTTTAACTCCACTTCCTCTAAATGAATTCCCTCTGAATATACAGAAGAAATATTTTTAACAGCATTAAACACATACTTTATTTTATACCAAGTAGCAAAGTCAATATTTCCTGTTACAGGAAGATTAAAAATTTCTTGAAACTTTTTAACTGCATCAAGCATCTCAACATTAAAATAAACTGAATCATCAATAATAATTGGAATTGCTGGATAATTTCTACCTATTCTATTAAGTTCAGTCTTAACTTGCTTTATATAGTTACCTGCATCTCCTAAAACAATTTCATATCCTGGAAAACTTTCATCTACATTACTAATGTTATCACTATTAACAATCTTAATATCATTACCGTAATATCTCTTAAGTATTTGTAAAGCATCTAATCCTTGATTAGCAAGTGTAGCACTTCCCCATTGAGAAAGTCCTTCACATTTTGTATTCTTTCCATCACAATAAGCAGCAAATAAAGGTTGAACTTGTCCATCTCTAACAATATACTCATTGAATATTTGATCAACTATTACAAATATATTTTCAAAAAACTGTCTATTTTCTTGAAAACTCTGATCATATTTACTACTACTTGTAATATCAAAATTATATCCTTGACTTCGATACCATTCATTATAAATCCTATTTAAAGTAAAACTAATAATCGCATAAACATTTGCTTTAATTGCCTCTTCTGGCCAATTAGGATATATTTCTCCAGAAGCAACATTTTTTATATACTCAACAAAAGAAACATTAATATTATTATCACTTTCTAAATCTTCTCCAATATGAACAGTAATATATTCAGGTATATTAGGTAATCTATACATTAATCTCATCCCTAGGTATCATTCTTAAATATTGAATAACACTTACACCACCAAACATTCCAATATTATTAATCTTTAAATCTAAATATCCCTCATGAAAAGCATTCAATTCATATGTCTCATATGTAGGAACTTCAAGCACATTCTTATCGATATCATTAGGAGCAGGAAGAACAATATCATCTATAACTCCACTCTCATTAGTATATCCACTATAAAATAAAACAGTATAATCTCCAATTTTCTTTTGAACTACTATATTGGTATCTTTTGAAGGAAAAGCTTCATCTGCAGTATATGCATATACTTTTAAAGTTCCAACAGAAGGATTCTTTTTTATAAAATCATCATATAATGAAGTATTTTTAAAATCATCATAAGAAATATACACTAAACAACCTCCTTAATTTTTAATTCTTGCCCTACACTTAAATTATCAGATGATAAATTATTTAGTTTCTTTATAGAATCAGCACTTACTCCATACATCTTACCAATCTTATATAAATTATCTCCTTTTTTAACAATATAAATTATATACTCTATCCCTTGAAAATTATTACCAAAACATTCACTACCAATAGGAATATTATTAGATGGAGAACCACAAGCACCCATATATAAACTTTGTCCTACAGTAAGATTTGCATTACCTAAATTATTATTTTCAATTATACAATCAACACTTATCCCAAACTTCTTCGCTATACTATATAGAGTATCTCCTTTCTTAACTATATAATAATTATCATAATTATTTAAACTTACAATTAATTTGTCTCCTACTTTTAAACTATTACTATTAAGATTATTTATTCTTTTTAGTTCATCAACACTTATATTAAACATCTTAGATATTGAATATAAAGTATCTCCTTTTTTTACTATATAAAATGACTCACTATCATCAACACCATCATTAATATTAACTGGAATATTTATAACTTGTCCAATACTTAAATTATCAGTTGTTAATCCATTATATTTTTTTATCTCATCTACTGATACTCCAAATTTATTTCCTATACTATATAAACTATCTCCTTTAACTACTATATAAGTACTACTATCACTTGGAATTTTCAACTTATCACCAACTGTAATACTTGTAGAACTTAAATTGTTCAATTTTATTATCTCATCAACTGTCACACCAAACTGTCTACTAATACCATATAATGTATCTCCCTGTTGTACAGTATAAAACATCAAATCACCTCATAAAATTATATGCAAAAAAAAGAAACTTATAATTAAATATAAGTTTCAAGTATATTATTATTTATCAATATATATTTTATTATCTTTATCAAAATATAAATATTCACCTAAAGTACTTTTAATAACAGGATATTTATATTCACTATTTTGTATACTCAATGTTCCAAGTCCATTAATATCTGTAACTACATATTTTGATAATCCTTCTTTTACTTTATTTAAATATTCCTCATCAAAACTAATCTGACTCTTTGGATAATTTCCATATAATACTGAATTTGCTCCCACTTGTATCAATATAGAATAACTATTATCGTTATCAACTAAAAGATAATCATAATATTCGTCTACTAAATTAACAGAAGAACCTCCTACTGTACTCTTAAGTGCAATTCCATCATTACTGCCCTCTAACTTAAGTCCAAAAAATTCAACATCATATTCATCATAATTATAATAAACAACTCTATAAGGATCTTCTATTTTCTTTCTAGTATACTCTGGACAAGAATAATAATCTTCTGCAGTCATATTAATAAAGAACAATCCTATTAAATAAACAACAACTCCAATTGGGAAGAACTTTTTATAACCTTTTTTCTCTTTAGTATATAAATCTGTTTGTACATACATCCAATAACACAAACATAAATAAGCAGCTGTTAAAACAAGGCCACGAACTATATCACATATAATCATCTCTTTTGTAGGAACACCACTTAAACAATCCCCTAAAGAATTGGCCTCACTTAAAAATAAACTAAAATCCCATAATGCATGTGAGAAAACAACTACCCAAATGTTTTTTGTTTTATAATAAACTAATGCTAAAAATATACCGCTACTTGCAGCATTCATAACTTGAACTAAAGTTTCAAAAACTCCTTGAGTCTCACCAATATTTATAAAATGAATAACTCCAAATATAAATGACGAAAATATAATAGATAAAATAGTTCCTTTTTTAGTATCAGAATATCTTTCTAAGAATTCATTAAGCAACCATCCTCTACATAAAAACTCTTCAACAATTCCAATAAATAAACAATATATTCCTAAATTAAATATTGCTCCTATTGAAACTGGATTGTTATTAGCAATCAACCCAATTAAACTAATAAACAAGAAAAAAATTGAAAGAACAATCTCAGGCATAATAAACTTTATACTTGTCGAGAACTTCTCCTGTTGTTGTGTAAAAATATATTTATTCTTATATAGAAGAACAACAATTAACACAACTCCTGCCCACATAATTTCAAATAATGCCTCACTTCCAAATTTAGAAGTAGCAATTGAATTTGCCGCAACACTTGCAAATATTTGTTCTGCAAAAAGATATACAACAAATAAAAATATCATACCAATAAAATATACAAATATCGGTACTTTTTTCTTCTCCTTTTTCATATAAACACCTCTCTATCATAAAAATAATAACATATAAAATTTTAAACGTAAAGTTTAATAAAAAATGATAGAAATTTATTATCAAGAAACGTTATTTTTATATAGATATTCATCTGGTATAATAGGATACCCATTAATATAAAAATTAAAAATATTATTTAAAAATTTAACACATATCTTATAAGAATTTTCATTTAATATTGAATTATTAAGATATTCACTTAACTGATTTTTTAAATTTAAATAAATTTCTTCGTATTTAGTTCTATCCACATCTTTAATAATATTTATGCTAGGTATAATTTTTATCAAAAAATCAAACTCTAAACTAACTATTGTATCAATAGATTTTTCAATATTCTCAACTAATTCATATAATGAAACTGCTAAATAATATTTTGAATAATCTTCATTATTTTTATTTTCATATTGCTGCAAATAAGACTTTAATTCTTGAATAGAGTAATTTCTAATATTATTAGCTTTTAAACTAGTACAACAAGATGAATCTAAAATAAAACCTTTTAAAGAAATCTTGTTAAGTCTCAATGTTCTCTCTATTTGATACTCATCTTTTGATAATTCAATTAATTCCATTGCCCGTGTAATAAAATTAAACATTTCATTATTTACTTTGTCCTGAACTTTATTAACTTTTCTATCAGATTCTAGCAATTTTAAATTTAAATCATTATTCATCTGAAATCATCTCCCAAGAATCATATAAATAACTACAAATAATACAATGCAAACAAAACAAACAATCAATGACAACATAAAAAAATTTGTAAATCCCTTATTACTATTAGAATCTTTTCCATTTGTAAGTATTTTAACTTTAGGCATTTCCATCTGCTTTTGAGTTCCCTTTTGATTTTTTATAATTCGATTTTTTTCTTTTATTTGTTGATAAATTAGAATCTCTCCCTGACTTCTTTTATCAAACGAATTATCTAGATTATTATGTGGCTCCAAAAGGCCAATATTTCTTCTTCCAGTAGTACTTACATCAAAACCTAAATCTTTTAATTCTTTATAATTAAAATCGAATTTATCAGAAATACGTCCCTCAATTCGCATCATCCTATCATTTTTAGAGCAATAACTTTTTACAGTACTAATAATGTTTTGAATTTTTGAATTAATTGTTTCTGTACTACTATTTCTTAAATCTACTCCACTTGCAGAACAACTAAATTCTGTAATACAAACTTCTCTTCCAGCATTTGCAACTTCATCTAAAGACTTAACAATATAGTCTGTATTTTCATTAGACATAAATCGATCCTGAACCCCAATAACATCTAGTCCATTAATTGCCTTAACTCTATTTAAAAAGTCTAATTTTCTTTGTTCAAAATTACTATTTGTTAAATAAAACTCATTCCAACATAATTTTATATTATCATTATTTGAATCAATATTATTTCTTACAATATCAACAACTTCTTGAGCATAATTTTCACCAAATATTTTAATCCAAAATTCCTCAGACTTATTTTCAGAAGAAATTTTTCCTCTTTCAAATACAGAATTTAAAACATCAATTCGCTCAATAACATCTCCATATCTATCAATAAGCTGTTTTGTATATTCGCCAATCAGCTTTGAAATAGTTTCTTTATCCAAATTTTCAATTTTAAAAGGATAATGATCTCCAAAAACTACTGCTGAATCAATAATTATTTTTTTATTATTTTTTCTTGCTAATATAGCAATTTTATCAAGTTTTTCAAAATCAAAAGAAAATTCTCCATTTTCTTTAGTTATTAAAATATTTTGAAATGCTCCAGCATTTTCTACAGTATATGTATCTACTTTTCTTGCAAGTTCAGATATTTCTACAACATCATCTAATGTAATTTCCTGCATTCCTGCAAATTTATCACCTATTTTTACATTAGTTCCAGGTAATGTATCATTTAACCATTTTTTCTTTAACTCTTGCAATGCACTCGAAGCAGCAGATTTACCTTCACTTGTATTTAAATCAAAACTATCAACTAATTCTATAACATCTGCCATTTGATAACTTATAAAAATACCATTTTGCTCCACTAAAACACTTCCAATTAACTATATCTTATATCAATTATACCATTATTCTAATAAATAAAAAAGAATAATAAAATATTATTATTCTTTAACATTCAAATCATTAACACTAAAATTAAAATCTTTATCACCTGTATATAGATTAATTCTTCCTTCTCTAAAAGCTGTATATATCTTATTCCAAATAACACTCTCAACATACCTAGCCTTCTTTGGATGCATTAAATATCTAACAGATAATTCAATATGGTCATTAACTAATTTAGTATATATAATAGGTTCATAGTTATTATAATAAATTCTATTATCTGAACTTATCTCTTTTATTTCTTTTTCCATTTTTAAAGGAATACTTTTAACAGTCTCAATATTATTAACTATCTTATATATTTCCTTTTTACTATTCACAAGATCTCCATCTAAAGCAATATTAACAATTAACTCACTCCAAATATATTTAAATCCTTTATTTATATTCTTTATTGGTTTAGAAAAAACAACAGAGTTAGGATAGCTAATAATAATACCTGTAGACTGACCATTTTCATCTTTATTAGAAACTTCAAGTAATTCAAAGCTTAAAGAAGAAATACTCATTACATCTCCTTTATAATCATCTATTTGAATTCTATCTTCAACTCTAAATGGTTTTTTAATACGAATATAAATACCACAAAAGAAATTAAGTATTACTTCTCTTAAAGCAATAGTTATTGCAGCGGAAACAACAGAAATTAATGTCATTAAATCCCTAAAATATCTACACCATATAACAAATAAAATAAAATATTCAAGTATATTAATCAACGTTTGAAAAGACTGATTAATAATAAACTCTCCTCTAGAATTAATTAATTTATTTTTTATTAATCTTTTCTTTATTCCCTTAATAATACTAAATACTAATACAACAACTAAAGTTAATATAATAGACTGAATAATATCTTTATTAATTGTTGTAATCTTACTAAGATATTCACAAATATTATCTAATAATGTCATATAATCACCCCTAATGAACCCATATTATATCATATTTATAATTAATAAAAATAATGTAATACACTATCTTTACATATTTTTACAAACAAGTATCATATCTTTTAAATTCATATTATCATAATAAACTATCAAATACAATAAACTATTTGATATAATAAATTAGAGGTAATAATATGAAAATAGATTTATCAAGTATACAATTCGATTATAATTCAAAAGTAATAATAAGTTACTTATTACTATCCATTGGAGCATGGCTTTTAAATAAAATAACTTTTAATAAATCAAATAAACTATTATTTGAAAACTATCGTTCTTCTCCTCTAAACCCTCTAACATATATAAGACTTTTTACCCATGCAATTGGGCATAAAGATTGGGAACATTTAGTAGGAAACTTCTTATATATCTTATTAGTAGGACCAATGATAGAAGAAAAATATGGAAGCGTTAACTTAATTATAATGCTTTTAATCACATCTCTTGTAATTGCCCTATATAATATCATTTTTACAAATGGTATCATCCTAGGAGCAAGTGGCAATGTTTATATGTTAATTGTCCTAAGTTCATTTTCAAATATTTCAGAAGGAAAAATACCATTAACTGTAGTTTTAATATGTATTTTTTATGTAATAAGTGAAGCAAAGAAATTTTTACTAGAAAAGAAAACCAAAGTTTATCATGATGGGCATTTAATTGGAGCAGTATGTGGATTAATATTTGGTATTTATTTCTTATAAATTTATGTTAAAATAAATAAGAAGGAAGTGATTTTTATGAAAAAAACAATACTTACTGGTCTTCGTCCAACTGGTAATTTACATTTAGGACACTATTTTGGGGCTGGTAAAACATGGCGTGATATACAAGATGAGTATGACTTTTACTTAGAAATTGCTGATGTACAAGCTTTAACAGACAACTTTGATAATCCTGAAAAAGTAAGAATTAATGTTTATGAAATAACAAAAGATTTACTTGCAATTGGTCTAAATCCTGAAAAAGTACATTTCTTTATTCAATCAAAAATTCCAGAAATTGCAGAATTAACAGTATTCTATTCAAACTTAGTAACAGTTGCTAGACTACAAAGAAATCCAACAGTAAAATCTGAAATTGCTCAAAAGAAAGAATTATTTGGAAATGATGGAGAATCAATTACTTATGGATTCCTAGGATACCCTGTATCACAAGCAGCCGATATAACATGCTTTGGAGGAGAATGCGTTCCTGTAGGAGAAGATCAAATTCCTCTACTTGAACAATGTAGAGAAATAGTTAGAAAGTTTAATGCAACTTATGGAGAAACTTTAATTGAACCACAACAACTTCTCTCAAAGACACCAAGAATTAAAGGACTAGATGGAAATGAAAAAATGGGAAAAAGTCTTGGAAATGCTATATATTTAGTAGATGATGAAGAAACAATAAAACAAAAAATAATGAAAGCTCTAACAGATACTAATAAAATCAAAAAAGACGATCCAGCAAATCCTGATATCTGTATGGTTTATTACTATCACAATCTAGTTAACACAAAAGAAAATATTGAAACTGTATGTACTGAATGTAAAAAAGGTGCTAGAGGTTGTGTTCAATGTAAAAAAGAATTAATAGAAAAAATGAATGAATTTTTAAAACCAATTCAAGAAAAAAGAAAATTCTATGAAGAACACCCTGAAGAAGTAGAAAAGATTCTTGAAAATGGAACAAATGACGCCAAAGAAAAAGCTAAAGAAACTATGGCGAGAGTCAGAAAATCAATGAGAATAGACTACTAATTAAGCCGCACATAAGTGCGACTTTTTTAATTGTCACTTTTTATCTTTAATTCAATTTTATCAATTCTCGAATCAAAACTACTAGTTCTCTCTTCACATCTAACTACTCTCTCATTAACAGAATCAAACTTCTCATTTAAAATTTTTATATCATTTTTTAAATCAATGTTACTAGATATAACCATATCTAACTTAGTAGAAAATGTTGTATCCCACTTAACTCTATTAAAAATATCATTATTATTCTTATGACTAATACTATTCCGATAATTCAAAATGGTTATAATCGATGTGACAAGAGTACAAACAATAGAAATTAAAACAGAATAATTAATAATAATCAACCTCCTCTATTATAATTTATGAAATAAATAAAAAATCGAATAATTCACTTAACACAAAAAAAGACAAATAAATAAATTATTTATCTTTTCTAAATACTAAAATAATTAATAAAAATAAACCTATAAAAAATAATAAACAATAAAAATTAGTAAAAATAAATTCTAAGTATTCAAATAAACTATAACCAAAAGAAAATAAGTTTAAATAAATCATCATAAAAGTAATTCCATAACTAATTAAAAATATACTTATTATATATAGAATAATTTTTTTCATTAATATATTATATTATTCAAGCTCTCTTTTATTCTCAATTTCTGCTCTACTAATTGATTCAAATTTACGAGATATTTTATCAGTTGTAATTGAAACATTTTCAACATCTTTATTAACTGTTTGAATACTCTTAGATAACTTATCCCATCTTTCTCTATATCTAGCAAATTCAAGTCCCAACTTATTTAATTCATCTTGTATAACAGATGCATACTTATCTCTTTCCATATTCTTAATAACCATCTGTACAACAGTTAATGTAGATATCAATGTTGTAGGACTAGTAATCCAAACATGTTTTTTATAAGCATAATCAATTATATCTGAAAAATAAGCATTAACTTCTGCGAATATTGCCTCAGCTGGTAAAAATAATATTGCTTGGTCTGTTGTTTCTCCTGGAATTATATATTTACTACTAATCGCATCAATATGTTTTTTCATATCATTTTTAAATAATTTTTCAGCATTCTCTCTTGTTTCAACAGATAACCTTTTATCAACCATTAATTGATAATTTTCAAGAGGGAACTTTGAATCAATACAAATAGTTCCTAAAGGTTCAGGAGCAAATAAAACCGAATCTGCAATAACACCAGTACTTAATGAATACTGTAATTTATATATTTTATCATTACCTTCACCAAAAACATTAACAAGTATATTTTTTAAATTAACTTCTCCAAATATACCTCTTGTCTTTTTATCAGTTAAAATACTTTGTAAACTAACAATATCCCCAGATAATGATTCAATCTTTTTCTGAGCCTCATCTATTTTAGAAAGTCTTTCTAAAACACTAGTAAAAGTCTTATTAGTCTTTTCAAAATTTTGATCTAGTCTTTCATTAACTTTCTCATTAATTAATATTAACCTTTTTTCTAATAATTCATTAGTCTTATTAAAATCTCCATTCATTTCTCTTGTAAGCTCATTTTGAAAATTAGATAATTCTTTAATCATATTAACTTCCAATTTTCCAAGTCTTTCAGTAATCTTCGCTTCATTAATATTTTTAAGTAAAGATAAAATAACCAATATAATAATAACAATCAATAATCCAATAATAATATAATCCATACAACACCTCTAATTAATATTCATCTTTTTACTTATAACTTTAGATACAATATAAGCAATACCTAAAGCAACTAAAATATATATAATTGAATGTAAATCAGTAATACTATCAATAAATGTCTTGCCTATATAACCCCAAAAAGATATAGAAAAAGCTTTTCCAACAAGTAAAGAACAGATAAACTTCTCTTTCTTCATTCTTGTAATACCACACAAAATATTAACTAAAAAAGAAGGAGTAAATGGTAAAGTAATTATTAACACTAACTCAGTAAACTTTACTTTTTTAAATTTATCTGTCGCTTTAACAATCTTTTTAACCAATTTTTTATTTAAAAATTTCTCACTTATTTTACTTTCTAAATATCTAAATAATAAGTAACAAATAAAACTACCTAAACATGTAGCCATCCAAGATATAAGACAACCACCCACTAAACCAAATGCATTAACATTTAATGTAACAAAAACACTTAAAGGTAACATTGGAAAAAAGCATTCACTAAAAACTAGTAAAAATCCAAAAAAGGGTCCACCTTTACTAATATATTCGGTACTAAATTCAATGATATAGTTAACTAAATCCATCAATTCACCTTCTATAATATTATACTATATTTTACTTAGATATACATAAATTTATGATAACCACCATCTAAATTTACACAATTATATCCATGATTATTTAAATAATTAACCATCTCTAAACTATTATTACCTGAATCACAATAAATCAAATATCTTGTAGTCTTATTTAAATATTTATCATACTTTAAATATAGTTCATTAAAAGGAATATTAATTGCCCCATTAATATGACCAATTAAATACTTTTCTCTGCTTCTAATATCAATAATTATATTAATCACCTCAAAATATTAAATGATTAATTAAAAAATCCGTTTGTCTAAACGGATTTTTTACTTAGTTATTGGATTTTTCTCACTAGAATCTTCATCATCATAAAGCATCTTATCTAAATCAAATTCATCTCTTCCATATATTCCATCATATTCTCTTACATCAACTTCTGGGCTTTTATCAAGCATATCACTAAATTCCATCATCTTATCATAGTCTTCTTTTGTAATTCTTACAACCTTACTACTATCATATAATTTCTTTGCTCTATCAAATGCTCCTGTTAAATCGCAAGATGGAGGAAAAGATATATCATTTTTCCAAAAATATTGTTGAGGACTCATTGCTCCTGCAACAATACCATCTAAACCAGAGTTAATAATAATATCCTTAATTCTCTTTACAGATACTGCTTGTTCCTCATCACTATAATCAATTGTTCCAGTTATCATATTACCTCTAGTAACAGTATACTCTCCTAATGGAGCTTTTTTTCCATCATCATGAGACATCACAACATCAAAAGAATAAGCAACTACGTCGTCTCCTTCCATCTCCTTAAAAGGCATAGCATATACATCTATTTTCATAATAAATCACTCCTTAATTATCTATATATATAGTATAAAATACAATTAACTATTTTCTTATACTTTTCTATTAATATTACATTTTTTTACACAATAAAATCTACATATTTCACAACATGTAGATTTTAAAAATAATATTATTATCTTACAGTATAAGGTTCATTTAAAGATCCCTTACCACCCTTAAACAATACATTATTGTTAAGATATATTACAGGTCTAACCATTGAGTAAGTAGCGCAAGTTTCAGTTCTAGGAATACCACTTCTATCTATCTTATAAACAAGTGAGTCATCTTCACTACTAGCAGTAGCAGTCCACCATTCATCATTAATATCTAAATAATTATAGTTCATACAAGATTTACTTGCAGGAGTATTACATTTTGTATCGAGACTTGCATACATATAATCAGAAATAGTAAGTAGACCTATCTTAACATTATCTTCTTGTTTCTTACATTCTTCTCTATTAGTCTTATTACTACTTGAACTACTCTTCTTACCAACACACATATTATAAGAAACTAATTTAGCTTTATCTGAATTTGATAAAATATTTTCATCATTTTTTTCATCAGGATTAGAATAAATTTTATCTAAGAAATCTTTTATTCTACTAACACTATAAGTATTAATTCCTGCTTCGTACATTCTCTCCTCATTATATCTATTATCCCAAGGTTGAGAATAAGTCATACCATTTGAAAGAATTAATACAGCATTACCCTCTGCAGATATTTTTACAACTCTCCATAAAGCATTATCAAGTTGAACATAATTATTAACATTTTCACCACGGAACTGATAATAATTACCATTAATATATAAACCATCACCTGATTCTGTAGTTCCATTATCAGTTTTTATCTTTTCAGAAAAACTTATTGTTTGATAAGCATCTCCACAATTTAAAATTGGAGTGTATAAATACTCTGTTCCAGATTTAGCTACCTGAACAGAAGCACTGCAAGAAACACCTTCTTGAAGATAATTAGAAATATCATTAATTTTACCAGCAGCAACTAAGTTAGAATAATCAATCTCAACAATATCCCCATCTTCTTTAGGTAAATTAGTAGGATAATCATTAAAATATGCTTTAGCAGCTCTTTCAAGTTCCTTTTCAATATCATCATAACTATAATTTTTAGGTCCAGATAAAGCTGAAACTATATATAGAATGATAAGTAAAAGTACTGTACCACCAACAATACAACCCATGACAACGAATAATCTTTTTTTAGATTCATCCATATCACCTGACGAACTCTTTTTAGAAGGAACATCATCTTCTAATTCAATATCTTCATCTTCATAATCGTCAAAGTCATTTTCATCTTTTTTAGGCTTTTTAACAAGATTTTCTTTCATAATTATTCTCCTTTCTAATTATCAAAAAAATCATCAAAGAAGTCGTCATCATCATCACTATCATTATCATCTAAGTTAATACTTGGTCTAACAGGAGATGTTTTAGCTTCAGGTATAGGACCATCTTCATCAGAAAGTTTTGAAATAGGCTTATCATTAAATACTGGTAATGCCTCTTGTACAACTGTTGGAACATCATGTTCAGCAGCTTGAGCTTCCTTCTTCTTTTTTTCTTCTTCTTCTCTTTTTTCTTCAGCTTCAAGTTCAGCAATTTTAGCATCAATCTTTTTTACAAGTTCATCAACATCTATTCCTAAATCATCATCCAAATTAGAACTTTTATCTTCTTTAAACTTAGGTTCTTCCTTCTTAGCAGGAACATCATCATCGCTTATATATGGATTAAATCCACCTTCTGCTTCAACTTGACGTTTAAATGTTTCAAAATCAGGAATTCCATCAGAACTCTTTTTAGTATCAGAAGTTTTTTCTTCTTTAACATCTCTCTTTAAGAAGTCTGGAATATCTTCTTCAGATTTCTTTCTTTCACGAGCTGCTCTAAGTTCTGGAGGTAACTCATCATTAAATGGATTAGTTTTATCACCACTAACACTATTTTCTTTATCTTTCTCATCTGCAGAATTCATCATCTCAAGTAATTTTTTCTTTTTTTGAGCCTTAACAAACTCTTTTATGTCGAAAGTATGAACTTCTTGTTTAGGTCTTGTTGGATATTTTGCTGGAGGATATTTACGACCCCAATCAATTTTAAAATAAGGAGTAAATTTAGTCTTAAATGGCTGTTTTCTCATACGAAGAATAATAACTTCAAATTGTTTCATTCTTTGTAAATCAGAAACAGTAACAAGTGGGGTTGAAGCAGTCTTATCATCTTTCTTAGATTTAACCTCACCACACATCTTAGAAATTTCTTCCAATGCTTTTAACTCTGTAGTAATTAAGTAAATAATATTACCACAGTTACCACGAATAGTTTCAGCCTCTTCTTTACCATAAACATCATCTAATTGAGCAAAGTTCTGAATAATCATTGTAAAACGAATACGTCTAGAACGAGCAGCCGTAATCATTGTTGTAACATCTTTTAAAGGTGGCATGTTAGCAAACTCATCAAGTAAGAAGTTAGTTCTAACAGGAAGTTTACCACCATGTCTTTGAGCAACACTAATAAGCGTTTCATAAATTTGTTTTAATAAAATAGTAACTAATGAGTGATAAGTTTTCTTTTCATCTTGAATAACTATAAATACAGCTGTAGGTCTCTCACCAATTGATTCAAGATTAATATCACTGTGACTTAACATTTCAGATAAATTTTCACGTGATGCGAATAACTTAACTTTTTGTTTAAATACAGATAAAATACTACCCTTAGTTTCATTAGGAGCCATTATTGTACTAGATGCATTAATTGCTGCAGGACTTGATGGATCTTTTGCTCCAAAATATTCTTTAATATAAGTAGAACCACCAAACTTCTCTTCACCAACTGTTGTTGCTAAAGAAATACTATTAATATTTATCTCATTAGGTTTAGCATCTTCAAATAAACCAAGCGCAACACCAGAGAAATAATCAGCTGATGTTTTTTCCCAGAAAGGATCAGCATTCTTATTTGAATCATCATACAAGATATTTAAAGCTAAGTCATCAAGTAACTCAATTGCTTTATCTTGGTTACCACTCTTATACATTTGATATGGAAGTGACATTGGGTTCCACGCATTACCATTTTGTGGATCACGGAAATTAAGAAGTAAGATTTGATAACCACGAGAGCGAAGCATATTACTAGTTTTCTCATAAATCTCACCTTTAGGGTCAGTGATAATCATAGATTCACGAGCTTTTGCTAAACTATGAACCATTGGTAAAATAACAGTCTGAGTTTTACCAGAACCAGTAGCACCAATTACTAATGAATGATACTCACCATTATCTACCCACATCTCTTTATCATTAAGAATTAAAGGAACACCAGCTTCTTTACAATTAGGCTGACTTAAATTAACACAAGCTAACTCCTCTTTAATTTCTTTATCTTTAGCCCATCTTGAATAACCTTTATCTTTCTTATCAGTAGTAATTCCAAATCCCTTTTCTCTTTCAAAGAACCAAGAACTAACACTAGCAAATAATCCAAGTAAACAAACTAGATATAATCCAAGTGTTGAAGTTATACAATCAGGTGCCAAAGCAACAAAAGGATTTAAACCACTCATTTGACCATTAACTGCAAAGGAATGAATATTACCAACTGCAATACAAACTATAAAAAACAAAAAAACACAGAAAACAATGAAAATCAATAAATCTTCAGGATCCGCTCTAAACTTAAATTTCATACCAAGACTTCCCTTCTTTCCTTATTATAAATGATTTTTATTTAAAAGTCATTAATTTACTCATTAGAAATTAACATTTTAAAACTATTATCATTAAATCCATATAACATATCAGTCTGACCTAAATTACTATATTTACCACAACTAAGTACAACCTCAAAAACACCGTCATTATTAGTATCAATAAAACTATTATAAAATGGCTTACAACTATTATAAGATTTATTAGAAACAATATTATTATAAATATAATAAATCTGATTATTTTTAACCATAAAAGCTATTGAAAATAACTTACTAGGATTAAATTCCATAGGAAAAACATTACTCATAATATAAAAATCTTCATCTTGTGAATCACCATCAAAATCAAAACTAGTTTTATATAAAGAAGTAAATTCACTACTTACACTCAATCCATTTTCTTCTAAAACTTTATCAACAAAAGTTTTATCAACAACACTCTGTTCTTGGAAGTTTCCAACTTTTAAATCATAATTAGCACTAACACCAAGTAGTTTTCCATCTACTTGAATAGCATTTTTATCATCATCAAAAGCATACCATCTATCATCATCATTCCATAATAAATAGTCTCCAATATATTCATTATTATCAAAAACACTATATTTTGCCCAAGAAAGATTCTGAAGTGATGCTGGACTACTCAAATAAGACCAATTTTTATTGTCATATCTCCAAACAGTATTGTTATCTCCGAGTATTATAGTAGCAGAATAACTCTGTTGAGTAACTTCATCAACACCAAATAAAGAGAACATAATTATAAAGAAAATTACAAGTAAAATAAGTAATATAATATATATTTTTTTCCCGTATTTCATAGTTTATCCCCTTTCTAAGATCTAACTCTATAATAAACAATTGTTGAAGTATTATTCCAGTTATATTGACCCCACATATCATTATTATCACTTGCAGGATCCATCATGTTAACAGTATTTCCAATAACTCCATCAATCGCAACCCAGTGCTGTCCTGTATTTCCTTTAACTTCTGCAACAGCATAAACTCCAGGTTGTGAAGTAATCTCTTTAATTTTATTCAACTTCTGTTGTCTACTCATTCCAGAAAGTGAAACTTGTCCTTGATATACAAAACTAGGAGCAGCTTTAGTAGCCATTGCCCAAACAAAGTTTCCACCACTAGCAAATCCACCATGCGAATTTAAAAACTGAACAAAAGTTCCTGGATTAAATGTCTTAATACTAGGATCAACTGCAACACCACTCTTAGCAATTAACATCGCAACAGAAGTAACTAAACAACCAATTTGTCGAATATTACTTCCACTATTTCCCATAGGAATATTAGCCCATTGTCCATCATATTGTCTCCATTTAGAATATTCACCAGTAGAAATACAGTTTGAAGCAGAAGTTGATTTACAACTAGATTTTTGAATATCACTAGCACCAATATTACGACTGCCAGAATTATATACTTGCATAAGTATTTGTTTATAATTTAATCCCTTATTAGCCAAAGAAATAAAAGTATTCTGTTCAGCTTGCTTATATCCAGAGTATACAACATATCCCTGATCATTAACTAAAAGTTCTCCCTCTACATCACTTGCATAAGAACGAAGTGGAGCATTTTGTGCAAGAGGAGCTCTATAAACAGTCGCATTATTTATTTTTCCACTATGAACTTGTTTACCAGCATCATATGAACATCCAAGTTCTGGATTACAATAAACTTGATCCAAGTTACATGCAGCAACTTGAATAACCCATCTTCCATCACTTTCCTTTTTAAGTGTTCTCCAACCACCCATATCAACATGACGAGCTAAAATATAACTACGAGCTGCAACAAGTTGAGCCTTAATAGCTTCAGCTGGCGCACTAGCACCAATCTCCATATAAGCAACTCCTAAAATATATTGTTCAAAAGGTATAAGTTCTTCTCCATCAAGAGGTTGTCCAAAAGTACCTCCATAATTATAATTAGAGCCACTTCCACATTGCATTAATCTAACATATAAATTAGAAATATCTAAATTTTCATTAACATTACCACGTTTAGGAATATAAAATCCTTTAATATTATAATTACAAGCTCCAGCTGAAGAACATGCATAAGTAATTTCTTTACCAATCAAATTATAGTATCTTTCAAGATAATCAAACACTTCATCTGCAAGTTCCTCTCTTTGCTTCTTACTCTTACCAGGAAGGTATTTAGGAATAATGCCATTAATAAGATTTTTCTTAAAATAATCCTCATCATAAGAATCCCCATTAAACATAGCATTAGCCCAACTTCTAATAGTACTCTCTTTAACAGTTTTATATTCTATTTTAGAATTATTAGAAGAAAGCATATGATAAACTGCAATTATCTTCATCGCATCAAGCATTTTACCATCTGCCTCAAAATCACTCTTTACTTTATTAATTCTATCGTAGAACTCTTTTTGTTCCTTAGAAGCAGGTGTTATATATAAGTCCCCTGTCTCTTCTCCTAAAACCTCACTCATACCAAAAGCATCTTCAAAATCTGAAAAAACACCAGTTATACTTCCAATGATTAATATCATAATCATTAGTACTATTAATATAGGAAGTGCACTTAAAACAACAGTAATTACCAATTGTTTTCCTAAAAAAGAACCAAATCCCTTGGACTTTTTAAAAGAATTATCATCATCATTTTTATTTTTATCATCCTTATCATCAAGAATACGATCTCTTTTAGGACCTTTTTCACCACTAGAAGAAGGAAGAGAACCTCCTTGTCCTCCTCCTTTTGTTTCAACCTGAGCAGTTGGATTAGCAGTAGGAGGTTTTATTTCATTTTGTCCTTTACTAGGAAAATTAATATCAGCTCCACTATTAGTACCATTTTTAAATGATGCTACTGTACCTGCCGTATCTCCTAAACCACTCTCATTAACTTTATTTGATAAATCTTGGACTTTTCCGCCCATAGGAGAATATTTATTAATTGTAGTCATACCTTTTCCAATGGTTTGGCTAGCTTTACCTCCGGTTAATTTATCAGCACCCTTAACTGCAGCACCTGCTGCCACAGCATAAGGATTTCCAGTCGCAATAGCAACATCCGCAGCATTTCTAACATTTTGAGCATTATTCGCATCATTTCTTTGCTTTTCTGCATCGCTATCTCTATTTGCTTCGTATGCCACAGATACCACCACCTAACTTCTCATATTTTAGAATCCTCCACCAGATCCAAATGAATCTAATTCATCTTGTGTAACCGCAACATTAATTCTCATACGTCTGTTTCCACAAACGAACAATGCTTCACCTTGTGAATAACGTTTTATACTTTCCTTTTCACTCTCATTTAAATCTATTAGCAATGATAAATCTTCAACAGCTTGTTTCTTAAGCCCCATAACTAAATAATAAGAAGAGTTATCAAATATTGCTTTACCTTGAGTAATAACTGCTGGATCAGAGAAATCACTAGGTTGTTGTGTAATAATAACAGTACCAGTATTATACTTACGAGCACGTCTTTGTACTTGTGCTAAGAAATCAGCTCCAAGTGCATTATTATCACCTAAAAGCACATGTGCTTCATCTACCATCAATACAGTATCAACATTAAAGTCTAAGCAAAGTCCCCAGGCATACTTAAGTACATTAAAGAATAATGCATTTTTAATTGTAGAATCACTATTCATTAATTCTTTAATATTAAATACCATAAAGTCACTACCACGACGAATAGTAGTATGACCGTCAAAATAAAATTTCAATTCTTTAGTAATTGGCCTAACTTTTAATTCAAGACGCTCCATGACATCACGTTCTTGAGTATGTTCAGTCATTGACATAAGTCTGCCCTTAATAGTAGCATAAACATCGCTAAAAGTAGGATAATCCTCTGATGTAAATTTAGAAAAATCAGTATTAAAATCAATTCCAAATCTTTTATAAGTATCTTGTACAATTTCGGAAAACATTGTTAAAACATCTTCTTCAATAGAAGGATCATAATACTTCATAAATGCCTTTAAGAATTGTAAGGTTCTAGTTAAAACAGTATAACCAAGTCCTTGTTTAATTTCCTCTTCATCAGCATCAATAACAATTTCAAGCGGATTAATTAAACCAAATTCTCCACCTTTACCAATATCAACAGAGTCTCCACCAAAAGTTCTAGTAAGCTCTCTAAACTCATCTTCAGGGTCAATTATAACAATCTGACATCCATTACGAATATGAGTTCTTAAAAGTAACTTAGCAGCAGTAGATTTACCAGAACCAGAAGTTCCAAGAATAATCATATTAGCATTATTTCTATTATTTTCTTTACGAATCTTATATAAAAATTGATTGAATAAAATAACACCACCAGAAAAATCAACGCCAAGTAAAGTAGACAATCCTGGGTCCTTTATACTATCAAATATAAAAGGATACATAGCTGCAATAGTAACAGATGGAATTGGAGTACCAATACGTTGTTCAATATCTTGAGCAGGGAAAACTGGTAAAATTGATTTTAATACCTTTTCCTGTTCAAATCTTAATGAAACAGCACGTAACTCCATCGCATCTAAATAATTTTTAACATTTAATTTTTTTAACTCTAAATCTTCTTTAGTATCAGCAGTAACCATAATGTGCATTTGAAAATCAAATATGCGAGCCTGACTACCAGCTAACATTGAAATAAAATATTCCAAACTTTCAGCGTCTTGTCTAATTCTCTCTTTTAAAGTTTGATCTCTTTCATTATGATACTTTTCTTTTAAATCAGCAACTTGCTTATTTAACATCTTACTCATAGTTTGAAAAGGTACAGGAATATGCTTAATAACAACCTTAATACCTGACATATTAGTAAGAGAAGCTAAATAACCAGGAGCAATATATTTTGGATAAGAAACAACTGTTAAAATTGTTGCATATTTATCACTAATAAAGAAATCTGAAGAATTAAATTGCAACCCCTTAGGGGCTAATTGACTTCTTAAACCTGTACTCATACTGGCATCACCGTTCCAAACTCTGTAGTATTTCCACCATTAAGGAAATTCTCTAACAATACTCTTAAATCGGTATTACTTACAAGGGATGCATTAAGTCCACATGTAGCAAGACCGTTTATTAATTGTCGAACCCTCTTTTGTACAACATCAGTATCTTTTGTCTTAAATAAGAAATAATATTCAGTATCAACAACATTGTTTCTTATAAAAGTTTCACCCTTATCAATATCCTGTAATATTAACTTACGAATTGCAGGAGAAGTTGTCTCATTAAGAAGCAATTGCATCTGAGACATATAAACAGAAATATCAACAGGTCTATCAGCAACAATTAACCAAAATTCATAGTCAATAGTATTATAAAAATTTCTAAGAGCTATCAATATATTATTTTGAAGTTCTGCATCAAGAATAAATATATTTCTAGGCGTAATTTTAACTCCACTAACTTTATTATTATCTCTTGTAATTATCATATTATTTTGGATTGCTCTAACAGGTAACCAATCCTCAGTATAAGCACTAACGCTTCCTTTTTTTGATGACGACATTCTTATAACACCAACCTTTCCATTTATATCTCTGTCTAGATGTTAAAAACTCATATGCTTCCATAATTATAACTAACATATTATGATAATATGGCACTGGCATAACTAGAAAAGCACAAATAAGCGCTGGTGCCAGACATAATATTGTTACTACTGTACTATCTAAAGGTAAAAATGCAACAAGTATTAAAGTAACAAGTACACCAGCAATAAACAAATACAAATCAAAGGGTCTAAAAATACTAAGTATTAATTGACCTTTTTTTGTATTAGCAGGAATTAAAAAATTACCATTCATCTAATACCACACTCCTTTTTATTTTTTAGAACCACTATATTGGTCATTAGCCTTATTAACAGCATTTTGACGGTTTAACTGAGTATTTAAATCTGTAAATCCATCGATTGCATCTGTAATAGAAGAACGATTAACAATATGTGTATTGTCACCCTTAGTGATTGAACCATCAGCATTACGAGTGAATTTAGCAGAACCACCATCAGGTCCACCCAATACCTCAGCATTATGAATAAGAGTAAGAAGTCTTTGGTCAACCTCTGAAGCTGTACCATTAATGTGTTGTTCAATATAATCATTTTCATTGTTCTTCAACAAGAAGCCTTTTTGCATTTCTGCCTGCTCCATTGAAATCTCATGTAAAGCTCCAGTTGAATCGGTAATTGTAAAGCTTCTAGCATTTGCAGCCTGAGCAGCTGTATATTGTGCCATAAATGTCTTGTAATTGAAACGAGAAGCATTACCATCGCTACCAAGCATAGCGTTACCTGATGTATCCTTAGCATCAAGTAATCCATAAGTCCAAGTCTTTTTAACCATTTCAGAACTCATACGATCCTTAATTGCTTTAAGAGCATCAATTCTACCCTTATTACTTTCAATTTGACGAGCATAAGAATCAGCACGACCCTCACCCATAAATACATTGCTTGCAGTAGAACCTATTCTACCTAATAATGTTGAACCATTATTTCCACGAGCAATATCAGCAGCATTACGTTTTCTCATTGCCTCAATTGAAGCTCCAAATCCATGATCCTTTGCCGTAGCGGCAGCTTTAACACCTGCAGCACCTCCAGCAAAACCTCCAGCAATACCTGCAATTAAATGTTTACCTCTATTAACTATACCATTTGGATTTATTGCATTACCAAATATATCTTTTTCACCAAAAGCTTGTCTTGTTTCATCAGATAATTTACTAGCACGAGCTGAGGCTATTCCAGAACCAATTGCTCCAGGAATAGCAGCAGCCATTCCAAGTCCAGCAGCAATTTCTCCAAAACCACCAAATAACTTACCACCTGCATCATCTTTTAATCCAAGAACTTGTTTAATAAACTTTGGAGCTTGTTTAGCAAATATAAATAAACCAATCCAAATAATAATTAATGATAATACACCAATTGCTCCTCCACGGGCATCTAAATCTATTGATATACCATTAACTATCATATCTTGTATTAAAAATATAACAAAATATACAACAGCTAAACGAATAAATAAATCTAAATATGTAGATGTAAGAGTCTTAACCCAAGAATTAAATGATGAGTCTTTTCCTCCTTTAGGATCCATATAAGATATTAAAGGTATAGGAGCAATTAATCTTAAAACAGCAAGTTTAACAGCACGAACTGCAACATCAACAGTAAAACTTAATAATATAAAAATAAACACTATTGGTACAATTAAAGAAATTATTGGATTATATGTAAATACATATTTAGTGGTACCAGTAAGTTTTTGGACACCTGTCCAAGCACTATTTAAAAATCCAGGATTCAAATCACTATCACAAGTAGCATTAACCAAACTAATAATTTCCCCAGGGTCAGCATCAACCCTAGTATAAGCCGCTAATACCTCATCATCTATATCCTGACATACACGATTTTCATTATAAGTTGCAGGATCCTTTCCAGAAGATAAATAAGCTTTATTTCTATCTTCTTCAGGGACTAAATTAATTCGATAAAAGCCCTTAATAATAGTAGATGTAAATATTCTAGCCGACTTTTTAAGTTCAGTATCATCTCCATCCTTAGATGCACTAAAAGTAGGGGTCGAGTCATTTGTACCCAATACCAATCTACCTAAAGTATTATTTGATAAAATACGATGTTGTAATGAATACAAAGTACCAAATAATAATCCATTATTATTAACTTGTTTTTGATATTCATTTTGTGCATTTGGAATACTAATAGGCATAAGTAAAGTAATTAAAATAAGAGAAGTAGCGACCCTTGTAATTAAATTACCTGCTCCACCTTTAGAATCAGTAAAAGTATCAGGATTAACAATACCCTTAAGTATTGTCATCGCAAGTTGAAACATCATGAAAACGCCCAAGATAACTTGAACTCTTCCATAAAACTTCATAATTGTATCATTACTAAATAAATCAGCAGATGCTACATTAAAAAACAATTCATATACAATGCCAAGTAACCAGTAAGCAGGACGATCTAACATTGTTAAGAAAGATCTAAATAAATCCTTACCAGTACTCGCAGGTTCTAAATAAGTATCACCCATTTAAATTCACCTCTTTATTGCCCAATTCCACAAGTTGATTCAGATGTAAGTCCAAATAAATCTAAAACAGCATTAGTTATAGTTGGAACAAAAAATAATAAAACAGCAAGTATCAATCTTAAAACTAATTTCTTTTTAGCTTTAGCAAGAGTATCATCATCACTTTTAACAATACCTTTTAAGAAGTCAATACTACTAAATATTACTACTAAAATAACACCAGCAAGAGTAGCATAAGATAATATTTTATCTAGTAACCAAGCAACAGAATTAGGATCATTTGGATCTCCCAATATAGAATCTCCTCCAGTACAATTTTGATCTTGATTATAATCATCTGTCATATCAGTAATTTTTGTCTTTGCACCCATAGAGATACTATCACTAATTGATAAAGCATTAACCTTAACTGGTGAATATATAAATAACGATATTAATAACGTAACTAACAATAAACTTTTTTTCATACGAAATCACTCCGCTTACATTATATCATATTAAGTATATCAAAACAAAAAAAAAATAGCAATAAATTGCTATTATTATTAATTTTTAGCTGCGTTCCAGCAATTGCTCCAACTAGTAGTATCTCCTTCACCACCAGCAGAAACAATGTTCATAACAAAACCTACAAGCATTGGAACGAAGAATATTAATGCAGCATAGATAAATCTTTTAATTAATCTAGATTGTGCAGCCTTAACCTCTTTTTCATCACTTGCTATAACAGCCTTACCTAAATCGATAGTTCCATATATAATCAATGCAATAGGTATAACAATCATTACTATTTTGATTGCTGCAACTATAACACGAACTAATGGTAGTAAACCACCACAAGCATCGATAGCTCCCATTAATAATAAATCAGACATAACACCCACTCCTCAAAATATATATTATATTATAATTAAATATTTGTCAATTATTAATTATCTTCTAAATAAACCAAAAATCTTTCCTCCATCAAATCCAGTACCATCTGCCGGAATAATACCAGCTTTAATGGCAAAGTCATGTAAAATATCATTTCTTTTTCTATCATCCAAAGGAGGAATATTGAAGAAAACCTGTACCCCAGACTCTGATTCAAAATCTTTAACATCATTTTCTAATAAAAGACTTTGATTTAAAAGTATTTTTCTTCCATTTAATTGTGTAAAAATATTTCTATTTTTTCTCATTAAACTGTTTAACTTAAAAGTACTTGGTTCAATTAAATAAAATATCTCATCACATAAATGATCAACAGTACAATCATTTAAATCAACCAATATAACTTTCATTTTATCAAATCTTTTTAATGTCGCCTCAAGTTCAGAATTAACAGAAGAAATCATTCTATTATCATAAAAATATGAAAAATCATTTCTATTAACTTCAATAGCAATTACATTATCATTACCATATGTTCCGGCAACTTCTTTCTTTAACATATAAATTAAACTAGTAGCGCCAGATGACCTAGTAAGATTTCTAAATCCTACAATATGTAAATAACCTTTAGGTTTAGTTTCTTGAACAACTTGTGTCGGAGCCTGAGCAACCTCAACAGGATCCCCAGTTGCCATCTTCTCAATATTTTCAACATCCTTATGAGTATTTGGCTTTTTTAATAAATACATAACACCATTAGCATTAGTAGTAAAATTATAAATACCAAATGAAATAAGTTTAGTTAAGAAATTAGGAGTACATAAATTAGAACCCGCTGGTAAAACTAAAATAATTTTTTCCTGATCAAGACCATCAGCAAGTGTCTTATAAGGACTAACAGTATTATAATCCTTTATAGCTGTAACATCCAAAATCATACGATCATAGAAAAAAGTCTTAAACATTTCAACTAACTCATAAGCAGAATAAACACCATTAATATTTTTAATAATATCAATGTCTATACTAGATAATTCGTTTTGTGCTTCATTAGTAATAATAACATTCATTAAATATCAACACCCTTATTCTTCAACAAACGCTACAGTATCACCTGTAACATTTAAAATTCTTAAACTAAGAATATTTTGTATAATAGGAATTTGAATATCAATACGAGTAAGTATTCTATAATAATATTCATCCCCACTATCTATAAAAACATCATCAGATGCACTACTCTTTTGTACTTTAATTTTGTATTCACAAAAAAGTCCACTAACTTCTCTACCAGTTGTTGTTGTAACACCAGCAGGCTTAACATCTTGATCATCGCATCTAAGCGAATTATAAGGATTATATCCTATATCTTTAGCATACTCAATTATTTTATTACGGCATTCTGTAACACACTTACCATCATATTCCTCATATAATGAAATAATTTTGTTTTTCATTCTAAAAGCCTTAGTATAATTAACATTATAAGCAAGGTAAGCAGAAACAACTGCAATAAAAACTACTATTACAACCAAAACTGTTGTACTACCAACACCTTCATTCATTTATAACACCACCATTAATACTGTAACTCAATAATTTTAGTATCACCAGTTACTTGAAAAAATCTAAATCCCATAATATCTTCAATAATTGGAAAACCAACATCAACCTGTGTAATAACTCGAAATACAGCAGTGTCTCCAGACTTCTTCTCCATGCTGTAGCAATAAAGTCCATCTGCTTTATATAAATTAGGACCACTACATCTTAAAGCTGTAGGATTATATTTTAATCCCTCTGCTTTTTCTTTAATTTTTCTACGACATGCACTTTCCTCAGTTCCTCCGCCTATTTCAGGATAACAACCAGAACCTTCATACTCTTCAATTACAGATATAATCGCATTCTTCATATGAAAAGCTTTAGTATATGAAACAACTAATCCAAGAACACCAATAATTACTACTAAAAATATAGAAATGAAGACAACATTTACGATTCCACCAAATGCATCTTTCATAAATTAACCTCCAAAAACTATCCTTTGTAAGTACTAATATTTGTCCATTGAGAATTAATAGTTTCTTTAATTGTTGGCCACATCAACCAGAAAAAACCAATTACTGCCCCAATTGCTAACATAGTTATAACAGTTAAGTTTAATTCACCAGTAGCTGCTTTCATCAATATCACCAATCCTTTCATACTATAAAAATATTATAACAAAATCATATAATAATAACAATAAATTGCACATTAATTTACAAAAATTAGAATATCATCATCATTGAAATTAATATTACAAACATAACTCCTATTCCAGTACAAACAAGCATAATCATTGTTTGATTTTCCATATGTCCTAAACGCTCTTTATACTTGGTTTCGCGAGCTTTATTTTGTAAAGTAGAAACAGTTCTTGAAAACATCATTAATCTTTCTTGTTTTCTTTCCTGAGAACCAATACCAAGACGATATAAAAGTCTCATCATACGCATTGAATCTCTAACTGGATAAGTATTAGCAAATTCCATATAAGGATCAACTGAAGAGTCACCTGAATTAATTCTATCAACCAATCTTCTAAGTCCTGGTTTAAAAATATCAGGAGCATCAGCAATACTTTTACCAATCGCAACAGGAACAGTATAATGTTGAATTAAAATTTCAAGTCCCTTTAAATAATAAGGCAACATAATATCAATCTCATGTAAATGTTGCTTATAATAACTCTTAAGTTGCATATAAGGAATTTTAAATACAAAGAATGCAATCGCAAGCGCTATAACAATATTTAAGAAAAATTGTGCATTTATTACTTCTAAGGAATTACCTCTAGAAATTGATAAAACAAAAACAAACAAAAATGCAAAAAAAGCCATAGATATTCTTTTAGAATATAAAACTTCTACATCAACATCTTCTCCGTATTTTGCATATACTAAGAATTGATAATCACTCTCTTTTAAGACATCAAAGTATTTTTGATTATCAGCAAAAAACTTATCTTTATCAATTGTATTATTATATACAAGAACAAAAAGAATTATGCCACCTACAATTAGTATCTCCATTATTCAGCACCTACATTCTCATAATAGTATTTTTCACCCTTATAAAGGAAATAAGTATTAATAATTATAACCATATGCATTAAACCTTGGACGTACCACCTATCAAGCAAAGCAAGATATGTTTCTCTTCCAAGCAAATACTGAACCATCATTACAAGTAGATATAACATCAAACCAAATTGTACAAAAGATTTATGGAAAGATGCTCTATCAATTCTATCTCTATAAACACTTTCAACAAGCATATCGATATCAAGCTGCATATTTTCTAATGAATCTGCAGAATTTTGTGCACCTTCTTTAGTAATTTGTAAAAATAATTGATGCATATTTTTAACTATATAATATGGATATAACTTACCCATATATTCAAGAGCTTCGTCAATTGTACCATTAGTATAAGACATATCTATCATTTGTTGAACATCAGCTAAAACTGGATCTTCTAAAACTCCAGAATCACGAACTCCCTCCAAAGCCTTTACAAAAGATTGAGTTGTACCAAATTCCATTATTGTATTAGAAGTATATACTTGAATCTGTTCAAATATAAATTCAGAATAAACCTTTTTACATCTTAAATAAGCTAAATAAGGAACAAAAGATACTGCAATAACAGCATAAATAAAACTAATAATTAAGTTATAAAAGTATAAATAAGAGACAACAGCTGCAAATGATGCGAAAAGAATAACTTGAATCATATATTGTCTAGCTGAATATTCTTGACCAAGTTGTTTTGCCTTTTCACGAACAACTCTAAAAGAGTAAGGAGCAAATCTCTCATATGCACCCTGTATCTGATTAAGTACATATTTACTAACACTATCTCCTGTATAGTTTCTATATAAATAGATACCACCAACAAAGAAAATGATTATAAATAACTCTTCTAAATACATTTTATCACCCCAATCTATTGATCAAGTTTAATAATATTAGGAATAACTGCTCCACCAGTTGCAGGATTACTTTCAAGAGGTAAAGGAGTATCTTGAGAAGGTTCCTGAACAATAGGAATAACTGTATCAACTCCACCTAATGAAGCATTTTCAGTAGGAACAGGAGCCATAACTGCACTATTATCAGCAGGAACACTACTATTATCAATAACAGGAGTACTAACCACTGCATTACTATCTGTAAGAACAGGAGTCTCTCCAGCAGAAACTACACTATTATCAGTAGGTATTACAGCACTACTATTATCAATTACAGGAGTCATAACAGCTGCACTATTATCCATAACAGGAACTTCTCCTGTAGAAACTACATTATTATCAGTAGCTACAGCACTATTATTCTCAATGACAGGAGTCATAACAGCACCGTTATCAGTAGGAGCACTACTATCAATTACAGGAGTATTTACTACTGCACTATTATCTGTAATAACTGGAGTCTCTGCAGCAGGAGTACTAACCACTGCACTATTATCCATAACTGGAACATCTCCAATAGGAACTGCATTATTCATTGTTGTAGTATCAACTGCTCCTGATACCATTTGAGGAACAGAATTATATGCCATTTGTTGTTGTGGAACATTTTGCATTGTCATATCAATTTGTTGCGTAGGCATTTGTGCTGTAGCTTGTTGTGTAGCATATAAATTTTGCATAGGTTGTTGTGCTTGTGTGTATTGCATAGTCTGTGTCATTTGTGGAACAGAACCATAAGCAACCTGTTGAGACATTACTTGAGGAGTTTGATAATATTGTGTTTGCTGTGGCATCATTTGCTGCTGAACTCCATAACTCTGTTGTACAGGGACCTGAGACTCAGCACCAGAAACTAAAGTTGCATTAACATATGCATCACTTCCAACATTTTGAGCAAGTAACCCTCCTAAAGGTAAAACAGCCGGACTAGATAAAGGTACATTACCATCGTTTGTAATAGAAGGAATAGATTCTTCGTGACCTAAATCCGCACTAGGAACAACAGGTTTTTCTTCTTCCATTTTTGCACCAGGAAGTCCATCATTATTAATAGCCTGTACACCACCATCAGTACTTTCTGTTGTACTACTTTCATCATCACTTACCTCTGTTAAAGGTAAATCATCAGGTAAATCTTTAATAATATCTTGAATAGACATATTTTGATTTTCTATATATTCAACCAAGTGTTTACTTGGCTTACACATCATAATTTTACCAAACTGTTTTTGATAAATAATTCTAGATACAGGTTCATTATTCTCATCAACATAAAATTCACAAACCTCATCTACTTCACGATGGAATTGTCCATATTCTTTACTATAAAAAGCTCTAATATGAACACCAATTTGAATATAACGATAAATAGTATTTAAAAATTGATTAACATCCAAATCAGTTTCCATTAAAGAATACAAACGATATGGTATAGCAGAAGCTTTATCTGCATGAATTGTTGACAAAATATTATGTCCTGAAGAAATAGAATTTCTAACAGCACTAACTGCTTCTGCAGAACGAACCTCAGATAATAAAATCCATTTTGGATTCTGACGCATACATGTAACTAAAACATCAGTATAAGATGCAACATTATTTGTCTTCATCGCAACAATATCACGTTCTGGAAAGATCTTATCAAGATGAAGTTCCAAAGTATCTTCAATCGTAATAATCTTTTCATTAGTAGCAGTATGACTTGCTAAATATTTAACAAACTCAGTTTTACCAGAACCAGTCTCACCAGCAACCATTATATTACAATGTCCTAAAACACACTTTATTAATAAATCATGTATTGCAGGAGTAAAATAATCTTCCTTAATTAACTTTTCTTTTTCAAGTCTAATTTTAGCTGGAGTCTTACGTATAACTAAAGCAATTCCATTAGTCGCAATAGACTGATGAACAAAGTTCATACGTAATTCAGATGATTCTGCATCAAGAAATGGCTTAGCATTATTAAATGTTGTTCCCATAACGTTAGAACATTGAAAAGCCAATTTCTCAACAAATTCAGGAGTAGCACCTTCAACCTCTACTCTCATAGAACCTTGAGTTAATGAACGAATCCAAATCTGCCCATTATTATCATATGAAATATCTGTTATATCGTCATTGTCCAACAATGAACGAAAAGGTCCAAAATCTAATTTATCAAAAATGTTTTCATTCATACAACCCACTATCCTTTTATCTCTTTAATTCTTTTTTTATTCTTTATTAACTCTCTGTCCAAACAGTATGAGTATTAATCCATTCTTTTAATTGTTCACTACTAACCTCTAAATCAGCAGGTTCATCTTTTAAACCCTCATTAGTAGGAACTAATATTAGTGAAGTATCATAAGTTCTCATAAACTCAGCTTTTTTAAGTAAAATATAATATTCCTCAGGTACTGCAAACACAATCATTGCAGGAGTCCTATTTTCCTCAATATTTTGGAAAACAGGTTTACCTGAACTATCTTTGACAGCTAAAACTTCAATATTAGCCATCAATTTACCTAACATAATCTTATCAGCATCTTTAGTTAAAGCAGCACTATCACTATCAACTTTATTAACAGCTTTTAAATATATATCAATATAATTACCAGGATATACAGAGTTACCATATGTAGTAGATGTATCTACTGATAAATTATAAAGAACATGGCCCTTAGGATATTGAAGAATAATATTTGTAGGTAATTGTTCTTTTTCAACAACTGCTCTCTTATAAAATAAACTACCCTTAGGAATAACTGTATCAACAGCAGAATATTTATCAACAATTTCACCAATATTTGTAATTACATCACCCTCAAGCATAGAAGGTGGAACCTGTCTAGTAGAAATCATACTTTCAGTAATCTGTGTACCAGCAAGTATTTGTTCTGCTGCATAAGGAACAGTAATAGGATTAATTGTAGATTTAATTCTCATAACATAAGCAAAATACAATATAAATATTCCAAGTACAGCACCAACAACAGTAACTGTATTTTTATTTTGTAAGAATTTTTTAAAACTCATTGCTAAATTTCCCATTTTATCCTCCTTTTATTTTAATCTATCTCATTAAGGTTTTTACACATATCTGAATCAACGTTTAAACCGATTTCAGTATTCAAATCAGTAATATATTTTGACTCTAGAATAGCATCATAACTAGTAGATATAGTAGCAGCCTCATCACTGCTTTCATCTTTTCCTGCTCTAAAACTTAAAGTAGTAAGAGAATCTACCTTAACACTAACTTTTGGTGGAACCTCATTAATATCATAAAAACCAATTTTGTAACCACGTGATGCATTAACATTACTTGCGAAACGATAAAGAAAGCTTTCAACAAACTTTTCTTTATCGATTCTATATAAACCACATGTTCTAAGATAAGACTTATCTAGAGCATCCACAACAGCTGCATCGGCAGTCTCTTTTAATAAATAATAATCTAATTCACTACCTGTAGAATAATTACTAAGCACATTTAATAAACTTAAAGCAATAAGTGCTAAGAAAATAATTCCAACAGTTAAAATACCTTTATTCATATATTAATTACCTCCTAATCAACATGACATTTAGAAGAAGCATAATTCTCCATATTATTACATACGATAGCCTGTCCATTAGCAATATGATTATCTCCAGGAAGGCTTCTAATCTTAGTACTCTTATAACGAGCAACACCATTTTTATCTATAAAGAAATCACTATTGCTGAAGTTAGAATAATTTTTACCACTTCCACCATCTTTTCTCATACTTCTAATAGTTTGAGGAGATAAATAGAATTCATAGTCTAATGTAGATTCATCATATACAGCATATCCTTCTCCTTGAACATATTCTAAATATTTAGAAGGTTTACTTGTATATTCACTATTCTTCTCATTAGTAGCATAAGTTGACCAGTTAAATCCCGGAGTTCTTCCAGTATTAGCAGCAGAAGTTAATGTAGAACCATCTTTTGCTGGGAATACATTTTCAAGATCAACACTTCTTACAGTATAAGTAGAAGTAGGATCTTCTGGGTCATTAGAAACACATTTATCTTTTGTACTTGAATAAGGAGTAGAATTTATTGCATAGAAACAATCGATATCAATTAACCACTCAAAGAATCCAAACTTAGTAGTTCTAGCATGAATATTATAAACATCAGGATCACTTCCAGTTATTGGATTACAAATACTTCCAGGTTTACAACACTCATTAACAACATCAGGATTTGTAATAGAAGAAGTAATTCCTTTAGAAGCTAAAACCTTATATTGGAACTCATTCCACCAATTTGTATTAACATTTTCTGCATCATTTGGAATACAGAACTTTTTCTTTCTTTCAAGCCAAGCAGTATGACTTGTAGTCTTAGGAGAGAATGAAATCTCACCAGTTTTAATATTTAACCAAGTTCCTGGGAATCCCCATGTAGAACGATATAAATTTTGTTGTGCATCATTTTTCTTGTAGCAACCAAGTAATCCTTGTCCATCAACTGGATCATTAGGAAGTAATGTAGTATTTGAATTACTACTTGTATCACTAACAACACTACTAGTATGTTTTATAGTATCTTTTTGATTATCATATGGGAATTTAATTGAAGTAACAGTTGCTTCACCATACTTAGTATAATCAGCAGAAATAGTAAACTCAGCAGTAGTTTCATTACATGTAGCCTTTGCAGAACATGCTTTAACTGCATCATTATATTTAACAACATTTTGTTGATAGTCTTTGTCAGCCATTCCAGGATTTAAGTATACATTTCCTTCACAACCATTCCATGTACATACATCATGACAAACAGCACCATTAGACTTAACATGACGATAGAAGCCATTTTCAAACACTTGATAATTACCATTTTTCCATTTACCACTATTTTGTTCAGTATACCATCTAGCTTCGCCACTACCAGTCCAGTTAATAGTACCACCACTTCTTACATAGCAACCATTAGGATTAACTGATTCACAATCAGAAACACTTCCAGAATAAAGTTTAGTTGCGATATAATCATCATAGAATTTTAAATTAATTTTGGAATCAACTGTTCCATATACTTCTTTATAACATTTATTTGAACACTTCTTAGAATATTTTCCACCATCACAATTCTTAACACAAGCATCGAATTGTTCGTTAGGACCTCCTTGTTTCCAAACACTGCCATTTGAACTAACACATTTAGGATAAGGAGTACAATAACTATAATCACTAGAAGGAGGAGTTGGTGCCTTAGAAACATAACAACTTACTCTACTAGTAACACGAGCTTTATATTCAAAACACATACCTGCTTTAGAAGCAATAGGAGCGCCATATTCAACTTCAACTGCCTCTTCACAAGTAACATCACAAGAAACTGCTTCTCCCTCAACAGTCTCTCCCGGATTATAATGATATTGATAATTTCCAGTATTAACTGTTTCTGTAGAAGTACCATATAAATACTTTTTATTTACGTAATAATCATCACCCTTTAAAGTATTAGGTTCAAGTGGAACTTTACCACTATCTAATTTATGTTCACATTTATAATTTAAATAATCACTATGTGTACCAGCATAAGTAGAACTACCAAAATCATAATTACTACCAGATGCGATAGCTAAATTTTTTGCATTACAGAATCTCTCTTCAAAACTGCCTGCAGCGTGAGTTGCATTACAGTCCACTTTTCCAACAGTAAGAGTAACTGGATTAAGTGGGTCCCCTGTAGCAGTTCCTCCACCAACATTAGAACCAATATTAGCAGATTGTGAAAAAGATGCAATAGCACCCTTGTAATAACAAGAACTACTACTATTTTCATTCTTAATAATAGGACTATCAGTTTTAAACTCAACCTTTACTGAAGGAAGACCAAAATCATCATCTTCAACACTTCCATAAATTGGAATAGTAAGAGGATTATCACAACCAAATCCTAATCCAACACTAGGATCACTAGCATTATCATTTATACTAGATATCGCAAAAGTAACTTCACATCTCTTTGTCTTATTAGAAGATGGTTCCATTTTAATTTGATAATTATTATCAGTAAGCTTAACAAGAGATATACCATATCTTCCAACAATATCCATCTCATCCATTTTATCGTCACTGCCATCATCCTTAACACACCAAGTTGGATCAGCCTTAACATCAAATGAACTAGCCAAGAAAAGGACTAAGGCAAAAACACCTAAAATCGTTATTTTACATATCTTCTGATTTTTCATCTTCATCATCACCTTTCAACTTTTCATCAACTTTTTCATAATTTTTATTTCTATAAACATTATAGTTTTTAATAGATTCTTTTTTTTGAATTTCTCGACCAGTTACAATAAAGTCATAACTCTTTCCATCTTCAAAGAATCTAGAACAAGTAACAACTGAAATAACATTATCACTATCTTTTACTTCAATATCATAAGCATATATAGACTCTTTTTTTAATCTATCAACATAATTCTTTTTATCAACTTCATTATATTCACCTTCAGGATACTCATCTAAATCATATGAATGCATAAAGTTAACTGCAAATATTTCATATAAATGATTTTCTCCATCCATAGTAAATTGAATATATTTATTATCTTGAGCAAAATCATAGTAAACAAATGACATTAATTCTTCAAGTCTTGTAAAATTATCATCATGTCTCCTAGGATTAGGCCCTAAATTCATAATATTATGACCATATAAAATTAATACATTATGGAAATCACTATCCATATTCAATGACCATAAATAAGACTCAGTAACTGGAAAACCAAAAGTATTATCATTTAAAATGCCATATACTGGATAATCAATATTAGTACCTTGAACTCTTAACCATCCAATGGTTTCATATGACTCTTCATCCGATTTTCTTGATTTTAAAATATTATCATTTCTATTTTCAACTTTATAAAACTTACTACCACCAAATAATAAATTAGTTAAAAAATATAATAGAAATAATACTAAAAATACAAGTACTACAATCAGAGCAATATTCCATATTTTAAATTTTAAACTTAACTTTTTCTTTTTCCTACTCATACTAAAACCTTCCTATTTTATTTTATATGGACTTTCATATGTACCACTACCATTACTAATAATAGTATCTTTCTTTAAAAATCCAACTGCCCTAACTCCAAACGTACCATACTTTTGAATAGGTTCGTTTAAAGGAACACCAATATCAGTAATAACTCCAGCATAACGATTCTTGCTTAAAGAACTATTAATTAACCAATATGAATGAGAAACTTTATTACTTCTCGTATTAGTTTGTGCACTAAACATTTCATATAAATTTGGAGGAGAAATTTTAACTCTAAACTTATTAACTTTACTCTCTTCTCCATAAATAATAGTATCTTTATAAACTGGAGCACTTACTTCATGAGCTTCAAAAAAAGCTGTATCAATATATTTACTAGATTTATTATTTATAAAATAACCATAATTATCTTTATCTTTTGTATTGTAAACTAACTTATCATCTTCTGGATTTGAATAAGTTGTAGGTCTATCAGTAAGAATACCAAGTGTATCTTCACTTATAACTTTAATAGTATCGTCATCTGCGACTTCAATTATTCTCCATAAAACTCCATCAATATCAACATACTCTCCAGAATATCTTGTATTTAATAAAGATCCACCTTTAGCTTTTTTAGTCTCTCCAAAAACATATGGATTATCATGTGTTCCATCTCCACCTGTAATTAAAGAACTTCCTTTAACAACCAATTTAGGACGAACACCATAATTGTAATTAGAATCTAATGATAAGAAACTCTTACCATATTCCTCATCAAAGAAAACATCACGTGTTACATAAGCTTCTTTGCTTCCATTACTATTTGCAACCCAAGAAATTGTCTTAGGCTTCATAAAGTTCTTTCCACCGGCTTCTGCCATATTAACATCAATAACAGAAGGAATATAAGCATATCTCTTGTCGGTATAAGAATTACATTGTAATGTGTTTAAATCAACTTCATTTATTTTCATATTACAGAACTTACTTTTTACAAGCATTTTTTTAGCTTCCTCAGTAAAATGTTCCATATAATATTCATCTAACCATTTACTAATCTTTGTATAATTAACATTACTAACATCCTCTTCACTAACAATGATTACATCTCCATCATTATTAATTCCAAATATACGAAAATACATATTAGAAAGTCTTAAATAATTATTATCAGGTTCTCCACTATAATTATAACTTTCTCCCAAATCGCTTTTAACAACACTACTAAGTGTCTTAACAACATTAACAACTCTCTTAACCGTTGTTTTGTTACTCAAATCATCATACGCAGTATAACTTATCTCATATTTACCAACTTTAGAAGTATCAACTTTTCCTTTAACAGTAACATCTTTAACATCAAGTGTTCCATCACTATCATCAACAACACTACTAATTCCAGGATCTTCAAACTGGTCATCAACACTTATTTGTAATTTAGAATCACCTTTAAGTTTAATTTCAGGTCCTTTATGGTCTACTTTAGAATTAAAAAATCCACAATTTAAATAAACATAATACTTATAACTACCATTTTCTTTTCTTACCTTAACCCAACTATTTTCTAATGAACAAGCTTTTTGAGTATAAGGAATATAAAAGTCCTCTTTTAAATAAGAACCTTTATATAATTCATTCAAAGTTAAAGTCTTTACTCTCTCTCCAGTAGGTAATAAATTATAATTTAATTCAAAATATCTTCTAGCAGCCTCTTCCAATGCATTCTCATATCCATGAAAAGTAATAATTGGAGATAAAACAAGAAACCATGCAAATAACCCAATAACAACAATTGTAATTAAAAATTTAAAAACACCTTTCATAGTTCCTCCTAAGTTAAATGATAATTATAAGATTTATTTCGCATAACAATATTGATAGAAACATCTTCACTAAGAGCTATCTCATCTAAAACATCAATAAAAACAACCTTCCCATAGTACCTTTTATCAATCGCACTTTCTATACTAGATTCACGAGTTTTTCCTTTATTATCCTTATATACAATTTTACCATACTTAGTCAAAAAGTCAATCATATCTTCTGACTCAAAAACATCACTACCAAAGTCAATTGATAGGATTGAGTGCCCCTCTTTTGCACTATAATTTTTATTAGATTGATCGCATCTTTCAGTATTACATTTATTAGTTCTATAAGTAACATTTTTATCAAAAGATACTCTATCAAAACTTAAAGACTCATCATTTTCCATAATTGTTATATCAAACATATCTCCTAAATTTAATTCAGTTGCTGCTTTTACTCTACTTATATCTTTTATCTTTAATTTTATTTTTCTAAGTTTAAATAATCCATCTTTTTCTTGATAATAAATAACAGCCTTTCTACTTAAAAAACTTTTATTAACTTTGTAAATAACGATAAATTTAACTTCTTCACCATTCTTTATAGTTTTAACTTTACTATAACAATTACCCAAATCTTCAAACTCACTCTGATAAGTAGAATCTGTTGAACTATAACTACGTAATCCACTTTTTAGATGAAAATTATCTGTATTGAATACTCTATCTTCTAAATTGTTTTTAACAATAAATTCTACAATAACAAAATAACTATCATCAGAAATTATATTACCACTAGCATCTTTATCCGTAAAATATGAATTAGTTGCTCTTATAGTATAACCATTCGCATTATATAATTGTCCTTGTCTATAAGTTCTATTAACAACAAATATAAACATATATGTATTATAAATAATAATAAATAAAACAATAGTAATTAAAGAAATACTAATAATTTTATGTTCTTTATAAAAATAACCAACATTTCTAATAAATTTTCTAATTAACCTTCTAACATTATTAAAATCAAAGTCAACATTAATTTCTACTTCTTCTCTATCCTCATCTTTTAAATCTAATGTTTCTAAGTCGACATCAAAATTAAACTTCTTAAAATCTATTCCAAAAAATCTCATTATATAAATTCCAAGTGTTGGAAGCTGTCCAATAATTACCAAAATTAATATATCTCTAGCAAATCTAATATTAGCACTATCAACCATCTCTGTATAAGAACTAAAAAACCCCTTAATCATCGAAAGGCTAAAAAATAATAAAGTATATACCACAATACATAATAAATAAGATTTCCAAGGTTTGTTTTTATGTCTAAGTAAAAATAATATAGAAACACTTCCGACAATAACTATAAATATTGAAAGCATATAAATAAAAGAAATATGACTACTCACAGGATTTGCATAAATGTCATATACCCCAACACTCATAAATTCATTAACAAATAAGAAAGTATCAATTGTTCTATAAAGTATAAAAAAACCAAGTATCATTAAAACAACATGTATTTTTCTAAAATTCTTAATTAAAAAAGCATAAGGTTTTCTAATAATCATAAAAGCACTCTCCCTATTATCACTTTAAGTATAACTCATTTTCTAACAATTTAAAAGACAACAAAAAAATCTTTCTAAAAAGAAAGACATTTTTTTATAAATCTAATAATTAATTTTCTAAATCCATATAGTATAAATATATAACCAAATATATATAAATAAATACCTGTTTTAAATTCATAATTATTTATAATTGCTAAAACTATATTTCTAATAAAAAATAAAGTTAATACTAAAAAACAAAATAATGATAATCTTCTATTTTTATTTTTAAAGGAAAAATAAGTTAATATACAAACTATCAAATTAACAATTCCAATAAAACTTATTAAATATCGAAAACTTATTCCCAGTACATTAGCAAATGGTAAAACAATACCAATAATAGATAAAATTGTACCAAATAATACAATTATATCTTTTCTTAATTTATACATAAACCCCCACCTGACAAAAAAAGAATGATTGCTCATTCTATTTTATTTCAATTATTTCTACATCATAGCTTCCATTAGGACTTTCTACTGTAACTATGTCTCCAACCTTATGATCAAATAATGCTTGAGCAATTGGACTTTCATTAGATATTCTGCTTTCAAAAGGATCAGCCTCTTGAGAACCAACTATCTTGTACTCATCTTCTTCATCATCATCTACATATTTAATAGAAACAGTGTTTCCAATTCCAACTTTATCTGTTGCAACTTCTGTAATAATAGAAACATTTTCTAACATCTTCTCTAATTGTTTAATTCTACTTTCAATTTGTGCTTGCTCATTTCTCGCAGCATCGTATTCAGCATTTTCAGACAAGTCACCTAAACTTCTTGCCTCCTTAATAGCTAAAATATTTTCAGGACGACGTATATTTATTAAATCATCAAGTTCTTTTTTTAAATCATCTAACCCCTCTTGTGTTAAATATACCGTATTTTTATTTCCCATTTAATTCACCTCTATTAATAATAGTTTAATACAGTGTGAGTATAATCACTCAACTTGCAAAAGTATAACACATTTTTAAAAAAATAGCAATATCTAGTTAATATTTTCCAATTTCCCTAATAAACATTTCATCAGTCATACCAGCAATAAAGTCAAGTACTTTACGCTTATCATTAGTATTTTTTAAATACTCATTACACTGATCATTTAAGAAAATCTGATAAATAATACTATCATGATTATTATTTTCAATATCCTTTAAATAATGCTTATATATTTTATTCATACCATTCTTATAATATTCTAGTTCTTTTTGAGTCATACTCTTTTTATAAATATGTTCATAATTGAACTTCTTTAAATCGAACAATGCTTTAAAAACATCATCGCTCATTTTAATATATGGTTTATCCATACTATTGTTAATAATATCTCTAATAATTGTATTAATAATACTTCTATTGTCACATCCAAGAACTTCTACAATATTAGTTGGAATATCATCTCTATTAATTCTTCCAAGCATAATTGCATCTTCTATATCTCTTCCAATATAACCAATAATGTCACTAATTCTCACAACACATCCTTCAAGTGTCATAGGTCTATTCTTAGATGATGCAGAATAATTTGTATACGACTCTCTATATTCACGTAAAAACTCATCTACATCTTTTTCTTGTGGATAATATGTTGCATCAAGAATCTCTCCATTATGACACATAATACCATCAAGAACTTGAATAGATAGATTAAGACCTTGTCCATTTTTTTCAACATACATTAAATGTCTAACACTTTGAATATTATGAGCAAAAGACTCTCCAAGTTCCTTTTTAGATATTTCATTAAGAAAAGCCTCTCCAGTATGTCCAAGAGGAGTATGACCAATGTCATGTCCAAGAGCCATTGCTTCAATTAAATCTTCATTTAAATTAAGCGCTCTTCCTATTGTACGAGCAATCTTACTAACAAATTGAACATGTGTAATTCTCTTACTTATATGATCATTTTCATATCCAGTAAAAACTTGTGTTTTATCAAGATATCTTGTATAACTTAATGAATAAATTATTCTATCAATATCTCTAAAATATGGAGTTCTTATATCGTCACTTTCTTCATTATGAATTCTTATACTATCAGAACTTTTACATGCATACTTCGATAGATTCTTCTCCTTGTTAAGAAAATTATTTAATGCAATATCTATATTACTCATCCTTAACCCTCCTGACAATTTTAAGCATAGAGTACTCTACAACTTCTATATCTAAATCAACTTTTAAATAATAAATATCATCAGGATGCCTACATACATCAACTCTTGCCATGTCTTCATTATATATTTCACTAACATTAAACTGAACATGATCACCACTTGGAGTAAACAACTCAACTGTATCTCCTTCTTCAAAATAATTTCTCTCGAAAAATTTAAGAAGACCATCTCTATATTCAATAACTTGACCTAAATAATCTTGATTAGATACCTCACTTCTTCCAGTATAATATTGATCAGTATAATCAGCTTCTCTCAAAAAGAATTGTGTAGAAGTCTCACGATTAGCCACCCTATCTAATCGATATTGATATACTTTCATTTTATCTTCAGATAATGTCTTATTATAATAATCATCAATTATATTACGATATGTTCCAATAACTGTCGCAAGATAATATAAAGATCTCATTCTACCTTCAACCTTTAAACTACGAACACCAATCTCAATTAAATCACTTATATAATTTGCCATGTTCATATCTTTAGTAGCTAAAGTAAACTCTTTATCTTCACCACATTCAAAAGAAAATCTACAAACCTGGGCACATCCTCCACGATTCGCATCACGATTAGTAACATAATTTGACAAAGCACAACGACCACTAAAACAAGTACACATTGCACCATGAATAAAAACTTCAATATCACAATTAACATTTTCAATAATCTTAGTTATATCTTTTTTACCAAGTTCACGTGCAAGAACAACTCTATCTACTCCCTGATTCTCAAAAAACTTAATTGCTAAATAATTACTAGTAGAATTTTGTGTAGATAAATGAACTTCAACATTTGGAAAATTAGTTTTTATAAAAGAAATAATAAACGGATCACTAACAATAAAAGCATCTATTCCACAATCAACAACATTTCGAATATACTCTTCTACACCATCCATATCTTCATTATGAAAAACAATATTTAAAGTTAAATGAACTTTTTTCCCCAACTTATGTGCAAAACTACAACCTTCTCTTATCTCATCAAGAGTAAAATTATTCGCATTAGCTCTTAAACTATATTGTTCACCACCAATATATACCGCATCAGCTCCATATAATAATGTAACTTTAAGTCTTTCTAAATCTCCTGCAGGTGACAATAATTCTATCTTTCTCATTTACTTCACCTTATAAATAGTCTTCTTAAAAAAGAAATTTGTACTATCCCCTAACTTTTTATATTTATTAACATACTCTATATCTAAACATTTACCATCAATATATTTCATAGTATCAGAACATAATTCATGAAAATTAGATATACCATATTCACGAAAAATAATATAACTACATCCATTATCATATAAATCCTTAATAATAGAAGTACCATTAGTAATATTATCTAAATAAAAACAAGTACCATTATTATCTTCTACTACATCATAATAAGAATTACTTACTTTTTCTAAAATTCTCATACTTTTAGAACCATCTTTTCCTAAATCATGATAATAATTAGAAACTAAACTTCTTCTACTAAAAGCAACACTAGGTCTACTAACAACCTCAACCATACTTATAATATGGCTCTTTTTTATAATTTCAATTATCTCATCTAAAGTAATCTCTTTACCAAGCAAAGCATAACGACAGCCCTTATCATAATAATAATTACAAGTAACATAATTATTAACCATATGTGTTTGATTCCATACAAGATCAATATCTAGCCTCTCTTCAATTTTTATTTGTAAAACAGCTAAATCATAAAAGAATACTCCATCAATACCAATCTCATTTAATTTTATTAATATTTCTTTTACTTTATCAATCTCATCATTAAATAAATTCTTATTAATCTTAACAAATACTTCTCTTTGAGTACTATTTTTAATAGAAATAATCTCATCTAAACTAAAATAACAAATAGACTCAACTGAATAATTCTCTAATGGTAAAATAATACCAGAAGAGCAATCTAAATATAAATTGTCTTTACTACAAGCCTCAACTAATAACTTCAAAATAACACCTCCAATATACTTAAAAAGAAAGAATCATCTTTCTTTTATTCAGTTATTTGAATTAAAAAATCACTTGAAGAAAAATATTTTTCTTCTTCAAAAACAGAATATATTTTAAATGGTTTAATTACATATAAATTACCATTTTTAATATAATAAGAAGAATCTTCTAAATAATTAGTATTTTCAATCCCTCTCATATATAAAAAACAATCATAATTACATTCTTCATCAAAATACTTTTTATTATATAAGTCTACATAAAAAGATTTAAACTTACTTTCAACAACATCATATACTTGTTTCTCATTAATAGAATAAAGATCAAGTATCTCATTACTATCAAGTAAATGATAATTTGAAACATGTATATTATAAACATCATATGTAATTGTAGGATAATCCTCACTCATTGAAATATATTGTATCGCAAGCGATAAAATTTTTCCACTTAAATCGTATGTATATGTAATAACATTATCTTCATTCTCTCCAAGAAAAGCATTGCCTCTATCAACTATTATTTTATTAATTTCTGTCGCAACATCACAATCTAAATTAATATACGGAATATACGTATCACCAGAATTAAAAATAGTATAAACAATATCTTCACTAGATCTTTCTTTATATTTATTGTAACCATTATCTCTATTAAAAAAATTATAAATTATAAAAATAACTAATAAAATTATTATAATAAAAGGAATTATAATTTTACTACTAATATTTTTCTTCATAAAATTACCTCCTAATTATAATGCGGCGTAACATAAGCATAAATTGTTCTATCTCTTTTTCTAGCCTTTTTAGAAACACCATCTGTACCAGCACATAACTTAACCGCATCTCCTGCACATGTCGTATTACCTTCGACTGTATAAACTAAACTATTATCTGCAGATAAAACAATTCCAACATGATCTAAATCATTTGTTCCAGTCCAAGAAAAGAAAACAATATCCCCAGCTTTTGGAGTATATCCACTACTAGCATAATGAATATCTGCGTTAGTAGATTTAAATAATTTAAATCCTGTTGTACAACCAACAAATCTCGGAAAAATACCTTTATCCAAATAACCAGCTTGTCCAGCACACCAAGTAACAAAAGCAGCACACCAAGGCTCACTATCACTTAAACCATTATATGCTTCATATTTATGATGACTTCTATTTCCTTCATGATTACCAATCTCTTTTAAAGCGACTTCAACTATTCCCTTAGCACCAGCTCCATAGTCCCCACTATAATCATAAGAATCTTCCTTAGGAACACCCTTTTCAAACTCATTAGGATCAATTAAAAATGAAACAAACTTTTTTTCAGATAAAGGAATATAATTGTTACCAGTCATTTTAGAAACTTCTCTCAAGGTACTTGCTGTATACCAACATGCACTTAAAGAAAACTCTGTCGGTAAAAGTCCCACAACAACATCAACAAGCATTGGAATAAAAAAGATAATAATTGCTGCAAATAACTTATTATAAAGTCCCCTTAATCCATTTTTTGCATCAGGATTAGTAACAAGTTTTATTAACTGTACCATAGCCATAACAATTAAAACTAAAGGAGCTACAAGTTGGATAAAATTAACAATTCTTCTCGAAGTATCAATAATAACTGCAAGTCCATAGTCCTCACAACAATTACCTAAATCACTACTACAAGAAAGAAAATCAATTAAATTCATATAATCACCTATTTTCTAACAGAAATAGCAAGCCCATCTCCTACGTCTAAAAACTTAGTACGATATTTAGTATTCTCTTCTAAGAATTTTTTATAGTTCTTTACTTTTCTAATTAATTGTCTTAAATTTCTACTTTCAATATGACTTTCATCTTCCAAAACTAATCCATGAAAGTTCATATTATCAGTAATAATTGTTCCATTATCACTCAAGTTATTTTCAAACAATTCAAAAAATCTACCATTTTGAGCTTTAGCAGCATCAATAAAAATTAAATCATAAGTATCATTCAAAGTAACATCAAAAGCATCTTTATATATAACGTTAATTCTATCTTCCATACCTGCTTTTTTTATATTATTTATTGCTTCTAAATATCTCTTCTCATCACGTTCAATTGTAGTAACAGTAATGTTAGATGAACAACTACACATCATAATTGCAGAGTATCCAATAGCAGTACCTATTTCCAATATTTTTAAAACTTTATTTTCACAAATATAGTTTAATAAATATTTAAGTCCATCATCAGACATTATTGGAACATTATTTTTATCAGCATAATCTCTCATTTGATTAACTAAATCTACCATCTAAATCACCTTATCTATTCAAATATCCAGTCTCCAGCATCTTTTATTTCTTGAACTTTTTTTACATGTTCTGCATTAGTTTTCGTATAATAAATATTTCCATGTTTATCAGCAACAAAGAAATAATAATCATTTTCAGTTGGCATTGTACTAGCCTCAATTGCTGACTCACCAGGATTACATATAGGACCAATTGGCATTTTACCAATCATATTACCACCACGTGTATTATATGGATTAATTACTGCAAATTGATCCTTTGTTAAATCATTCTTCATATCTGCTTGTAGTGCGTAATAAGTTGTAACATCACTACCTAAACTATAACCATTATTGAGTCTATTAATAAATACTCCTGCAATCATCTTTCTATTTTCTGTATTAGTACCCTCTAATTGCAATATAGAAGCCATAGTCAAATAATAATGTGGATTATCTTGAATTTTACTTTTATAATCTTTAAGATTAGTATCCATCTGACTAAGCATTCTATTAACAATTACATCTATACTAGAATCCTTATCAAAATAATAAGTCTCAGGTGCTAAATATCCCTCTAAAGGATAATAAATAGAATCATTTAAAATATCATCAGTTAAAAACCAATATTTTGAAATAAACTGAGTAGCAATCTCTCTGCTTTTAAAATAATTAATTACTTCATCATATGAATAATCAAAATTATTACTTATAATCGTTGCATATTTAGTAATTCTCTCTCCATCAGGAAAAGTAACTTTAACAGCATTATCATTATTAACAACACCATTTTCAAGAACCTTAATAATTTCCTCTAAACTCATACTTTTACTAAATTCATAATTAGATGCTTTAAGTGAAGAAACATTATTAATTTTAAGATATATTTTAAATAAAGTAACACTTCTTATTAAATCTTTATTTTTTAATTCATTAGCAATATCTGTAGAAGTAGCACCACTTTTAACTTCAAGTTCAATAGTATCTTTATTACCTCTATCAACAGGACTACTTAAATAAAACCAAGACCCAATTAATATACCAAAAATTATTACCAACAATATTATAAACATCAATATAAAAAATAATGGTTTAAACTTTCTCTTCATACAACCTCCAGAAAAAATAAGAGCAATTATTGCTCATCATTTTCAGTATTATTCTTTTTGTTTCTAACTTCTTCTTGTAAAGTATTAAGAATTGTCTCAATTACTTTCCATTCTTTATCAGTCTTAATTGCCTCTAGTTTACTATGAGGATCTTCTGGATAATAAATAGAAGCATATACCTCTATATTACCACTATCATCTCTTTGATTGTCAGTATAAACTATATAATTTTTATTAGTTTCTTCACTTTCAAAAGTAAATAAAACATCATAAACTATTTCATTACCATTTTCATCTAACATACTAAATGTATTCTTTTTCATATTATCTATCTCTCCTATCTAAATAAGTTTGTAATATTATAGTTGCCGCAACAGAGTCAACGACTTTTTTACGATTCTTTCTTGATACATTTCCTTGTATAAGTAAATCAGTTGCACTCTTCGTAGTAAGTCTTTCATCCTGTAAATAAACAGGAACAGAAATAATTTTTTCTAACTTTTCTTTAAAAGAAATGCTTAATTCTCCTTTTTCACCAATAGTGCCATTCATATTTTTAGGCATTCCTAAAACAACAGCATCAATCTCCAACTCTAAGACAAGTTTTTTTACTTCATCTAATAATAAATCATATTCTTCATTATGTCTAATCGTTTTATAGTTTGAAGCAATTAAACCAGTCTTATCACTAACAGAAACGCCTAATGTTCTACTACCTAAATCAAGACCTAAATATCTCATTTATTATTCCTTTGAAATTCATTTAATAATATCTCGACAATTTTAGCTCTATCAATTTCTTGTATCTTATTTCTTGCATTTTTATAACTAGAAATATATCCTGGATCTCCACTAATTAAATAACCAACTATCTGATTAGTAGGATTATATCCTCTCTCCTCAAGAGATAAAAATACATCTTTAAGAGTAACTCTAACATTTTCTGTATTTATCTCTTCTATACTAAATAAAGTAGTTTGCTCTTGTGGCATAATATCACCTCTTCTAATATCATACAATAATTTTATCATTTTATAAAATTAAATACAATAAATAAAAGAAAAAACCACCTACTGGTGGTTTATGCAGCAACAACAAAACACATATAAACTAAAAACGCTAAAAAGATACAAGATATTATAACTCCATTTACTTTTTCAAAAGTAGAAGTCTTATCCTTAACTCCCAAACCAATAGTCATAATAATACCACCTATTAGTCCACCAATATGTGCCCCATTATCAATTCCTGGCATCATAAATCCAGTAAGTAGTTCAAGTAATACTAAAGGAATAATTTGACTCTTCAAAACATTACCCAAATATACTCTATAATGATATCCAAAATATAATAATGCACCCATAAGTCCAAATATAGCACCACTAGCTCCAACACTTGCATAACTACTCATAGTCATTGAAAGAAGTGACCCAGTAATACCAGCAAATAAATATATAATAGAGAATTTAACTCTTCCTAAGAAACTTTCAACTTGTGAACCAATAACATATAATGAATAACAATTAAGTAATAAATGTGTTATTCCAGAATGTAAGAAAATACCAGTAATTATACGATAATACTCTCCAGCTCTAACACTTGGTCCATGTACACAATATAATTCAATTAATTCATTATAATCTCCAAATAAATGTCCAACAACAAAGAAAATAACATTAACTGCAATCAAGAAATATGTAATATAAGGAACTTTATTCTTAAATACTTTCTCAAGTCTAGTAGCATCTGCTTTATTATGCTTATTAATATCTCCTGTAATTTTCATAAATAACTCAACACCTTTTTCAGAATAAACCATCTTTTTAGATAAATCAGGAAACAAAGTTTTAATAAATGAATTATTTTTAATATCTTTTTCTTCATTAACTTTTATACACATAAGTTTAGGATCAGCATTAATTTCTTCTTTTATATTTTCACCCATATCTAAAAATATACTCATAACATTAATATTAAATGAAAATGTCTTTTTCTTAATCTTTTTTAAAATTCTTCTAGTCTTAAAAACATCAAATTCAAATTGTTCATCATTATGAATATAACTAGATACTATTCTAACTACTTTACAATCTTCTTCTAAGTTTTCAAGCCAGATTTCATTTTCAACACCTTGTAATATTATAGGATTATAATTTTTTTCAGTAATAAAATAATGAAGTAATTTCATTGTTATTACATTCTTTTTATCAAGCATTATCTCTTCTTCCATAAATTTCCTCCTAAAAACTAATAATATTATAATATAAAACATAAAATATTAAAAGAGGTGATATAATTGATAAAAAAATTCTTTACATATATTTTATGTTTAATACCTTGGTACTTAGTAAATATTTTACCACTAAATTATAAATATTATGACGAAATAATAAAACCATTCTTTGCTCCATCAAATATTTTTTATGTAATCGCATGGAATATAGTTTATTTATTGTTAGCTTATTCAATCTATCAAATAGTAACAATATATAAATTAAAAGAAATACCTAAGTCATATAAATTAACTTTATTTTTTAATTACCTATTAAATCAAAGTTATATAATAGTATTCTTCGTACTTAAAAGTCCACTACTTGGAATGATATCATCTATCTCTATATTAATATCTACACTATTATTATATGAAGAAACATCCCTTTTAAAGAATAAAGCAAAGTATTTATTAGTCCCATATATCTTGTTAAGTCTATTTGGAACAATTCTTTCAATATCAATATATATTTTGAATTAAAAAAACCAATCTTTAAATTGGTTTTTTATATAATAAATTTAACATAATTATTTTTTCTTTTCAGGGCTTCTTAAATCACTTGTAAAAGAGAATTTAGGTTCACGAACAACAGAAGTATAATAAGTGCCTAAACTATCAGACATATACGTAGCATAAAGTTCACCATGAGAACCATAATAATAAGTAATATCATTATATTTGTCTTGAACATATTCTTCTCCTAAATTGGCCATATCTTTATCAATAACATCCTTTACTTCCTTATCAGTAATCTTTAGAGCATTAATAAAATCGCTTTGAGAAATAATTTTTTTCTTAGATATATCATAAATGTAAACTTCAATTGGATCAACACCAAAACCATTAGTACAAACATCAAAACTATATCTTTGAACTGCAACAGAAACATACTTATCATCCTCATATGTATTATAAATAGAATCAAATCTTAATTGATGAAGATATTTATCTCTTACATCAACACAATCATCAGAACTCATATCTGATTTCATTGCTAATTCATAAAGATTTTCCGTAGAATAATTAATTGAGTCAACTTTCTCATCCAAAACAGGATAACTATTACTTAAAACTAATTTAAGATAAATATCATCAGAAACAGGAAGACACTCATCAGTATCTTCCAATTTACAATTTTTCACAATTTTTTGTTCTGACTCATCAAAATAACTATTAAGAGTTAAAGTACTAGACTTTTTTCTAAAAAATAGTAAAAACAAACTTAGAAAAAGAATTAAAAGGACAATAATAACAATAATAATTAACTTTATATTACTTTTAAATTTATAACTTCTTTTTTTCTTATTAGTATCAACATTCATAAATTAAAACTCCTAACCTTTACATAAATTTAAACAGCTTTCTGTAGAACCAACTTCTCTTAAACATTTATTATAAATATAATAATATTCTTGTCCTTTATGACTCCACATTTTAGAAATACCATTAACAATTCTGATTTTAAGGAACATACCCTCTGTTCCAACAATTTCAACATGAGATGTACCATTAGTTAAATCATTATAAATAACACCATTGTTATAATCATGTGCATTATAGATTGGTTTCCAAAAAATAGCTGTTTGGCTTCTATTAGACCATTCATCACGGCAAGGTTCATACAAACCACCACCTGTACTAGGACTCGGACTAGGACTAATAACTGGGCTCGGACTAGAACTAATAACTGGGCTTGGACTTGTCGATGGAGTTGTTGTTGGCGTAGGAGTAGTTAGACCACCTGGTCCACTTCCTGCAGCACAACTAGTAGGATTTTCATTATTTTTACTTGATGCACGCGCTCCAGAGTAAGATGAAGTGTTATTGCCTCTATATAGAACCTTAGAACCAGTTCTCTTATATGCAGAGCTTGAGTTATCCGATCTAGAAGAACTTGTAGTCCATCCTATATCATACCATCCACCATTATTTCCGCATTTAGAGCAATGAGATTGTTCATAATAACTGTTATATTTTTTACAATAACATGAACCATATTGAACACCTTCAACCGTTTTACAAGACTTAGAAGTGGTTGATCCACCATCACAATCACATGATGAACCACTACATGATCCAGAATACCTATCATAACAGTCACCTGTACAGCATACCTTACAGTTAGTAGTCTCTGAAAATCTATAAATAGTCTGAGAAGAAATACCCTGAGAACATGTTGTAGAATTACCAGCTACATCAGTAACAGTATAAGATCTACCATTTTTAACATAATTTTCACTATATACTGAAGTAGTTGAAGTAGAACTTGTGCTTCTACCACCACAATTATTTATACTAGCAGGTGAGTTGCCATTAGAATTATTTGATGCAGTACCACACTGCCAATTAACAGTAACACCACTTGATGAACCAGTAAATCCCTCTTCAGTAGGGTTTGGTGACGTCCATGCACCACAAGTAGGTTTAGTATATTGAACCTTAACAGTATACCAATTGCCCTTGTTAGGACAATCTTTCTTATTGCCAACCTTATCTTCCGCAACATTTTCATCTTGATAAGAACCATTATAATCATTCATAAATACTCGTCCAAAACATGTTTTAACACATCCAGAACCAGAGCCATCATTACATGATGCTTTAAAATAAGGATAACTATTTTGATTATTTCCAGTATTTCTTACCCATCCAGATGGAGTATTCATTTGTTCTGTACAAACAGGATCTTGATCATCAATATAAACTTTAAAATTAGATGGGCACTTTTGAGCACTTACATTTCCAACTTTATCAATTACCCATCCACTCTCACCATAGTCTACTGAACCTCCATTTTCTTTCTTAAATGCTTGATCAGGAACAGCCTCATATTTTCTGGTTTTAGTTGCCTTATATAGACTACCTTTTTCAGGATTTTCGTCACAGCCTGAGCCACGATTATGATCAGAACATGTAGAAGTAACAGTTACACCTTCAGCAGCATTATTCCAATAACCTGCACCAGAATGATAAGCAGAACGGCTAGCAGAACAAACAGGAAGTTCATCATCAATTCTAACACTATCAAACAATCCACATGGAGTAGTATTGCCAACATAGTCTTGAACTTGTCCACTGGAACTATCAGAAATAGCACCTCTTCTGCCTTGAAGAATTCCACCAGGATTTTTACTATAAGTTCGTGTTTTTGCATCTAAATCGTCGGGACACCCAGAACCAATATTATCACCATATGGATCAAGATTATCACCAATAAAGTCTGTAGAACAAATTCTTCTAACAGAAATAGTATAATCACCATTTACCCAATCACCATGATAATCACCAAAATCATTAGTAAACTGAGCAAAACTTTTCTTGGTACTAGAGCCATTAGCCTTGGCATCAACAATACACATAGGTCCGGTTTTATCAATTTTAATAGTTTTAGCAGGACATGGATCGTTACTACGATTACCTGCCTTATCATATATGTATAACCTAGAACTTTGATGATTACCATTGCGATCATAAGCAACAGTTCCATTATCAAACATATTTTGTCTTGACCTATTAGTTGTAGCGTTAGTTGAATTCATTTCAGAAGAATAAGTTGTTTTAAAGACTGAATAATAATCCCATATACCACTCTTAGCAACACCATTATCAACTCCGTTTGTTTCATAAACAACAGATTTTCCTTTGCCTAACCACTCACCATTATATGCACCACCACCAACAGTAGTTGTTGCAGTACAAACAGGTCTAGTATAATCAGCCTTTACAGTATGTAACTGCTCTTTTGAACAATCAGCTGAATTACCTGCTATATCAACAACTTTACCAGGAACATTATTTCCACCTGCACCTGCTGTTGTAGTATCAATGTCATAATCATATCTGTGCCAAGGTTGAAGAACTTTTGGAAAAACAACTTTAGTTTCTGAAATAACTTTGCTCATTTCAGCGTCTGCAGGTACAATTCCCAATTCATTAACAACTGAACCATTGATACCAGCACATAAACTTGCAAAAGTTGTATCTTGTTTACTAGAAGAGTCAATATCAAAACATAAACCATACACAAGAGCAATCTTTTTATTATCACCTGAAGCAGTATAATTCATGTCATTAACATTATCATTCCATCCCAACCATCCAACAGATCTAGCTTTTGGAGTATTACCAGAACATTTACTATAAGAACTTGTTGGAGAATTTACACATAAAGGTTCTCCTCTAGGATGAGCTATTTCAAGCGAACATGAAGGAGCAATAGTATCAATCTTAACATAAGGAGCAGCATTATATGTATAATCATTTACTTCTCTATTAAAATTATATTCAGAACAATTTTCAGCATTATCGCAACTTCTAAATTTGATAGTATGAGTACCTTCGTCTTTTATTGTATAACCATATTTTCTATTATTATCTTTTTTCTCTGATGTAACTTCTTCATTTTGGTCAGCAAAAGTATAATTAGAAGCAACAATACCATCTCTAGTAATACCAGTTTGTTTGCTAAAAACATGTCTAAATTCTTTCCATCCGGATAATTCAACTTTAAAAGCAGCATTTTCAGTTAAATAGTCATCTTTCTGATTTTCAATATAAGCAAAAATGTGCTTAGTAGACCAATGATTTCTTTCAAGATTTCCTAAAGTAGGTAAAGTAACAGAACTATATGCACTTCCATCTATTTTTTCATAATGTGTTGTAGGAACAGGAGGAGCAGTTCTATCTAAATTTGCATAAATGTTAATATCAGTATAATTTCCAGACTTATCGTAAACTCTTAAAACACCATATCTCATACCTTCAGTATAGAATGAAACAGTAATATTTTCAGTAACAGGTCCAAAGTCTTTATCTTCATAATCATTAATATCAGTAACAAAAACTCCACTTGCTCCATCAGGATTTGAGATAGAAACATTATTTCTTATTTCATTATCACTTGATTCACCCTTTATATAACCAGGATTGGTTAACCATTCCCATCTATAAAGATAGATATTATCTGTTATTGTAACATTATAAGAAATACCTTTATCGTAATTTGCTTTATTAAGCCACTGAGTTCCACCATTTTTTCCTTTTTGTCCAACATAAACATCACTTTTTAATGTAGTTGATGGATAATTTTTATTTGGGTCTTTTTGGTCAGCAACAGAAATAGTTGCAGTTTCAGTAGTTTTTCCAGATGGATTAACTACTTTAAGACTTAAGCTTGGAGATTGAATATCAGCATTAACTTTAACTCGACATAAAGTAGAATTAGCATTTTCGACTGTGCCACCTTCACTCATAACAGCATTATCTTCAATCTTAACATTCGCAAACTTTGTACCATATAAATAATCTTTTTGATCAGGCCATGAATCACTAAATAAATCTCTCTTACATCCTGAACCATCACCATCGCTACATTTAACGCTTATAACTCTTGGATAATTAACAGTATCCATATTACTTTTTGAAATCCAATCATTATCATTAGCAGCAGCGCCAAGTACTTCTCCACAAATAGGAGGAATCCTATCATCAAACCTAGAAACTTCTCCAGACGAACCACTATCATAAGTAAAAGTTCCACCTTCTACATTAGTAACATTAACAACAATTTTAACAGTTGTACTTCCTGTAATATCAATATATTCAACTATTGGCTTAGAAGTAAATTCAATTTCTGTTTTGTTATTACCACTTAATGTTCCTGATGAAAAAGCCTCTGTAAATTCAGTATTATTTTGTTTAACAAGAATGGAATATGAATATCCATATATTTCTCCAGAACCAATTGTATCAGTTTCTCTTTTACCAAAAATCTTAAAACTGAAACTGGCCTTGCTAACACTTGATATAACTGGATTACCATTTTCATCAACTATAGGATTACCATCTTTGTCTTTATCAGTATCTGCATTATAATTAAATTTAAAACCTCTGACATCAGGTGTAGGAGTTGGTAAATCTCCAGGGACCTTTTCAGAACCACAATATAAGTATGGAGTATAAGTATACTCACTATTAGATAACTTATAAATGCGGATAACTGAATTTTCCATACATGACTCACCCTTGTCATTTGTAACAGTTTCCTTTAAGTAATTTGATTTCTTTAAAACATCAAACTTAACTAAAACTTCTTCTCCTATATTTCTAGGAAGAAGATCTCTGTTGTTTTGAACATACATTTTTGCAGCCATAACAACATTTTTCTTATTTTGCTCTGTCTTTTCTGCACGAGATTTACCAATTGCAGAAGTAGCAGCAGCAATCGCAATGGCTGATAACGCACCAACGATAATCAAAACAGCCATTAACTCGATTAAAGAAAATCCTTTTCTATTTGAAATAGGTTTTTTTAATCGAACATTTTTCTTTATCTTTTTCATATCCATACCTCACTACTATAATATCAATTATATTTCATAAACAAACTTTTTACAATAGGTAAATTTACAAAAAAAGTAGTAAAAAATCACTGATTTTTTAACTACTAATATTTTGGGAATGATAGTTTCTAATAACTTTAACAACCCTATTATATTCATCTTCTAATTCATTGAAATTGCTATTAACAAAAGAAATATCTTTATCTTTACTCTTTAACTCATGTTGATAAGCAATGTCTGCTAACTTCATAAATCCTAAATACTTACAGTCACTTTTTAAAGAATGAACATCAATAGAATAATTTTCCATATCACCACTATTTTTATATTCAACAATTCTCTTCCACTTATCATCAATCTCTTCTAAGAAATCCCCAACAGTAGAATTATACATGGAAACATCTCCCAAAAGTTCTAATGCATGATTAAAGTCACAACCATTATCTTCTAAATACTTTCTATCATAAACATTAGTATTATTCAAATCAGCAACTGGAATAACATCAACTGTAGAAATAATTTCAGGTTCATCAAGTACCTCAAGTACTTCTGTTTTATCATCTACATCAAGATGTTCAAGAACCTCTGTTTTAGAAGAACGATCACTTAAATCAAGTTGTGAACCTAAAATTTCTTCAATATTATCCTCTACTGGAATAACCTTATCTTTTTCTTTCTTCTCTTCTTCTGTCATTTCTACTCTATTAGTAACAGAATAGTCTTCAAAATCATTAACTAAAAGTTTATTAGAAATTCGTATAAGTTCACTTACTTCAATAGGTTTAGATAAATAATCATCAAAACCATTTTTAATATATTTTTCTCTCATTCCAGTTAAAGCATTAGCAGTTAAAGCAACAGTAAATGTGTTAAATCCTGGAATTTCTTTTAATTTAGCAAGAGTTTCAGTACCACTTAACTTAGGCATCATATCATCAAGTAAAATCAAATCATATTTATTTCCTGATTTAACTTTATTAATACATTCAAAGCCACTATTACAAGAATCAATAACATTTGCTTTATATCTTTGAAGTAATTTAACCGCAACTTTAATATTTAAAGGTGTATCATCAACAACTAATATTCTTAATCCAGATAAATCAACAGAATCTACCTCAACCTTATTTTCAGTAATATTATCATCATTTTCTATTCTTTGATTAATAACTGCGGTAAATTTAGAACCTTCTCCATAAACTGTGTGACAAATTATCTTACCACCCATCATTTCAGCAAGTTGTTTAGTAATAGCAAGACCCAATCCTGTACCTTCAATAGTTGTATTTCTATCTTCATCAAGTCTTTGAAACTTAGTAAACATCTTATCAATACTATCCTTCTTAATACCCCTACCAGAATCCTCAACAGAAATAATAAGTCTCACAAATTCACCCATTCTAACGCAACTAACATCATAATGAACAAATCCATGACTTGTATACTTACAAGCATTAGAAAGTAAATTAGTAACAATTTTTTTAATACTAGCATGATCGCCATATAACATTTTAGGTAAAGTAGGATCAATATGATAAGTAAAATCTAATCCTTTATCTTTCATTCTAGGAGTAATTAATTTGGCAAGTTCAGTGAATACCTCATTTGCATTATATTTAGAGTTAACAATTTCTAACTTACCAGCTTCAATCTTAGAAATATCCAAAATACCATTAACAATTTCTAATAAAGTATCACTTGCACTAACTATATCTTTAGCATTCTCTTTTGCTTCATCCAATGTATTAGCATCCATTATGCAATCACTAAAACCAACAATAGCATTTAAAGGAGTACGTATTTCGTGAGACATACTAGATAAAAATTCAGTTTTAGATTGATTAGCCTTATCAGCCTGATCTCTAGCAACTTGTAATTCCTCTATCATTTTTACATCTGGATTTTCAATTGTATGATACATCAATGATGTTATAAAAGCTTCTAAAGGTACAATTAAAAAAAGTTGAGGAAACATCATTTGAATAAGAAAAACAAATGTTCCAACAATAAGGAAAAACCAAAGCGGAATAAATCTTCTATCTCTATTTTTAATGTTTTTTAATCCTAAATAAAAGCAAAATAAAATTATTAAAGTAACCGAAAAAATAAGAATAATCATTGAGAGACCTTGCGTATATATCAAGTTATTTATAAAATTAACTTTTAGCGGAGTAGACAATATTAATATACATAATAATAGATATAAAACATTAAATAGCTTATTTATATTATTATTTTTATTTGCATTTAAACTACTATCTAAATTCATAATATATTTAGTAAAAACATAAATCCAATTAAGCATAGAAATAAAATATATCTTTGTAAAAAGTAAAATAAGTTTACTATTCAAATTGTAAAAAATAGAAAATGAGGATATTAGTCCTAAAATTAATTCAAAAAGAGAAACTATAATTAAATGCCCATATATTGTGGTCTCTGCACTCTTAACTTTTTTTCTACAAAAAAAACAAAATGCAATTAAAATTGTATAAAAACAAGCTGATAAATTAAGATAAACTTGTCCATTCATATAACACACCTCTATCTTAATTCTAACATAAATATTTGCATTTTGTTTTGTTAAATTACTTTTTTACTTTTTGTTTAGCTTTTTCCTTTTTAGAAACCTTATAACTTAAAACTCTTAAATTATCTTCTTCAACATCAACACAATATGTTTCTCCAGATAAAGTATCGTTAGACAATAATGATTCACTACTTTTTCCCATAGTATTTTTAGGAATTTCATCTAAAAAAACAAACTCACGTGGAATTTCTCTAAAATTTGCAACATACTCAGTATGACCTTTTTTATTTGATAAGAATGACTCACGAATTATTTTTTCAATTAATCTTTTCTTATCAATAGTTCTATCTGATAACTCAATGTAAACTTTAGGAACATTTCCATGACAATCATAATCATATAGTTTAGTCATAAAAACATCACGTATTTCAGGATAATCTAAAAAAACTTTTTCAACATTTAAAGGATAAACATTATAGCCATCATACCTATTAAACATTCTATCTTTTCTATCAACATAGAAAAATTCTCCATCTTCATCTCTACGTAAAATGTCTTTCGTTTTCAAATAACGTTTACCTTCCTCTTCTCTTACTTCTATAACACTTTTTCCATCAAGTTCTTCTTTACACATTGTATCTGTATTTACATATACTTCACCACTGCAGACAACATGATCATCAAAAAAACTATCATTTGCTTCGTCCAAAACTTTAACATCAATTAAAGGATGTCTAACACCAACAGAACCAATTTTATTATAACCATTAACTGTTGTAATACAACAACCTCCAAGTTCTGATAATCCATACCCCTTAGTAAGTACTACTTTAGATCCATGTTCTTTCAAAAATTTATTAATTTGTTCTTCTTGCAATTCAGTTAATGGTCCTCCACCTGATGAAGCGAAAACTAAAAAAGACAAATCAATATTTTTATATTTTGGATTACTAATTAAATTTAGCCAACATGCTGGATTAGCTAAAATAATATTTGGTTTGTATTTTTCTAAATAATCACCAAACATATTTGGAGTGAACAAAGGTATTTGCTGTAGCTCCATACCTTGAGATAAACCTAAATGAGTTGTATTTACTGCACCATAGCTAGCAAAATATGGAATGAAGTGCATCATTTTCATTCCAGCTTTATAATCAAACTGTGCTAGTTCATAATTTTTTACTAAAGCATTTCTATTCTTATCAGTCAGAGGAATTGGTCTACCCATTCCTGTAGTAGTTCCTGATGTATGAGTTATTAAAGATACAGCATCACTAGACTCTTTGTCATAATTTATTGGAACATATCTACTATTCCTAACAGCATCACTATATCTTATAATGTTTGGATTAAATTTATTAATAGAACCGATAATACTAGACAATTTTCTAACCTTACTAGGCATAAGCGAAGTTAAAAAGGCATCTTCATATAAAATTATATTTTTAACTCCAAAAGTTCGCCTAATCTTACCAGATGACCACATCATATTTTGTAAATACAATAAATCTGAAACAATTAAATCAGTAATATTTTCATCTTTTATATATCTTTCTATTTTATCAAGAGGTGTCGTTGGATCAATAAAATCTATTATAGCACCTGTCATATCAGAAGAATATGTAAATATACCTGTTTTTGCTACATTTGGCATAATAGTTAATACTCTAGAGCCTCTATCTCTATCAATTTCTAAAGCACTAAATACCCTAGCTGCTTCATCCCACTGTTCATACATTTCATCATATGTAATACGACTGTCATCTTCACTAAAAGCAATTCTGTTACCATTGCATTTATTTCTATCTTTAATTAACTCCCAGCTTTTAATACTAGGAACTTCTAAGTCCTTTCCACTCAATATTTCTGCATAATGATCATTTATATTCTTTATTCTATCCATAATCAAATCCCCCTATATGAAAAAACTATTTTTTATTTTCTAACTTATTATCTAATATTTGAATAAATTTACCATAAGCAACATACAAAACTAAAATAATTAAAATATTTAAACATACGCCCCAAAAACCATATCTTGATGTATCCATATAAAAATATGGAAATTTAGACCCATCTACAAACGTACCACCTAAAAACATATAAATTGTTATAATTATCTGATACACAAATAATATTCCTGACCAAATGAATGGATAATTTTTTTTCAAATTACCTTTTATTCCAAAAATAATATAGTCAAATATAACAAGCAATGGAACAACTAAATGTACTAAATTACATTCTAACATATGATTTTTAAAAGCAACTGCATTACTATTTAGAATAAAATAATATAAAAACATAGTAAGAGTTATTGCCATAGTAACCATACCTTTTATAATATAATGCAAATCATCATTTCTTTCTTTTTTTAGAATCATACATATTACTAAAACACTAAAATATAATAAACATAACAGATTAGAAAAATTGGTAAAATATAAAATTCCAATTTTAAAAGTAAACAATTTAAAATTTAAAAATAAAGCAACTGCACTAACAACTACAATTACAATTCTATATATTAAAGCAATATTTCTTTTAACATTACTCATATTACCACTTCCATTCAAATGTAACTACTATATAACTTGAGTTTACAACAAAATAAATAATGAGTAAAGTATATCTGTAAAGAAATAATTGCACATATTATAACACAATACCATTAAAAACACAATAAAAAGAATACATCTAGGTATTCTTCACTTTACATTTTCTCAAACTCAATCGCAACAACACCATATTTATTAACTTCATCATCACTATAAAATTTACTCATCAAACCAATATATTCATCATTACTAGTCTCTTCTAAATAAATTCTCTTCATAGAATAATGACTACATACTTCCAAAAAAGAATTAAAATATACTAAATTAATAACCTTAGCATAAATTTTCTCAACCTCTTCAGGTCTCTTTAAAAATACTAAAGTATCACCTATTTTTAATTTTCTTCTTTTCTCATCATTAACTCTAACTTCAACATCCTTAATACCTTTCTCAACAATTTCAAAAACTTCAGGATGCAAATGAACTAACATTTCCATATAAACCTCCTAATTACTTCTTAATTCATCCAATTTATCATTAAACTCTTTAGGAGCATCAACAGTATAAGACAACAACTCTCCAGTAAATGGATCATTAAATTCAATAAAGTATGAATGAAGCATTTGTCCAAATTCACTACATTTTCCTCTTCCATATAATGGATCATTATTAACCGGATAACCAATATAAGCCATATGAACTCTAATTTGATGAGTTCTTCCAGTATCTAATTTACATTCAATTAAAGTATTATTTTTAAATCTTTCAATAACTTTAAAGTGAGTAACAGCTTCTTTTGCATTTACATCAGTAACAGCCATTTTTTGTCTATTATTAACATCTCTTCCAATAGGTGCATCTATATCACCTGAATCATTCTTAATAACCCCATCAACAATAGCCAAATATTTACGAGTAACTTGTCTGTCAGCAATCATTGAAGATAACTTTTCTAATGCCTTCTCAGTTTTCGCAACAATCATCAAACCACTAGTATCTTTATCAAGTCTATGAACAATTCCAGGTCGAAAGTCTTCTCCTGCAAGATTACCATATTTATAAAGTAATGCATTAACAAGAGTACCAGTATAATGCCCTGGTGCAGGATGAACAACCATACCACTATCTTTATTAATAATTGCAAAATTATCATTCTCATATACAACATTAATTGGAATGTTTTCTGCCCCAACATTAATTGAGTAATCAAGTTCATCTAAAACATCAATCACATCATCTATCTTAACTTGATATGAAGCACTAACACTCTTACCATTAACTTCTACTTTACCATCTTTTATAAGTTTCTGAACTTTAGATCTAGAAATATCTAATTTTAATGATAAATAACTATCTAGTCTTAAAGAATCATTATCTTCTACTATATACATACATATCCCCTCAATCACAAACTATTATAACATTAAAAATTATTATAATCAAAAAACTTGAATATATAAAACCATTATATTATAATATCAAGTCAAGAAAGAAGGCCATTTAAAATGAAAAAAATATTAAAAACAACAATCCTAACAATCTTATTACTTATATTGTTATTTCCACTACATATAAATGCACAAGAAGTTAATTTAGATACTTTAGTAATAAATAAAAATTACAAAGATGTAACAAAACTAGTTATAACTTCAAATAAAAACTTAAGTAAATTAAAAAGTTTAGATATGCCTAACTTAACTCAAGTAGAAATAGCTAATGTAAACATCCCAGATTCTAGTTACTTATCTTTTAATAAACGAATCAATATATTATATATAAGAGACTCAGTTATTAATCTAGATAACTTAAATGATACTAATATCCAAAAAGTACAAATAAAAAGATCATATATTTATGGAAACTCTACTAAAAGTAAAAATTATTTAAAGAACTCTAAACATCCAGTTAATTATACAAAAGATGAAAAATATGATTATAAAATAACTGAAATTGCTAAAAGTATTTATAGAAATGGTATGAGTGATGAAGAAATAATAAAAGCAGTAACTAATTATGTTATTAGTCATATTAAATATACAACAAGTACTGCATACGATAATAAATCATACATGGAAAATATTTTAAATGGACAAGGTGTGTGTAGTCACTATGCTTACCTAGAATCTCAACTATTAAATAAACTAGGAGTATATACATTATTTATCTGTGGATACACAACAGAGTCATCTGCATATCATGCTTGGAACGTTGTATACTTAAACAACAACTGGTATATACTTGATCCAACATGGTTAGATGCGAGTGATAGAAATGTTTTAAATGAATCTAGTACAGTGTATAAAAAGTTCTATTTAAAACCAATTAATTATAGTGTTTATAAACCTCAATTTGTTCAATATAACAATATTCCACAATCAGAAAGAAAAGCAACATCAACAATTAAATATAACAATACAACTACAAATAAGCCAACTAATACTACAAATAATAATGTAAACAATAAACCAAACACAACTACAAACAAACCAACTAATACAACAAACAGTAATGTAAATAATAAACCTAATACAACAACAAACAATTACAACAATACAAATAAACCAAGTAATACAACAAATAATAATGTAAATAAGCCAAGTATCAATACTAATAACACAACTAATGAAAAACCTACTAACAACACCACTAATAACTACACAACAAATACAAATATCAATACAAATTCAAACAACAATTTAACAAACGATGATGAATTAGAAATAATAGATATTGATAATGAAATTACAACAGAAGAATCTGAAAATGAAAACGAAGATTTAAATAACGAAATTGATAATATAGAAAATTCAAACGATATTGAAAACGATGAAATAGAAAATAATAACGATAATAATAATAACAATAACAATAACAATAATAACGATAATGACAACAATAATGAAGAAAATAACGAAGTAATAGATGAAACAGACAATAATATTAACAATACAACTAATACAGAAAATACACCAGAGATAGTAGATATTCCAAATACTGGAATAAATAGTTCAATCCCAATAATAATTGGAATAATATTATTATCAGTTGCTTACTTATATATAAGTAAAGAAAAAAGAATATAATTAAAAAATACTAGTTTTTACTAGAAATTTTACTCACAAAAAAAGACATACAACAGTATGTCTTTTTTGATTATTCACCTATTTCAATATATTTCTTTTCAGGTTCTTCTTTTTCTTTAATCTTTGGAACTTCTAATGATAAAATACCATTCTTAAATGAAGCCTTAATTAAATCTTCAGCAATATCCTCACCTATATAAAAGCTTCTTGAACATTGACCAACAAATCTTTCTTTTCTAATATATTTTTTATCATCTTCATTTTTGCTTTCTTCAATACTAGCATTAATATTTAAATAACCATTATCAATATCAACTTTAATATTATCTTTATCAAATCCTGGTAAATCAACATTGATAGTAAATGAATCTTCTCCTTCAATTATATCTGTTTTCATCATAACATTAGGATGTTCTATTGGCATTCTATCACCTCTGAAAAATGGATCTCCAAAGAAATCATCAAATAAATCATTGTTTTTTCTAGGTACTATCATCATATATATCAGCTTCCTTTCATAAATAAAACATATATAAATATATACCTATAAGGAATCTTTTTTCCTTACATTTTAGTTATATCACTATTAATTAGCACTGTCAATATTAAAGTGCTAATTATTTTAAAATTCCTATCATTAGTATGTAAAAAAAAGATGTAATTATACATCCTTTTCCAAATCGTTAAACATTTTCTCCATAGTGGGATTTCCACTAGTTAATTTTTTTATAGTTAAATCATCAGCTTTACTATTAGCAAGTCTTAAATTATCATCTGCTTTTTGTAAATGTTCCTTAATTTTATTCAAATGATCTATACTCTTATCAATCTCTTCAATTGCTTTAGAAAATCTTTCAGAAGCAAGTCTATAATTTCTACCAAATCCTTCTTTAAACTTATTAATATTCTCTTCAAAATGCGTAATATCAATATTTTGATTTCTAACAAGTTCAAGTTCATTCCTATATTCAATAGATTTATAAGCTAAATTTCTAATCAAAGTAATTAAAGGAATAAAAAATTGTGGTCTAATTACATACATCTTATCATACAAATGACTAACATCAACAATTCCATCATTATAGTATTCACTATCTGCTTCAAGTAATGAAACAAGTACTGCATACTCACAATTTTTTTCTTTCCTATCTTTATCAAGTTCTTTAAGAAAGTCCTCATTTTTATGTTTAGTAGAAGTCTCATCTGCCTCATTCTTCATCTCAAACATAATAGAAACAATTTCATTACCATTATCATCAAAATCTCTAAAGATAAAGTCTCCTTTAGAACCACTTCTCGCATCATTATCCTTCTCAAAATAAGCATTCTTAAATAATGGTCTTAATCTATTAAATTCATAATTACAATGCTGCTCTAAAGATTCTCCAATCATCTTAGTAGACTGCTTTGCTTTAAAATCCTTATAATAAGCAATTTGTTCTTCTTTATCTTTCAACTTTTCTTCATAACTATCTTTTAAATTCTTCTCTTTTAATAAATAATCATTCTTACTACTTTCAAATCTATTATTTAATTCAAATAACTCTTTATCTTTTTCAGTTACTATTTCTTTAACCTTAAGTTCATTTTCACTATCTTTTAATTTTAATTTAGACTTCAAATCATTAATAACTAAATTTAATTCATTTATTTCTTTAGAAGACTTTTCACGAATTTCGCTCTCTTTAATTTTTATCTCATTAGATAAACTATCTTCTTGTGCCTTTATCTTATTTTTTAATTCACTAATCTCTATATCTTTTTTATTAAGCTCATCTCCATACTTTTCACGAAGATTAGCTTCACTTAATTTAATAGAACTCTCTTTATCTTTTTTATATTGTTCTTCTCTTTCACTTATTTCTCTTAAGAACTCATTATCTCTAATTTGTTTAACAATTGATTGATAATCAACTTCATCTATTTGAAAAACAGTTCCACAATTTGGACATTTTATCTCATTCAAATTAATCACCTCTTATATATTATTATTTAATTAAAGCAACTGCGCCATATGGACTTAAACCATTATGTGATGAATTTCCAAGAGTATAAACTTTAGAAGGAGAATCATACTCTGGAGGAACATATATTCTTCCATTATCATTTCTAGAAACTACGACAAGACAAGAATTATCATCTCTCATTCTTTCAAACATAAAATAATTTGGATTTAAATCTTTAACATGAAATGAAGCATTCTCAAGAAAAGAATTTTCACCCCTTATCTTACCTAAAAATCTAAAATAATCAATTAGACTAATATCTTCCTTTCCCCATGGATAAGGACGTCTATTAAGTAAATTACCAAGTCCCTCTAAGCCAGCTTCATCTCCATAAAAAATTGATAAATTTCCAGGTAAAAAAGTAAGTGCAAACAAATATGATTTATACGCCTCTAATCCCTTAATATACTCTTCCCTAGTTAACTTATGATTTCTTAAAAAATCATGATTAGAATTATCAACATCCCAAACCCATTCATTATTAGGATTAAAGAAATTACAAGCAAATATTTCAATTGCCCTACTTATGTCATGAGTAGATGTAAAATTCATTAAACTAAAAATAGTATCATCAGGATATTCTCTCATTATTTCATCTAAAACATTTTTTAGTTTAGAAACATCAGAAAACTTATAATATCTAATTAATGCATCAACAAGTAAGTAATTCATTACAGAATCCATTCCCTTACCTGATGAAAGATATACCCTATTCATTCTCATTGGATTTTTCCAAACTTCTCCTAAAATAAATCCATCACTTTTATTTCTTTTTACTGCTTCTCTAATTTTCTCGATAAAATAATCCGATAACTCATCAGCAACATCGAGTCTCAAACCATCAATTCCAAGTTCAAACCATCTATCAATTACTCCACCTTCTCCTGTAATGTATTCTATCCACTCAGGACTATTACAATCACAAACAGGTAGATTTTTCATATCCCACCAAAAAGAAAAATTATCTCCATTCTTCTTATAAAATTTATAATAAGGGCTATCTTTACTTTGGAAAGCACCAACATTATCATAAGAACCAAACTCATTAAAATATTTACTATCATTTCCAGTATGATTAAATACTGCATCTAAAATAACATGCATTCCTCTTTTATGAGCTTCACTACATAATAATTTAAAATCTTCTACATTTCCTAAATAAGGATCTATTTTTAAATAATCCCCAGTATCGTATCTATGATTAGATTGGCTTTTACAAAATGGACTAATATATAAAATAGAAACGCCTAGACTTTTTAAATAATCAAGTTTTTCAATTATACCTTCAATATTTCCACCAAAAAAATCACAATTCCAAATACCATCTTTGTTTGGTCCTAATACTACATCTTCATCCCAACTTTTATGTATATCTCTATTAGGAAGTTTCTGCATACATCCATTTTTCTTATTAAATCTATCTAAAAAAATGTGATACATTATTTTTCCTTTAGCCCAATCAGGCACTTCAAAACCAACACTTAATTTAAATAATTCATCATAACTATTTTTTAAATATCTTTTTTCTCCATTAGTATTATACGAAAAATAATATTTATAAATAGCTTTTGTAGATAAAGATATCTCTCCACTAAAATAAGCATCTTTATCATCTTTATGATCATAAGATAGTTTTTTATCATACACATTATTTCCATCAATAATATGTATATAAACATCTTCTATAAATCCATCCATAGGTATTTTTATATTAACTTTATATTTAAACTTCTCATGATCTTTACTAATCAAATTCAAATTATACTTAATCATAAAATCCCCCATATTAAGTACCCGTTCTTATTCTAATTAAATTATACCAAAAAAAAGATTACTTGTTAAGTAATCAATTTTTATATGCAGGATTATCCATTGTAATAGAAATATTATCATAACTAAATACTAATTTTTTCTTATCTGTAGGGACTTCAAATCCAACATATCCCTGTAATTTACTACCACCTTTTATCGTCTGATCTAATAAAGAATCATATTTTTCTTTTCCTACTGCAGCATAGCAGAAAACACAAGCTTCCAAATCAGCACTTTCAACAGCATAATCATCTGCAGTTAAATTAAATGAATTAAAACCATGAATAGTATAATCTGAATCATCTTTATTTTCTATAATAAAATGAAATGCTACTTTTTGATATCCATCTTTTGTATTATAAACAGCTGGAAACTTATCAGAAACATGATTATATAATTCATAACTATCTAAAATTAAAGTATAATCAGAATTTTTTGCAAGTTCATTAAATCCAACACTAATCGATTTCTTAGTTTTTTCCTCGTAAGGAGAATCAAACCAATTATCATCATCTTTATTATTATACTTTTTACTATTTGAGCTAATACCTATAACAACAGAAACAAATATAAATATCGCAACAACAAATATGACTCCAAATACTATAAAACCTATTTTATTTGAAAGCCTAAAACTCTTTAAAACAGTATCAGTAACTTGTTCTTGCATTTTAAGAACTCTTTCTTTTTCAGCATCTGCTTTTTTCTTTTCTTCATCTTTATATTTTTTTATAATCTTTGAACAATCTGCTCCACAACTAGGACATTTGTGTTTTTTAATATCAATAGCTGCTCCACAATATTCACACAATAAAACTACATCATCATTATCTTTCATATACATACTCCTTATTTAAAATAATTATTCTTTATACCAAACATTGCTTTGAAAAATCTGAATCCTGCTCTACGAGTAGTAAGCCAAGTAAATTTAACATCATTTTTAGTATTTTGATTAATTTTATTAACCATAAACTGTGCAATAACTTCAGGCTTATCTCCTAATATGTTATAAACACTCTTTGTCTTATCAGGTAAATCAATTTTTTCACCATCACCCATAGAAGTATCAATAAAATTAGTAATCATAATACCTGGAGTAATCTTTCCAATCAAAACTTTTTCTCCCTTATCTTTGCTCTCACGCGCTAAAGCCTCAGTAAAATAAGTGATAGCTCTCTTACAAGTTCCATATACAGATAGACCTGTCATAACTGCATCATTAGAACCATATCCTTCTATTATAAATTGCTCCATGTCCTTGTCTAAGCATAATAGGCATTATTAGCTTACTACAAATAATTGTTCCCTTTAAATCAATATCAACAAGTCTATTAATATCAGAAGAAGCTAACTCCCATATAGGCTTCATTGGTTGATTAACTCCTGCATTATTAATCCAAATATCAATGGTAGGAACTTCTCTTAATACTTTTTCTATTACGTCCTGTACCATATTCTCTTTCGTTACATCCATAACATAAGATAAAACTTTTCCTTTAGAAACATGTCTTTTTAATCTTTCACAAGCATTATTAAGTTCAATCTCATTAATATCACAAACAACTACATTATAATTTAGCTTATAAAACAGCTCTAACATTGAATAGCCAAAACCGCGAGCACTACCAGTTATAACTACTGTCTTCATCTTCTATCACCTTAAAATCATTATACAAAAAAACTAGATAAAAATCTAGTTATTACTTTTCCATAATCCATGAAGATTGCAATAAGCATATGCTGCAATTACATTTTCCCCAGCACATAAGCTAAAATCGCATTCTGGTTTATCTCCTGGATTTAAATATTTAATATAATTTCCATTAGAAGTTTCTAAAACAATAAACTCAATATAATGTTTCTCCTCCATTGGATGAGGAACTTCTCCACATCTAACATTAACGTCTCTTCCATCAACACTAACAACAGGTACATGTTTTTCTACTGCAGCATCTACGCTATTAGCATTAAGTAACTCCATAGTCTCTCCACAACAAGAAACAACACACTTGTCATTAATTTCTAAAATAATGTTCCCACATTTATTGCATTTATAAAATTTCATAAAATCATCTCCTAAAACATTATAACATAGTTTACTATTCTTTTTTACAAACAATTTTATCACAAGCTGCTAAAACCCCAGGTAATATTAATAATATTAAAATAACTGATGCAAGCGCTCCTTGAGAAATAGCCTCGCATATCTTAGCCGCAATAGCAGATGCAAAATTCGCAACAATTAAAGTAACAATAATAAGTATTGAAGACGAACTTATAATAGTATGAATTGACTTGTTATAAGAGTTTACTATAGAATCCCTAACACTCATACTTTGTCTTGACTCTTTATAATATGATGTATAAACAATCGCATAATCTATAGTAGCTCCCATTAAAATAGCTTGAACAATTATTAATGAAATAAAGTATAGAGAACCACCAATAATAGAAATATAACTCATTGTAATATATACAGCGCATTGAATAATTAAAACTAAAATAAATGGAATAATAATACTCTTAAAAGTAATCGCAACTACAATAAAAATAGAAATCATTGTTAAAAGAGTAATCTTATTAAGTTCCCCATCAAATGTCTTACTCATTTCATTTGCCATTGAAGAGTTTCCAACAATATATACTCCTTCATTATTACCAAGATCATTTTCTAAAGTATTAATAAATTTAAATGTCTCTTTTCCTTCAGATGAATATTTAGTATTTAAAACAGCTCTAGAATAATCATTAGATACAATTAACTTCTTAGATTTATCAATCATCTCTTTCGCATCAATTATCTTTTTATTCATATCACTATCTATAAAATCACTAAATCTATTATCTTTTAATATATCTGAATTAATATAATTGATAAACTCCTCAACTGTCATACTCCAAGATAAATCATAATTATTTATACTACCATTATATAAACAAACTAACTCTACCATATTTTTATCTAAATCTTTATTTAATCTTACTAAAACATTATATAAATCTAATGGTCTATATTTATAATTATTTAAAGAATTATTCATAATTAAATTAATAGTATTTAATTTATCTTTTGTATCATTATCAAATTTATCAGAGAAATTACTATTATTCATAACATCATTAATAATAAAATTTACATAATCATATAATGATATATTTTTATTAGTACCAATATATTTATAATCATATAAACTAAATAATAAGCTAACAGTATCATTATCAATTCCTAATAAATTACCAATATAGTTATATGAAAGCCTAGAATTGTTTATAGAATTATCGATAACTGCTCTAACTATATTTAAATTGTCTAATGAAGAAGAATCAATCTTACCATTTAAAAGATCATCATTAATATTATTTAATATTAAATCAGTTAACTCATTTGGAGAAAGTAATGTCTCATAATTTAAATAATCATATAAACCATATACTTGTCTAACAACATTAATATCTGTTCCAATTAAATTACTAATATCACTATAATTATATTTTAAAGAAGTATTACTAGTAACTAAATAAGCTAAGTTTAACATATCACTCTTATCTTTAATATAACCATTAATTAAAGAATTATCTTTATTAGCATAAATAAAATTAATCAATTCTTTTATAGAAATATCTGAATTATTATTAAGACCATATATAAGACTTATACTTAATTTATCTTTATTTAAAATATTAGCCATATCATTAATAGAATATCCTCTATTAACATCACTAGTAATTAAATAAACTAACTCTAACTTATCACTTTCAATATAGCTACTAAGATTAGGATTATTATAAACAAAGTTTATTAACTCTTTTAAAGATAAAGATATATTACTATTATTAGATAAACCATATATAAAACTAACTACAAACTTTTCTTTATTTAAAATAGTACACATCTCATCAACACGATAACAATTAGAATCATTCATAATAAATTTACTTTGTTCTAATCTAGTAATCTCCTCTTCAGTAAGATTAGACTTAAATGTATCACTTAATAAAATATTAACAAATTCCTTTGGAGATGTCTTATCATTTAAAATACTATTTAATACATTAATAGTATTAACATCACTAATACCAAACATTTTATATAATTCTTGATTATCAATTAAAACATCAGGATAAGTAATCATCTCTAATAATAATTTATCACTATCAGAAATATTAATAATTTCTTTATACTCATCAGGTATATTTAAAATAATATTAGAAAAATCTTTTAAAGACATTTTAATATCTTTATTATAACCATTATATAAAGTGTATATTAAACTCATTTTATTAGAATCAATATTAACTCCAAATCCTTCAAGCATCTTACTCATAGTAATACTATCAATAGAATTATTAATAACACTTTCATTAGAAAGAGTCTTCAACAACATTATAGAATCTTTATCAATAAGATTTCCAAATCTAGGATCATTCGCAAGTCCTAAAGAAATATTGCTAAACTCACCTATTGTCATTAAAGAACTAGAATTATATCCATTATATAAATTATATAGTAAAGAAACTTCTTCTGAACCAAGTCCAATAGTAGATAAATTTTCACTCATTTTATCACTACTAATTAGAGTTGAGATAACTTTCTCATCAGATAAAGACTGTAATAATTTAAGTGAAGAAATAGTTTCTTCATCAAACATATTAGAATATTCTTTATTATTAGCTAAACCAAGTGCAGTAGTTGCAAACTCATTTACAGTTAATGTAGTAGTACTATCAGATTTAACTCTATAAAATAACATTAATTGAGAAATAAGATTTTCATCTATTCCAAACATATTAGATAACTCTTTAGAATTTAATTTCTTATTAATTAAATCTAAATTAGTAAAGTTTTGAAGTCTTTTAAGCTTAGAAATGGTACTAGAATCTAAACTACTAGAATAAGTAGAATCAGTCGCAACATCATTAAGCATAAAATTAATAAATTCACTAATTGTCATCTCATTATTTATATTTTTACTACCATAATAAATTAATATGTTTTCTGCATCTTTCTCATCAATTCCTAATATTTTAACAAACTCACTAACTTCTCTTTTCTTATTTATTGAATCATTACTTGCAAAATTACCAAGTATATTAATATTTTCTTTTACCTCATCACTTAATAAATCATTAAACTTAGAATCATTATAAATATTATTATTTATAAATGAGATGAATTCATTTAATGATACTGAATCAGCTTCTCCCTTATTAAAATAATTATAATAAACTAACTTAATTAAATAATCATCAAGTGATGCATCACTACCTAAATCAGAAATCTTATTATTTAACTCATCATATTTTAGTTTTTCGCCTATCGTATTTGAGTAACATAAAACATTATCAATCTTTTTATCTTTTTCAAGATTTTTACAATATGAAGAAATTAAATCTTCATACTTGTTCTCATAAACAACTGCAATTTGATTTGTCGCAGGAAATATTTTACCAACTTTATCTTGTTCTGAATCAGTATAAAGAATAGTAGTATTTCCCTTTAAAAAATAAACACCAATAAATATAATAATAATCGCAATAGTTTGAAACCATCTAGTTTTATAACTGAATTTTCCTAGCTTTTCAAGTTTAAATTGAGGACACTTTTTATGAGTCTTATGAATTAAATCATCACATAATAGTAATAGAGATGGTAAACATATAAAAATACAAATTAAACTTAATAAAACACCTTTAGATAAAACTAAACCTAAATCACGTCCAATAGTAAATGACATAAATACAAGTGCAAGTAATCCAACTATTGTTGTAACAGAACTACTAGATATAGATTTAAATGACTGATAAAGTGCATCTTTCATTGCCTGAACTTTATCATTAGTCTTTTCTTTCTCCTGTTTAAACCTATTAGATAACATAATTGAATAATCCATAGAAAGAGCTAATTGTAATATCGCAGTAATTGAATCAGTAATTGATGAAACACTACTAAACATAATGTTAGTTCCTTTATTAATAAATACTGCCATACCAATTGTAATTAAATATAAAAATGGTTCAACATATGATTCACTTAAAATAATTAAAATGATCATAGCACATACAATAGCTAAAATAACAATAGAGATATGTAATATTGGTTTATTGTTATCATATATAGATCCACTCATCCCAGCAACATCAAAGTCTTCATCAACACTCTTATAAACATCTCTCGCAACAGATGAGTCAGCATAATCATCAACATTTAATACATACAATGTATAATTTTTTTTATTATAATTATTATTATCTTGATAATCTACACTATCTACTCCATCAATTTCTTCTAACTTTTTAAGTGTATCAATCTTTTCTTCATCAGATAAATCTTTAAACATAACATTAAGAACAGAAGTATCCTCTTTAGAAAACTCCTCATTCATAATATCATATCCTATTTTAGTTTCAGAATCCTTTGGTAAATATTTCATAATATCATCGTTTATATTAACTTTTGAAGAAAAATATAAACAACTACATGATAATATAGCAAATATAATTAAAAATATATTTCTTTTCTCTACAATATAATCTGTAATTTTTCTCATTTTTTTGCCTCCATTACGAAAGTTTATGCTTATTATAAATCAAAAACCACATAAAAAAAGTGAGTTTTGTATAATATCCAACATTTTATATAATATTGTATGTTATTTATAATACACTTAATAAAATAACTTTACTTTTGTTTATTAAATACATATAATTAATCTAAATTGAGGGAAAAATTATGAAAAATGAAGATTTAAGAATTACAAAAACTAAAAAATCATTATATTATGCACTATTAGAATTAATGAAAACTAAAGCATTTGAAGAAATTAAAATTTCTGATATATGTCAAAAAGCTTTAGTTAATCGTTCAACATTTTATTCACATTATGAAGATAAATATGAATTATTAGTCGCACTATTAGATAGTCAAAAAAATTTATTACTAGATAGTCTTAAACAAAATAAACAAAATGTTAATTCAAAAGAATACTTTATGGAAATGTTAAAAATAATTATTGATCATGTAGATGAAAATAGAGATATATACACTTCTATTCTTACTAAAAATAGAAATGGTATTTTAATTGATATATTAATTGATGTAACTCAAAGAGATATTTCTAATAGAATTGAAGAGAATACAGAAAAAACTAACTCAACTATCCCAGGAGACTTTGTATCTAAATTTTATTTAGGAGCAATTCTCTACATAGGATTAGACTGGCTAACTAACAATAAAAAATATACAAAAGAAGAAGTATTATTATACTTAAATAAATTAATACCAGATATATAAAAAGATATATGACAAAAGCATATATCCTTTTAATTACTCTTAATACTTAAATTTAATTTTCTGTGAGTAAATAATAACATAAACATAATAATAAAGTAATAAACATTATTTATTAAATAAAACTGAATCATATCCAAAAATTGTTGAGTTCTGTCCCCTAGACCTCCATATAAAATATTCTGATATTCATATAATTCTTTTGAAAAAGCTTCATTATGATAAATAAAATGTGGGTCCCCCAAACATCTTAATAAAATTATTCCTATCATTATAAAAACTACAATAGATAAAATATTATATCTTTTATTCTTACTCATACCATTCTTTTTTATAATGTCATAAATCATTATTATTTCATAAAAGATAAGTATAAGAACAAAAGCAAATTCAGCAAATCCTACAAAGTCAGTTAATTTAACAGCTAAATAATATAATAAAACAACTAAGTGAAATAATAAAAATCTAATCACAAATAATACTTTATTCATTTATCTCACCTACTTTCTTTACAAGTTCTGTTAAATAATCTAATTCTGACATATATCTGCTAATAACATTTGTAACTTGAGAAATCCAAATGTTATCAGAACCATATAAATACTCTCCGTAATCTTCATTTAGAGTTAGTCGATATCTATAAGTAAGAAAGGCATCAACATTCCTAGAACCTCCAATATTATTAAGGGATATTTGGTAAAAATCTGAAACCAAAGGACCATTATTATACTTTTCTAAAATTTTTATAATTTTATCAGTTTTATCAATAATATAAGGAGTTGCTTCAAGATAAAGTCTATCATGTATACTATATTTAATTTCAGAACCACTCATAATGTACTGATAAACTTTTACATCTTTAATGTTTTGATATATCAAATTAAGTTTTTCTTTAATTACAGCATAATCATCATCCAAAAATTTTCCTTGATTATTATTTATTAGTTTCAAATTATCATCAATATTTTTTTCTGCTTTAGAAAAAGCTCTTCTATAATTTCTAAAATCCAAATCATACTCTTTATCAATATATAACATTTGAACAACATTCAAATATCCCAGCAATACAACCATAAAGATAATAGATAATTCTGTAATTTTAATAAAAACATTTTTCACTTTATTTTTAGATAGTAATAAACTATCTCTAATATAATCATCTGCCTCAGTAACAGGAATTACTTCATTTTCAATTTTTCTTCCTTTTAATAATTCTAAAATAGAACAATCTAACTCTTTAGATAAAATCTCTAATATTGATACATCAGGACATCCCTGTCCTCTCTCCCACTTAGAAATTGCTCTATCAGTTACACCAATCTTTTGTGCTAACTCCTTTTGAGTAAGATTCTTACTCTTTCTTTTTTGTTGAATAAAATTTCCTATATCATCGTAATTCATATTGCACCTACCTTGTAATAAGTATATAAAAACATACTCTTCATTTCAACAAACTAATCGTGGAGTTCAAAAAAAAGAAGATAAAATCTTCTTTTAAACTCAAAATTAATCAAAATATATAGACTGAAGAATTTTATCAAAAACCTCATCATTAACTATCTCTATATAACCTCTTTTATTAGTATATCTAGAAATATAGACAGAATAATATTCATCTTCCAATTCGTTATATATCTCAAAAAAATAGTTACGACCATCTTTTTTTATAGATAGAATACCATCTAAATCACCTGAAAGATAATAATTTGAGTTTTTATAATCCTCATCTATAGGAGAATTCTTTACACTCATTTCAGATAAATAATTCATTTTTATATCATTACGTGATGTAAAGATATTATTCTTTTTCCTATCAAAAAAATAGTATTTTACTAAATCAGCTTCTGATTTCATATTATTTTTCTTCATCAAGTCCTTATATCCAATAGTTTATAATCTTTTATTATCATCAGAAGAATAATTATAAAAAGAAGTTCCCTTTGTTATATGCATATAACTTGTATGATATTGATATTCCACATTTTCATTTTTTGGTACATATGAATGATATTCTTCACGTATTTTAGCGTCAGCCAATTCTTCTGGAATATAAATATTCATATTATCTATTTTAGTATTTGCCAAAGTCTTATCTACTTTTACATTTTTCTCTTCTACAGTAACTTTATCGTAATCAATAGAATAACCATTTAAATCTTTATAATATAAAAGTAAACAGCATTTATAAAAAACAAATGACAAAACAATTATAATTGGAACTAAAATAATAATTTTCTTTTTCATAAACCTCACCCCATCATCCTATCAAACTTAAAATAAATATAATAACAAAAGGCTGTAACAAAATATTTAAGAAACATATAATTAAGTATTTTTTATTTTTATATTTAAAACCATCTATTAAAAATAAAATAGTAACCAATCCACTAAATATAGTTTCAAATAATTGAAAAAGAAAATAATGCTCAAATGACAAAATACTGTGCGCAATAACACACTCTCCAGTTGTATTTAGAGGTAAATAACAAATATTAGAATAAGCAAGTAACAAATTTACACTCAAAAAAACTGTAACTGCAAAACATACATATAAAAGATATGCCTGATTTTTATTAATCTTATTATCTTTTACTTTTTTACTCTTTTTAGTTTTCACTCTATTACCTTAATTCAAGTATATATTTATATAATTAAAAAGCAATAAATTACGAAAATAGAAATGTACACTTTACAAAAAAAAGATTTCTATCTCATGATAGAAATCTTAAACACATATTTAAATTTAAAAATCTAATTCTTTATCTATTTTTTTATCATTAATACGATTCCTTATAGCAAATATTATAATACCAATTATTATTAAAGATCCACCTATAGAAATAAATATAATAGTTTTCTTATCAAGAGTAAATTTCTTTTTTTCTTCATCTTTTTTCAAATCAGTTGCTTTAACATCTTCTGGAATATCTGCATAAACATAATATGTATTTTTATCTCCATTCTCAGCTGTTACTTTAATAGTAATTTTATAATCATTGTCTTTTAAATTATCTGCACCTTTAACTTCTACAGTTGATTTTGAGTCTTCTGGAATAGCAGTAATATTTAATTTATTTATGTCTTTTGAAATATCAATACTATAAATCTTTGTATCTTTTGAAAAATCTATATTATAATTTTCTACTGACAATGAAGCTAAATATTTATTATTTGATTTTTCAGTATTTATATTAGTATTATTTGTTGATACAGGGGCCTCAACTTTAGGTGTTGAATTAGATATTATATTTTCTGGAACTTTTATTTCAGTATTAGTTAACTTGGTAATACTTATAACTTTACTTGCCTCATTAGCATACTCTATTTCTACCATATCATCAGTTGAATAACTAGCGTTCATATCTCCTGATACAGGAAAACCTCCAGCACTTATTTGCTTCATCTTTATAGTAGAAGATGTTGCAGTAGTATCTTTTACATAAAATTGCAAATTCACTAGATAGTCTGCACAATACAAAACTCCATCAACACAACTATTTCCATAGTGATCATCAACAAACTCACTAATTACATAGATTTCACCATCTTCTCTATAAATCATAGTATCCCATGTACTTCCATTATTTGGAATAGATTCAACAGTGAATATAGACTCATCATATTCTAACTCAAAAGCAACTAACCAAATACCTAAAGTATCTGTACTACCTTTTTTTAAATTAGAAAAATTAACACGAAAAGATTCTTGAAAAGTTCCACCAGTAAATACTGAATCGCGACCATCTATTGAAGCACCTGATATAGACGTCGTATAAGCATCAACATTTAATGTCATTGTAAAAAACATTAAAAAAACTATAAAAAAATTTATCAACACTCTTTTCATAAATCCTCCACTAATACACTCAACCTATTATAATTCAATTATAACAAAACAATTTAATAAAAAGCAATCAGTAACAAAATATATCAATAAAATTATCTAAAAAAAAGTGACCCTATCTCACGACAGGGTCTTCAGGGGGTTCGGTTGAATATTCTCTAACATTAAAACCGTTAGAGATATCATTAGCGTGATATACACTACCACGCATCTTAATCATAAAGGAAAAAATTTAAAATGTCAATTTAATTTTATAAATTTGCTTTAAATAAAATTTAGATGACATTCAAAAAATTATCTATGTTTATTCTTAACTTTAGGTTTATCAACCATTTCAGCAAGACTATCAGTTTTATATTTTTTCGCAAGTCTAATTAATGCATCATCAATCCTACCAACTGAACCTTTTTTCTTTGCTTTTTTACTTTTTAAAAATTTAATCATTTCTTTAAAAAAAGAATCACCATCAGTTCTAAAAAAACGATAAATATAAGAAGGATAAATAGTATATAACTCTTTTTTTATCTGTTTATCTGTCTTACCACTATCCACTAAACATAATACTTCCTCTAAAAGAAAGCAAAATGTAATCCCACCTTTTAAAGAAGTATCATAACCATTATCAAGTAAAAATGTTTCAAAATCCATACTAATACCCCCAAACTTAAAACTAAGACTCTTGAGAAGTAATTGAACTAATTAGTCTTTTCTTTAGTTCATCATTATCTGTATTTTTGTTAAGTAAATATTCTTTAGAATCTTTCTTTGCTTGTAATAATATTTTATAATCATCCTTAATAGAAGCAATCTTAAAGCTCATATCTCCAGATTGTTTTGTACCAAACAAATCACCATGTCCACGTAGTTTGAAATCCTCCTCAGAAATTACAAATCCATCATCTTCTTTTTCCATAATCTTCAATCTTTCAGCATCACTATCACTAACTAAGAAACACTGACTTTTAGAAGTACCTCTACCTACTCTTCCTCTTAACTGATGAAGTGTAGATAAACCAAATCTATCTGCATCAAAAATAACCATTGTAGTCGCATTAGGAACATCAACTCCAACTTCAACTACAGTAGTAGAAATAAGAATCTGAACTTTATTTTCTTTAAATTGATCCATTATTAAGTCTTTTGCTCCACTAGCCATTTTTCCATGAACTATATCTATTTTATATAAATCTTTAAAAGCTAGTTTCATCTGATCTTTTAACTCATTAACAGTTGTTAAATCACTATTTTCACTCTCTTCTATTAAAGGAGCAATAACATAAACTTGATGTCCTTCTTTTAACTCTTTATACATCGCATCAAGTACATCTTTTATCTCACTATTTTTCTTAACATATGTATCTATTTTTTGTCTGCCTTTAGGTCTTTCCTTAATAGTAGAAACATCCATATCACCAAATATAGTTAAAGCATATGTTCTTGGAATTGGAGTTGCACTCATGTATAAAACATCAGGAGTAATTCCTTTATTTTGTAAATTAGCTCTTTGATGAACACCAAATCTATGTTGCTCATCAGTAATGACTAATCCTAAATTATGATAAGTAACCTCATCTTGAATCAAAGCATGAGTACCAACTACCATATTTATAGTTCCATCCTCTAAACCTTTATATATTTCTGTTTTTTCTTTTTTCGTAGTTGAACCAGTAAGAAGACAAATCTTTATATCTTTTCCATCTAAAAACTTAACCAAATTATTATAATGTTGAGCAGCAAGTATTTCTGTAGGAGCCATTAAAGCACTCTGATATCCACTTAAAAAGTTTGCAAACATCGCAATAAATGCAACAACAGTTTTTCCAGAACCAACATCACCTTGCAATAACCTATTCATTCTATGACTTTCTTCTAAATCACTAATAATCTCATCAACTGCTTTTAATTGATCATTAGTTAATTTAAAAGGAATACTTTCAATAAACTTATTCAAAGTATTTTTATCGATTGTTCTACTTAATCCATTATTTTTTTTCTTATTAATTTGCTTTAAATAATTAATCTTAAACATAAACTCAAATAATTCTTCATATTTAAGACGAATCTTAACTTCTTTTAATTTTTCTAAACTACTAGGATTATGAATAATATTTAAAGAAGTTTTTTTATTTAAAAAATTATATCTATTAATATACTCTTCAGGTATATTATCATTAATATCTTTACCATACATAAGTAATGCCATATTTATATATGTTGAAATATTTTTATTTGTTAAACCACTTGTACAATGATAAACGGATTCAATCTTCATACTATTAGTAAGCATATCCATCTTTATATCACTAGCCGTAATTACATTCTTAGTCTTATCTAGTTTACCTATTACAGTAACACCAGTACCAACACTTAATTGATTTTTTAAAAAAGCTCTGTTAAATATAGAAACACCAACTACTCCTGATTGTGTCACAAGCCTAAAATTCATTTTATTTAAACCAGCTTTAAATCTCATGAGTAAAGGAACACTTTCTATCTTACCATCAATAATAATCTTTTCCCCATCGCCAACTTTAGATAAATCATCTCTTTTTAATAAATCATATCTAAATGGATAATGAGTAACTAAATCATCTATTGTAAAAATACCAATCTTATTAAGTAAAGAAAGAGATTTAGGTCCTATACCTTTAACATCTTTTAACTCAGCCACATAACCACTTCCTTCTTGCATATTATAACATAATTGGCACGTTTTTTCAAAGGAAAAAAGCCATGGTATAAATTATATTTATATCAGGTAAATACTATTATAAATCAACGTTTTAATAAGAAAAAAAACTATTTTTTTTTAACGATTTTTGTTGACAAAATAAGTCTTTTCGATTAGTATAGAAATCACCAATTCGGAATTAGGCGAATTGGTCGCTAGTATCACACTAGCCAACCCCTTTTTATTCTTTTTGGAGGCTGCCCTCAGGGGGTGCAGCCTCTTAGATTGAAAAACAAAAAGACGTTATGCCGACGTCTTTTTTTATTTTAAAATTATATACTATTTAAGTTGATTTAATAAACCAGAAATATCATTTAATCCACTATTAAGTTTTTGAATCTTTTCAGCTGCTTCTTCTTCAAATTTAATAGTTACATCTGCCCAATTTTCCATTCTTAATGCTAAATCATCAAAATGATAATAACCTCTTTCAAGTAATACAGTATAATTACTAGAAATATCATTAAGAGCTTTAGATAATTTACTGTCCTCTGATCTGCATAAATCACTCATTTGAGAAAAAAGTGAACTCATATCTCCAACTGATTTAATAAAACTATTTGCTACATCTCTTAATTCAGCTGCATTTTGTTTTACTGCTGCTGGTTCAATTCTATTTTTATCTGCCATAGTTTAACCTCCTAATTTCCTGAGTTTGCAGAAGTTTGACCTTCTACATATTCGTTAATAACTGTACATAACTCTAAAGTTTTATCCTTAAGCATTGTAATAGCACTATTTAATGTTTTGATGTCTTCACGAACTTCGCTACCTACTTCAGCTTCAGAAGCCCAATTTCCTAAATAATTATATACGTAATTAAATGTTGCCATTTGTCTTCTTAATCCATTACTTTCATCATTACAAATTTTAGCGACATCTTCACTATATTGTCTAACTTGTTCTAGATTCATAATTATTCACCGCTCCTTCTTCTAACTAATACATCAATCATTGCTTTGATTTGCTCACCATATTTATTAATATTTGCTGCTGTTTCAAGCTCATTTCTAATTGTAGAATCAGACCATCTTAACATTTTTTGTGCTAATTCGTTATACTTCTTATTTGCTAAATCCTTGATTGTTCCATACTCACTATTAAATTGACTAATAGTTGTTTCTAATGCAGTACCTCTAAATTGATTAGATAATTCAGTTAAATAATCCATAATATTTGTACACGCATTATTAAAATATCCTGTTTGATCGATTAAAGCACGACCTTGTCTTTCAATTTCATATGCTTCAAAATTTGCCATAACTATTTAACTCCTTTCTAACCTTGTGAACTGCGGTTAATCTTTTCCTGTTTATAACAAAAATCTCCAACATTACCACATACGATTCTTGTTAAATTGATTAATCCATCAATTCCTTCAATAACAGTTGATAAATCTTTTTCAACATCTTTTCCAATTGTTGTTTCTGTTGCCCAATTTCTTATTCCTGCAACATTTGTTTTAAAAACTTCAAGTTGAGCAGATAATTCATCTTTACATATTCTTAAAGCTTCTGCTTGTTGTAATTTCATTTGTGTAATACTACTATTTCCCATTGCCATATTGCAATCCTCCTATTCTTATAAAATTATAGCACACAATTAAATACATTAAAATAATTATTAAAAACATTTACAAACTTTACAGAAAAAAAGTCTACACATGTAGACTTATCTTTATTCTTCTTCACCACTTAACTCTTTATAATAATCAAACGTCTCTTCAGCCTGTTTTTGATTCTTATCAAGAAGCTCATCACCATTTTTATTAATCTTGGTTAAACTACGATATCTATCTTCTCCTAAAGTAAACTCTTTATACTTAGAGAAATCTGCTTTACTATCAAGCTTAAATTCATTACTTACAGGATTGTAATGGAATAATGGGAAGTATCCAGATTCTGTTGCAGCCTTTTCCTCATTAATAGAGTTCTTCATTCCTTTAATTATTCCTTGAGCAATACATGGAGCATAAGCAATTATAATACTTGGTCCGTTATATGCTTCAGCTTCTTTCATAACTTTAATTGCCTGCATTGGGTTAGCTCCAAGAGAAATAGTTCCAACATAAACATGTGGATATGCAAGTGCCATCTTAGCTAAATTTTTCTTAGCAGTTTCTTTTCCTCCAGCAGCAAACTTTGCAATAGCACCAGGTCTTGTAGATTTAGAAGCTTGACCACCAGTATTAGAATAAACTTCTGTATCAAGTACTAAAATATTAACATTTTCTTTATTAGCTAAAACATGATCAATTCCATTATATCCAATGTCATATGCCCATCCATCTCCACCAATCATCCATACAGAACGAGGCATAATAAATTCTTTTAATTTAAGAAGTTCAGGAATCTTAGTATCATCAACTATTTCTAATAATGCTTTTGCATTGTCCATACTTTGTTCTTCACAATAAGCTTCATAAATATCTTTTTCACTCTTCTTAATTTCGCTCTTATTATTTTGAATAATAGTAACAATTCTATTTTTAATTGCTTTATCAGCAACTCTCATACCAAATCCAAATTCAGCATTATCTTCAAACAATGAATTTGCCCAAGGAATTGAATATGGCATTGAAGGAGCACTTGCACCATAGATTGAAGAACATCCAGTCGCATTAGCAACTATCATATTTTCTCCAAATAATTGTGTTAAAAGTTTAAGATAAGGTGTCTCACCACATCCAGCACAAGCTCCAGGAAACTCAAACTTAGGACTTACAAATTGACTACCTTTAACAGTATTCGTAGGCATTACATCTTTCTTCTCTTTTACATCATTAAATAAATATTTATATTCCTCATCTTTCTTATCTTCACGAAGTTCATGCTTAGACTTCATAGTAATAGCCTTTTCACCTTTCTTACCAGGACAAACTTCACTACATAGTCCACATCCAGTACAATCAGGTAAACTAACACCAACAGTAAATTTATAATTTTTATCTTTAATATTAGCATCAATTAAATTTCTAGTTACAGCTTCAGGTGCATCAAGAACCTCTTTCTCATCAAGTAAGAATGGACGAATAACACCATGAGGACAAACTAAACTACATAGATTACAACTAATACAATTACCAGAACAATAACTTGGTGCAACATCACTACTATCTCTTTTATCAAGTTTAGATGTTCCCGCTTCAGCTTCTCCATTAGGATTCTTCAAGAAAGTACTAACAGGAAGTTGATCTCCATCCATTGTATCAATAAGTTCAAATACTGTCTTTTTACTATTAAACTCTTTTGCAAAAGTAACATTTGGAATTTTTACAGGAATTAAACATTCAAGTGAATTATCAATAGCCTTTATATTTTTCTCAACAATTCCTCCACCCTTATTTGCAAACTTAGTAGTAAGATTTTCCTTAATTTTCGTAACAGCAAAATCAAAATCAACAATCTTACCTAACTTAAATATAAGAGTTTCCATAATAGTACTAATCTTTCCAACAAGTCCAACTTCACTAGCTATATGAGATGCATCAACAATAAACATCTTAACATTTTTCTTAAGCATTATCTCTTTATCATGACTACTCATTTTAGCTAATACTTCATCAGGACTCATACTAGTATTTAAAATAAATACACCCTTATCTTTAATTTTATCGAGCATACTAAGTCTATTTAAATAACTATCTTTTGTACAAACAATAACTCCAGCTCTTTCAATATAATAAGTAGAATTAATTGGTTTCTTACCAAATCTCAAATGAGACATTGTAATTCCACCACTCTTTTTAGAGTCATATTGGAAATAACCTTGAACATAAGCATTAGTATAAGTTCCAGTAATCTTCATAATATCCTTACAAGCAGATACCATTCCATCACTACCATAACCATAAATTAAGAATTCAACATTATTATTTGGAATCCTAAAGTCTTCATCATACTTAATACTTAAATTAGTAACATCATCACAAATACCAACAGTAAAGTTACTATGAACATCTCTACTATCTAAGAAATCATAAATACCTTTAATCATTCCCGGATTAGTATTCTTACTAGATAATCCATATCTACCACCATAAACATTAACCTTAATATCCATCTCTTTAATAACTTTACAAACATCTAAATATAAAGGCTCTCCATAACTACCAGGTTCTTTAGTACGATCTAGAACTGCAATTTTTCTAACTGTTTTAGGAAGTTCTTTTATAAAATATTTACTACTAAATGGTCTATATAAATGTACCTCTAATAAACCAACTGCTTCACCTTTATCTTTATATAAGTAATCAACAGTCTCGCGAATAGTCTCACAAACAGATCCCATCGCAACAATAACCTTAGTAGCATTAGGACTACCATAATAATTAAATGGCTTGTAGTTTGCTCCTGTAATCTTGTTAACTTCACTCATATAATTATTAACAATATCAGGAATTGCATCATAGTATTTATTTCTTACTTCTGTTGCTTGGAAATAAATATCTCCATTTTGAGCAGTACCACGAATAGATGGATTATTTGGATTCATTGCGCGATCTCTAAAATCACTTAAAGCTTTCTCATCAATTAAATCTTTTAATTTATCTGTATCGATTACATTGACTTTCTGTAATTCATGACTTGTACGGAATCCATCAAAAAAGTTTAAGAAAGGAACTCCACCCTTAATAGCACTTAAATGTGCAACACCAGCTAAATCCATAACTTGTTGTACTGAACTTTCAGCAAGCATTGCAAAACCAGTTCCACGACAAGCATATACATCTTGATGATCTCCAAAAATACTTAAAGCATGAGTTGCTAAACTACGTGCCGCAACATGAATAACACAAGGCAACATCTCTCCAGCAATCTTATACATATTTGGAATCATTAAAAGTAAACCTTGAGATGCCGTAAAAGTTGTAGTCAAAGCTCCAGCTTGCAAAGAACCATGCACCATACCAGCAGCACCAGCTTCAGACTCCATTTCAACAACATTTACAGGTGTATCAAAATAATTTAATTTACCTTCACTACTCCACTTATCAACAAGTTCTGCCATAGGTGAAGCAGGAGTAATTGGATAAATTCCAGCAACCTCAGTAAATCCATAAGCAACATAAGCAGCAGCTTCATTACCATCCATAATCTTCATCATATTAATCACTCTCCATATCTTATATAATTATATCATAATTAAAAATAAAATAATATTATATATAAACATTTTTATCGACAAAAAAAGAAATAGGCATCATTCACCTATCTCAAAAAAAAACCATCATCATCATTAAAATCTACATGCTCAACTAAAGCAGGAAATAATGAAGTCTCTTCTATTTTTATCTTCTTATCAATTGCCTCATTAAGTAATCTAATCTTATAATCATTATTTTCTGCCAACTTAAACTCAGTTGGAACAAAATCATCTACGTTTGAATCATAAACACTAAGTCCAAACAAATTTAGATATTGTGTCATAAGAGAAGAAACTTGCATATCACTCATCAGTTGATTTGAGTTCTTAGACATTTCAGCATCCATAAGCATCATTGTAAAATCATCTAAATCACTTTTAACAGGTTTCCTTTCTAAATTAAAATCCCTCTCAATAATTGTTTTTATGTCATCCATAAAATCACCACCTTTATTTTAACATAGCATTATATGTAGCATCAAGTTGATCTACTAAATCATCACCAAATAGTTTTCTCAAATATTGAATGGTATGATTATTACCAGTAATTTTTAATTTAGTATAATCAGCAATTAATTCATGATAAGAAAGAACATCTTTATATGATAAAGATCTATTAAAATACTCTGCACCATGACCATAACTAATTAGGACATCACCTTGTGTAAGAGAATCAAGCATTCCACTAATTGTAGAATAATCATCAAAGTCTGTTCTTATAATATGATCTTTAATTTTTGATTTCATTAAATAAATATGATAATCAGCACAAGCAACAGGATTATTCAAGTTAACCATTCTTTCAATATTAGAATTATCAAATGAATATGAACTTCCATTTTTATAAACATCCTCAAGTCTACTCTTAGCAGCTCCTGGAGTTTCTATCAATTTAGTATATTTTTGAATCAAAGCATCTCTAAAACCCGAAGCACCATCATAACCTTTTTGTGTAGCCATTCTATCAAATGAATTATTAACGGAAGCCCTAACATATCTATCAATCTGTTCAATATTATCTGTCAAAATTTCAATTTGTTCTCTACCAGCTGTACTTTGAAGTTTTCTAATCGCATTATTTCTCATAGTCAAATAATCTGAGGGAAGCTGCTCTCCTAACTCTCCACCAAAAAAATAATGTCCTGATTCATGGAAAACAGTCTCATAATTTTTTCCATTAATAGTTGGTAACCCTAAATTCATCTCTCCCTTTAAGGATCTACAAAAACTTCCACTAACTCCATCACAACTAATCTTAACACCCTTTCCAGCATTATTCATTTCAAGTAATTTTGCCATTACTTTATATACTTCGCCAACATTAGGATTATTTGGATCATTTATAGCATCAAAATAAGCTTCAAAGAAAATTTTATTTGCTCTTAATGAATCACCAGTAGCTGAACTACAACTAATTGAAGCAAAATTTTGAAAATCTCTTTTAAGAGCATCAAGATCATAATGACCATCTACAATGTATTTTCTCATGCTATCAGTACCAACAGTTTTAATGTCTTTCTTATTTGACAATCCCTGAAAAATCGAAGTATCAAAATCTCTTAAGAAATCGCGTCTACTATTAGTACTAGATTGAGTCAAGAAACGATCAGTATAACCACTATCATATAATACACTATTAAATAATTCCATAGCCTTTTTACTTGCATCAGGACCAGATAAACCATAATCATTTACTAATGTATCATAAAATCCATAATATACATTATTAGCTAATTTGCTATCTGTTTCCGTAGCTATTTTAAAGAGTTGTGCATACCCTTCAAAAATATTATCTTTGCCAACTCTCATATATTTATAAGCATTTGAGTAATCTCCATTAGCAAAAGATGCAAGTGCACTCTTATTTAACATGAAGTCTGTTAAGAAAAGTTTACATGCTGCAGAATCTGACAATGTCTCAACCATTTCTTTAGGAATATTGGTATCTTGAGATAATATTTTTCTGATTGAGCTTGGCAAACCATCACACTTTACAAGTTGATCAACGGTTGAATCATTAATATATCCTTTTCCAAAAAATTTCTCAATTGATGATTTTCTAGATGCCATATCTGCCATTGCCATAAGGCGTTTATCTTTGTCTAATGATGAAAGAATACTATCTAATGATTGCCAAGTTTCACAACCACGTGCCTTGCGATAAACATCTATAAGATAGCTATTAGCTCTTGTATTATAAGCTGCTGCATCACTAATGTTAGAATAAAACACTTCTTTAGATAATCTTTTAGCAAAATCATCTCGTATATTATCAGAAACACCATATCTTGAAAGTAAATCGTTAAGTCTGCCAACATTACCATAAGAATAATTAGCTATTAGCTTCAATTCATTAATACTAGTTTGTAAACCTGCACTCGCAAAAAGATTATTAGCCTTTGTTAAACGCTCATAAGTTGCAGAAGACAAGTTAAGACGATTAGCATAAATAATTTTTTCAGCTTCAGCGGCCGATATCATTTTATCATAATCTCTAATATCAATATTTACACCATCTTTTGGTAAAAAAACTCCATCGCTTGTAAATCGAAATTTAGAGGCATCACTACTTTTAATATCAGAAGAGTTAAAAGGATGTTTTCCATTTCTTGATCGAACAGGTAGACCATTAAAAGTCTTGTAAGTTGAGCCTTGTCTTGACGCAACTTCATATACATCATCTGACAACTCACTTAGTCTAACATCTCCATCACCTGTTCCAGCAAAATCAAACATCTCACGACTACTTGCATCTAAACTATCACCTGATGATGCAAACAGTTCACGAGCACGAGCATCATCAGTTCCAATTAATGCTAACATTTCTCTACTTCTTGCATCCATTTCTTCACCAGAAGATTCAAATAACTTACGGGCATCAACATCGGCATCATCTGCACTTTTAAGCATTTTTCTTGCTCCAGAGAACTCTCCAACAGCAGAACCAATTCCTCCCATTACTCCCTGCATCAAAACATTACTCCAACCACCACTAGATTTAAAGGCATTGGCGTAATTATCAAATATATTATCTGCACCATAATCTTTATAAATCATCTTTAATGCTGGTTGAACAAATCCTTCAGCTGCAGAGTCAACAGTATCCATCGCAATTCTTGTACCAACACCGCTTGCTGCACCCTTAAATAAACCACTTGCTACTTTGTCACCTAATCCACCATATTGATTAATCTTTGCACCAAGTGCCCACTGAGTTCCTTCCCAAGCACCACTTGCTGCACCATATAATAAACCTTTTCCAATAGAAGCTCCATCTGCCCAAGCCTCTTCTGTTCCATTAGAAAAGCCCATAACTCCAGCCGTTGCTGCTAAATTACCTGCCCCAACAGTTCCTGCAGAACCAATTCCAAGTCCACTTGCAAGACCACCAGTTAAAATACTTGTACCAATTATTCCTGCAGAATATCCAAGACCTTTTCCAATACCTCTTGCTCCGTCAAATAAATAAGCATTCTCCTTTATATTCTTTCCAATAGGATTATTTTCATAAAAACTATTAAATACACTTTCAACTTTCTTTTCAGATACCTTTGCTTTAGTCTCTTCCCACATCTTCTTAGTAGTGTCACTTCCAGTTAATAAGTCATATCCACCAGTAAAGATAGATGCAAATAAACTTCCACCTAAAGTGATTAAATCAGCTCCAGTTTCAAAAAAATCTCCAACACCTTCTGCTAATCCTAATCCAAAAGTTGCAGCTGTTGCTCCAACTCCCGTAAGAATATTTTTAGCCTTAACATCTAAAGAAATATAATCCTCTAATTCAGATAAATCTAAACTATCAAAGTCACTTCTACTAAGTCCACCAATAAATAACTTAATTTCAGATTCATCATGATTATAAGCTAAAATCGATATTTGCTTTTGTCTAACTGATTTTATAAAGTCTGATACAACGTTTTCACATTCACTAACAAGACCAGAAAAAGAATCACTGGAAATACCACCGATATACTCATAAAAACCCCTAGCAGATACAATTTTGTTAGTAGCAGACTTCATACCCTCAGACAAAGAAGATAATTCATTGACAACACTATTTAACTCCGAAATAGTACTTTCAACAACTTCACCATTATAATTAAGTGTTGCCATTATTTAAAACTTTCCATACTAATCTTTAACTGCGAAATAAAATTTTTCCCTTCTTCATCACTATATCCCGTAAATACTACTTTATCAATCTGCTCTTTATTAAATAATAAATTTTTATTCATTCCTATTACTCCAATAGGATAAACACATCCTAAATAATCCCAAACTTCCGTACTGTTCTCTTCTACAACAGCATATCCGATTATAACAACTTTTTTAGTCGCTTCCTTCAAAAGAACAATACTTCCAACTGGCAAATAATCATTCATTATACTCAACTCCCACGATTATACTTATTTATCTCATTTCGGTCTTGAACTTGTGCATTATAATTTAACTGACTTTGCAAATTATTATAAGCAGCCTCACATGCCGACCTAATCTGTGAAGTTGCCTCATTTATCGAAGATTTCACAGATAAAATGTCATCACAACATTTATCAGAAGTATCTAACATCGTAGAACCATCAACAGAAAAATTATTAACATCCAATTTACTAGTAATACTGCTCATTTTATTAGTTATAGAAATCATACCTTCACTTTCAGCATCAACTACATCACATCCAGCATAAATACTTTCAATATCAAGATAACTACTAGCACTTTGTGCACTAACAAATTTTCCATTATAAGGTTGAAGAATTCCCATATCTATACCTCTCCTATTATTACCATTATAGCATAATTTTTATAATAAAAAAGAAAAAAACCTAAAAAGGTTTTTAATAACTACTAGGGTCTCCAACAGCTGCTGCTTTATTCTGTGTATTTGTAACAATCCAAGCATTTGAAACTGTTCTTCCACCATATTCTCCACCTACATAAGGATTATTCCAAAGTTTACCATTCATACTCATTGTAGTAGATGCACCACCATCTAAGTTAGCTGCATTATAAGCCTTATAGCGTTGCAACACTTCAATAATATCATTCATTGTAGCACCAACACTATATCCAGGCATTCTACCATCAATAACAAGGAATAAAACAACTCCATCTTTTCTTTGAGCTATAACAGTTCTAGGAGCAGTTCCCCATCCACCATCACCATGGATTTTAGAAACATTTCCATTAACAATTAAGAAAGGTCCAAATTCAACTGCATCATCCATTCCATCAGCAATAGCCTCTTGAGGAGTTTTATAAGTCAAATACATTTTATGATCTTTAGTAAATCCAATCAAACCACCAGATCCACCAGAATGTTGCCAAACTAATTGACCATCTTTAATAATAGCTCCATATGGAATAGAACCATTACCCCATCCATCAAGATCTTCAAATCCTCCTCCATTAATTCCAACAATACCACCATTATCTCTTGTCAAGCTATTAACGGATTTTCCAGCTCTACCTAATTTATCACTAACTGCAAGATCAACATCACTTGGATCATATATTGCAGTAAGCCATCCCTTAAATTTACCCTCATTAATTCTAATTAATTTAAATAAATCATTTCCAGGGTCTTTAGTAAATAATTGTTTATCATATTTATTTGTATATCTCTTACTAAATAAATCTCCTTCATTAACAACAATATCATCAAGATTAATTTCTTCAGTATTAGCCTCAATATAATTTTCACTCATTATTCTATTAACAGTTTCTTCATCATATAAAGTATAAGCCAAATATTGATGAGACATTGTTGTCATTGCAGTAGGAATCCAAAAAGTTTTAAATCCTTCAGTTTGAATTAAGAATAATCCTCCTGCAACACATAAATCAAGTAAAAATACTAATACAGTAAACCATCCAATACTAAACTTTTTCTTAGTTTTCTTAGGTTCCTTATCTTTCTTCTTTTTAGAATCGTTTTTATCAACTTCTAAAATTTCAACATCATCTTTAACTTCTTTTTTCTTTTTACTTGTCTTATCTTCTTTTTTACTTTTTTTAACTTTCTTCTTTTCTTCTTTTAACTCATTATCTGCCATTATCTAATCACTCCACAACATAAGGGTTATCAATTCTACCACTTCCTGATTTAATAGAACTAGCCTCTATAGAAACAACAGGAACAATATGTTTACTATCAGTAACATCTGCTTCTTCTAATAAACCACTACTTAATACAGAATATTGAGTAGTACTCTTATCATTACCAACATTTGCTCTAAAGAAATCACTTAACTCATTATTTGAAACATAATCAAATATATTTAATAAACCAATTGGTCCATTATAAGTTGATGTATAAGCATTTCCTAATGTATATCCTATCTCATCATTTAAGACACCAAACGGATAATAATTATCAACTAAATGATTCTTATAACTTAAGTTATTATAATAATTCAATAAATAACTTCCGATATTATTTTGGTCTCCATAATTAAGTCTTGTATCTCCTAAACTATAATTACGAACAACCTCAGCTCCATCTGCCATAATATATCCATTTAAATACATTTTTAATTTGCCATTTCTCTCATCAAAAACTTTCCATACATCATTACCTAGTTTAACATAACTATCAACATGATTAGTATCTTGTCCCTGATCAATTACATAAGGATTTTTCTTAGTACCATCACCTTGAGTAATAGGAATATTCTTATTCATAGTAAATGTTGCTCTTATACCATATCCATCATAGTAAGCACAACTTACAATACTTCCATCCTCTTCAACATATAAATTTTCTAAATCTTCATTATAGCCTAAAAGGAAGAATAACTTTCCATTATTTAAATAACTACTCTTACCACCAGCATTAACATAGTCTTCTAATGACAATGACATAATATAATCTTCCACTTCAACGTCACCAGGAATAATCTTCGTATCAGTTAAAACATCAAGGGTGTACTTTGTTTTTTTAACGAATCTATCAATATTAGGAATTGTCTCATAATAAAATCCAGAAAGACCTTCTTTACTAGTCTTAGTTAACCAAGTACGAACATTAGAAGACATATAATCATTGCTTGGTCCCCACATAAAACTAGATACAAAATCATCACTTACTAGTTTTACGCTTCCATCATCATTTATTCTCATAACTCTAAATAATCTATTGGCAAACCAAACATAGTTTTTATCGACTTTTCCTTTAAAAAAATAACCTTTATCATCTTTATGAAGTCCATCACCTTCTTTAACAAGCTTATTATCTTCTAAAACTTGTCCATTCAAGGTAATACCAACTTCTTTTTTAGCTTGATTTTGAACACTATAATAATAAAAACTTCTACCACCAAAATATAAAGCAACACTAATTGCTATTAATAAACTTAAAAAATTAAAAGAAAATTCAACTGGTCCAAATATATGACCTTTTTTCTTTTTACTATTACTTTTTTTTCTTACTTTTATCTTTAGCTTTTTTCTAGAAGATTTATTCTCCTTAGAGTTGGGCTTTTTATTATCATCTTTAATTTTCTCTTCTTTTATATCTGTATTTTCTAATTCACTTTTCTTAGCCATAACACCACTCCATCATAAAAATTATACCAAAATAAAGGTGCGAGTACAAGACTTACACCTGACTTTTTATATAATTATAAATAATCTTATAAGTACTCTTATCATAATGCAAACCATCAACAGTCTTATATCCATTTTTTATTAAAAATGAATATGTATCAATAAAACCTACTTCTTTAGAAAGCCCATTTTTCATTTCTATATTAAACTCTTCTATTTTATCATTCAAATCACTATAATTGTCTGCACAAGGATTAACACTTACAAAATACAATGAACTTCCATTTTTCTTCCAAGTAGAAGCATTACTATTAATATAAGATAAATAATTATCATAATTTGATAAATCATTAACTCCCATCAAAATAATAATAGCACTTCCATTATTAAAATAAGGTTTTGCAGCAGGAATACCAGTATTTTTCATCCATTTAAGTCCCATAGAACCTTCACCTATATAAACATCACTTGAAACAACATGTACTCCGCCACTTGAATAATTAGCCCCATTCCATGAATCATTTAAATACGCATACATCTGAACAGTTCGAGAGTCTCCAATAAATACTGCAAGAGTCGACTTAGGATTATTAATTCCAAATGAATTTCCTAAACTTGTACTAGTTTTAGAAGTATTAGACTTCTTAGACTTATTACTAGAATTATTATTTGTTTTATTTTTAGAATTACTCTTATTTTTTTTACCAGTTTTATAATCACTAGGATCATTAAAAAGGGGTGATTTATTATTCTTATTTTTATTGCTAGAACCATTAGGATCAATATAAGAACTATCATGTCCATTAGGTTCACTATTCCAACAAGCACTAAATGAAGTTGATTCACCAAGTAAATACAAAGTCATATTAACTAAAGTAGGAATTAAAAATATAATAACACATGAAAATATAGAATTCTTTAAATTAGGTAATCCCTTTTTATCATCAGGATTAATCATAAGTTTAATAAAATTAACTGCAAGCATCACTATCAAAACAATAGGAGCAATAAGAGAAATAAGATTAAAAATCTTTCTGCAAAGACTAAGAATTGTAGCCAAAGCAGGATCATTACACGCCTGTGAAATATCCAATATTAACATAATAACCTCCTACTTAACAACCCAAAACGTAGGCATGTCCCTAAGTCCAGTTTCTCCACCTGCAACAGGCGTATTAATAATTTGTTGATTAATAACTAGTTCTGATGAACTACCGCCATCCAAATTAGCAGCATTATATGCTCCATAATTTTCCATAATATCGCACAAATCAATCATATCGGCTCCAATACTTGAAGCAAGTCTACCATTAATTACTACAAACAATACAATTCCATCTTGTCTTTGACCAATGGCTGTACGTGGAGCAGTTCCCCATCCACCATTACCACGAATGAAACTTCTTTGTCCATTAATAATTAGAAAAGGTCCAAACTCAATTGCATCTCTAAGCCCCATCTCAAGAGCCTGATTAGTAGTCATATTACCCAATATCAACTTATTATCTCTATCAAATCCAATAAATCCACCATAACCGATATCAGTAAATTCGCTAACTACAACCCCATTTGAAATAACTGCACCATGTGGAGTAGCACCATTACCATTCCAATTAGGATCATAAAAACCAGATGCATTCATCGCAACTATCGCATTTTCTCTTTTGCTAACAGTAAGTATCGATTCACCTCTTTGACCCAAATAAGCAGTTGTAGCAATATGAATTCTAGAAGGATCATATATCGCAACTAAAAAACCTTGATATCCATTACCACTAATATTTATAACTTTATACAGATCATCCTTCTCATGTGTAAGTATTTCTTTTTCATACTGATTTCTATAAATAGTTGAAGAATAATTACGAAATTTAATCTTATCAGGATCACTAATATCATCAACCTCAACAATAATATTATTAGCTAAAACCTTTTCAATATACTTTTCACTATATATCCAAGTAGCTAAATATTGATGAGACATTGTAGTCATTGCACTAGTAATCCAAAATTCTTTAAAACTATCTATAGGTCCATAAAACAGAAATAGAAAACTAGAAAATCCAATAATATATAAAGCACAAATCCATGCAACTATCTTCCTCTTAATAGGCCATTTATATTTATTAGTATCTTTCTTTTTTCTAAACATAAATTATTCCTCTTTACCATCAAAAACTTTATCACCATTATAGTCTATATATTTTTTATCAGTACTATAGTCTTTAACAAAAAGCGTTGTACCATTAGACTTCTGATAATCATTATATTTTTTTATATTATTATTATAAGTATTTACATCACTAATAAAATAATTAACTACCTGTTCATAAATACTTTTATAATTTATACACATATTATTTACTTCACTTTTAGGATAATAAACATTACATAAAGAATCCATCTTCTTAGTACTTCTAGTTAATTGATCAACTAGATTCTCATAATTAGACATCATTTCTTTAACAACATTATCTGTTTGAAACATAGACTCATAATAAACATTACCTAAAACATCATTATAAAGTTCATCTCTAAAATTTTCAAAAGCAGTTGTATTAGCACTAAAACTTTCAAATTCTAAAGAAACATCGTCCATTCTTCTTAGTACTTCTTCTCGATCATTTTTAAGACTAGATAAAAATGAAGAAAAAGAACCAGAAATAATAAGAACTAATCCCAAACAAAAAAATATTGAAGCTAATCTTTTACTCTTATCCATAATATCACCTATTATAATTTTAACAAATAAATCTATTTTTGTCAGTCTTATCAAAAGAAAAAAGTAGATATTTTACATAATATCTACTTATTTAACAATTGCTTTAATCTCATCATCTGTCATAGGTTTCAATTTATAAGACTTGGTTTTACGCAAATCATATCCACTATAACCAATATGACCCTCAGTTTTAACTTTAGAATCAACATTTTCTTTAATAATATATCCACTATATTTACCTATAACGATTTTTAGATAAATTGACTTTTTATTTTCACCGTTGTTTTTTAAAACATAGTCAATCTCTCCAGACTTCTCATTACAAATTATTTTAATATCACTAACACAAATATCGTCAAAACATTTTTCTTTAGATAATCTTTTACCTGACAAAAATACACTATCATCATAATATGTTCTCTCATCAGAAACATAAACACCTTTAATTTTTGAAACATCAATTTTAGAAGGAGTATCAACATCATCATTATCTTTATTATGAATAGTATTAATAACAATTAAAAGTAATAAAAGTAAAAGAATAGCAGAAAAAACAAATATGAGTACTTTTCTATCTAATTCATTAATTTTTTTCTTTAGCATTATGAATTTCCTCCTATATTTTTTTGTTCTTTTTGATTAAACCAAATATTTTTAATTAGACCATCTTTCATAAATGGATATTCAATGTCCTTTCCAGTCATATGTAAATTTTCATCATAGTAATTATAAAATTCAGGACATATATTATCAACATGTTGGAGAATAACTCTATTATTAACAAGATTCTTTTGATAGACCCTATATGCACCATGGCACTGAAAAATCTTTGTTTGAACAGTAGTTTGTAATGAACAGTCAACCTTTCTATAACATACTCTCTGACAGTTTTTTCTACTCAATTTGTCATTACATGTACCATTGCTTATCTCAGAAGAAGTGCATGAACCACACTTTGAACTATTATTATAACATTTACCATCAATAAAATTGGATTCACAATATCTTTCCATATAATCATCATTATTTTTATATTCACTGCAAGGAATAACTTCCCACGATTGATTACGCATATTATTATTACAAAAACCATTAGTTACAGAATTATTACAGCTAGTTCTATAATCACTGACACACTCATTATAAGTAGTCTCTTTATCACTAATACAGCTTAATCTGATTTTATCCTTATCTTCTTGCGTAAGTCCAGATTTTAGAGTACAATTTTCAGTTCTTGGATTCTCATAAGTCACAACACCAGTTTCATTATCAATATTTATTATTTCACATTTTCTAATACAATTATACTCTTCTGGCGACTCATTTATAGAGCAAATTCGTTTAGGAGTAAAATTACACTCTGTACCATCATCATCACCCTCAGAACATGGATCAGCAATCTCTCCAGTATAAATTTCATTAATATCTGCTGGGGAATAAGGTGTACACATATCAGTTTCTGGAACCTCTCCTGCATTACAAGTTCTAAGACATTCTGAACCAGTCTCATCTTTAGAAGTACACGGTCTTAAAGGAGCATCATAACATGCATTATTTTCTGGAGTTTCCCCATCACCACATGGTTTAGGATTATAAAGTTTTTCATAAGAACAACTATAAATAGCCTGAGAAAGTGTTTCTTCTTCGGATTTACAATTTAAGATTCCTTGTTGACTACAATACTGATCATCTTTACAACGGCTATCTTCATTACAGAATAATAAACTGCCAGATGACATAGCATTCAAACACTCAGCGCTTTCCGCATCATTAACTTTTTCTGTAACAAGTTCATTAGAATAAGTCCATGTCTCATCATCAGGACTATTATCACTGAACCTATCAAAATATTTAGTTCCTATATAATTAATATTATTTTGATCAAACATAAAACATAATTTATAATCACAATATAAGTCCAAAATATTTCCTTGTTCATTTTTACAAAATGTGTTTGTTTTATTATCAACATATGAAATCAATTCAGCATATCTAGCTTTATATTCATTAAGAGGGAGTTCATTCGAATCGCTATATTTATGATAGCATTTACCACTACAAGCATAAGCATCGAGAATATTATTGCTGTCAATTGCAACATAATCTTCTTCACCTTCATTAACATCCTTTTTAATTAATGAACCATCTTGACATGCTGCATAAACATTATAGTTAGCTATATTCTTATATTCCTTTACCTTTCCCGAAGAATCTTTAATAAAAACATTGAAATGTTTATTCGCCTTAGATACATCAGAATATTTATAATCCTTTGGCCAATTATGAGCGTCACCATCATAGTCAAGAGACTGTATGGCAAGAGAATTACCATCATAGAAATTACCAGAAAAAGGCCTATTCTTATCTCCTGATATACCAACAAAATCATCAGGTGAACAAGAACTTTCTTCAGTTATACAAATAGTATATGTATCATTATAATCTAAAACTCTAAAATTGAATACAAGTTGATTACTATTATAAATAACATTCGAATCATCATCCACATTTAAAGTTTTTACAGAGATGTCTTTTAATTCAGGAGCAAGATCATTAAAAAGAGTATACTCTGCATATTGAGAATAACTAATTTTACCATAATCATCAGTTAATTTAATTCTTGCTTTTATTCTTTGACCATTAAGTTTACTTATATCTTTACCATTATCAACAAACTTAAATCCTGATGAAAGTTTTGACATAAAACCACTTATACTTTTATCAATTGTTCCAACAACTTCATCTGAAATATCAACACACTGTTCTTTACCATCATTAATGGTATAACACATTTCACCAACGATAGTATCAAAATCATCAGTAATAACCAAACTTGAAGTATCAATAGAAACATTTGCAACATTATAAGTATAATTAGTAATTTCCTCACTGCAAATCATTTTTCCGTCGCTATCATAAGAAATATTTCCACCACAATAGTTATATTTCTCTGTTGTTTTTATATCAAAAGAACCGGTAATTTTAGGAGCCTGATTTTTATAAATCTTATAACTATCCTCTGTATCTCCTTTTGCTCCAAAATTGTCTATAACAACAATATATAATTTTTTTTCAGGATTAGTATCTGCGAATGCCCCAGAAGTTGGTTTTGTAAAATTATAAACAGCCTCTCCTCCAAAATATGTTTGGAAATTTGATTCTTTTTCACAATCAGATTTCTTCTCGCTGATACATACTTTAAACCCCTTAGACACAAAGTCTCTCTCTTGAACTAAATCATCAGTTATAGTGAAAGAAACATTAGCATCATATCCACCACCATTAGATTGATCACAACTAGAACATGCTTTATCTGAACCAACAATACTATTAATTGTAACAGAAGGAGCTCTATTTTTATATACATTAGTAAGTTCCAACTCTTTAGAAACAGACAAACCATGTTCATCTTCCAATGTTATAGTAACAGTTTCGTTTTCTCCCTTATATTCCTGATTACTGAATTCAAAAGCATATAAGCCATCTCTTTCACGATTGTTATAATCAGCCATTGACATTTCATCGCATTTTCCATCTTTTCGACCTTTATCACAAATTTTTATCTTAAGATTATAAATATTTGAGATATCATCAGTCGCATCAATATTAAAATTAACAGAATATAAATTCTTATTGTCAAGTTTATTAGGAATCATTTCTATTTTAGTGAAAGATGGTGCCTCATTTTTATAGATTTCATAAGGAACTAGTAATGAGCTAAATTTACCTAATGAGTCTTTAACAAACAATTTAAGTGTATGTTTAGAACCATCTAAACCAAGATTTTTTCCATTTTCATCAACAAATGTATAATTATGTACACCATTATTAAAGAATTCAGAATAAGACTTATATGAATTACACTCTTCAGAATCCCTATCCTGTTGTAAGCAGAATTTCAAATCAGATATATTATCCATATCATCTGAAATTTCAGCAGAAAGTTTAACATTAGATAGATTAAATTTACCATCATCAGCTGGAATAACATTAAATGATTTAATTGTAGGTGCCTCATTTTCACGAACAAAGTATTCTATCTTCTTTCTATCACTATTTTTCTCAGGATCGTAAACTGCAACATATACATAAGCAATAGCTTGTTCATTATAAGAGAATCCACCATTTTCAGTTTTAGACAAATCAAAAGATTTAGAATAATTACCACTTGTACCATAAGAATCACAGAAAGATGAACCAGCTTCTGGGAAATTTAAATCTTTTTCTCTTGAAACAAAAGAACAAACACTAAGTGAACTTAAAGGACTATCAGCATCTGTTGCAGATACAGTTAAATTAACCAAAAGAGACTCAGGATTTTTACTATCACTAGAAATTACCTTAGGACTAATCTTAGGAATAGACGTATCTACAGCACCATGTTCAACCTCTTTTTCATAATTATATCTACCAATAATATATTCACCATCAGCAGGTAACCACTTCTGATTTGTGCCATAATCCTTCAAATATCTACTTATATATGCTGTATCAACTTGAGCAGCTTCAGTTGCTCCTGCTGCAAGAGCAGTTTGAGAATCAATATATCTTATTTCTCCACTATTAAATGAAGTAATACTCTTATGTGCTGTTTTTGAATTAAGATCTTCTTCGGTAGATAACTTAACTCCTCTATAAATACCATCACTAGTATGTTCAACCAACATAGCAGCATATTTGTAAGTCCCACCATCACTCTTTATCGCAACAAAAGATGCATCGCTCATATATGCACCACCATGAGGAGGAGATTGAAAATCATTTATATTTAAATAATTCAAACTCATTACTATACACTCACCATTAGAAGGCTTTTCAATATTTGAACTATTAGAACTCATTTTATATTGAGCCTGAGCAATTAATCTTCTTGCATCTTGCAAATAAATTTCATCTCTACTCTGAGTAACTAAGCTAAAAATATTAGGAACTACAACAACTGATATAATTCCAAGAATTGCAACAACAGCAATAATTTCAATTAATGTAAAACCTTTATTATTCTTTCTCATAAATCCTCCCCTATTTTTTGAATATTAATATCTTACTAAAAACATAATTTATTATTATTACAAAAATATTAGAAACAATTTTAGATAATAATTCATTGCAACTTAAAACATCTATCATTAGATAAATTATTCCCATATCAAATAGAAAAGATAAAATTCTACATCCAAAGAAAGAAACACATTCAAGTAATGCTTTACTTCCTTTACTTTTGCTTTCGAAAACAAATATTCTATTAGTTATAAATGCAAAAAGTACAGACAAAATCCATGCAATTATATTACTAACAAATATATCTAAATGTATTTGTCTAAGCAAAGTAAAAGAAATAATATTAACTAAAGTTGTGCATCCTCCAAAAAATAGATAAAGAAGAACTTCTCTATATTTGTTATACCACGCTGTATGATTACTATCTTCTATATAATCTTGTAATAATGATATCATATTTTGGGTATTACTTTCAAACTTTTTAGGCTTAAATGTCTTACTTTTTTTAATCATAACTCCAAGCTTATTAAAATCTCTTAATTCTAAGATATATCCAAGTTTTGAAAACTCTCCAATTATTTGTTTTTGATGGTCATTATGATGCTCCTGATATTTTGCAAGACGAGCTGCCGCAATAACTTTTTTGCCTTTCTTTATAGCTGTAAGAATAGATCCTGCTCCACCATGAGTAATAATTAAATCAGCTTCATCCATTAATTTATTAAATTCAGGAGATGGAAGCAAATCAAATATCTCCATATTTTTTGATTCATACTTAGTAAGACCTGCTTGAACAACAACTCTTTCTTTAATATTTCCTGCTTCAATTTCACGATCAACTGCCTCAAGCAATCTCGTAAACTGTTTATCTTGTGTACCTAATATAACGAATATCATTAGAAAATCCACCCCCCATAAACTGCATTAGGATATAATTTTCTCATACTCTCCCATTGAACAACAAATAAATCACTCATAGGATAAACTAACTTACCAGTAGAAGTTTTAGTAACCATATTAGCAAAAGTTTCAATATAAATTACTTTACTACCAAAAATTTTCCCAATACAACACATAGGTCCTGCTGTATGCGTACCAGTAGTAATAATATAATCAGGATGAAATTTCAAATAATAATATAAACTTTTAAAACAATTAAATAATAATTTAAAAGGATAACTAACAATATGATGCTTAGTTCCATAAACCAAGTAAGCAACCCTATCTTTATATTTTTCTTTTAAATACATATTAGATTTAGTTTTTTCAGTAATCAAATGATAATCATAAGAATCAAACATAGGACTTAATTGTAATAATTCTTCTAAATGTCCCCCTGTAGAAGAAATAAATAATACACTTTTTTTATTCATTAAAATCACTCTCTTCAATTAATTTAAACCATTGTTCAAAAACAACATCACCAGTATACTTAACAATACTTTTTCTAGCAGCACTTCCCATTTTTTTTCTTTTACTTATTGATTCTACTAAATCCTTTATTTTATTAATCATCTCATCACTATCTCTATTATTAATTAAATATCCATTAACTCCATCTTCAATTATTTCACGTGCCCCTTCAGCTGATGAAAAAGCAATACAAGGAACTCCATGACTCATTGCCTCAATCAAAACAATTCCAAATGCTTCAGTATATGAGCTCATCAAATAAATTGATGAATTATGAAGCATCTTATTTATATAATCTTTTTTTTGAAACCCATGCAGTTTAATATTTTTACTCAACTTATTAGACTTAATATAATTATCAAGATTAGTCTTTTCACTACCATCACCTATAATATCAAGATGCCAATCTGGATAAATTTCAAAAACGTCCTTCATTATCTTAAATAAATCCATATACCCTTTTTCAGGAGACAATCTACCAACACTAATAAAGTTTTTTTCTTTAAGATCAGACGTATCCTTAGGTACTTCGTCAATAGAATTGGGAATATAAATACACTTAACTTTATAATCTTTTAACTTTTCTTCATAATACTTTTTTAAATCAGAAGAAACAAGAACAAAGTAGTCTAGTTTTGAAACACTCTTAACTATTTTTTCTGCATATTTATAATTATCATGGAAATGATTATGCTCCCAACCAATCTTAATAATATTATTTTTCAAATACTTAGAAGCCCAAAAATTAAATATATCGCGAGTAGATATAACAACATCAGATTCACATTTCTTTAGAAAAAAAATCATTCTACTGCGACGATAATATAAAACTTTCAAAGAATAGAATCCCTCTTTAATTATTTTAAAAATATTAAAACTCTTAATTGCTGATTTAATCTCATCATGATTAGGAATTATACTTTCATCATTAAGATAAACAACACTTACTCTTTTATCAATATCAAAAGCAGGCTTTTCATATAATTTATAACAGCAAGCAATCTCAACATCATATTTTGAACATAAAGCATTAGCAAGAGATGTAATACATTTTTCAATTCCACCAAAACCAAGATGTAATGAAAGAATTGTTATTTTCTTCATAGTACCACCTAACTATAATTATAGCACATTATTAAAGCACAAAAAAAGTATTATAAAAATACTTTAGTTTTATTAAATTATTGTGGCATAATTCCAACTGGATTAACAGGTTGAACTTGTTGAACAGGAGGAACTCCTCCAGGAACTTGAGCAACCGGTTGAACTGGACCAACAGATGCCATTGGATCAGCTCCACCATAAATTTGTGGTTGTGGTGCTGGCATAACTGGTGCAGTAGGAACTGGACTTGCTCCACCATATATATCACCAGTAGGTGCAGGTGTTGCAACAGGTGCCATATCTGGAACTCCACCCATTTGAGGAGCAGCTGGCATTGGTTGCATAACAGGAGCAGGTTGTACTGGAGTCATTTCTGGCATAGCAGGCATTGCAGGTTGTGCAGGTACCATCTCTGGCATAGCAGGCATTGCAGGTTGAACTGGAGCCATCTCTGGCATTGCAGGCATTGCAGGTTGTACAGGAGCCATTTCTGGCATAGCTGGCATTGCAGGTTGAGCAACAGGATCAACAGAAACTGCAGGTGTTGGACCTCCCATACCCATTGTAGGAGCACCAGGAGTCATTCCAGCAGCAACATTAACATCTGTGGGAACTACAGGTTGTTGTAATGCATCAGCCTTTGCATCCTTTTCAGCCTTAGCTTTCTTTTCCTTATTAGACTTCTTTCCACTAAAAATTAAAATAATTAACGCAACAATTAATAATATAACTCCACCTGTAATAAATAAACCAGGTATTGTAGTAAACCATGAAAAATCAAAACTCATTAAGTACACCCTCTATCATTCTATAATCTATTAATATGATAACAAAAATTAATACTAATTGCAAATGTTTTATTTTTTATACATTTTTTTACATTGTAAATCTTGTCCAATATCCAATATTTGGAGGCATTACTTTAAACTCCATTAATTCTTTAGTAACCGGATGAACAAAAGATAAATAATATGAAAATAAACAAATTTGTTTTCCATCAAGAACCCCATATCTCTGATCTCCCAATAAATAATGTCCTCTTGATGCAAACTGAACCCTAATTTGATGATGTCTACCCGTTTTCAATAAAATAGACACTAGTGTACAGTTATTAACAGAATCATAATCAAGCACTTCATAATCTAGAATAGCCTCTTTTCCATTCTTACTAATAAAAGAATTCCCATCCTTACCCTTTTCAATTAAATCAACAAATTCTCCACTACCTTCTAATTTTCCATTAACAATTGCTAAATATTTTTTAGTAATTGTATGTTCATTAAAAGCTTTAGTAAGTCTACTAGCAGCCTTACTACTTCTTGCAAAAACCATAATTCCCCCAACAGGACGATCAAGTCTATGAACAAGTCCTAAATAAACATTACCAGGTTTATTATATTTAACCTTAATATAATCCTTAACCATATCAAGTAAAGACTTATCCCCAGTACTATCACCTTGACTTAAAATATTAAAAGGTTTAACAACAACAATAATATGATTATCTTCATATAAAACATTTAACTTTTCCATACTATAACACCACCTTAGTAAGTTACTAATCTAAATAAATGTATGACTGCGGAACATAATTAATTCCCAAGTCATTAAGCATTAATGGTCTATCATAAATTAAAACATTTCCTAATTTATAAGCTACTGCCTTTTCTCTATTTTTATAATACTTACAATAATTATCAAAAGAAATTCCTGAATAATCCTTTGTCATATCCCATATCTTATATACATCATCAATAATTATATCAAAAACTTCTACTTCTCCAACGACTCTACAAACAGGAGAAGTAGAATATATAATTATTTTATCAATATTTTTCTTTGGCATAACTTTTCTATATTCATACTTTTTCTCTCCACTAAATATTTTTTCAACATAACAAGGTTTAACCGGCATAACAACACTAACTTTTCTTTTAAAAACATAAACACATTCACATAAACCATTATTATTTTTATCACAGAAATATTGAAATCCGTTTTTCAATAAGAACTCTTCAAAAAAACTATATTTTTTTAAAAAAGTGATATAAGCATCATCTATATTTAGTTTTCTCATCATATCTTTTACTATACATAAAAATTTACTTCCAATACCTTTATTAGTTTCTAAAACTTTAAACGTCGAAATCTTAATTCTTTTTTTAGGAACAAAATCTTTTGAAAAATCACTATAATCTTCAGAACTATTTTCAATTTTTAAAAGCAAAAAGGCACCTAATCTGTCATCACTATAAGAAACATAAGCACTATACCCATCATTCCTTTTTTTTATAAACCATTCATCAAAATTATTATAATCACATCTTAATGAATCAAAAAAGCTATCTGATAAATCTATATCCCAAAGACTTTTTTTAACAACTTCAAACATAATTAAAAATTAATATTCTCCTATTTATCTAAAATATCAGCAGTATGCTCTTTGCTTTCCCATCTTCCATATATACCACATGGCAAAATCAAATTACTATTTTTAATTGGAAGACCTACTTCTCCACAGCTAACTAAACCACTACATTTTTTATTAACAGTTAATTCAATTAAATTTTTAAGTACATATGAAGAAAAACCAGTTGTATAAGAGTTTATTAAAAAGAATAAAGGATTATCACTTAATAATTCACAACAAAGAGAAACTAAATAATTAAGATTTTTTTCAATATCCCATACTTCTCCATTTGCACCTCTTCCATAACTAGGAGGATCCATTACTATCGCATCATATTTGTTTCCTCTTCTAATTTCTCTTTGTACAAATTTAACAACATCATCAACAATATATCTAACGTGATCTCCTTGATATCCACTATCTGCAACATTTTCTTTGCACCAATCAACCATACCACGAGATGAATCAACATGAGTAACATGTGCTCCTGCTGATAAACAAGCAACTGTTGCCCCACCTGTATAAGCAAATAAATTTAAAACTTTTATCTCTCCTTTAGAGTTTTTAATCTTATTAATCATAAAATCCCAATTAACAGCTTGTTCAGGAAATAACCCAGTATGTTTAAAACCCATTTGTTTAATATTAAAAACTAGCTCATTATAATTTATTTTCCAAGAAGCAGGTGTACTTTTTACATTTTCCCAGTAACCTCCGCCTTTATTACTTCTGTGATATATCGCATCAATTTTTCCACGATATTTTTCCTCTAAGTCACCATTATCCCAAACAACTTGAGGATCTGGTCTAAGTAAAAATATAGATCCCCATCTTTCATATTTCATTCCTAAAGAGGCATCTATCAATTCATAATCTTTCCATTTATCACTCAATAACATTTTATCACTCCAATACAAATATTATAACATGAAAAAAACTAGTATAAAACTAGTTTCCTCTAGTAAATACCTTATTATATGTCGTAATTAATGTTGATCCGTTAAATGCTAAAATATATTCAGCTTGTTCATTAAAAACAGGATCCTCTTCCATATGATAAGTACACTTAACATCTGCATATTTAGTACATTCTTCTGCATTATCCATTACTAAATGAAATACTCTATCTTCTGTTCTAACAAAAGTTGAAGTACTATCTCCATAATACCCAAAGTCGATAATTGGTCCACCGTAATCACTTTGATTATAAACAATCGTTGTTCCAGCAACCGTTGGAGGAGTATTACGATCTCCTTTTGTTAAAGTATAACCATAAACATTACCATCTGATTTTAATACATAATATATTAAATTACTAGAATCAACAGTTACAACCTTAATTACATCAACACCTTGTAATAATAAAGAATAAGTAAAATAATTATTATCTGTAGATGGAACTTGACTATATGCATTACCATTTTGTCCATCTCCAACTAATCTATAAATTCTACCATCATCAGCTCTAAATATATTAGAATCTAATATACTCTTAACTTTTAATTCAGTATCAGCTGCTTTACAATTTTGACTATTAGAAAATGTTTTTCCTAAAGACAACTCATAAATTCTACCATAATTTGTAATAATACGATTTTCTGTTAAATATCTAATTTCTTCAGATAATCCTTCATCATTATAAAATGTATTACAAACAAACTCTTCACCACTAATTGTAAATCCAGCATGTCTTAAAGCTCTTGTAACATCTCCTTCACATCCACAACAAAAAAGTACTACTAAAGACATCAATAATGAAAACTTAAAAATTTTCTTCATAAATTTATCCCTACCTTATAAATAAAATATAACATAAAAATAAAATATATGAAACTAGAATTTTTTAATTATTTCAAAAATATATTTAACCATCTCATTATTATAACCATAATAAGTATCAAACAACTCATTTATATCTTTACATTTCTTACTCTTATAAATTTTCTCAATATTTTTTCTAACGATTTCTATACTCTCAGAATCACTAATAAATTTCTTACTTTCAACTTGCATTATCCCAAGTTTTCTTTTTTTACCATCAACTTTAAAATTAAAATTATCAATGTTTCTTAATAACTTACTTCGTCTACTACCTTCATAAATAATCATTGCATACAAAGCATTACTAAGTTCTCTATTACTAATATTACACTCTTCATAATAAATATATTTGTATTTAGCATAACTACTTAAAATACTATTAACACTCATATTACTCTTATCAGATTTAATCGCACTATTCATTATATTTTTATCTTTAAAGAAAGAATAAATAAATATAATTAATAAAAGCCATATAACTATTCTAAAATCTTCACCAGTTAAAAAAACAGAATCAACTTTATTAATAAATTCTTGATTAATAAAAAATCCAACAAATATAAGTACTAAATAATAAACTATTTTAGACTCATCTTTATTAAAAAAATCTTTTTCAATAAAATAACTACTATATATAAGATCACATAACATCAAAAATACAAAAGATAAAAATAAATTTTCACTACAGGATAAATTAAATCTAACACAAAAACCAGATACAAAAACAAGTAAAATAACTGAAATAGCTAAAGATTGTAATTTACTTAAAGAATACTTACTATTAAAAATACCAATAATTATAAAAAAACACACACCTAAAAATATATAAAACATCCAACTTAATATCCCCATAATAACACCTCAATTATCTTATTATTATAATTTATCAATAATAAAAAGTAAAATCATTTTTTACTATATTTTTTTAATTTATCTTTAATTAAAAAAACTAAATCTATTGGTCCATTTATTTTATTCACAACAATCAATGCATCTTGAAGCATAGTCTTAGTACTTAAACTTTTTCTAAGTTTAACTCCTTCTTCTTTATAATTAAAGTCATCAATTGGATTAATCTCAATAAAGTCCCTTATATAATTCTTTATATCTTCTAATATATATTCTTTTAGTCCATATTCATCTATTAAACTAACTCCATAATAACCACCAACTAATAATTTAAATTGATCTTCTAAACTCATATTACCACCTAAAAATATATTACAATAAAAAAAGATAGAAATCTATCTTATAAATTATAATCTATTAATTTTCCAGAATAAATAAAATTCAAATTACTAATTCTTTCAAAATCTGCTGGTTGAACAATTTCTGGTAATCCACAATTAATTCCAGCATTATCAAATAAATACTTAACAAACTCTGCGCAATAAAAATAATTTTTTCTTTTTATTTTCTTATGAATAATAACTGCAGATAAACCAATCATATTAAATCTGTAAATTTTCTTGTTTTTTTCAAACTTTTTTATAGTTTTCTTAATTTTTCTATATTCATTTTCTGTTATTTCTAATGAATATATCTTACTAATAGTATTCTTAAATCTTTTGTAAGTTCCTTGATTAGGAATTTCATGAACAAATCCACCCCAAAAAGGATTATATGGATGAAGTCTTCCAAAACTATACATATTATTTAAATTCTCATCAAGCGCTATAGAAACATGAGAATATTTTTTTCTTGTATAACACTTTATCAATGTTGATAAAACAGATCCAGAAAAAGTTAAAACAATATAAATCTTTCTCATAAAGTACTCCTCTTTTTAATTATATCACTTATTAATAATTTTTTTAAGTGCCTTATATAAAGAAAAACTAAATCTATAAAGTTTATATCTATTCTTATCTATTATTAAATCAAATTCTCCAACAAGCTCATGAACACAAGCATTAAATCCTCTCTTAAAATCAAACAATCCATATCCTAGAGAATCCTTACTAAAATTACCATCTATTCCATAAAAGTTAAATGCTGAATAATTATTTTCGATTGCATATTTAATCATTTCATATTGAAGATAATATTGAGAATTATACTTCATAAATTCTTTGTAACTTGCTCCAAATAAGTACACAACTTCTCTTCCATAAAGCATATACCAACCACCTGCAATTATCTTAGAATCACCATAATTCTTAATCATTTCTTCTAAACTACTTACTCTTTTCTTTAAACTTTCAACTTCAGACGCAAACTCTTTTACCTGTTTTTGTTTATGAGAATTATCTTTATTCTCATTAATCTTCTTTTCTAATTCTTCAATACTATTTAAAGTATTATTTAAAAAATCTCTAAAATTAATTTTAACAAGTAAAACTTTAACTAAATTATCTTTCTTTAAAATACTATACATATTTTTGTAATAAGATAAAGGTCTATCAACAAATCCACGTCTTTCAGCAGTATGTTTCATCAAATTCTTAAACTCATCTAAATCATCAATAGAAGCATCAATTATTTCTAACGAATTCTTACGAGAATTATTAATTCCATATCTAACTCCACTTCTCATATTTTTAACTGCATCATCTATATTATCAATATTATCTAAATCAAGAACAGATATCCATCTAGGTTCCAAATCAATTTTAGAATCCATATCAACATAAAAACCATTATGAACAAAACCTAATTTTTTAAATTCTTCTATTAATTTATCATTAGCAGTACCATCAATTATATTACCATCAACATCTCTTTTTTGATAATCAATATATGGATTAATTTTTAAAAATAAAGCATCTTTGTCTTTTAGAAAATTCTTAATACCTAAAGTAAATTCTTCTAATAAAGAAAAATCATCATAATCAATTAAAAAACCACGTGGCGCATAAAACATATTTTTAAAGAACTTAATTTTTTTATATAAAAGTAATGTACCTGCAACAATCTTATTGTTATCTTTTAATCCAACATAATAATGACCCCATCCATTTTCCTCTTTTACATAAGCCCAATGTATATCTTGAAAAAAACTAGTAATCGGACTATTCTTAGAAAATTCTAAAAACTCATCTTCCTTTAATTCAACAAATTCCATAAATAATCCTCCTATTTAATATCTATTAATAGTATAACATATCAAAAGAAAAGATACGCATAAAACGTACCATTTATTCAAATAAACTTGAAAGTAAAATAACTCCAATACCTATTAATATTCCTATTAAAGAAAGCTTCTTATCTTTACTATGTAATATATGTGGAATAAGTTCAAATACCACGATATATATAATCATTCCAACAGTAATACATATAAGTACACCAATAACAAAATCACTAATTAATGAATTAACAAGAGCCATAATAACTCCACCTAAAAATGTCGAAAGTGCTGCAATAGAAATTAAAACTATTTGTTTACTTTTAGACTCATGTTCTAAAGTAGAACCAATAACCATTCCCATCGGAATATTATGTAGACCAACTCCTAAAGCAACAAGTAATCCAGTCCTAACATCCTCTATTGCTAAACTATAAACTGCCATTCCCTCAATTACATTATGAAGAACTATTGCCACTAATGATACAATTCCAATATGCAATAAATTATCATCAGTACAATTATGTTCATGTCCATGCTCATGATCATGATCTGGTACAAATAAATCTAAAACTTTTAAACATACAATACCAAGTATAACTAATAATATAGCTAGAAAAATTGAAAGCCCCTCAAGGTGTTCAATCATTTCAGGTACTAGGTCAAATATAATTAAACACACCATAGTACCAAGAGCTATTGAAATAGATAATATTTCAACTTTCTTAGTATTCTTTCCTAACTTAACTAAAACAAATCCTAATATAAAAAATATTCCTAAAATTAAAGTAATTAATAATCCCATCTTATCGCTCCTATCACACAACTAATAAACATAACATATTATATCACATTATAATAAATTAATATATTTATTTTAATCTTCAACAACAACCCCAAATGCTCCAACAATATCCCTGCACTGAAAAGAATTAATAATTATGCCCTCTAAAGACTTTTTATCAAAAATAATTCCAGTAATATCACAATTTCTAAAATCAATACCACGAAGATTAATATTAATGAATTCAGCGCCTAATAATTCAACATCATCTAACTCTATATTTTTAATTTCTCCACTACCAAAAGAAGATTCATTAAAGCAACTTTCTTTAATTAAAATATTAGTTAACATCGCACTAGAAAAATTTGTATACTTACAATTACTCTTATCAAACTCAATATCTTTTAAAATACTATCTATAAAAGTAGTACCAATTAATTTACAATTAATAAATTGAACCCTAGTTAAAAATTGCTTATCAAAACACTTATTAGATAAATCACAATTTTCAAAAATACAATCACATAAATCAATAGAATCTAATTTAATATTATTAAAATCAATATTACTAAACATACACTCATCAAAAGTAACATTACTTATTATTATATCTTCTTCTGAGTTATTACAAATATTTGCATTACTAAAAGAATTTTCAATTAAACAATTATCAAAACTAGTATCCTCAAACATTGTTACTTTAGGTTTATTTATCTTCATTAATTATCATCTCCAATATAAAAATTATATCATAAAAAAAAGTAAATTAAATTTAATTAATTTACTGTAATATCTCCACTACTATTTCTAATCTTTAAAGTAATATCAGATTTATTATAATTATTTGCAATATCAACATCACCTAAATCTGTTTTAGCATCAATATAGACTTTATTAATCTCATCAATATCAATACTACCTAAACTACTAGTTATAGAAGAATCTTTCTTTAAAATAGCACTCTTTATTTCTACATCGCCACAATCATTAGTAATAACAAAACTATCAAGAACTTGTTTAACTTCAATATCTCCATAATTATTATTAGCATCTAACTCTAGTACTTTTTCAATTTCAATATTCCCACATTTTGCATCTGCTTTGACAATATTTGCAGAATTAATTAGAATATTTCCAAAAGAATTTTCGACATCTACTTTATTAGCAGATAAAATATTGATATCTCCACAGTCTCCTTTAATTCTAACATCAGCTAATGAAAAGTCACCTACTTCTGTATCACCATAACGATTATCAACTTTAATTATATTTGAATAACCACTTGGTATATAAACTTCTATTCTAGCAATAGAAAAATTAACACAAAATATAGACTTGCAGACATCTCCTTTAGAAGTAATCCTTAATTCATTGGAATCACTTCTAACGCTGACACTATTTTCTTCTCCATAAGCAACAATCTTAAAATTATCATTATCACTTTCTAAAATACTTATATAAGATGAATCTGAATCAATTAAAACCTTTTTAAATTCATTATTATAATTCTCATCAATAATAAGATTATCACTAAGATTACTTCCAAATTTAAAATTAAATATTCTAGTATTTCCATTAATTAATAAAACCATCACAATAATTAATAATAATGAAACAAAAGATAATAAAGAAATAAAAAATATAATTAAACCTTTATTCTTCATCTTTATCACCTCTTAACATGAATATAAGCTTTACAATTTCAAAAACTAATCCCATAACAACCCAAAGTATCCATGTAATATGCCATGCGCCTGTAGTAAAACTAATAATTAAATAAGCAATCGCAAAAAAACATGCAATAATACTTTCTACTTGTTTTCTAAGAGTATACTTCTTATCAACTTTTGTTTCAGTCTTTTTCTTATAAACAATACAAGTATAAACAATAATATATGTCGCAACACCACAAATAAGTAAAAATACAGCTGCAGAAACAATTGGATTAATCATCATAACTGGAAACGAAATCATTATCCATGCAAGTGCAATAAAATATAAAAGTATACCGAATCCTATTCCTTTAGCTTTTTTATTAATATTATTATCTTCATCTATACTATTATTCTCATTATTAACAGTACTCTTGCCTGTAAGCAGCTCTTCACTTGATACATTATATAACTCACATAATGGAACTATCTTGTCAAAATCAGGAGTACTTTGGTCTGTTTCCCATTTTGAAACAGTTTGTCTTGTAACGTTCAATTTATCTGCAACCTCTTCTTGAGACAATTGTTTAGCCTTTCTAAATTCTAGTAATCTTTCTCCTAAACTCATTTTCTTCACCTCACAAAAACAATTATAAATATATTAATAGTTGCAATCTACCATTTTGAGTTGGAAATTTGTCAACTGTAATTAACATAAATAAAAAAACGACTCATAAGAGCCGACTCTATCAAATAATGGTGCTCCCATCCGGACTTGAACCGGAACTTTATCACTAAAAGCAGATTTTGAGTCTGCCGCGTCTACCAATTCCGCCATGGGAGCAGCACAACCAAATTATATCATATAATTAAAAAAAATACTATAAAATAGTATTTTTTTATTATTACTTAATCATACAAATACTTTGTACAAGGCAATATGGATATAAACTAGTAACATTATCGACTTCACATTCTAGATTAAATCCATCATATCCAGATACATAAGCATTAATCTTCTTGCCATAAACATTAGTGATTTCACAATTTTGATTTAAGTATCGACTGCTTAAATCATTCTTATTTTTTATTTCTTCAATTCCTCTTATAGAAGAAATTTTAATATCTTCTAAATTGTCATTTCCAAAACTACTCTCACCTTTACTTTTTTTCTTTCCATCGTCATACTCTTTAACATAAACCATTGTATGGAATACATCAAGAAGTTTACCTGGAATAGTTTGAAGGCCGTTGCTTCCTTCAATTTCTAAAACAACATACTTGTTTTTTAATGATTTAAGTCTTTCGGCTGACTTATCATCATTAATTAAGAAAAAATCATCTTTCCTTTCCATTTTATTTCCTCCCTCTATACTTACATAATACAATCGAAAATTTACTTTTTCAAGTATAAAAGTTAAAGTTTACACCACAAAAAAAGAAGAAAATTACTCCTCTTCTTTCTCTGTATATTTAGAAGTATATAAATCCTTATTAGGGTCAATTTCTTCTTGCTTTACACTTTTTAAAACTTCATTTATATTAGGTAAATCATCTTTAGAAGAAAGACAAAAATAATCTAAAAATTCATGTGTGGTTTTATAAAGAATTGGTCTACCAGGAATATCACTTCTACCAGACTCTCTAATAAGACCTTTCGCAACCAACTTTCTAATAATCGATGTAGAACCTACTCCTCTAATAGAATCAATCTGAACCCTTGTTATAGGTTCATTATAAGCAATAATCGCAAGAGTCTCTAATGCAGCTTGACTCATTAAATTAGTATCAGGATTTTCAATCAACTTTTGATAATATTTTTTATGTTCAAACTTAGTAGTAATTTTAAATCTATTACCTAAAAAGTCAATTCTAAGTCCTCTACTCTCATCTTCATAATCCTTCTTTAATTCCATAATTAAATTACGAGACTCTTCCTCATCAATTTCCAATATGTCTTCAATCTGATCAAGTGTAAGACCATCTTCTCCAACAACAAATAATAATCCCTCTAAAACGGCCTTATGCATTTAAATCACCTCACATACTATCTCATCAAACGTATTTTCTTGTTTAATAACCAATTCTTTATTTTTAGCCATTTCAAGTATTGCTAAAAAAGTAGCTACAATATATTCTTTTGTTACAACGGGAAAAAGTTCAAAGAAAGAAACTCTTTTTTTATCTTTTAAAATTCTCTTAATATCATATTTTCTAGAAGAGACACTAATCTCATTAACAGTAACTTTTGTCTCTAATGGTTTAGAATCAGCTTTACGTTGATAATATTTTAAAAGAGCCTCTACTAAATCGTCAGCACCTAAATCAGAATGATATTCATGATTTTCCTCAACATAATTGTTAATATTTTCTGGAATCTTTGTATATATATCACGTCTTAATAATTCTTTTTCTTGTAAAATATGAGTTATATCTTTATAAGCCTGATATTCAAGCAATCTATTAACAAGTTCATCTCTTGGATCAACTTCTTCTTCCTCATCTACAACATCTTTATTTCTAGGAAGTAACATACGAGACTTAATCACAAGAAGCTCACTCGCTAAAACAAGATACTCTGAAGAAACTTCCAAATTCATTTTTTCACTCTTATCTAAGAAATCCATATATTGTTTTGTAATAGACTCAATCTCTATATTCATAATATCCATTTTAGATTCTTTAATAAGATGTAGTAACAAATCTAATGGTCCTTCAAAGTCATTAATTTTAAATTCTATTTCCATATAACTCACTCCGACTTTAAATAATTATAACATAAATTATTTTCTTTTGCATTTACAACGAATAAAATATATAATTAACTTGGTGATACAATGAAACGTTTTAATGAAATTGATGAAGGATTTATCTGTGAAAACTGTAAAAAAGAAGTTAAACCACTAGGGTATACTTCAAGAGATCATTGTCCATATTGCTTATATTCAAAACATGTAGACATAAATCCAGGAGATAGACAAAACACATGCCTTGGATTATTAGTTCCCATAGAAATAGAAAAATTTAAAGATACATATAAAATTATTTATAGATGTCAAAAGTGTAACCAACTCCATAAAAATATAGTAGCTAAAGATGATAGTATGGAAAAAATAATAGAAATATCTTCAAAAAAATAAATATCCACAACTTCTGTGGATATTTTTAATTTTTAGGCTTGAATAACAAATAAAAAATAAATGAACATACAATAGCGCATGAAATACCAGCTGCAGTAAAATTAAACATTCCACTAAATATTCCAATATATCCAGCTATTTTTGCCCCAGCCATCGAACCATGAGTTAGTGAATGACCAAAACTAACAATTGGAAGCATCGCACCTCCACCAACCTTAAGAATTATTTTATCATAAATATTAAATGAATCTAAAAAAGCTCCAATCACAACAAAAATGCTAGTTATATGTCCAACAGTAAGTTTTGTATTATCTAAAATTATTTGCGCAATACAACAAATAATTCCACAATAAAGAAATGAATTAATCAAATACATTAAACCACCTCCAAACTAATCGCATGACAAATAGAATTAATATTTTCTTTTTGATATAAAAGACAAGGAGAAAATAATGCGCCAGTAGCCATAACAAGAATTCTCTTATATCTTTTTTTCTTTAATTGATTAAACAAATAAGCATAAGTAACTAAAGCGGAACATACAGGTCCACTTCCACCAGCCTTTACTTCTTTTTGTTTTTCTAAATCATAAAGCATTACTCCACAATCTTTATAATTTTTTAAATTTATATTATGTTCTTCTTTTAAATAATCTTTAACAATCTCCATCCCATATTTTCCTAAATCTCCAGTAACAATTAAATCATAATAATCAACATCCCTACCAGTCTCTTCAAGATGTCTCATTAAAGTATCTATTGCGGCAGGAGCCATAACACGTCCCATATCATTCGCATCATTTTGATTATAATCGATAATTCTACCCATTGTAGCACAATCAATCTTTATCTCAGTTTTTTCATTAGTAAGTAAACAACAAGCAGCACCTGTTGCGGTAAATGTTGCGCCATTTGGTCTAGGAGCACCATACTCAGTAGGATATCTAAATTGCTTTTCTGCACTCATATTATGCGAAGAAACAACACATAAACTATTATTAACTGCTCCACTATCAATAAAATTTGCACCAACAATAAGCCCTAAAACACTACTACTACAGGCTCCATATACCCCAATAAAACCATCACCTACTCCACATGTTCCATAACAAGATGCCGTAATTTGATTTAATAAGTCTCCACCAATAACTAAATCAATATCTTCTTTTTCTAAACCACTTTTTTTAAGAAGCATCACAATAGAATCTTTAACTAATTTAATCTCAGCCTTCTCCCAAGAATCTTCCCCAAAATATAAATCTTTATAACTCTTATCAAAATATTTAGATAAAGGTCCATTCTTCTCATAAGGACCACAAACAGTAGCTGTCTCATCTACATAAACATTTTTAAACTTAATTGTCACTTTAACACCACCTCAATTACATATCGAATAGAACTAAAGAAGAAAGACGCAACAACACCATATAAAATAACAGATCCAGCAAGTTTAAAAACATTTGATCCAATTCCATAAATTAAGCCCTCTTTTTTATAATCAAGCGCACTACTAGTCATAGAATGTGCAAAACCAGTAATTGGAATTAATAATCCACATTTAAATATATTTACCATCTTGTCAAAAAAACCAAGTGCAGTAAATAGACTTCCTAAGAAAATAAAAGTAATAATCATTATAGTCCCACTATCAACTCTAGAAAGACCAAAAGAACAAAGTAACTCAATAATTACTTCTCCTAACATTCCAATAACTCCACCACTAATAAAAGCAATAATCGCATTAGAAACTCTACTTTCTGGAGCTTTATGCTTATCAGCAATCTTCTCATATTTAGTATTTTTCATCTTAATCACCATTTATAATCTACCCAATAAAATTAAATTAATACAAAAAACTTAAAACTATAATCTAGTTCTAAGTTTAGTAAGTATTTTAGACTCATTACGAGACACTTGTACCTGGCTAATCCCAAGTAAATTAGAAGTCTCACTTTGAGTCAATTCATTAAAATATCTAGCATATATTAATTTCTTTTCATCATTAGATAGTTTACTAATCTCTTCTTTTAAGTCCAATGTTTCTGCAGTAACATCATCATAATATTTAAAGTCTAAACTATCTATATTAGATACCTCATCAGTCGCAAGAAACGCATTATCAACCAAATCAATATCTATATCTAAATAAAGACTAACTTCAAGATTAGTAGGCTCTCTCCCTAATCTTTGAGTCATTAACTCCTTTGCTTTTAAAACCTTCTTTTTAACCTCAATTAACTCTTTACTGATTTTTAAACTACTACTCTCCCTAATATATTTATTAACCTCTCCTACAATATAGTAATAAGCATATGACGAGAATTTAGTATCTTTACTTGAATCAAAATGTTTATAAGCATCAATCAAACCAATCATTCCAACTTGATATAAATCATCATGATCAAATCTCTTAGGATACTTACTTATAATACTATATATTAAGCCTTCATAGTCTAAGAGCTCCTCCATTATCCTCCTTTCTAATTAAATATAAAACAAATAAAAAAGACTATCTATATATTCGACATAACTAGAAAAAAGTTTCAATCGACAAAAAAAACACTATTTTAAATAGTGTTAAATTTTCTTTACCGTACAATCTTCTACTTTATATATTTCATCACATAAAGTATTAATATCTTCTTTAATATGAGTTGCGAGTAAAATTATTTTACCTTTTTTCTTTTCTTCAATAAAAACATCTCTAATATTCTTTGCACTATTCTCATCCAAAGCATTAAAAGGTTCATCTAAAATCATAATCTTTGGATCTTCCATTAATACTTGAGCAATATTTAACTTCTGTTTCATTCCTAAAGAATACTTACTATATTTTTTCTTTTCATATGAATCCAATCCAACTAACTTCATTGTCTCTACAATTTTATCATCATCAATTTTATTCTGAATATTCGCAAGTAGTTTTAAATTATCAAATCCACTTAAATCAGATAAAAATACTGGATTTTCAATCATAACTCTCATGTCTTGTGGAAAACCATATTTTTTAATTTGGTCTTCTCCATCAAATAGTATTTTTCCACTACTTGTTTCATAAAAACCACAAATCATTTTAAGTAAAACACTCTTTCCACTACCATTAGGTCCAACTATTCCATAAATCTTCCCATCACTAAACTCAAGATTAACATCTCTTAAAATCTCTATTTTTTTGAAACTCTTTCCAACATTTTCCAAAGTAATCTTCATAGCTAAATACCTCCAATTTCTTGTATAACTTTCTTATTAAATTTAACTATAATGAAATTAGTAATAATAATTAAAAATATAGAACATATAATATAAAACATATAATTTAAATTAATAAATTTAAATATAACTAAAACCACTATAGGAATAACAGAAAACAAAGTAAATTTAAATTTATTATATATCCTAAATAAAACATATAACAGTATAATAGATAATCCAACACAGATCATAAAACTAAAGTCATTAATAAATAAACTAAATATGTTACTAATATCTTTATTAAAAATAAATTTAGTAACCCCAACAACTAAAACATACTGAATAAATTTTAAAATAAACAATAATATAATATTAATTATACTTTTAACATAATAATATTTTTCATAATTATATCTACAATATATATTCGTAATATTAACATAATCTTTAATAAACAACTGAATAAACATAAAAGCACAACAGGTTATATTAGTTAAAAATCCAACTAAAGAAACATAACTAAATTCACTCAACAAGTTTAATCCTAATGAAGACTGTATTATATAATCTCCATCTAAATTTCTATTAGAAAAAGAAAGAACTAAAGGAATGAGTAAAAACAATAAAATAACTAATTTATTTTTTCTTATAGTATACTCCAAATCATTAAATAAAAAATACAATTCTTTAACTCTAACTTTACTATTATTAACACATATTTTATATAAAACAAAAATAATAATCTCTAAAATAATACAATACAAAATACTATAACAAATTTCTGTAGAAAAAGTAGGATAGTTTATAATATAAAAATAATCCCAAGGTAAAAATCTAAATGACTTAATAATATCTGGTGATATAGAAACAAATAAAAGACCTACTTCAAATAAACCAATAAAAAAATATGATATTTTTTCTTTAAATCTAAGAATTATTAAACATAATATTGTTGATAAAAGTAATGCAAATAAATAATATCTGAGTATATAAAATAAAGTATAAATAAAAGTATATACTCCATATGAAACAGTATCCAAACTAAATAAATCAACATGATTAAAAAACAAGAGTAAAGAAACATACATAAGTAAAAAAATTAAAGACCAAATAAAATTAACAATTAAATTAGTACTTAAAACTTTTTTTGTATAATCCTTTCTATTTTTAATTCTAATTACGTAATTATAATTTGAAAATATCGTTCTACAGTTATTAATAGTATTTAGAAATAATAATATAAAAAATATCATATTAAAATAAGAAATACTATGTGTATTAAGCAGTGAAGTAAATAAATCCATACCATCAACTGCTGCAAATGACATCGCACCATAAAACGCTGAAGCAAAACTTAATATTAATATAACTTTAAAAAAATAAGTCTTACCTATCATCTCAACTAATACATTTCTCTCAAATAATTTCTTTTTCACTTTCAATCAAAACCCTTTCTTTATTTCTAAAAACAAAGCATCTTACCATATACGATAAACCAGCAAGAATAATCGCAACAATAATATGACCATAAATACTTTCCTCTATATTACATAATGTAAAGAAATCAAAAATATTTAAATATCTATATAAATGCGGAATAACAGAATCCAAATTATAGATTACATCGATTCTTTGAAGTCGTGTAAAAATAGTAAAAATTGCCCATAAAGATAAAAATGAATAAAAAACAGATATAATCATTTTCTTACTTTTATTAACAAAACAGCATGCAATATTACCATAAAAGATACATCCAAAAAATAAATAAATATAATGAATTGTCAAATACAACATCATATTATCAAAAATCCACTTATCATAAAATGCATATTGGGAAAGACTAGTAGGAACATCAAAATTAAATCTTGTCATAATACAACAAATAAGAAATAAAACAAATATAAACAAAGGTACAATTAAACTTATTTTAATAATAGTTTTATCCATTTTATATTTATATTTTTTAAAAGATTCTCTCATTAACACATTTTTTATAGACCCACTGCTAAATATGCTATGAAATTTAGAAATTACCATTATGAAAATAATGACAGGAAGTCCAAGACACATAATATCTCCAAAATCCAAATTAAGAACACTAAGAAACATATATTTAGCTCCACAATAGCTTAACTCATCCATTGGTTTTAATGGAGCTTCTAAAGAAGAGCACCATTCAGCAGAACTTTCTCCTCTTTCACACTTTTGAACATCTTGATTGTAAAATTCTAACATCGCATCATAATCATAACTATAATAAGTTTCAATATATGAAAAAGTACTATAAAATGTTATAAAAATTAAAACAAATAACATCACAAAAACAATCTTATTATTTTCAAAAAAAGATTTAAATTTTTTCATAAAAACCACTCCTAGAAGTAATGGAATTTAGGAAACTAATTAATTTCCCAAATTCCATAAAATTTAACAGTATCGTTTATTTTATTCACAACTTTTGCATTAATTATATATTCATTTTCAAGTTGATGTTTATTTGAAAGTGGAACTCTTTGGTGCTTTGGAACTTCTATGAAAGCTGAACTGTCGTATGGAAATGAACCTCTAACAGTAGCAACTGAAACAAGTTCATCATTTCCAGTAGAATTATTTGTACATTGCGCAGTCATAAAATATTGTAACTTACTACTATCGTTCTTATAATGCTTACCAGCAACTGTCCTAACTCCACTAAGTTTTGGTAAATCAACATGATTTGTGGCAACCTGATTAATAGCATCAACTGAAGTTAAATTAAAAATAAGTGATAAAATAAAAATTGACAAAGTTACTTTTAATATTTTAACCATCTTTAAATCTCCTTTCTAAATATTTTTCTATAAAAAGATTATGTCATAAAACAAAATACTATTTTCGACAAATCTTTTCACACCCTAATCATAACATTCATTACACTTTAGAAAAAGCAATTATAAATTGCCCCTAAATAAAACATTAAATTTTATAAACTACAACATGTATCAATCACAAATATATTTCTTTATCTCATCCTCACTAACTTCTAAATATTTTGAAATTTCTAACACACTTAAACCATTATTATGAAGTAGTTGAATCATTTCCTTTCGAGTTGTTTCCTTTCCTTGTTCAACACCTTGATTTATTCCATATTCAACACCTTCATCATAATACTTATGATTATAACTATTCATTAGTTTTCTATCATCTTCTTCGGCACTCATATAAGATTGAAATCTTGGATCATCATTAACCGTATTAACTTTATTCATATAATTTAATACCACCTTATCATTTTTAGATAGCTTTTCTAAATCGTCCCTAGACAAATCTAACATAATTAAGTATTTATTTTTATCTATCTCTTCTATATCCTTATTGTACCAAAAATCTAAATACTTATCCATATTGAAATTATAAATAATACAATTATCAACAAAAGAATCCCCGTTATTATTTCTTATCATAAAATCATCCATTAAATAGTCATCATCTAAATTATAGTTAAAATTAACTTGAATGAAATTAATCTTATCATTATATTCTTCTCCCTTAAGATAATATTTACTGTAAGCATTCATTAAATAAGATACATTTCTAGTTCTCACAATATTATCAAACACAGAATTAACCTCAATATTTATAACTTCTTTATCAGTATATAATAAAGCATCAACTAATTTTCTTCTTATGTGAATATTTCCATTTTCTAACTCATCATTCTTAATCTTAATTGAATTTATTTTTATATTAAGGATATTTTCCAATAATTTCTGTAATAGAAATGTATCTCCTTCAGTTAAGAACACTTCTTTAAAAGTTCTGTCATATCGACAAGTATAAAATTTCTTTATTTGATTATTAATAATATCTTCCTCCTTCAAAATAATTAAAGATTTTATATCATAAGAAAAAAGCCTTGTAAAATAAACATTATTAAAATTTAAGAAAGAAAAAAATATATAAAAAAAGAAAATAATCTAATTAAAAAAAGAAAATAAATGAGAAAAATCATAGAAAAAAACAAATTTAATAATAAACAAAAAAGAAGATATTACTATCTTCTATTTCTTATCAGTTGATCCAAATCCACCCTGTCTTTTACCAGTTGCATTATCTCCATCACAAACCAAATACTTCATGAAGACAACTTGTGCAACAGCGTCTCCCTTCTTTATTAAAAGTTCATGATCAGAACAATTAAATACTTGAACCATAAAATGACCATCATTATCAGGATTCTCATAATAATCTGCATCAATTAATCCTAATCCATGTGGTGTAAGTAAACCTTTTTTTGGTCCACCTGATCTACTTAATAAAAAGTAGCATTCATCATCTAAACAATATGCCTTTAAACCAGTAGGAATAAGTGTTGGTTTAATTCCAGGTTTATAAACAGGTACTACTGTATCCTCTGCAGCCTCAATATCATAAGCTGCAGAGTGAGCTGTCTTTCTAATAGGAATATGAATATCTTTATCTTCCCATCCTTTAGCAACTTCAAATCCTCTTACTTTTTTCATAATTTATTAATCACAATATAATACAATATCGCCTTTCTTTATAGTTTTTTTAACATCGATTACTCTTTGATTAGAAGAACCTCTCCACTTAAGTCTAGGATCTCTCTTATCTGCCTCAAATTGACCATCTACTAAAACATCTAAATAATCAAATATTTCTTTATCAGATATCTGATCAAATAAGAAACCACTCCAAGACCATAAAGTCTTATCAGGAAATTTTTCTTTAAATCTTTTAGCTAATTTAATAGTTCCCTTTATATTCTTAGGATGCATTGGTTCTCCTCCTAATATTGAAAGACCTGCAATTTCATCCTTCTCACATAATCGTAGTATTTCATCAATAACAGCATCATTGAACTCTTCTCCACCTTCAAAGTCCCATGTTTCTGGATTAAAACAATCCTTACAATGAAATGTACAACCCTGTAAGAAAACAGAGACCCTAACTCCAGGGCCATCTGCTATATCCATTTTACGAATTTTATTATATTTCATTAAGCATCCTTATTGTCTAGGTGGATAACTCTTTCTTTAATCTCTTGTGTTCTTCCTTTATTCCAGAAGTTAGTTCCAATGTAACCACAAGTTCTACGAGCAACATTTAATTTATCATGATCTCTATTACCACATTGTGGACAATACCATTCTAGATTATCATCAAGAAGAATTTCACCATCGAAACCACATGCTTGGCAATAATCACTCTTAGTATTTAATTCTGCATACATAATGTTATTATAAATAAACTTAATAACTTCTAAAACTGCAGGAATATTACCAGTTAAATTAGATGTTTCAACATAAGATATAGCTCCACCTGGAGATAATCTTTGGAATTCACTCTCTAATTTTAATTTTTCAAAAGCATCAATTTCTTCAAATACAGGAACATGATAACTATTAGTAATATAATCTCTATCAGTAATTCCCTTTATTACACCAAAACGATCCTTTAAGCATTTAGCAAATTTATAAGTAGTAGATTCAATTGGAGTACCATAAACAGAATAATCAATATCCTCTGCTGCTTTCCATTCTTTACAAGCATCATTTAATTTTTGCATTACGCTAATACCAAATTCAAATCCCTTACCGCCATCAGTATGAGAATGACCTGTCATATATTTAACACATTCATAAAGTCCTGCATATCCTAAAGAAATAGTAGAATATCCATGATGTAGTAATTCATGTATTGGTTCACCTTTTTCAAGTCTTGCTAAAGCTCCATGTTGCCATAAGATAGGAGCAACATCACTAGTAACTTTAGAAAGTCTCTTATGACGGATTTGTAATGCTCTATGACATAATTCAAGTCTCTCATCAAGAATCTTCCAGAATGTTTCTTCATCTTTATCACTACTTAAAGCAACATCAACTAAGTTAATAGTAACAACACCTTGGTTAAATCTACCATAGTATTTGCCTTTTCCTTCAACATAGTTTTTAGCCTTAGAAATATTACCTAAAGAGATACTTCTATCAGGTGTTAAGAATGAACGACATCCCATACATGGATAGCAATCTCCATCTCCATTTTCATTAATTTTTAATTCTTTCATAACTTTTTCAGATATATAATCTGGAACCATTCTCTTTGCAGTACATTTGGCAGCAAGTTCAGTTAAGTAATAATATTTTCCTTTAGGATCAATATTATCTTCTTCAAGTACATATAAAAGTTTAGGGAATGCTGGAGTAATATAAACTCCTTTTTCATTCTTCATACCTTCCATTCTTTGTTTTAAAACTTCTTCAATAATCATTGCAAGCTCATCTTTATATTCATCTGTTTCATTTAAATACATACATACACTTAAGAATGGAGCTTGACCATTTGTAGTAGTCATAGAATTAATTTGATATTGGAAAGTTTGAACACCATCAGTAATTTCCTTTTTCAAATCTTCTTCTACAAATTGTTCAACTTGTGCCTTAGTTAATTTACGTTTTTTATATTTCTTCTCATAAAATTCTTTAGAAGATCTAACAAATGGAGCTAAATGAGTAAGAGTAATAGTTGCTCCACCATATTGAGATGATGAAACAGCAGTAATTAATTGAGTAGCAATTGTCATAGCAGTTAAGAAACGATGTGGCTTTTCAATCATAACTCCATTTATATTTGTACCATTTTGTAACATATCATCCAAATTAATTAAATCACAATTATGTAATGCATTTTGTGCAAAATAATCAGCATCATGGAAATGAATAATACCATCATCATGAGCACGAACAATATCATCAGGTAATAAGAAACGTCTTGTAATATCTGTACTAGTAATACCAGCCAAATAATCTCTTTGAGTAGTAACAACACGAGCATTTTTATTAGAATTTTCTGTATTCCAATATTCATTCTCACCATCAATTAACTCTTTAATAGTTTGATCAGTTGTATTACTACGTCTTACTAATTCTCTAGTATAACGATATGTAATATAATGTTTAGCTAAATTGTATTTTCCAATACTCATTAACTTCATTTCAATAATATCTTGTATATCTTCAACTAAGATTCTCTTTTTTCCCAAATGTTCAATATACTTTATAATATTCTTTATCTGAACAGATGAAGCTCTGTCTTCTTCTTCTACTTCAGCATTTGCCTTCTCAATTGCATCTTCAATTTTTGATGGCATATATTCAACCATATGTCCATCTCTTTTAATTACTTTCATAACACTTGTCCTCACTTCTATTTTTTTCTTAAAATTACATTTTAACTATATCATGTATTTTTTTATTTGTGTGTTGCATTTGCAACAAACAAGATTTTTTTAAAAATATTTTTATAGAAGTCTATTTAAACCTAATAAAATCAACAAAATTAATTTTTTATGTTTTCTGTAAATTAACACAAACTACTTGTAAAGTATTATACAGTACCAAAATAAAACTTATAACTAAAGATATTGCTATAATTAATTAATATATCTTTTAGTTGCATTTGCAACACAATCATTTTTTTGATAAAATACAGTTATGGAGGAACTATGTCAGACTTATTTGAAAATATATCCGAAAAAAATATTATTAAATTAAAAAAGATATTAAATGCTAATACAATCAAATTTAATAAAAATGTAAATATCTTATCAAACATTAATAGAGATGACTTTATCGCAATCATTGATAATGGAGATGTCCAGTTAATATACAATGACTATAATGGTAATAAAACTATAATTCAAGAACTAACAACAGGAGAAGTTTTTGGTTCACTTACATCAACTATTAATTCCGATGAGATAACTTGTATGACAAAAGAAGAAACACAAATAACCATAATAGAATATGATGATATAACAAACGATGAAATAATAAAGACTGATTTTTATATTATCTTTATAAAGAACTTAATAAAAATATTAACTGATCAGCTATCAATAAGAAATACTAGAATTGAATTACTTACTAAAAGAACAACTAGAGATAAACTACTTGCTTACTTTAAAATTGAATCTCAAAAAAAAGGAAATAGGAAATTCACTTTATCTATGCCCTTTACAGAACTTGCAAATTACCTATCAGTTGATAGGAGTGCCATGTCTCGAGAAATTGGTTATTTAAAAGATGAAGGTTTTATCGAAACAGAAGGTAGAAAGATAACTATACTATACTAAAAAGGATAACATTGTTATCCTTTATTTTTTCTTTGTAAAAACATGTTTATCATCACAAACACAATATTTATCTTCATCAATTTTAATATAATCTTTTAAAATAATCGCATCAAGAAATGATCTAATATCACTTTCTAAATTAATTCCTTCAACTCCCATTTGTTCTGGCCAGTTAATAAAAATATTATTATCACTAATATTAAGAATCTTCTTAACCTCATCAGTAGGCATACACCTTCCATATCCACAAGTCCACTCTCTAACAAGCCCAGGTGTAGTTTCTACAACTCTAAATAATAATCTTCTTAAAAAAGAAGGATTACAAAATGCAAAATAAAGTTTCTGTAAATTTATCTTTTCACCAGATGATTTAAAAACAATATCAGTAAACAATATTTGATTACCTGTTTTAGAAATCTCATAAAATTTTAAATCAACTCTATAACCTAAGGATTCAAAAAAATCTATCAAAGAAAGAGTTAATAATCCATTGACAAATATTTGTTTTTTTGTAGTATCCCATGGATAACTACAATTATAATTAATAGTTATAATATTTTGATTATTATTATCTTTATAAGTTCTTCTCATTGATAATGGTAAATTTCTAATCGCATTAACAACATTAGGAACACCACCACATACAGAATTATGATAATTTCTTCTTTGAGCAATATAAGGAAAATACTTATCTATTTGTTTTTTTTGAGAAAGAAAAGTATCAAACTCCTCAAACCACCCACTCTCAAATAACTCTAATGCTTCTTCAAAAGATTTTGTTTTTGCCCAGTCATTATAGCCATCTGTATTCTTTTGAGATGACAATTCTCTACTTGCAAAAGTAAGTGATGTTCTAGCATCTTTTAAATATGAAATTAAATCTTGTCTACTTTTAAATCTTTGTTCAAAGAAATCATAACCTTTATTAGAATAAATATGACTTTCCATAAACTATGCCCTCTTTAATACTAGCTTTTTAAATTCTTCTGAATAAATTGATGGTTCAATTCCTTCATCATCAAATCTTTGCGCAATAATTTTCATATCTTCAAAATCTAATTCTTTTATTACTGTATATAATAAAATCTCTTCGGTAGAAAAACCTGCTTCTTTAAGTCTACGTGCATAATCTATATTTCTTGTAGTAACAGTATGCCTAATACCACAATCACTAATAATTCTTCTAAAATTCCAAAAATAATGTAGTAACTCATCATCATCAATAACAGCTTTTTCAATCTTAGGGTCATAATCAAAATAAACTTGAATAAATCTATCTAGCGATGCAGAATCTAACTCACTTCTTCCACAATACATTCTATTCGCACCATTGCCCCAAGTATTAGCAGCAGCAATTATTCTAAAATTGGGATGAGCCTCAGTATACTCTCCATCTTCAAAAGCCATATAAATTCCACCATTATTTGTTGCCCCTATCGCAGAATTTAATGACAACAATGCAGATGGATGGCTATTATCAATCTCATCTAAAAAGAATAATCCTCCATTTTTAAAAGCCTTATAAAATTGTGTTTCTTTATATTTTCCATGAGCATCAGTAAATCCTAATAACTTATATTCTTCACTAGCATTGTTTGTATAATACATTGGCATATCAAGTGCTTTAGCAACTTGTCCAGCACACAAAGATTTTCCTGAACCTGTAGGTCCAATTAACATAACAGGAAGTCCTGCTCTAATTAATCTATAAATTGTTTCAAACTTTTCATGATAAAGTTCCTTACCTAATTCTTTTTCTAATGATCCATTATTATATATTTGAATAAATCTAGGTCTTGCATCTTCAACTTTAACTCTTTTAGTTGCTTCCCTTACTATCTCATCAACTACTCTACGTTTTGTATTTTCAATGAAATCAGCAAGAAGATAAGCATCATGTGCATAATCTCTAACGATATTCTTTTGTCCTTCAACAACTTGTTCTGCCTTATCAGTTGCCTTTTTTATTAATTCTTCCCTAAACTCTGTCAAAGAAGAAATAATATCTCTTCGAATATTTTCTCTGAATTGTTGTATATCATCTAAATCACTTAAATACTTTTCCATAGTTTTACTTATACTTTCAGTAAAACCCTTAACCTTACTTTTAGAAAGTATTTTACTAATAAGTGTATCAACATTAGTTTCTAAATTAACCCTAGACTCTAAATCTCTGCTAATTTCACGAGCTTCTTTTTTAACAATCTTTTCTATTTCTTCATGAACAACTTGTTCAATATAAATACCTAACTCAAGTTTCTCATCATCAGTTAAATTAGCCATTACAGTCACCTCCATAAATTAATTTTTTTCCATAAGCACCATTAAACTTACTAACATATTCCTTGAAATTTTTTATAAAAAACTCTGCATCAAATGGAATATTAAAATAATCAAGTATCATTTGAAAATCTATATGTTTAATATTTAATAAAAATTTAGTAATTAATTCTAAATATTCTTCTTTTTGAGATTCATCAAAATTATCATATACATTAAGAAGAGCAATACCTACAGGATAACTAATTAATTTATATAGTTCGCTTCTTGCCTCCTCAACTTCTTTTACAAAAGACTGAAATTTATAATCATCATATTTAGGATTTTTAATTAACTTAGGAGTTGTCCTATCAAGTACTTCTTTTTTTCTAAGATACTCTGGTAATAGTTCCTTAGCTCTTTTTAAACAATTCAAAGCGTTTCTAATATTTAAAGCATCAAACTGTTCTGCATCTAAATCATTCCCAAAATCATTAATATATCTATCTAAACAAATTCCTCCAAATAATATAGAAATAGTCTCATCAAATATCGTATTTGAATGTAGGTGTCTATCATTATTAACCTTTGTAAAAGCCTTAATTCCATGACCAAGTTCATGAGCATTAACTAAAATATCCATTCCATTTCTCATGTAAGGAACATTTAATTTAACATCTCTCGTAACACCAAACAAAACACTACTTACACATACAGATTCTTCCGCATTATAATCATTACTAAACTTAATATTATCTTTTAACATTTTTAAATAAACTAAATATAATCTAATGTCAATACTCTTCAACATATTACCTATATATTTAATTCCAATATCATTATTTAAAAACTTACTACATATAGGTAATTCAGTCTTAGAAGGTACATTAGAAGTATCTATATCTGAATTACTAAAAGCTTCTATAAACTCAATCTCTTTATCCATAAAATTCCCTCAAATTGTGTTTTATACTAACATAAAATCAATATTATTACAATAAAAAAGGACTTATTAAAGCCCTTTATTTAAAATTCAATACTCTTTATAATTTTATTATCTAAATTCCTTAAATAGAAAACACCATTATCATATATTATATAAGTTTTGTCACTTCCACCTCTAGGATATGAAATAGAACCAGGATTAAGATATAATTTATCTCCTTCCATCTCCATTAAAGGAACATGTGTATGTCCTTGAATATAAATATCAAAATCCACCGTTGGATGACTATGTCTGTTATATCTATGTCCATGAGTTAAAAATACTATCTTCCCATCAAGTGGAAAAACAACATAATCATTTAATGAAAAATCAAGTAACCCTTCTCTAAAATGATCACAATTTCCACAAACAGCAAATATTTTTTTATTATTACTATTTAATATTTCAACATCATCGGAAGAACTACGTCCATAAGATAAAAAATCTCCACAACAAATTAAATAATCAAAATCAGGATTATTCTTAATAATCTCTTTTAAATTGTCAAATCCACCATGTATGTCAGAAACAATTATTGCTTTCATATTATCTCTCTATTAAACTTAAACTAACTTTGTTCTTTTCTAGTGAAATATCATCAACCCAACAATCAACTATATCGCCAACACTAAACAAATCACTAGGATGTTTAATATAATTATTAGATAACTTAGATATATGAGCAAGTCCATCATCATGAAGACCAATATCTATAAATAAACCAAAGTCAACTACATTACGAACAGTTCCTTGTAATTTATCCCCAACTTTTAAATCCTTTATCTCAAGTATATTACTCTTTAATATTGGTTGTGGATATTCATCTCTTGGATCAAGATTAGGTTTTTTTAATGAATTAATAACATCTTCAATTGTATAAACATCTGTATTATATTTAGTAGCTAAATCATTATAATCAACATTGCCAAACTTCTCAATTAAATCACTACTTCCAACATCACTAATTTTAAGGTTATAGTCACTTAATAGTTTAGATGCAATCTCATAACTTTCTGGGTGGATTGCTGTAGAATCAAGTATATTATCTCCATCAGTTATTCTTAAAAATCCAATTGCTTGTTCATAAGCTTTAGGAGTAAGTAACTTTTTCTTAAGTATTTCTCCTCTACTCATAATCTTACCAACATTCTCACGATATTCAATAATCTTATCTATTGCAGACTTTGTAATACCAGAAACATAACTAAGTAATGAACGTGAAGCAGTATTAATATTAACTCCAACACTATTAACGCATTTCTCAACAACAAAGTCTAAAGAATCAGATAACTTCTTTTCTGAAACATCATGCTGATATAAACCAACACCTATACCTTCAGGTGGAATTTTAACAAGTTCAGCAAGTGGATCCTGAAGTCTTCTTCCAATACTAACGGCACTTCTTTTCTCAACTGCCAAATCAGGGAACTCTTCAATAGCTTGAGGAGAAGCAGAATAAATTGATGCTCCAGCTTCACTAACAATAACATATTTACAATTTAAATTATATTCACGAATCATATCAGCACAAAACTTTTCAGACTCACGAGAAGCAGTACCATTTCCAATAGAAATAATATCTACATTATATTTTTTTATTAAAGTTGAAACAACTTCCATACTTTGCTTAATACGTTTTTCTTCATCACCCTTTAAAAAAGGTTTAATAACTAAACTATCTAAATACTTACCATTTTTATCAACAACAGCTAACTTACAACCATTAACATATCCTGGGTCAAATGCAAGAACAACCTTTTCTTTCATAGGAGGAGTTAAAAGTAAAGACTCTAAGTTCTTACCAAAATTATCAATCGCAGCTTCTTCTCCTTTTTCAGATAATTCACTTCTAACTTCCCTTTCAATAGAAGGACCAATAAGTCTCTTATAAGAATCCTCTATTGCAGAAATAACATAACTACAAACAAAACTCTTCTCATCTTTAATAAGTTTTTTCTTTAAATAAGCAATGATCTCATCTTTATTAACATCAATACTTACATTTAAAATCTTATCTTTTTCTCCTCTATTTAAAGCAAGTATTCTATGTGGTTTTATATATTTAACTGCTTCACTATATTCATAATACATCTCATAAGTTGAATTTTCATCTTCACTATCTTTTTTCTTTTTAGATACAATTACTCCATTCTTAAAGAAATAACTTCTAATCCATTTACGATAAGATGCATTATCACTAATCCACTCAGCAATTATAAAGCAAGCCCCTTCAATAGCTTTATCGAGACTTTCAACTTTATCATTAATAAACTTACTACATAATGAATTAATATCTCCTTTAGTAGGAAATGTCATAATCATTTTAGCTAAAGGTTCAAGTCCTAATTTAATAGCCTCACTTGCCTTAGTCTTTTTCTTTTCTTTATATGGTCTATATAAATCTTCAACTTCTACTAATTTTTGACAATTCATAATATTGCTTTTTATCTCATCAGTAAGAAGTCCTTTTTCATCAATTAATCTAATAACATCTTCTTTTCTCTTTAATAAATTAACTTGATATTCATATACTTCATTTATACTTCTAATAGCCTCTTCATCAAGTGCTCCAGTGGCTTCCTTTCTATATCTTGCAATAAAAGGAATAGTATTACCTTCACTCAATAAATTTAAAACAACACTAACTTGATTAACAGTTATATTAAGATTTGTTGCAATCTCATTAATTATCATTTCATTCATCTTAAACACCTCAATTATTATAATAACAAAATAATAAAAAAAAGGAAAATATTATTTTTCCTTATTACACTTAAATCCACCTTGTTTCATTAAATACTCTATTTTATCTATATCTTGATCAAATTGAAATTCAACCAAAGATCCACCTGCTTCACTATAAGCAGTAGATATCTCTTTAGCATTATACTTTTCATAATCAAAACTTTCTTTCTCTATCAAAGTATCAGAGGATAAATCACAACTAACATTAACTCCACTAAATCCATCAACATTTTCTTCTATTTGACTACATTGATTATATAACTCTTGTAACGCTTCTTCATCCAAAGTAGCATCTCCTCTAACCGTTGTACTGAACTTAGAACTCTTAAGTTTTAATTCTTCATAATAGAATACTCTCTCAATTGTCTTATCCAAATTAATTGTATTGGTATCTAATGTACATACAAGCTTACCAGTAGGAACCTCTTCTAAAACGACATTTCCACGTCCTGCTTTATAAGCATCAACTATTGAAACAATATCCGGTAAAAATATAATAAATGCAAGAAGAAATATAAAAAATATAACTAATAGAAAAGTACTTCCTTTACTAGTAGGTTTATATTCAACTTCTACTTTCTTAAGTTTCTCAACATTATTTACTTCATCAACTACATCATTAACATTCATCTCTACTCCAGTAACTGGATTATAGCGAACTTCTCCAAATTTAGAAGTATTTGAAGTATTATTTAAAATAGTTTCATTATCTTTTTCACGAGCCTCTTCCAAAGTAACTGTTGTATCCCATTCATTAACAGGAGACCCAATAGTATTATCAGAAGAATTATTAACACTAGTATCAATTAAACTTGTATTAGCTAAAGTATTATTATCAACTGTTACATCAACAAGATTATTATTAGTAGTATTAGATAAATTATTCTTATCTTGTAACACACCACCAACTCCTATTCTAGAACAATTATAACATAATTATCTATCTCAAACTAGATATTTCTTTTTGAAAATCTAAACTCTTAGTAATATAACTTCCAGCTGTAACTATATCACAGTCATGACACATAGAAATTGTTTTATCATTAACCCCACCATCAACATTAATAACGGCATTTATATTATATTCATTTAGCAAAGTTCTAACTTCTCTTAACTTTTCTTCAGTACCTAAAATAAACTCCTGTCCACCAAGTCCTGGTTCAACACTCATAACAAGAATTAAATCTAAATATGGTAAATATGGAATAAGACTAGAAACCTTTGTATCTGGTTTAATAGCTAACCCACATTTTATTGAATAATCCTTAATCATCTTTAAACATTTGTCAATATCATCATCAACCTCTACATGAAAAGTAATATATTCACAATTAAGTTCTGCATACAAAGGAATATATTTAGACGGCTCATCAACCATTAAATGAACATCTAATCTTTTAGATGTATATTTAGAAATATGTTTAACCTCACTAAAAGGTAAAGTCTTTTTAGGAACAAACTTTCCATCCATCACATCAACATGAATATAATCAACATCAGTTAAATCTAATTTAGAAAGATCTAAAGGAATATTTTTACTACTTAAATAAGACGCACTAACTTTCATTTTTATTTTCTCCTATAAAACTTAAATAATTATTATATCTACTCTCTAATATATTATTCGCTAAAACTTCTTTTTTTACGACACATTCCTCTTCTTTTGTATGCATACAATCTTTATATAAACAAGGATACATCTTAAATTCTACAAAAGCATCTCTAATTTGTTCTTTACTATAAGTTGTAAATTCTAAAGAAGAAAACCCAGGAGTATCCATTACCTTTCCTCCAAGAAAATCAAATAATTCAACAACTCTAGTTGTATGTTTTCCTCTTCCCAAAGCAAGAGATACATCACCAGTTTCTAAATTCCATAAAGGATTAAGCCTATTAAGTAAAGTAGATTTACCTGCACCAGTCTGCCCTGTAAAAACACTAGTTTTATCTTTTAATAAATCCTTTATTTTATCAATCTCATAATTATAAATTACTTTATAACCTATTTTTCTATAATAATTAAATATCTCATCATATAAAGAAGTATCATCAACTAAATCACTCTTAGTAATACAAATAATAGGTTTAACATGATTAATCTCCATTAATACAATAAATTTATCTAATAAATTTAAAGAAAAATCTGGTAATTTTAAACTAGTAATTAAAAAAGCTTGATCAATATTACTAACCTTAGGCCTTGCAAAAATATTCTTTCTAGAAATAACTTCTTCAATTAACTTTTTATCCTTATTGAAAAGAACATAATCCCCAACTACAGGAATAATATGTTCTTTTCTAAATAAACCTCTACATTTACAAGGATAAACTTCTCCTTCATAACTTACAAAATGTAAATCACTACTAATTTTAACAATTTGTCCTTTCATAATTCCCCCATATATAAATTATTCAGTACCATCCTCAGGACTAGCACTTGGACTTGGCTTAACTGCCGGTCTAACAGCAAATTTAACTGTTAAATTAGAACCATCTGCAATAACAGTACCAGCTTTTCTTGATTGATAAACTATTTTACCTTCATCAATTGAAGTAGTCTCTTCATCTAAAAGACTACAAACAAGATTATGTTCCCTACAGAAAGCATCAACATCATCTCTAGAATATCCTTCTGCAGCAAAATCAGGGAATTTTTCTTCATTATTAGCTATATAAAGAATAATTGAGTCTCCCTTCTTTAATTCACTACCTTTAGTAACACTTTGTTCTATAATCTCATTTTCACCATATTCTACAGAATCATCTTCAACATCTTTTTTTCTAATACTTACACTTATACCATGAGATTTTAATTCAGCTTCAACTTCACTAGCATCTCTTCCAGTATAATCTTCAACTGAAACAATATCTATTCCAAGAGATTTATATATTGTTATAGTTGTTCCAGCTTTAATGCTGCGTCCTGCCTCAGGATCTGTTTTAACAACTAGATTTTTATCAACAGTAGATTCAACTGTCTCTATCTTAGTATTAACATCAAAACCAGCTTCTTGTAACATCTTTTCACAAGTACTAACTTTCTTATTCTTACAATCAGGAACAACTACAGCTTGATTATTAGTAGCTGGTGGAAGTACAAAGAATACAACAAATAAAACTCCAAGAAGAACTACAAATATAACTGATAAAACAATAATTGTAATCTTACTTGCCTTAGACATTTTAGCATCATCTTCGTCGTTTTCTTCTTCATTTTTCTTGTCTGTTGCAGAATCTTTTTTAGTATTCTTTTTATCGATAAAGTCTTCTTCATCATCTAAAATATTATCGAACTTATCATTATCTTTTTCATTGTCTTTATTATCGTCATCTTTATCTTTAGCTTTATCTCTATCTTTACTCTTTTCCTTATCATCACTCTTATCTGCTGACTTACCTGTCTTCTTACTATCACTTTCGTTTTCTGGATATTTATATTGATAAGGAGCCTCATCCATTCTATCATCATCAAGTGCAGTTAATAAATCTTCATACATTGCACGAGCTGACTCATAACGATTTTTAGGATTTTTAGCAGTAGCACGTCTTATAATATTTTCAATACTTTGAGGTATTGCTGGATTTTCATCTCTAAGACTTGGAAGAGGTTCACGCATATGCTTTAATGCTATCTCAACAGCATTATCACCTCTAAAAGGAAGAGAACCAGACAATAATTCATAAAAGATAATACCCATTGAATAGATATCACTTTTAATAGTACATCCTTTACCACTAGCTTGTTCAGGAGGTAAATAATGAACAGAACCCATAACTGAATTAGTTTGAGTTAACTGTGTAGCATTAAGAGCCATTGCAATACCAAAATCAGTAATTTTAATTTGTCCATCATCTTTAATCATTATATTTTGAGGTTTTAAATCCCTATGAATAATATAAGAATCATGGGCATGAGCCATACCATCTGTTAATTGACTCATAATATCGATTGCTTCACTTAAAGTAAGATTTCCACGTTTCTTTAAAAGTTGCTTTAATGTCTTTCCTTCAACATATTCCATTACTATGTAATAAGTTCCATCATCTTCTCCAACATCATACATTTCAACAATATTAGGATGAGCAAGACTAGATGCAGATAAAGCTTCTCTTTGAAATCTTCTAACAAATTTTTCATCATTAGATAAATCTCCACGTAAAACCTTAATCGCAACATTCCTATCTAGAATAGTATCATATCCTAAATAGACATTTGCCATACCACCTTCGCCAATAGATCTTATTACCTCATAACGGTCATTTATTTTCTGCCCCTTAGTAATCACTCTTTGTCACCTTCTTCACGTACCAAATAAGCAACCGAAATATTATCTGTTCCACCCCTATTATTTGCTTTATGAATAAGTTTTAAAACTTTTTCATCAATTTCACCTTCACCTAAAAGACCCTTTTCAATTCCTTCACGATCAAGCATACCAGTTAACCCATCACTCGCAAGAAGTATTTGAGTTATATCCATATCACAATCAAAAATATCCACATCTACATCTTGAGATGCTCCAAGTGCCTTCATCAAAACATTCTTTTTAGGATGAACAGAAGCTTCCTCTTTAGTAAGTTCTCCTGCACTAACAAGCAAGTTAACAAGTGTATGATCATAAGTAACCTTATGTAAATTATTATTTTTCATAACAAAGCCACTAGAATCTCCAACATTTCCAAATAATAGGAAATCATGAGTCAAAACAGCCATAACTAAAGTAGTACCCATTCCCTTACTTTCAGGATGGTCTTTTTCATGTTGAAAGATTAAAGAATTAATCTCATTGACCGCATCTCTAATCCAATTAACTGCATCAATCTTTGTCATTTTTCTAAAAGTTTCTTTAAAATGTTTACCCAAGTAACCAATCGCAATAGATGATGCAACTTCCCCTGCAGAATGTCCTCCCATTCCATCAGCAATAGCCATTAAATAATCATTTTCATCATTTCTTACAATTATAACGCTATCTTCATTATGATCTCTTACTTTTCCAACATCAGTCAAATAAAAAGTTTTCATAATTCCTCCTTCATACTTCTAAGTTGTCCACAAGCAGCACTTATTTTGCCACCAAATTCTCTCCTTATTGTAACACTAACATTATTCTTCTTAAGTATATCATAAAACTTCATAATTTGAATAGTATTAGTTCTTCTATATTCAATATTATTAGTCTCATTATACGGTATCAGATTAATGTAACAGTTAATTCCCTTAACCAGCTTAGCAAGTTCTTCTGCACATTCACAACTATCATTTACATCTTTAAGTAAAATATATTCAAAAGTAAGACGTCTATTTGTCTTTTCTAAATAAATTTTTAATGCTTTAATAACTTCTTCTATTGGATATGCTTTATTAATAGGCATTATTTTATTTCGTATCTCATTATTTGGAGCATGTAAACTAACAGCTAAATTAATTTGTAATGGGAAATCACTAAACTCTAATATCTTAGGTACAAGTCCACAAGTTGATACAGTAATGTGTCTTGCGCCTATTGCCATACCCTTAGGATGATTAATTATCTTAAAGAACTTAATAAGATTATCATAATTATCAAAAGGTTCTCCAATTCCCATCACAACAACATGACTTATTCTTTCATTAATTAGCTTTTCAATCATAATAATTTGTAAAACCATTTCATAAGTCTCAAGATTTCTTACCTTTTTTCTTCTTCCTGATTCACAAAATCTACATCCCATATTGCAACCAACTTGTGAAGAAACACAAATACTATTTCCATAATCATGTCTCATCAAAACTGCCTCAATATGTTCTCCATCATATAATTCAAATAAGTATTTTGAAACATCAACATCATCTTGTACATCAACAATTTTAAGTCTTTCAATACTATATTTTGAACTAATCTCATCAATTATCTCTTTTTTAATATTTGTAATTGAAGAATACTCCTCAATTCTTTTCTCATATAACCAAGAAAATAATTGTAAAGCATGAAACTTACGAGAACCTAAACTTACAAATAAATCTTCCAATTCTTCTAAAGTTAATCCATATATATTCATATAATCACATCCAAAACTTAACTATTCAACCTATTTTTCTAAATTAGATACATTACCAAATAATTCGTAATTTAACTCTATCTTTAAAGTATTACATAAATCACTATTAAGACAATAATTATCTAAATTATAAACTATTTTATTTAAATTATTCTCATCATCAGTAGAAAAAACTATATTATTAGGAACTTCTTCAAAGTCAGTATCAATATCATATAATAATTTATTTAGTGTATTACTAGAAATAAGATAATTATAATCAACTCTTCCATCTTCATATTCAGTCTTTGAATTATAATAAGCATTTGAAAAAATACTATTAAAATTATCCACATCAATCATCTCATAAAAAATATATGGATTATCAACAATATTATCATTTAGATAATACTCATTTCCATTTCTATAATAATCATTATTATTAAACTTAAATACTTCAGTATCATCATTTCTTCTACCATAATAATCATATAAAACACCATTTAAGTATATCTTATAATCATAAAAATAATTTTTTGACATAACCCCATTATTATTAAAATATCCCTTATTACCCTTTTCATATTCTTGGAATAAAGAATTCTTATCTCCCTTTATTCCAATAACCATAAACAAAATAACAAAAAATATTATATAAAATCCAAAGAACATAATCGCATTACTATTAGGTTTCTTTTTAAATTCTTTAAAATTATTTATAAAATTCTTCATTACTTAAACACCTTACCTAATAAGTTATTACGCCCAACTCCATTTACATATGAATAAGCATCCATTCTCTTCTTTCCAAATGGTTTAATAGAAGTAATACATAAAGATCCATCCGATGTTTTTACAACAATTCCTTCTTTACAAACATCAACTATTTCTCCACATTCTCCATTATATTTTTTATCATATATAATACTAGAATATATTTTCATTTCTATATCATCAAGTAATGAATAAGCACTTGGTATTGGACTAAGTCCTCTAATATGATTAAATACTTCTCTACTAGTTTTATTAAAATCAAGATGTTCTTCTTCTCTTCTTATATTATAACCAAAAGTTACTTTGTCTTCATCTTGTTTAATTCTCTCATTTGTTCCATTTATTATACTAGGCATAACTTCAAGTAAAGTATCTCTTCCAAGTAAACTCATCTTATCCCACAATGTTTCAACAGTATCTTCATCTTCAATTTTTATCTTTTTCTGATAAATAATATCCCCACTGTCCATTTTAGCATCCATATACATGATAGTAATACCAGTTTCACTCTCTCCATCAATAATCGCATGATGAATTGGAGCTCCTCCCCTTAATTTAGGAAGTAATGAACCATGAACATTAATACAACCAAGTCTAGGATAATCAAGAATTGCCTTTGGAATTATTTGTCCATAAGCACAAGTAACAATAATATCAGGTTCAAGATCTAAAATATCTTGATAATCATCTCTTATCTTAACCGGTTGGAATACTTTAATCCCATGTTCTAAAGCAACAACTTTAACATCAGTTGGAGTAAGAATTCTTTTTCTACCAACCTCTTTATCAGGTTGAGAAACAACACCCACAACATCATAATTTTCAATTAACCCTTCAAGTACTGGAACAGCAAAATCTGGTGTTCCCATAAAAACAACTTTCATCTCTACATTCCCCCAACAATCATAATAATCGTAATTAAAATTCCCAAAGAAATCGCCATAGATCCACATATAATAAATATAGAAGCAACTCCTAAAGAATTTAAATCTCTAATAAAAGCAAATTTTTTCTTTTTAACTCTTTTATCAACAATTTCATTATCATATACTTCATAATAATCATCTAGCGAAACAATATTAATCTTATTATCATATAAAACATCATTAAATGGAATCTTACTATTTTTAGGACTAAGTATCGCATCAACTATTTCATAAACACTACCATTCACATTAATAAAATCATCAAGTTTTACTTTAGGTGGGGTTATATAATTTCTTTTAACTAAAAGTAAACTAATCTTTTTAGGAACACTATTAATTAAAATCCATTCCTTCTTAACAACATCCATTATATAATTAATATCTTCCTTCTTAAAATTCTTAATAATTTTCTTTAACCCACTAATACAAGCTCGATAATTTCTAGTTAAATAATTTCTTCTATTTACTTTCTTACCATAAACTTCATCGTTAAATAATAAATTATAAAAGTAACCAGGAGAATTAACAGAGTAATAACACCCCATCACAAAATTGTCCGTAAAATAACTTACATTACTATTAAAATCTTTATTAAAAATATTATTAATTCCATACTTAGAAAAGATTTCATCAACATGAACCATTTCTTTATAATAATTCTGATATACATTAGATAAAAATCCATTATTCTCAATTGACTTCTCATAAACAGTACTAAATCCATGAATATAATAACCATCTAATATATATTTATCATAAACATACTTAATAACTTTATTACGATTATCAACATCATCAATATCAGTAATTCCTAAATATGAACAAACTACTCTACATAATGTTTTATGTATACCAAAAATGACATCATCCATATTATCTAACTTTTTATATATTTTTTTAATCTGATCAAAGTAAAAATCAAATAACCAAACATTATCAACTAATATGACATATTTGTATAATGCATCATAGAAGACATAAAGTGCAAGTTCATTATCTAAATGTTTTCCAAAACTAATTTTTTCAACAACTTTTTTATTATTGTATCTAGGATATTTTTTTATTAATTCAATAAAATCTAAAACATCTCTTCTTTTTAAATAATTATCTAACACTTTATCACCTCCTCAAATACACTAACTCTATTATATAATAACACAATCTAAAGCATTTGACTAGGATTAAAGTCTATATCAACTTTTATTTTAGAATTGGATTTATAATGATCAATAATTTTTATTAAAGTATCATAAAAATCACAATTCTTATATTTTAAAATTATATTATATCTAAATATATTATTTATCTTAAATAAACTACTACCACTAGGACCCAAAATAATTGAATTCTTACTATTTCTCTCTAAACTTCTCTTTATTTTCATAGCCTCATCAAAAATATATAATGAGTCCTTTCCACTTATCCTAATATTACATAAATAATAATATGGAGGATATTTTAATACCTTACGTATTTCCATCTCTTTATTGTAAAAAGCTAAGTAATCATGATTTTTAACCAAACTTATCGCATAATGATCTGGATTAAAAGTCTGAATAATTACCTTTCCAGTTCTATCACTTCTACCACTTCTTCCAGAAACTTGGCTAAGCAAAGAATAAGTATTTTCACTACTCCTAAAATCAGGAATATTTAAAGATGTATCTGCATTAATTACTCCAACTAAAGTAACAAGTGAAAAATCAAGTCCTTTTGCTACCATCTGAGTACCTAATAAAATATCATATTCATGATTTTTAAAAGAACTAATCATCTCTTCATGCATACCCTTTCTACTAGTAGTATCATAATCCATTCTAAGTATACGAACATCTGGAAAAATATTTTGTAATTCTTCTTCAATCTTCTGCGTACCAACACCTAAATTATTAAGCGACTTTTCCCCACAACTAGGACATACATCATATACTTTATCAGCATATCCACAATAATGACATCTTAAAGTACTACTACTTTTATGAAAAGTAAGAGTAATATCACAATTAGGACATTTAAATGTATAACCACAATTTCTGCAAGTAACAAATGAGGAATATCCACGTCTATTAAGAAGTAAAATTACCTGTTCGCTTCTTTCTAAACACTCACGTATACCACTAACTAAATTCATAGAAAAATGTCCATTACTTCTTCTAATTTCCTTATTCATATCAACAATCTCAATATTAGGCATATCATGACCATTAACTCTTTTGGATAAAGTTAGTAACTTATAAACTCCTTTTTGCGCACGAGCCATAGATTCAAGTGATGGTGTTGCACTACCTAAAACAACAGAGCAATTATGATACTTACTACGTTCTATTGCCACATCCCTTGCACTATATCTAGGGCTAGGATCACTTTGCTTATATGAATCACTATGCTCCTCATCAATTATAATAATTCCAATATTATCAATCGGTGCAAAAACAGCACTTCTAGCTCCAATAACTATACGAGCTTCTCCTCTATATATTCTTCTCCATTCATCATACTTTTCACCATCACTTAAAGCTGAATGAAGAGCTGCAATATCGTCCCCAAATCTCTCTCTAAAACGATTAACCATTTGTGCAGTTAAACTAATCTCAGGAACCAAAATAATAGCACCCTTTCCCTTTTTTAAGTAATAATCAATCATCTCCATATAAACTTCTGTTTTACCACTACCAGTAACACCATAAAGTAAATATGTATTAGAATCATTATTAATAACTTCATCAACTACATCTTTCTGCATTGGAGTAAGTTCAACTACTCTTTTAGAAACATCTTTATAATTAAGCCTATAATGTTCCTTTTTCTCAGTAATAATATAATTCTTTTTAACTAATGTATTTAAAGAACTAGTTGAATAACAAGAAAGCTCACTTTTTAAAGCAAAATCCTTACTCTTTAAATAATTAACAATTTCTAACTGCTTATCAGGTAATTTATCAATAACACAATCACAATTAAGTTTATAAATAGTATCATATTTTATATTTACATTACTTCCATTATGAGCCTTTAATGCTTTAGGAAGCATCGTTTGATAGCAACTAATAAGAGTACTTAAAGTTTCTTTTTGTAACCATCTGCCAAATTCTAATAATTCACTATTAAGTACAATTTCACTATCTACAACACTAATAATATCTTTTAAATCATTACCATATGAACTTTCATACTTTATTTCTAAAACAAACCCCTCTAGAGTCATACTGCCAAAAGGAACAACAACTCTGACACCTACATTTATATTATCAATTAAAGAAGAAGGAACTTTATAGTCAAAAACACGATCAACATTTTTATTAGAAATCTCAACTAATACACCAACAACCATAAACATACCTCCCATAAGTATATTATAACAAAAAAAGAACAAAATGTTCTTTTAGAATAATCTTAAAATATCATTAAAAGTAATAAATAACATTAATAACATTAATAGACTTAAAAATACTGCATGTATTTTATTCTCAATTTCAGGAGGAACAGGTGAGCCTTTAATTAACTCAATAATTATAAATAAAATATGTCCACCATCAAATGCTGGAATTGGAAGTAAATTAATAAATCCAACATTCAAACTTAAAAATGCCATTAAATAAATTAAATTTGATATACCTAAAGCACGAGATTGACCAACTACTGAATATATTCCAACCGGTCCAGATAATTGATTAAGACTAAGTCTACCAGTAAACAAATATCCAACAGTAACAAACATTTGCTTAAATAATGACCCCATTTTTTTATAAGTATAAACAAAAGCTTGCCCAATACCAGTAGTTTTTTCTTGTTCTAAACCAATACCATACTTATAACTAGCTTTCTTACCCTTACCAATCTTTTCTGGTTTAAATCCTATATTCTTATAAGTTCCATTACTTCTCTCTACCTTAAATGTAACATCCTTATTAGGATCAGCAACAGCTAAATATAAAGATATATCATCATTTGTTTTAATCTTATTATTATTTATAGATAAAATAATGTCTCCTTCTTTAAGACCGGCTTCATATGCAGCACTACCATCCTCAATAGTACTTATTATAGGATTCATTGTAGTTCCACCCCATATTAAAGCAATCGCAAAAAGTAAAACAACAGCTAAAATAAAATTATTAAAAGGTCCAAATGCCATTATTAAAAAACGTTGCCAAGCAGTTTTATTTTGTAATCTTCTATTCTTTGGAACTTTTTCTAAATCATCATCTTCTAAATCTTCCCCTGCCATTTGACAAAAACCGCCAATTGGAATAGCCCTAATAGTATATTCAGTTTCTCCTTTTTTCTTACCAAATAATTTAGGTCCCATACCAATTGCAAATTCATAAACATAAACACCACTAATTTTAGCAAATATAAAATGTCCAAATTCATGTACAACTACAATTATAGATAAAATAAATATGAAAGTAATTAAATTAATTAATATAGTCATAAATTCCTCCTATAGTATTCCTTTTAAAATAATAAATGCAAAAACAACAAATATTAGACTATCAAACCTATCTAATATACCACCATGTCCAGGTATCAAATTTGAAAAATCTTTAACATCATAATATCTCTTTATAAATGAGAAAACCAAATCTCCCAATTGACCAACTAAACTTAATACTAATGTAACAAAAACAATTAATGCAAGTGAAACTCCAGGATTAATTACAGTACAGTAAAATGCAACAGCTGCAAAAGTTCCCATGAATACTCCACCAATCAAACCTTCAACTGTCTTATTAGGACTAATTGTTGGACACAATTTATGTCTTCCAACTAATTTACCAGTAAACAATGCAAAAGTATCAGTTAAAGTAGTAATTAATAACAAATAAACAATATAAGTCAAATCATAATTACGTACAATTATTATTAAATTAAAACTTAAACCAATAAACAATAAAGTACTAATCAAAAATAAAGCATCATTTATACTATATTTTTTAGAGTTATTAATAAATATAAGTGGCAATAAAAATATAAATATTATAAATGCCATAACTCTATAATCAAAATTAAACTGAAAATCTAATGAATCATACTTATACATAGAAAAACAAAAAACCATAATATAAGCAAGATATTTTAATAAAGATGGAAAACTTTTTTTAGACTCTCTAGATTTTATTAATTCATAAAGTCCAAGTGTTGCAAGAAATGACATAAAAATCGCAAAAGGAAGTTCTCCCATCAATAAAAATGGTATAAATACTAATACAATTACTAATGCACTAATTACTCTTTCCTTCATTAACAATACCTCCAAATCTTCTATTTCTATTATTATATTCGACTAAAGCCTTATCAAACTCTTCAGGTCCAAAATCAGGAAAATAAACTTTAGGGAAATAAAACTCCGCATAGCTTGCTTGAAACATCATAAAATTACTAAGTCTTAATTCTCCACTAGTTCTAATAACAAAATCTAAAGGTGGCAAGTCTTGATACATATTTTTTTGTATAAAATCTTCATTAATATCTTCAATATTTATCTTACCCTTTTTATACATCTCACATATTTTTTTAGTCATATCAACAATTTCTGCATGAGAACCATAATTAAGACAAATATTTAACACTAAACTATCATTATCTTTAGTTTCATCAACAATCTTATCCATAGCCTCAAGTACATCTTTAGGAAGTGGATCACGTCTACCAGAAAAAATTACTCTAACTTTCTTCTTTTTCAAAAAACTAAACTCTGTATTAAAAGATGAAACAAACAAGTTCATTAAAAATTTCACTTCATTTTCATCTCTTTTAAAATTTTCAGTTGAAAAAGCATATAAAGATGCAAATTTAACACCAACATCAGCCATATGAATACATAACTTTTTAAGATTTCCAACAGCACTTTTATGTCCCATAGTACGTACTAATCCACGTTCCTGTGCCCATCTACCGTTTCCATCCATTATAATTCCAACATGTGTTGGCACTTTAATATTTTCATTCATAAATTATACCTCATACTAAATTATATAACAAAAAACTAAAAATTGAAACATACATTTATAAAGAAAAAAGAACTAAGTAAAAGCTCTTTTAAATAATTAACAATTTTCAATTTTTCTATTAATAACAAATAAACATAAAACAGACATCAAAACTAAAGACATAATAGCAATTATATACCAACTTCCATTAGTATTAGGATTATTAGTTACGGGACTTATATAATCAACATCTGCAATAGATAAATCAATAATATCAGTATCATAAATATTACCATCACAGTCTCTTACTCTAGCAAAAAATTTACTACCACTCGTAAAATATTTTGAGTTACTACTTGATGAAACACTTAAAACATTATCTTCAGATTTAAGTCTAGTATAAATAGGTCGCAATATTACTAAATCTCTAATCGTCATTCTTCCATAACCATAAAAATCGAAATTAATATAATCACTATCTGTTATAGTAAAGTTATATAATCCATTATCAAGTTGAAAATTACGATTCCTAGAATAAAGTCTAGCATGTGAATCACTATCACTTCTTGATAATTCAAAACTAACGATTGATCCTTCTGAAATATTATCAATCCTATAGGAAGAGTCTGTATTAATATAATAAGAACCATCGCTATTTTTTTGCATCTGAGAACCACTTCCATAAGATAAAGGTAAGTTCATTGTTTCATAACGTACATTATACCAATCAGCTGAACAACATTCAGATAAGTCATCAATATGAAAAGTAGCAGTTTCCTTTTTTCCAACTGTATTGACCTTTGCAACATCAATATTTTGAGTAACTTCTCTAAATGACAGCTCTATAATATAGTCTCCGTAAAAGCGAACATCGTCGATAACCCAAGCATAGACATCGTTATTTATACCATTCTTAACAACATATTGTGTATGAGCCTTACTATACTCTGATTTATCAACTGTTTCAACACCATCTTTATCAATATAAATAAAATCAGCATAGGAATATTTAACATTCTCAATTACATAATTAGGTTTAACAATTTTACCAACATATAAATCTCCCCAAATAGTATTGTCAGGAATAGTAAAATTTTTAGCAAAACCTATCAATCCATCTTTAAAAACAAATAAACCTACAAGCAAAATAACATAAACAAATAATAATAATTTAGCTCGTTTCTTCATAAAAAACACCTTCCTAATTTAATATAATATATTTTAAATGGCGAAAACCATCACGAAAAGTTTTTAAATGAGGCTTTCTATCAACTACACATTTTTTTAATTTAATTGGAACCTCTTTTATTTTGTCAGTTTTTCTACATATTTTATCAATCATCTCAGTAGCAAATTCCATACCAGATGAATTAAATTCAATATTACTAATAAACTCCCTATTTATACCACGTAATCCACAATGAAAATCATAAATAAATGTTTTATATCTAAATCTTCCAATAAAACTCAAAAACCGAACTCCATAAAAATGAAGATAAGACATAGCACCCTTTTCAATATCAGAAAATCTATTACCAATAACAAATTTATAACCATCTCTTAAATAATTAATAAATGAAGATGCATCAAAGAAATCATATGTAGTATCAGCATCTCCCATAATTATATAAGTGCCTAAAGCCTCCTTAAATCCACGCCTAAGAGCACTACCATATCCTTGTTGTTCTTCATAAACAACTCTTGCACCTTTTTCAATAGCAATCTTAGATGAATCATCACTACTGCCATTATCAACAACCAATATTTCAGCATTATAATTTTCTTTTTTAATCAACTCTTTTATACTATCAATGACAAATCCTAATGTTTTTTCTTCATTTAAGCATGGCAGTAAAAATGTAATTTCAAACTTATTTTTTTCTTTTAACATACTTTTTAACTTCCTTCCAATCAGTTCCATAATATAAGGCATAAATCCACAACATAACAGTAGGTATTAAAGCTCTATAAGAAAAAAAGTAATGAATATAGCCATGATTAGATAATAATGACAATCTAAGAATAGGAATACAACCTAATAAAAACAATAATAAACTTTTATGATCTTTATCATTTTTTTTAAAAATAAAATAAAAACTAAAAATAAATAAAACAAAAATTGCAAAAACTAATAATCTATAATCATACTTATTAATAAAAACAAAAGGAATAAGCGTTAAAACATTTTTTAAAATCGAATAAATAATTTGATAAAAATAATTCTTATTAACCAAACCATACATTCTCTCTGCTGCTCTATCAGTAACATAATTAAATGAATTGATATTTAAAACGATAGAAGAAATAATCCATTTACTAAACCAAGTTATAGTATAAGATGCAAACCAAACTACTCCCATTTTAATAACAAATAATAAATTCTCTTTAAAATTAAATTTTTTATCTTTACATCTAATTAAAATAACTAAAGAAATAGGAAACAAAAAAGTCAAAGTTTCAGTAGTTAGGAAATCAGTAAAGCAGGTAATCAAACCACTAATCAAAAACAAATATGAATAGTAATCCTTATTATTCTTTTCAAAATACACACAAATATTTGCGAACAACAACATAAGTAAAATATTTCCAGCATATTCCAAAGAAAACAAACCAAAATAAGCATTACTAACAATTAGACTTACAATCATGATAATAATTATATCTTTATATTTCCACAACTGTTTGATAAGAAATGAAAGCAAAATTATCGCAATAATATTTATTAAAATAATAATCTCTTTCAAAGAAAAAAGAACAAATAATGGTTTTAAAAATATCATAGAGCCGTGATAATATCTAAGATACTCTTTATTTGGATTCTTATAGTCTGTCAATGTATCCTTAAAACTTTCTAAAGCATTCATTCTTTTGCCAACATAATATTTAGAATACATAAAACTCTTTAAAGGAGATTTATTATCAAAATTATAAATAATATTCATTAATACTAAATCAGCATACCCATCTTGCAAACTACAATCTAATTTATCAATTAAATAATAAAAACAATTTTTAGATAAACTCTTTTTCTCAATATAATTAACTGATTCAACAAAATTATCTTTAAGAACACTTCTAGGAATTAAATTAACAATGCAACTAATACTAATTAAAATTGCTAAAAAGGTAAAATATAAAACAATTAATTTTAGAACTTTTTTCATATATTTCCCCAAATATTTAAAGAATTAATATTTAATTATTCTTACTTTTTAATATAGTAAAAGTAAATAAACTTATTATGCCAAGTAATCCAATTAAAATATATAAAACTTTAGAACCAGTAGTTGGATTACTAACTCTTAATGAAGCATCTAAATTATATACAACAGTTCTACATGAAGCACAATATCCAGTGCTTTCTCCTTCAAATGTTACATTATCAAATACTTTTGAAGGAACCTCACCAATTCCTTGAATAGTTTCATCATCATAGTTAAACATACTACCAAATTTTTCTGTTGCTCTACTAAATGTATTTCCTAAACCACTACCTGGCTCCCTTGGAATTTTCGTACATGCAGAGATATCACTTACATTAACACTTTTAGCAACAAATCCATCCTTTGTCTCTTGAAAACCAATAAGTTGTTCTCCATTTGCAGTACTAACAGTATCAACTAAATTACCATTTAAATCAAATAATAAAATATCAGTCTTAACAACTTCTGAAAACGTACTACCATCTATATTAATTTTAACTCCAGTTGCAACTATATAATTATTAGTTATTTTAGGTGAAATAATAGCTAAGTAATCAAAATACTCTTTCTCAACAAGAACATTTTCTCTAGTATCCATTACTTTTAAAACACCATATACTTTTAATTTATTTAATAAATCATTTCTTAATCTATCATAGTTTTCTTCAGGAACATTACCATTTTCATCCTTTTCATAATAATCATTACTTAACTCTCTAGAGTCAATTCTAACTCCACTACTAATTATATTTTTATTAGTAAATAAATTAGATACATAGAAAGTCGAGAATATTTTATTAATATCTTCAGGCATAGAATAAAATTCTAATCTCTGTACTTCTTCGATAGTAGTACGAGCTAATAACTCAATTGAAGGGAAATATTTTTTTCCGGCTCTAAGCGCACCACGATAATTTCCGTTATCAATATATGTATATAAATCAACCATATCAATATAATCTAAATTAGTATTATATCTTCTAATAGAAAATTCAACCTCTTCAGCTTCGTAATTTAAAGATAAATTAAATAAACAAATTTCTCCACCAACGTAATTAATTAGATCATAACCTAAAACATCTAAAGCAAGATAAAAAATATTACCTTCTAAACTTCCATAATCAGTTATCTTTTTACGATTAACTACATTCATATCAGAATCAATTTTATATAGATATAAAGTAGAATCATAATACTCAGCCTGAGAGTCACCTTCTATTCCTAAATCATTAGTTAATATTAAATAAATATAACCATCAGCAGCAATACCATCTAAAAAATATAAACCATCAAAAAAATTACTTTTTAAAAGGTTTCCATTTTCTCCATAATAATCAATATGAACACCATCATCATAAGTTGATTTTATTGAAACAAAGCCATTTTTATAAACAATGTTGTCTCCCATAAATACATCAAGTACATTCATGGCATTATATTCACCATTAGAACTATCTTCCTTAACATAATCAGTTTCTTTTGCCATAACTGGTGTAATTATAAAATTAAAAAGTAAAACTAAACAAGCAATAACATTAATATATTTAAAAATACGTTTCATAATACTCACTCCTAACTATCGTATCAAATCTATCTTGCTACTATAAATATATTATATCATTAATTGCTAAAAAAAAAAGCCCTAAGGCTTTTAAAACTTATCAATATCAATTTTTACTCGTTTATTTTCTTTAAGTGCACTACTAGCTTGAACCAAAGTTCTAATCGCATTAGCAGTTCTACCTTCTTTTCCAATAACTCTACCAATATCACTTTCATTAACCATTACTTGGATTAATATTGTATTTTCTTCATCTGTAGGAAATTCTTTTACACTAACTCCATCTACATCAGAAACAAGTGATTTGACTATTTCTTCTGTTAAACCAACTAAATCCATAATTACTTATCCTTCTTTTTAGAATCAGCAAATTTAGTCATGATTCCTTGTTTACTTAATAAGTTTCTAACAGTATCAGTAGGAATAGCTCCATTATTTAACCATTTTAAAGCAACTTCCTCGTTAATTTTAACTTCACAATCACCAACTGGTGAATAAGTTCCAACTAACTCTAAATATTGTCCATCTCTTGATCTACGTGAATCAGTAGCAACAATTCTATAAGTAGGTCTCTTTTTAGCACCCATTCTTGTTAATCTTAATTTAACTGCCATTGTAATCCCTCCATTTCTAAATTCGTAAAATTATTATATAAAATAAAAAAAGAGATGTCAACTATTTTTTGTTAACACTCTCTTTTATATTATTTCCTCATTTATAAAATTCTCATTAACATTATTAATATCATTATTATTAGATAAAGTATCTTCACTTATTTCATCCCATACTTCATCCATATCTTTAGCCTCTACTTTAACTTTAATATCCCCAACTAATTCAATACCAAGTTCCTTTTCAATGGTATAACATATATTATTATCTTCAAGGTATGCTTTAACACAACTTGGTTGTTTTAAACTTCTAACAATAACTTCCGTATCATTTCTAACCCCATCTCTCATATGAACAATCTCTTGATATTCAACATGTTCACAAACAACATCAGTCTTAGTATTATTAAAAGAAGAATACCATATATTCACATCATATGAACCCTTAATAACAATATCATTATTTTCTCTTGTACCATTAAACTTATGGTTAATTATCCAACACCCTAATATATTAGTTGGGCTTTCAACAGTAACACGTCTTTCTTCTTTAAATAATCTTTTACCTTTAGATATTACAGCCTTAGTAACAATTTCTTTATAATCTATCATAAATACCTCCACTATATTTTATGACAACAAAATAAAAAAGATAAAAAAATTATGAATTAATAATATTTATAATTACTCACACTTTTTATTATCTTTTTTCACAGTTTTTATAAACAAATAAACTAGAACTATAATACCTAATAAAAAAATAATACTTCTAATATCAAATTTCTTTAGCATTCGAACAAAAAATTCTTGAGGTGTCTCATCTCCATTAACCCAATTTCTATGCATTGCAAAAACAAAACTATTAATTAACAACCAAGGAGATAAAAAAAATTGTATCAAACCAATTTTATACTTTTTTCTAAGCAAATTAATATATCCAACAAAGAAACTTATCCCCACAAAAACTTGACAAGCGTACCATATCATAACAATTATCCTCAATCACTTTCATCATATCATAGAAATAATTAGACGTAAATATAAGATTATTAAGTATCTAATTAAAAAAGAATGATAAAAAAAATATGATTTAATAATATTTATATGGTATACTTAAGAAGAATAAGGAGTTGGTTTTATGGCATCCGCAATAATCCATTTAGCAATAGCAAAAGAATTAGAAAAAAAATTAGGAATTAAAAATACTTATGACTATTATTTAGGGTCAATTGCTCCAGACTTAGCTAAACAAATTGGAAAATCTAAAGTTGAATCACACTTTTTAATGAATACCTATGAAAATGATGTTCCAAATATAAAAATGTTTTATAATAAATATCCAAAATTCAGAGACACAGCTTATGATTTAGGATACTTTGTACATCTATATACTGATAAGTTATGGTTTGAAGATTTTATCACAAACATCACATCAGAAACATGTCTAAGACTTAAAGATGGAACAGTTATAGAAACAACTAAAGAAGAGATGCAACAACTAATATATTCAGATTATACAAATTTAAATATCAGATTAATAGAAGAATATGATTTAGACTTATCCCTTTTCTATGAAGAGTTTAGAATACCAAAAACAAATATTACAGAAATACCTCTAGAAAAATTAGATATTCTAATAAATAAAATGGGAATACTTATTGAAAATTCTCAAGAAGAAAAAACATATACAATGGATTTATATCAAATAAAAGAATTCATTAGAAAAACAGTGAGAACTATTGAAAAAGAATTAATAATATAAAAGTCCTTATATAAATAAGGACTTTTTTAATTAAATAAATTATAAAAGTAATCATTTAATCTATCATTAATAATACTAATATTCTCATTAACCTTATTAAGATACTGATTATATACAACATATATAGGTATTGCATTAAGCTTCTCTTCCGAAGCATCAAGTTCTCTTTTTATATTATCATCATAATTACTTTTAATATATTTTTTTTGTAAATTTTTAACTTCTTCAACTAATTTTTTTACCTCATCATTGTTATCCATTTGTTCTTTTAATTCTAAACATTTCTTATAATCTTTAGATTCTTTTATACAAGAAATAATTTCATCAATCGCTCTATCTAACTCTTCCATCTAAACTCCAAGTCTTTGCGCTAGTTATCTCAACATCAACAATATCTCCGGGCATAACTTCTCTATTGCTAACAAAATTAATTAATTTATTAGTCTCACTATATCCAAAGTACATATTTTTCTTTTCAGAATTTCCTTCAACTAATACTTTTAAAGTTGTTCCTTCTAATTTCTTATTATTTTCTAAGAAATATTTATTAACAACATCATTAAGTCTTTGTAATCTTTCTTCTTTTTCCTCTAGTGGTGTATTATCCTTTAACTTACAAGCTGGAGTTCCTTCTCTTTCAGAAAAAATAAAAGTAAAAGCATTATCAAACTTACATTCATTAACTAAAGATAATGTTTCTAAGAAATCTTCCTCTTCTTCTCCTGGAAATCCAACAATAATATCTGTTGACATAGAAACTCCAGGAACAGTCTTTTTAATTTTATTAAATAATTCTAAATAACCTTCTCTAGTATATCTTCTACCCATTAACTTAAGTATTCTACTAGACCCACTTTGTACAGGTAAATGAACACTTGGCATAATATTAGGATATTTTCCGATAACCTCAACCATTCTATCAGTAAAGTCCCATGGATGACTTGTCATAAATCTAACTCTAGGTATATTAAGTTTCGCAACATCTTCAAGCAAATCTCCTAAATTATAATCATCATATAAGTCTTTTCCATAAGCATTAACATTTTGTCCAAGAAGAGTTACTTCCTTATAACCATCTTCAACTAATTGCTTAACTTCTGCAAGAATATCTTCTCTCTTACGACTTCTTTCTCTTCCTCTAGTATAAGGAACAATACAATAAGTACAGAATTTATCACAACCATAAATAATATTAACATATGCTTTAAAATCATTAGCACGATGTACTGGAAGACCTTCAACTAAATCTCCTTCTCTAGAATAAACTTCTATTTGCTGTTTATTCTCACAAACTGCCTTATCAATTATTTCTGGTAGTTCATAAAGATTGTGTGTTCCAAAAACAAAATCCACGTATTTATAATTATTAAGAATTTCTTCTGTAACACTTGCTTCTTGAGCCATGCATCCACCAAGACCAATTAATAATTCTTTTTTAGTCTCCTTAAGATGTTTTAATCTTCCAAGCATACCAAATGCTTTATTATGTGCATTTTCACGAATACTACAAGTATTTAATAATACCAAATCTGCATCCATATAATTATCTACTGAAACAAATCCCATCATCTCAAGTAAAGCACAAATATTTTCACTATCATGTTCATTCATTTGACAACCATAAGTTTTTACAAAATATTTTTTATCCTTGTATTTAGAAACTAATTTTTCACTGACAGTATAATCTATTCTATTGTATTTGCGATTATCTCTAGTTCTTGCTTCATTGTAGTCTGGTAAGTGCATAACATCAACTCCTTAAAACTACTATAATTTAACATATTTTTTCCAAATTATCAATCTAAAAAGAAACAATGAAATTAAAAAACTATTAATAAACTTTCTTTATCAATAGTCCATACTACTTTCTTCTAATTATCTCATCATCTTTAGGAGTATAATTACTCATAGCCTCAAGATAAATGCTAGTCAATGCTTCAGGTTCTGGATAATCTTTTTCATCTAAACATGCTAAAACAAACTTATCTCTTATACTATATTTTTGAATTACACCACTATGATTATATCTCCTATCTAAATTATCAACAAAAGTTTCAATATCTAAAGGGAAACCATGACTTTTTGCATATAAATAAGAAAAACATAACATAGTCCTAGTGTTGCCATCTCTAAATGGATGCACTCTCCACAGCAAAGCCATCTTTCTTACAAAAGTTGAAGCAATTTCTTCTTGTGACATTCCATCCCATGACATTCTATTCAACTCTTCTAGTTTTTTATGCAATTCTTGTTCTATATCCTGAGGATTAGCGTAAGGAATACTATATCTAGGTAATACTACTTCTTCTTTAAAAAGAGGAACTGTACGATACTCTCCTGCCCAGTCAAATATATCTCCAAATATATGTCTATGAATACTTTTTAATAGCTCTTCATCGAAATAAGTAGAATCAATTTTATCTATATCAATTAATTTAAGAAATCCTATATCAGCTTCTGCTTTTCTTAACTCATCATAATCATCTATATTTAGCTTATTAATTAAAACACCTTTTTCATTTATATATGGATCTTTCATGTTACTCAGTTTCCTCTTTATTATTTTTTTTATATTTATTTATTATTATTTTTTGAACATCTTCTAATTCCATTCTACCATCTATATACTCATCAACCAATTGCATCGCTTCCTCTGAAGGAGCAATCGCATCACTCATAGATATTGCCAAAGCTTTTTTTACTATTTGAATTCTCTCTTCCCTAGTTGTTTCACTAATTAAATATTTCATAACTTCCTCCATTTTCATTATAACATAAATATAATAAAATAAAAAAAGAACATGAATGTCCTTTATCTTATTTTTATATGAGCTTCCCTAAGTTGTGTTTCACTAACATCTCCTGGTGCACCCATAAGCATATCTGCCCCACTTGCAGCTAGTGGAAAAGCAATTGTATCACGAATAGAATCACAATCTAAAAGTAACATAATCATTCTGTCAATTCCAGGAGCCATACCAGCATGTGGTGGAGCACCATATTTAAATGCTTCGTATAAAGCCTTAAATTTACTAATCAATTCTTCTTCACCATATCCAGCTATAGAAAATGCTTTTCTCATTATATCTAAATCATGGTTACGTACAGCTCCACTAGCCATCTCAATTCCGTTACAAACAAAATCAAATTGATATGCCAAAACATCTTCTGGCTTCTTACTAGTTAAACTATCCATTCCTCCCTGTGGCATACTAAATGGGTTATGAGTAAAAATAAATTTTTCCTCTTCTTCACTCCACTCATACATCGGAAAATCTTTTACAATACAAAACGCAAAACTATCTTTATCAATTAACTCAAGTCTTTTACCTAATTCATCTCTAATTAATGATGCATACTTGTAAGCATTAGTTCTATCTGCAATAAAGAAAATAACTGAACCAGGTACTAGTTTTCCAACTCTAATTAAATCTTCCCTCTCTTCATCTGTTAAAAATTTATCAATTGGACCAATAAAATTCATATCTTCATCTACTTTAAAATATCCAATTCCTGCATGCATTCCGATAGACTTTGCATAGTCCCCTAAATCATTAAACCAAGAGTTTGATTTATCTGCAATACCAGAAACAACAATTCCCTTAACAGTAACACCTCTAAAAGGACGGAACGTTGTTTCTTCAAAAATATCAGTTAAATCGAGTAACTCTAATGGGTTTCTAAGATCAGGTTTATCTGTTCCAAATCTTTCCATACATTCTTTATAAGTAAGTCTAGGAAATGGTTTAGAAACAATTTTTTTATCACTAAACTTTTCAAACACCTTAGTAAATACTTTTTCACCAGTAACTAAGACATCTTCTTCTGTAGCGAAAGACATTTCAAAGTCAAGTTGATAAAACTCTCCATAAACTCTATCACTTCTTGCATCTTCATCTCTAAAACAAGGAGCAATTTGAAAATACTTATCAAATCCACTACACATAAGTAATTGTTTAAATTGTTGAGGAGCTTGAGGTAGTGCATAAAACTTACCATGGAATTTACGACTAGGTACAATAAAGTCTCTTGCCCCTTCTGGAGAAGAAGCAGTAAGTATTGGAGTCTGTAACTCTAAAAAGTCATCTTCTTTCATTATCTCTCTTAAATAATCAATTACTCTGCTTCTAAATATTATATTATCTTTTACTTTAGGGTTTCTTAAATCTAAATAACGATATTTAAGTCTCACATCTTCACTTACTTCATGAGATGTCATAACTTCAAAAGGAAGTACATTTAAACTCTTACCTGTAACTTCTATCTCACTAACTAATAATTCTATAGTACCTGTTGAAATACGAGGGTTATAATCATCTTCGCTTCTTTTTCTAATAGTTCCACTAACACTTACACTGCTTTCACGAGTAATTCCTGCAAAAATAGAATCATCATTTGAAACTAACTGAATCTCTCCACTAAAATCCCTAACATCTACAAATATTACACCACCATGATCACGAATATTTTCTATAAAACCTGCAACTTTTACATCACAACCTATAACACTTTCATCTAATTCAGAACATTTATGTGTTCTATATCTTTTATCCATTTTTACCTCTCCTTTCTAATTCTTCTATAATAATTTCTCTTGATAAATTTGGATTAGCCTGACGATTAGACTTTTTCATAGTCTGACCTACAAAAAAGTTAATAGCAGACATATTACCATCATCAGTATATTGTTTAACGACATCTAAGTTTTCATCCATAATACCAACAATAAGTTTTAATAATTCAGATTTATCACTTATTTGTGATAAGCCTTGTTTTTTAATTAATTCTAAAGGATCAACCTTTTTATCTATTGCCTCATATAATAATTTTTTAGCAGCATCCATACTTAACTTTTCTTCACTAACTGCATCAATCACTCCACTAAGCATTTTAGGAGTAATGAATAATTCATGAATACTAATTTCTAATTTATTCAAAGTACTTAAGATACTAGTAGTAACAAAGTTTACACTTAAAGAAACATCACTTCCATAAGAGATAACTTCTTCAAAGTAATCAGAAATTTCTCTTGTCTTACTTAATATTTTCGCATCATATTCACTTATTCCATATTTATCTATATATTTTAAATATCTATCTAATTTTAATTCAGGAATATCCTTTTTAATCTCATATAAATAATCATCTGTAATAGGAGTACTTGGAATATTCGGTTCTATAAAATATTTATAATCAATCGCATCAACTTTTTCTCTCATCGAATAAGTTTTTCCATCTTCAGCAATCCTACGAGTTTCTTGTACAACCTTTTCACCATGACTTAATAGTTCAGATTGTCTTTTTATCTCATACTCAATTGCTGCACGTACATTTGTAAATGCATTGATATTTTTCATCTCAACTTTAGTGCCCAACTCACTTGCTCCTTCTTCCATTAATGAAATATTAACATCACATCTCATTTGGCCATAGTTGCTACGAGCTTCACTTACTCCTAAATATAAGAATACATCACGTAAATCTTCTAAGAATGTAACAGCTTCATCTGCACTAGATAAACATGGTTCTGTAACAATCTCCATTAGAGGGATACCACTACGGTTATAATCGATTAAAGAATACTTTGGATAATGTTCTAAAGAAGCAGTATCTTCTTCCAAATGTAAATCATGAATATCAACTCTCTTAATTTTTCCATCAACCATAATATCTAAATATCCATTAACACCTACAGGCTTAGTATTTTGAGTAATCTGATATCCTTTAGGTAAATCAGCATAATAATAGTTTTTACGATCAAATATAAGTTCATCAGGAGTTTTACAATGAAGTGCCATAGCAGTCATTAAACTTCTTCTAACAGCTTCCTTATTTACAACAGGCAATATTCCTGGTAAACCTAAATCAACTGTTGAAACATTAACGTTATGTGCCTCAGTAAACATATTAGGGGCTGCTGAAAAGTTTTTAGTTTTTGTATCAAGTTCACAATGAACTTCAAGTCCAATAACAACTTTATACATATTACTCACCTACCTTACTATAAATATCTTTAAGTCCTGTAATAGACTCAACTTTTGCTGCCATACTAAGTACGACATCATCTTCTTTAGCTCTACCTGTTATATTTAAACCAACAGGCATATCATCAATCATTGTATAAGGAATTGTAATTGATGGAAATCCTCCAAAGTTTCCAATAGCTAAGTGGTTCTCAAGTATTAAATATCTATCAGATAATTTCTCACTACTATCATCAAATCTAGGAGCAGGACCTCCACTACATGGAGCAATCATTCCATCATATTCCTTAAAAAATTCATTCATTTTATCAACAATCATATGTCTAACTCTTTGAGCATTTAAAAATAATTTTTCTTGATTCTCTTTTTGAAGTATATAACTACCTAAAATAAATCTTCTTTTAATAAGTTCTGAAAATCCTTTAGTTCTCGCATCAAACATAATTTCTTCAACACTAGAGCCTTCTCCTCTAGGGCCAAATGAAATACCTGTAAGGTTAGAGTTATTAGATGTTGCCTCAGCACAACTAATACACATATATGTTGGATATATTGCTTCTAGTAAAGCTTTATCCATAGATACTTCTTCAACAATAAATCCAAGTTCTTTAATCTTATCTAATGTCTCATGAAATGACTTTATTGTTTTACTAAGTACAGGGTCACTATCATCATATGTATCCATTCCACATATTTCTTTTATATAGAAAAGTTTTTTCTTAGTACAACCTTTTTTAATCTCATCATAATAACACTTTCCATCATCTTTTAAAGTAACCATGTCATTAATATCTTGTCCCTTTAAAACATCAGTAACAATTGCAGCATCTTCTACGTTTCTAGTAAACATCGCAACATGATCAAGACTACTTGCAAAAGGAAACATACCATAACGAGAAATTCTACCATAAGTTGGTTTAAACCCTACTAGTCCTCCAAATGATGCAGGTTTACGAACAGAGTCTCCAGTGTCACTTCCTATCGCAAAAGGAACAATTCCAAGTGCTACACTGCTGGCACTCCCTGCAGAAGAACCACCTATAAGACATTCTTTATTCCATGGGTTTCTAACTACTCCAGTATGTCCTGTTGTACCAGTTCCACCCATTGCAAGTTCATCTAACACAGTCTTTCCAACAAGAACTGCACCAGCACTTTTTAATTTTTTATAAACAGTAGAATCAAATACAGGAACATAATCTTTTAATATATTAGATGAACCTGTTGTTAAAATTCCACTAGTAGAAAAGTTATCTTTTAAAGCATAAGGTATTCCACAAAGTAGACTACTTCTTTCTCTATATTTACATTTATCAACAATAGTTACAAAAGAATTGTATTCATCTTGATATGAATGAGCTGAAGTATTCGCATCAGAAAATATATCTTCTACACTAACTTTCTCTTCATCAATCAAACTTCTTAATTCAGTAATGCTCTTACCCTTAATCATCTTCACTCACCACCTTTGGTACTTTTACTTGATCATCTACTTGATGTTTACAGTTTTCTAATACTTCACCAACTGTTAAATAATCTCCAACTTCATCTTCTCGCAAAGTTACGTCACGATTTACAAAAGGAAAAGTCATTGGACTATATTTATCAATACCATCTATTTTTCCAATTAAATCCATTTGTTTCAAAATAACATCAAATTCTTCTTGTAATGTTTTATATTCATTATCATCCATATCAAACATCAACTTATTTGCATAACTTTTTAACTTATCTTTATCAATCATATCTTCTCCTCCTAACAAAAAAACACTAGTCTTTATCTCCTACTAAAAAATAGTAAGGGACGAAGACTAGTGTTTCCGCGGTACCACCCTTTTTACCATAAAAAAATATGGTCACTTTCAGTTCTAACAAACCTAAGCATTGTTAACGGTATGCATACCGGCATATTCTACTAAACTTCTTTATGCACTCAGAAGTGTTCTTTCAAAATAGTTCTTTATTAGGTTCCACCATACCCTAACTCTCTAGAAAAGTTTACTACTTTTACTTCTCTTCCTCATTGATTTCATTGCTAATTATACACAAAAATTATAGTTTTGTCAAATTCTACTTTACATGATGTTCATTATCTTCTTCAAAAGAAGACATATCATAAGCCCTTCTTACCCACGAAAGTCCTTCTTTAATTGAAGGTGTTATCCCAACTAAACTATCTAAATCACAATCTATAAGTTCTTGTAAATTATTAATATTATTATCACGAACAACCCTAAATTCAGATGGATCAAATATTTTAAGTTTAATAAACATTTCCATATTAAAACGTATATTTAAACTGCTTTTATTAGCTTTTCTCTTTTTAATTAAAGTATCAATCTCCCTAGTTAAAGATTCAATATCACTAAAACTAGAAACATATTCTCTTAAACTAGCCAGATCAGCATCACTCATTTTATCAAACATAATACCACCAATATAATTATAAAATAACTAAAATAAAAAGCCAATGCTAAATACATTGACTATTAATAATTATTAATTAATTTATCTAGTAACTTAGAATTATTATTAAGTATATCTCTCTTAATAATATCCATATTCTCATTTAAGTCCTCAATAAGATTAGCAACACTTGGTTCCAAATCACGATTTTCAAGATTACCAACAATTATCTCAAGAGTATTAGCTTTAGTATATTTACCATAATCTCTACTCTTAACTAACATCTTACATAAATTCTTAAATGAAGAAATATTAATAGAATTAAATCTTTTATCTTCAATAATCTTTAATGCAGTACATAAATAATTACCATCTAAAGCTCTATCAAAAATAGTTTCACCTTTGTTATTTTTTATATTTGGTAAATAATTCTTTTTCTTATTTAATTGTTCTACAACTTTAACTGCACATAAAGAATTATCATGAGCAAGAACATGTCCGAATGTATTACCTTCATCATTCTTATGGTTTACATCCCAATTCCTTTTTTTCATTAATTCTACAACTAAATCATATTGACGCGCTTTAAGTAGACGTGTAACAACATCATTTCCAACACTATCAACCATATTTACATCAACATATCCATTTTCAATAAGATATTCTACTACTTCAAAGTATCCCTTTTTTATCATCTTGAAGATCAGGGACGGCTCTTCTTTACAAGCATCAATCATTTTTTGTTCATTACTTAACATATAAAACACCTCTTTGCATGTGACAATTCATTATTCTAGCAAAACTTAATATATCTGTCAAACCGCTACTATAAGTCTAGATATAAAAAACTTTTATCACTAGGAAACTCTTTAAATTCAATGAAATAAGAGCAAAGTCAAGTATTTTTTTAAAAAAATTCATCCTTATAAATAAAAAATATATATAGAAAAATACAACCAAACAAAAACTCTAGTTACCTAGAGTTTTGTAATTAACCTAATTTTGTTCCACAATTAGAGCAAAATTTTGCTCCATTTGTAGGTGTTCCACATTCAGGACAGAACTTAGCACCACTAACAGCTACTCCTGCTGCAGCTTGTGATTGATTATTTTGGAAAGGTGCAGTAGCTGCTCCTCCAATCATTCCACCACTTGCCATATTCATCATACCAATACCCATGAAACCATTTGCAGCTCCACCTTCATTTTTAGCAGCATCTTGAACAGCATTTGCATAAGCACCAGTAAGTGTTCCTTGTTGCATGTGTGCATTAGATGAAAGTTCATAGTTATCAATTTTCTTATTAGATTCATCATCTAATGTTACAGATTCAACAACAAATCCTACAATACTAATCCCACGATCACGAATTGGTTGATCGAATACTTTTTCATCCATTGCCTTTTTAATCTCATCAGTAGCACTTGGTAATTCAAGTACTGGAACTTTATGTTCAGAATTTCCTAATTCATTTAACACATTTTGGAAAGCTCCAACAACTTCTGATCTCATTTGTTCACAAATATCAACTTTTGTATATTCATCAGCTGTTCCAGCTACTCTACTCATAAATAAACTTGGATCACTGATTTTAAACGTATATTTACCAAAGCATTTAACTTCTACTCTTAATGGACTAGTACCACCAGTCATTTGATTTGGAATTGGATGTGACCAATCTTGGAATGGAATTGGTGCAGGTGTACCAAACTTATTATCCATAATTTCTTTAGCATTAATATAGAAAACTGCTTGTTCCTTATTTGTAGCTCCATTAAATGTAAAACGTGTCCACATTTCTTTAAATACAGGACCAAATTGTCCAGCAAAGAAAGAAGGTGAAGTTGATTGATCAAAAGTATAAATACCTTCTTCTGCAGTAGCATCTAAAATTTTACCACTATCAAATATAACAGCAATTTGTCCAGTAGATACCTGAATAGCACTATCTTTTGAGATAACACCATTTGGAGTACTAACCTTTCTCATTAATACTTCATTTCCTAAATCTTCACATTTAATATACTCTTTCCATTGATCATGAAGAGTGCTTCCAACTGCAGCAGCTGCTGCTTTAATTAAACCCATATAAATAATCTCCTTAACTTAATATTATACTTTTATTATACAATGAATTGATTTTAAAGAAAAGATTTTTATATCTTTACTTTACTATTTTCTACTACTTTATCATATTCTTTTTTAACAATCATAGTACTATTATTAACACTATCTTTAATAGAAGTATCAATCCACCTCTTTTTAATTCCAAACTTACTATAAGAAATAAATAAAACAATAAATGTAATAGAAACAGATAATATAATTATATATGTCCAAGCAATATCAGTAACAACATTTCCTTCATCATCAACTCGGTAATTACCATATTCCTTTACATATAACCCTTTAGCAATTATCAAATATTCATCACAAGCCTCAAAATATTCTCCATTTCTAATTGCATTTTCATAAACATATTTTAAAATACCATTAATATTTTTATCATCATATACTTTAAAAACTTTACTACTTGTTCCCCCATTATTTCCCATAAAAATAGATGGTTTATTAGTTACAGGATTAATATATATAACAAAAATTATTCCCTCATTACCAAAATCATTATAATCATAAAAATTATATGTATAATCAGCTAATTCAAATCCATTTAAATTACGAGTAGTAACAATAACTGAATCTATTTTAGTATTCTTACAGTATTCATTAATACTTTCATATAATTTCTTTTCTTCACTATCACTTAATAATTCTGCAAAATCATATATCTTTTCTTGAGAATTGACACTCGGTGTATTAAGTATATTATTATAATTATTTGAATTTACTTCTACATCTCTTGGTACACGATAATTTTTCTCAGTTCTTTCATATGTTTTAGTACCAGCAAAACACTCAATATTAAATGTTAAAAAGGTAAGTAACCCTACTATTAAATAACTTATTTTTTTCATGACTTACCTCCTAAAATAAAAATGATAATAAAAGTAAAATAACAAAACTTATAATAAATACTATTAAACCAAAAACAATTAAATTCTTTTTCTCAAAAGCAGTATCTATTACTGATGAACCATTTTGTCCATTTTTAATAAATGTATAATATCTACCTTTATATTTAACACTTAAATAATAAATAGGAACATAAACTTCTTTTATATTTTTAACATTAAAATTAAGTTCATTTTTATTAACTTTTTTTAATTGATGGTTAACAGACTCCCTCGCAAGAGAAGTACAATATTTATTAATTCTTTCTTTTATTTTATCTAAATTAAGATTTTTATCTTCATCAGCAAAAACAAGATATGAATCAGTTAAAAAACTAGAATCAAATTCTTTTATAGATTCACAATTATATTTACTAATTGAAGAAAACATCTCATCACTAATTTGTGAACAGGAACAATTAACAATATTTTCAAAATTAAAATTTGTACTAAATCCACACTCATAAACTTGTTTAGGAACACTTGGTACATTCTTAATACTATCAGCAGCAAGAAACGAAATATTCCCATTAACATCTATATCATAAACCATACATGGTATATATAATTTTTTCATTTTCTTAATTGTTTTCTTCTTTTTAAATATATAAGGAACTAAAGGATTAAATATAATTTTCTTTTTATAATCCTTTTTAGCACTATTTAAACTAGACGTAAAAGGTAATAAATATATATTTGATAAGTCAATATCTTTTTCCTTAACAATTTGTCCAAATCCACAAAAAGAACACAAACCAATAGATGAATATGAAGACATAACAAATTTAGACCCACAAGCTTTACAAGAATAAAAAGCTAAGTTATTAGATTGCTCTATTACTTCTTGAGTCTCTACAACGTCATTTGCAACAATTGTATCTTCTTCAGAAGTAACACTATTAGTCTCTTCTTCTTCATCTTTTATCTCACCAAGTTCTGGCGCAATAAACTCTTCAGTACTTTCTTCAATAACTGCTTCTCCATTACTAATTAAATCTAAATCAGGTTTTTCATTTTCATTTTTCACACATATCACACCCTATAATAATAAAATTATAACAAATTATCTAATACCTAACAATATCATTACAAACAAAAACACGCCCAATAATTTCTTTAACAGCACTTCCACAATAACTACAACTTTTCTCTCCTAAAGAAGTAATTGGACTACCACAATTAGGACAATGTATACCTAATACTTTTTTAGACTCTTCAACTTTCTCAATATCATAAACATAAATAAATTCACACTTTACTCTATCCTGTTTCTTTACACTTTTACCATCTGTATTCAAAAAATACTCATAACTAGAAGAAAAATAAATTGTTGAAATTCCATTATCATTAATATATTTAGATACAACTGTATTATGTATCTTTATATTATCATATCTTATTTTATGACCTTTATTATCTTCAATAATCGCATCACAATATTCTTTAATTTTTCCCTTTAATTTACTAGTATCTCTACTCTCAATTGCCTTAAGACAATTAAGTAATACCTCTTCTGATTTTCTTTTTAAATCATTAATATTAATATCAGGAAAATCTTTTTTTATTCTTTCTAAATAAACACTATCCATACTTGCTAAAGATTTAGGAACATCTTGGTCTTCTAACCTAGCTTCTTTAAGAATATCAGATAATTTCATAGGAGATATTCCATAATTTCTAAACATATTTTTAATAGATACTTTAAAATAAAAATATACAATAAGACAAAATACAATTAAAATAATTACACCAATTAAAAAATACATAAACCATATCCTCCTAATTTATTTTATCATATAAAAAAGAAAAAGCATATAATTATGCTTTTACCTCAATCTTTTCTTTACCACCCATATATGGTTGTAATGCTTTTGGAATTTTAATACTTCCATCTTCTTGATAATTGTTTTCTATTAAAGCAATCAATCCACGTGGAGTAGCAACAACTGTATTATTCAATGTATGTAAATAATAAGTTCCTTTTTCTCCCTTAGCACGAATACCTAAACGTCTAGCTTGAGCATCACCTAAAGTACTACAACTTCCAACTTCAAAATATTTCTTTTGTCTTGGACTCCAAGCTTCAATATCACATGATTTAACTTTTAAGTCAGCTAAATCTCCACTACAACATTCTAATTGTCTTACAGGGACATCAAAGTTTCTAAATAATTGAACAGTAAGTTTCCACATCTTTTCATACCATTCCATAGATTCTTCTGGTTCACATATAACAATCATTTCTTGTTTTTCAAATTGGTGAACTCTATATAAACCTCTCTCTTCTAGACCATGACTTCCTCCTTCTTTTCTAAAACATGGAGAATAACTTGTCATATGAATAGGTAATTCATCTTTCTTAATTATTTGATCTTTAAATTTACCAATCATACTATGCTCAGAAGTACCAATTAGATATAAATCTTCTCCTTCAATCTTATACATCATAGCTTCCATTTCAGGGAAACTCATAACACCTGTTACAACATCACTATGAATCATAAATGGTGGAATAGCATAAGTAAATCCTGCATCAATCATAAAGTCTCTTGCATAAGCAATCATTGCTTCATGTAGTCTTGCAATATCACCCAAAAGATAATAGAATCCTTGTCCACTAGTTCTACCAGCTGCATCTTTATCCATTCCTCCAACTGCTTCAATAATATCAGCATGATATGGAATCTCATAATCTGGAACTACAGGATCTCCAAACTTTTGAACTTCTACATTTTCGCTATCATCTTTTCCAATTGGAACAGATGCATCCATTATTTGTGGAATAACCATCATTTTATCTTTAATTTGTTTACTAAGTTCAGCTTGTTCTTCTTCAAGTTTTGTAATTTCTTCTGCAGACTCAGCAATTGTCTTTTTAACACCTTCTGCTTCATCCTTTTTACCATCTTTCATAAGCTTACCTATTTCTCCACTAAGCTTATTCTTTTCAGCCTTTAAACCATCTACTCTAACTTGTACATCACGTACTTTCTTATCAAGATCATAAACCTCATCAACTAAAGGTAATTTCTCATCTTGAAATTTCTTTTTTATATTTTCTTTAACTAATTCTCTATTTTCTCTTATTAATTTAATATCTATCATATTATCTCCTCCTTAAAATCATATAAATTAAAAACTATTCTTTTCGAGACTTTAAAAAATTTCATAAAACCCTCCTACAAAAAAAGAATGATACCAAAGGAGTGCATAAGCACGGTACCATCCTTAATTTAACTTGATTAGATAACGGTATTAACCGGGAATAAATCCATCTATAGAGTAGATAAATAAGAAATTAATATCGTTTTCACCAACCACGATTTCTCTAAAATTAATTATTCTTATTATTGGTTCTAATAATCGACTTGAATATATTATAATAAAAATTCTTAAATAATTCAACACTTTTTAACGACAAGTATTTCCATTATCATAAATTTTATTTAATCTTGGATACTCAACAACCTTATCATTTGATAAATCAGAAGACAAAGTTTCTGGAAAACCATTCTCTCCATCAGTAAGAGAAATATAGTAATTATATTCCCCAACTATTCCAGTATTTTCAACTTTTACATAAGCACTAACTTTATCATGAAATACTGCCAAAGGCATATCAAGATAATCAGCAACATTCTCATAATAGAAATAAAAAACTGGTGCCTCAAAATCACAAACATAATCTTTAGCCTTAACTCTTGTAACTGTATCTTTAACTAAATCATTAGCTATATTTAATAAATAAGTAGTGTTAACATCTCCTACTTGTCCACCTAATTCACTCATAGAAGTAAATCCAATTGATGCTAAAGAAAGTAATGCAAAAAGAATGCAAATTGTCGCAAAAGTCTTCTTCTTTTTATATTCTCCCTCTAAAGCAGTAGTACTACTAACATATCTAACATTATTAAATGAATTACCACCAAAAGCAACAGATGGAACATAAAAAGGAGCAAGTATAACCATTAAAATACCAGATACTTTAAAACACTCTCCTAGTTCATACATTAAGTATAAAGAAAATGCCTGTCCAACAATAGGAATTAAAGTCATCATTTTATATGATCTTTTACCATTGTGTAAAACACCAGCAAGTAAATAAAAATTATATATAGGAATTAAAGAACTCCACCAAGGTAAATTAACTTTTATAAAAATAACTTCCCAAGCATATGAGTAAAAGAAGAATACACTAATACCAAGTAAAATATACCCTACATTAGAAGAAACTAATCCAATAAAGTCTTGATCATTTGTAAAATAAAAGAAAGCAATAACCGCAATAGCTAATATTAAATAAACTATTATATTAATAAAAAAGCATAAATTAAATCCACCTGGATCAGAACTTATCCCTATAGTTTCTGTATTTCTTGAGTTAATCTCATTAGTATTTACAACAGAAAACAATCCTTTTTTTATAAACTCTTTTTTATTTGCCTTATCCAGAATCTTCCCATACTCTTTATTAAGAGGATGATCAGGATTTAAATTACCACATTTCATACAATATCTACTAGTGTTTTTCATTTGAGATCCACATCTAGAACAATACACCATATACTCTGCATCTTTTTCGTTCATGATTAGCCTCCTCATTATATAATTTAATTATAAATTAAAACCATTAAACAATCAAGTTTAGAAAAAGAAAAAGAGTTCTTATAGAACTCCATTATTATTTCTTATACTCTTTTCCATTATAAGTTAAAGTTTTATCTTCGTATTCTGCAGAAATACTTGAATTATAAGAATAACCAAAATATTTATACTTATAACTCATATTAACTGTTTTAGTATCACTATCATACTCCCAAGTACAGTCAGAAACATTACTTAAACTAGTTACATCTAATTTACAAGTTCCATCACTATTTAATGTAATAGAACTCTTTTCATAAGTATAAACTCCATCCATATGTCTTTCATCACTAAGCATATAGTTAAAGAATCTAACTACTCCAACTATAGATAAAATAACTACTAATAATGCCCCTAAAATTGCAACATATTTATATTGGTTTTTACTAATAATATTTTTAGTTTCAAATTGATTATTAACTTTAACATTTGTATTATTAAGTAATTCTTCTACTTTATCTTTAAACTCTTGAGCATTCCAAGTCCAAAATATAGATGGTAACTTTCCATATTGATGGATTACTACTGCTCTAAATATCCATAAAAATTTATATGAATTAATTGCTGTTACTTTATTAAGTGGAATAGTTGTCTCCCATCTATGAAATGGAATATATTTCTCACTATAAATTTGTGTTTTAGTAACACACAACATTGATTTAACTAAACATTTATATAACCAATTAATTAATAGATATACTACAAAGAAAATAATAATATAAATAATTTCTCTACCAACACGCCCCCAAAATCCATAATTTAGGCTAGAAATAGATCCTTTGAATATTGAATATGTACTAACAAAAAATACAATTAATAATAAAACAATAAATATTTTATCAAGTACAGAGTAAAATAAATATCTACATGTAACTAATGCATCTTCTTTTTGTTTAACTTCTTCTTCATTTACTTTTTCCGCAATCTTTTTAGACTTATCACTTACTTTGCTGAAAACATCCTTAACTCCATTTAAACCCTTTCCTAAATTTTCTTTTGATGTATTATTCTTGCTAGGATTATTATCCGTAACAAACTCTTCTACATCAAGACTTTCGACTTCATTTTCATTCATCGACACTCACACTACCTTTCATCATGAGTATATCATAAACATAAAAAGAATAAAAGAAAAAAGACTAACTATTTAGCCTCAACAATAAGTCTAATAGCAGTCCTCTCTTCATTATCAATAACAATATCTTGAAATGCAGGTATACAAACTAAATTAACCCCTGTAGGAGCAACGAACCCTCTCGCAATCGCAATTGCCTTTATTGCCTGATTAAGAGCTCCAGCGCCAATAGCTTGAACTTCAACTGACCCCTTTTCACGAAAAACATTAGCAATAGCTCCAGCTACACTATTTGAATTAGATTTACTACTAACTTTTAATATTTCCATAATTATTTATTTCCTTTCTACATTAAAGAATATGTTAAAGAAAAGAATAATATAACAAAATAATAAAGAAAAAATGATTAGATTTCTAATCATTTATATAGTAAGTAGAAGCAATCTCATGAACATCAATTTCTACCCCATCTTTATAAGTATGTAAATAAGATTTATAACTTCTTCCACCTAACCATCTAGACTCCGTAGAATAAGTTTTTCCACCTTTAGCATCATGATTAGACCAAAATTCCACATGAACTTCTCCATTATAATCATAGGCCTTCAAATAAATTGGATAATCATAAGTATTTTTCCACTGCATATCGACATTCCAAGAACCATAATCAGCAACAGTAGCATCAAGACCACCATCTACATATTCACTTTTTTTATCATGTGGAGATCTTTTAACAATCTCAAGTCCCCCAAGAAGTGCAGCGTTATAAACTGTAGTTGCTACCTGGCAAACACCATTACCATAAAACTTATAGTAAAAAACATATCCTTCTTTATCATAAGGTCCAGCATAATGATGATATGAGAAAGTCTCTCCTGGTTCAATAATTGCCCCATTAATGTAATTAATTGCAGTTCTAAGATTTTGTGCTCTCAAATATATTCCAGTATCATATGTTGTTACAAAAGATGAAGTCATAGTATCAATAGTTTTATAACTTTCATTGTCTGTTGCAGAAACTTTAGTACCAGATAATTTAATAGATAATTCATCTTGATCACTAACACCATCAAAATATTTTATAATATCTTCTCGCGATTTATTAACATCTAAAGTAAAACCATCAACACCCTCTACATATTTTACTCCCTCACTAGCATCAATATGTCCATTTATAGGAGCAACACTAACAGTATTATTAAAATTAGTTAAAAATTGAGCAAAAGTTTCATCATTAAAAGAATAATATATTTTAAAATTTTTCTTTTTTTCATTCTTATAAATATACCAAACTTTAGTGGGAAAACTCATTTTCTTTTGATATTTCTCAATCTCTCTAAATGTCTTACCAATATCTATTTTCAAACCCATACTACCAAGTTCAATAGGATATTCTTTATCATTAACTATATATTTAACTTTCTTCTTAAGTATTTCAGACTCTTTCCTTTTTATTAATTCATAAGCATTATCATAAGATAAATTAGTCATATCATATTCATCAAGATAAAAATTAGGAAGTATTACATCGTCATATTTCTTAACAGTATCATAATTAATAAAGAATAAAACACCATAAGCACACAATAATACAATTACAACAGCAAGTACAGTACCTATAACATACTTAGTTTTATTTTTATGTACATTACCATTTACTTTTATCTCATTATTTTCTTTAGACTTATTCTCATCATTATCATCAAAAACATAGTCATCTATATTTTCTTCATTATCTTCAATAACGTCATTAGAAGAATCATTATCTAAACTCTTTAAATCATCAATACTCTCACCAGAATCACTTAATTCCTTTATCTTTTTTAAATCATCATTATTAATAGAAATATTTGTATTGTCGTCATCAGAATCATTAATTTCTTGTAATTCTTTTATTATATCATCTATTTTTTCTAAATCTTTTGAATCATTTAAATCATTTAAATTATTTTTTTTATTACTTTTCTTCTTGTCATTTGATGAAGTCCTAGTACTATTATTTTTATTATCTTTAAAATAAATACTTGTACTATTATTTTTATTTACACCATTATTGCGATAATAATTAGAATTATTTTTATATTTATTAACACTTTTCTTTTTATTCTTACTACTCATAATATCAGCTCACTACTTTATTAACTAGACTAAGTACTTGTTCATATCCATCATTATTTAAATGTAAACCATCACTTGAATAAGTAGAATCAATTTCTTTATCTTTAACCAATTTACCATATACATCTAAATAATTTACTTCTAAATCATCACATAATTTTTTGTACATTTTATTAAGTTTAATAATTCTATCATTATTTATACGATCAAATGACACATCTTCTGAATCATCATTAATTGGATACACTGACTCAAGATAAATCAAAGCATTAGGCCTATTATCTTTTATTCCGTTTATAATTCTAGTTAAATTATAAATGATATCCTCATCTTTTTCTCCAACTTCAATATCATTATGACCAACTTGAATAAATACGATTGAAGGATTATATCTATAAATCATACCTTTCATATCTTTTGATATATCTAAAGAAGTTAAATTATCCCTACAAGACTTAACATAGTGATAATCTAAACCGAACTCATTAAAATTAAAATTATTACAATAAAAATCTCCTACAAATAAATAATTATTATCTATTTCACTTGTATTTTTTGGATATACCTCTTCTTCTTTATCTTTATCTTTTGGCTTAGAAACTTTCTCATTCTTTGGTGCGATAAACTTCTTTATCTTATCAGAATTATCAACTAAAAAAACAGCAACAAGTATAACTATAACACATACTGCTATACCTATAAAAATTCTTCTAACTAAAGTTAACTTTTTTAATAACTCTGTATTATCAACTAAAATACGTTCTTTTAATTTCTTATTCTTATTAATCTTTTTTTCAACCCTTGCTTCCAAAAAACTTGTATCTAATGACTCAGAATCATTAAGACGAACAGGATCAATTTTAATTGTATTATCTAATAAAGTAGTCTTCTTCTTATTTGTATTATTCCTATTCTTATTAATATTCTTATTTTCAGGACTTTTTTTATTTCTATCTTTAGCACTATAATTATATGGTTTACTATTCTTCATATGAATCTACCTTTCGTTAAAAATATACAAACTATTCTACCAAATTATACCAAAAAAACCCTATCTTAGTAAACTAAAATAGACCAAAAAATAAATTATATACACTTTCAAAAATAAATTTTAATACATTTATTTTATTTATATTATTTTTAACAGTAACATCTTCACTAGCAATAACATTATCTTTATAATAAACTTCTAATCTACCAATAGAATCTCCTTTTTTAATAGGAAGATTTTTATTAACAATATTAGTCTTATAATTATATTTATATAAATTATCTTTATCTTCAATAACACACAAATTATTTTTTAAAACAACATCATATTCTTTATTATCTGTTTTATCTATCCATATTTTATCAATAACTTCACCTTTTTTTAATACACAGTTCATCTTTATATTATTAAAACCATAATCAAGTAGTTCCATAGTTTCTTTATTACGAACATTACTATCATTTTCTCCAAGAACAATTCCAATTAATCTTAATCCATCTCTTTTAGCAGTAGAAGCAAGACAATATCCTGCCGCATCAGTATGACCTGTCTTTAATCCATCACAACCACTATATAAATGAATAAGTTTATTAGTATTTACAAGCCAAAATTTATTATCAGTATTATTTCTTAAATAGTCTTCATAAATAGAAGAAAATTCAAGAATTTTTGGATGTTTAACAATAAGTTCTCGAGCAAGGAGCGCAACATCATATGCTGAAGAATAATGATTTTCTTCATCAAGACCAGTACAATTAACAAAATTAGTATTTTTTAATTTTAATCTTTTCACAAGTTTATTCATTCTACTAACAAACTTATCTTCACTTCCACTTATATGTTCTGCCATCGCAACAACTGCATCATTTCCACTCGCAATACTAATTCCTTTAATTAGATCCTTCACAGTCATCTTCTCTCCTGCTTCAAGATAGATTTGAGATCCACCAAACTCACTCGCATTACGACTAGCAGTAACAACATCATCATAATGAATATTACCAGCTTCCAACTCCTCAAATATTATTATCAAAGATGCAATTTTAGTTAAAGATGCAATACTCTGATGTTCATCCTTATCTTTTTCAAAAATAATCTTTCCACTATTAGCCTCAATTAAAATACCAGACTTACTATTTGGAATAAGTTCAGCACCAAATACCTTAAAAGGAAAAATTAATAATAAAAAAACTAATATAAAAAAATATTTTTTCATGTTTTCCTCCTAGTATTTTTCTATGTAAACTGCTAACTATTTATTCATATTTTTTTAATTAAAGTGCTATTATATAATTAGGTGATAATATGGCCAAAAGAAAAATAAAAAAAATAAAAATTAAAAAGAAAAACTTTACCATATTTATAATAATAATTATCTTAATTACCTACTCTATAATAAAAGTACCAACATTACTAACAAAAGAAAAAATTGATAAAAAACCAAATATAGAAAACAATATAGAAGAAAAAACTACTAAAGAAAAATATGATGAATTAGAAAATATTAATAAACAAATAGAATTCTTTAATAATGACTATTTGGATAGATATATTGAATACAAAAAAAACAATAAATATTTACCAATAGTCCAAATAATAAAAAACGTAAACATGCAAATGGACTTAAAGCAATATGAAAATATAGAGCCAGCAGAAAAACCAGGTACAGAAAAAATATTAGTAAATAAACATTATTATTTAGATGAAAACTACATTCCAGAAAACTTAGAAAGTATAAGCAAAATGTATGCATTAACAAATATGAAACTAGTAAATTATGCAAAAGAAGCTTTTGAGTCTCTAGCCAAAGATGCTAAAAAAGAAGGATATAGCATAATTGCCATGTCAACATATAGAAGCTATTCATATCAAGTAAATCTATATGATAAATATGTAAAAACTGACGGTAAAGAAAAAGCCGATACATATTCAGGAAGACCAGGACATTCAGAACATCAAACAGGACTTGCAGTTGATGTATATAATGGAAAAGAAACTTACACAAACTTTGAAAAAACAAAAGAATTTGATTGGATGCAAAAAAATGCTTATAAATATGGATTTATTTTAAGATTTCCAAAAGACAAAGAAAAAGAAACAGGTTACCAATATGAATCATGGCACTATCGATATGTAGGACTAGACATTGCTAAACACATCCATGAAAATGACATATCATTTGAAGAATATTATGCAACAAAAATAAAAGACTGGTAATCAGTCTTTTTTTTCAAACTTCCTTTTAAACATCTTATATAAATAATAAAATGCAGTAAAAATAATCCAAAAGAATAATATAAAATTACTAATCTGTATTATCGAAAGAATTACATCATTTTGATATAAAACTAAGAAATCAGTGAAATCAACATTTTGATAAGCAACAATCGACATAAAAGATATAAAGAAGAAAAACATTAAACTAAAATTACAATAATTAAAAATCTTCTTAAAAGCAGTCATTTTATTACTAAATAAAGTAACAAGAATCACGATTACTACAAAAACCATTATGAAAAAATAAGCAATAGGTGAAGGAAAATAAATATAATTCATTACTCCTTTTACAAAAGTATCAATACAATGACTAACATAATCAGTATAACTAATAAATATACCAATAATAAATCCAACATACACTCCAATAGCAGAAAGACTTATATATAAATTTTTTTTCTTAATATTAACAATTAATATAATTAAAAGAAGAAGATTCAATATGAAAATCTCTAAAGATAAAAATGATGAAAATAGATACTCAAAAATAACACCTAATTTATCTATTAAAGATAACTCCATAATATCACCTTCTTCTAACCAACATTTTCAGCAATATAGACAGTTTGAGTTGCATCATTATCCTTAGTACATGTAATTAATGTAAGTGAAGATACACTAGGATTTGTCTCTATATTAACAACTCCATTTTTCTCAACTTCATATATATTTGTAATTACATAATGATAAGATTGACCATTATATAGTATATAGCAGTCATCTCCTACTCCTAATTTGTAAAGATATGCAAAATAGGAAACGTATGCATTACCAGAATGAGCCATTAGTATTAGATTACCACCAACATCAGGCATAGTAGAACCTTGAACCATAGTAACATTCTTATCTATATTGTTATTTTTTGAATCTACATTGTAGAATCCCCTTTTTAATCTAATCTTTGGGATTTCCAAAACCCCATAATAAATACTATAATCTACCACATAATCGTTATTTTCAACATAGTTTTCAGTATTACTTGGAATAACTGAGTTTGAACTAGGAACTTTTTCAGGAAGCTTAGTCTCTCCCATCATTTTAATCTTAATATCTGAGTAAACTTCATCTCTCATTCTAACAAGATAGTCCCAGGAAAGAAAAACAAATCCAAAAAAGACAAGCAAAGAGCCCAACAATAATGTACGGCTCTTTTTAAATCTACTCTTCAAAATCTGCATGTTTAGAATTTGCGTAGATTATTCCAATACCACATAATAATACAACTAAACCAATGAAATAAATTGTTTGAGCTTTATTCATTCCTGTATTAGGTGTACCAACTATTTGAATATTTCTATCAGTTTCAATATTACCTTGATCAGATGTAACTAAAATTACTTTTTGAAAATCACCATTAATGAAGTATGAAGCAGTTAAATAATTTTGAACTGTTGCATTAACATGAACATTAATTGAAGCAACATTTGAAGTAACTTTATTAACAGGAATTCTTACAAAGAATTTATCTCCTGCATTATATTGATATTTTTCATTACCATCAGCATCAACAACAATAGCTCCATCAATTCCAGATACAGAAACTACATAACTTAATAAATCATTAGCTGGCGAACTAGAAACACTTAATTGAGAAGTTTGATAGAATGAATCATCTCCAACCTTAGAAATAGTAGTACTTCCGTTTATTGTTAAAGATTTTGTAATAACACCTGAAGTTTTAGCTTCCTCAATAAGAGGTCCTATCTTTTCAGTATATAAAGTAGGAATGTTATAAGAAAGAGATTCCCCAGTTACACTATTAACACTTAATGATGTCGCATTTTTAATTGCATTATAATGATCACTTGCCTCTGCAGGATTATCATTTGGATGATCTTTATCAAAACCAGCTAATGAATACTTAACAAATTTAGTTTGATCTACTGAATAATATTTTTCATACAAATATACCCAAATAGCAACTTGTGTTGAATAAGTTTCAATGTATCTATTCTCCATTTTTGTCATATCAGAAGAATAAATCCCTTTTCCACCAAGAACACCACTTTTACTTAAAATATAAATAAGTCCTGGATCACTTACAATCTCACTACTTTTAGTGTATGTAGAACCATTAGATATATCTGCAAAATGTTCAACACAGAAAATAGGAGTTCCAGATGTAAAATCAGTTGATCCTGCTAAATAAACAGGAACATTAAATCTTCCTATCGCAGCACCAGCATCCGCAACAAAATATATTGGATTTTCCCCTCCAGCAATGTTGAAAGTCAAAGTATCCTCAACGTATGGTGTTGGAGCAGCATAACTAATTTGATTGAATCCAACGATAGCAAGCGATGCAATTGCAAATATCGCAACTGCAAAAGATAATATAACAGAGAAACTAACATTTTTCTTTTTCTTTTGATTATATTCCTCCATGTATATTTTTTCCATAAATTTTCACCTTACCTTATAACACAATTATAACACATATTATAATTTTTCAAATCATTTTTAATTAAATTTATAAATATTATCTAAATCAATCTCTGGAAGTTTCTTATTATAATAAATTGTTGCCAAGACATCACCTTTTTTAACTTTATCTCCAATAACTTTATTAAGTTTTATCCCAACACTATAATCAATCTTATCCTTTATTGTTTCTTTCCCAGCTCCCAAAGCAAGAGAAAGTTTTCCAAGTGCCAAAGCATCTATTTTCTTAATCTCTCCCTTAATAGGAGATTTAATTGCATAAGTTTTATCACTAACCTTTATCTTAGAAATATCTCCTTTTTGATATTTAACCATTTCATTAAATTTTTCATATGCTTTTTTACTCTTTAAAACATCTAAAACCATCTTTTCTGCATCTTCAACAGATATATTTAAAGACATACTAACCATATTAGATGCAAGCAAAATACACAAATCATAAAACTTACCATCAGATATTTTTCCAGATAATACATCTATTGCTTCTAAAACTTCTAAACTATTTCCAATACATTTACCCAAAGGAGCATTCATATCACTAATAAAAGTACGAACTTCTCTATTATAAAATTTACCAATTCTAATCATTAAATCACTAAGTTTTTTAGCATCTTCCTTTGTACTAATTAAAGCTCCACTTCCAACTTTAATATCAATAACGATTTTATCTGCACCACCTGCAATCTTCTTACTCATAATAGATGAAGCAATTAAAGGAATAGAAGAAACAGTAGAAGTTACATCTCTAAGTGCATAAATAACTTTATCCATTGGAACTAAGTCTCCAGTCTGGCCAGTAACAACAAGTCCAATATCATGAACCTGTTTAATTATTTCTTCATCACTTAAATCAATTCTAAAACCGGGTATACTTTCTAACTTATCAATTGTTCCTCCAGTATAACCTAAACCTCTTCCACTCATTTTAACAACAGGACATCCACAAGCAGAAACAATTGGAACAATTACTAAAGTTGTTTTATCTCCAATTCCCCCAGTAGAGTGTTTGTCAACTTTAATGCCATCTAAATCACTAAAATCTAAAACATCTCCGCTATCTATAAAAATCTTTGTAAGTGCAAAAGTCTCTTCATCACTCATACCATTTATACAAATAGCCATAAGTAAAGCACTCATCTGATAATCAGCAACATCTCCATTTAAATATCCATTAAAAATAAAATTTAATTCTTTATAGCTTAATTCTTTTCCTAATCTTTTTTTATTAATTATATCTAATATCATATTAAATCCTTTCTAAATACAGTAGTATCTCTTTTAACAAATCCCATTCCTAAATAAAGTCTATGAGCTGCTTCTCTTTGATTACCAGAAGTAAGTTCCATTCTCGTACCACCATTACTTTTAGCATAGTTAACAGCATACTCCATCATCTTTTTTCCAATACCTCTACCTCTAAATTTTGAATCAACGCATACATAATCAACATGAAATATTTTTATATTTCTAACAACATCAATCATTTCATTTAATATAAAATATCCAACAACAGCACCATCAATTAAACAAACAAATTCATGAGATAAAGGACTACTAACTCTACTTTTTTCATAATTAAAAGTATCCTTAAGTAATAGACTGACACTCTCAAAATATTTATCATTATAATCTACTATTTCCATATAATCACCCTATAATTAGATTATAACATAAACATAATAAAAAGAGGAAACTTCTCTTTACGATTATTATTTTTCCTCTTCTTCGTCTTTCCTATTATTACTAGATAAAAAAGTAACCTTCTCTGCAATAATCTCAGTAATATATTCTTTCTTATCATCTTTATCAACAACCCTAGATTGTATTCTTCCCTTAACTCCTACAATATCTCCTTTTCCACAATACTCACATGTATTAGAAGCAATACTATCAAAAGCAACACAATCAACAAAGTCAGTAGCATAAGTTCCATCACTACTCTTAAAACTTCTAGGTATAGCTAAAGAAATAGTTGCTACCTTTCCATTATTAGACTTATTAACTATAATATCCTTTGTTAATCTTCCAACTAATATGACTTGATTAAGCATATAACACCTCCTTTCGAGGCGATATACTAATATATTTATAAATCGTAAGCAAATCATAAAAATAGTAAATTACTACCAATAAAATAATATAAAATTTAAAATTTAATATAGAAATAAATCATTATCAATTAACAAAATCCAAGCAATAAAAAAGATTATAAAAAAAGAATAAAATTAATTATTCTTAAGTTTATTAAGTAATTTTCTAATCGCAACATCTGGAAGTAAAGCACAATTCTTTCTATTAGGTTGTTTATATATTTCACAATATACATTTAATTCTCCTAATAAATCAGAATCATATTCAACTTCATTAATCATATTCTCATAATTAGATAAAATTTCAATTGATTCATCAACAGTTAATCCAATTAATTTTCTTATTAATATAGATGATGCAGATGTACTAATAGCGCATGCCTCTCCATCAAATCTAATATCTTTTATAATATTATCTTCTATTTTCATAATAAAATCCAAATTATCAATACAGCTTTCACTATTAGTATTAACTCTTTCATATCCATCTTCATCAACTAAACCTTTATGATATGGATCTTGATAATTATCTAGCATTATTTCTCTTCTTAAATTTTCATCCATAATATCACCTATAAAACTATTTTAAATATATCTTTACTATTAGATAAAGCTTCAATTAATCTATCTATATCTGAATAATCATTATAAAAATACATACTAATTCTAACAGTATTTTTTATATTAATCTCATCTTTTAACATTTTAGCACAATGATTTCCTGCTCTTACATATATATTATAATGATTTAAAAATACTGATGAGTCTTGAGCAAAAACACCATCTATATTAATCGCAAGTATTCCACTTTCACTGTTTTTATTATAAACAATAATATTGGGAATATCTTTAATTTTATCAACTAGATATTTTTTTAATTCAACTTCATGTTCATGTATTTTATCCATACCAATACTCATCAAATAATTAATTGCTTCTCCAAGACCAATAACTTCGGCAATAGGAGGCGTACCAGCTTCAAAACGAACAGGAATTTCGCTATAACCATAGCTTCCATCTCCTTCAAAGAAAGCATTCATTCCCCCGCCAAAACATAATGGCTCCATCTCTTCTAAAAGTTCATATCTTCCAACAAGTACACCAATACCAGTAGGACCACACATCTTATGACCAGAAAAACTTAAAAAATCAATATAACTATTTTTAAAGTCAACCTTCATATGTGGAACACTTTGAGCACCATCAACATTAAATAATATTTTATTATCATGGCAAAACTTACCAATTGTCTTAATATCTCTAACATCACCAATAACATTTGTAACATGAGCAAGTGAAATTACTTTTGTTTTATCACTAACACATTTCTTTATATTTTCAAAAGTAAGAGCATGATTATCATCTAAAGGAACATATTTAATAACAATACCTATTTCTTCAGATAATTTAATCCAAGGAAGAACATTAGAAGCATGTTCCCCTTTATTAAGTAAAACCTCATCTCCCTTTTTTAAATGTTTTCTCATATAACCAAAAACAACCATATTTAAAGACATAGTAGTACCACTAGTATATATACAACATTTAGGATCAGCATTTATAAATTTACCAATAATATTTCTAACATTATCATATAACTCATTTGTCTTAATTGCTGCATCATAATCTCCTCTATGTATATTAGATGTATGATTTAAATAATATTCATTCATTTTATCAATAACACATTTAGGTTTTAACGTAGTTGCTCCATTATCAAAATAAACAATATTTTTTTCTAACATATTAAAATCTTCTCTATGCATAAATATCACCTCTACATATAAATATTCTATGTAAATATTAATTAGAAATTAAACTAATTTTATCATAAATAAATAAAAAAACCAACATGTCGGTTTTTTATCTATTAAGCTACTCTTCTATAGTAATTACTCCCATCATTATAAGAAGAATATTCATTATCATTTCCAAGTAATGCTTTAGCATCAGCAAGTAATTTAACTAAATCTTGTTTACCTTCAAGTTGAGGTCTTAATGTTTTAAGTTCTCTATCTTGAGAAGCAATGATTTTTTCTTGATCGTGTAATCTTGTCTCATACATTTGATTACGAGCTTCAAGTCTAGTACTATTTTCTTCTAAAACTCTTAATTTACTTGATAAGGCTTCTACTCTAATAGCTGTTTGTTTATATTGTTCAATTGCCATTCTTCTTTGTGCTTCTAATGCATCAAGTCTTTCTTGATATTGAACAATTGTATTTCTTTGTTCTTTATTTTGTCTCATTAAATCACTCATAGATTTGACAACATCACTCATGATATTGTCATCACCATATGGTAATTTATCTGTTTTAGTATCAGTAAATAATGAACCATATTGGCTATTATTCGGAATACTATATTCCTGAGAACCAAAACTTTCAACCGGTCTATTATTAAATCCATCAGCAGGATTTGGATAATCCTTAGTTAAGAAATCTAAACTATTATCTAAAGAAGAACTTAATTTACTTACTGAATCATCAATAGCAGGTTGTTTAACATCTTTAAATATATCTATAATTTGATTACTATTGTTTAAGTTACCATTATCAATACTATCATTAATACCATTTCCATCTTTATCAACAGTAGATGCAACAGTATGTGGATCAATTGTTAATGGAGCACTTGATATAGCTTCATCTGAACCTAACTTTTCTGCTTTAACTTCATCAGTAACCTCATCACATAATTTATCAGGTTGAGAAACTGGATTACTAAAGCTAGAAATAACATCAAGTACGTTGTTTGTATCAGCTGCTTTATCTTCAACAACACTGCTATCGTTGTTAGCAGCATCAGCACTTTCAACTACATCTGTACCAACCTCAGGAACTGCAGGTATATCAATAGCAGTCTCATCAGCAATAGAATCAGCATCTTGTTTAACATCAGCACTTTCTTCTCCAACTGCAGGAACACTTTCTTCAGAAGCCTTTGCAACTTCTTCTACTGCATTAGGAACCTCTGGAATAGAAACACTTTCTTCAGCAACTTTTGCAACTTCTTCTACTGCACTAGGAACCTCCGGAATAGAAACACCTTCAGTACTTTCTTCGGCTGCTTTTGCAACAGCATCTGCTGCATTAGGAACATCTGGAATAGGATTGCTTTCAATACTTTCTTCTGCAACTTTTGCAACTTCATCCATCGTATCAGTAACACCTTCAACAGGAGCATCACTAACAACATCATTTTTAGCAACTAATCCATTATCAACATCTTTTATCTCATCTACAACTTCATCAGTAGAATTATTTACTGAAGCCATAGCATTAGGTACAACTGCAGGAATTTCAGGTTGAACATCAGCACCATTTTCATCAGCAACCAATTCATCTGGTGGAGCAACAATACTCATATCTGTAGGCATAACATCAAATCCCGCCTCAGCACCAGGATTTACAGCTGGAACATCTAATTCATTTTCATTTCCTTCAACCATTGGAGGAATATCACTTGTAGCAGATAACATATCTTCTGCTGTAAGGAAGTCAGGTGCATTATCATGTAGTAACTCATCTCCATTTGTAGATTCCAAACTACCGCTATCTAAAGCAGGAACTTCTGGAAGTTTCTCTTCAACAGTAGTAGTAACTCCTTCAGGTGCAACCAAAGACTCATCTACAACTGTAGACAACTCATCATTATAAGGAATAATTTCATCTTCACTTGAAGCCATAGCATCAACTGGTGCAACTGCATCTGCTGGTATAGACTCATCAACTGCTGTAACAACACTATTATCAGCGGATAAAGCATTTTCAACAACAGTCTCAGGAACATTAACATTTGCAACATCAAGTGGAGCCATAGTAAGAGAAAGTTCTTTAACATCAGTTTCAGCAACATTCTTACTCATATATAATTTCCCATTTGCTTGAGCAATAAAACTATAATATTCATTATCAACAAGATTATTACCATTTATATCACAAATAGTAGCTTCAGAAAATTGGTCATTAAAAACATATTTTCCTTCAGTACCCATTTGTTTATTAATTTTATCTTTAATAGTAGCTGGTGTAGAAACTAATTTAGTAGCAGCAAGAGGGTCATTTCTTAACTCAACCGCATCTATTACGCTTTGACTGATTGGAACAGAAGCTTCAACTAATATAGTATTATCATCTATTGGTCTAATAGAACGATTAACACAAGGAATAACTACTACTCCTTCACCATCAATAACACCAATATTAGAAGCCTTAACCATTGGATCTATTGCTTCAACCAAAAGAGAAGAAACAATTCTGTTCCCATTTGTAAACTTCTTTTCATCATTTTCATCTAAAAAATAATATTTAGTACCATCATCAGTAGTACCATAAGTGCATACTATATCGCTACGATCTTTATATTTAACAATACCCTTCTCGATTTTCATACATACACCACCTAATATTCTACACTAATCTAGTTATAAATATATCACACATTCTTTTTCAAAACAATAGATTTTTAAAAGATTATTATATTAAATTGAAATAAAAATGATAATAAGATACAATTAAATAGGTGACGTATATGAATAAAAACAGTTTAATAATTGGAAGAGCAATATTCACAATGTTTGTAATAATATCTTTTGGATTAATTATAATGAATGAAAAAGGAGGAGAACTATTTACTCCCAAAATAAAAGAAAAAATAGAAGAATATTTAAATACAAACTATGCAGATATAAAAGACACTATAAATATAAATGAAATACAATATAAAAATAATAAATATAAAGCAAAAGTAATATCAAACAATAAAAGTTTCTATGTAACTTTTTATAAAGGTAAAATAACTGATACTTATGAAGAAGACTATATATTAGGAAAAGAAATATTAACTAATAAAGAAAAAGAAATAGAAAAAATAATTAAAGGAAAAACAAATCTAGATTGCAACGTTAAATTTATAAAAACAATAAATGAATACTCAGAAAAAGTTCAAAATAGAATAATAAATGAAGATGTATCAAATTTAAAAATATATTATATAGAAAAAGAATTATTAATAAATAGCTTTAATAGTAAAGAAATTATCTTTGAAATTAATAAATTTATTAATACCCTACTCTCTAATAATATAACACCAAAATATTTTATAATAAAAATACAAGATAAAAATGATATAATAAATGAGATAGAAATATCAAATATTGATGAAACATTTATAACTAATATCAATAGTGAATTAATTATAGATGACATATTAAAAAATAATAATTCACAGTTATTAAAAGAAAACAATATATCATATAAATATTTAAATTAGGAGGTAATTATGAAAGATTGTTTATTTTGTAAAATTGTAGAAGGTTCAATTCCTTCAAGAACTGTATATGAAGATGATTTAATAAAAGTAATTATGAATATCAATCCAGCAACAAATGGACACTTACTAGTAATTCCAAAAGAACATATGGAAAATATAATGGATACAAAAGAAGATATAATAATGCATTCAATTAAAGTAATTAAAGAAAAACTATATCCTTTATTAAAAGAAAAACTAAATTGTGAAGGATTAACATTAGCCCAAAATAATGGACTTGGTCAAGAAATAAAACATTATCATATTCATCTTATTCCAAGATATCCAAATGATAATGCTGACTTTCAATACGATAATGAAAAAGAAGATTTAGACGTTGTATTTAATAAATTAAAATAAATACCAATATTGGTATTTATTTTCTTTATATTGAAGCGCCTAAAATAATGATTAAAAGTATAAACAATACAAGCACAATAGCAGAAGATGATCCACAATTAGTCATAATTATTCCTCCTTCAAAATATTGTATGGGAAAACATAAAAAATGTGCTTCATTTGTTGCACTGCCAACAATTTTTTGCTATTATTTAATATGAACGGAGGAAATTATGAAAAAATATTTAAAAGGAGCATCCCTATTATTAATGATTTTATTACTAACAACAGGATGTGGAAAAGAAATTGAAGTAAAAAATGGTTCTAAAGTAGCAGTTTCAACTAATAAAGAAAAAATTACCGCAACAGAATATTATAATGAAATAAAAGAAGATAATATTAGATTATTAATTGAAATGATTGATAAAAGCATATTTGAAGGAAAATACAAAAAATATGCAGATGAAGAAGAAAAAGAAATAAATGATCAAATTGAACAAATTAAAACATATTATGGTTCTGATGAAGAAACATATACAAATGTTTTAAGAACTTATTTTGGAGTTGAATCAGAAAAAGAACTTAGAGAAAAACTTTCATTAGAATTCAAAAGAAATAAAGCTGTAGAAGAATATGTTTTAGATGAAATAACTGATAAAGAAATAGAAAAATACTATAATGAAAAAGTTTATCCACAAGTAAAAGTTAGCCATATTTTAATTACTTCTGAAGCAAACGAAGATGCAAATGCTGATGAAAAAACTAAAGCTGAAGAAAAAGCTTTAAAAGAAGCTCAAGATATTATTAAAAAATTAAATGATGGAGAAAAGTTTGCGAGTCTTGCCAAAAAGAATTCAAAAGATAAAGCTACTGCTTCAAATGGTGGAGATTTAGGATACATAGATCTAAATGAAATGGCAACTGAATTTGCAGATGCAGTAAAAGAATTAAAAAATAATGAATATACAAAAGAACCAGTAAAAACACAACACGGATATCATATAATCCTAAAAACAGGAGAAAAAGATAAAGAAAAATTAAAAGATATTAAAGATGATATAAAAGATAAAATAAAAGAAGAAAAATTAAATTCAGACTCAACTTTATACTATAAAGCATTAGTAAAAGTAAGAGAAAAAAATAAATTAAGTTGGAACGACACTACATTAGAAAAAGCCTATAATGATTATATGGATAATTTAATAGAAAGTGCTTCATCAACAACAGAATAAAAACTATTCAACAAAAAAGAACTATTCACCAGAATAGTTCTTTTTATATATAATTAAATCTTTATTATTATAAATATTAGAATAAAGTTCACTATACTTTAAATAAGTATTAATAGGATAATTAGAATCTACAATAAAATAATCAAAATCATATTTATCAATTAATTTAATATAGTCACCCTCAAGTTTAGAAATAGAAAGATAATCCTTATAATTATATTTAGAATATAAATCAGCCCTTCCATCAATGAAAACATCGACATCATTATATATTAAATCTCCACCATAGTCATACATATTAAAAGGTCTATTCATCTCAAGTTTCTTAATAAAACTAATATCTTTATTATTAAGTAAATAATAACTCTTTGAATTAAATATTGTAGAAGAATGACTAATAAACATAATAAATAATAAACAAGATAAAAAAACTAAACATAAATCAGTATTTTTATCATTATTTCTTTTCTCAATATAATCAAATATATAAAAAGACATAATAATATAAGTATAAAACCAAAATCTAATACTTTTTAATCCTAAAAATACACATATAAGAAATAATATAAAATCAAGTAATTTAATTTTTTTCTTACTAAAAATAAAAATAAATAAAACAAATAAAAGTAAAATAAAATATGGATAATGACCTATCTCACTTAATGAACTATTTCTCCACTCACTAATATTTAAAAGCATTGTACTATCAAGCATATTAGTAAAAGGATATAAAAGCATCTTAAAACCATGAACATTAATACATACACCTATAATACATAATAAGATAACTAATAAATATCTTTTTATTTGAATAGAACTAATTCTTTCACTATAAATTTTATTAAACTTAAAATTAAATAATCCACAACAAAGATAAATAATTGGAAACAAATAAGAAAATACACTACTTCCACCATGAATATTACTCCATAATATACTAATAAAAGGAAGTAAATATATTTTTTTGGAATTAATACTCTTATAATTATCATTACATAAGTAAATAGTTAAAAGAAGTAAAATATTACTCATAAGTTGAGGTCTTACCTGTACCCCAGGTATAAGTATAAGAGAAAATAAAAACCATATAAGTGTAAACACAATATTCTTAAGATAATTATCTTTATTCATAATAAATAATGATAAAAGTAATAAACTAATAAATACAAAGCAATAAATAAATATATGTAATTTACCAAAAATAATCTTAAAAATATAAATTATAATTTCAAATAACCATTCATGACACATCCAATATTTACCATTAACTATCCAAGAAAACATATCCTTCGTAATGATCCCATCATTAAAAAATACTTCTCCAGCTTTAATATGCCACAAATAATCAGGGTCTATACTATAATAACTAATTATAAATAATGAAAAAGATATAATTAATAATATCATTAAAATAAATATTCTATTCTTCTTCATAAGTTAATCCTTTTTGAAATAGCTTATTTCTTATAAAGTTCTCTAATTCATAACCACTATATTTTTTACTATATTTTTTGTATAATTTTAAATATTCTTTTCTTGCCAAATCATTGTCATTCTTAAAATCATACTTATCAATCTCTTTTAGTATTGAAGAATACTCAAATCCATCAGCTTTCAAAGAATTAATAATTTTTTGTTTTAAAACCACTCCTCCTTTATTACGATTACTCTTTATAAGTATTCCAATCTTTTTATTAACTTTTTCAGCAATAATATCATCTGTAAATACACTCATCTCTTCTTCAATAATAATAGGATCTATTTTCTTATTAGCTAAATCATTCGCAATCTTTAAAGGACCATGTCCAGTAGTAATAATTTGACTATTAATATAACTTTTCGCGAAACTTCTATCATTTAAATAACCTTGTTTTGTAAGTTTTTCTATTGCTTTATCAATTAAATCAAGTGGATATTCTTTATTAATAAGAAAAGTTCTTAAATCATTCGTACTTTTAAATCTACTTTGTATGCTCTTTAACGCAACATAATAAACATCATATTCAAAATTAACATTATTAATCTCTTCTATTTGAGAATCAAGTACTTCTTTTGTAAGCAACAAATCAAACTTTAAAATTACTTCTTCATATAAGATAAGTTCTCTACCATCATCTAAATAAACAACATACTTACCTTGCCTATTTTTTTTATATTTACTGATTTTCATAAGAATCACCTAACTAAATTATAACATAAATCCAAAAATAAAAGAGGACTATTCTCCTCTCTTCTTAACCTCTACAAGTCCTTCTGAGACTTCTTCTAGAGCCCTTCCTATATTCTTTTTACTTTTGTACTCGGATTCAGGCATTTGTAAAAATCCTTCTTTAGAAATTTGTTTGCTTCTTCTTGCTGAAATATGAACTAACTCATATTTAGATTCTACGATATTAAGTAATTTGTCAATTGAAGGATAAATCATTGTATCACACTCCCTATTATTAGAATAAACTACTCATTGTAAAACTACAAGTAAATTGACAGAAGTGTACACTAAATTTTACAAGTAAAGAAAAAAGTCTTTCGACTTTTATCTAAATTGGCTACAAGAACCACATTGAATATTACTACAAACATTTTCTTCGCTACAAGTATATACTGGTCTATAGATATGTCTATAAACATGATGATTAATAATACGTGTATGAACTGGACAAGTATGTGGAACATCATGCATAAATGTTCTATGTACTACTCTCTCAGAACCATTTTGTCCACAACCACCACTTGGTATTCCACCCATCATTCCACCAACAGTATTATTATTAGTATAGTTTATCTCAGTATCATTATTAACGAAATTATTATTACCATTTATAGAAGTGTCATTTGTACTTTGAAATAAATCATTATTGTACATTATATCCCTCCTAAAATATAGTATGTATAAAATAAATATCATCTACTAAAAAAGCCCATTTATAAATTTAAATTAAATATCTATAATAAAAATCCATCATATTAATTCTTCTTAAAATTCTCATAAAATAAAAAGATGTCAAATGACATCTATAATACAAGTGAACCTTCACTCTTTTTCTCTTCATCAAACATTGACATAAGTGGATCAACTTTTTGATTAATCAAAACTTTTGTAACATTATCAAATGTTAGTCCCATCCCTTGTAAAGATGTAGAAAGATCATCATCACATAAATTTACACCCATTCTTTTAATTCTATTATAAAAAGTATTTAATGCAGATTTATCATCAAACTCTAAATATGTATAAACTCCATCTTCAACATTCCAAGAATAAAGTCTACTATAATCAGATAATTCTCCCTTTTGAACTTGCTTTATTAAAACACTATCATCTAAAACACATCCAATAGAATCTGTCGTACCACTCTCATCTTTTTTGCAAGAATAAAACTCTAAAACTCCATTTTCATCAAAAGAACAATCTACTAATGAAGATGCCAAATAACCATTCATAGAACAGTTGCCAGTTTTATTACATAACTTTTCTAATACATTTATATCTTTTCCACTCATTTGTTTGTTATCTTTAAATTCACTTATATTCATAATATATTCTCCTTAAAAAGGTAACTTAAAATTACCACTATTTATTTGTTTCATCATTTTCTTCATCTGATCAAACTGTTGCAGTAACTTATTTACTTCCTGTACAGATGTTCCAGAACCACTCGCAATTCTTGTCTTTCTACTAGCCTTTATAATATCTGGATTGCGTCTTTCTTTAGGAGTCATAGAAAGTACAATTGCTTCAATATGTGCCATTTGCTTAGGATCTATTTTTACGTCAGTAAGTCCCATCTTTTTAGCACCTGGAATCATTTTAATTAAATTTTCAAGAGGACCTAATTTTTTCATTTGCTTCATAGTCGATAAGAAATCTTCCAAATCAAACTTACCTTGTTGCATTCTTTTTGCTGTTCTTTCAGCCTCTTTTTCATCAATCGCATCTGTTGCCTTTTCAACAAGAGAAATAATATCTCCCATACCAAGAATTCTTCCGGCCATTCTTTCCGGGTCAAAAGAATCAAGACCATCTAGTTTTTCTGATACACCAATAAACTTAATCGGAACATTAGTTAGATGTCTAACTGATAAAGCTACACCACCACGAGTATCTCCATCAAGTTTAGTAAGAATTACTCCAGATAGTGGCAATTTATCATTAAAACCTGTAATAACATTTATCGCATCTTGTCCCATCATTGAGTCTATTACTAATAATATTTCTTGTGGATTAACTTTATTCTTTATATTTTCAAGCTCATCCATTAATTCTTCATCTATATGAAGTCTACCAGCAGTATCTATTAAAACATAATCAAACTTATTTTCTTTAGCATACTTAATCGCATTTAATGATATTTCAACTGGATCTTTCTTTCCTTCTTCATAAACTTCTATATTTAATTGTTTACCAATTTGTTTCAACTGATCTATTGCAGCTGGTCTATATACATCACAAGCTACAAGTAAAGGTTTCTTACTATGTTTTTTTCTTAAAAAGTTTGCAAGTTTTCCAATAGTAGTTGTTTTTCCTGAACCTTGTAAACCAACAAGCATTAAAGTTGCTGGATCTCCATTCATATTAAGTGGAGCAGACTCTCCTCCTAATAATTCAGTAAGTTCATCTTTTACAATCTTAACAAATAAATCTCCAGGATTAATACTAGAAACAACTTCTTCCCCTAAAGCTTTTTCCTTAACTATATTAGTAAACTCTTTAACAACCTTATAGTTAACATCAGCCTCTAATAATGCAAGACGTATTTCTCGCATCGCATCACTGATATTATCCTCAGTTATCTTACCATATCCTTTTATCTTATGTATCGCATTCTGTAACCTATCACCTAAGTTTTCAAACATAATATCACCTAATCGTTATTATACAAAAAAAGATTAAATAATTAAAGAAAAAAATAGCGAAAAATCACTATTTTTTATTAAAAACTAATTATTTAAATCAATTTCTGGTAAACTTCCCCCTACTTCAGGTATACCAGTTGTTTCCCTATTAGTATAATTACTATAACTAATATTACTTAGTTGACTACTAACAATAGGATTAACACTTGTACTTACGCCTTGATAAGTACTTGGACTAACACTTGTATTCGAAACCATATTACTAGCACTCCATATTCCTAAGACATCACAATTTCCTGATAAAGGAGAAGGATCAGGCATCTCTAATTTAATAATCATTGGTATTTTAAAACCTAAACCAAAACCTAAACAAGTACCAGCTTGCAATGACTTTTGTTTTTCAATAATCTCATCTGTAATATTTGGAACCATTTTTCTAATATATTCTACATCAAGTGGATGGTTAATCTTAAATATTAAGAAATTTGTACATTGAGAAATAACAGTATCAGAAATTTCCACAGGTCTTTGTGAAATAAGTCCTAATATAACACCATACTTACGTCCTTCTTTAGCAATTCTTTCAAATACATTATAACCAAGTAAAAATCTATCATTATCTTGTTGAATATATCTATGAGCTTCTTCAAGTATTATATGAAAAGGTATACTTCCACGTCTTTTTAAAGATTTAGAATATTCAAATATTAATCTTGAATAAATCTTAGTCAATACTTTAGCAAAATCATCATCTATATCAGTTAAATTAATATTAATAATTTGATATTTATTTTGATTAGAAATAACTAAAGATGATAAATAAGTGTCAAGAGACACATAATTAGGATAATCAAAATACTTAGAATTTTGTCCAACAATTAAAGTATGTAATCTAACCTTTAAAGTAACTGCATCTCCATAAGTTTGTTCATTACGTAACCATCCCTCACTAATTAAAGTAAAGTTAAGTGCTTTCTCTAATGTATTCAAATCATAAAATCCCATTTTAGAAGGTTCATAAGTCTCATACTCTTCTTTAATAAATGAATTTACATATTCTGTAAGTAATATACTCTCAGTAAAATTACCAGATCTGTCAATTAAAAAACACTCTCTAAACTTACGAACATAACCAATTCCTTGTACAGGAGCTTCTAGATTAAACTCTTTTGTTGAACAATTAGCTAAAATTGAAAATATCTCATTTCTTTTATTAGGAGCAGTCTCATCTGTATACAAAATTGTCATAATAGCTTTAGCTATCAAAAAATTCTTATATGCATTAGCATCCATATCATCTTGGCTAAAAATAAGTGCAAGTTTAAGCATTCTCTCAATTATAGGTAATTGAGAATGACTAGTACATTGAAGTAATAAAGCTAAATCATCTTCATTGAGTAAATAAATAGGTATTCTTAACTTTTCACCAATACCATCAACCTCATTAGTACTAATAAATCTATAATTATAACGAGGATCAATTAAATTAATATCTTTAAAAGCATTATAATATTCTCCAGAAGAATCAAAAATAAACAAATTAGATTTATAAGGTTTCAATCTAGTATCATGAAACATATTTTGTATTAGTCTTGATACACCACAAGATTTACCAGAACCAGTATTACCAAAAATAGCAAAATGATTACTAAAAAAACTATTAATATTTAAATAAACTGGAAAATTATCATATAAAGGACTAGTTCCGATATTCATCCAACCAGCCTCATTCATACCAAATATTAAAGGAATTTCTGATTTATCAATAATACGAATAAATGAATCTAAAGAAGGTTTTCTAACATTACCACCTATTAATTTATTTCCAACAATCTCACCAAGAAATCTAACATTAACAAAAGTTCCATCGACATCACAAACTTCACTTAAGATTTTCTTATCCGAATCTTGAAAAATAAGATGAAGATTCATAAGATCAGTAGATATTTCTCCACTAAGTCTTATCTTACAACCTTCATTACTCATAAAAACAATTTTACCTAAAGTATCATTCATAAAATCCCTCATATTCTTATTATATCTATAAAAATTATACATTTATTTATCATTTATTACAAGAAAAAAAGATATTACAAAATATCTTCTATTTTCTCTCTTATATCACTAGATACATTATCAAGTAATTTTAATATTTTTTCTTTTTTGTCTCTTAACTGCAATATTTTCTCATATTCAACAAGTTTATCTGTAACAATATGAATCTGCTTAAACATAGCATTACGACTAACATTATAATTATCTGCCATTTCAGAAAAACTTAAATTATTAAAATAATAATCTTCAAAATACTTTCTTTGTTTATCTGTAAGTAATTCTCCATATAAATCATATAACTCATTATAATATACAAAGTCTTCCATTATATCACCTACATCATATCTTTAAATAAACCATAAATATATTTTTCAATATCAAATGTCTGTAAGTCATCCTTAGTTTCACCTAAACCAATATATTTAACAGGAACTCCAACACTTTCTTTAATCGCAAGTACAATACCACCTTTAGCAGTACCATCTAATTTAGTAAGAACAATTCCTGTAATATTCGTAATTTCTTTAAATGCTTTAGCTTGACTAATACCATTTTGTCCTGTAGTCGCATCAATTACAAGTAAAGTTTCACATGCTCCACCATCAACTAATCCAGCAACAACTTTATTAATCTTTTCAAGTTCTTTCATAAGATTTACTTTATTTTGAAGTCTACCAGCAGTATCTACTAATACAACATCATATCCATCTCTTTTAGCCATTTCAATTCCATCATATACAACACTTGCAGGATCACTTTCTTCTTTTCCAAAGAAACCAACATCTACTTTTTGACTCCACTCTTTTAATTGTTCAACAGCACCTGCTCTAAAAGTATCAGCTCCAACTAATAAAACTTTTTTACCTTCATCTTTCATTTTATTAGCAAGTTTACCAATTGTAGTAGTTTTTCCAACTCCATTTACTCCAATAAATAAAATTACAGATAATCCATTTTCGTTATAATTAATCTTTGTACTTAAAACTTCATCGTTAACATAAATAATAAACAATTCATCAACAATAATTTCTTTTAATAAATTAGGATCATCAATATGTTCACTTCTTACACGATCTCTTAATCTATCAATAAAATCCATTACAGTATTAACCCCTATATCTGCCATTATTAATATTTCTTCAAGTTCTTCAAAATACTCTTCTGTAACTTTATTATATTTATTAGTTAAATTAACAAGTTTAGATACAAAACCTTGTCTAGATTTAGTAAGACCCTTTTCATATATTTTAACTGATTCTTTTTCTTTAGAAAATAATTTCTTCTTTTCAGTTTTTTTCTCAGTATTTTTTTCTTTATTTATATGAATATCTTCTATAACTTCACTATTATCTTCTACATTCTCTTGTTCGTGAACCTCTTTCTCATTTGATTCTAGGCTTTCATTTACAACTTCAACTTCTTCATCATCTTCATTTGAAGATTTAAACATATTTTTAATTTTACTAAATATTCCCATTTTTCTTCACCAAATTTATTATAACATAATGTACAATAATGTCTAATTAAAAAAGATAAATATACTATTAAATAAATATATGCTAATATAAATTAAGAAAGACTAAAAGTAATATAAAATATAGACAAAACAAAAAAAATAAGTTATAATTACAAAGTTAGTTCTTTATAAAAAGAAAGGAGAAATTATGAATAAAAAAACCAACGGAACAAAGATTATAGTTCTAGGTGGTTTAGGTGAAGTCGGAAAGAATATGTATTGTGTAATGCATAACGACGCCATTGTTATTATTGATGCCGGTGTCAGTTTCCCAGAAAGTGAACTTATGGGAGTTGACTATGTTTTACCAGATTTCACATTTTTAAAAGAAAATGCGGACAAAATACAAGCTTTATTAATTACTCATGGACATGAAGACCATATAGGTGGAATACCTTTTTTACTTCAAACATTAAATATTCCTGCCATATATGCACCTAATCATGCTAAAGAGTTAATCGCTGTTAAATTACAAGATAGAAATATTAGATTTGATAATCTGCAAGTCTATACCGACCAAACTAAACTAAAATTTAAGGATATCGAAATAGAATTTTTTAGAATTACACATTCTATACCAGATTCACATGGTATAAGTATAACTACACCTGATGGTACAATTGTTACAACTGGAGATTATAAGTTTGACTTAACTCCAATTGGACCAATGGCTGATTTATATAAAATGGCCTCTCTAGGAGAAAAAGGAGTAGACGTTTTAATTGGAGACTCTACAAATGCTCTAAACGAAGGATTTTCTAATAGTGAATCAGTTGTTGATGAAACATTAGGTGAAATGTTTGATAAGTGGAAAAATTCAAGACTAATTATCGCAACTTTTGCATCTAACATTTATCGTGTTAAACATATTTTTGAAACTTGCTATAAACATAATAGAAAAATTTGTATTTTTGGTAGAAGTATGGAAAATAATATTAACATTTCTTTAAATGGAGGATATATTGACCATAAAGAATTATTAGTTACTCCTGAAGAAGCTAATAATTTAAAACCAAATGAAGTTGCAATACTTTGTACAGGAACACAAGGAGAACCCCTTGCTGCCCTATCAAGAATTGCAAATGGAACTCATAAACAAATAAAATTAAGACCAGATGATGTTGTAATATTCTCTTCATCTGCAATTCCTGGAAATGCATTAAGTATTTCAAAAACAATCAACAAGTTATACTTAAAAGGTGTTAAGGTTTATACAAATAGTGTTCTTGAAGATTTACATACTTCAGGTCATGCTAACGAAGAAGAAATTAAATTAATGATTCGTTTAATTAAGCCAAAATATCTAATGCCATTCCATGGTGATTACAGAATGTTAAAAAAACAAGCTAACATCGGAATTAATTGTGGTATACCTAAAGAAAATACCTTTATTCTAAAAAATGGAGATACTCTAGAATTAAATAATCATGTTCTAACAAGAGGAGATTCTAAACCAGGAGCAGATATCTATGTTGATGGTAATAGAATTGGAGAAATTGGTGGAGCAGTAATAAAAGATAGAAAAATAATGGCCAATGATGGAATACTAGTTGTAATAATAAATGTAGATATGAAAAAAAGACAATTACTAATTAAACCAAATATTACAACAAGAGGATTTATATTAGTAAATGAAAACGAAGAACTAATTCATAAAATAGAAAACAAAGCTGAACAGACTATACTAACAGCTTTAGCAAATCCAAAATCTACATTCGCAACAATAAAAAATGACATCAATGAGGCACTATATCCATTTATTAATAATATTACAGGAAGAAAACCAATTATCTTACCAGTAATTTTAGATATTAAAAGAGAAGATAAACAAGTAGCCGAATAAGCTACTTGTTTTTATATATAATTATATAAATCTAAATTAATAAGTCTTTTCAAATCATCAACACTATATTTGCAAAATAAAGATACATAAAAATAAAAGTATCTTTTTTTTATATCATTTACATTAACTAATAGCTTATAATGATCAAAACTAAGTAAATTATATTGATTAATGAATATAGGAAAACAACAATAAAACTTTTTCATATAATTAATATTAGACCTAGAAAACAAACAACTTGTTCCATATTTATATGAAAAGTATTCCGAATATTTAGATATAGAATTATCACAATAATTTTGCTTATCGAAAACAATCTTTCCAATATTCCAAAATAAAAAAAGTTGATTATCTGCAATATTTATATTAAACACCTCCTATATTATTATTAAAAAATTTTTTTAAAAGTCTAAAAAAAAGAAGCATTATTTTGCTTCTTCTTGTGCTCTTACTTCACGAATAACTGTTATTTTAATTGTACCAGGATATTTTAAATTGTTCTCAATCTTTTCTTTTACTTCTCGAGCAATGCGATGAGACTCTAAATCATCAACTTCCTCTGGCTTAACGATAACACGTAATTCACGTCCTGCTTGAACAGCAAATGTTTTTTCAACACCTTTAATTTCATTACCAACTTCCTCTAGTTGAGAAAGACGTTTAATATAGTTTTCTAATGAATCATTTCTAGCACCAGGACGAGATGCTGAAAGTGAATCAGCTATCGCAACAATTGTTGAGATAACACTTGTTGCCGGAGTATCACCATGATGAGATGCAATCGCATTAATTACTACATCACTTTCGTGATATTTTTTAGCAATATCCACACCAATATCAACATGGCTTCCTTCAATCTCATGATCGATTGCTTTTCCTATATCATGTAATAAACCTGCTCTCTTTGCTAAAGTAATATTCTCACCTAACTCACCAGCAAGTATTCCAGATAATTCAGCAACTTCTTTTGAATGTTGTAATGCATTTTGACCATAACTTGTTCTAAAATGCAATTTACCAATTGTCTCAATTAGTTCTGGAGCAAACTTAGTTAAACCAAGTTCAAATGTAACATCTTGTCCAAATTGAATAATTTGTTGCTTAATATCTTTACAAACTTTATCGTATAACTCTTCTATACGAGTTGGATGAATTCTACCATCCTTAATAAGTGTTTCTAATGTTACTCTAGCAATTTCTCTTCTAAGCGGATCAAAACTAGATAAAACTACAGCTTCTGGAGTATCATCAATTATCAAATCAACTCCTGTAATTGCCTCAATTGTACGTATGTTTCTTCCCTCACGGCCAATGATTCTACCTTTCATTTCATCATTAGGTAAATCAACAACTGTAACTGTTTGATCACTAGCGATATCTGCAGCATATCTCTGCATTGAATTTACAATATATTCACGTGCTTTTTTATCAGCTTCAAGCTTCGCATCGTTTTCACGTTCACGGATATACTCAGAAATCTCCTTATTCATATTGTCTTTAACCTGGCTCATGACCATCTCTTTAGCTTTTTCTTTACTAAATCCTGATATTTTTTCAAGTAATTCGAGTTGTTCTTTTTTTATTTCCTCCACTTTACTTCTTTCTTCTTGGATTTCGTCTTTTTTAAGAGATAACTTACTCTCACGTTCATCTAATGCAAGTTCACGTTTTTGATACATTTCTTCTCTTTTATCAATACTAGACTCACGTTGTAAAATTCTATTCTCTAATTCTTTTATCTCATCCTTCTTTTCACGAACTTCTTTATCTAAATCCATTCTTGCTTTATGAGCTTCTTCTTTTTGCTCTAAAGCAGCATCTCTTTTCAACTTTTCTATATCTTTCTTAGCTTGTTCAATTAATTTATCAGCTTTTTTAGATGCCATATTTCCTCTTAACAAATTAATCAAAAAAGATATACCACAGCCTACAATAAGGCCTATAACAACAAGTAAAATGGAGATTACAATATTATTATTCATATAATCCTCCATCTAGACTAGTATATACAAAATATACCACTAATCTAATTCTATTGTAGATTTATTTTAAATGTATGTCAAGGAAAAAGAAAATTGTAAAAAGCATCACTTAAATAGAAAAGACTGCTCAAAGCAGTCACTAATTTTCTCTAAAATAATTACTAATTACATCATAATCAGAATAACTAATTTTTTTATTCTCAATTGCCATATAATTATCTCTTCCCTTTCCAAGAATTAATACACAGCTTCCAGGATGAGCAATATTTAATGCATAACAAATCGCATCTTCTCTATCAACTATTCTAAAATAATCTTTATCATTCTCAACCATTTCATCTATTATAGAATGGACATCTTCATATCTAGGATCATCCATAGTAAATATTGAGATAAAACTATTATCCATAACTAATTTACCAATAGTTCTTCTTTTTTCATGTTCTCTTCCACCCGCACAACCAGTTACCGTAATAATATCATAATCCTTAAAAGTTTCTAAAATAGACTTTATCCCATTAATCGTATGAGCATAATCAAGTATAATCTTATAATTCTGTCCAAAATCAAGATCTTCACATCTACCACTAATAGGTTTAAGAGCATCTATTCTATTAATAAGTATATCTTCATCAACACCAGATAATAATCCTATGATAAAAGCCATTACAACATTATAAACATTATATTTACCCATTAAAGGAGACTTAATAGTATAATTTCTATTCTTATAAATTAAATCAATAATAGTATCATCACCATATAAAACCTTAGTAATGATACAATCATTATAATCTTCAAATCCTATCATAACTTTATTAGTATGACTAATTGTCTTTAAAATATCATCGTCACCATTAACGACTACATATCCATCATCTTTAACCAAATCAAGTAATTTCATTTTACAAGCAACATAATTGTCAAATGTCTTATGCACATTTAAATGGTCTCCTGTTATATTAGTAAATCCAACAATATCAAACTTTAAATCTTTAACTCTATCATGTAGTAGTGCTTCACTTGATACTTCCATTGAAACAGTATTGCAACCACTATCCTTAATTATCTTAAAATTATGATATAACTCTTCAACACAAGGAGTGGTATTACTTGTGTCATAACTTTTATCTGATACATCTAATCCATTTGTTCCCATATAAGCTGAGTCATCAATTAAATTTTTAATAATTGTTGTAGTCGTTGTTTTACCATCAGTACCAGTAATACCAATTAACTTAAAATTATCAGTATCCACATCATAATATTTCTTACACAAGAAAATATAATAATCATTTATGTTATCCACAACTAAATATGGAAAGTTATTTTCAATTTCTCGATTACAAACAATAAAAGAACATCCATTTTTAATCGCATCATCTATATAATCATAATGGTCAACATTATAACCATTTGTCGCAACAAACAAATAATCTTTTTTCACTTTTCTAGAATCATCAGTAATTCCAGATATTTTAATATCCAAATCAGTATCTATAATATCTTTAAGTTTCTTCATAAATACCTCCAAAATATAATATGTAAAATAACAAATTTAGTATAGCACAAAAAAAGGAATTTATTTTTCCTCTTTTTTAGTTGCTTCGTTATTAACACTTATATCATAAAAGTCTCTAACTTTTTTCTCAAGTTCTTCACATAATTCGTGATTTTCTTTTAATAGAAGTTTAACGTTTTCTTTACCTTGTCCAAGTTTTTCCCCATTATATGAATACCATGCACCAGTTTTTTCAACAATTCCAGCATCTGCTGCCAAATCGATAACTTCTCCTTCTCTAGAAACTCCTTCACCATACATAATATCAACAATACAAGATTTAAATGGTGGAGCAACTTTATTTTTTACAACCTTAACAGTTGTCTTATTTCCAACAATTCCTTCACCCATTTTTAATTGCTCACTGCGTCGAATTTCAAGTCTAACAGATGCATAAAACTTTAATGCTCTTCCTCCTGTTGTTGTTTCTGGATTACCAAACATAACTCCGACTTTTTCTCTTAACTGATTAATAAATATTACAGTAGTATTAGTTTTACTAATTGTACCATTTAATTTTCTCAAAGCCTGAGACATTAAACGTGCCTGTAATCCAACATGAGAGTCTCCCATCTCACCATCAATTTCAGCTTGTGGAACTAAAGCAGCAACAGAATCTATTACAATAATACTTATTGCTTCACTTCTAACTAGTGCATCACAAATTTCTAATGCTTGTTCTCCAGTATCTGGTTGTGAAAGTAAAAGTTCATCAATATTAACTCCAAGTTTTTCTGCATAAACAGGATCAAGTGCATGCTCTGCATCAATAAAAGCCGCACGACCACCTAATTTTTGATGTTCTGCGATTGCTTGAAGAGCGAATGTTGTTTTACCACTTGATTCAGGACCATATATTTCAATAATTCTTCCTTTAGGATATCCACCAACTCCTAATGCAATATCTAGTGATAAACATCCACTTGATATAACATCAACCTTCATATGTTTATTATCACCAAGCTTCATTATAGAACCTTTACCAAATTGTTTTTCAATATCATTTAATACTTGATCTAAAGTTTTATCTTTAGATGTCTCTTTTGAAACAGCCATTTATTTTCCTCCTCGTAAATAACTTACAATAACATTGTATAATATAAATTTTTAAAATGCAACATTAAATCAAACAAATGTTTTACTAAGTTCAAACAAAAATTACTTATAAAAATAAAAAATCCCTTAATCAAAAGAGATTTTTCAACTAAATTAATTATATCAAATTATTTTTTTGGCATAAATAATTCTTTATTAATTTTAAAATATGAAAATGCACTTACTACTGATAAAATGCAAGCTAAATATAATAATCCTAAATCTACTCTTAACTGCATAAACTCAAATGGGATATTATAGAAAAATACTAAACATAACCCAACCATCATACTAGCAGTTTTATACTTACCAGATTTAATAGCTGCTTGAACTTTACCCTTACTAGCTGCTTGCATCTTAATTGCATCAACCACTATATCCCTAGTTATATAAATAACTGGAACAATAACTGGTAAAAATCCTTTATATGCAAGAATTATTAAAATAGGATTAACTAAAACTTTGTCTGCAATAGCATCTAACATTTTCCCTAAATCAGTAACTTGATTATTTTTACGAGCAAGATAACCATCTAAGAAATCAGTTAAACTTGCTACAATAAATAACACTCCACAAATAATATATTGAATATTAACTTCTATACCAAAAAAATCATATCCTTGTCCAAATAAATTTTCAGGTAAAAATAATAAAACAATAATTACAAGAGTTAAAAATAATCTAGATACAGTTATCTTTGTAGGTAAATTCATATATACTCTCCTTTCCAATAGATCTTAACTCATCAACTCTATCTGGTGCTTTATTCACATTAATTAAAATAACATAAATAATAAGGGATATTAATAAAACACCAACTGTAACATAAATAACAGGCCATAAACTAACCTTCTCTTTATATTCTAATGTATAAGGAGACTTTACTCTCTTTTCTTCTAGTAATTTTTCTTTATTCTTTTGTGCATTTCTTATATCATCAAGAGATATTTTTGACGTATGTTGAAACAAAAAACCGTTAAACTCATCAACAACTTTATCAGAATCTAATCCCAAATATTTAGCATAACCTTTAATAGAATCTCTTAGTTCATAAACATCTTTAAATGCACGAACATTTCCGCCTTCAATATTTTCAAGTTGAACAGTAGAAAAATCAAGATCCTCACAAGCTTCGGTTAAACTAACCCCATTGCTTATACGAGTTTTTTTCAAATATTCTCCTAGTTCCTTCATACAACACCTCTAATCAACAATAAATATAAATAAGCCATGTTCTGTATCCTCATAAGAGGCAACAAACATTTATCTACCATTTCTGGTCCTTGACTCCGTTCAATTCCTTCGTCAAGACTCTCCCACCAATTTTGGATTTCTCGCTCGCGGGGTTTACCACGTTTCACTCTTTTATTTCTAAAAGCATCGTCTCTGTGGCACTTTATAAACTATTTCATATCTTGCGACTTAGAAAATCGTTTGCCGTTAGCATGGCTACCTTAGGTTATTTATTCCCTAAGCACGAACACTACAGTCATCTCAGACTGTGCGAGCATGGACTTTCCTCAAGAGTCTCAAGGACTCCAGCGTTTGTCTATATATTAATTGTCTTTATCGTCTTTTTTATATTCATTATTCTCTTTTGAACCATAAACCATCTTTTCAAGTTTAGATAGTCTACGCATTACATCAACATTAGTAACTTCTCCACGAGAATTTGTATTTGATGCAACTTCAACACTTAATTTGGAATTACGTAATTCTTGCTTTAAGCTCATAATTTCAGCAAGTAAGTCTGCCTTTTCTTTTTCAAGACCATTTATAATCTCAAGAAATTTCTCGTAATCCCCAATAATAATGTCTAAGAATTGATCTACCTCTTTTAATCGATACCCACGAGTATCAATTTTAAATTCTTTTTCAAGAATATCCTGAGGTGTTAAAGTAAACTTATTTTGATACATAATAATCACCAATCCCTTATAGTATTATTATTGCATTAATGATTATTTTTGTCAATTGATAACCCATCTAAATGGGCTACTTCCAAGTCTATCACAGCCTTTCTTGCTTTTTCAATCATTTTATTAAGAATTACATTTATTTCTAAATAATTCATTTCATCACCAAAAATAATATAAATACATTAATAAAATAAATCAACAAAACCGACAAAACAAGATTATAAAGTACAAAGATTTTTGTATGGAAAAATTTAAACATATATAGTATAATAAAAGATAGGTGATGAAATGAATTATCCTAATGGTATAAAAAAACAAAATATTAATAATATTTCATTCAATTCAAATAACCAAATTAGTCATAAAAATAGAGGTATGACATTAGAATATGAATTAAATATATCAAATGAATACTATCGTGAAATAGATAAAGCATATATTTATAAAAAACCAACACCAATAAAGATAGTAAAAGTTGATTATCCATCAAGAGATAAGACAGTAATTAAAGAAGCCTACTTCACAGTACCATCAACAACTGATTACAATGGATTGTATCAAGGGAAATACATTGATTTTGAAGCAAAGGAAACTCATAGTAAAACAGCATTTGCTTTAGAAAATATTCACCCACACCAAATAAAACATTTAAATGATATAAGTAGACATAATGGAATTGCATTTATCATAATAAGATTTACTGCATTAAATGAAACATATTTATTAACTGAAGAAAAGTTTAATGAATATATAAATAAAACCAGTAAAAAATCAATTCCAATAGACTTTTTTAGAAAAGAAGCCTATCTATTAAAAGATAACTATAAACCAAGAATTGACTATTTAAAAGTAGTTGATGAAATTATTGGAGGTAAATAATCATGCAAAAGAATAAAAAAAGTAAAGAAAGAGTCTCAACAAAAAGACCAACACGAAAAGTTAAGAAAAATACAATGCCAATTAAAATAGTAATATTATTAGTTGTTTTAATTATTTTGGCACTAAGCTACTCCTTTTTAGGATTGTCGCTAACTGCAGTTGTGGCTTTAATGCTATTTGTAATAATTGGTATAGGTTCACTAATAATGAGTGCTAAAACCAAAAGCAGAAGAAAAAAAATATTAAGTATTCTAGTTATATTATTTTTAATTTGCGGTATAGCAGTACTAAGCATCTTCTGTGTATTCATGGTATATGTTAAAAATACTGCAGAACCAAAATATGAGGATGCAAAACTTAATACTATGGAAGTATCAAGATTATATGATAAAGATGGAAATCAATTCGCAAAACTAGGTTCTGAAAATCGTGAGAAAGTAAAATATTCAGAATTGCCAGAAGTATTAGTTGATGCAATAGTTGCAACAGAAGATTCCAGGTTCTTCCAACACAATGGATTTGATGCACCAAGATTTATTAAAGCATCAATTGGTCAAGTTCTTGGAACGCCAGGTGCTGGTGGTGCCTCAACAATTTCAATGCAAGTTGTAAAAAATAGTTTTACAGATAAGTATGGAGAAAAAACATCAGGTATTGAAGGTATAACTCGTAAATTTGAAGATATTTACTTATCAGTATTTAAACTAGAAAAAGAATTTACTAAAGAAGAAATAATCGAATATTATGTTAACAACCACTTTTTAGGTGGAAATATTTATGGTGTTGAAGAAGCATCAGAATTATATTTTGGAAAGAAAGTATCAGATGTCAATTTAAGTGAAGCAGCAATACTTGCTGGAATGTTCAAATCACCTAATGCTTATAAACCAACAACAAATCCAAAAAATGCAGCAGCAAGAAGAAAAACAGTTTTATACTTAATGAGAAGACATGGATACATTACAAAAGAAGAAGAAGCAATCGCAAATGCAATTCCAGTTGAAGCCTTAACAGCAAATGCTGGAACATCAAATGAAAATAAATATCAAGGATTCATTGATACAGTAGTTGATGAATTAAAAGCAAAATATGGAGTAAATCCATATACAACTCCACTACTTGTATATACAACATTAGACAGATCAAGACAAGATGCTGTAAACTCTGTATTAAATGGAGAATCATACAACTGGAAAGATGATAGAGTTCAAGCTGGTGTAGCTGTAGTTGAATCAGAAACAGGTAAAATACTTGCAATCGGAAATGGTCGAAACGTAACTTCAAGAACAAGTGATAGAGCCGACCAATTCAACTTTGCAACTGAAATTAGAAGACAGCCAGGTTCAACTGCAAAACCATTATTTGATTATGGACCAGGAATTGAATTTAATAACTGGTCAACATATAAAATATTTGATGATGCCCCATATTCATACTCAAATGGAAAATCATTATCAAACTGGGATAATTCATATTTTGGAAGAATCACATTAAGAAGTGCATTATCTGCTTCTCGTAATATTCCAGCATTAAAAGCTTTCCAACAAGTTGATAATGCTAAAATAAGAGACTTCGTTGCAAACCTAGGAATTGAACCAGAAGTATGTTCTTATGGATATATATATAATGTTAACAATAAAAAATGTGAAAATGAAAATGATGCATCAGACACAGCAGAGCCAACAAATGTTCATGAAGCACATGCCATTGGAGCATTTACAGGAACTTCTCCATTAGAGATGGCTGGAGCATATTCAGCATTCTCAAACGGAGGATATTATACAAAACCTTATTCAGTAACAAAAATAGTATATAGACAATCTAAAAAAGAAGAAGTATTTACTCCTGATAGAAAACAAGTAATGCAAGATTCAACTGCATATATGATATCAAGCGTTCTTCAAGAAGTTTCACTTTCTGGAGGAAATCCTGCAAACGTTGCTAGAAAAACAGGAACAACAAACTACGATGACAAGACTATGGCAGATAACAACATGCCAGGAGATGCAGTAAGAGATTCTTGGGTTGTTGGATACTCAACAAAAACAGCAATCGGACTATGGTATGGATATGATACACTTACTAAAGACTTAATTGCTCAAGGATACATTCAACACATGATTCCGGCAACAATTCAAAAGGATATGATATTTAATGCATTAATCAATGCTGGAGCAATGGAATCAAACCGAGAAGCATTTCAACAACCATCAAGTGTTGTTAGAGTTTCAGTGGCAGCTGGAAGTGACCCACCAAAGCTAGCAGCTCCAGGACAAGAAGCAGTATCAGAACTATTCAAAAAGGGTTATGAACCAACAGAATATGATACATCTAACTATAAAGTTGGAGCACCAGCAAACTTCAAAGCAACAGAAGATAAAGGAAAAGTAACATTATCATGGTCTGCAGTTGACCCAGGAATCCTTGCAAACGCAGCACATGGTAAATGGGGATACAATATTTATAAAGATGGAAAATTAATAGATTGGACAACAAAAACATCATATACATATACACCAACAAATCCATATGGAACTTACAAAGTAATCGCAACATATAAATCTTACACAGACGCACAAAGTTATGAAGCAACAACAACATTAGAGAAACCTGCTCCAGAAAAACCAGATCCAGAAGAACCAACAATCTCTTGTCCAGCAGATGCAACACTAAATACTGCAACAAACAAATGTGAATGTAATGATGAAACAAAACTATATGATGAAATACTAAAAGTATGTAAATAAAAGAAAATCACTAGTTAATCAAAACTAGTGATTTTTATTTACTAACAAATTAATCATTTTTCTTCTTTTTCTCATAACAAATATCTTTAATCTTACATGTAGAACAACAAGGACTTATCGCCTTACAATAATATCTTCCAAATAACACCAATTGTAAGTGTCTCTTACCCCACTCTTCTTTAGGAAAATATTTCATTAACTTTTTCTCAATAGTTAAAACATCATCATTTTTTCTCGCAATTCTAAGTCTTTTAGAAACTCTATCAACGTGCGTATCAACCGCAATAGCGGCCTCATTATAAAATTCACTTAAGAAAACATTAATAGTCTTTCTTCCCACACCAGGTAATTTAATTAAAGCCTCTCTATCTCTTGGCACAACATCATCATAATCATAATGTAAAGCATAAGCTATGTCTTTAACATAAACTGCCTTTTTTCTAAAAGATCCCAGTGGTTTTAAAATATTTTCTAAATCATCAAGAGAAGCATTGCTTATCTCTTCTAAAGACTTATATCTATCAAATAATACAGAAGTAACACTATTAACTCTTTTATCAGTAGTTTGAGCACTTAAAACAATTGAAATTAACAATTCATAATCATTAGAATAATTTAACTCACATTTAGGATTGGGAAACAAATAATCTAAATATTCACCAACTCTATTCATCTTCAAACCAATCCCAATCGACAATATCTAAATCAATATTTGTATCCTTCTCCTTATTGCTCTCTACCTCATTACTCCTCTTCTGCCTATTTTTCTCAACATCTTCAATTGTTTTAATTCCTTTCTTATTCCACTCATACAAAATCTTATCAATATACTTTAAAGTAGAAACTCCATTAAATACAGCTTCCTTAACAGCTTCTATAATAATCTCGTCACTATAACCATTCTGTATCCATGCATTGATTATTTCATATTCAAATGGACTAATTGTTCTACCAAATTCTTTTTCAATAACTTCATAAACTGTTGACTCATTAGTTGTATTACTTTCATCATCATTAGCAGAGTCCTCTACTAAAAATGACTTAATTTTATTATAAAAACCTTCTAAAGTAATAATATCCTCAACATATCCCTTGTCATTCTCAACAACAGATACATTTATAAAACCTTTATTAGTAAGATTATCCGACAATACCATTACCTCACTTAACGATACATTTAAATCAGTACTAAACGTTGCCGGATCAAAAACAAAATTATCCCCATGATGGTATAAATACATTAAGTATACAAATTCATCCAATCCCAAATTCATATTTTTATAATTTTTTAATAAATACATAGGAATAACAATATTACCATTCTTAAATATTTCAGTTAATTTAGAACTTTTCATAATATCATCTCCTCATAAATATAATAACATAAACTATTAAACAATTCAAAAAAGGGTTTAATTAAAAACCCCATGGATTATCTTCATTATCATCCTTTTTATCTCCAAAATTTAAATCAATTACTGAATTACCTGAATCAGCCGACTGACTATTTACTTGACTGTTATCCTCTACCTCATTACTAATATTATCTAAACCCTGATTAACATCTAAAACCATGTCTAATCCATCAGTTGACTTATCAGAATAGCTTAAATCAAGTTGTATATTTCCTGCATCGTTTTCATCAACTTTAGGCTTTTTCTTAAACAATTTCAAAAGTTTGTCTTCTAAATAGAACTTTCTATAATTAGTTGTAATCATTTTATATATACAAATAATCAAAGCAATAACATAAATTACTCCAACAATAATAAGTAATATAAAGTTAGACTTAAATATAAACATTAATATAGAAATTATAACTACTATAGAATATAAAATAGTATAAACAATTCCCAATGCAAGCTTAAATCCAAAGAATAAATTGATTATAGGAATAAAAGCTAAAGCATTACCCTTACCAGTAATCATTGTGTTAAAAACAGCAAACAATATTGATAAAACTAAATGTGTAACAATTAAAGCAATTATATAACCTAAAAAATCTTTAATATTATATTTTCTAAAAAAATTATTTATCCAACTACTATCAACATAATTACTTGATACTTTACCACTCTTTATCTCATCTATAGTAAGTCCCTCATATTTATTTTCACTAACACTTCTACAATCATAATTATCATCAAGTACTGCATAATAATAAACATCATAATAAGTATGACTTCCCACAAGATACCTATCTTTAGTATTAAATTCCATAGGAGATATAGCTCCAGGATTAACTTTAACTTGAGAATATTGGCCATCTAAATCTTTTCTAGAACAATAAGAAATTAATCCAATATTTTTAGAATCACTATCAAATAATAAAATAGAAATAGTTAAATAATTTTCTTTTGTTGTCTTATTCTTAGCTGATATAATATCAAAATCACCATTAACAGTTGAAAAACTAATACCATCATAAGTAAAATGTTCAGTATCAACACTTGCACTTTCACTAATAGGAATTAACTCCAAAACTTCATAATCTTTAGCATAAACATCAACATACCCAATAAAAAAACATATAAAAAGTAACACAAAAGAAAATATTTTTTTCATACTATCCTCCTATCCATAATTTTCTAATATATATTTACTAATAATATCACGCTTATTTTCTAATCTTTTATACAATATTTCTCTTTCTACATCAGTATATATATCCTTAATATATTTACCTGGTTCTTTATGCAATAAAGTCATAATAGTATCTGAATCAATATCTATCTCATCACGACTCTTAATAATAAGGTTATTATAAGACTCACTAATATTTCTTAAATCAATCCCTTTTATCGCACCAGCACAACTATTAACATATAATCCATATCTATATAATGATAAAGGATCAAGATTATTAAATGATAAAGCAGAATTTATATTTTCAATTAATTCTAACTCATTTTTACTGAAAGGATAAATATCAGAAACATCAAGTAAACTCCATACAGCAATCGAACTATTAGCAGTACTACCAATAACTCTATCAATATTTTTAAGTTCTAATTCACTATCAAGTCCTAAAGCCTTAATAAGTTTTAAACCACTATCTCTATTAGGAGAACTAAATATTTTCTCAAGTTCTTCTTTCTTTCTTTGATAAGATAAATTACGAACTAAATGTTTTGTATCAATAATAGCTTGATAAACATCAGATGATAAGTCAAAATTAAGAATAGTCGCAAACCTAACAGCTCTAAGTATTCTTAAAGAATCTTCAACAAATCTCTCTTTCGCATTACCAACTGTTCTAATAATCCTATTATTAATATCATCTTGTCCACCTAGATAATCAATAATATCTCCATTAGCATCCATACATAAAGTATTAATAATAAAATCTCTTCTTAATAAATCAGGATACAAATCATCAATATATTTAACCTCTACAGGTCTACGATTATCAATATATTCAATTTCTTTTCTAAAAGTTGTTATTTCAAATTTAATTCCCTTCATCATAACAACAACAGACCCATAATCTTCATTAGGTAAACAACTATCACTAAATATTTCTTTTATTTCTTTTGGAGTTGCATTCGTAGTAATATCAATATCATTGGAATCTATTCCTAATATATAATCCCTAACAAATCCCCCTACAATATATGCCTTATATGAATGAGAAATAAGTTCATTAAGCAATTTTAATGCTACATCTAGCATCTCATCACCACCTAAACATATTATACCATAAAAGAAAAAAAAAGACCTCAAAACAAGGCCTTTTTTATAAACTATAAAATTAGTTTACAGCGTCTTTTAAAGCATTACCAGCTTTGAAAGTAACAGCTTTTCTAGCAGCTATTTTAACAGTTTCACCAGTTCTTGGGTTACGTCCTTCACGAGCAGCTCTTTCAGATACTCCGAATGTTCCAAATCCAACTAGAGGAACTTTATCTCCTTTTGCTAATGCTTCAGTAATAGCATTGAAAGTAGCATCGATAGCTCTTGTAGAATCTGCTTTAGTTAATCCTGTAGCAGTAGCAACAGCTTCTACTAATTCAACTTTTTTCATTATTATACCTCCCTATAATTTAAGCATATTATGCTTACATATTAAAATTATCATGAATAAATATAAATTGCAAGAATATTTACTTTAATTTATCAAGTTTTTTGCTTATTTCCCTTAATAATCCAATAATATGACCTATTGCAAATATAAATAAAGAAATCAATAAACCTATAAACCATACTAAAATCATCACAGAAAAATTAAACTCAGTAACAACACACTCATCAGAATAAAAGAATGATGTTGCTTGACATGTAGCAAATAAATTACCAAAGAATATTCCCAAAAAGAAAATAATGATGAAAAGTCCAATAGCAAATATTTGATAAAAATTAAGACTATCACTACTAAATGAAATATCATTTTTCTTTGGTAAATCTTTTTTCTCTTTATTTATCTCATCAAAGAAATTCATTATTTATCATCACCCTTCTTTTTAGTTCTCTTAGGCTTCTCAACTTTAGAATCATCTAAAATCTCATCTTTAAGTTCTTCAACAGTATCTTTAATCTCTTCAATCTTCTCAGAAACAGTCTCTTTTATCTCATCAAAATTACCTTTATTATTAACATTAATCTTTTTATTATCTAAATAATCTCTATATAAATAGATATATCTAATAAATAATAATAAATATATAGAATCAATTATAGATATAAATAAACCATTTAAAACAACAGTAGATATAAGATTAACAATTAAATTAACAACAAGTAAAATTATAGTTGTACCAAAAAATCCTTCATTAGTAATCTCATTAAAAGGAGATTTATCTAAACTTAGATTTTTCCATATTCTTGTATCTCTAAACATAGTATGAGATAAATATACAAATATTAATGAATTAATAAAAAAATTAATAACTGTTCCTAGCCCAAAAGATTGAAATAAAGTAAGTAAAGATGCTACTAAATATAAAAAATATATAAATACTAAATATATATTTAAATAATTAAAATATCTTTTACCAACTTTTATATTTATAAGTGCAAAATAAATAAGTACAAAAAAATAAATTGAATTATGATTAATTACACTACTAAATGAAGTTATTCCCCCACTCGTTACTGCAAACGATTGACTAATAATAATCGCAAGAACTACCGTAAGAATAATAAGCAATGTAATTATATGTGCATCATCATACCAAACTAATTTTTTATCTTTTTTCAATAAATATCACCTTCCACATAAATTATAACATTTTTACATAATGCCTACTTAAAAATCTTTAAAACTTTACATTAATATGTTATAATTATACGTGAATTGGAGGGGATAATATGAAATTACCTACAGTAGCATTAGTTGGAAGACCTAATGTTGGAAAATCAACTTTATTTAATAAAATTGTTGGTAAACAAATATCAATAACAGAAGATATTCCAGGAGTTACAAGAGATAGAATATATCAAGAAGCTATATATAATGGAAAAAGATTTTATTTAATCGATACAGGTGGAATAGATGTAACTAAAATGGACTTTAATAATGAAATAAAAGTTCAAGCAGAAATTGCTATAAGCGAAGCGGATGTCGTTATCTTTATAGTTGATGGAAAAGAAGGATTAACTGCAAATGATCTTATTGTAAGAGATTTACTTAGAAAAGCTGATAAAAGAGTTGTTGTCGCTATAAACAAAGTAGATGTAAAAGAAACTAAAGATAATTTATATGACTTCTATGAACTAGGATTTGATTCCTACGTTCCAATAAGCAGCATTCATAATACTGGCTTTATAGAGTTAATGGATGAAGTTACAAAAGACTTTTTAGAAAAAAATGTTGAAGAAGATACAAGAACAAAATTCTCAATTATTGGAAGACCTAACGTTGGTAAGTCTTCTCTAACAAACGCTCTATTAAATGAAGATAGAGTTGTTGTATCAAATATCGCAGGTACAACAAGAGATTCAATTGACTCAGTCTTAAAATACAATAATGAAGAATATGTAGTAATAGATACTGCTGGTATGCGAAAAAAGGGAAAAGTATTTGAATCAATCGAAAAATATAGTTTATTAAGATCACTAAGATCAATAGATAATTCTGATATATGTCTAGTTGTAATAAATGCAGAAGAAGGAATAATGGAACATGATAAACATATCGCAGGATATGCTATTGAAAGAGGTAAAGGACTAATCTTTGTTGTAAACAAATGGGATACAGTAAAAGATAAAACTATTCAAGAATATGAAAAACTAATCCGTGCAGAATTTCAATTTGCCCCATATGCCCCTATTGTCTTCTTAAGTGCTTTAACTAAAAAAAGAATACATACACTAATGCCAGAAATAGTAAAAGTAAAAGAAAATATCAAAAGAGAAATAAAAACAAGTGTTTTAAATGAAGTAATACAAGATGCTTATCAATTAAATCTTCCTCCTTCATATAAAGGTAAAAGATTAAAAATCTATTTTGTATCACAAACTGGAACAAATCCCCCAAAGTTTACATTTAGAGTAAATAATAAAGGTTTAGTTCATTTCTCATATGAAAGATATTTAGAAAATAAAATAAGAGAAAACTTTGATTTTGAAGGAACTCCAATCACTTTACAATTTAAAAATAGAAGTGGTGATGAAGAATGATAATAGGAAAAGACAAATTCAACAAATCTTTTACAAACAATTATAGTAATCAAAACAATAATATAAACAATATTAATCGTTTTAATAATCTTGAATCAATGAAAAATACCAATGTTTTAGATAAAAATGAAATGCGAGATAAATCATTTCAAATACTTCAAGATAGACTTAATAAAGGTTTAATCTCAATAGATGAATTTAATAAACAATGTAATAAACTAAATAAAAAATAAAAATAAATCCTCTACATATAATATATGGGAGGATTTTATGATTAAAGATAATCTATTCAAAAAAATAGAAAACAAGACAAATATAAACAAAGACACAATCTTATCTCTTGCCGATAAACTACAAAAAAATAATATAAAAGATGAAAAAACAATCAGAGAAATAATCCAAGAACTAAGTAAAATGACTGGAAAAGAAGTATCAAAAGAACAAGAAGAGAAGATAATTAATGCAATATTAAATGACAAAGTACCAAAAAATATTGAAAAAATGCTATAAATTTTAAAAAAAGACTATTTATTTAGTCTTTTTTATATTATAATAATACATAGTAGGGAGAGTAGAAAATGAAAGAAGAATTAAAAGAGGTTGATAAACAAAAACAGGTTTATTATGTCTTCAATACGACAACCGGAACATATCTACAAGATTCCCTTTGTCAAAAATATAATATTGGAGACAAAACTAGATCAAAAAAAATTAATGGTATTCAATGTACAAGGATAACATCAAATGATCTAGAATTTATTAAATCACAGGAAAAAGAAGCAGAATTTAAAATCGAAACAATTTTTGATTTACAACTTGTACTTAAATTTACAGTCTATGTTGACACAAATCACAATAAATTATATGTTGCAAATAATATTTGCGATAGATATAATATAAAAGGAATAGAAAAAAGAATAATAAAAGGCAGTACATATTATAATGTTACTGAAGGGGATATTAAAATGATAGAAGATATGACTAAAGATGAAAAAATATTATTAAAGAAAGATTATGTTGAAATAAATCTAGCTGACGAAATGAAACCAGCAGAATATTTATTTATATACTATTATGATTTAGAAGATAAGACTGCGTATGTTCAAAGAAATATATTAGAACTAGCAAGAGCAAATGGAATTGAAATAGAAGGAAAACCAAAAGTAATAGAAAATAAAAACTGCTATTCAATTACAGAAGAACAATTAAAAGAAATTGAAGCAAAAACTAACTATAATGGTGTAGAAAAAATCATTAAACCAAAACTTCTATTAAAATTAGTTGATGAAAAATTAAATGTAACTAAAAAAGAAGTAACTCCAGCAGCACCACAGCAACCAACAGTAGTCCAAAATCCAAATGTTGAAATTCCAGTATATAAAACAATAAATGCCTTTAGAGAATTCAATAGAGAAATCGTTTTATACCAAGATATTCATAGTAAAAAGATATTTACAAATGAATCAACTATGAAAAGATTCCATCTTGAAAAAGAAGGTAAATTAAGTGCAACAATCAATGGAGAAGAATGTTATGAAATAGACAGAGATGATGCCCTATTTATTGTAAACAATGCAAATAATAGCTATTCTTCATATAATGTTAGATATAATGAACTACCTCTTGGATTCCCAAGTATGCCTACAATATTTATCTATAAAGATATGAGCAGTAAAAAAACATTTGCTAATAAATACGTAATTGATAGATTCTCATTAACAGGTAATGTTCAAACAGTTACAATAAATAATGAATTATTTTACGAAATATCATATGATGATGCAGCATTCATAGTAGAAGCATCAAATAATAACTATTCACCATATATTGTTAAAATTAAAGAACTACCTTTAGGACTTGACCTAGTAATCAAAAAAGAAGAACCAGCTAATGTTCCAATAGAACAAGTTCCATATGCAAGCGAAAATAAAGTTAAATACAATGAAATGGTTTCAAGTGTAAAAGACGATGTTCTAAATGCATTAAATAGTATTGGAAGAAATGGTGTTGTAACATATGTTAATGAACCAGTTAATATTCCAGTAAGCGAACCTAAAATTGAAGTTGCTGAACCAACTCCAGTACCTGAAACAATTGAAGAAACTCCTGCTCCAGTTGAACCTGAAGTAGAATATCCAACAGTAGATTATCCTCCTGTTGAAGAAGAACAAATAACTGAGACAGTTGAAGAAATGTCTTCTCCAGTAGGTGAACCTGAAGTTGAGGCACAAGAACCTGAAGAAATAATTGAACCAGTAAATGATCCATTCGGAAATATGGTAGAAGAACCAGCTTATGAAAGTAATCCATTCCAAGATAAAATAGATGAAATAACTCCATATGAAGAAGAAAGAGTCATAGTTTATAAAGATACAAGTACAGGAACTTTATATATACCAGAAGAGAATGCCTTTGATAAGACTACTCCAACAAAAGAAATAATGAATAAATTATGTTATGAAACAAACTCTAACGCATTAGAACAAATTCATAATGTATACTTCATAATTACAGAAGTTTATCCAGTAGAAAAGAAAACAATAGATGTTGTTATTTGTAATAATAATGGTAAATTATTTGTCTCAAGAGATACACTTAATTTCCTAAATTTCTATATTGAAAAACCTCATAAAATAAAAGTAAACAAAGAAATATTTGAAGAAATTACTGCTGATGATGTAGACTTAATAAGAGCTAGAGAATCAGAAAATCTAACAGTTAATATTATCTTTAAACATATAACTCCATCTAAAAAAAGAGGTAATTAATGCTTTATCCTAACGGAAAAAAGAATAATAATAAAATTAATAAGAGTGGTGAAGAATACTTAAATGCTTTCCTAAATACAACAGAAGAAAGCATTACCAAAGAGTATATATCTGCACCTACTCTTTTATTTGGTCCATTTTTCTATATTTATAAAAAGCTGTGGAGTTACAGTTTATACTTTTTCTTAATATATGTTCTTGCAGACTTAATCCCAAATCCGAGTCTATCAATATTAACAAAAGCAACCTCAAATATAATATTTGCTGTTCTTTATAGATTTCACTATTTAAAACACGCCAAAAACCAAGTCGATAAAATAATTAATTATAATAAAGATAAATCAAAAGATGAGTTAATAAGACTATGTAAAATAGAAGGAAAAAGTATTGACATAAAAATAATAATAATTATAACACTTATATATATAGGAAGTATAATTCTATTAAAAACTGATAAAAAAGAAATAGAAGAAAATATTAAAGAAAAAGACAATACTATTATAAAAATGACATATAATATTCCAAAGGAATTTGAAAATAAAAACTACGAAGACTATTATAGATACTATACATATACTAAAGACTCTGAAATGTGTTTTATAACTATTAAATCACCAAGACAAACAACATATAATAACGCAATAGACTATTTAAAAGAAACATCGAAAGCAGACACTGAATATAAAGTAAAAGAAAATAATGAAGTAAAAACATCAACAGGAGCACTTTGGAATAGTCTTCTATTAGAAAATGATGACTCTGCAAAAAAGTACTATGCACTAAAGTATTATAATGATATATACGAAATAACATTTGAAAGTATTTCAAATAAGATAACATGTGACAAATATATAAATAGTATTTTAGAAAATATTAAATTTAATTAAAAAGAACCATAATAGTTCTTTTTTTTTAGTAATAACATATATTTTACTAAATAAGGAGAGCAAATATGGATAAAAAAGACATTATTAAAAACATAGCCAAAAGAAGTGGCGGAGATATATATTTAGGAGTTGTTGGAGCTGTAAGAACAGGAAAATCTACATTTATAAAGAGAATGGTAGAAACATTAATAGTTCCAAATATAGAAGATGAATATGAAAAGAAAAGAACCTTAGATGAGGTTCCTCAAAGTGCTGCAGGTAAAACAATTATGACAACAGAACCAAAATTTGTACCAAATAATTCTGCTAAAATTAAAATAGATGATTTTACCTGTAATATTAAATTAATAGATTGTGTAGGATACATGATTAATAATGCAATCGGCGCAACAGATGAAAATGGTCCAAGAATGGTAAAGACCCCTTGGTATAATGAAGAAATCCCCTTTACAGAAGCAGCAGAAATAGGAACTGAAAAAGTTATAAAAGAACACTCAACAATAGGCATTGTAATGACCTCAGACGGCTCATTAGGTAACTTTAATAGAGAAGATTATATTGAGGCAGAAAACAGAGTTATAGATGAACTAAAAAGCCTAGATAAACCATTCATAGTAATACTTAACACCACTCACCCAATCCACCCAGAAACAGAAAGGATTGCCAAAGAAATTAAAGAAAAACATAATGTACAAGTACTTCCAATAAATGTTGAAAATATGACCGAAAAAGAAATGTATGATATTTTAAGAGAGGCTCTATATGAATTCCCAGTATTAGAAGTTAAAATAAATATGCCAGAATGGATTGCCATACTAAATCCAGATAATAAAATTAAAGCATCATATATAGAAACAATAAAATCTAGCGTCATAGAAATAGATAAAATTAGAGATGTTGATAAAATTACAAACGACTTCTTAAAATCAGAATATATAGAGAAAAGTTATTTATCAGAGATAGATACATCAACTGGAGTAATTACAATTAATTTAACTGCTCCAAATAAACTTTATAATGAAACATTAAAAGAATTAATCAATAAAGATATAAAAAGTAAAGCAGACCTCTTATCACTACTCCAAGAATATAATACAGCAAAGAAAGAATATGATACTTTAAAATATGCCTTAAACATGGTAAAACAAACTGGTTATGGAATAGCAACACCAAATATAGAAGATATGAAATTAGACAAACCAGAAGTCATTAAACAAGGTCCTAGATATGGAGTAAAACTAAAAGCAGTAGCACCATCAATACATATGATAAGAGTCGATGTAGAATCTACATTTGAACCAATCATCGGAAGTGAAGCTCAAAGTAAAGAATTAATTGATTATTTAACAAAAGATAAAGATAAGAATAATGAAATATGGAAAAGTGAAATATTTGGAAGAAGTCTAGATTCAATAGTCCAAGAAGGAATAAAATCAAAAATAAATATGATGCCAGATAATATTAGATATAAACTTCAAAATACCCTTAATAGAGTTATTAATAAAGGATCAAATAATATAATTACAATAGTAATATAAAAAGACGAATCACTCGTCTTTTATTGTTAATTAAAAATAGTACCAACTGCTTAAGCTGGTACTAAACCATAACTTTTGGGAAATAATACCTAACAACGCAAAGCTAGGTATTCCCTTTTTTATTTTATGCAAGTTTCCTTGACATATTCATAATACCACATTTCATTATTTTCATCAAGTTAATTATTCAACATATATAACCACCACATTAATATAAAAAGACGAATCACTCGTCTTTTTTGTCTATCTTAGAAATTAAACTAATATAATAATTATACAATTCATCAGTTCTAAATTTAATTTCCCCATTCTCTAGTTCCCAATCATCTTTATATACCTTTAAAAAATTAAGTACATCATAACTAACATCATAAGTATTATTAACACGAATCTTAGTCTTCTTAAGTAATTCTTTTAGTTGATGTAATTGCAAAACAAACTTATCATTATTCATATAACCGGTATATAAAGAAATATAATAATCATTAGATGTCTTTTTATTTATATTAGAATCGATATATTGACTATCTATCATTTCAATCATTTTATCAATTTTTCCATTAAATTTATCACGACTGGTACTAACATAATCAATAGAATTTTCAAATAAAGGTCCATCTTTTTCATAATTTTCATAAGATAAAATCTTTATAAATCTTTCGTCAGTAGCAAGTTCAGTAATCTCTTCTATTCCTACTGCAAAAGTATCAAAATAACCCTTAATACTCTTTTCAACAACAGCATATCCTCCACTTGACCTAATCTTTCTATCATATCTATCAGAAGTTACATCAAGTTCTTCTAACTCTTTCATTTCTTTTTCTAAATTATTATAAGAAGTAGCATCTCTAATAACTAGAAATCCAAACAAAAGTAAAATATCAAATGCAATAAAAGAAGAATATATAAGTACTTTAGATTTCTTTTCCAAGAAAATCACCTCTACTTTTCATTTATTAAATCTTCAATCTTCTTTAAAACCTCTTTAACCCCTAACTTAGTAGTACTAGAAAAAACTACTAAATCATCACCAAGAACTAAATCTAAAGTATGTAATATATCTTTTAGATTCTTCTCTTTTTTACTACCAGATACTTTATCTGCTTTAGTCGCAATAACAGTAACTGGAATATTATAATACTTTAAAAAATTATACATCAACATATCATCTTCAGATGGAACATGTCTAAAGTCAATTAACATAAATACTCTTTTTAATTGATCTCTTTTCTCAAGATACTCTTCAATCATCATTCCAAATTTAGATTGTGTCTTTTTATCAACATTTGCATATCCATATCCTGGCACATCTATTAAATAAAATTCTCCATTTACATCATAAAAATTTAATGTTTGTGTCTTTCCTGGTTTTGAAGAAGTATATGCAAGATTATTTCTTGAAAGAATTGTATTAATAAAACTACTTTTCCCAACATTACTTCTTCCTACTAATAAAAATTCTGGTTTCCCATTATCAGGATATTGACTTCTTCTTGTTGCGATAATATCTAAATTAACATCTCTAATTACCATACAATCACCTTAATTCTTTTTTATTATAATCCTCTAACATCTTATCTAAATCATGAACTAAATCCATAGCTTCATCAAGTGTCTTTGCTCTAACACCAGATGCAAACTTATGTCCACCACCATTATGCAACTCACACACTTTATTAACTTCAGGTCCTCTAGATCTAATTGAAATTCTATATTGACCATTCTTTTTATCTTCAGTAATAGTAACCCATACTAATACCTCTTTTATGTAATTAAAATCATTAATCATATTACCCGCACTGGCTGCATCAACACCATATTGATTAATAACCTCATCACTAATAACAATATAACCTAAATTATTATCAGTAACAACCATATTAAGTGAAATATATCCTTCTAGTCTTACCTCACTAAGTGGTCTCATAAATAATTTCTCATAAGCTTTACTCAAATCAACATTATACTCACTAAGTAATTTAGTAACACTACCAAAAGTTGAAGATGTACAACTATTAAATAAGAACCTATTAGAATCAGATACAAGCCCCATATATAAAAGTTCTGCAATCTTATCATTACATTTTAATTTACTGCTAAATATCAAATTCATAATAATTTCAGAAGCAGAAGTCTTCTCATTCTCAATTATTTCTAAATCACAATATTTTTCAATAAAAGGATGATGATCTATTTTTATTGAGTATACACATTGTGACATGTCAACTCCATCTACTCTTTTTCTATCAGGAGTGTCAAGAATTATAAATAAAGCATTAGAAAACTTTTCTGTTTTATCTAAGCGACCTATATGTAAAAATTTAGCATTCCCAGTTCCTATCGCAACAACTTTCTTTTCAGGATAAGTAAATCTAATTGAATCCCTCAAAGCAAGCTGACTACATAATGCATCAGGATCAACACCTATATGTCTAGCAATAACAATTGTATCAAATTCCTCTATTTTATTTATAACTTCTTTAAACATATACTATTCCTATCTATTTTTTATTAAATTAAGTGTGTCTCTAGCAATCATTAACTCTTCATCTGTTGGAATAATATAAACATCTATTTTAGAATCATTTGTACTTATTTTAGTAACTTCTCCTCTTATATTATTCTTTTCTAAATCAATGTCTACTCCAAGACATGCAAGCTTCTCACATACCTCTTTACGTATTGTGCTATTATTTTCTCCAACTCCAGCTGTGAAAACAATTATATCGCAACCATTAAGTAACACATAATATTGAGCAATATAGTCAACTATTCTACGAACATATTTATTCTTTGCAGTAATTGCTTTAATATCTCCCTCTTCGCATTTAGCAACAATATCTCTTAAATCATTACTATATTCACTTAATCCAAAAACACCACTATTTTTATTTAAATCTTCAATTACCTCTCCAACGTTCTTTCCTTCTTTTTCCATAACATAAGGAATTATTGAAGGATCAACATCTCCACTTCTAGTTCCCATCATAACACCAGCTAAAGGAGTAAATCCCATACTAGTGTCAACACATTTCATATCATCAATTGCACAAATACTTGCCCCATTTCCAATATGACAACTAATAAGTTTAAAATCATCTCTTCCAAGAATTTTCTTAACTGACTCTGCAATAAACCTATGACTTGTTCCATGAGCACCATACTTACGCACTTGGTAATCACTATACCAACGATAAGGTACTGGATATAAATACTGAACTTCATCCATAGTTTGATGAAAAGCCGTATCAAATACAGCAACCATTGGAACATCAGATAATACTTCTTTAAACGCCCTAATTCCAAGTAAATGTGCTGGATTATGTAGAGGAGCAAAATCAACAAATGACTCTATATCTGCCATAACTTTATCATTTATAAATACAGATTCAGAATACTTACTTCCACCATGAACTATTCTATGACCTACTCCATCTATATCATCTAAACTTCTAATTATTTCTAAAGCAAGTAGCTTATCAATCAAAATCTTAACCGCATCAGTATGATTATTCATAGTAATATCTTCTACAATCTTTTGACCATTATATTTAATTGTATAACAGCTACCATCCATACCAATTCTCTCAAAATTACCAGAAGCAATTACAGACTCATCAGTCATATCAAATAAACTAAATTTTAAAGAACTACTTCCTGCATTAATAGATATTATTTTCATCCAACTACCTCTTTTCTAAACCTACTAATATTATACAACAACTACCTCAATAATAAAAGAAAAAAGATTGGAAACCCAATCTATCTAAGTCTAAATCCACAATTCCCACAAAACTTTCCACCATGATATTTTGCACCACATATAGGGCAAAAATTAAGAGCAGGAATATTATTATTAGCTGGAGTATTATTAACTACATTATTGTTAACAGCATTATTAACAGGAGCAGTATACTGAATACTACCATTATTATTAGTTATATTACCTAAAGAAACATTTCTAGAAAAATTAACTTGCATTTTAGATACTTTATAAACATTATATAAACAATAAATTACCATACAAATATGAAATCCATAAAACAAGAAAGTCATACCAGCAAAAGCAAAAAAATCATAAGCTGTGTGGAATAGCATAGGTACAAGTAAACTTAATATAACATTTTTCTTATAAAGTTTTTTATTACCATTTAAACTAGCAATTTTTGCTTTAGATAAATAAAATCCCATTGCTATCGCAAAACAAGTATGCCCAGGAATTGAAGTAAGTGCTCTAAGCAGAGCATTACTAAAGCCATAATTAAATACATATAAAATATTTTCTAAACAAGCAAATCCTAAAGATACAAATACTGCATAAACAATAATATCATATATCTCATCAAATTCTTTTCCATCATATCCAACTCTTTTAGTAAAAATCCATTTAAAACCCTCTTCAACAGCAGCAACACTTACAAATACATTAATAAATAAGTTAACATAAGTTTTACTATTTTCAGTACTAAAGAATATTGATACAATGAGTTCTACAATTACAACAGGTATAGTACTTAATAACCCAAATCCAAATAATTTAGCAAGTAATGTTTTAGGTTCCTTATGTCTATCTCTTGAATAAATAAAAAAACATAATAATATAACTGGAGCAACAGCAGCTGCAATCAATACAATTGGATTTTCCATAAAAGGCAAGCTCATTATAAACATCTCCTATCTTTACCTAAATTTTAAAATAAAAATAAGTATAAATCAATAAATATAGAAAAAAGACTGGATAATACCAGTCTATTTGTCGACAATCTTTGTACCAAAAGGCATAAAAGAAAGTTTAGCTATTTTAAAATGTTGTAATCCAAAAGGAATACCAACTATTGTACAACATAATAATAATCCCATCATAATATGTTCAATAAATAATGCTGGAAAAAAGAATAGTATCCATATAATATTTGCAATAATAGATATAACTCCATTATCATAAACAACCTCTTTTCCAAAAGGACTAAGAACTAAAGATGAAAACTTAAAACATTGCAATCCGTATGGAATACCTATTATCGTAATACACCAAAATATTCCAGCAAATAGCCATGAAAGTGAACTAATTAGACCACCACATAAAATCCATAATATATTTCCAATTAAATTCATATTACATATTACATAATTTATATGTATCTTTAATAATCATTAATTCTTCATTAGTAGGTAATACCCATACATCAACACTGGATTTCTTAGAAGAAATAATTCCTTCATGAATATCACGATATGATGCAACTGAATTATTAGCTTCTTCATCAACTAATATTCCTAATGGTTTTAAACGATTTAAAATATCACGACGAGTATCAATTCCATTTTCTCCAACACCAGCTGTAAAGACAATAGCATCAACATTACCTTCTAATTCAATATAATATTCTGCAATATATTTTGCAACACGATCATTATACATATTATTTGCAAGAATTGCTCTCTCATCACCCTTAGCAATAGCATCTTCAACATCACGAGAATCACTAAATCCTGAAACACCTAATAGACCACTCTTCTTATTAAGTTCATTAGTAACATCACCAATACTCATATCTGCTTCTTTACATACATACTCTAAAATGGAAGGATCAATTGAACCACTTCTAGTTCCCATCATTAATCCGTCAAGTGGAGTAAGACCCATTGTAGTGTCATAACATTTACCATTCTTAATAGCACTAATAGATGCACCACTACCAATATGACATATAATTAAATTAACATCTTCCTTATTTAACTTTTCTTTCATAATAGTAGTAATGTACTTATGACTTGTACCATGGAAACCATATTTACGAACACCGTATCTTGTATACCATTCATAAGGAACTGGATACATATAATTTTCCTTAGGCATTGTTTGATGGAAAGCAGTATCATAAACTGCAACCATAGGAACATTTGGTAAAACCTTTCTTAAAGCTTCAATTCCAGCTAAATTTCCTGGATGATGAAGAGGTCCAAGTTTAGTTAAACTCTTAATATCTTCAATAACTTCATCCGTAATAATGACTGAATCACTATATTTTTCTCCACCATGTAAAACTCTATGTCCTACACCTTTAATCTCATCTAAACTTTTAACTGCACCATGTTTAACTAATTCATCAAGTAATACCTCAACTGCAGCATTGTGATCTTTTAAAAATTTAGCACCCTTAATCTTTTCTCCATTAATTTTAGTAGTCCAAAAACTATCTTCTAACCCAATCTTTTCAATATAACCACTTATTAATACTTTCTCTTCAGGCATTTCAAATAGTTGAAACTTTAAAGAACTACTACCTGCATTTACACACAAAAATTTCATATAATACTTCCTTTCTTTAATACACTCATATATTATCAAAAAATAAAGAATTATTCAATAAAAACTACTAGTTTTCTAAACCAAAAAAATAGCAAATAATTAATTTGCTATTAAAGAATTCCAAATAAAATTAAACATATTGATACAATAAATCCAACTATATAAAGGAACTTGGCAAGACCATAAGTATGAATCTTTTTAATATTACCATCAATTTCCATTGTAAGTAACTCTACATATGGAACTGGACTTCTTCTATACCAACCTGTAACTCTAACTTTCTTATCAAAATACTCTTTAGATTTAAATAGTGCAAATAACTTATTTACCATATGTATAGGTTGATTATAATCTAAAAATAAAATTCCAGTATCATCTTTTATTACAAAATCTTCATTAAATATACATCCAGGATTTCCACGACCAATAATAGTACCCTCTAAAGTACAAGGAATAGAAGTTATATGTGAAACTTTAACTTCACTTAATAATTCTCGAACATTACTATTCTTAAATTCTCCACCTTTTTTTGAATATCTTCTATTAAATTTAATAAAACTACCAACATAAACTAATAGAAGGAAAGAACCAAAAATCAAACTATAATTAGCCTTATCTAATACAACACAAACAATTCCAAATATTAATCCTATTAAACCTAAAATTACAGGTAAAAAGTTTATTAATACTTCTACAAAAAAGTCATCAACAAAAGATTCTGGTTTTTGTAAATCAAAAACAATATATGGTTCTTGATTAAATTCACTACTACGGCTAGAAATAGCTAAAAGTCTCTTTGAAATTAATGGATGTGTTGAATTAAATTCATACCACTTTGCCCATATATTCCATTGTTCCCATTTCATAGCATCCTTAATACTATCTCTTGAAATATAATTACCATTAGAACAAGAAACAACCATTGCTTTAGAGGCTTTAGAATCAAATATTCCTAAAGCATTAGTTTTAGCAGCAGAATGTTTTACTTTACTATCTGCAATAGATAAACCATATCCTACTTTAACAAGCGCATTAGCTAAAGCATTAGGATTCCTAGTTACATCTATTGAAAAACTATCTGCATAGTATTCTCTACTACGAGAAAGACCTAAAATAACATAATTACTCATTAAATATAAGATATATGCAACAATTCCTATTAAAGCTGTATATGAACTTTTATCACTATCACTATCTTTATTAGAAGACATCATAGATTCATAAATTGCATATAAAACTAATGGAACTAATTGGGCAACAGTCATAACCAACATATCATAATGTACTGCATGTCCCATCTCATGTCCAACAACACTCTTTACTTCTCCTGCATCAAGTAATTCAAATATACCTCTAGTAAGTACAATTCTCGCATCATTCTTAGTATGACCATATGTAAATGCATTAGGAGCACCATCATCAATATATCCAATCTTTGGATACTTCATATTATTATTAGCACAAACTTCTTGAATAAATTGTTTTAAATACTCAGGTACGTCATAATCAAACTTAGCCTTATAAAACCATTTCATAGATAAATCTGTCATAAATGGAGAAATAAGAAATTGGATAATTAAAATAATACCACTTAATATAATTGCAAAAATAATAGGGACATCAATAATAATCGCAATCAAAATTATAATTGCTGACAATAGAAAATATAAACCACATAAAGTCAACAATGAAGCCCCAAACAAACTTTTCTTCATAACTACACTTCCTTCTATTTTAAGGATAACATGATTAAAAAGGATAGTAAAGTTTCACCATTATAAAAATAAAAAAGATAGATAAAAATTATCTATCTTAATATATTATTTTGATTTCTTACTTCTTGAAGAACTTCTTTTATTCTTTCCGTTCTTTACAAGTCTCTTAGTCATTTCACCACCAACTACTCCGTTATCACGACTAGTTGCATCAGCACCTAAGTTAATACCAAATTCATTAGCAATTTCGTATTTCATAGAATCAACTGATTTTTTAGCACCAGGAGCCTTAACTTTCATTGAAGCTTTTTTCTTACCTCTTGGCATATTATTCACCTCCTAATTATAGTTTGTAAATAATTTACCAATTTATACTATAAAAGATCACTAAATTCAGAAGACTCCTCATAAACCTTTATAGTATTAATAGAATCCACTGCTTGATCAAGTAAAACACTATAATCAAATTTAGACTCTTCTAATTCACACTCATCAAGTCTAGGATTAATAACAGGATGTCTAGGAACAAAAACAGTACAGCAATCTTCATAAGGCAAAATACTTGTCTCATAAGTATCAATCTTACGTGCAATATCAATAATCTCTAGTTTATCAAGACAAGCAACAGGTCTTATTACAGGCATATTAGTAACACCATTAATTACACTCATACTAGTTAAAGTTTGAGATGCAACTTGGCCAATACTTTCTCCATTTATAATTGCAAGAGCTTTATACTTTTTAGAAATCATCTCCATTAATCTATACATCATTCTACGCATAATAGTAATAACATAATCATCACAACAGTTACGATATATTTCTTCTTGTATCGGCGTAAAATTAACAATATGTAAGTTTATATGGTCTGTGTATCTTGCAAGCTTACGACACAAAGAAATAACCTTTTCACGAGCCTCTAGACTAGTATGTGGAATAGCTTCAAAGTATACAGCATCAACAACAATTCCTCTTTTCATCGCAAGATATCCTGCAACAGGAGAATCAATTCCTCCACTTAACATAAGTAATCCACGTGGTTGACTTCCAACAGGATAACCACCACTACCAGCATAAGAATTAAAATAAATATATGTCTCATCTTCTTTAATCTCTATTGTTGCCCACAAATCAGGTTTATGTACATCAACATAAACACCTGTTCCATCATAATGTTTTAATACAAGGCCACCAAGCATTTTATTATAATCTTGACTATGAATTGGAAAACCCTTATAAGCACGTCTAACTTCAATCTTAAAAGATTTAAACTCTTCATGTTCTAAAACATCAATTAAAGTACTTCTAATAGCATCATCAGTAGAATCACAAACATAAGCAATATGATATGAATGTATACCAAATACTTTGTCAATAACACTCTTTATATTATTAAGTTCACTATCTTCAAATGAAATAGTCATTCTATCATGTTCTTTATGAATCCTCACATCATAATTTCTAAGTTTATTTTTAATATTATTATTTAAAGTATTAATAAAAAAATTACGATTTCCTTTTTTAGTAGATAATTCTCCATACTTTATCAAAATAACTCTCTTCATACTAATCACCACACGCATAATTCTATCATAATTAATCTCAATAGTCTATAAAGAAAAAATCAATGCAAAAGCATTGATAATTATAATTACTTAACTTCTTTTAAAGTCCTAAATAATTTCTTAGGTTTAACAGTACAATTAGTTATATTTTCTTTAAAATAATAATTAGTACCAAAATCTTTATTAATCTTATATACTAAATAAAAATCTTCATAATAAGTGTCATATTTTTCTTTACCATCTACTTCACAATTATAAAAAGTTGCTTCTTCAACAGTAATACCTTTTTCCTTATCTTCTTGTGGTTTTGTTGCACTCCAATCAGATACTTCATAAACTTTTACTTCATCATTTGGTTTGAATTCAGCATGCTTAATTAACATTCTTCCACATTTTAATGTAACATAAGCTTTTCCTTCACTAGATTCAACTTTTGATTGAGCAGGATCACAATACTTTTCTCCAAATGGACTAGGTATATTTTTAGATACCTCCTCATCAATTGCTTCATCAAGATAAACTACATTAATATTTTTAAAAGAAGAAATATTACTTACAACAGTCTTAGAAAAATTAAGTGCATTCTCCTTCATAGTTTCAACTCTTTGTTTATTAGCCCCTTGCAATAACAAATACATAATAAATGCAAAGATAACTAATAGAATTGCCATCATGATTAGTACTTCTAATCTTCCAAATCCCTTATTATTTTTTTTCATAAATTTCTACCAACTTTCTATAAATATTTTCATCAACAAAAGATGTTGATTTAATTGAAATATCAAAAGACTCTTTATATTCACCTTTGTAAAATTTCTCACGAGCCTCTTCTAAACATCTAAAAACATCAGCGTTAGAACGAAAACGATTAATATACACATAAGCATTTTCTGCTAATCTAGCATACTTTACCATATCATTTGTTGTTGTATATAACTTTAATACCAAGTCTCTTGCTGTATCTACTCTAGTATTTAATGTTTTAATAACAATAGGCTTCTTATCAAGTTCTGAAACAACATTAAGAATAGCCTCATTTGCCTCATCTAACTGAACAAAATAATTATCAGTAATAATTGGCAACTTATAACTTTTAATCTTATTCTTACAATTCTTTAAAAACTCTTGTATCTCATCAAGTTGTTCTCTAGCACGTACTTCATCATCATACATATTTCCTAAAGATCTAAGTGCTCTATCAAATTCACACTCCATATCAGTAAGTCTATTAGTTAATCCTTCAACTTCCTCACTAAGCATTGAATAAGAACATGATTTAGCTTCCTGCTTTTGAATCATCTTCTTATAGTCATCATTGATAACAACAAGAATTTTATTAACTTCATTTATCGCAGTAATATCATCATCATTAAGATCATACATACTCTTAATGTCATCCATTTGATCAAATACGTCTTGAACTAACTTATTAGTCTTATCAAGTCTCTTAGAAAAATCTTGAACAACTTCTTCATATACTTTTCTAGATAATCTTTCTTTTTCAAAATCTAGAAATAAAGAATCATAATACTCAAGCATTGTCTTTAAATCAAACATACACCCTTCAAGATTAATCATTTTTACTTTATCAAGAATTCTCTCAATATTTTTACGAGACTCTTCAATATTATAGTCAATATTTAAATAATCAAGAACATATCCTGCTTCAGTCATATCATCATATGTTGCTTTAACTTCCTTCATACGATCAGGAATAACAGTCTGACTCATTAATAAAACATCAGGCATTTCTTTAATAAGAATATCCATATGATCAATCATATTATCAAGAGCTTTACATATTTGAACAACTTCATTATAATCATTAACTTCCATGACTTTTTCGAAATCCAAAAATCTCTTTTCAATATTTTCAAACTGCATTTCTAAAGACTCTTGCATAAAGTCATATAAATCACGATGTTCATTAAATTCTCTATTTAAATTACGATATTTAGCCTTTAATTTAATAATAATTGATCTATATTTTTCTTCACTTAAAGTAATATCTTTAATTTCTCCAAGAAGATGTTCAGCTGACTCACGTACTTTATAAATTTCAATTTCAGTCTTAGCTAATCTACAACTAAAATTTTTAAAGTCACGTTTCTCAACATACGTATCCAAATCAATAAGCATATCATCAACTAAAGATAATCTCTTTTCTTTAATAACTGAAAACCTATCTTGCCATTTAGAATACTTTTCTTCCATCTTATCATTTTTTATAATAGGCTCTATCTTAGAAAGTTCCAAAGAAACAGGAGTAGAAGCTACTTGATTTCTTTGTATTTCAAGATTTTTTATCTTATCTCTATAATACTTAGTCTCAGCTTTCCTAATAAAGTGAAGAATAACAAATAAAATTATAAGTGCAATTAATAAAGCAGAACCAATAATTAGGTATTGCCCTTGCATGTCTTCACCTCGATTCTATTAAGTTTATTTTATCATATTAGATATACTTATTTCTACAATTTTAGCAAAATATAAAGGAAAATAAACAATTTATTGACATTTCAACGATTTTAACATATAATTAAAAATGCAAATTCCTTGAAACAGCAGATTTTGGAATATACTAATGTGTTTTTAAAGATTAATTCAAGTAACTATAGCTGTTTACGTGAAAGAAGAATAAAGACTCCCTAGTATATGACCAAATCATTCAAGATTTGTAAATTAAGAAAGGAGACTTATTTATGTCAAGATATACAGGACCAAGTTATAGACAAAGTCGTCGTATAGGATTCTCAATTTCAGAAACTGGAAAAGAATTAGCTCGTCGTCCATATGGACCAGGGCAACATGGTAGTGACCGTAAAGGAAAATTATCTGATTACGGAACACAATTAAAAGAAAAACAAAAAGTACGTTTTATGTATGGCTTAAATGAAAGACAATTTAGAAAAACTTTCAATGAAGCATCTAAAATGCAAGGTATTCAAGGTGATAACTTCTTAAAATTACTAGAAGCTAGACTTGATAACATTGCTTATCGTGCAGGTTTTGCATCTACTCGTCGTGGAGCAAGACAATTAGTAAACCATGGACACGTAACTGTAAATGGAAAGAAAGTAAATATTCCATCATACAGAGTTAAACCTGGAGATGTTGTAGCTATCAAAGAAAGTGACAAAGATCTTAAAGTTGTTGCAGAAGCATTAGCTAAAGTAACTAAGAGAGTTGAATTTATCACTTATGATGAAGGAAAAATGGAAGCAACATTCGTAAGATATCCAGAAAGAAATGAACTTAATGCTGATATCAATGAAGCATTAATCGTTGAATTCTATAATAAGTAAAAAAAAAGAAGAGAAATCTTCTTTTTTTATGCTTCAAACTCTTCCATAGATAATTTTTTTATTTTTCCATCAAGTAAATTACCCTTTAATTCATGATTTAATAACAAATGTCTAAGAGCCCTATAATTCTCATCCTGACATACAATTAAGACTGTACTTGAAGAATAGTCTTTTTTTAATAATTGAAGAAACTCCTCAGTCCTTGAAATCAAATCATGAATAGACTCAACTCCATAGTCATCTCTATTTAATTTATAATCCCAAAACTGATAAGCATTATATTCTTCTATACTTCTACCATCTAACTCACCCATTTCTCTTTGAATTAAATGGTCATCTCTAATAATTTCTACTTTATCACCAACTAACATTATTGCTGTTTCAAAACATCTTATTAATGGAGAAATAAAACAAATATCAAACTTATAATTATCAAGTTTTGGTTTTAGTCTCATAACACTTCTTCTACCAGTATCATTAAGTAAGACATTTCTTCTACCAACTATTTTTCCTTGATAGTCATCTTCACATTCTGCATTAACTACTAAAACTATTTTCATTACTCAACACCCAATACTTTAAGCGCACTACTATAACTTATAAATTTACTCATATAACTTCCATCTTCATAAGAAGAATAACCAACAACTAAGTATCTATCATCTACAACTTTAATATCCGTAAAATAATCATCTCTCTCATCTCCATAAGAGACAGAATCAATATATTTTAAATTTTTATCATACTTCGCAACGATACCATCATAATTATATTCACTAATTCCCTTTTCTTTCTTAGGAATAGCCATCGTACCAATCGCAATTAAATTGTCGTGATTATCAACAACAATCTTATTAAATCTCTCAATACCTTCCCCACTATATACAACCTGATCTATATAAACACAATCTAAATTATATCTAACAATCATCGCATCATTATCATACTTATCTCTTCTCAAAGCACCACTAACATATAAAAATCCATCAATATTAGCAATTCCACCAAATCCTAAAGAATCAGTAGTTTTATAATCATTATAGCCAATATAATTACCATCTAAATCATATTTAACAATTACTCCCAAATAATTTTCATCAGTTCCAACAACATAAATGTTATCTCTAACAACAATTAAATCATTGAATATAGCACTCTTGCTTCCACCATAAGTCTTATACCAAACAAGTTCTCCATCTTTATCATATTTCGCAAGAATTGCTCCCCCTTCACTTTCTCCTACACGAGTATTTTCATAAATACTTTGACCAGTAACTAAATAATCTTCTCCAACCTTAATAACACTTGTAAATTTAGAATTATCTAATAAACTAAAATCATTTTCAAATATAATGTTACCATCTTTATCGTATTTTACAATTAATGCTTTTCTAACAAGTTTTTCATGGTCTTCTTCATCCTTTTCATAGCTACCAACAACTACAAAATCATCTCCATCAACAGTTACTCCAAAAAAAGAACTATTATAACCAACATTATATAACTTCTCAAAAGTCTTTTCTTTCTTCAAATTATATTTAGATATTTTAGCCTTTTCATAATGATTATCATTATCATTATTACTACCAATAGTAATATAGTTTTTATCAGTAGCTTCAATCGCATTAATGCCATCAAAATAAATAGACTTTTCACTACTATAAGTAAGATGATATCCAATATAAATAACCTCAATAATTAAAACAGCAATACAAACAAGTATTATTGATTTTAATATTTTAATTTTTCTACTATTCATATAATCATCCTCCTACTATTTTTATTTTATCAAAATTATTAGTTAATTTCTACCCAAAGAAAAAAATACTATAAAGTATTTTATTCATAAACACCAATATAATATTTCTTTTTACCACGTCTGATTACAATATATTTAGATTCAATACAATTATCCTTCATAATAGTATAATCAAGATCATTAACTTTTACGCCATTTATTGAGATTGACGAATTAGAAACAAATTCACGAGCTTCTCTCTTACTAGAGCATATATTGTTATTTACAAGTAAATCAATAATGTTAGTATCTTCTTTAATAGTGAATTTGTCTAACCCTTTAAATGCATCCTCAACATCTTTTGCAGTAAATGACTTAATATCTCCACTGAATAATGCTTCACTTATTCTAACTGCATTTAAGTATTCTTCTTCTCCATGTAAATCAGTAATAATCTCACGAGCTAATACTTTATGAGCTTCTCTTTCTTCAGGACGTTCTAGATGACGTTTTTCAATTTCCTCAATCTCTTCACGACTTAAGAAAGTAAGTTTCTTTAAGTAATCAATAATCATAGAATCTTCTAGATTTATTAAATATTGATACAACTCATAACTTGAAGTTTTATTTTTATCTAACCATAATGCATTACCTTCGGTCTTACCAAACTTCTTACCAGTAGAGTCTGTAACTAAAGGCATAACCATACCATATGCTTCTTTATCTGTTTTCTTACGAATAAGTTCAATACCAGATGTAATATTTCCCCATTGATCAGATCCAGCAACTTGTAAAGTACAATTATTATTTTCAAATAAATGTAGAAAATCAAGTGCTTGTAATATCATATAACTAAATTCAGCATAAGTAATACCAGTTTCAAGTCTACTTTTTACCTTGTCTTTAGCAAGCATATAATTAACATTAAAGTACTTTCCATAATCTCTTAAAAAGTCTAAAACATTTATATCTTTTGTCCAATCATAATTATTAACAACTTCAAAACCAAAAATATCTTGTGCTTGTTTAGTAAGACCTTTTATGTTATGTTCAACCTCTTCATAAGAAATCATAGGTCTTTCTGCTGATGGTTTAGGATCACCAATTAAACCAGTTGCTCCACCAATTAATAAAATTGGATGATGTCCTGCTCTTGCAAGTCTTTTACTAATCAAAAAAGATGAGTAGTGACCAATATGCATAGAGTCAGCTGTAGGATCTGTTCCTATATAAAAAGTCATTCCCCCTTTATTTAGTTTATCAATTAGTTCAGGACTACTAATTTCTTGAACTAGTCCTCTCCATTGTAATTCTTCATATATTGTCATTTTCTTTCCTCCTCTAGTTTTAATTCATATATATCATTTAAATTATATCCATAATCTAAATATATTCCCTCAACATCACGAGTAGTAGTCTCTTCTTTTTTTATTCCTAATAATTCCAAAGCAAAGTAGACAGCTTCCTCACTCTTTCCTTCAATCTCTAAGTAAGTTGGAATCATAGGCCAACTATCAATATCAATCTCTACTCCATTCAAATCATATTGTATTCTACGATTTTCTTGATATCCCTTAGGAACATAACCAAGTTCCTTAAGAATTAGATTACATCTATCAAAATTATCAACAGTAACTTCCAATTCTTGAGTTCCATCTATTTTAGAACTAACAAGATTCTTAATTGTTAAAGTTGTCTTATTACCATTAGTTCTAAGTCTAATCCATTTTTTATCTTCCTTTGGAATAAAATCATAAACATATCTTTTCTGAATATTATCCCACTCAAAAGTAGCATTCAACTCTTCAAGTTTTTTAATAATTTCCTCTTTATTAATTTCTAATACTCTAACTTCAAATTCAGTATGCATAAAATCCCTCCTTATACAAAAAAACGAACAAATCATCCTAAGGACGAAATGTTCGCGGTACCACCTTAATTTATGTCTAAAACATACACTTAAAACTTTAACGCAGTTAACGACTTTTCTCCTAGCGCTGTAATTCATAAACTATACCATCTTAGTTTTCACCAACCACTAAGTCTCTACAAACAAGTATAATTACTACTAATTCACTAATCACAAAAAATTATAAAAATAATATACCATTAAAAAAAATAAAAGTCAAAACATATTGACTCTTATTTATCAGCTAATTTTTTTTGAGTATCTTTAGATATTTTAATAACACCATCTAAAACATCATTTGCAGTCTTTTTTAAAACAGGTGTTCCCTTTTCTTTTGCAAGTTCTACTAATTCTTGAGCCTTTTCTTTTAACTCATTTCCTTTTTCTTTAGCAATCTCTAATACCTTTTCTTTATCAAGATCAACTAATTCCATTTTAATTTCTTCTACTTTTTTAGAAATACTTTCTTTAACTTCTTCAATGTCAATATTTTTAGCTTGTTCAACTAAATCATCAAGTTTTGCTTTAACATCCTTTCTAGTTTCTTCTCCACTCTTTGGTGCAAAAAGCATACCAAGACCTACACCTACAGCAGCTCCTGCGATAAATTTTCCTAATCCTGATTTTTTATTCATAACTTTCATCCTCCTTATAGTTATTTTTACGATTATTTAATAATTTAGAAATTAGATTAGTAACTGCACTGACAATAGAATCACTAATTCCAGCAATTCCATCAGCAGCACCCTTTATTACTCTTAATGCTCCATCAAAAGTTGTAATTCTCTCTTCAACACTATCAACAATTACATCAACTTTATCAATAACTTTAATAGCTTTAATACCAATAATTATTAAAACAATAATTAATATTATCGCAACAATATATAAAATTAATGGTAAAAGCATTTCAACTAAAAACTCCATTATACTCCACCTTTCAACTATTTATCTTCTTTATACATAGAATCAATTAAATCAAATAAATTGTCATCATCATCTTCTATTGGATTACTAGACTCATTTTTAACTTCTACAATAGGAGTAGTTTCCTTTTCTTTAGGCTTCTCTTCACTAATTATCTTAGGAGTTAAGTCTGATACAGGAGCCACAGGTTCCATACTATTTTTAATATCATCAGTTAAATCAGTAGTTTTCTTCTTTTTATTACTTACATCTACATAATCAACATTATATTCCAAACCTAAGTCATTAAAATATTCCATAGCATCACCAACAGTAATTTCTTTAACCTCAGGTTTTTCACGTTCATTATTTAAATCAACTAATAAATTATCATCCTCTTCTTCTACTTCCAATTGTTTAACCGGCTCTTCTTCCTCTAGTATTTCTTCTCCTTTTTCAGCAAAAGCTTTATTTCTAACATCATCTACATTAACATTACTTCTAGAATAATTAGAAATACGAACACTTTTTTTAGGAACAACATCTTCTTTTTTATAATTTTTATCTAAAATTCCATAAATAGGAGAAATAATTGGACTTGGTTTAAAATAAGTCTTCTCATCTTTATTCTCATAAGATCCATACTTTTTAATTGATACTTGATATGAAGGATCCATTCCATAAGGTTTGCTTTCTTTTGGAGTAACCTTATAATCATCAACATTAACTTTCTGCTTATATGAATCATACTCTCTAACATAGTCATTATTAAATGAAGATGTATTAGATTCAGTCTTAGATAAATTTGACTCTACTCTCGAAGAGACAGCCTTTTCAGATACAACTGGCGTAGACTCTACTGGTTGTTGTACAAAACTTGGTTGTACAGGATGTTCAACTACTTGTTGTGGTTGAGGAATTTTCTCAACAATAACAGGTTCTTCATCAACTTTAAAATCTTCATCATCCAAATATTTAAATGTATCAACAGGCTTTAATGAATCTTTTGGTCTAACCTCAAAATCTTCATCCATCAAGTCTTCTTCTTTTATTTCTTCAACTTTTTCTTCCTTTTTACCAGGAAGAACTATCTTTTTCGCAATAGGCTTATTCTCATCTAAAGAACTATCTTTATGACTGTCTTTATTTTTTTCTTTTTTTTCTTTTTTGGTATCATCTTCTTCAACGTATTCAACCTCAAAAAGAGCATTTTTCAACTTCTCAAATACACCCATGAGTTCACCTCTTTACTAATAATCTAATTCAATCTTCTCATCTTCTATATATTTACTATATTCCTCAGATTCATTTCTTTTAGCTACTTCCATATAAGACTCTTTAGTAGAATCCGCTTTAAACAAAGTAAAATCTTCTTCCTTATAGTCCAATATATTTTCTCCAATTAAACTATTTAAAACAGAGTCATTGAACTTAACAGATCTAAGAATATAACTCATATTAATAATTGAGTTAACTAAATCTTCCTTAGATACAAAACTCTCCATTTTAACATAATTAAAAACATACTGAATAAAATACATATCCTCATCAGGATATTCATCTATTTGAATATAACCATCTTTTTTATTATAAGATAATTTTTGTGAAACATAAGAATTATTATTTATCTTATAATCATTTTCTATCTTATGAAAATAACTAATTGTATCAACATACATATAATAATAATTTTCTCTGCTATCTTTTAATAAAGCATTATAGTCCTCTCTTCTAACAAAAGAGATTCCCTTAGGTAAATAATACTTATAACCATCATATCTAACATTATGTAGTTCAGTCTCTTCTGACAATACTAAATCAATATTGTAATCAATATCATCTTCTTTAAAACTTTTAACACTACATCCTGTTACCATGAAAATAGTTATAAAGAGTAAAACAACTATTTTCTTCATAATCCACCTACTCTTATTTAATTATAACATTATATTTGTAAATATGAAATTTTTTTTATTCTTTTTGACACTTTTTAGTCCTTACTGCATTTAACATAATATATAGGCATATCCAAATTAGAAAACTTATCTTCATATTCAGTAGTAATAAGAGGCATATTATCACGATGCAAATTAAGACTAACTTCTTCTAAAATATAACCAAAATTACTAAAACTTACTAATGAATAAGTATATAAATCTGAATTATCAGTCCTCATTTCAATCATCTTTTTATTTTTAAAAATACAATCATATTTTTCAAGAAATATTTTACTTGAAAGTCTACGCAAATGATGTCTATTTTTAGGCCAAGGATCAGAAAAATTCAAATAAATTAAATCAATCTCATGGTCAAAATAATCATCAATTTCTAAAGCATTGCCTCTTATCATATACAAATTAGATAATCCTTCTGGAATCTTTTGTAAAGCTTTAACAATTACACTGTCAAATTTTTCAATACCTATAAAGTTAATATTTGGGTATTTCAAAGCATTATTTATAATGAATTGACCTTTTCCCGTTCCAATTTCAATGTAAATAGGGTTGTCATTTTCAAATAATTCTTTCCACTTTCCTTTGTTAATTGACGCATCCTTTATCAAATAATTAGACCCATCCATAATAACATCTTTATTTTTAACATTTCTAAGACGCATAAAATCACCTGTAGATATTTTAACACATAATAGGGATTTATGCATAAAATAAAGCAGAAAGAAGTGATAAAATGAATAATTATCCATATTTTTTAAATCAAAACTATAACCCAAATTATGAACAATATATAATTGAAGAATTAAGAAAAATAAATCAGACACTAAAAGATATAGATTGTAAACTTAATAACTTAAAAGAAAATAAAAAACCAGAAAAAGAAGACAACTTCTATATTGTCTAGAATTATCTCTCCTATTTCGAAAAAATTATGATATACTAAATAATAGAAATAAAGGAGAGAGAGCAATGCTTAAATTAAAAAACATAGAAAAAGACAGATTTGATGAATATATAAAGAATCACCCTACAAAATCACACTTTTTACAATCACAATCATGGGGAGAATTCTGTAAAATAAAGAAAAATCTAACTCCATACTACTTAGGATTAACAAATGAAAATGACGAGATTGTTGCCGCAACATTGCTCTTAGAAAAAAAACTTCCACTTAACATGTGTTATTTTTATGCACCACGTGGTTTTGTTATTGACTATAAAAAACAAGAACTTGTAAGTATAATGACCAAAAAAGTTGTTGAATTTGCTAAAAACAAAAAAGCAATATTTGTAAAAATAGATCCAGATATTATTAAGAAAAGAACTAATTACTTAGGAGAAGAAGCAGAAGATGAAGATTCGAAAGAAATATTTAATACCCTAAGTAAATGTGGTTTTAAACATCAAGGTTTTACCAAGAACTTTGAAACAATGCAACCAAGATACACTTTTAGAATAGATTTAAACCAAAGTCTTGAAGAAATAGAAGAACATTTTTCTAAAACAACAAAACAAAGAATTGCCAAAGCTCAAAAACTAGATACAGAAGTAATTATCGGTACTAAAAATGATATACATGAATTTTATCATTTAATGACATTAACTGAATCAAGAAAAGACTTTATCTCATACAATGAAGATTATTATGATACCTTATATGAGATATTTAATGGTAATCCATCATCTAAAGCCACACTATTTATTGGTAAAATTAATATCGTAAAAACAACAAATGCCTTAGAAAAGAATTTAAAAACAATAAATGACCAGATATCAATAATCCCAATAGATAATCTAAGTAAAAGTGCTAAAGCAAAACTTACAGAATTAACGAAACAAAAAGAAAATATTACTCAAGAAATCACAAAGTATAAAGAATATCGAAAAGAATATGGAAATGAAATAACATTAAGTGCTCACATGATAATTGAATATGGTGATAAAGCATGGGTTCTATATGCAGGAAATCATAATATTTTAAGCGAAACATACGTAAATTATAGTACTTATTATGAACATATTAAATATTGTAAAGAAAAGGGTCTTAAAATATATGACCAATTTGGTACAATAGGAGATTTATCAAAAGACAATCCAAGACTAGGACTTCATGAATTCAAAAAGAAATTTGGTGGAGACTATGTAGAATTTCTTGGAGAATGGGACTATGTTACTAATCCAATAATGTATTTTGTCTTCACAAAACTAGTACCAATCTATAGAAAGATAGTTAGAAATAAAAGTAAAAAACATTTAAAAGAAGAAATAAATAATACCAACAAAAAAGACCAGTAATTGGTCTTTTTATTATATACTTGCAATTGTATTACTTGCAGAAGTATCTGCAGCCTCATTAGCAGCAGTTACATTATAAATATGTGTCTTCATAGCTGAAACTTTTTCATAGAAAACTTCATAATTCTTACGGATTTCATTATAACGGCCACGAGCATTTTCAGCTCCAACGCTTTCCCAGTTAGAACCATATAAACTATCCATTGTAGAATCAACATCATTAAAGATACTCATAATATTATCTGCATTTCTTTGAACACCATCAGCATAACTTCTTGCTTCATTATAATCCTTCTCTTCAAATTCGTTCATTAAAGCCTACCTCCTTAAAATAAATGTGCACCAGCACTAGCATTTTCTTCTTCAGTCTCATTTAAAATATTAGCACCTTTACTAATACCCTCGCCAAGATCATTTAATAATTGTCTAAATGCATCAAGATTACTAGCTTGTTCTTGATATGACTTATTAAACTCATTTGCAGAAAGTCCTCTCCAAATAGTCATTAATCCATCAATGTTATTTCTTAGACTAGTTAATTCTTCTTGAAAATATTCACTGTTAGCAACAGTTTCATTTCCATTTGCATTCATTGCTCCAGTATTAACCTGTAATCCTCCTGACATAATATCTACCTCCATCCTAATTTGATTATATCACTATTTTAAATATTTCAATAATTTCTATGTATTTTATTACATTTTTTTACACTTAAATTCTAATTGATGACAATTCATCTTCTAATTCAGATATCTTGTTAGAAGCATTAACTATAAACTCACCAAATTCACTCAAATAATCAGCTTTTTTATTAACAATCTCAGTTTGACTAGTACTCTGTCTAGAATAGCTATTTTTAGCTTGTCCATCCCAACTAGATAAACTGCTATCAATTCCAGAAGAATAACGATTAATAGACTCTCTCATTTGAGATGCTGCATCTATTAATTTATTACCAGCATCTGTTACTTGTGCAAAATCACAAACATACTTAGGCATTTTCTTCCTCCTGATTCTTCAAGAATCTTAAATAATAACCATAATCCTTACCAACTTGTGAACCAGTTGTCATAAATCTTGAACCACTTTGGTCCATTCTCTCAACATGTCCATCAAAAGAATCAATAATTAATAAATCTTTCTCAGTAAGTTTAGAAGCATCATCTATTCCTTTTCTAAATCCAACCACTGTAACAAAGTGAGCAGTAGAGCCCTCTTCATTACCATTTACCTGCATAATAACTGGTTTACCACGCAAAACTTCAGAATAAACAAGTCCCAATGCCTCATCTTTATTGTCCGTATAGAAACTATCAAATTGATCTGCATACTTGTACTCCTCAGCTGATTTTAAAGAATCATCACTTGTTCCATTATACAAGTTAGATGCATGCATATATGAAAAGCCTAGACAAGAACCATCATATTTTTCCATATCAGCATCTTGAGATAAATCATTTTCATCAATTACTTTTTCATAATCATTCAAACTAATCTTTGTCGAAGCAACGACCCACTCATCATCTAACTTAGAGATTTCTTCAGTATTTTCACCTATTGCTGGAACATTAGTCATACTAATATATCCAGAAGTTTGTCCCGTTCCACAATTAACAATACTTTTAATATTACCATCTAAATCTTTAGTAATATTTCCTTCACTATCTTCATTCCACTCTTCATTGACATAGAATTTAATTCCATCTTCTTCAAGAGTATTATCACCAATAACACAATCAATAACTGTACCATCACTTAGAGTAATCTTAACACAATCTCCAATATTTCCAACAGAACCATTGCAAGAAATAACATACATATCTCCAATTTTTGCAAAACCACTATCATCATAAGAATATGGACTTTCAGTAATAAAACTGCTTGCCTCTTCAGTAAGAGTATCTAAATTAAGAAGTACACTACCAATAGTTGTAACGCCACCAACGGCAGATACAACATCTTCATAAGCTGGTGTATATGTATCTTCTTCAGAATCATAACTAACATCATATTCTGAAATATTAATAGTATCATCTGGATTTTCTTCTTCTCCCTCAACAAGCTCAGTATCAGGATTCTCAGTAAGTGTTGGATCAACAAAATCTGGATTTTCTATCTCTGCAGCATCAACATAATCACTAACTCCAGAAGTATAGCCACCATCGCTATAATAACCACCAGTACTAGAACTATATCCACCACCTGAATAGCCGCCACTTGAATATCCACTATATCCATTTGAACTATAACCATTTGATCCGGAACTACTAGTTGTAGCTTCTTCACTCTCAGCTCCATAAACTAAACTACTTTGTAAACTTGTATGAGAAGAGACTACATTATCAATAACAATACCAGTATTACTTATTTTAATACCACATGCCTTAATATTATCTGCAATTACAGACTTAGCTCCTGCAAAATCAAATCCGTCTTCACAACTTGTATCATACCCAGATACACCACTTGCAATACTATCAACCTGGCTAGCCAAAGAAGTAATTGAACTTCCTATACCAGAAACTGAATCAGTATCTATCATAAAAACTGACATAAAATCACTCCTTTCTAAGCAACATATTGATTATATATACTTACTGCAGAATTCTGACGATTTGCCGTCGTTCTATCTGCACTTCTTTCATAAACATTATGAAACTCATTAGCCGCAGCGGCCGGGCTAGTCGCATTCATCATCGAATTTCTTAAATTACCACCCATCTCATTACACATAAAATCAAGTTGCATACTCAAATTATCAATATTTTCTGGTCCTAAAGCATCATATAAAGCTGCTTTTCTAGTACTATATGTCCACTGAGCAATTCCAAATCCACGAGAATCATTAATAAATTGCTCACGTGAAATAGTTCCGTTCTTTATTCCATTAACGTACGCCTCATCTGAATAACCCATTCCATTCTGAACATTGCCAGCAATTAGTCCAGACTCTCTCACCAAATTACCCATAATTCCTGCAGCCCCGGCTGGACTAAATCCTTTACTTATTAAATAATTCCAAACCTGCTCAGTATTATTACTACCACTTAACTCACTAGCCGTTGCCGTAATAACATTTCCACTACTATCTGTGGATAAAATCAAATTAGAAGCATTCTTGTCTCCATTTTTATATGAAGTATTAGCACTATCAAGAAAAGAAGCCATTGTTGTAAAATTAGTAGTAATAGAATCAAGAGATGTATTTAGCTTTCCAAATACCTCCATACAATTTTCTTGTATAGGTCCCATAAATACAGACTGATTGCCTATAATATTTTTACTCTCATTAACAAGTTCTGATACCGAATCTAAATTATTTTTAAAAGTATTAGTAGTAGATATGGCTTCATCAAATAAATTATAATCCTCTACATTATATTCATTCATATACCCACCTCACTATACTTCTGACTCATTTCCAACATATCTTAATACACCTTCCCATGGTCCACTATAAGAAGTAACACTTATCTCATTACCACTTGAATCACCATTTCTACCATCAGAATCACCATGTGCTCCAACATTAAGTCCATTTCCGATATACATTTCAGTATGCGAAGCCTCTCTTAAAAGCACATCACCTGGTTGTAAATTCTCAACAGAAGGATTTCCTGGTATCCACTCAAAGCCAACCTTAGTAAAAGAATTCTTCATATTACCAGTATATCCTGCACCAGCTTCTTTAACTGGAACACCAGCAGCCTCATAAGCATTAATTACAAAAGAAGAACAATCATAATTAGGATTACCCTCTCTAGTTTGTTGAGAATAACCATGAGTATTATCAGCTGCAACAGCAATAGCCCAATCCATCGCATTTTGAACACGCGCATTAGTACTATTACTTCCTCCAGCAGAAGTAACTGCCGTTGAAACACTAACAGGACTAGCCTCAAGTTTAGTACTAGAAGCTGCACTTAAACAACTCTCAATTTGACTCTTTAAAGAATTTAAATTATTACTGCAAGAAGTAATTTGCGCACTAAAATAAGAAGCATTTCCAGAATCCTTCGCACTAACTGCTCGATTATAGTTTAACTTAGTAATTCTTAAATTTTCCTTAGTATCCTTATACTGAGAATACAAATCACACGCCTGAGCAAAAGAAGTCATTTCACTTTCAATAGTACTAAGATAATTAGAAGCAAATTCATTAGCATCACTTACTAAAATATCATGTGAGCTGCCTTGCCAACATGAATTCAACTCACCAATATAAGAACTATAATTAGAAATAACCGAAGATAAACTACTCATATCAGAACTAACTTGACCACTACTAACCATAAATCCTCCTTACCCTATAATAATTTTATCATTGCACTAACTCAATAACAATTCTTTTTTAACTTAATTTACATTATTTTAGGATTTTACTATCAACATTACCAAATATTTTTTTAAACAAACCACTAATACGAGAATAATAAAAATATACAAAGACTCCAACAAGTGCAAAAAATAATATAATAAATAGATTAATAATTCTTGTATCAGAATAAATAGGTATAAATAACTTAATAAGTAATAATACAAATATCATTATTAATGAACCGCTCATAACATCAACTACATTATTAACTATTTTTTCATAATCAATTTTATATTTAATATTCAATATAACAAAACACATAATTGTAGTTATTAAAAAACCTAAAATAGTCGCACATATAAATCCATAATAAGCAGGCAACTCAAAATAAGTAAAAGCTTTAACCATACTAATATTTAATATAACTTTAGCAATAAAACCACATATTAAACTTATATACATATTTCTATAATCTCTTAAAGATAATAAAATATTAACAAGTAAACTATAAATTGCCCCACTAAATCCTACAAATATGTATAATCCTAAAACACTAGGTCCATATAAATCATTTCCATAAAACAACAACCAAATAGGTTTAGCTAAAAAACATATGCCAAGAGTCATAGGCGTAATAATGAATAATAAAATATTAATAGCTTGAGCAATAATATTTTTAACATCGTCAAACTTATTTTGTGTAAATTTATCGGTAATATGAGGAACTAAGCTAACAATAATTCCTGATGAAACTGCATAAATTATTAAATTAAACTTATTAGCCCAAGTAGACATCATACTATAAATGACCTCTGCTTGATAAGCATCATAAGAAGCATATTTAACAAGTACTTTAACAACACTAAACATATCTACATAATTATAAAATGACTTAAATAAATCAACCATTATAAAAGGAATCGCATAATAAACAATTTTTTTAACAATCAGCTTACTACTAATAACCGGTTCATTTATAGTAAGATTTTTAACAAAAGCTTTTTTATTTTTCTTATATACAAGAAGTAAATATAAATAACAAATAATTATTCCAAACGTTGCTCCAAAAAGAGCTACTCCAACAACTCCAGAAATACTTAAATTAACTATTTTTAAAGCAATTAAACAACCAAATATTATAAAAGTTATTCTAGCTAATTGCTCTATAATTTGAGAAATAGATGGGATATTCATAAAACTATGTCCTTCAAAATATCCACGATAAACACTTATCAAAGGAGAAAGTAACATTGCAAAACTTATAACTCTTATTACAAAAGTAACATCTTCTATGCTATTACCACCAACAACGTCACCAAATATAAATTTTGCTAAAAAAGGAGCAAGTATAAAAATTAAAAAACATGAAATAAATCCTATAAAGATTGACAATCTCTTTCCAATAATAAAAACTCTATCTTTTAATTTATAATATCCTAAAGCATGATATTCAGAAACAAGTTTACTAATAGCCAGAGGAATACCTACAGTAGATATTGACACAAAAAGCAAATAAATAGTATAGGCATAACTATATAATGCTCCACCCTTTTCTCCAACTATTGCGTGAAATGGAACAACATATATAACGCCTAGTATTTTTGTCAAAATAATACCTAAAGTAATGACAAAAGCACCATTAATAAAAGTATTCTTTTTTATTTTACTATTCTTCATATATATAGTCCTCCACTATATATAATATCATATTTTATACTATATTATAAATAATTAGAGCTGAAAAACAGAATACTTGCTCATCTCCAAATATAGATACACCGACTTGATATTTAATATCAAAAAGTTCTATTTTAGAATCACTTAAAAATAAATTAATATCATTTTCTAAATCTAATTCATCCTCTTCATCAAAAATTTTAACTTTCAAAAAAATCACCAATTAGACAATAACAAAAAAAAAGTAAAAAAAAAGAAGAATTATCTTCTTTTTAAAATAAAGTTCCAATTGCTTTTGTTTTAGCTCCAGAATCTATATTATCATCATCTATAAATTCAGCTAACTTATTATTTGGAATAATACCATCTTTTTGTAATGAAAGCTTAGTTCTCTTATATGAAATCCAATCAGTAAGTTCATGATCAGAACTACTTAAGAACATTTTAGCAAGACTCTCAACATCGTAATCATCAATAGCCTTCTTATAATCTTGTGATAAAGCATTAGTAATTAATACTGGAGCAATTCCTTGTTTTAATAAATGGTAATTTAAAATTATTCTACCAGTTCTTCCATTTCCATCACTAAATGGGTGAATTCTTTCAAATCTTATATGGAATTCTGCTTCTCTACGCATTATATTACAAACACAATCGTACTTTTCTCTAGCAGTAAGGCCTTTTTCATTTGGACTTTTAATATCATAACCCATTCCGTTATTATAATCTGCAAAAAGTTTTTGTAACTCAAAAGGTACTTGTTTTTTATCAACAGGTTCAAAAGTAGCACCAAGTACAATATTATTCATTGTTTTAAATCCAACTATCTTATCATCATTACTAAAATTAACAATTTCATTTATTTTAACCACATCACCTAAAGTAATATCTTTTAAACCCATAGCATAATCAAAAGCATCTAAATTATCTTTCTTCATATTATAAGCTTTTTTATAAAGTTCATTTCTTTGGGGTAAGTTTAAAAATAAAGTGTCTACATTTCTAAATGTTGCATTTTTATCAAAATTTCCATTAGAATCAAAAACCATATAGTAAGGTAAATATTCATCAAAATAAGAAAAATATTCAGAATAAATTCTATCTACAGTTTCTTGTGTATTATCTAATTCATCCGGAAAAACGCAAAATCTTTTACCCTTAAATACAATCATTTGATGCATTAAATCAATAATATTTTTCTTCTCACTATCTGATAATAATTCAAAAATCCCACTAGCAATATCATTCTTAGTAGTTTGAATAATTAAATCATATTCATCAAACTCTTTAAATGCCTCTTCAATTGTTAAACTAGAATGAGAAAAAGCCTCCTTAAATTTATCTAATAAAAATAAAAATGTTTCCGAATCAAAAGAATGTCCAACAATAATCATTGGATTTTGTTTTAACATAAGTATTCCCCCTTTACTCAATGTGGCTAAATTATACCACAAAACCATCAAAAAGTCAACTTAAGCTGTTAAAAAGCACTAAAAAAGCAGACAAATTTAATTGTCTACTACTTTATTATTTAACAACTATATTAACAATTTTACCCTTAATAACAATGACTTTTACTATTTCTTTTCCATCAATATGTTTCATTACATTTTCACAACTAAGTGCTTTTTCACGAATCATATCTTCATCATCATCTATACTTATCTCAATAGTTGCACGAACTTTTCCATTAACTTGAACAGCTATTTCACGAGTATTTTCAATAGTTTTTTCTTCATCATAAGTTGGCCATTCGCTCTCACAAATAGGCTTGCATCCAATCATCTCATTTAACTCTTCAGTAATATGAGGAGCAATAGGATTAAGTAATATCAAAAGTAAACGATAATCATCTTTTGTAATTGTTTCTAATTCATCATAGGCATTCGCAAGAATCATTAAAGAAGAAATAACAGTATTATAACCCATATGCATCATATCATATTCAATCTTCTTAATAGTCTTATTTTGAATTGCTTCTAACTTTTCGCTATATCCACTATTATCATTAAGTTTATCCTTCATTCTTTCAATCTTATCTAAGAATCTCTTACATCCTCTTAATGAATCAGTACTCCATGGAGCATCCATTTGATAATCACCCATAAACATTTCATATGTACGAAGTGTATCAGCTCCATATTCTTTAATAATATCATCAGGATTAATAACATTTCCCTTGGATTTACTCATTTTTTGATTATCAGAACCAAGAACCATACCATGACTAACTCTAGTCCAAATCATCTCTTTATTAGGAACAAGTCCAATATTATATAAGAATTGTACCCAGAATCTTGCATATAGTAAGTGTCTTGCAGTATGCTCCATTCCTCCATTATACCAATCAACTCTATTCCAGTATTTCATCGCATCCATTGAAGCAAACTCATGATTATTATGAGCATCCATAAATCTTAAGAAATACCAAGAAGAGCCAGCCCAGTTAGGCATTGTATCAGTTTCTCTCTTAGCATCTCCTCCACATTTAGGACATTTGCAATTAACAAAAGATTCAATATTTGCAAGAGGACTTTCTCCATCATCAGTTGGCTCATATTCAGCAATATCAGGAAGTAATAATGGTAAATCTTCCTCATTCATTGGAACCCAACCACATTTAGGACAATTAATCATTGGAATAGGCTCTCCCCAAAATCTTTGTCTAGAGAAAATCCAATCTCTCATTTTATAATTAACTTTTTCACTACCACAATTATGCTCTTTTAAGTATCCAAGCATATGGTAAATAGCATCTTCTTTATTCATTCCATCAAGAAATCCTGAATTAATATGAATTCCATCTCCAACCATTGCACCAGGTGCCATAGCATATTCATATGTCTTATTATGTAATTCATCTTTAATCTCACTAAGTGTATCCTTACCTACCCATTCAACAGAAAAATCTTCATCTGAATCTAACTCTTGTTCAACTTGTTTATTAGACCTAAGTTTGAAATAAAAACCAGTAGAATGAATATTATAATACTTATCTTTATTATAAGCATAATAATGGTGATTTATTTTAGGTAATTCAGAAATAAGTTCTAAATCAGTGTAACCAGTCTCTTCCTTAACTTCACGCATAGCGCACTCTAGTGGAGATTCGTCATTCTTAATAGTTCCACCGATAAATAATCTTCCACCTTTATCGTGCCAGTTAATTGTAAGATACTTGTCATTTGCCTCATCATAAACAATCGCAACAATACTGTTCTTCTTTTCTTCATTTTCATGAGGTTTTCCAGTAACTTCTTCAAGAACTTGAATAATTGGAATATTAAATTTAACTGCAAAATCATAATCTCTTTGGTCATGTGCAGGAACTGCCATAATAGCTCCGGTTCCATAAGTAGCTAAAACATAATCACTTATGTAAATAGGAATCTTTTCATTATTTACAGGATTGATTGCATAAGCACCTGTAAATACACCAGTCTTCTCTTTGTTAAGTTCAGTTCTCTCCATATCATTCTTGAAAGAACATTCTTTTTTATATGCTTCAACTTCTGATTTATGTTCCTTAGTTGTAATTTCGTCAACATAACTATGTTCTGGTGACAAAACACAATAAGTTGCACCGTAAAGAGTATCACATCTTGTCGTAAATACTGTGAACTTCTTATCATGACCATCTATTTTAAAATCAACCTGTGCCCCTGTAGATTTACCAATCCAATTTATTTGGCCAAGTTTTACCCTCTCTGCAAAATTAGTGTCATCAAGACCTTTAAGTAAATCTTCAGAATAATCACTCATTCTAAGCATCCATTGACTCTTTTCTTTTTGTTGAACAGGACTACCACATCTTTCACATACTCCACCAGCAGCATCTTCATTGCTTAAAACACTCTTACAAGTAGGACACCAGTTAACTGGAATAGTATCCTTATAAGCCATTCCATGTTTATAGAATTGTAAAAATTGCCATTGAGTCCATTTATAATATTCAGGATCAGTTGTTGAAAATTCACGACTCCAATCAAAAGAGAATCCAAGTGACTTCATTTGACCCTTAAAAGTCTTTATATTTTCTTTAACAGCTTCCTTAGGATGAATATGATTCTTTATCGCATATTGTTCAGCAGGTGCACCAAAAGCATCCCAACCCATTGGATATAAAACATTATATCCTTGCATCCTCATCATTCTACAAATTGCATCTTGCGCTGTATAACTACGAACATGACCAACATGCAATCCAGAACCACTTGGATAAGGAAATTCAACTAAAACATAATAAGGTTTCTTATCTCCACCTGTTACAGCTTTAAAAGTCTCATTCTTATCCCAATAATCTTGCCACTTCTTTTCTATTTTATTTATGTTTTCCATTCTTTATCATTCCTTTCTTCTTATAAAACAAATATATCAAATAATAACTTATAAAAATTAAAACAATAATTGATATAAACCCAATCAATAATTCTAATATTAGACCCTTAACAAGTAAAACTAAACTAACAGAGATTGTAATATCTAAACTAGATGTAATAGCACATAGTTGTAATAACTGATTATAATTAATTTTATCTATGTCTAAATGATATTTTGTAATTAAAAATTTAACCTCAAGTAATTCTTTTTCTCTATTCTTTTTTGCAGGTCCAACAAGAAATAATTCATATATAAGTAAAACTAAAATATAACACATTATAAATAATATAATCTCTTGCATAATTCCTCCAAAAAAAAGACTATAAACATAAGGACGAATAATCGCGGTACCACCTTATTTTATAGTCTTACTATACACTCTTAATCTATAACGGAATTACCCATTGCTCTAAAGACAAGTTCATAAAAATCATACTATCTACTTCCACCAAATATAGACTCTCTATAAGTAATCATCAAATTACTACTTCTTTTTCATCACAAAATATAAACATATTATAACATAAAAATATTTATTGCCAAGTACCTAATTTAATATTTTAATTAATAAATTTATAAAATTAAAAAATACTAAGAAATTTCCTAGTATTTTTAAACTTCTCCTAAATAATCAAGTAACTTTAAGAATAAGTTCATATATTCAGTAGATAAACCACTCTTTGTAAGTTTTCTAATCGCAATTCTTTTCTTATCAACTGTATTATCACTAAATAGAATTCTCGCAATATCCTCTTTTAAATAAGTATTAATCTTTAAATCCATTAAGACACTATCTAACTCATCATTAACAAGTCTTAAAGTATCAACTTCAATATCCGTACCTTTACAATTAATAGTAATTTGACCAATAGTTGGAACACCTTTTAGTTCAATTATATAGTCATTTCCGTCAACATAAGTCAAAGCATCAATCCTATCATTATTAAAGTAAACCACCGTACTTTCAGGCTGCTTTGTATTACGAAAAGCAAATTTATAATTACGTCTTTCAGGAGCAATACCACTCTTACCATCTATAGATCTAACTATTAAAGTATAATTATCTTTCATATAATTATAGTCAATATTAGTTTTTAAGAAATACCCTTGTTTATAAAGTGATGTAACTCCATCATCTTCATATAAAGTATAAGTATTACTTGAACCAGGGAAAATATGTATTTCCATATCAGTAGGTAAACCAACATTGTTATAATCACTCTTATTAGAGAAAGGTACAATTGATCCAGCATGAGCAAATACAGGATAATCACTCTCTTTATAGAAAGAAACATACTTTTTATTTCCAGGAAATCTCTTACCAGAAATCAAATCATACCAAACACCATCAGGTACATAAAAACGATGTATTGTTCTATTCATTGTCTTATCCATTGCCTCCAGTATAGGGCAAACCAATAATTGTGAACCAAAATAATACTGATTCTTATAAGCAGGATCGTCATATACCCACATATAATTATAATAAAATGGTTGAATAAGCGGTGTACCACTCTTAGTATAATTATAAGCCTCTGTATATAAATAAGGAATTAATCTATGTCTAAGTCTCAAATAATCAGAAACAATATTCTCAGTCTTTGCATCCCATACCCAAGGCTCTTTTTTATAATATCTTCCCCTTGCAGAATGGAACCTTAAGATTGGTCCAAATGTACCAAGCTGAACATATCTTAAAAATAATTCACCATCTTCAATTCCACCATGGTTACCACCAACATCAAAACTCCACCATGAAACTCCAATATTTGCTGCGTTCATACATTTAAATGGAATTGATTTTAAGTCTTCCCAACTTATTTCAGAAGAACCCCCATATAAAACAGGATATCTATGAGGAGCACAAACAGGACCTCTTCCTAGAATAAGTGCTCTCTTATTTGCACGTCCAGAATCAAGATACATATAATGTTCTAAACTCCATAATTTAGTAATATCCATATCCCCTGTAGAATCATTCCAAAAGAAATCAACTCCCAAAGTCTCTAATGGATGTAGAAACATTTTAAATAAAATATCTATATGTTTAGGATTAAGTGGATCAAGTTTAACAACTCCAGTAGGATTAACTCCCAAATACTGACATGCTTGTTGATAATATTGTTCATGAGGATAAATACCTTCTGTTGGATTAACAACAAGCCCTACTCTTATACCTCTTCTATGAAATTCATTAATCATAGACTTTGGATCTCTAATAAGTTCCTGATTAAAAGTATACCCAGTCTTTAATCTTTTAGCTTCTCCACTATTTCTAATATGCCAATCATGATCAAAAAGCATAATAGAAATAGGAACTTCTTCTCTCTCAAAATTACGAATTAAATTATTAATACTTAAATCATCATAAATAGTATTTTTACTCCACCAATTACCTAAAGCATACCTTGGTATCAATGCTGGAGCACCAGTCATTTTAAAATAATCAAATAAAGCCTGTTTAAAATCTCTATCATATAAAAATACATATAAATCAAAATGATCAGGATCTGGATTACTTAAAGTTCCATCTTCTTCCAAAATCTTACTATAACTATCATCAATAGAAGCAAATCCATCTAATGAATATAAACCTTTCTGTAAATTTAAAGGAATATTTATATCTGTAGAAACCATATTTCCAAGTAAATTTTTAGCTTCGGGATGACCAACATACCAATCTTTTCTTCTATCTTTATCATGAGAAAGTAAAGTAATCTTTAAATATTTCATTGGATCAACTTTTGTGCCAACAAAAGGTCTACCTTTTACATATGTAAGAGCAAAATATTTAGTATTAATCTCAACAATATTAGCATCCTGACGCACAGCAAAATCTGGTAATCCAATATTTCTTCTTCTTACCAGTTGAGTTGGTTTATCCAAAAACTTTCCATTAGGAGAAAATTCTAGTCTTATAATTCTTTCACTAATAACACAAATTCTATAATTGCTCCCTGCTACAATGGCCTTTTTATCACAAATTGTTTTTGAATAATCAATTTCAAATTGCTTTCCAAGTGGATACATATAGCCAACACCTTCTCATTATTCTAATAACATAATACCATAATTAATAAAAATTACCAAGAAAAAAAGGATTAAACTAACCCTATTTAATTCCTTCAATCAAACTTCCAACTATGTCAGTTACTTCATCAGTAACAGTAGTCTCTGTTGTAGTTTCCGTTGTCGTCTCTGTTTTATCACCATCATCGTCATCATCTTTTTTAACAGGTGGTGTTCTAGTAAATACAATATTCCTATTTAATTCAGCAATAACAGGCAAAGCCTTTTCCCAATCACCATTATTAAATATCTCAATTACACCCAAAGACGTATAATAAGAACTAGCTTTTGTTAGATATAAATATTTTGTAGACCCATTTGCCTTAAGTTTATAGCACAAGAACTCTGTATTAGAAACCACTTTTTTCTCTGCAGAATATACTTCATACTTATTGCTCTCAAGTTCTTTAGTGACAACCTCTAAATCATCAGCATATAAATCATAATCATCTGTTGTATTTCTATAAGAGAAAGTATAATTAACATCATCTGAAACATATAATATGTCTCCTTCAACATCATATAAATACTCTCCAGGAACAGTTACCTTATAATCTTCAATCGCAAGAGTAACATCATCCCTAACAACCGGTTCAACAGGTTCAGGATCAGGTTTATTATTATTAATAACACTAATAATGATAACAATAATTGAAATAACAATTACTAAAGCAAGCGCTGCATATATTAAAATATCAACAGTAGAAAGTCTTTTCTTCTTTTTTCTTCTAGGAGCACCAGTATCTTTAAATGTATATGTAGGAGTATCACCAATACTACCAACACCACTACCTTCGTTATCATTAATATCCTCATCATCAATATAACTACCACATTCCAAGCAATATTTTATACCTGGTTTTAAATCAGCTCCGCAATTTTTACATACCATAAAATCACCCCATTATTTATCTAAAAACATAACATAATATTCTTCCAAAGACATATTATTGTGTTCATAAACATATTTAGCTATCTCAGTACCAACATATCTATAATGCCAAGGTTCAGCTCTAAATCGAGTATAATCAACATATCTTTCATCAAATCTCAATATAAATCCATACTTATAAGCATTATCCTTCATCCATACATATTCTTTAGAATTAGCAAATACACGACTATTTGCACTTCCAACATCAAATGCAAGACCAGTTTGATGTTCAGAATATCCAGGTTTAGCAACATACTTTTCTACATAGGAATCCCCATATAAATCTTTATATAATTGAACAGTATCTTCTTGATCCTGATATGACCTATAAGCAGAATTAATTAATAAATCATATCCTTCACCCTTAGCAGCATTATACATTTGAATAAAAGCATTATATGCAAGCCTACTGCAATACAACTCTTCCCCATTAGTATATTTAGAATCAATCAAAGTAAGATCATCTGGTTCAAAATCTTCACTTAAATAATTTTGCTTATTAACGATCATATCAACAGAAAACTTCGAAACAAGCTTAGAATCAACATAATCTTCTTTATCCAATCCAAGATTAATATAAATAATAGTTTCTAACTCATCCTCTCCAGACTCATCAGAATAACTAATATACTTGTCATAATTTTCTATTTTAGCAAAATCATATGAATAAAAATCTTCTAAATACCTAACTTTTTTCTTTTTCGCAAAATCACTAACTCCATCATTAGACCCGTGCGATAAAATAATATTAATCTCACTATTACTATAACCTTGTTCTAATAATTTATTAATATTTTTAATTAAATCTTTATGATTAACAAATTTAATTTTAGCATAATTATCTAAATAATCAAAATTAATACTATCACTTTCAAATGCTTTATTTAATGTTTTATTTTCTCCAATTGATAAAACATTATCTTTATTTTTAGAAAATAAAATATTTTTACTAGCAATTTCACTATAACCTATCTTATTTAAATCATGAATTTGCTTTCTATAATAGATGAATATACCGAGAAGAATGCACAAAAAGATGCCTATAATTTTAAAAACTTTTACAAGCCAAGGTTTTAACTTAATTTTTCTAACCTTTCTCAAGTATATCACCCTAACATAATACTACCACATCTAATTGCAAAAATCTATATTTTATGATACATTTAACGACAAGGAAGTTTTACTATGTTTAAATATTCAAATACTAATAAAAGATATCATACCTTAGACTATTATTATAAAAATAAATTCAATAGCAAAGTATTTAAAGTAAGTTTAAATGCTGGATTTACCTGTCCTAATATAGATGGAACAGTTGGAAAAAATGGCTGTATATATTGTTCAAAAACAGGCAGCGGAGAATTTGCTGGAAACATAAATGATGATATTGATAAACAATTTAAAGAAATAAAACAAATGATGTTAAAGAAATGGCCTAATGCTAAATATATTGGTTATTTTCAAGCAAGAACAAATACTTATGCACCAGTAAGTGTATTAAAAAAACTTCATGATAAAGTATTAAGTGAAGAAAACGTAATAGGACTAAATATCGCAACTAGACCAGATTCAATTACTGATGAATGTCTAGATTATATAGAAGAATTAAATAAAAAAACTTATCTTACAATAGAATTAGGTTTACAAACAACTAACAATAAAACATCAATCTTAATAAATAGATGTCATACCCTAGAATGTTTTGAAAATATGGTTAAAAAATTAAGAGAAAGAAAAATAGATGTAGTTGTTCACATAATTAATGGTCTACCATATGAAACAGAAGAAGACATGTTAAATACAGTAAAATATTTAAATAAACTAGATATTCAAGGTATAAAAATACACATGCTAAGTATCGTTAAAGATACTCCTCTAGCACTAATGTATGAAATAAAACCATTCCATGTATTAACAAAAGAAGAATATATTGATATTGTGATTAAACAACTTGAATTATTAAGGCCAGAAATAGTAATACATAGAATAACAGGAGATCCAAAACCAGAAGATTTAATAGAGCCAAAATGGCTAATAAAGAAATTCTGTATTTTAAATGACATAGATAAAGAAATGGTAAAAAGAGATACCTATCAAGGAGCAAAATGCTAACATATTTAATAATAGTAAATATTCTTTCTTTGTTATTAATGAAAATAGACAAAACAAAAGCTATTAAAAGAAAAGAAAGAATTCCAGAAATTGTCTTAATAACAATATCATTTCTAGGAGGAAGTATAGGTTCAATCATCGGAATGTACTTATTCCACCATAAGACTCAAAAATTAAAGTTTCAAATATTAATACCTGTATCTCTAGTATTAACAATAATCATTATTTTAAATTATCTAAGAGTTTTATAACTCTTTTTTTGTAAACAAATAAGTAAATATATTATCAAATATTAATGTATAATAAATGTAAATATAAAAGAAAGTAGCAGGAATAATATTGTCAATAAAATGCCAAAATATTATAATTTAATTATAAAATAGGAGGCGAAAATATGAAACTTAATAAAAAAGAAATAAAAATTCTCGCAGCAGTAATTGCAGTATGGGGCGTAGTTATGATTTCTAGTGGTATCACAATGAGTTTTAATAAAAGAACTATTACAAAAGTTAAATATAGTTTAGACGTCTCAGCAAAGCAAATATCTCAAGTACAAGCTAAGAAAAACGAAGTTATATTAAAAGATTTAGAAGTAGAACAAGGATATCCAATAAGTGTAAATGTGAGGGATTATCTACAAAATGTAGAGCAAATAAGTGATGAAGTAATAAGTCAACTAAATCAAGGATTAGACACATCACTTGTAAATGTAAATCAAGCTGGAACATACACATATACAATAACTTATAGAAAAAAAAGATACCAAGGAAAAATAACAGTTAAAGAAAAAGAACTACCAAAAGTAAAAATAATTTTGAAAGCAAAAAAACTACCAACAACAGGAACATTATCAAGAAACATAAGGGATTATATATACGAAGATGAAGAACTAACAGAAGAAGCATACAACAACATGATATTAGATCTTGAAGAAGTAGCAGCACATTTAAGTATCCCAGGAAGATATAAATATAAAGTAATATACAATGATACAACATACTATGGAGACTTTGATATAGTACAGCCAGTAACAACAGGCACAACACCAGTAGTATGCCCAAACGAATCAACTAAGGACAACAACACATGCATATGTACAGAACCAAATAAAATATACGATGAAAAGACAAATACATGTATAAGTAAACAATAAAAGAAGTTCATAATGAACTTCTTATTTTTTAACTTAAATTAATTATTTCACCATCAACTACATCAATAAGTTCATAGTTAGGCCTACGAGATAAACCTGGCATAGTCATAATATCACCAAGTAAAGCAGTAATAAAGCCAGCACCATTATATAAATTAATGTCCCTAACTGTTACCTCAAAGTCCTTTGGAACACCAACTTTACTCTTATCATCAGAAAAAGAATATTGTGTTTTAGCGATACAAACGGGCAAATTAGATAAACCATTACTATTTATAATATTAATTTTCTCAAGTGCAGTATCACTATAATTAACTTTAGAAGCACCATATATTTCTTTACATACAGTATCTATCTTTTTCTTAATTGATGAATCTAACTTATATATAGGCTTAAATTTTCCAGCAGCTAATTCCATAACTTTATGTGCTAAACTGATAGCACCATCTCCACCATCGCTATAGGCAGAAGATATGCTAAAAACATAACCCTTATCAGCACAATGTTTCTTTAATAATTCGATTTCATCATCAGTATCGGTATTGAATTTATTCAAGCAAACAACAACATTAACACCATATTTTTTTAAGTTATCATAATGTTTATCTAAATTGTCAAAACCTAAAGTTAGAGCATCTAGATTTGGTTCAAAAACATTATCCTTAGAAACACCACCATGATATTTCAATCCCTTAATAGTTGCGACTAAAACAACTGCATGAGGCTTTAAATTACCAACTCTACACTTAATATCTAAAAACTTCTCAGCACCTAAATCTGCTCCGAATCCAGCCTCAGTTACAACATAGTCTGCATATCCAAGGGACATTTTAGTCGCAACCAAACTATTACAACCATGAGCAATATTAGCGAAAGGTCCACCATGAATAATAGCAGGAGTATTTTCTAAAGTCTGTACAAGATTAGGCATAAAAGCATCTTTAAGTAAAGCTACTAAACTTCCCTCTATTTTTAAATCTCTTACATAAATATATTCATTTTTACTATTAATACCAACGATAATATTACCAAGCTTTACTCTTAAATCATCTAAAGAAGTAGCAAGGCAAAATAAAGCCATAATCTCACTAGCAGAAGTTATTGTAAAAGAATCTTCCCTTGTTCCTAAATCAACTTTTCTTAAAGCCCTATCATTAACATCTAAACATCTCTTAAAAAACACCTTTTGTATATCTAAACTATTGCCAAAATAAATATGATTATCTATGGCAGCAGAAATAAGATTATTAGCTGAAGTAATCGCATGAAAATCCCCAGTAAAATGAAGATTAATATCTTCCATAGGAACAACTTGAGAATATCCCCCACCAGTCGCTCCGCCTTTCATTCCAAATACAGGACCCATAGAAGGCTGTCTTAAAGCAATAATTATTTTTTTACCTAGTTTATTTAAAGCATCACCAAGTCCAATACTAACAGTAGTCTTCCCCTCACCCATCGGAGTTGGACTAATAGCTGTAACAAGGATTAGTTTACCTTGTCTCTTACGAGAACTAATCTTTTTTATCTTCGCTTTATAGTCACCATATAACATTAAATCACACTTTTTTAACCCAATTTTCTTTCCAACATCACAAATATTCAATTTATTACTATCTCTAGAAATTTCTATATCTGTCATAGTACCACCTCAATTTTCATTATAACATACTAAACTTGTATTTTACTAATAAATAACCATATCAAAATACTAAAATCATTAATTAATTATTAAAAAATTAAGATAAAAATAAGAACATCTATAAGATTTACCACTTTGAATAAAAAAATAATAAATGTTAATATCAAGCCATTAAGGAAAAAGAAGGAGTGATAATTATAAATAAAAAAATATTTTTCTTAATAACAGTTTTAACACTTTTATTTAAAGTAACAAATGTAAAAGCAGTAAGTTTTTATGAAGGAGAGTATATTGATAATATTTATATGAATAAATATAATCGCAGTAATCAAACAATATACTATCAAAAAGCAAGATTTTTTAGAAGGAGTGATAATAACCAATTTGCATACTGTATAGAACCTATGACATTTTTCACAAATCCTAACGCTTATTATGAAGAAACACTTACACCTAGAAACTTAACAAGTGAACAAATCAATAGAATAGCAAGAATCGCCTATTTTGGTTATAACTATGGAGATCACACTGACACAAAATGGTATGCTATAACGCAATTAATGATCTGGCAAGAGGCTGATAAAAGCAATGACTTTTATTTTACAGATGGTCTAAATGGACCAAGAATTAATCCATTTCAAAATGAAATTGACTCAATAAACACATTGATAAAAGATTTCGAAGAGATGCCTAAAATAAATAATATATATTATTTAACAAAAGGGAATCAAACGGCAATATTCCCACCTAATGAAAATTCACTAAAAAATTTAAAAACAGATAACGAAGAAGTAAAGATAACTGACATATCAATAATATTTTCTCCAAAAGAAGCAGGAGAATATAATTATAATTTTTATAAACAGTTAGGTCAAAATCAAAAACCAACAATCTTCTATCAATCAGAAACAAGCCAAAATCTAATGGAAACGGGAAATATTGAGACAAATAAATTAACAGTCAAAGTAATTGTACAAAATCCAACAATTAAAATATATAAAGAAGATGAAGAAACAAACAAAATACCTCAAGGGCAAGCTAAATTAGATGGAACAATAGTGACATTATATGATTATAATCAAAAAATAATTGATACTTTTGAAATAAAAAATAATGAGTTAACAATAAGTAACTTATATTATGGAACGTATTATATAGAAGAAACAACACCAGGAGAAGGATATGAACTAAATAAAGAAAGATACAAAATAGAATTAAATAGAAGCAACCCAGAACAAACAATTACAATTAAAAATAAAGTAATTAAAAAGGAAATAAAAATAGTTAAAAAATATGGTACAGAAAACAATTTAGAAAGAGAAAGTAATATAGAATTTGATGTATACGATATTAATAATAATTTAATAAAAACATTAATAACTAACGAATATGGAGAAGCATCGATTATATTGCCATATGGAGAATATAAAATAATTCAAAAAAACACAACAGAAGGATATATAAAAAATGACCCATTTATAGTTAAAGTTGATTCAACTGAACAAGAAATAATTGAATTAAAAGATTTAAGAATACCTGTACCAGATACTAATATATCTATTTTAACTATAATATTAAGGTTTTTATCAAAATTAATATGTTAAAAAAATTGATAAATATATCTTTCTTGTTATCTATTTCAATACTTTCACTTTCATTTGTAAAAGTTGATAAAACAAAAATAAAAGAAAATATAATTAACAACACAATAGATAAAATACAAATAAAAGTAAGAAAAATAGATGATGAAGAACAAATTGGTTCTATATTTATAGATAAACTTAATATAAATAAACCCCTATATAATATAAATAGTAATAAAAATAATATTGAAGAAAATATCACCATTTTAAAAGAATCAATCCCACCAACAGAAGATAATAGTATTTTAATTATTGCTGCTCATTCAGGTACTGGACCAATCGCATTTTTTAAAGATTTAGACAAACTAAATATAAATGATGAGATAATAATAAATTATAATAAGAATAATTATAAATACTATGTAAAAGATATCTGGGAAGAAAAAAAGAATGGTTATATAGATGTAAATAAAGAAAATAAAAAGCAACTTGTTCTAACAACATGTAGTCCAAATAATGATGGATACCAACTAATAATTAATTGCGTAATAAAAGAGTCCTAAGACTCTTTTATTTTATCAAATACAAATTGCAATTGGCTATCAACTCCACTAGACTCATCAATATTATATTCAACTTCATAATCGGGTTTGATCCCAATTCCATCAATACTTTTTCCATCAGAAGTCAACCATCTCTCTGTAGTATATTTAATACTTGTACCAGATAAAAGAGATTGAGTTTTCTGGACAGTACCTTTTCCATATGTGTTACTACCAACAATATAAACTTTAGAATAATTATTTCTAAAACAAGACGTAAATACTTCTGAAGAAGAAGCTGACGAACTATCAACTAGTAAATAAACTGGCATAGTTCTATACTCACTAGTATTATCTTTAAAGTCAGTTATTTTCTTACCATTATCTATTTTATATAAAGTGGTATTTTTTTTGAAAAACAAATTAAGTATCTTTCTAGTTTCTGACAAATGTCCACCAGGATTCTTTCTCAAATCAATTACTAAATTATTAATATTATCCTTTTCCAAGTAATCAAGTTCACTTTTAAACTGACTATATATATTTTTAGAAAACATATTGATTTTTAAATAACCAACTTTATTATTATCTAAATTATATATATTAGATGAAATATTTTTAATATCAATAATATCCTTAGTGACTATAAAAGTCCTTTCTTTTCCCTCTCTATCAACTTTAATCTTAATTTTTGAACCAACTTCTCCTCCAAAATATTTCTGAATCTCATCTGTTGGAACATCATAGCAATTGTAACCATTGATAGAAATTATCACATCACCTGCTTTAAGACCAGCTTTATCTGCTGGGCCATTTTCATTAACTTCTTCAATAATATTTTTGCCTTTACCATAAAAAATTACTGCTCCAATACCAACATAACTACCAGAAACAGAGGCATTAAAATCATCAGTAGATTCATTATCTAAAAATACAGTATTAGGATCATCTAAATAATCAATCATTCCTTTAATTGCAGCATCAGAAAATTTTCTATCATCTATTTCCTTATAATAACTCTTTTTAACACTAATATAAGTATCAACAATTTCTTTTAATTCAGGATATTCTCTTATACTTTTTAAACTACTACTTGAGTACGTAACAATATAGCCTACAACAAATCCAAATATAATGGATATAAACATAAATATGACTACTTCAATAATAGAAAAAGTATAATTATCGGTATTTTTTTTATTTTTTCTTTTCTTTTTTTTACTACTCTTTCCTTTATTCTTCATATTTCTAAAACTGAAAAAAAGAGTTATATCTATTTAGATAAAACCCCACTAATTTCAGTATCTCCTTCATAATATTCAGCAATCTTACCACTACTAAACTTAATTAGAGTAGGACCATTAATCTTTAACTCACTAGCATTTGTAGCACTTCTATTAGATGTATCAGAAACATATGCCTTATTAAATTCACTGCTCATATCAACCTGGTATAAAGAAAGTTCTCCACTAGATCTATAAGTACCTACTAATTGACCATATGTACTATTTATCTCTTCATCACTCATATCATAATAAATAACATAATAGTCGTCAGTCTTCTTATCGAAACTGCTTCCTAAAAGTATATTATAGTAAGAAATAGTAGTTTCTTCTTTTTCGTCAGGCTTTCTACTTTCTCTAGTAATGAATATAGTTACTCCATAAAATATTGAAAATATTAATAAAATACCTGCGGCTACAAGAAGAATATTTGATAATCTGTCACTATTACTACCAGCAATAGTTTCTATCTTCTTAGACTCTGTTTTATTACTACTCTTTTTAACAACTTTTTTAGTATTATTGCTCTTCTCATTAGAAGATACTTGTTTTTTCTTATTATTTGCCATAAAATCACCTAAAATGATTATAGCATTTCACAATAACTTTAGCAAATTATTTCATAGAAATTACACCAACTATAGACTGAGCCACATCAACTAACTCTTCCTGACTCATAACATCACTGACTAAATAATAGTCAATATTACCACTAGACCAAGATAAAGAATTATCTGTCATCACACCAATTGTATCTAATAATTGAAATGGTTCACCTAAACTTGGAATAACAGTAAAATCATTAAAAACATCAATTGTTTCTTCCACAAGTAAAAAGTTCTTCTCTCCATCATAAGTCATAATAACTCTTTCTCCAGCATCCTTATAAACCTTTTCCTCTCTAGTAAGCTTTGTACCATCAGGTAAAAACAAAGGATATATAACATCTTCTAAGACACTAGATTCACTACTTTTATTAGTAGTTTTTTCTTCATTAGTACTAATAATTGAGTCAAGTTCAAAATAATCATCATTATATTTTGGAGAAAACTTAATTTTAGAAACATTTAACTCCATACATATAGAATCATCATTATCATATATAGTAACCTTTTTTAAATTATATTTCTTATCAAATAAAATTTTCTGTTTAACAAGTTTACTATTATTAGAATAATGAGCACCTACAACATATGAAAAACTATCTTTATTATTAGTATACTTTCTCTCAGTATCATTATTCAAATCATTAATAATTGTATCAAATAAATAAATTTGAGAATTATTATAAGGCCAATCACTTTGAAATTTAAAACTCTTATTTAAAGAAGGTGTAAGAAGAAAGACTCCATCATTATTTTTAAGAATTATCTGCATAAAATTATTAGCAGTATTTGTAATAACAACCTTATAAAAATTATCCTTTTTATAATCAACAACAACATCATAACTATATGACTCATCATTATTATTTATTTCTAAATTACCTATTAATTTATAACCACTAGACTTATCAAACATTTTATTAATCTCTTTCAACGAATTATTACTACTATTTTTTCCACAACCAGTAACAAGTAATAAAATCAATATTATTAATCCTAATCTTTTCATACATATCTCCTATCTAATAAAAGATATGAAAACAAGTAATTTTTATTACAAAAAAAGAAGAACAATTGTTCTTCCTATTTTTTAGTAATTATTATCTTAACCTTCTTTGTCTTAGAAGAATATCCAAGTTTCAAGTCACTACCAGTAACAACAACTTCAACCTCATGAGTACCTACTCCATAATCTTTTAGGTCAACATAAGCAATAATATCACTTTCTTGAACACTATTTAGGCTTTCTTCACTACCGCTTACTACAACAGTAACAGCACGATCATCAGCTGTACTAGCTTGAGCAATTAAACCATCACCTAAATTTCTAGTCGTAACAGAAACATCTTTAAATTCCTTAGTAGTTGCATTATCAAGAGTAACCTTAACAGTCATACTCTTACTACTTAATTCAGTAATTCCCTTAGGTTTCTTTAAAGTAATATTAAATTCTTTATCTTTATTTAATCCTTTAACATCAACTTCTACATCTAATTGTTGAATATTATCAACTGCTTCTTGACTACCATAAACAGTAACTTTAGAAACACTAGGTGTAATAGCTTGAATAGCTTTACCAAAGTCAACATTTCCAACCGGAACAATATGAACCGGGATTTCCTTACTTGGAGAAGTAATTGTAACATTTGCAGCAACTGTTTTTGGAACAATCTCCACATTAATAATCTTACCACCAGTATCATAAGCAACTAGAGGAATATCTTTAACAGTTATTTCTCCTGCTTTTGGATTTGGAATATTATTAACATCAAGTAATGCTCTAACAGATGCAACTTTATCTAATTTATATTTAGCTCCCTTGATTATAACATCACTTCTATCAATCTCAACATTATCAATATAAAGTTTAGAATCTAAACTATCTTGATGCAATAAATCATAAGATAAAGTTCTATTCTCACTCTCTTTATCATAAATAGTAACATTTACAGTAGAAGGATCAAGCTTATAATCTAAAGATTTTAATCTTTGAGTATATTTTAAATTAACTTTATGAGTACCTGGTTTTAATCCAGTTAAGTCAACAGTAACACCCTTAGAAGGAGACTGCTTTGCTAAGAAAATATGTCTTCTTTGTCCAATAAGAGTAATATCTACTGATTCAGGAAGTCCTTCAATAACATAGGATTCCTCATTATATACAGCTGTAACTGGTTGATCATATAATATTTCAGCATATTGATCAATCATTACATTTGATTCATTGTCAATTAATACGAATACGAGAAATGCAAGTAACAAGCTCACTACTAAAAGAGTAGACTTCTTTCCAGAAATACGATCTATACTTTTAGCAAAAGCCGTTGATAATTCAATTATTTTAAGAATTAAACGCGTAATTGGAGTGATTAAAATTTTATCAAAAAACATTCCAATACGACGAAAAAATCTTCCAAAAAACTTACTTATTCTTTTCATAAACTTCTTCCTCATTTACATCTTCATCTTCATCGTATTCAACCTCTTGCTTAGGTTTTAATTCATCAATTAACATCATTCTAACATCATCAAGTGATAAGTTATATAGTAACTCACCCTTAATTGCAATTGAAACTCTACCAGTTTCTTCAGATACAACAATACATATTGCATCAGTTTCCTCAGCAAGTCCAAGTGCCGCTCTATGTCTTGTTCCAAGATGTCTATTAAGTTTTGGACTACTACTTGTAGGGAAAACAGCTCCAGCACAAGTTATTCTATTTCCTTGAATAATAACACCACCATCATGAAGTGGATTACCCTCATAGAAAATAGCAATTAATAAATCACTTGATAAATCAGCATAAAGTTTTTTAGCTTTATCTATATAATTACCAAGACTACTATCCCTTTCAATAACAATTAATGCTCCAATTCTTTCTTTTCTTAAATAATCAATCGCATTAATCATCTCATAAACAAGTCTCTCTCTTTCATCAACTGTAAGAGTCTTATGTCTACCAAGAAGTTGAGTTCTACCCATCTGCTCAAGTATAGCCCTAATTTCAGGCTGAAAAATAATAATTAAAGCAACTGGTCCCCATTGAATAATATAATCAAGTAAATATCCAACAGTAATAAATCCTGCCCAATCACTTAACACCTTAAGAACTAATATTATAATTAAACCTTTAAAAATTAAAGATAATTTTACGTTATTTCTAATATTCTTTAATATAAAATAAATAATTAACCATACTAAAGAAACATCAACTATTTTTCTGATAAGATTAACAATATCCATCAAAGTAATATACATTAAGTCATCTCCTTACTATATGAGGAAAATTAGTCATAATTACAACCCCATACCTATTAATATAATAACATTATCTAGGATATATATCAACAAAAAAAGAACTTAGTTTGTTCCTAGCAAACGCTTAGTTCTTTCATTTTTACCTTTAATTTTAACCTTTGTATTTATTGCCTGTGAATTATTAATTTGTGTCTCATTTATCTTTTCAACTACAGAAAAATCAATTGTCTTTCCAATTTTAGAAGCTCTCTCTAATTTAAGTCTAAGCCTATCGCCTACAAAATAATTATCAAATCCATCTAAAGAAACTAAAGAAAAACTTTCAGGGCTATGGACGTAATCTCCTTTTAAATCACGTACACGTACAGTTCCTTCTATCATATTATCAAGTTGAACAGTTAGACAGTCTCCCGAAACATAAGTAACAGTTCCTTCAAACTCTTCACCAATATGACTTTCCATGTACTCTGCACACAACATACGAGTAACATCTCTTTCACAATCATCCGCAACTCTTTCAGTATGAGAACATCTCTCAGCAATCTCTGGAGATTTCTCACTCCATTTACGAACATTACGAGTAATATCTCCTTTATCAAAAATACAATCCCAAATAATTCTATGATCAGTCAAATCAGAATATCTTCTAATAGGAGAAGTAAAATGACAATAATTATCTTTACCTAAACCATAATGTCCAATATTCATTGTACTATACTTAGCACGTGACATACATTTTATTGCCTCAGTTGTAAGAAGTTCAGAAAGTCTTCCACCATTTTTAGAAATATGTTCAACTAACTTTTGATAAGCACCTCTATCACTTGCTAATGTACTTGCATCACTATCAGTATAAGGTAAATTAAGTACTTCCAAGAAATTTAAAAAAGCTTCAATTTTCTCTTCATTTGGAACATCATGAATTCTATGTACACAAGGAAGACCTCTACGAGACAATTCTTTATCAGCTGTTTCATTCGCGACAAGCATAAATTCCTCAATAAGATTTTCTGCAACATCTTGATACCTGACACCTAATTTAGCATGACCTTCTTCATCGTAACCAGTCTTAAGTTCACATCTTTCAAACTCAACTGCGCCTCTATTTAATCGCTTTTTTCTTAAGATAAGCGCAAGCTTACTCATTCTTCTTAAAGTTTCAACATGCTCTTCATACCCTTCAGGTACTTTTCCATCTTTTAATATACTATTAACATCTTCATAAGTCATTTTAAGTTGTGATTTAATAACCGTAGGAGACAATCTATAATTAACTATTTCTCCTTCAGGATTAATTTCTACAATACAAGAAATCGTAAGTCTCTCAACATATGGATTAAGTGATCCAATACCATTAGAAACTTTATGAGGAAACATCGGTATAACAGTTCCTCCTAAATAATAACTATTACCTCTTGAAAAAGCATCCTTATCAAGAGCAGAATCAAAAGGAACAATTGATGCAACATCAGTAATATGAACACCTAATTCATAATTGCCTTTTTTATTAATAGTGCAACTAATCGCATCATCCATATCTTTTGTATCACTACCATCAATTGTAAATATTTCCCAATCAGTTAAATCTTCCCTACCAATTTTATCTTTGTCAGTAATCTCATCGGGAATATGTTCAAGCTGTTCTAAAGACTCATTACTAAAATTACTGTCGATGCCATGTTTAAATGCCTCCCATAAGATATCTTCATTAGGATCATCCTTATGGTTAAAAGTTCGAACTATCTCACCTACATAGAACTCATCACTACTCATATGATCTAGTCTAACTAGTACACGTTCTCCCTCAATTGCAGGACCACTTAAAGCAATAGTAATGCCCTGTTTTCTCTTATCTATTGGTTTTACAAAATAACTATTTCCAAGTCTATAAACTTCACCAGGAATAAAATCTAAATTTCTATCTAAAACTCTCTCAACTCTTGGTCCATCATTCTTACCACCCAAATCAATAAGAACATAGTCTCCATCAACAGCACCATTAACACGCTCTTTTGTTATTCCAACTTTTTCCTCAGTAATAACAATTTTACCATCTTTATTAATACCACTATTTACAATAGAAACACGCCCAGCACCAGTCCTATCTCCATAAAATCTTCCTTTACGAAATGAAGTTTTGCTAAGTAAAGTATAATTATCTGATGGTGTTTTATAAAAATCTAAAGATAAAACACCTTCTTCTAGTAATTTTCTTACTTCTTCTTTTTCGGCATCAGTAAGAAAAACTTCCTTACCCAACTCATCAGATTTTAACCCCTCAATCTTCTTAACAATTTTTTCTAAAGAAGCAGGTTTCTTTTCTTTCTTTAAAACAATTTCAATATAATTTCTCATAACACATCCCCCTAATAATAAATTATCATATAAATAAACAAAAAAAAAGACTTTTAGTCTTTTCTAAACTCAATATGGCTTAATAAAATACCAATATTAATTATTCCACATAGTGCAACAACAACATATAATATTCTTGAAAACATTGCTTGAGTTCCAAACAAACTTGCAATTAAATCTATGTTAAATAAGCCTACAAGGCCCCAATTAAGCGCACCAATAATTGTAATAACTAATAGTATTTTCTGTGTCGTTTCCATATAATTACCTCCTAAAAATAGGATACCCATATAAAAAATTATTATACAGAAATAGAACAAATTTATGCTAAATTCTTCTGATTGATATAATATTTGTACCACTTCCACCAATCCAGAAAGAAACATTACTTAAAATAACACCTTGACTAGGATTAGTTGCATGTATCATTTGACCATTTCCAACATACAAAGCTGAATGAGATGGTACTCCATTATTACCCCAAATTATAATATCTCCAGGTTGCATTGAATCATAACTAACTGGAAGTCCTTCATATAATTGTGTCCAAGTAGATCTACTAATATTAATACCAACAGTAGAATAAACATAATGAACAAATCCACTACAATCAAATCCTCCAGGTCCAACACCATTTGCAGTATAAGGGGCTCCAATAAGTGAATATGCAGTTGCAACCATATCATTACCATGAACATTAGGTGGAAGATAATAATATACAACAGGACGAGCCTTAACCTCCAAAGTAAAATCAATTGAAGATTCATTGCCAAATGAATCAAACGCTGAAACAGTAATAGTATGAGTACCAACACTATGCCAATCATCAGCACAACTGAAAGAATAATATCCAATACCATCTAATCGATGTTCTGAATACATAAGCTCTCCGTCAACATCATCATTTACGTATGAAACATTATCTGTAAGACTATAACTATCACCTTCTGTAATAGTTACATATCCACTATTCAAAACTATAATAGGTAAATTATTATCAACAACAGAAACAGTAACTGGAACTGTTTTAACAACATTACCATTTTTTACTTCTAATAGAACTTCTTGTTCTCCTAAAACAGAAGTGTTAACTTCCTTCTTAACAGAAACAATCTTTCCTTCAACCTCTTTTACTATCTTTTTAATGTCATAATTAACAGAACCATATTCAATCGCAGCAGTATTACTTGCATACACTTGAATGTCCTTATATAACATATAATTATTCACTGCATACTTTCCAGCATAATATGTTGAAAAAATAAAAATCAATACTAAAATCTTCAATATACATGTCGTTTTCGACACTACATCAGTTTTCATAAAATCCTCCCGACAAGTTTCTATGATACCATACTAAATTTAAAAATGCAAAATTTACTCATCTAAAGACACTAAATCTGCACTTAACATATCATATTTTTCAGTTAGTTTTTTTACTTCAACTGCCTCAAGTTGATACCACCCATTTTGAAACATTAAAGTATATACTTTTCTCTGAAGTGTAGCAATATCAAGGAAAGTATCCCTATGGATATTATATAACCATTCATTACTTGCCTCAGTCATCGCAAGAGCATAATTCTTCTCCATGTCCTTTAATGTAGACAATAAACAAGTACAATAATCTTTATCATTTAATTCAATTCCATTTGGAACTTCAACAACTTTATTTCCAACTTTACTCATCAATCTCACCTCCTGGATTACTGATAATAGCTAAGACAGTATTTAAATTACTTTCAAATAAATCACTAGCCTCATTAAATAATTCAATAATTTTCTCATCAGTAATATTTTGAGCCTCAGAACATGCTTTTTTATAAGCATTATAATTCCACTCAAACATATCACTTAAATAGTCTAAATCTTTTCCAGTAATTAAATCTTCTGGAACATTTTTCATTTTATTCATAATTTTTCCTCCCAAAAATAATATGGAATATAATTATTTTTTTATACAAAAAAAATAACCAAAACTGGTTATTTAATAATTTTGTTTATCAGGAATAACTCCTCTTACTCCACCCCTAGGATTAGGAACATCTCCGATATACCTAGGAATTAAATGAACATGTAAGTGCATTACAGACTGCCCAGCAGCTTCTCCTAGATTCATTCCAATATTGTATCCATCTGGATGATAATTATCATCAACTATTTTTTTAGCCTGATCAATTAAATCAAATATAGCTTTCCTCTCTTCATCAGTTGCTTCCCAGAAATCCTTTATATGTCTTTTTGGACAAACTTCCAAATGACCATTACTAACTGGAAAACCATCATATCTAGCAAAAGCTAAATCATTTTCTAAAAATAAATCTTTTTTATCTATGCATTCACAGAAAAAACAACTCATAAATCCTCCTTTTAATAATTTAATTATATCTAATAATTAATAATAACACAAATTCATTATTCTTTAGATAAGCCAATCACATCAAAACCACATTCATCAACATATTTATTAATCTCATTAATTTGTCTTTCATTAAGCTTATCTATAAAAGGATGATTATTAATATTTAAAAAATGCTTAAAGTAAATAACTTTTAATTTTCCAAAACAAGATTTATAACAACAATTAATTTTATATTTATTAACTTCATTAGATACTCTAGTAGTATAAATAATTTTATTATTATTTAATCTTTCAATATAAGCATCATATTCCTCTTCAGGAAATTCTATAAAATAATTATTCAAACATGCTCCTCTATCTACTATAATTACCAGTCTTAGTAATTATTTCATATGGATGTGTTTCTCTAAATACTTTTCTCTCATCTTTTACCATATTTAAAACCTCAATTGCAACATCCATATGAAGAATACCATCTAAATGATCAAGTTCATGAGATAAAACAGTTGCCTCAAACCCTTCATATTTTTCATAGTGTTCGCACCCATTCTCATCAAAATATTTAATTACCATCTTATAAGGTCTATCAACAAGTCCCATATTATCAAGACAACTAAGACAAGCTTCCCAATATCTAGTATGACCTTTTCTATAAATTATAGTAGGATTTATTAATATTTTAGATTCATTATGACTCATATCAGAAAGATCTACATCTAAAGTAGTATTTTTTAAACATACCATTCTTTTAGGAATACCAACCTGCACAGCAGCAAGTGCAAAACACTCTGTCTCCTCACAAAACTTTCTTAAAATTTCAATATCTTTCTTATAATCATCATTATCAAAAGTAACTTCAGTTGAAATTTGCCTTAAATACTCTTCATCTTTTTCAATCGTTTTTCTAATAATCTTCATATAACACCTATCTACTTTCTTTTGACAATCTAACTAAATCTTTAGATAAAGACAAAATCTCATCATCTATCACAAAAATTTCATTATTTTGAACAATAATATTTTTAATTTCTATATCTACTTCTCCCATAACCCTTTTTATTTCATTTTTAATATAATGTAATTGAGTACAATGAGGAGATTTATTTACTGATGCAAATGCAACGCTTTTCATTTTACCAGTAGAAATCATTCCACATATCTTTGTAATTGCCATATTAATATGATCTTTTTCTAAACATAAAGATAAAATAGTATCATAGTCTTTAGAAAGTACTTCATACCCTTCCTTCTGCATATTTGGAAGACATGTACCACAAATCAAAACATTGCCTGAAACGTCATAAATATTTGTCTCCAAGAGTTCTTTCATAATAACCTCCATAAGTTACTTATAGAATAACACAATATCCAAAAAAAGTAATTAGAATTATTTATCTAAACAAATATTTCTTTTTCTAATTAAATATTTTCTCTTATCATTTTCTGGAATATCTTTTCTTGTTCTCTTAAAAGAAACTGTTTGAATTTTACCCTTTATAACTTCAAATCCATTTTTAACTGCTATTCCCTCAGACATACTATTTTCTAAATTAGTTCTCATGTATATATCATAATCTTCTCCAAATAGTGAAATAATATATTCCATTAATTTAGTACCAAAACCATTATTACGAGAATTCTTGCGAACTGCAATATCTGATAAATAAACAGACTTTTCTACATCTATATCTAACTCATCCCATTTCAAATACTTTTGCTTTATGGTAATTAGTCCACATATTTCATCATTTAAAAATATGCCATATATTTCTCCCTTTTCTATAAAATCTAAAAACTCCTGAATATAATCTTCCTCAGACCAATCTTCATAAAATGGTTCACTCTCAAAAACCATAAACACTTTCTTAAAATCATCAAAATCATTACAATTTAACTTTCTTATATTTTCCATTATTTACATATCCTTTCTATTATTTTTTTATAAATATCAACACTATCCATTAACGAAGATTTTAAAATATATTCATCCCTCTCATGCGCCGTTATAGGACCTGGTCCTAAAATAAGTTTATTATTATCAAAAAAACTAGCCTCACTAACTGCAAAAAAAGGTTTTCTTTTTTTATTAGTTATTTCTTCATAAAAATTAACAATTGAATCATCATTATAAAAAGGTTTAATTTCATTTAAAATTTTATATTCAACTTTTGGATATTTCTTAACTAATTTATCAATATAATTCTTAATATATTTAATATCTGAATCATCTTTAGTAATTCTAAATCCTAATAAAACTTTTGTATAATCAGGAGTTGTACAAATATTAGTACCTCCATTCATTGTCCCAATATTTATTGTGTTATAAGGTACATCAAATAAATCGCATTGCTCCTTTTTAAATAATTTATCTAATTTTAAAACATCATTTAAAAACAAAACACAATTTTCATTACTAGATTCATTAGGTATTGGTTTACTAGAGTGAACAGCTGTTCCCTTAAATTCTAATTCATATTCAAGTAACCCTTTAGACCCAATACATGGATAGTTATCTGTAGGTTCTCCAATAATACTATACTGACAAAAATCTGTATTATTTTTTACAAGTTCCTCTATTCCTTTAAAACCAACTTCTTCATCATAAGTAAAACAAACTCTAATTCCTTTTTTTAATTTAGATAAATCAATCTTTTTTAAAGCATAAAGAAATGCCGCGATACCACCTTTCATGTCAGAGACTCCTCTTCCAATCAACTTGTCATCCTCTTGGGTTAATTTAAATGGAGAATAACTCCAGTCCATAGACACAGGTACAACATCAGTATGTCCTATAAATGATAGTATTGGATTATCACCAACACTCATAACTAAGCATTTTGATTTATACTCAGTTTTAAAACCCAGCTTTCTTAAATAGTTTTCTAAATAATTAATAATTTTCTCATTTTCTAAATCATTAACAGTATTAAATTTTATTAAATCATCTAATATATCTTCAATTTTCATAATATTCCTCTCATTTCATTTTTTTATTAACAAAAAAATGCTATACAAGTAGTACTCGTATAGCATAATAGTTTATTTATAAGCTAGATACAAGCACTACAAATAGCACTTGTACCTACAACAAATCTAATGTCGTATTAACAAGTGCAGACTATTATGATGATGGTTAAGTTTATTAATAAAATTAAACATAATAATCGCTTCCTTTCAATTGATAAAAATAATAACATAGAAATTAGTCAATGTCAACTTTTAAATTAACTACTTATGTAATACCTTTATTTTGTTTTTTTCTTTAACAATTGTACTGTTATAAAATTCTAATAAAGATTCATACATATATAAGACATCTTTAGTACCAATTGTTTCATTTGCTGAATGCATTGCAAGTTGTGGAATACCTATATCCACAGAATCAACACTAACATGTCTTTGACTAATTTTTCCAAGAGTAGAGCCACATTTCATATCTGATTTGCATGCAAAATCTTGATATGGAACTTTTGCATAATCACATATTCCTTTAAATACCGAAGAAGTTACCGCATCAGTAGAATAATTTAAATGATGTTTAATAACAATTCCTTTATTTAACAATACTTTATTAGTAGGATCACTTTTAGAACCAGCATTTGGATGCAATGCATGAGCATTATCTGCACTTACAACAAATGTATTATGTAGAGCTGATAATAAATCAATATTAGAAGATTTAGCAATTCTTGTTAACGTATCAATAAGAAAAGTAGAATCAGCTCCTTGTGAAGTTAAACTTCCTATTTCTTCATTATTAAAAGCACATAAAACATTTATAGAGTTAGAGTTATTAGAATCAACAAAGCTTAAGAATGCAGGATATAATGAAGCTAAATCATCTAATCTAGGAGCCAAAATTAAATCATCATTTAACCCAACATATTTTGCATTATCTCTATTATAAAGATACAAATCATAATCACATATCTTATCAACATCTTTTCCAAATTTAGATAAACTTTCACGAATAATATCTTCTATTTTTTTATCACCACTTAATGCAACAACTGGTAACATATCAACTTGATGGTTTAAAGAAAGTTTTTCATTAGCATCCCTATTAATATGAATAGCTTGACTTGGTATCACAAGTAAATCTTTATTAACATTAACCAATAATTTCTCATACTCTCCATCTTTAGAAACAACAACTCTTCCAGCTAAAGATAAAGGTCTATCAAGCCATGTGTAATTTAACATTCCTCCATACCCATCCACATTTAGTTTAAAATAATTTCCATCAAACATCTCTGAATTTGGTTTAATAGAAAAACTTGGAGAATCACTATGTGCAGAAACTATATTAAAACCAATATTATTTTTAACATCACTCATTTTAAAAGCAATTAAAGATGAGTCATTTCTCACAACAAAATATTTACCATCTTCCTTTAAATTATCCCAAGATTCATTCTCATATAATTCAACAAAACCCTCTTCAATTAACTTTTTTCTTAAATTATCAACACAATAATATGCATTAGGAGTTTCATTAATAAAACCCATTAATTTTTTATCTATATTTTCCATAAAAACCTCTCCCATTTCTTTTATTATAACATAGCTAAATTATAAAATATTCATACCTTTTAATCTCTCAAAAATAGGAACATTTCCTTTAAAACTTTTTGGAGATATAGGACTAGGATGATATATAGGTAAAACTTTATAACCATTAACTTCATAAATATTACCTACGACATCAGAAAACTTACTAAACTTAAAATCCAAAAGATTTCTAGTTGGAAATTCTCCTAAAGTAATAATTAGCTTAGGATTTAATATTCTCAATTGTTCTAACATTATATCTTTGCAATTAAATGAACAAGTTTTTAGATTTTTTCTAATTAATGGATAACATTTAACAGATTCTAAAAAAGTTGTCTCTAAAATATTTCCATCAATAATATCAAATAATTTCTGTAAAATAACTCCACTTGGTAAAATTTTACCCTCAACATCGCGCCAAACCATGTGACTTTTTCTCCAACCATTATTTGCAGGTGCTTCTCCAACTAAAACAACATTATGATTGTTTCCTAAAAACACAGTAGAATCATTTGGAAACTTTTCAACCAAACTGTTACACTTGTAACATAAATAAATTTTATTATCTATTTCTTTTAATAATTTATTAATTAAACTATTTTTCAAAATAAAATACCTATTATAAGTATCATCATTTAGCATTTCACTTCTCTTAACAACTTTATAATTATTATAATCAATTTCATGATTAAATTGAGAACTAGTTAAGTCAATGATTTCATTATTTATAATATTAAAATAATGACTTATCCCATCAACATAAGTTTTACAAGTCTCCCCTCCAAAATAATCATTAATAATTAAAGAAGTAATCGCACACATTCCAAAACATTTATTAGACTCACTCCAACTATTTCTAACTTTAGGATAACATAAATCTTTTGAATAACATTCCAACAAAACATTTTCTATTTTTTTAATATCCATAGAACTCACCTAACTTTATTTATAATATTATATCAAAAAAAAATTCATAATTATAAGTATTATGAATTTAATCATCAACAATTTTTAAATTTTTTATAATGTATAATATTTAAAATAATTATTTATAATTTCTTTTAATCTACTTTTATTATTTATAAACTGCTCTTTTCTATGTCCATTAGCTCCCGAAGGATGTGGAAAACCAAATAAACATTGTTCTTCACAAATAATATTTTCTTTTATCATAACTTCCAAAACATCTTCAACCGCCTTACCCAAAGGAATAATTAAAGGTTTATTTTCCAGTTGCTCCAATTCTTGATAAAAATGTTCTCTTACATATTTCATAAGTAGTGGCGAATCTACAATTTCTGGTGTATGACCAGTATAATTTTTTCCATTAATAAAAACTGGATAAGGTATTAATGAAGTAGTATGAAGTAACTCGCAATCATTATTAAATAAATCACTTGCTAATTCTATTTTTAAATATTCTGGTACAGAAAGTTCATCTAACATATTAATTAAATTATTCCTCATACTTCCAGCGAACCTTGCAGCCACTTTACAATTTTTCAAAATATTTTCAAGATCTAAATTATTCTTCAAATCAAAATTAACACTTTTAAATGCAATCTCTGTTTGGGTCCATCCTGGACAAATACCTACTATTACTATTTTTGCTTTTTTATTTATATATTCATTATGAGGTGCATAATAAACTTTTAACTTATTCTCATATTCTAAAAAGAAATCATCATTTAATATATCATCCTTATTAAATTTATCTGATAAATTATTTATTTTATCTATGTACCTATGTAAATATGACTTCATTTATTTCACTACCTTCTTACAAATTGTAAATTGAATTACTTATAACATTCTATAAAATCATTCAAATTTACATTGTGATAATCATTATTGTTAATTTTGTTAGCCATCCTAAAACTATATTCTTCCTTATTTTTTTAAAGTTATCTTAATAATTATTAAACTAAAATATGTGAAATAATATAATCTAATCATTATTCTCTAAATCCACATATAATTCTACCTTGCCGCATTTTGGACAAACTCTAGCTTTTACTCTTTTTATAGTCCTATTACCAGCTCCAAAGAAACTTTTAACAGCATTTTCTCCTTGAGTATAATCAACATATATTTGTTCTTCATAATCAATTCCGCCAACATAATCTGTGTGTATATTTGTATTATCAATCATTTCAACATTACAATCATTACATTTTTTCATAATTTTTTTTCCTTCCACCAAGACTAAAAAATAATATTTATCTATGTGTTAATTATAGCATATACCAACTAATTTCTTAATAGTATATATTTCATTCACAAATAAAATCAGTTTAATTTCAAATTTAACAATATCATATGCTTTTATCATTACCTAAAAATTACCATAAAACACAAAAATCTTCACAAATAAGTGAAGACTTTTATTTAAAATAACACTTGAATACTAAATAATAAAGATATACAAGTTAATCACACTATGGTGGAACTGAGGAGAATCGAACTCCTGTCCGAAAATAATGCTACATAAACCTCTACATGCTTAGTTAACTAATTAAATTCGCATATATTCCAAGTAATTAACGACCAAGAATACATACTAGTCTATAAATTCTTTCTATCCCCCAGACAAAGGATAGATATAACCTATAAATATGAACCTCTTAAAAACACCTAGGTAAGAGTTAAAAAGAAGCGCTGGCTCGAATTATTATTAAAGAGCGTAAGCAACTTGACGGTTTCCACCGAAAAGTGTAGCTACAGCATTTTTTATTTTATTTGCATTTATTTTTTGTGCCCGTAACGTGGGCCTTCGACATGCCATCTATGCTCAAGTTATTCCCGTCGAAACCTAAACAGTCCCATGACCACATTATATCATAAAAATGCCAAAAAATAAAGAACAAAACATATTAATACCTAAATAAAAAATAATTATATCTAAAAATGTAAAATGTTGCTTTTGCAACTATTATTTAGACAATATAATGTTATAATATTGCAGGAGGTTTTAGATTATGATAAATGATGAATGGAAAGACTTTAATGAAGGATCATGGTGTTATGAGATAAATGTAAGCGACTTCATTAAAAACAACTATAAAGCTTACACTGGTGGAGAAGAATTTCTTGCAAAACCAACAGAAAAAACAAAAAGATTATTGCAAGTATATGAAGACATGTGTAAAAAAGAAGTAAAGAAACATGTAATTGATATTGACACAAAAACTCCAGCTGGTATAAATGCGTTTAAACCTGGATATATATCAAAAGATGATGATGTAATAGTAGGTCTTCAAACAGATGCCTTATGTAAAAGAAGTATAGTTCCAAAAGGTGGACTAAAAATGGTTTACCAAGAACTAGATGCATATGGATACAAAATGGATGAAAACTTAGATTATTTTTTAAATACTAACTTGGTTAAAACACATAATGATGGAGTTTTTGATGCTTATACAAAAGAAATAAGAGCTGCAAGACACAATAAATTATTAACAGGTTTACCAGATGCTTATGGAAGAGGAAGAATAATTGGAGATTATCGTAGAATCGCTCTATATGGTACAGAAAAATTAATGGCTCAAAAATATGAAGAATGGAATAACATGAAAATAGATGTTATGGACCAAGATACAATAAGATTAAGAGAAGAAATTGCTATGCAATATAAAGCATTAGGAGAAATCAAAGAAATGGCTGCAAGCTATGGATTTGATATTTCTGAACCAGCTAAAAATGCAAAAGAAGCAGTTCAATGGACATATTTTGGATATCTTGCTGCTATAAAAGAGAACAATGGTGCAGCTATGTCTCTAGGTAGAGTTGATGCATTCTTTGACATCTACTTTGAAAGAGATTTTAATAATGGAACTTTAACTGAAGAAGAAGCCCAAGAAATAATAGATAACTTTGTTATTAAATTAAGAGCTGCTCGTCACTTAAGAACTCCAGACTATGATGAATTGTTCTCAGGTGATCCAACATGGGTAACATGCTCACTAGGTGGAATGACAACTGAAGGAAGACCACTTGTTACAAAGACATCATTCAGAATTGTTCACACTCTAGAAAATCTAGAAAGTGCACCAGAACCAAACATGACAATTCTATGGGCACAAGATTTACCTGAACCATGGAAGAAATATTGTGCAAAAATATCAATCTTAACAGACTCAATTCAATATGAAAATGATGATTTAATGAGACATTCTATGGAAGATGATTACGCAATTGCCTGCTGTGTATCATCAATGAGAATTGGTAAAGATATGCAGTTCTTTGGAGCCAGAGTAAATCTAGCTAAAGCGTTATTATATTCCCTTAATGGTGGAATAGATGAAATGAAGAGGACAAAAGTAATTGAAGGATTTGAAAAAAATACAGATGAATACTTAGATTACGAAAAAGTAAAAAAGAATTATTGGAAAATGCTTAAAGAAGTATGTAAAATCTATAGTGATGCCATGAACATAATTCACTACATGCACGATAAATATGCATACGAAGCAGGCCAAATGGCACTACATGACACTTATGTTAATAGATTAATGGCTTATGGTGTAGCAGGATTTTCAGTAGTAGTTGATTCACTATCAGCAATAAAATATGCAAAAGTTAAACCAATAAGAGATGAACAAGGTATAACAATAGACTTTGAAATAGAAGGAGACTTCCCAAAATATGGAAACGATGATGACAGAGTAGACGAATTAGGAAAAGAATTACTAGAAAAAGTATATAAAGAACTTTCATCACATCCATGTTATAGAAATGCTCACCCTACACTTTCAGTACTTACAATAACTTCAAACGTTGTTTATGGACAAAATACAGGCGCAACACCTGATGGTAGAAAAGCTGGAGTTGCATTTGCACCAGGAGCTAATCCTATGCATGGAAGAGATACAACAGGAGCAATTGCATCACTAAATTCTGTAGCTAAACTTGATTGGGAAAACTGTTGTAGAGATGGTATTTCAAATACATTCTCAATTGTACCTAATTCATTAGGAAAAAACGAAAAAGAAAGAGTAGATAACCTAGTACAACTTATGGATGGATACTTTAAACAAGGAGCACATCACTTAAACGTAAATGTACTAAATAGAGAAATGTTAATTGATGCAATGGAAAACCCAGACAAATATCCATTACTAACAATAAGAGTATCAGGATATGCTGTAAGATTTAACAAATTAACAAGAAAACAACAAGAAGAAGTTATCTCAAGAACATTCCATGAAACAATGTAAAGGTAGAATAAATAAAATAGAGACCTTTGGATTAGTAGATGGTCCAGGAATAAGAACAGTAATATTCCTAAATGGTTGCAAATTAAGATGCAAATTTTGTCACAATCCAGAAACATGGAATAAAATTGAAGAAAACTACACAGTAGATGAATTAGTTAATAAAATATTAAGAAGTAAACCCTACTTCAAAGATAATGGTGGTGTTACCTTTTCAGGAGGAGAACCACTTTTACAAAAAGATTTTCTAATTGAAGTATGTAAAAAATTAAAAGAAGAAAATATCCACATCGCACTAGATACATCAGGAATAGGACTAGACAATAATAATAAAGAACTTTTAGACCTAGTAGACCTAGTTCTACTAGATATTAAGAGTATTACAAGAGAAGGATATAAAGACATAACTCAAACAGATAATTTTGATAACTTTGAAGAATTCATCAAAGAATTAAATAATTCAAATAAAGAAGTATGGATAAGACAAGTAATCATTCCAAATATAAATGATAATATTGAATATATTAATAACTTATCAAAATATTTGAAAAAGATAAAAAACATAACAAAAATAGAACCACTACCATTTCATACAATGGGATTTAGTAAATATCAAGAACTAAATATAAATAATCCATATTCAAATATAGAAGCAATGGATAAAGAAAAGTGTGATTATTTATACACAGTTCTTGTGGAAAAAAATAAAGAAGAGAACTAACTCTTCTTTATTTTTATGTAATAATAATTCATTTATTAAAATATAAGTTATTTATAATTCTTTAAATTTTTTTGAACTTCTCTCTTTAAATCTCTTTCTTTAATAGTCTCTCTCTTATCAAATGTTTTCTTACCTTTACAAACACCTAATAAAACTTTAAGTCTTCTATCTTTAAAATATAACTTTAAAGGAACAAGAGTTAATCCTTGAACTTCAATTGCCTGAGAAATTCTTTTTATTTCTTTTTTATGTAATAAAAGTTTTCTTGTTCTAGTCTCATCATGATTAAATATATTTCCTTCTTTATATTGTCCAATAAACATATTTAATAGAAAAATTTCACCATTCTTTATTATTCCATATGAGTCTTTAATGTTACAATGACCATTACGTACAGACTTAATTTCTGTACCAGTAAGAACTATTCCCGCTTCATATTCTTCTTCAATAAAGTAATCAAACTTTGCTTTTCTATTAATTATTTCCATTATATCACTCCCAAGTAAGTCCCCATGGCAAGTCTGGATATCTTTCTTTTACAACTGCCTTATATTGTTCATATAAACCAGCATGATTGCGAAGTTCACTCTCATCCAACATAGGATAAGGTTTAACAACAAAATCTGATGGCCATCCTTTATATTTTTTAGTAACTGTAAATACAAGTTCAGCCCTAGGATCAACTACAGCCTTAGTAACCGTTCCATCTAAATCAACATGTTTTCTTAAAGTAACTTCCATCGCAAGACCAGTATAATTATCTACATCATCTTGAGCACTTATAAAATTTCCTAAAGAATAAACAACAAATGTTTTTCCCTCATTAATATAAGATACAGGCTGAATAACATGAGGATGGGCACCAATTATTAAATCAACTCCTAAACTAGATAAATAATTAGCAATTTCTTCTTGTTTATAGTCAATTCTAAATGAATATTCAGTTCCCCAATGCATCGCAACAATTACAAAATCCACACTATCTCGAACAGACTCAATATCCGCCTTAGCCTTTTCAGGACTATATAAACTATTTAAATATTCTTTTCCATAAGGTGTTTCCAATCCATTAGTCCAAATAGTATAAGAGATAAATGCATATTTAATATTATTAAATTCATAAACCTTTTTAATGCTCTCAGCTCTATCTTCAAAACTAGACCATTGACCAGAAAAAGCAACTCCATTTTGACTCTTCCAATAATTAACTGAATTAAGAACTCCTACTTCACCTTTATCCATAGTATGATTTGTTGCCAAAGAAACAGTATTAAATCCTGCATCTATAAAAGCATCTCCACACTCCTTTGGAGTATTAAATCTAGGATAATTAGAATAACCAAGTTCAGCTCCTCCAAGAATTGTCTCTTGATTATAATAAGATATATCATATTTAGAAGAAATAGGTTTAATATATTGTAACATTTTTCTAAAATCATAAGATCCATCAGCAGTCTTTGCATCATCATAAACAGAACTATGAATTAAAGCATCTCCAACCATGAAAACCTTTGCTTCATAATCAACTGCTTCCCTAGCTGCTTCAACAACATTCTTTTTTGAAACACTAGATTCCTTTTTATTTGAAGTAGAAGTAGTACTATTAAAAACTAAAAATCCACCAAAGCCACAAACAACTAGTAATAAGACAACAATAGATATCTTCATTACTTTCTTAATTTTTCGTTTTTCTTTATTACTGCTCATAATACTAACTAACCTTTCTTATTACCTCAAAATCAATTGTCTTATCTTCTTTACTAGCCCTAACGACTTTAACAATTAATCTTTCGCCTATTGAATATTTTACATGACTTTTCTCTCCTGTCAATGTTAAATGTTCCTCATCAAAATGGAAGAAGTCATTCATATCTCTCAAAGGTACAAGACCTTCAATTAGATTATCAAGTTCAACAAACATTCCAAAGCTTGTAACAGAAGAAACAATTCCTTCAAATTCTTCACCTATATGTTGTTCCATATACTCTGCCATCTTCATATCTTCAACTTCTCTTTCACAATCAATTGAAGCGCGTTCTCTTTCAGAAGAGTGTTCAGAAATATAAACAAGTTTCTCTTCCCATTTATGAATCGTTTGCATATTAACTTGTCCATCAAAAAGATATATATGAAGTAATCTATGAACAGTAGTATCAGGATAACGTCTAATTGGTGAAGTAAAATGAGTATAACAATCACTTGCTAAACCATAATGTCCTAAATTTTCAGGTCTATATACGGCCTTTTGCATACATCTAAGTAACAAACTAGATAAAATTTTATATTCTGGTTTATCTTCAAGTTGCTTAATTAACCCTTGTATCGCAATAGGTCTTAAATCTTTTAAATCACCTTTAACATTATAACCAAGACCACTTACAAAACCCAAAAAGCTCTTAATTCTTTCTTCTTTAGGATATTCATGTACACGATAAATAAAAGGTAAATTCATAAAATAAATATGAGTAGCAACACATTCGTTAGCAGCAATCATAAAGTCTTCTATAAGTTTTTCTCCAGTTCCTCTATCTCTTAAAACTACATCAGTAGGAACACAATTCTCATCAACAAGAATCTTAGCTTCATCTACATTAAAATCAATATATCCACGTTTCTCTTTAGCTTTTCTAAGTATATCTGCAAGGCTAGCCATTGTCTTTAAGTCTTCAACAAACTCTTCATATCCCTCAGGAACTTTATTATTTTCCAAAATACTATTAACTTTTTTATAAGTCATTTGGATTCTAGAACGAATAATACTTGGGAATATTTCATAATCTATTTGTTTTCCTATACTATTAAACTCCATAACACAAGAAATAGCTAAACGATCAACATTAGGATTTAAAGAACAAATTCCATTTGATAATTCATGAGGTAACATTGGGATAACTCTATCAACTAAGTAAACACTTGTACCTCTTTCCATTGCCTCATTGTCTAATGGACTTCCTTCATGTACATAATAACTAACATCTGCAATATGAACACCAAGCTTATAATTACCATTAGGAAGCATCTTTATACTTATCGCATCATCTATATCTTTTGTATCATCACCATCAATAGTAAAGATAACTTCATCTCTTAAATCTCTTCTTCCCTTTAAGTCACTCTCAAGTACTTCCATTGGCATTTTAGATACCTCTTTTTGTACTTCATCAGGAAACTCGACATTAATATTATATTTATAAATAATAGATAAAATATCAACACCAGGATCATTAATATGTCCAAGTATTTTAATAACACGTCCCTCATATCTACCACTATTGTTCATCTTCTTATCAAGTCTTACAACTACTTTATGCCCATCAACTGCATTTAAAGATTTATCTCTTGGAACCTCAATATCAAGTTTAATTTTGTTATCATCTAAAATAATATGACCTAAACCTTTTTTGTCAAAATTAATTACTCCAATGAAATTAACATTTTTTCTCTCAACAATTTTTAATACTCTACCCTCTAAACGATCTATATTCATTTTACTTGTAACTTCAACAAGCACAACATCATCATGGATAGCGCCATTCATATTATCATGAGAGACATAAATATCATCTTCTAAACTTTCAACCTCTACAAAGCCAAAACCTTTTTTATTAACTCTCATAAGTCCTTTTCTTAAATGACTTTTTTCAAGCATCATATATTTATCTTTATTAGAATGATAGATAATAACTTCATCTTCTAATTCACGAAGCGTATCCTCTAACTCCTTAATTTCATTTGGTTCATTAATCCCCAACAAATCTTTTAATTCATATATATCTATTGCTTTATCCGAATTTTCTAAAATATTAATTATATCATCTCTCATAGTATCACCCATTATAATTATAGAATAATTTATCTATTTTGTAAAAGAAAAAAGCCTAAAAGGCTTTAAAAAAACATATCTATTAAACATATTACAAAGAAAGCAGCACCTAATAACATTGTTATACGTGTAATAACTAACTCTGAACCTCTCTCTTTTCTATTAGCAAATAATTCACTCTGTCCTCCAGATATGATTTGAGGACCTCCATCAGCTTTAGCGCCTTGTAGTAAAACGATAATTATTAATAAAATAGAGATAACTATTAATGCAATTTTCATATAATCCCTCCATAAACACATATATACTATCACAATTTGATAGAAAAGACAAGTAATTATACCATCTATTAATATTGAATACCCCAAATCACATGATATTTTGCTTCTTTTCCACAACAAACACATTTGTCATCAATCTTTTCTTCATCAACAATACATCTAGACTTGCAACCTTTAATTTCTTTTATCTTCTCTTCACATGCAGAATCTCCACACCACATTGCATGAATTAATCCTGGTTGAGTATTTAAAATCTTTTCGATATCGGCTAAATTATGTGCTTCAAATGTTAATTCGTCACGTCTTTTCTTAGCTCTCTCATACATATCTTTTTGAATAGTTTCAAGCAAATCTTTAACATAAGAAACTAATTCTAGTCCTTCAAGTTTTTCTTCAATCTTTTCTCTAGTATCACGTCTTGTAAAAGTTACTACTCCTTTTTCTAAATCACGAGCACCAATCTCAATACGAATAGGAATACCATTAACTTCTGCTTCAGCAAACTTAAATCCAGGAGATTTAATAGAGTCATCAATATAAGCACTAACTCCATTATCTTTAAGTTCTTTCAAATATTCTAAAGACAAATCCTTAACCTTATCATCATTTCCAATAGGTATAATAACAACCTGTCTTGGAGCTATTCTAGGAGGCAATACTAATCCATAATCATCACTATGAACCATTATTAAACCACCAATCATACGAGTAGTTGTTCCCCATGATGTCTGATAAACAAATTCTTCTTTATTATCTTTATTAGTAAATTTAACATCATAAGCCTCAGAAAACTTCTGACCGAAATAATGACTTGTTCCAGCTTGTAACGCAACACCATTATACATCAAAGCTTCATTAGTTAAAGTAAATTCTGCTCCAGCAAACTTCTCTTTTTCAGTTTTTCTACCAGTTATTGATGGAATTGCCAAAATTTCATTGTGGAACCAATGATAAACATCCATCATACGTTTTGTCTCTTCAAGAGCCTCTGCTTCAGTTGCATGAATTGTATGACCTTCTTGCCATAAGAATTCACGACTTCTTAAAAATGGTCTTGTTTCTTTTTCCCATCTTAAAACATTACACCATTGATTATAAAGCATAGGTAAATCACGATGTGACTTAACATGAGAAGCATAATAATCACAAAATAATGTCTCACTTGTTGGTCTTATACAAAGTCTCTCATCAAGTTCCTTGCTACCACCTGAAGTAACCCAAGCAACCTCAGGAGCAAATCCATTTACAAGTTCACTTTCTTTTCGTAATAATCCCTCAGGTATAAGTAAAGGCATCTGAACATTAACGTGTCCTAATTCTTTAAACTTCTTATCTAATATTTCTTGCATCTTTTCCCATATTGCATAACCATTAGGTTCAATCGCAATACATCCTTTAACTGAAGTATAATCCGCTAACTTTGCAGCTCTAACTACATCAGTATACCATTTTGCAAAATCTACATCTCTACTTGTAATTGCATCATTTTTCATAAACATACCTCCAAAAAAAAGAATGATACCAAAGGAGTGCATAAGCACGGTACCATCCTTAATTTAACTTAATTTGATAACGGTTTAAAACCGAGAGTATAAACTCTGCCTAAGAGATAGGATATATACTAGATTATTCTTAGGCTCACACCATCCCTAATTCGCTTAAATAAGAGCTAATATATCATTGGTCCCCATAAGGCTTTAATAACCATATTCTAGCACACAAAATATAAAAAATCAATAATATCAATCTTTATTAGCTAAATCATGTACAAGTTTTTTAAACTCTGCTCCTCTTTCTTCGCATTCCTTATACTGATCCCAAGAAGCAGAAGCTGGACTAAGTAAAATTATATCATCAGTCTCAGATATTTCAATACACTTATTAAATCCATCTTTTAAATGTTCATAACTATAAGTTGGAATATTCATCTTAGAACCGAATTCAACAACTCTCTCACGACACTCACCAATCGCAATAATAGATTTAACATTACTAACATATTCACTTAAATCGTCAAATACTTGTCCTCTTTCAAGACCACCTAAAAATAAAACAGTTGGTTTATCAAAGGATCTTAAAGCAATTTGTGTACACTTTATGTTAGTAGCCTCTGTATCATTATAAAACTTTCTTCCAAGAACAGTGTCAACATACTCCAATCTATGTTCAACACCTTTAAATTTTGAAATTGTATCAAATATTACATTATTTGGAACATTTAATTGCTTTGCAATCATAATCGCAACCATACAATTCTCAACATTATGCATACCGGCTATTAAAATATCATCTATTGACATAATCCTCTCTTCATAATAATACATTTCTCTTCCATTCAAGAAACATCCGTCAATAGTCCTACTACTTGAAAAAAATTTCTTACAAGCATTAAAATTATTACTTAAATTACAAACATCTTCATTATCATTATTTAATATCGCAACATCATTACTATTTTGATTAGCAAATAATTTAGATTTAACATACTTATAATTATCATAACTTTTTAAAAAATCAATATGTGCTGGGCTTAAATTAGTAAGTGCCGCAATATTAGGATGAAATGTACTCATATTTTCTAACTGCTGACAAGAAACTTCCATTACCAAAATACTTTCATCAGTAAGTTTATCTAAAACACTTGATAAAGGATAACCAATATTACCTGCCAAAACAACAGAGTCTCCATAAGCATTTTTTAATATATTATAAGTAAGTGTAGTTGTAGTAGTCTTTCCATTAGTACCAGTAATTGATACAATTTTAACTCCTTTAGGTAAAAGTCTATAAGCCATCTCAACTTCATTAATAACCTCAACTCCTAGTTCTCTTGCCTTTAAAACATATTTATGATCTATCGGAACACCAGGATTTTTAATTAAATAATCAAAAGATGAGTCAAGTAAATCATCAGGATGAGACCCAAGTACAAAATGAACTCCTAAATCAACTAATTCATTGTATTTATCTCTATCAATCTTATCAAGAGTAGACCTATCATTTAAGTAAATATCATTACCTCTCTTCGCCAACAATTTCGCAGCTTCATAGCCACTTCTCGCAAAGCCCAAAATCAATATTTTATTATTTTTAAACATAACATCACCACAATTATTATACAACATATATCTATTGAAACAAATAAATACAATATGATATAATAAAAAATAGTAAAGGAGTTGGCTATATGAAAATAGTAAAACTTAGCGAGTCACAATTTGATAAGTATGCATCAGAACATAAATATAGAAACTATTATCAAACTTCAAGTTACGCAAAACTAATGACAAAATATGGTTATAAAAGTCAATTCCTAGGATTTGTAAATGAATACAACAAACTAATAGGAGCATCACTAATAATATATAAAGAAGCATATAGGAAATATAAAACAGCCTATGCTCCAAGAGGACCATTATTTAGTCTTGAAAACAAGGAATTAGTTAATGAAATGATAGAAAAACTAAAAGATACCCTTGAAAAACAAGACTTCATGCTTTTAAGAATAGATCCTTATGTACCAATATCAATAAGAGCAGCCGACGGTTCAGTCTTAAATTATAATGAAAAAAGTAACGAAATAATAAGTAATCTAAGAGAAAACGGATTTGAATACAAAGGAAAGAATCTTTATTTTGAAACAGAAAAGCCTCGCTGGGAAGCAATTGTAATTTTGCAAAGAGATGAAAGAGAAATTTTTGCAAGAATGGACAAAAGAACAAGAACTAAGATTAGAAGAGGAATCACAAGCGGACTAGGAATATATAAAGATGAAAATAAAAATCTAGAAAAACTTTATAGGTATATTGCAAAAAAAGAAAAAAAACCAATAAGCTACTACGAAGATTTAATCGAAGCATATGGTGATAATATTGAAATATATTATGAAAAAATAAAAACAGAAAACTATGTCATCAATAGTAGAAGAAATTATGAAAAAGAACAAGAATACAACGATAGTTTAGCAGGTATCATTCAAGATATGAGTCTTGACCCAAAAGAAAGAGAAACATATCTTAATAAAAAAATGGAATCTGATAAAATGATTAATGCTTATAAAAATAATCTTTTAAAAGCAACAGAACTATTAAAAAATAAACCTGAAGGAATTATTGTGGCAGGAGCACTAGTAATTAAATATGATAATGCTGCATTTATAATAACAGAAGGTGTAGATGAAAAATATAGTCCTTTAAATGCAGGATATTTACTTAAGTGGCAGTTAATACAAGAATTTAACAATCAAGGATACAAATATATAAACTTAAATGCTATTGTTGGAGATTTTGAAAATAAAGATCAAAGAAAAAATAGATATGCTGGACTAAATGAAGCAAAATTAGGTTTTGATAGCACAGTGACAGAATATATAGGTGAATTTGATTTAGTACTAAATTCTTTTGCCTATAAAATGTTTAAAAGAAAATCAGAATAAATAACTAAAAAAATGACATAAAAGTCATTTTTTAATTATTCTCTAAAATTGTTTTAACATAAACCTTAGTCTGATTAACTTCTTTATTTGCTTTATCAAGTTGCTCAAAAGGAGAAGCTACTGCCAAGAACTCTTTTTGAGGAACAGCACTTAAACTATAACTAACTGCTCCGTCTTGTTGACTAAGACTAAGATTACCTAAACCATAAGACCAGTTATCATCACCATCAAGTCCAATTGTTCTTCCATCTTTAGTCATAACAAACTTCTCTAAGTTACCATAAGATAAAGAAACCATATCTGTAATTTTTTCTTTATCTTTATCAGTTTTCTCTTTAACAATTAATTTAAATTTAGGAAAAGAGCGAACTGAGTCAATAGATATTCTACAAATATCTTTATATACTTCACCAATATTTATTGGAAAACTTAATCCTAATAAATATTGTCTAAGTTCATCTTCATTTTTAAGAACAAAATCTTCATCTCTTCTAGGATCATCAACATTATAATTAGGACGACTAATATTAAGTTCTAAATTATGACTACCATTACTTAAAGATAAAGATAAAGAATATGGAGACATAAACCTATAACAAGAACTATCATTATCAGGATTTTTAATAGTAGAATGTTGTAAATGTAAAGAGGCAGGTCTTTCTTTATATTCACTAATATAATCATATGTTTTACTTTCTTTTTCAGATTCAATAGTAAGCTCAGGTCCAAAGTCTATACCATCTCCCCAACTAGCTTTCATAGAAACATCTTCACCACTATTATCAAAATGACATTTGAAAGTAAATTTATCCTTATCAAAATCACCCAATACACAAGTCTCAGAACTATCTACACCAATTGACTTTAATAAAGCTCCAAACTTTAACGCTACAATATCTAAATCTTTAGAAGAAGGGCTAAGAAATTCCATTAATTCTTCGGCAGCTAAATGAGTATAAATTTTAAATTCAGAATTACCACGTCCTACCAATGATGAAAAAATTCCAAGCCATTGTCCAATAGTTACCTCTAAAATAATATTTTTAAATATAACTTTAGGAACGTCTAAATCGACAGGAGTTACATTTATAACATCTTCATTTTTATTATTATCAATCTTATCAGTATTAACACCTTTAATCTTTTCAATTATTTTTTTAAATTCCATAACAAAACCTCCAAAATTTAGTTTCTATTATAACATAAACATAATTAAAAACAATATATTAATGTTTAATAGTATAGTATAATATATATTATAAGTTTAAAGGAGAATTATAAAATGAAAGAACCAATTAATATTTTTGATTTTGATGGAACCCTAACAACAGAGACATGGCCAAAATTTTGGGTATGGGTTAAAAAATTTGGATATAAAGGAGAAATGAGAAATGATGAATTAGAAGGGGCTCTTGCAAAATATAGAGAAAATCATGATGGAGACTCACTAGAAACTTTCTTTGGTTTCTTTAACGACTTACTAAGAGATAATAATGAAACTATTTCTGAAGAAGAACTTATGGAAGGAGAAAAATATATTGTATATAATCCTGGACTAGAAAGTTTTATTAAAACAACAAACACAAAAAATTATATAGTATCTGGAGGTTTAAGAGAATTTCTAAAAGGATTAGAAATAGCAGACTATTTTGATGATGCATATGGAACACCGGTTAAATATGATAGTAAAAAACAAATATATGGCATTGGTGAGATAATGACAGATGATAAAAAAGTCGAAGCAATTAAAGACATATTAAGAAAAAATGGTAGAAGCGAATTTGACTGCGAAAATGTATTCTATGTAGGAGATGGATATAGTGACGCTACAGCAATGAGATTTGTACACGAAAATGGTGGAAAAGCAATATTCGTACATCAACCAACACAAGATGACACCTACTATGAATATAACAATAAAATATATTTAAAATTAAAAGAAGAAGGAATCGTCGACTACTGCTGTCTTGCCGACTATAATGAAGACACTATTCTATCCAATATATTACAAAGAAAAGATGAAAAAGTAATAAAACATTAACACAAAAAAAGAATCGATTTAACGATTCTTTTTATTATTTAATAATTTCAGTAACTGATCCAGCACCAACTGTACGTCCACCTTCACGGATAGAGAATTGAGTTCCTTGCTCTAAAGCGATAGAGTGAATTAATTCAACTTCCATATCGATGTTGTCACCTGGCATAACCATTTCAGTTCCTTCAGGTAAAGTAATAACTCCTGTAACGTCTGTAGTTCTGAAATAGAATTGAGGACGGTAGTTATTGAAGAATGGAGTATGACGTCCACCTTCTTCTTTACTTAAGATATAAACTGTAGCTTTGAATTGATGATGTGGAGTAACACTTCCTGGTTTAGCAAGAACTTGTCCTCTTTCAACTTCTTCACGAGCAATACCACGTAATAATACTCCAGCATTGTCTCCAGCTTCAGCATAATCTAATTGTTTACGGAACATTTCAATTCCTGTAACAACTGTCTTCTTAGTATCTTTAATACCAACGATTTCAACTTCATCATTAAGTTTTAATTGTCCACGTTCAACACGTCCAGTAACAACAGTACCACGACCAGTGATTGTGAAT
>CAZHBS010000002.1:0-159725 GCA_964530845.1 uncultured Muribaculaceae bacterium
TTAACTGTTCACTAATCTCTCTTTTAGTCTTAGCCATATGGCCTGGAAACCAGTTGATGGAATTTTTGTCCGACCCATTTCTATGTAACTCATTTTTCTGTTTTTTACGAATTTCTCGTTTTTGATACATATCCATAATTTTTCACTCCTTTTTTAATCTATAAGTAGAATAAATCGAGATTATTATATCATAGATTATGTCTTTTCAGATAGTCTATTGCCTCATTATATTGATTTTTAAATTTTAAATCTATTTCTATTTCTTTATTATTACCTATCCTAATTTCATCTATAAAATTTATAACTAAAGCCCTATCTACTTTTTCAAATTTTTCTTTTGTTTTAATTTTTTCTAACCATAATAAATTATTTTCGTATTTTTGGTTACCCAACTTTTCTTTTTCTAAATTTAAATTATTAAGTTCATAAAGATAATTTTCTTTAAATTCTTCATAATCTTCTTTTGTAATAAATTCATTCTTATAATCATTTAATAAATCATTTATTTTTTTCTTATAATTATTTATTTCAATATCAATTTCTTCTTTCCTTATATTATTTATTTCATTATTATATTCAATTTCAGAATACTCAATTATTTCATTTATTTTATTTTTTAAATCTAAAAGCAATTCAGTATATTTGTTTACAACTTCAAGAACTGCTTCATCTATTTCATTTTCATAAATAAAGTGCTTATTACAACTTTTCTTTTTTTTATAAGTTCCGCAGTAATAATAATATCTTTCTGTTCCATTTTTTCTATTCAAATTTCTATACATATTTGATCCACATTCAGAACATTTTAAATAACCATTGTATTTTTTTAACTTACCCTCTTTATTAACCCTTACATTTCTATTATAAAGAATATCTTGTACTTGATCATATAAATCAGGCTTTATAATTGGCTTATGGGCATTTTCAAAAATAATTCGGTTTTCTTCAGGAACAACAACAGTATTATGAATTTTGTGACTTATTCTAGATGTTTTGTTTTGTTCTAGCATTCCTTTGTATGTTTTAGTCTTTAATATACTATCAACCATTTGATAATTCCACTTTTTCGCAATATTGTACGTTTTAAAACCATAGTTTTGTTTCAAATACATACTTGGAGTTGAAACATGTTTTCTATTTAATTCTTCTGCTATTTCAATTTTACTCTTTCCAACTATAATTTGATTAAAAATATATTTAACAATTTGTGCAGATTCTTTATCAATAATTAACTTATGATAGTCATTTGGATCTTTTATATATCCATATGGTGCAAAATTACCTATAAAGTTACCAGACTTTTTACTTGCTATTAAGGATGTCCTCATCTTTTTTGAAGCATCCTTTGAATAATTTTCATTCATTAGATTTCTAATAGGAATTTCAATATTATTCATACAATCTGGATTTAAATAAGAATCTATATTATCATTGATTGCTATTAATCTTAAATTATATTTAGGTACTACCTCATCTATAAAATCTCCAACCTCAATATAATTTCTTCCAATTCTTGATAAATCTTTTACTATTACTCCATTTATTTTACCTGTTGTAATATCCTCCATCATTTTTTGAAATCCAGGTCTATAAAAATCAGTGCCTGTAAATCCATCATCAGAATACGACTTATATATTGTAATATCCTTTTTATCTTTTAAATAATCTTCTATTATTTTTCTTTGATTTTTAACTGTGTTAGATTCTTCATTTTCACCGTCATCAAATGAACGTCTTTGATAACTTCCAAGCTTCCACTTCTTCATTATTAATTGCTCCTTTTTCTTCAAGATATTTAATTAAATTCATATATTCATTATGATATTTAAATACAATCTCAACTTGCCCATTTTCATAAACAAATATACTTTCTACCAATTCATGAAGTACATCTTTAGTAATTTTTTTTATTCTTCTGTTTCTTTTAAAATGGCCTATCCAATAATCATTTTTTCTTATTTGTTTTATTTTTTCTCTATAACTAATTTCATAACTTAACATTTCATCAGTTATATTTTTGATTTGTTCATCTATATCATTATATAGTTTATTAAATTCACATTGTGAAAGTTTATTATTTTTCCAATTCTCATAATGCTTTCTTTTATTCCCTTTTAAGTTATTAACTTTAATTTCGAACAATCTTACATTATTGTTATATTCATTTTCTAAGTCAGTAACATTATTTTGAAAATAAAGCTTCATTAAACTTCTTTCCAATTTAATAATAAACTTTACTTGCAACTGAATTGTTTCTAAAACTAAATTTTCAAGCTCTCCAGTTTTAATTTTATGACTAGAACATTTTTTAGCAGCTCGCAGATGTGTCATACAAATATAATTTGAAAGATTTCTATTACCTCTAAAATCTTCTTGTTTAGTCATAGCTTTACCACAATCACCACATTTTAATATTCCTCTAAATTTAGAATAGTTTTCAGGATTAAGTGGTGCTTTTCTTTTCTCATTACGCTTTATTAATTTTTGTACTTTGTCAAAGTCTTCTTTACTAATAATAGCTTCATGAGTATTTTCACATCTTATATAATCTTCTTCTGCTACATTAATTGCTCTTTTGCTTCCAAAAGTAACTCTCTTAGTTTTTAGTTGAACAAGATTACCAATATAAGACTCATTTGTTAACATTCTACCTATAGTAGTAGTACACCATAAATATTTACATTCTTCTGTTTTTGAATCTAATGGTATTTTCCACTTCTTTCTTCTTTGTATTTCTTTTCTGCATAGAATTCTATTATTATTCAAATACTTACATATTTTGATTCTTCCATCACCATTTAAAGCCATCTTAAATATTTTTTTAACTATTTCAACTTCTTCTTCATCTAGTATTAAATGATGTTTTACATTAGGATCCAACTTATATCCATAAGGTGTAGTTCCAGCAACATATTCTCCTCTTTTAGCCATTATCTGATATGCTGATGATACTTTTTTAGAAATATCTCTTGCATAATTTTCATTCATAAGATTTTTGACTGGAATAATAATATTAGTAATAGACTCTGGATTTAAATATGAATCGACATTATCATTTATGGATATTACCCTTAAATTATATAAAGGAAATACTTCTTCTAAATATCTTCCTACTTCTCTATGATTTCTACCAAGTCTTGATAAATCTTTTACTATAAGAGTATTAATTTTACCCATCATAATATCTAAAAGCATTCTTTTAAATTCTGGTCTATCAAAATTAGTTCCTGTGTATCCATCATCAGAATAGTAATCTATTATCTTCATATCAGAATAATCAGAAACAAAAAACTCACCCATTCTCTTTTGATTAGTTATTGCAAATGATTCTTCTGTTTCACCATCATCAAACGATCTTCTACAATAAACACCTACTTTCCATATCTTTGTACTAGTTTGTATTGTTTCTCCTTTTTTTCGACCTCTTCCTGCCATTTATATCCTCCTTTCAAGAATATGGTAGATTATTTAAAACGATTAATCGAAGGTGCGAATTTTCCAATCGTACACTTGCCTTATTTATATAAACTCTTCAATACAGAAGTAAGACAGTCATCTGCTGTTTTACTATTTTCAGAAAAATTAACTTTTACTACTCTTCCCTTAATCTTGAATACATAAGGATTTTCTACTTCATTCAAAAAATCAAGTATTCTTTCATTACTTGACTTTCTTCTATCTATCTTTATATCTTTAATATCTATTACTTCATCTGGATTTATTTCACTAACTGGAATATCTTTGTAGTATTTAACTTTCCTTTTTAATTCTTTTAAATCATAATTCTTCATCATTTAAACTCTCTTTTGATATATTAAACGATTTAATTATTCCTATATCTAATTTCTTAATTTGTTTATCAGTTAGTGAATCTATATAAGATATTAATCTTGATTTATCCAAAACTCTAATTTGTTCAAGAAGTGCAATTGAATTATGTTTAATATATTCAGAAGCTTTAATAAATACATGAGTTGGTAATTGAGGCTTAAATTTAGCTTTACTTGTTATAGGAGCTACTAATACTGTTGGACTATACTTATTCCCCATATCATTTTGAACAATAACAACTGGTCTAGTTCCATTCTGTTCACTCCCAACAATAGGGTCTAGTGTTGCGTAGTAAATATCACCTTTAATTATCTTGTTCATCTTTAATCACAACCTTATATATAGTTCTAGGTTTTGCATTATCAAATAAATATCTCAAATTTAAATTATTATTTTTATCTAGATAATTATCAATTAACCTTTTAACATCTGCTTTTGCTTTTTTCATACTTGTTTGAGTATGATCCATAGTTATCTCATATTCTACTTTTACAGTTACTCTGTATCTTTTTTTCAACTTAAAAATCCTCCTATGTAAAAACACAGAATACTTCCTGTGTTTAATTTTTATTTATATTTCGTAACTGACATTTTTCTAAATACCTTCAGCTTGGGATTTCATCAAACGATTGAAAAGCTATTTCAATCTCACAGGAATTCCACCTTTCCGAGGTTCTCTCCGAACTGTCTCCATTGATTTAGTCTGTGGCTAGACAGGAGTATCTTTAATTCTATTATTAGTCTTCGCAAATTAAATGCTATTTAATTTTATAACCAAATATTAATCGACAAGCGTATTTGTTAAAGTGCTCTTAATAACAGGAAAGTATTTGATGAATGAATATTTGATTTTCAAAGAACTTCTGTTTCAACGAAAAAAGAAACAGCGAAAGGTTTTATTACCTCTCAACTGTTTCCTCACTCATCTTGAAAAATATACCCACTTAACTTATTTTTTTTAAAATTTCTTTTAGATTTTTTTTAGCAATAGTTAAACTTTTTGAAATGTTCTTTTGCGATACATTTTCTAACTTTGCTATTTCTTTTTCTGATAATTCATCAAAATAATATAATTTTATTCTTCTTTGTTGTACTTCTGGTAACTTATTAATTGCTTTTTTCAAGTCTTCTAGTGATGTTTTTCTTATAATCAAATCCTCAATAGATTCTTGTTTAGATAGCATTCTATTATTTAGCGAAAGATCAGTAAGTTCTAAATGTTCTATATGCCTATCAAATTCATTTAATTCTTTTAAATCATCAAGTTCAAATCGATCCATTAAGTCAAATATCTCTTTAGATACTTCTACTTTGTTATATTTATTATTGCTTTTAAATATTATGTAATATGAATCATTAATTATTTTCAAATTATATGGATTATCCATCTTTTTTCTTCTCTTTGGTCTATCAACCATTTTCTTATCCTCCAATCAATTCATTTTTTTGAATCAATTAGAGGTGGATCCCTACAATTTGAAATATTTCTTATAAAAACAAAAAAGACATCAGACAAGGTAATCCATCGAAGGATACCAAATCTGACGTCATAAAAATAAACGATAGCAAGATTGAAAAAATCTTCTCCATTAAAAATATATAATATTAATTTTCTTTTATTATCTTTATAAAATAATACCAAGCAATATTTTTGCTTTATCCATTTCATAGGCATAAACTCCCCTGAGCGAATGCCTTATGTTAGAGTTTGTATCTTCTTACATAATTAAAATGAAATACACATATAATATATATAGGTATTACAAATACTTCTTAAATAGTTAATTATATTCAACCAAAACAAACCCCTATTACAATATCACGAATGTTAAATGTGGCATTGCAACAATTAAATTCCCCACAAATTTAATTGTCTGCTATAATAACACACAAAAAGCTCGAAAAATGTCGAATTTTGTCAAAAAAAATTATTTTTCTTAACATAAAATGAAATTTTAAACATAAAAATTGACTTATCAATTAAAAAAAAAGAGAACAAATTGTAAATTTGTCTCAAGCATTGATTTTATTCTTTAATTTATCAGTTATTTAATTGCACAAACGTAATCATATTCTTCTTTTGCCTCTTACTAAAACTTTTAAAAAAAGAAAAAGACTATCAAAGTTAATTGATAATCCTAATATTTGTCTATCTTTCTTACTGTTTTCCAAAATTATCTTTATATAAGCTATTTGATATTCCAATGATCAACTACTGTTCTATTTCCATCTTCATCTCTATATTCAGTAGTGCTAAGATTCTTACCATATCTAAATGTCGTAGCTGTAACTCTTTTAGTCTTATTTTCGTATTTTGATTTATAAGCATCTTCTCCCTCTATTCTTTCAAGGTCTGGTATAATTACTGCACAATTAGGCACTGCTAATAAAATTCCTTGAATAATTGCACTAACCCAACCAATTTCATTCGTAATTTTTGCCATTGCAATGAAACCTATTAAATAACTTACACAACAAAGAATTGCCATATAAGTTTTTACAGAATCTTTATCAAACATATCTGATAAAACTCTTGAAAAAATAAATACATATATTAGCTTTGCAACAAATGAAAATACAATCATTGATCCTATCAATTTTAAAAAAGATACGCCCTCTATTCCTATTGTTTTCGATAACACAAAAATCTCAATAGGCGATATTGCTAAACAGCATATTATAAAAATAATAAATTTTATAACATTCTTCATAAAACACAACTCCTTTTTCTTTAAAATAAAGAAATAAATTACATAATTATTTTATCACATTTATCTAAACATATCAATTAGTCAAATTAATTGTAATTATTTTTTAAATCTTAGTAATACTTCACCTTTTTCATTAATAATCTCAGATGTACCATCAGGTAATATACCTTTTCCAATACCATCAGGCATTTGTGTTGCATAATCGTATTTATAATCTATAACTACTTCATCTGTTTCTTCACTCTTATATCCATATAATTCATTTTCTTTACTTTTATCTGGATATACATTATAAGGTGTTGCTTTGGATTTATTATCACGACAATAATCTAAATAACTAACTTCATTTCCATTAACATCAAAACAATACTCTACATCTGTTTCTCCTCTATATAAGACATGAGAATAACCATTTAAGAAATTTTCAACAAAAGTTCCGTTATAAGATGGTTCTTTTACAACTTCTCCTTTGGTATTAACAATTCCCAATTTATTATCTTTTACTACCCAAGCAACCTCATCTGTTGTAGAAAAACCATGTTGTGAATACTTAGTAGGATCATCATATTCTATAGGTACAATTACTTTACCTTTTGCGTCAATAAATCCCCATTTCCCATTTTTTTCTACTAATGCTAATCCTTGAACATAATCTTCTATCTTTGTATAAGTATCACATTCTACTATCATATTACCTTCTAAATCCATGACACCATAATAACCATTTTTACTTACAATAATTCTTTCACTTCTAATTAAACTATTTGTTCCATTTTCACTAACAATGTAACCACTAAATTCTTTAGTTTTAGTTGAATTTAATAAACCTTTACTATCATTTTTAGAATTACCACATCCTGTTATTCCTAATAATAAAAAACAACATAACAAAATACTTAAAATCTTTTTCATCTTTATTCTCCTTTTATATCTTTATATGAGTCACGATACATATCGGTTACTCCTGATCCTTCTTTACCATCAACATAAGTTTTATCTAGTTTAGCACTCTTATTTTCTGTATCAACTTCATAAACTATTTCATATTCTTTATCATCAAACTTGCTTTTTCCTTTAACACATACAAGTACATATCTATCTCCGTTAGACATATATCCAGTAAAATGATCCCAATATTCATCTTCTAAAGCATTATCAAGTAATTCTCCTACAGAATATGATTCTGTTGATGTAAATGGCATTGTCATACTTCTTGCAATGTTTATTTCATTTTCATATTCCTTATTATAATTTCCTCCACTTGAAGATTTACTACCACACCCAGTCATTCCAAGTAATAAAACACAACACAACAAGATACTCAAAATTTTTTTCATTTTTTCTCACTCACTTTCAAATATATTATACCATTAAAATTATATTTATTTAATTCCATTATTTGTTTTTTAAATATGTTAAATAAAATTTAACTTTCTTTTATCACAAAAAAGCAGAAAGAAGTATTGAATTAACTTAAACTTTTTATCATACTTTTCTCAAATATGGAAATACTATATAATATAAATAGAATAAATAAAAATGAGGTATAAGATAAGAAGTTTGAGAATAAAGTAAATTCTGTAGATGAACTCACCAAATTAGCAAATACTATGAATTTTGATTTACCTGATAAACGAATGGAACTAATTGACGAAAAATTAAATACACTACTTTATAGTATGGAATATAAAGACTATATTAACTTCATTAAAAATGATAAAAAATTGAAACTATATGATGAATTATTAGGGAAATATTCTATTAATGATACAATATCAAAAGTATTAATTAAAGGATTTAATAAAGAAATGTATGAATATTTAAATAAAATAATAGACAATAAAATTAAAGAACTTAATTTAAAATAAAAAAGATAAGTCCCTCTAAATTAATAGAGAGACTTTCTAATTATTTTTAAAATACACAAATTGAGAAGTATTTTTCCAATCATAAAAACTCCATAAATCAGTTGAACTACTACCTGGATCAGCTATCGTAACTTTATTACCTACCGTATCTAGAACAGCAACCCAATGTTGACCTGTATCTCCCATTACTTCTAATGCAAGATAATAATTGCTAGATTGATATTTATTAATTAATTGATATTTTTCAGATTTTGATTTATCTTTTAACTCTATTCTTCCTACATATGAAAAACTTGGAATAAACTTAGTAATTGCTCCATATTGTAACTCGCCCTTTTCATTAAATCCACCATTCTCATTCATCTTCTGTACGAATGTCTGAGGAATAAAAGGTATTATTGTTTTACCTGCACCAGACCTTTCAATTAATATAGAAATAGAAGTTGCTAAACAACCAATTTGTCCTAAAGTTTTACCAGATGTTCCAATTGGTGTACTTGCCCAGGCTTCATCTGTCTGTTTCCAATTAATAAAATCTCCATAGTTTGTTCCATATAATAGTTGAGACCATAAATCTGAATACTTATCACTTAAGAGTTCTTTAGTATTTTTCTTTTGTTCATCTGTAAACTTATACTGATTCATTATGTCATCTAAACTTTTTGAGTGAATAGTAACATATATAATAGTCTTACCTTCTTCTGGTTTTACTTGATTGCTAGGAGGATTATTTATATTAAATGAGCCATCATTAGAAATTACATATCCATTGCTTGATGCTTTAGATATAGTTACTTTATTAAAATCATTAAATACATTCCTTATATTATTAATGTTCTTTTCATTTATATACATAATTACGTCTGTATTTTCTTTATCATTAGAATATTTAACAGAATATACTGCAATCACTTCTTTCCAATTTGTTACAGTATTATCTATAACTATTTCACTATTAGGAATCATTAATTGCTCTCTTTCTGCTTTCTGATAAATCTCATTATTAATTTGAGATATTACACTACTCATAGTTATACTATTGGATTCATTTGAAAAGAAAATACCAAACATAGATGAAGATAATAATCCTATTAAACATATTAGAATTACAACAATTAAAGCAACTACTCCTCCAATACCTAATAATGCTATCAACGATTTAACACTAGTTATTAAAGCTTTTGTTGATGTAATAATTGCTTTCATAATTTTCTTCATTACAGTTGAAGTTGCTTTTGCTGTTTGTTGTGCCACTTGTTTAGATTTTATTGCAAACTCTCTCACTCTTTCAATATTCTTAGGCGCTTCTTTTACTTTTTTAATAGTTTGCTCCTCGATAACCTTATCTGTATCATTTTTAATCTTATTCATCTTTTTATTTTTATAATTATTAATCATTCTCTCTCTTGTTTTAGTAAATACTTTTTTAGTTACTATAATAGTGGCATTTTTAGATTTATTAATCATAGATTCAATTTTATTATCTGCGTACTCAACATTAGATGTCTTATCATTATTAATAATATTACTTCTATCTCTTATATCGCTTACAGAATCTTTTACTTTAGAAGTCCAAACAGCTGACTTATCAATTGTTTTAATACTTTTTTTAAACTTTTCTTTTACTTTAATATATTTCATAGTTATTTGTCCTTTGGATTTGTACTCATTAATTTATATAACTCTAAATCTTTTGGAAAATGATTTTCAAAAGGTATTAAGTTACTTCCTATTTTTAGAAGCCCCTCTCCAGGTTCTGAATTAGTAATATAGCTTAATTGCGTTTCGGATATATTAAGAAGTTTTGCAAGTTCTAATCTATCTGTTGCTGCTTGATTTAACATAACAATTAATTCAGAGTTTGCTAGCATTGTTTTTGCTGTATGACTTTGTAATAAATCTTCTACATTTTGCGTTATACCAGTACAATATGCACCATACTTTCTAACTCTCTTCCATAATTTAAATAAGAAGTTAGCTGAATACTCATGCTGAAATAATAAATAAATTTCATCTATAAAAATATATGTATTTCTACCCTTATTTCTATTTAAAGTAATTCTATTAAGAATATTATCTAGTACTACTAACATACCAAAAGACCTAAGCGATTTATCTAACTCTAAAATATCGTAATTAATTATTCTACTATTAATATTTACATTTGTTTCCATAGCAAATGTATTAAATGAACCATTAGTATATCTTTCAAGAACTGTTGCTAGCTCTTTTGCTTCTTTTTCAGATTGTTTTAACAATTCTTCTCTTAAATCAACTAGTGTTGGTGGTACTCCTTGATAATTACCTTGTTGATAACTTCTATATACTTTATTAGTACATCTATCAATAATAGATTCTTCAAGTGGTCCAAGTTTTTTATCTTTCATTAGTATTTCACATAAAGACAATATAAACTCAGATTTTAAAGTAATTGGATTACTACCCTCTCCATATTCAGAGTTAATGTCCATTGGATTTATATGATTATTACTAGTCGCACTAATAACAATATTTTGTCCATTTAAAGACTCAATTAGTTTTGAATACTCTCTTTCTGGGTCAATTATTAATATATCTGCATTAGTGTCTCTTAATGCTAGTGAAACTATTTCATTCTTAGCTGAAAACGATTTACCAGAACCAGATACTCCAAGTATGAAACTATTACCATTTAATAACTGTTTTCTATCTGCTACAATCATATTTTTGCTTATTACATTTAAGCCGTAATAAATACCATTTGTATGATTTACTTCTTGTACTCTAAATGGTGTAAATACAGCAAGTGATTCAGTAGTTAATGTTCTTAAAGCATTTATTCTTCTCATACCATAAGGAAGTACTGTATTAAGTCCATCTAATTGTTGATACTTTAATATTCCTAACTGACATAAATGTTGTTGTCCAATGGATAGAATGCTTTCTGTATCTTCATCTAATTGTTTCTTTGTATCAGCTGTATGAACATAGGTAATAACGCATATAAACATTCTTTGATCGCGAGTTGTTAAATCATCTAGCATTTCTTTTGATTCTTGTCTCTGTTGTTCCATATCATAAGGAATAACCGCACTAAAGTTATTATTACTATTTTGTCTTCTTTGCCAATTTGTAATATTTGTTTCTACACCCAATCTTCTATTCTCTACTTCCCTAATTGCTACATCCATAGGTATAGGAATTATATCTATAGATAAAATTACACTTTTATCAATATCAGTTAATTCAGAAACCATATCATCTCTAATAAAATTAGCATATTCTTTTAAAAAAATTGTTCTTCCAAATCTATTTTCAAATTCAAAATAATCACTTTGAAAAGATGATGTTGAAGGACAAATGTAATCTTTAAAATTATGTCCTTTTCTCATTAACTCTTTATTATTAAAATTAAATATTTCTGTATCATCTAATCTATAAAAATCATGGATAAGTCTTAATTTTTCATTAGCATCTAAATCTATTAAATGTGAACCAAGTTCTCTTAAATGATTATTGAATTCAACATTAATCCTTTTAAAATAACTTCTAGCTTCTTCTACACTCTTTTTCTCAATTGATACAGTAATATATTTTTCTTGAATCATTTTTTTATTATTAGTTATTTGTTCTAATAACATTTGATTATATTCATTTCTATATTTATCTAAATTATCATTGGCACTCTTTAATAATATATTCTTTTCAAAATCTACTCTATTTAATTTTCTATTTATTATTGTTATTTTAGTAGTTGCTTCAGCATCTAAAGAATTCAATAATTCAGAATACTTCAAAAATATTGCTTCCTTATCACTTCTACTAGCAACAGCATAATTAACATCAGTAAACTTATATGTTTTAGTATATTTATTTTTTCCTATTAAAAATATTCCATCTTTCCATATTCTATTAATAGGAATTATTCCTTGAACATTTTTTGGAACATCAAATTCATCATTATCTTTTTTGAATTTAAATACTTTCTTTACTACTTTCATTTATTTTCTCCTTTTCTTTTGTGTTTATTAATTCATAATAAAAATTAGTCGGTTCAAAGACTAATTCCTTTTTTGTTAAAAATTCAGATTTAATATATGCAGATATAAATTGCTCTCCAGTCATTCCATTGTATTTAACAAAACCCATTATTCCAAATGGAGCTGCGCCAATTATACAAATCCATGATGTAATTTCAGTTCCCAAAATCGGTTTGAATATAAAGAATAATATAAGTGCACTTATACATGCTAAAATACTAAATATAAATTGTCTTAAAGATAGTCCAAAAAATATATTTTCCGAATAATTTCTTATCTCTTTATTAATTTTTACTTCCATTTCTTTTCATCATCCCTTCCATTATGAAATCTTATACACTTTTTAGTAAGACTATTTTTATAATTAAAATTATTTCTTTTTAAATATTCTTTTCCTCCTTTTTTTACTATAACTTCAATATAGTTTCAAACTCTACTCAATTCAGTTATTACTTTAAACATTTAGTTAAGTTTATTTTTTATTATCTGAACCCATTTTGAATATACATTTTGTAATTATTGTTATAATTTTATTCAACCTATTGTTTTAACGATTTTTGTGATAATAAAGAATAAAAGTAGTTTAACAGTGTGAAAACTACTAATTTAAAACTTATTAAATTATCCCCAAAAAAAATAGATAAAATCATATCTATTTCTTAACTAAATATAATGGAACAAAAACATACTATATATTCTATTTTTATCTATTAAAATTATGGTTCACAAATTCTATCTTGTATCTGTTCCAAACCAATCTTTTCTGTTTCTTCAATAGAAATTAATTTAGATTTTTGATATATATTCAGAATATTATCTTTCTCAATTTTTTCAAAAGGTCTAAATTTAAATTCATAGTATTTTCCTTGCTCAATTTCAGGACATAAAGCTTTAGATATTTTTATGGATTGTACTTCTTCATCTTGAAAAGCCCTAATAGTAAGATATAGAAACTCCTTACTATTGCTAGGTAAAATATACTCAACTTTATATGTTCGTATAAACGTACAAGTAAATTCATTTTGTGTTGGTATTTTGTTTTTATCTTTAGATATATTGATATTAATACTAATAACCAATAACATTAATACTAATAAAAAACTTAAAACACCAATCACAATATAAAGGAATGTGTTTTTTCCTTTAGCTTTCATATAAATTCCTCCAATATAATTTATTTTAATTTACATATTTTGTTAAATCATTTGAAACATAAAAATTATTTTTAAAGTCTTGAATATAAATTTTATTATTTAAAACCACATATTTGGGGTAAATATCTTCTTTATTAACATTAAATTTTTTTATGCTTAACTTATCTTCACAAAAAATCTCAAAAATATTTCCTTGATTATGAAAAAGCAAAATATTATCATATACAGTATCCATGGTTTTTATTTTTGTATTCTTTTTTAAAATAATTTTCTCATCTTTCATATAAATGAATCTTGCTAAATCATCTTGATCTTTTATTGCAATCTGAATATAAATACCCTTATTTAAAGGCTTGTAATTATATATAATTTCATTTTCGTTAAAATTAGTATACAATGTTTTAATACTATTTTTTATTGTATCTAAATATTTAAGATATTGAATATTATTATTATCTACAATAGTATAATATAAATTATGGTTAGCAAAAAATACATTTTCTATATTAAACAGTATATCACCTTCGGGACGATTTTTATACCCTTTTCCACTTTGCAATATTTCAATATTTCCATCCATAATTTTGCATATTTCAAATTTCTGCTCATCACTATTGTCACTAATAGCTACTAAAATCAAATAAGAATTATTCATAAATATTCTAGGATATGAAAAAGGATTTTCTATAACTCCAGATTTTATGGTTTCATATGTTGACAATTTTAAATCACTTTTAATGAATCTCCAAATGTATTCGTCGTTTTTCTTTTCTTCCAATTCGATAAAATAAATAGCATTATCATCAATTACAAAATCCATAATTCTATTCTTCCTATCATAATTATAAATCTGAATTTTTTTATTATTCACAGAATAAGAAAAAAGAGCCGTAGTTTCTAATACAGTATTATTGCTTGTCGTATTAAAAACAGTACCATAAATCGAACCATTATAAGTTTTTGTTAATTCAATGTTATTTTGATTTTTAGCATATTTATTCAGAGTTTCCGTTAAATATATATCCTTAGTAAATTCAATAGTTTTTGTTTTTCCAAATATGAAAATTATTATTAGCAAAAATACTATAAAAATCCATCTATTTTTTTTAATATTCATAAATTTATACTTTAATAGAGGCCTATATATAGACCCCTATTATTTTACCAAATTACATAGCGACCAGAAGAAGTTACTGTATTAGCAACATTACTGCGTGTATCAGTATACCTTCCTAAGGTTGTTCCTCTACCATAATCATAATTCCATGAATCTACATAAGTTACCTTTTGCTGTGGCATATTTCCGCCATTTACAACTAAATAATGATGAAGAGTATTACCATTATATCTATATAAACTTCCAGTTAAAGCATGTAATATAAACGGAACACCAACATCACTATCCATGACATCTGCAATTAGAATTTGAGTAAACCTTGACTCATTTGTAACATCTTCATATTGATAAGTATGTTTAGATTGTCTCGCATTTAACTCATTTGTAAGTTTGTATACGAACGTACTTCCATCAGCATCTGTTTGCATATTGCTAGCATATTGAGCTTGTGTTAAAGAACTACCATTTAAAAATTGCAATGTTTCTTTTACAGCAGCTGGCCCACACCAATGATTTCTTTCTTGTTGATAAGTGGGAACATTCAATGTTCTATCATTATAACAAAAACCTTTTCGAATTACCGCATTGTTTGTAGTTTGAATTCCATTATCACTAATCATCAAATCTTTAGTTTGCAAATATTTTTGATATGAATCATTTAACTGCTTGTTTTTCTCTTCCATTAAATTCATATAATTATTTGAATATTGAATTTTACCATTTTCATCTAAATAGATATCATCAGGATTAGCATTTTTTAAAATATAATCCATATTTTCATTTCGTGGTTCTTCGCTTAAAGCAAACGCACTAAATGGCGCTATTGCAACAATACTAGCAATAGCAGTAGCAAGTAACAGTTTTCTTTTAAATTTCATATTTCCTCCTTTTCACCAATAAAGTTTAAAACAACTTAAAATCTCAGAAACAAATCACCTCACATTTCTATACTTAATTGTACTTTTGCAGAACTAATATAAAATGATTTTATGACACAAAAGTACAACATAAGTTAAATTAAATCAAAATATTTCTAACATATAAAATCTATTTCATATTCGCTTTCAGATTTTAAAAACTTGATAACAAATTTAAACCTGAATATCAACGCCTGGAGCATTATCATAAATATCCAAAGCTGAACCAGTAAAATTAAATACTCTACCATAACCACCTAAACCAATAGTATATTGCTTACTAACTGCTTCTGTAGTATTTCTCATTGCATGCTGATAACTGCCATATACAGTTCCACCCTTTGTAGTAATGAATGTTACCGATTCTTTTACATTGCCAACATTTGGAACTAAAACAGAATAACCAAATCCATTACCATAAGACTTTGGATTACTATATGGCTTACCATAATTGTCTCCTGTTACCAAAGCATTTTTAATATTGTTTATCGATACTCCTGTAACTCTAACTCCAAATACATCATAACTTTTTACTGTAGGTGTTCCAATCCACTTATTTACTAAAGAAATAACACAAGTATCAGAACAAGATTTAGCAATAGTTAATGTTCTTAAATGACTTGTAACTGATGCACCTCTAGTTAAAGGAACATCTGTAATTTCTTTTGTCACTTTTTCAATAGGTTTATTAAATAAATCCATATTTTTAAATTCATTATAATCATCTACAGTTAAGTACTCTTGATACCCTTCCCAATACATATTTGAAATAAATTCATATTCTTGCTTTGATAATATAACTCCTAAATCATTTTGATAATAAATATCTTTTGCATTTACACTTTTTGAAAATAACATTATTCCTAATATTATTCCAAAAAACAACTTACTTTTCATTTTATTCACGATTATCATTCCTTTCTAATGTCATCATATATTAAAACAAATAAAAAAGGTAGTGACAAATTGGCACACCACCTATTTTATTAAAAAATATTATTTTTAATTTAAATATTTTAATATATATGATTCATAGAAATCTTCATATATTTTCTGTGAATTTTTACAATTTCCGGACATACAAGTAATATCATTATCAGAAATTAATATTACAAAATCACTTTTTGGCTCACTTTGATTTTGATATTCAAACAAAGAATTTCCTAAATCGTATGAATAATATTTATTTCCTTTAACTACTGATAAAATGCCATTATTAAATAACAATTTTTCATTTTCTAAATCTAAATGGCAAGAGTCATCATCACATTGAAAACTTTCTTTTATTTTCTTAGGTATTAAAGTTTCATTTATTTTCATATGACCTACATTACTTTCTTCTTTATAGAAAATTCTACTATTAACAAAATCTTCTCTAAAATTAAGATCAATTCTTTCTCCTTTTATTACTATAAAGGTCTTTTGCTTTGATTTAATAAAATCCTTATATGATATTAATGCAGAATATCCATAGTTATCATTTAATATTATATCTGAATTCCCACTATAAATTAATGTTTGTTTATTATCTTGCTCACTATATACTGATATTTCATCTACTGTAGGAACTATATTATTTACTTTTAAATATATCTTTTCTTTAGACAAAATTAATAATCCATCATTTATTTCATAGTTTTCAGAACTACCACTAAATTTATATACTCTTATGCTCTTATAGTTTTGAAAAAAATATATAATTGTAAATAAAGAGAAAATACTTATTAATAAAATAACTAATATTATTATTACTGAACGCAGTCTTTTTATTTTAGTATTTTGCGTCTTTAGATACTCTTTGAATGTTATTTCAACTCGTTTTTTATTATTTTTATCTTTTCTCTCTCCAGCTATTATTTCATCTAAAGATAAATCAAATATCTCACTTAATAATATCAAATCATCTAGTTTAACATTTCTTCTTCCATTTTCAATTCTATTTATCTTAGTTCTATCACAATATAATTTATCTGCAAGAGCTTCCTGGCTCCAATTTTTTTCTTTGCGCATCGTTCTTATAAAATGACCTATTTTTTCTAAATCCATAATACAATCAACTTCCAACTACAAAATTCAATTTGTGAAATAATTATATCATATATTCTACTATAATCCCATCATTTCTCTTACTATTCTATCTGATACCTTTATAGTCCCAACAAGCACTAACATATTAAATATTAATTCTCCTATATACTTCCAAACCTGAGTTACTGCTGCTGCACTAGTATCTACTACAGGAGGAGATGAAGCAAATAAACTAAATATAATACAGGATAACACAATAATTGCTCCTTCCAAACAAACTGCTGTATAGCTTTTTAGAAATGATTTACCGACATTACTAGTAGGTTCACCAGCAAAACTTGATAAAGGTATTGGTGCAAGTGCTGTATATAAATACAATTTAAAAAATCTACCATATACGATCATTATCATAATAAAAGATAAAACAGTTACAACTAGTCCTCCAATTAAAGTAACTGCCCATAATGGAATTGATTCAAAAAAACTACACGACTCTACTGCTGTAATTATAGAACTTGGCAATGTACTTTTAGAGTTAAATGTAATATTAGCTGTAGAAATGATTTTAGCTGTTACACCTTGGGTTATCTTAAATACATCTAACATTAATGTCATCCCATAAGTAACAACTATTTTTGCTAATACAAATCTAATAAATAATTTAAATACTTGTTCTGGTCTTTTAACTTCATCAAATGAACCACAAGTTTTAATCATTCCAACAAGAAAAAATAGAACTAATAATCCTAGTCCTATACCTTGCATAGAATTATGAATATTTTTAATTACATTCCAGATTGCACCACCCTTAAATGTCTCTGGTGTAGTTGTAACTAAACTCCAAATTTCAGCCAGTTTAGAATTCCATGTATCAAGTGCATTTTGTAAGTTTTGAACAACCCAATTATCACTCATTTACACCAACTCCTATCCCAAAATTTTTGTAATAATTGCTTTTGAAAAACAGATTATAAGTCCTCCACCAATTGTCATTACACTACTTGCTCTTTGACTTGCATCATGACTCTTAAAGGACATACCAAATTGAACAACACCAAAGATTAACATTATTGCTCCTAAAGACTGCACTAAAGAAAAAATAAAGTTTGTTAAATTATTAACTGCAGCAATTGGATCATCTACAGCATAGACAACATTTGCATTAAATAATGAAATTAATGTAATACCTAACATTTTTAATTTAGATTCAATCTTTTTTAGTTTGATTTTTTGATTTTCTTTTTCTTTCATATTTTCCCTTTCTTTCTAAAAAATCATCTATTTCTTCAGAATAGATGACTTCATATTTATCTTTAATTTTTTCTATTTCATTAAACTCTATATTTTCATCTATTAAAGAAATATTTACTTCTCCAATAGATTCATTGGTTATTCCATGATAATAATTTTTTCCAGTTCCATCTGGAGTTAAATTAATATTTGGATGCTTTTTTATATCAAATTTTAAATCTATAATTGGTCTTTCTCCTCTTATAAATAATACACACTCTTTATTATTAATCATTCTTACTTCATCTGGCATGAGTAACTCTCTACCAGCATTTTGATAATTAGTAGAATAATTGCCTCTTAATCCACTAGTTTTTCCATAAGTATTTGTATCTATTGTTTCTTTTCCAAGTAATTCTGAAACATATTTAAATGTTTCTTGTTCGTTACCACCTAAGTACAAAAATTCATCGCAATTCCCAACTATAGAACCCCATTGTTTTTCAAATAGAGCTTTTAGTTGAGCAAGATTTTGTAAGATGATTGATACAGATACGTTTCTGCTTCTCATAGTAGATAAAATATTTTCAAAGTCATCTGGTAAGCTTACATTAGCAAACTCATCCATTAAGAAATGCACATGAATAGGAAGAGAACCATTATAAACATTATCAGCTAAATAAAATAATTGTTGAAATAATTGTGTATATAGAATGCTAACTATAAAATTAAATGACTTATCTGTATCAGGTATAATCGCAAATAAAGCCACTTTCTTTTCTCCCAATGAACCTAAATCTAATTCATCAGTTTGAGTAAGTTTACTCATTGAATCAAGATTAAATTTTTCTAATCTACTTATTAAAGTTATTTGTATAGACTTTAATGTTTTACCAGCACCAGACTTATATCCCTTATAATATTTTATAGCAATGTGATCTGGTTCTCTAGCTTCTAATTCATTGAATAACATATCAAGAGGGCTTACGTAATAGTCGTCATCCTCTTTAACATCTCCTGCTCTTATCATTTCCATAACCATAGGAAAATTTTGTTCTTCTTCAGGAGCTTCATACTTTAAATAAAATATTAAAGCAGAAAGTAACATTGAAGCTGCAGTATCCCAAAATGGATCTTGCGAAGTTGAACCTTTAGGTGTTGTACTCTTAAACAAATTTGTAACTAATCTTTGAACATCATTCTCATCTTTTATATATACAAACGGATTATAGCAATGTGATTTTTCCATATTAATTAAATCTAGAACTTTTACTTCATATCCTTTTTGTTTTAATAAATTGCCTTCAGCTCTTGTTATTTCACCTTTAGGATCTAATATTACAAATGATGTATTTGCTTGCATTACATTTGGCTTAGCATAAAATCTTGTCTTGCCTGCTCCACTACCACCAATTACAATTGTATTTAAATTTCTCATATGTTTATGAGCATCATACCCAATTGAAAAATTTCTGCTTAATATTTTATTAACTTCAAATGGAGATTGAGAATATCTTTTATTTAATTCATGAACATTACCCCATTTTGCAGAACCATGTTCTTCTCTTCTTCTATAATTCTTTTTATCCATTAAATATATTGTTATTCCAAATACATAAATAAAAAGAAAAATGGATACTACAGGTATGGTATTCTTACATAAATTAATGTTAAATGGATGACTTATTACATTACTAAATTCATCAATAATATTAAATAATCCGTTAGATGATATTGGAGCTATTAAGAGTCCTAACCATATAACAGGAATCACACCTATTACATAAATTAAATAATCATCTTTCTTCAATATATTTTCTTGGAAACATTCTTTTCTTTTCAGGTAGATTTAACACCTTTAAAAGCAATTCATCTACAAAACTAGAATCTTTTCCGTCCTCCAATAATTTATTTCTAAATTCATTTAATGCATTTATAATAAGTCCTTCTTCATATTTATCTAACTCTAAAACTTTTACATCTTTCATTTAGTCCTGTCCTTAGATTTATTAACAATTTTATCAATATTAATTTCTTTATTTTCAGATTTAATTTTAACCTCTTTTTTATAATGATTTAACTTTGTTCTAACTGATGGCTTCTTACTATTAATAGCATTACCCTCAACTTGTGAAGTCTTTTGCACTTCTGAGAAAGGCCTTGACAGAGGGCTTTTTTCTGTCTTTGCCAAATGGGGGTTTAACGAATTATTCTCATTCTTTTTAATTCTTGATTTAGTATTTTGTTCTTTACCTATATTAACATTTTCTCTATTCTTTTCAATATTAGATATAATGTCTGCTTTATTAAATTCAGCAAATTTAAATCTTTCTACAATTCTATTAATCCTTGCAGAATCTTCTTTCCTTACAACTATATCTACTATTCCATCTTTAGATTTATCTTTTTTATCTACTAATGCACAATAAAGTATTCCATATCTCTTTGCTTCTTGTTGAAACTTTGCAAGGTCTTCTTTTTTTACTGTAAAAATTGTAAGTGGCTTACCACTCTTAAGCATACTTGAAAGTTTTGATTTACCACTCGTTTGTTCTTTATTCTTCATAATAGTATATAAAAGTACAGCTATATCTTTAGCACCACTTCCAGTTACTTTAGCTGCAACTTCAAAACCTTCCAAACTCATTCTCACAATTTGTTCAGCTGCATCACTTGACTGATTCATTTAATCATCCCTTTCTTTTTGTTTTTCTTTTTCCAACCTATCAACTTTTTCTTTAATAGAATTAGATTCAATATTTATTTCACTACATAAATTAATTTCATTTTTTAATTTAGATAGTTCTTTATTTATATCTTTTATCTTATTTAAGATTTTATTTTTTTCTTGTTCATTATTAATATTAGAATACTGTTTTCTTAATTTTTTTCTCATATTAACTAATTCATCATATTTATTATTTATCATAGTTTCATATTTTCTAAATGATTCATCATCATTTATTTTTTCTCTATCAAACATTCTAATAATTAAATTGTATTTTTCTAACTTTATAACATCATCTTTGATATAGTTATAGCTATTATATTTTTTACTTGGATAAATTTTTAATAGATAACAATAATATCTATATAGAGCAACTATGCCATGATACTTTTTATTTGACTTTTTATTATAAAAATTTCTATCATTTTCAGATACATCTTCAATATATTCTTCTTCTAAAATTCTAGACTTAATGTTATCTATAGAATACTCTTCTCCAAAATATCTTTCTATTCTAATATTTCTTTTATAATTTAAATTTCTAACAGATAACTTTCCATATCTATTCTGTACTTCATAATTCATAGAAGTTAATTTTTCTAAAAACTCTTTATAATTTGATGACTTACCTATAGCAATATCTATATCATTTTTGGTTTTAATATAATAACTATTTCTATTTGTATTTTTTAAATAATATGGGAAATAAACTCTACCTTTAGGAGTTGCTTTTTCATCTAAAACTGATAATCCATATTCTTCACATAAACTATCACTCAATTCCCTTAATCTTGCTGTTGTAGATCTATTAGAATAAAACTTCATACCATCTACAAAAGATACTGAGTTAACAATAAAATGATTATGAAGATGATTTGTATTTAAGTGAGTTGAAACAACTACTTCAAATCTATCTCCCCACATTTCATTTGCTAACTTAACACCAATTTCATGTGCTAACTTTGGAGTTACTTCTCCTTCTTTAAATGATTGATAACCATGAAATCCTAATATACCTTTTGTCTTATTAAATAACTTCTTTGTTTGATTCATTTGTTCTAAAGCACTATCTATTTCGCAATTAATTCCAGATATAAAAAAAGAATCTTCGGTCTTATCTTTATTCATTGCATAATCTATCGCAACATTTAAATCTTTAAGATTTGAGTTTGTCTTTTTCTTATCTTCAGCATAATCAATAGTTCTACCTAAATTACTTCCTATTTTCCATAATTTTGTTACTGCTATAAAATCACCTTCTTATTCTATTAATGTCTAAAACTTTATCTCTAATTTCTAAGATTATTTTATCTAACTCTTTTTTATAATGCTCTAAATAAATATAATTAACATTACCTGTTTGATTAGCAACTTTTGCTATTTGATTTATATTTACACCTATCTTCCTAATTTCATAAGTTAATTTACTAATTTCTTTATTAAGATTAGTGTTAGGCATATAGTCAATGACTAATGATCTAAAAAAGTCTGATTCAGTAATTCCTAAATCAAAACACTTTTGTCTTAACAACTTTTCTTCATCGCTTGTTAGTCGAATGTTCTTCTGTCTTGTTCTTTTCATAAGGCATTAATTCTAAATCAGATTTTTTTGCAATTATACACATACACATTAACGTTATTCCTGATAATCCTCCTATCATTAAACCTAATAGGAAGAATAAAAAATCACTCATAATTTTATTCCTTTCTATATTTAGGGGATTGGGTGTCCCCATATTCGAATTTGGAAGCACCTTTTTAGAGGTGCTATACAAATTCATTGCTTGCTAGTAATGAGAAATTTTACTTCTCATCTTCATCTTCTAAGGCATTATTTCTTACTGATTTAATAGTTATCATAGTTTCTGTTGTACTTTCATTTAAAAATTTACTAATAGCTTCCATAACTGCACGATCACTATTATCAGCTGTAACAACATAATTATTGTAAGATTCAGCAAATACTTCTACAGTATATTCCTTCATATTTTTCTCCCTTCTATAAAGATAAAGAGATGAAATTATCTTTCATCTCTATCTTCATGATTTCTATCTCTACTTGATAAGAAAGTTACTTTTTCACCAACTATATCTAAAGAATATTTTGTTTCACCATCTTTTTCATAAGAGCTAGATTGCATTCTTCCTTTAACTCCTACAATGTCACCTTTATTGCAATATTCTGCAGTATTTTGTGCAACATTTTCAAATAATTTTACTGTGACAAAATCTGTATCATAACTTCCTTCTGAATTTTTAAATGATCTAGGAATTGCTAATGTTGCTGTTGCATACTTATTACCATTTTCAGATTCATTTACTTCAATGTCTTTAGTTAATCTTCCAACTAATATAACTTGATTTAACATTTTCTCACCTCCTTTCATGTTAGTTTTTGAATTCATGTTTTTCATCACCTTCTTTCCAAATAAAAAAAGACATAAGATTTTTATTTCTTATGGTTTCTCTTAATAACTTAATATTTGAAATATCTTCAGTAGTAATTCCTTTAATATTAAAGATGTCATCTATCTTAATATTTCTAACTTTGTCATCTGAATCTATTCCATTTTTTATCAATTTTAGAATAGTTTTATATCTTGAATTTATTATCTTGTCCTTCAATTTTCCCTCCTATACTTGTTCTAATATTATTACTATTTGCTTTTCAGTGTTGTGCTTGCAAGTAATTAAAGTTAAAATTGTTTTGGATATATTTCTTTTAATTTCAACTTTTCCATTTTTATTTATGTCATAAATATTAACTACTTTATAAGTATAAGTTTTATTTTTATAATCAATTGTTGCTTTATCATCAATTTCTAATTTATCAAGATTTCTAAAATAAGAAATTCCAGCATCACCAGAATGAGCAGCAAGTATTAAGTTACCTCCAACCGCATCAGGCATATTAGAACCTTTTATTATTTGAACATTATATTTAATGTTATTTAAATAACTAGACTCATCAACTAAACCTCTAACTAAATTAATTTTATTGATTTTAAGTACAGCAATATAATTAACTTTTTTGTCTTTACTTTGTACTCCATCTATACTAGTTTCAGTATTTTCTTCGTTTATTTCTTCTTTTGATAAATCTTCTTGATAAAATTCTTGAATTAATTTTTCATCTTGTTTGTTATCAAAATAATTAAATAGCAATTTATAATTGCTAACTATTATTGCAAAAAATATTAGCATAATTCCTACAATTATATATTTATTAAATTTTATTTTTTTCATAACTTATCCTTTTCTGCAAAATAAAGATAGAATACTAATCCTCATATTCTATCTCAATATAAAATTCTTGTGAATCAATATCACATTCATCATCTGTTGCAACTTTATCTTCATATTTTATTGATTCTCTATGAAGTTGTTTAAGTAAATTTATAATTTCTTCATCATCGTATCTATACTCGTAGCAAGAATCATTATTTCTAAAATAATCACCTAATACCTCATTAGGAATGTTCATTTCAGACTCTAATGATTTTCCATTTTCAAAATTAAATACTTTAATATATTTAATACTATTTATTTTCTTATTATCTTCTAATTCAAGTTCAACGAACTTATCACTAAGTTTATTATAAATTTCAGTTAATATAATTTTCTCTTTTCCACCATAAAACTTTTTATTATATATCATACTTACTTTCTCTAATAAAATTAAATCATAAAAATTAATTGGTTTTCTTACCTTCATAATTTGTCACCACACGAGCATGATACCATTCATTAAACAAAATAAAAAATGTACAATTTTTTATGTCACACATTTTTAATATCTTTTCCATGTCTAAATCCATAAATAATAGTAATTATACCAGCTATTCCAAATATTATTGCAATTATCACATGTAGCTTACCTTCACTCATATAAGTGTCAGGTACTTCTACTATTTGATTATCCTTCATAACTGATTTAACAATTTCTCCATCTTCTTTTATTTCAAAGAACATTTTATCAGGATTAATCTCCCAACCTTCAGGAGCTTCTTTTTCTAAAATATAGTACTTACCAATAGGAAGTCTATCTATTATGATTTTACCATTTTCATCAGTTACACCAGTAAAAATCAATTCATCATCTTCAGTATATATCTCCATCTTAGTATTTGGAAGTGGTTCACTAGTTGAAAAGTCTGTCTTAGTAAATTCAAGCTTTCCAGTACCTAAATGATTTTTTATTATAGTTGTATATTCAACTTTTTCTGTATATTGGTCTTTATACTTTAATTCAAATTCATATTTAGTTTTATCTAATACATGTTCACCAACTGTTTCTATTTCTTGTAAATAATATTTACCCAAATGAAGATTATCAACTTTAATATTACCATCTTTATCAGTTAATACTTCTTTTACTAAATCACCTTTTTTATAAATTACTTTTCCAGTTCCATTAGTTATATTTTCATTAGCATATAATCCAATTTTAACACCTTCTAAGTCTATTTCTTTATATTCATAACCATTTTCTTTAAGCTCTACTGTTTCACCTATCTTAGTAGCTTTAACAGTTCCTTTTACTTCTTTATTTTCAAATCTAACTTCAAATAAGATTCCATATTCACTATCATTAATTAATTTTGAATCATCTCCAATAGTAAATTCTTTTGATTCTTTATTCCATAAATATTTATCAATTACTTGATCAACTTCTTCTAATTTATAATGACCACTTTCTAACGGATAAGGAGTAATAAATTCCCCATTTCTGTCTGTTTCAAAAACACAAACTTTTTGGCTTGTAGGATAAGTTATATTTTGACATACATATTCATTTTTATCAGTATTTAGTATTTTAAATTTAATACCACTTCTTTTGATAACATTACCTGTTTCTGAATCAACTTTCACTACTTTTAACTTTGCTTTAATTTCAGCATTCGCTATTACCTTTTTAACAACAGGCCCTACTTCTCTAACTTCAATAGTAAAATCATCAGCTTTTTCATGTCCAAAAGTTGAAGTTAACTGTTTTACTATATAAGTTCCATAAGGTAATTTGAATTTAATATTTCCTTGTGAATCTGCAGTTAATCTTCTTACTTCTTCTCCTTTATTATTATAAATTCCAAACACTACTCCTTCTTCTGGACTCATAAAACCTGTTTTGTCATTTGCATATACTTTAGTAAAATCAAAGTCTAAACTAATAACTTTTTCAAATACTTGTACTTCAGGAAATAAGTTGTCAGGTGTTATTTCAAAATAATATTTATTTTTATCTAATTGGTATCCATTAGATGCTTTTTCTTCTAGTAAATAGAACTTCCCTAAACTTGGTAAATAATCAGATGTTGCTTTTCCATTCTTATCTGTTGTAACAGTTCCAACTTTAGTTCCATCATCTTTGTAAATGCCATAAACTGCACCTTCAAGAGTAGCTTCTCCTTGTGGCTTATTTGTAAATGTCTCATCATCATATTTATTAGGAGTAACTGTACCACCTAATACTTTAATCTTCATAGGTTTTCTGATTGGGTCTATATTACCTCTTCTAACAACATTTTGACTATCTGTTGCATAATAAAGTCTGGTAGGCTCGCCATAACGATTACCATTCTTATTTAGACTAAAAGTCATATCACCAACTTGAGTTGCAGTAATATTTAAACTATTCCCATTTATACTGATATTTCCTCCAACAACATTTTCTACATTAAAACTAGATAATACATTATTGGAATCATTAATTGTAATTGTATTTCCAATTACCATTTCAGTTGGTAAATCAGTAAAATTTGGAGTAGTAGTATGGCTATCAGCTAATCTATTAATTTCTGCCATTTCATTTGCTAATATTGAATCATTTCTTTGTCCTCCTGATGTTGTTGTAAAATAATTATCTACAGTTGGATCAGCATATTTCCATATTAACATTTGAGTTGCTGGATACCACCTAATATCAGTATGGTCTATTCCATTCTCATTATATCCATACCCATAATAAGCAATTTTCTCAATTTTTTTCCAATTTTCATAACTTATATTAGTAACACTTGCCATATCTTCTGTAGTTACATTATAAGTGGAATCACTATTTATTTCTACAAATGGTTGTACACAATAAACAAAAGCACCATCACTATTTCTTTTAATCATCTTTGTTTGTTCCCATTTAGAACGTGATCCTTGTTTGTGCATATAGTAATAAGGTCCTCGAATATATTCATCAGCACTTATTTTATCTGTTGCTGCATTAACATTTTTAAGTCCTATCATTGAACCTACAAATGTTAAAGCTAATAAAAAAATCATTCTTATTTTATTTTTAAACATATATTTTCCTCCTTTAATAAGAATTAATTGTAAATAAAAAGAACTCTAGCGAGTCCTAATTTAATTTTTCTGTATCAAACATAACTCCTAAAAATTTTCCAGAGGTGCTTAATACATCATGGCAATTATATAAAACTTCTCCATCAAGATAAGGTTTATATTTATCACCATATTCTAAACATTCATTCATAGTTTTAAAATCAACTTTCTCCCAACTATACATTGGTTGATTGTAATATTGTTCTTTTGTCATACCAAGAGCATCCCAAATTTCCTGCTTTTTAGAATCTATAATAGTAACTGGTTCTTTTTCTTCATTTTGTTTTGAATTAGATTGTTTCACTTCATTTTCTTTTGTAGGTGAAACAATAGTTTCTTCTTTCTCTACAATGTTATTTTCAAGTTTTATTTCTTCATCTATTTTTTCTCCTGGTAAATTTTCTTTAAAATCTTGTTCATTATTTTCTTTGGTGTTCACTTCCTTCTTAGCATTTATTTTTTCTTCTATTTTAACTTCTTCTTGTTCTGATTTATGTGTAACTTTAATTATAATTGGTACAGATATAATAATTAATAAAATAACAAATAACATTATTTTCTTTCTCATGCTTCTTCACTCCTTTAAATCATTTTTACATATATTCAGAATATTTAAAAATGTGCGATTTATCTTTCATAATCATTTCTAATATTTAAAATATCATTAAAGAAGTCATTCTCATATAAATCAGTTTCATTTTTCATGTTTTCTAACTTATTTAAATTGCTTTTTAAAGCATTATTAAAATAACCAAATTTATTAGATATTTCATTTCCATCTTCATCTCTAAACTTATTTATTTTAACTTTAGAAGTGATATAGTGAATAGAAGTATAAATATCTTCAGAAGAATATTTTTGTTTTATATTATTAAACAATTCATAATAGCTTTTTATGTCATTATCTTCAATTGTAATATAACCAGATTTAATTAATTCATTTAAAAATAAAGAATTATTGACGTAAGTTGATTTATCATATTTATCATATTCTTTAGTTTTTAATTTATTAGTATTTAATTGTTGCTGGTTTTCCAACGTTGGACAATCCATAGCTGGAAAATCGGGTGCTGGATTATTTTTCTCTAAAATATATTCTTGAGGAGTATCAAATACTTTATATTTATAAACAAATAAACCTTTAGAATTTTGTTCTTTCAATATGTCAATATAACCAAATCTTTTTAATTCGTTAATTGTAGACCTAACTGCTGCTTTGCTTTCCGAACATATCGAAACCAATCCATTAAATGAATAATCCCAATCAGGTGGCAAGCTATACATTTTGCATAATAATCCTGTTGCCTTTAGAGAAATTTCTTTACTACGTAAAATAGAATTATCTACAATCGTATAATTATTTCTTCTATTAATTTCAAATTCTCTCGTATCCAAGTAACCATCTCCTATAAAAAAAAGATTTCTCTACCGTTCTCTATCTCTACTCAAATGTTTACTATAATATTCAACTGCTTTTACAATAAAATCTTCCATGTTATTTACTTTATAATTTTTAGGTATTACAGACTTAATTTTATTTTCGCTAATTTTAATTTTAGCCACTTGATTAGGTTTTTCTTCTTTCATTAAATCTCGAATATAATCTTCTGTTAATCCATTTAATTCACTTTCTTTTCTTAATTTTATTGCTTGAGCATGTGATGGAGTTGCATCAGAATATTCTATTGAATTTAAAAGCATTTCTTGTTCATCTTTAGTAAGATATGAAAGCTCTACTGCTGGTCTTAATGCAATTATAGGTTTTTCATTTAAAACAGAATTATCTACCATATCTAAAAGTTCTGGAATAAGTTCATTCAACCGTAAATATCTTTGTACTTGTCTTCCACTTTCTGAATTTTCTTCTCCAATTATATCTCTAGTTCTTGCATTGTAGCCCATTGGTCCACTTTTTATATTTTTTATTGCTTCCATTTTCATTTTGTATGCTTTTGCCTTTTCACTTGGAAGAATATTAGTTCTATGAAGATTTGAATCTACCATATACACTATAGCTTCTTCTTTAGACATATCTCTAACTATACAGGGTATAAAGTTATTACCTAATAATTCAGAAGCAAATTTTCTTCTATGACCTGCAATTATCTCAAACCTATCATTTTCTTTTTTTCTAACAATAATTGGTTCCAATACACCATTATCTTTTATACTTTCTTTTAGCTTCGATAAATCCTCATTTTCCTGTACCTTAAATGGATGCTCTGGGAAATCATCTATTAATGATAAATCAATTAATTCAACTTTTTCTTTTTTCTCTTCATCTCTATCTTCTTGAGTTGAAAAGAAATCATCTAACTTGAATGTTGTTAGATCTATGTTTTTCTTTTGCTCCGTCACTCAGTACCTCCTTTGCAAAATTATCATAAGCAAGTGCAACTTTACTATTTTTATCGTAAGAGAATATACTTTGACCTTGTCCAGTTGACTCTGCCATCTTAATCGCTCGTGGAATTTGAGTATCAAATATTTTAAATACCATTCCATAAGTATTATTTAATTCTTGTCTAATATTTCTAGCAAGCTTTGTTCTTTCATCAACTAAAGAAAGTAATATTCCTCCAACTTCTAAATCAGGATTAATTTTCTTTCTGACTTTAACTACTGTTTGAAGCAAATGCCCCATACCTTTGGTTGCTAAGAACTGACTTTGTACTGGAATTATAACTTTATCTGCACAAGCAAGAGCATTAATTGTTATCATTCCTAAACTAGGCATACAATCAATTAACACATAGTCATAATCATTTTTTAAATTTGACAATACATTTTTCATTGTATATTCCCTACTCATTGCATTTACTAAACTAACTTCTAATGAAGATAGTTCTAAATTGGATGGAATTAAATCTACACCTTCATTATGATGAAGTATTGCTTCTTTTGGATTAACATCTTTATCAATTACCGAGTCATGCATGAGAGTTGCTAAGGTTATTGGAATCTCATCTACATTATGCCAGCCCATATATGTTGGTAAGTCACCTTGGGGATCTGCGTCAACTAATAATACTTTCTGTCCTCTTTTAGCAAGTGCTACTCCAAGACTAAAAGTAGAAGTTGTTTTTGCTGTTCCTCCTTTCTGATTAGAAATTGCTATAATTTTACCTTCTTTCATTAATTCACCTCCTTCTTTTTTTAGCCATCTTAATAATGGCTATGTATCCCATTTTAGGTATAAAAAAAGAACTAAGTTACTTCTCGTATTTAGTTCTCATAATATGTTTAAATTTATAGATTTTTAAGTGGGGGGTTGGACTATTTGTGCCACCTTGCTAATTCTCCCCCATTTTTGCACTAAAAAACACCATTTATTGATAATTTTGGTGCTTTTTTACCGATTTTTTTCTAAAACATGCATCATCTCAATCGCTTGTTTTCTCTTTATTTATAAAGGTTTCATGATTTTGCAAAATAAATTTTTCCCAATCAGTTAATATTTGTTTTATTTTCATTCATTTTAATCACTCCTTTTACTATCATTTAATAACTTAATTCTTTCTGCATTATCAAGTATGTCTAATTGATAATTACATATATCACTTAATACTTCAAATCTTTCTTCTTTCGATTTGCCTTCTTTAATTAACTCAGCATTATGTGATTCCAAATTTGATAAAACCGTCAATTCATTTATAGAAGCATAATCTCTTACATTTGAGTTTTTTGCTAAATTTGGATTTAATTCTCTCCATTTTTTTGCAGTAGTATGAAATAAAATTACGTTAAGAATATCAGCCTCTTCTGCGTATTTTAACCATTCTCTATCTTTATAAAAATCATTATCAGGCAAAATATAATTTTTAATAGCATCTGTATGAATTAAATAGTTATTCTTAGTAAGAATTCTTTTAACATCCCATTCTCTGTTTTGATTTTCTATTTCTTTTAATCTTTCAAATTCTTTAATTAAATATAATTTAAATACTGGACTTATTGCAGATGCAAATTCAAAAGCAATATCTTTATGTGCATAGGTTCCACCATATTTTCCGCGTTTTGAATATATACCAATAGCATTTGTTTTATTACACCATTCAGTAACACTTAATGTAAAAGTATGAAGGCCAGCATTTTTTCTAAACCCGTCGAATTCGACGGAATTAAAATCTGGATTATAAAGCAACTCCCAAGTTCCTAGAAATTCTAAAGTTATTCTATTTCTTAACCAGTTTCTTATAATATCATCTGAAGTAGATTTACCATCTTTAAACTTGGTGAAATCAGAAATACAAATATAATCTTTTTCGTTTACGCTAGTCACATTTACTCTCACATTTTGAACCTCTATTATTTTATTAGACATACACTCACCTCTTTCTTATGTTCTTAAAAGTCGTAATCATCTTTCTAATTTCTAAATAAATCTCTCATCATTTAAAACAAATCCCCTTGTCATATATTCTTTTAAAATTTTAGTTGCCCAAATTCTAAATTCAGTTGCTTTTTTAATCAATAAGTAAACTACACAACATATTATATCATAAATATTACCGTTTTCTTTCTGTACATGAAAAAAGCATTTCTTAATCTAATTATTAAATCTACTAATTGAATACAAAAAAACACCAACAGAACATAACTTTGGTGTCTCAATATCTATTATTTATTTTTTACAATGTCATTAAAAACATTCTCTAAATTATCAATACAAACTTTTTTATCAAAATATTTATCATAATATTTTTTAGCATTTTTTGACCAAGTTTTTATATTTTCTTGATGCTTAAACGCATAAGCAATATTTTTAGCTAGGCCCTTAGAATCCAAAGATTCACAACATAATCCACAATTAGCATCTTGAATTACAGTCTTAACTTCTCCACTAACTGCTCCCAATATAGGTTTACCAGCTAACATATATGATTGTATTTTTGCAGGTAAAGTATTATTAACTACTTCATTATTAACCATAGTTATTAAAAATGCATCAGCAATAGAATAAAATTTTGGCATTTCTTTTACATCATGAAATCCATGAAATATAACATTATCTAATTTTAGTTTATTAGACATTTCTTCACATAAACCTCTTGATAAACCATCGCCAACAATATGAAAAACCATGTTTTTATTATTCTTCAAAATATTCGCTGCCTCTATTATTGTCTCAACACTTTGAGCAGGTCCAATATTTCCTGCAAAAACTAAATTAAATTTACCATCACTTTTTTTCTTAATATTTTTATAATCATCTTCTGCATAACTTGGTAAATATAATAATCCCTTTGATTTAGCACTAATACCCAATTCATTTTCAAAATAATCTTTAAAAGATTTTGAACTAGTAGTAATTAAATCAGCACTTCTATATATTTTTTTACTCAAAGAAAGCAAAATCTTATAAATAAAACTATTTTTACTTATAGGTCCAGTAGTAACACTTATAGGCCATTGATCTAAGCAATGAATTATAAGAGGAATTTTACCCAACTTACTAACTATAATTGCAGGAACTGCCATCGTAATTGGAGAAAGTTGATATACATATACTACATCAAAATCTTTTTTCATAAATAATGCTTTTAAAGAACCACTTATTAAAAAAGATAAATAATTTAACCCCATTCTTATTACAGATTTCCCTCTACCTATCAATGGAACTCTTATAATATTAACTCCTTGTATATTTTGTTTTCTATTCTTAAAAAATCTATATTCTTTTAATATAACACCCTTAGGATAATTTGGTAATCCCGTAAGAACAGTTACATCATGACCTTTTTTTGCAAGTTCAAAACAAATATCGTTAATTCTAAATTGTTCAGGATAAAAGTGCTGACAAACGACTAATATTTTCATAAAACCACCTATTTTTTATAACTTAATAATAAAATACCTATTAAAAGTACAACAATTCCAACTATATTGTATATATTTATTTTTTCCTTAAATACCAATACACCTATAACAAACACAATAATTTGAACAATTGCTGTTACAATAGGAACAATCTGACTCAATTCAAACATTGTAAGAAGTTTTTGCCATAACAAAAAACTAACTGCATATAATATAAATCCAAGTAAAGTCAAATACCCTATCTTAAACCCAAAAGAATTTGACAAACTAAGTTTTATAGAATCTCCACCTAATTTAATTAATGTCAAACCTGACGTTGTAAATATTAAATATAAAATTGTTAAAAAAATTGTCATAATCACTTTCTCCTATTCATACTACTTTTTAATAAAGAAATCTCTTGAATTAACAAATTAATCTTATTTGTTTGACTTGATACAATTATAGTCAAACTTATATTAATTAATATTAAAATAAATATAAAAACTGCAATAACTAAATTAGATACAACCTGAAATCCTAAAAGAGATGCAATTTTTATTAGAAAATTAGGCATAATCCCTATAATGAATAACAAAACAGAAGATATAAACCAAAAAACAGAATATTTAACTGTTATTTTTCCTTTTCTAACTATAAAAAACATTACCAATGCCAATAAAACAGCTATAAAACAAATTGTAAATTTTAAAACAACACTCAATTTCTATACCTCCTAAAACAAGTAACTACTATTGATAATATAACATTAAACATATAGTAAACTGTCTTCCATGCCCTAATTGATGATACTCCGCCTTCTCTAGCGTTCATCTCAACATGACATTCTCCAATATTATAACCTTTTTTTATAAGAATTGTTGTAGAAATCGGTTCAGGATATTCTAATGGATATTCATGAGAAAAATACTCAATAACTCTTTTATTACATGCTCTAAAACCAGAAGTTGTATCAGTTATCTTTTTTCCAGTAAAGAGTTTAATCACTAAAGAAATAATTTTAATTCCAAATCTCCTCAATGCAGTTGACTTAAACTCACCTTCATTTTTAGAATTAGATTCAACATATCTAGACCCAATAACCATATCAGATTTATTTTTTTCCATATATTGAAGCAAATTTTTTACATACTCTACATTATGTTGTCCATCTCCATCAAACTGTATAGCAACATCATATTCATTTTCATAGGCATATTTATAACCAGTTTGAACTGCTCCACCAATTCCAAGATTATGAATTAAAGAAATATGATTAATATTATTTTTAACTAAAATATCTTCAGTCGAATCAGTAGATTCATCATTAATAACAACATAATCATAATTTGTTTTCATTTTCTTATTAAATGAATCTATTTTAGTAACAGTATTAAGAATATTTTTTTCTTCATTATAAGCTGGTATTATAAGTAAAACTTTCTTTTTCATACTATCTCCTTCAATCGCAATAAACAGCTCTATACTGATCGTTTATTTTTTTCATCTTATATAATGTTTGTTTTTTCATAGGTGATTCAAATAAAGATTCAAACTCTTTTTCTTGTTCTTTACCGAAATTATAAACGTAAATATATACATCGCCTTTTCTTTTTTTATTTAAAAATGCTTCTTCTTTTTTTGTTAAAATATTTAGAGTATAAACAAAATGAGATTTCTTATCCATAATAAAATCTACTTTATTAAATGGCAAATAAGAAACTGTTCCAGGCAATAATTCATAAGTTAAAATATACGGATTAGCTTCCTCTTTTGTAACAACATAAACAATATTATTTTGAGTATCAATCTTTTTTAAATCTTCAACTGACTTATCAAATTGATGTCGATAAGCAATTGAGTCATTGGTATACTTTTTCGTAAGAAATTCTTTTGTTTGAAAATTTGCAACTGTTGATGAGAGTAAAATTGAAAATAATAATAAGGAAAGAAGTGGCATATTAACTTTGTAACTTAATTGAACAATTGAATATGTTACTAAAAAAATATCGGCCGCAACTAAAGTATACAAATATCTTTGTAATGCTTCTACTGCAATGGCAGTACTTGGCATTATACTGCAGACTAAAAACAAGAAGTAAATATAAGCAAAATGTGCCAATACAAATAATGTTATCGCAACCCCATATCTTAATTTATCTTTCTTCTTAATTTTTATTAAACTAAAGATTATTAAAAGAGTAGACATTATAAGCAAAATAAAATATTTGTAATTAAAAATAGTATTTTTAACAGTATGAATATAATCAGGCAATCGTTCTATAAATTCATCATTTTTAAAAGCAAATAAAACTTCAAAAACACTGGTAGAAATATTTTCTTTAATATTAACAAGAGCTATTGCTATATTCCATGAAAAATAAGTAAAAAATAAAGTTAGAATTGGCAATAATAACATAAATACTTTGTTAAATTTCAAATTATTCTTTATTTTCTTATTTTTATTATTCTTTTTTATATATTTTAAAAGATTTTTTCTATTAAAGATAAATAAATCAAAATAAATTATTGTTAATGAAACAAGAGCTAATAGAATTCCATTGAGTTTACTACAGCAAACAAAAAATACCCCCAATGAAATATTTAATAAAGAAATAGTATCAAACTCACTATTAAAATAATAAAAAATAATATAACCAAAAACTAATCCTAAAATAGCATCTACCAATACTGTATAGTAAATAGCAGGCCACATTAACATCGTTAAAGGAACAATAAATATTATTAATAAATTAACAATAAATTGAAAACATTTACTCTTATTCTTAAAAATAAAGACTCCAAGAGACAAATATAAAATATTATTTGCCATAAATAAAATATCTTCTCTAAAATTAAAATTTAATATTTCAAAAAAAGATTGAAATATTGCAGTACCAGCCTGATAGTTTTTAGCTAAAGCAGGCAATTCACTATATAAATAAAGTTCTTTAGAATAAAAAGTATCTTTTGCAAATAATCCCCACGCAGTAAACTCATCTAAACAAATAAGTTTACTATCTCTTACAAAATAATATAATAAACAAAATAGTATTAAAAATCCTAGGAGGCCAAAGTCAATATTATGTTTTATAGAAGACTTATTTTTTATAAAATAATAAATAATATAAATAAAACATGCAACCGCCGAAAGAACTATTAAACTTAAGCCTATCATATACATTTTTAATAATCCAAATATATATAATATAAAAGTTATTCCAGCAACACTTGCAAATAATGTCTCGGCATTAGTCTTTTTAAAATATATACTTAAAAAAATAGAAAAAACTATAACTATAATTAATCCTAAAATCATATAATCTCACCAAAACCTTCCTATGATTTAATTATATAATACAACAATTATTTATTCAAGGAATTTAGTCATACCATAAAAACATAATTCAAAAAATTTCATCTTTATATAACTATATTGCATTCATTATTTTCCAGTACACTCTATTTTTTTTCTGTTCATCAACGTACTGATAACTCAACATATTATCTTTAGAAACTGCAGACATTTTTGTTTCACCTTCATACAAATCTCTAGTTCCTTTTGCAACACCTCCACCACGTTTAGCTACTTTCATATTTTCATTTAAACCCTGTGGTCGCTCATTTTTTGCAATATCTCTTGTTGCAATTTCTCCTATGTTTGTAAGTGCAACTTCAATATCTGCCATATTATCTCTTAATGATTCTTTTCTTAATCCTTTATATGCTTTATATTCGCTAGCCTTCATTCCAGACCAACCTTTGTAAATTTCATTTGTAAGTAAGGCATATTCATAGTTTTCATTAATTCCATTTTCTTTCCAAGTATCAGTTAAATTTTTTCTATTTAAAATTCCATTAAATCTCTCCGAAATCCATTTATCACTATATCCTCTTTTTCTATAATAATCTATTGCTCTATTAACTACTATTTCAGGATTAAATACTTCATCAATCCTCTCACTGCCTAAGCCTGCTAACCACATTTTAAATGGCTCAGCTTTAGCTGACGGTACTGACTCAATAAGCCTTAAAATATTTTGAGTATTAAGCATATCCGTATTTCTCATTTTTCCATCTTTAGCTTTTAATTTGAAACCGTCACAAATTGTGACGGTTTCATTTCCTTCAGAAATCATCCTTGATTTTAAGGTTCTCCAATAATGTGCTAGATCGTTACTTTCTGTTAATGCGCCAATAACATCTACTACGCTAAAGTAATAATCCTCCTTTTCACTATCCCAAATACTTCTAATTTCATTACCTTCAAATAAATTTGAAATTGTTTCTAATTTATAATCTTTCATTAATCCTCACATCCTTTTCTAAACTTACATGTATCCACTTGCAATATAGCATACATTTGTTTGATATATCAACTATCAACTTATATTAAATATTTAATTATTATATTTAAATTCAGTCATAGAAAAAGACCACTTTTTTCAGTAGTCTTATTTAAACTTCTTCTAGTAAATGTATCTACATTTTAAAAATACTTCTTTAACTTTAATTCAAAATAATCAAATCATATCAAAAGCATTTTATTTTTCTTTTTTAGCTATTATATTATAAAAATGCCACTTTTTATGATCAGACTCTCTTATATATTCTATCTCATCAAATTTTAAAACTTTATATTTTTCTAAATACTTTTTCGCAACTTCTATTTTAAAAGTATTAATGTCTTTTCTTCTTCTCCATGCATCTCTATTTCCAAATAATTGACCAACAAAATAGCCATTATCTTCAATACAATCATAAATCTTATCCCATAATTCATCAAACTTCTGAGGATTACAAAAAGGAATACTAAAAGACGCAAGCAATAACTCTGTCTTAGGAAGTTCTACATCTTCGAAATTACACTCAATAAAAGAAACATGCTTTGCTTCCTCTGCACTTAATCTATCAAGTATAAATGATTTATTTAAATGATTATCTATAGAAGTAACTTTAATACCTTTTTTTAATAAATACACTGACTCATTGCCACTACCACAGCCTAAGTCAACAGCAGTCCCAACACTATAATTATTACAAAAATATTCTAATAACTTTGAAACATCATTATTGTAAGTTCTTTTCTGATAGTTTTCCCACTTTTCCATCACTACACTTCCTCACCATATCTCATAAAATATCTAGTTTCTGTTTCCTTAATAATATTAAAACCTAACTTTTCATATAAAGAAAAAGCTTTTCTATTTAATTTATAAACCCATAAATAAACAATATCATTTTCTAAAATAATTTTATTAATTATATCAGTTCCAATACCTTTATTTCTATAATCCTCTTCTAAATAAATCTCATCAATTAATACTCCATCATTATTTTTATTAACTAATAAACACCCAATCTTTTTATTATTTATACATATTATTTTGTAAGTTTCCAACTCCAGAGGAATATTCTTTTTAACATATTCATTTATTTTCTCTAACTCTTCACTAGATAAATTATCAGCATAATCAAGAATACTCTTTAACTTATAATCAGTTAATCTATCAATATCACTTTTACTAGCACTTTCAAGTTTATAATCCATTAATTATGCACTTCTTTCATTAATCACTTTTCTTAGTCTATTCTTATATCTAATAGGAAGTAACTTCTTTACTTTACCCTCTTCATCTACTTGTACCTCTGGAATATAAATACCAGTTTTTAATTCAATATAATCAGCTACTATTCTTCTATGACAAAATTCATCAATAGGCTCATGACAAAGTAAAATTATATCTCTTCCAAATTTACTTTCTAAAGTAGCAAGTAACTCAAATACATCTAAATCTTTAAGTCTTAAATCATAATAACTTCTAATATATTCATCTTCGATTTTCTTTCTATATTCAGTGTACTCCTTTAATCTTAAAGCATCCTGTTTCAATTTTAAAAGTTCTTCATACTTTTCAGCATAAGGAGTATAAGTAACAAGCCTTGGAGCTAGTTTTTTATAAGCAGGTCCAAAATACCCCCAAGCATTGCCTCCGTCCCCTGTAATTGAAACTGTATTACCACTTTTTACATCATAATAATTACCTGTTCCTAAAATAATTTTTGAAATATCCAACTTTCCCATAAATACCCTCTATATAACTATTTTATTTTTTCTTCTAACTTGTTCAAAAAATACAACTGGTTCTTTATAATCTTTTTCCTCGCAACATCAATACTCATCCATTCATATTTATCCATTTCAGGATACACACAAATATTTCCAGACCCCTTTGGATTTTCTAATTCAAAAGTATTACTTTTACAGTTTCCTAAATCAAAATCAGCATTAGTATAAAACATTATAGCTAATTTTTTTCTACTAATTTTCTTTGTACCTAAATAATCAATTGCAGAATTTAATTCTAAATTAGTCTCTTCCCTAAACTCTCTTCTTGCAGTATCTATTGCCCTCTCACCTTTATTAATTTCTCCTTTAGATAAAGACCAACCACCTGCATCTACATCTTCCCAATAAGGTCCTCCAAAATGACATAATAAAACTTTTAAAACATCATTTTCAATTTTATAAGCTAAAACACCTGCACTTCTTCTCATACATCCATCTTCCTCAAATCTCTTGCAATCATTATAATTAGAATTAAATCCATCTCTATTAAACTTCTTTTAAAATATCTAAAAATTCTGTATATCCAGACTCAGTATTTATATGTCCTCCATTTTTTATAATATATTGTTTATCAGTTAATTTATCTGCAAAATCTTTTTCTACATCAAACTTAACATATGGATCATTATCAGAATAAAAACATACAATATCATCACAATATTTTTTTACATCATCAAAATTATCAATAAACATTGGTTCATTAACAGCATCAAAATCTTTATCTATTCCCAAATAATTATTAAAACCACAGACAAAAATTAATTTATTAACTTTTATTTTATTTGTAATAAGATATTTACAAACAAAAATAGGCGCAATACTATGAGCAATTATTATGGTATTCTCATCAATTTTTAATTTACTAAATTCTAAAGACCAACTATCAAAATTTTGTACTCCTACACCAACTGGCATTTGTGGAACTACAACATTTCTATCTTTTTTCTCTAATTCATTTTTTAACCATGGAAACCAATTCCCATCTTTTGAACCAAAACTTCCATGCAATATAATATAATTCTTCATAAATACACTCCTCTCTTTATTTTATTAATCCACCATTACATTTTAATTCATATATTTTTTTATCATTTTTATAAATAGATTCAACTCCACTAAAATTATCTAAATCACCTAAAACTTCAAAAGTATATTTATACTCACCATTAATAAATTCTCTAGGTCCTCTAACAGGTATAATACCATCTTCACCAACATGCATTAAAGCAGGACGAAGAGCCTTATCCATTGCTTCTTCTCCCATAGATTCATCTAAAGTAACACCATAATAATTCATTCCCCAATAAATTTTATTACTAATATAAACTACTTCTTCACCAATAAAGTTTGTTCCTCCAAAATAAGTATCATGATATATCATATTATCATGACTAAATTCATAGTCTTTAGAACCAACCCTTGAACTATTAACCTTCTCCACATTTTCATTCGCATAAGTTTGCATTTTAGCAAGTACTAAAAATTTTTCTAATTCTTTCATATTAAACTCTCCTATATATAATTTTCTTCTTCTATTTTTTTAACAAATTTATATTTTTTATAAGCCATATCTATCGCATCATCTAATAATAAGTTCCCAGCTTCTTCATAATTTAAATAACCTTTTACATTCTGAGTATTGACCAAAAATCTTTCATATATCTTACCAGTATCAACATCAACACACTTATTGTTAATCTCACTTATTCTTCCAATCATTCTAACTTGAGCATAACGCTCATCGTTTTCTTCTACTAATAAATATCCAAGATAATAAATTTCATCAAGTTCTATATTAACTTCTTCAATAAACTCTCTTTTGAGTGTTTCCTCATAACTTTCTCCATCTTCAGGTCTACCACCAGTTAGTTTATATTTTCCATCTTCTATTCTAAGTAATATTCTTCCATCCTCTGAAAACGCAACACCATAGACTTGTCTAACTTTTAAATTATCGGGAACTTCACATCTATTCCAAGTATATTTAACCATTATTTGTCTCCTTACTTAAAATTAATTTTATTTTACTAACTGCATTCCCATAATTTATATCATTCAATAAATCATTAGAAGAAACCCATTTATAATTAGAACACTCTTCTCTATCTAAAACAGCATCACATACCTCATTAACAAAAAATAAATATCTAAAATCAAAATGATAATGTTCAGGCATATTTACTCTTTCATTAAAAGGAATAATATGTGTATCAATATCAATTGGAATATCTCCATCATTAAAAATAGTAAAATTACTTAGTCCTGTTTCTTCAATTAACTCTCTTTTTGCTGCAGCAACTAAACTTAAATCACTAGAATCAACATGTCCTCCAGGATATAAATACATCTTTAAATCTCTATGGTATAAAACTAAAAATTTATCTTCCCTCTTACAATAAACAAATGCCCCAACAGTAATATGCCCATTTGTATTATTCCAATCAAACCTACTCTTTGAATTATTTTTCTTTAAATAATTCTCAAAAATAGACAATCTATCTTTTTCATCAGGAAACTTTTCTAAATAACAAGTAACAATATCTTCTACAGTATTAATCATAATATCACCTAAACTACTAATTATTATAACATAAAAGAGTAGTATCAAACTACTCTCAAATTACTCATTATCTTTAGATATACTGCTAAGGATTTCAATAACTGTATCATGATTAAAATAATCATCATTTGAATTCCAAAAAGATATTCCATAAAGATCTTCATTATATTCATCATTAAAACTTAAATAAGCATTATTATGATATTTATCCCCAAGAAAATATTCATCAAAATATCCATTCAAATCATTTTCTAAATAATAAAAATTATCACTTGCAGATATAACGCGTTCAGTATACACTCTTGCAATATAATTAATTTTAATGTCATCACTCTTAGCAAATAAGTTTTGTTTAAAGTCACGATTTTTCTCATAGAATCTAACTAAATCAATAGTATTATTAATATTATATTTATCAAATAAGCTATTAATATCTAACCAAGGAAGAGTAGTACTTCTAATATCAAGATAATCCAAATTTTTTATATTCCATCTTGAATTACAAACAGTCATAAATGAACCATAATTATCTTCATCAACAAAATTCTTAATATATAAATTACACTCATCAGAAACAAGTGAAAATTTAGCCTTGTCAGTAATAAGTTCAAATCCTTCTGGAATATAAATATTTAAATTATTTAAAACCTTTGAATTAGCTTTACCATTATTATTTACTTCAATATTCTTAATTTCTACATTATAAGGAAATGCCTCTTTTGTAAGTTGAGGATTATCATCTATATAAAAATAATATGCAAGAAAACACTTATGAAGAAAATAAATTGCTATTAAAAATATAATAAAAGAAACAATCCTTCTAATTCTCTGATTTCTCATTCTATTATTATATTCAACTACACTAATAAAATTTTCTTCAAACTTTTTTTGATAATCTTCATTATCTATCTTTTCTCCAGAAAGAAGTTCATTAATAGTAATATCCAACTCCTTACATAGATCTTGAAACATAGAATAATCTGGTGAACTACCACCATTCTCCCACTTAGAAATAGTACGATTACTAACTCCTAACTTTTCTGCTAACTCTACTTGTGTTAAGTCTTTTTCTTTTCTCATCTCCTGAATAAATTTTCCAATCTTCTTCTGATTCATCTTCTACTACCTCCATATCATAAAATTGTAAAAAATAATTTAATCTAAAATATATATTTAGGAGTTTCTTCTTTATCCATATAAGTACTACTAATATAATCTAATGTATTATCAGAATTAAAATAATCTTCATTATTATTTTTATATGTTATTCCATATAGATATTCATTATCTTGATAATCGAAACTTAAAACAACATGATTATAATACTTATTTTTTTTATCTAAATGTTCTAAAAAGTACCCATTCAAATCTTTCTCTAAATAACAAAAGTTATCACTTGCAGGTAAAACTCGACTAGTATATTCTCTTGCGATATAATTAATTTTAATGTCATCACTCTTAGTAAACATATCTTGTTTAAAGTCTCGATTTTTCTCATAGAATCTGATCAAATCAATACTATTTTTAATGCCATATTTATCAAGTAATCCATAAACATCAAGCCAAGGAAAAGTAGTGCCTACAATTCCATCATATTCAAGATTACTAATATTACCACGCCTAGAACAAACATAAATCATCGCATCATAATTTTCATCATTAATAAATCCTTTTGCATAAAAATCGCAATCATTATTAACATAATTAGACTTTGCCTTATCTGTTATTAACTCAAATCCATCTGGAATATAAACATTTAAAAAAGTCTGAGATTTTGTATTAGCCTTATCATTTTTATTTACTTGAACTGTTTTTATCTTTGTATTATATGGGAAAAAATTTTTGGTAAGTTCTTCATTAACATCTGCATAATATACATACGCAATAAATATTTTATAAAAAAAGAAAATTAATACTAAAAAGACAACAAAAATAAAAAATCTTTTAAACTTTTGATTTCTCAATCTATTATTATATTCAACTACACTAATAAAATTCTCTTCAAACTTTTTTTGATAATCTTCATTATCTATTTTTTCTCCAGAAAGGAATTCATTAATAGTAATGTCTAACTCTCTACATAAATCTTGAAACATAGAATAGTCTGGCAATCCTCTTCCATTCTCCCACTTAGAAATAGTACGATTACTAACTCCTAACTTTTCTGCTAACTCTACTTGTGTTAAGTCTTTTTCTTTTCTCATCTCCTGAATAAATTTTCCAATCTTCTTCTGATTCATCTTCTACTACCTCCGTATAATAAAATTGTATCAAAATAATAAAAAAAATAATACGAACAATCCGTAGACTTTAAAAAAAAAGACTAAAATTAGCCTTTCTAAATAAAAATTTCTTTCATAAAAGTTTTTTCTCTTTCACATTCTTCAAATGCTATAGGATAATACTCACGACATTTATTAAATTCATAAATCATTTCAGCATTATCAGGAATACTTGCTAAAGCATCTATTGTCATTTCATAAAAAGGAATCATTGTACTTAAGTTATCTCTCTCAGCTGTTTGTTCTTCATAATGCTTTTTAAATTCTCCCGTAAGTTCACTTACTTTATAAGATGATACCACATCAAATCCATAATTTTCCCTAAAGAAAGAACTCTTAATAATTCTCTTAGTTAGTGTATCAACTAGATATAATTCTCCATCTATTTCTACCTCAACAAAAGGTCTCACATCATCAATTCTAACTCCTCTTGTAGGAGAAGTATAAAACACATTATAATGAGTCGCATCAGGAAAAACTGAACCAACACAAGTATTAGGATCATATACACAATATCTCATATACTTACTAGGTGGTTTAGTTAAAAATAAAGAAATAGGAATACCTGCAGAAACAACTATACTCTTCTTCCTAAACTCTTCTTTCATCCATTGAGGAATACCACATATATTAGGATGTTTATCATAAACATAATGATTTAAATCATCTCTAATACATAAATTATCAAAATCCAAAGACTCTTTATTTGGATCAATCAATCCTTTATAAACTAGTGCATCCATAATAGTTGCCTTAACTGCTTCTCTTTCTAAATCACTCATGTTAGGATGACTTTCTATATAATCTAAAATATGTTGACATCTATAAAACACTTCATTAACTAAAAAATCATAATCAACTAAACTCTTCATAATCTCACCCCAAAAATCCCACCTATTATAACACATTTATAATAAAAATAATATAACTAATCATGATAATTAAGACAATAAACATTAAGAGGACAATTAATGCAATCTCTCTTATTACAAAAAGAGTTTCCAATTTCCCATAAATATTTATCAATATCACTTGGACTAATTCCAAGTCTTTTTGAAACACTAACATAAGTATTAGAAATATTCTCAATATCTTTACTATTTACCTTTTTACTATTAATTACTCCAGTTAAATAACTAATCTCAATATCATGTCTATCTATTGGAATACAAGATACTTCACTAAATTTACAAATATGTGCATCACATATAATTCTAATTAATAACCCACCTGTTTTTTGACCATAACCTTTAATACTTTTTATAAAAGAATTTAACTTATCAAAACTTTTAATATTACTTAAATAATCATAAATATTATCATAATTTGCTAAAACATTAGATAGATTAATCCATTTGTCTACCGCAACATTTGGGTATCTTGGATGAACATTATTTATAATAATATCTTTTAATGAATCATAATCCATATTAATTACAATATTTGGATTAAAAATATTAGGATAATTATTATAAGTATTAACTAAATTCTTGTGATAAATTATTGATCTCATTCCATAATCTAATAAACAAGAATAAAACATATATAATAAATACATATTAGTTCCATATTTAATATTTGAAGGATAATCTATATTCGCAATTTCCCTATCATTTTTAAAATACTCATCTAATCTTTTAACAACATCAATACATCTTTTAGTATTAATAACTAATTCATTACTCATTTATATTCAACTCTCTTAAACTCAAAATAATCCTAAACAATATAATCTTTATAAATATTCATATATTTTTTTATAGAACTATCAACATCAATCCAATAATAATTTGTTAAAGTATCATCATATGGATCAATCTCTGATTTTTCTAAAACTCCTCCTAAAGCAAGTATTGTTTTATTAGAACCAATATTATCATAAACACAATCAAGAAGTACTCTTTTGACTCCTAATTTTGACTCTTCTAATAAAGCATAATATAAAGCAATCTTAGCATAACCCTTTCTTCTCTCACTCGGTCTTATTCCATATCCTATGTGAGACCATCCGCATCTCATTTTCTCCTCTGTAACATTCCATCTAATATTAATCATTCCAATAATTCTATTATCGCTTTCTCTAATTACGAAAAAAGTCCTAGATGGGCATCTATCATTTTCTAATGCATAATCAAAATCTTCTTTATTTTGAAGTTCAATAAGCCACTCTTCATAACTAATTATATCAAGACATCTATCTAAACTCCCAGATCCATTTAAATCTGATTTATACTTAACATGCTCATCTAAATAATCAAGTGCTTCATTCTTTCGCTTAATTGTAGGAACTTCTAAAAATAACTTATCCATGATTAATCATCCCCTAGATTATAATTCCATATTCCTAATTGACCTTTCGCAACTATTGGTTCATCAAGTACTTTAACATTTTTTAAAATCCAAGCATATCTTCCCTTAGAATACTCACCAGTTATAAATTCATTGTTATTATTTTTAATCTCACAAACAAACTCATCAGTCATCAAAACACAATCAACTAATTCGCATTCACAAATTATCTTGCCATAATTTAATAATCTATCACCAACTAAGTCCATCAATTCTTTATTATTTTTTGATTCTTTAGTCATCTTTGTAGAACTAGCATGAATATAAAGTTTTCCCCTATAATTAGTTTTCCAACTTCTAGTTTCTATTTTTTTAACTCCATCTTTTATTAAAGTTGCATAAGGCTCTGTTAAACTTAATACTTTCATATTTTCCTCCAATCTAATAATTAGTTCTTAATTCATATATTACAATTCTTTCATTATTAATCCCAACATTAATATCAAATAAAGAAAACTCAACAATAACATCTTTTAATTCATGTTCAATAATATATTGATATAAAAAATCAAAACAAGGAATATCATTAAGTCTATTATCAAATATATCTGTTTTTAAATTAAATTCAGGTTTCTTTAAAGCATCTCTAACTGATGCATAAGGATTAGTTGATAAAACAGCATAAACTCCTCCATCAGATAAGATTTCAACTTCTCCAACTAATAATTGATTATCAGAATAATTAATAGAACTAACATTAATCGAAAATAAATCATACTCTTTAATTTCATTAAAAACTTCATTACCTGGAACTTTTAATTTAAACACTCCACTAGAATTAGACTTATCTCTTATCGCATAATATTTAGCTGGATATTTATCTAAAAATTTCTTAATCTTTGAAACATCGTTATTTGTAAATAATCCCTCAGGTAATTTATTTAAACCTAATTTATTAATTGCTTCAATACTTTCTAATTTATTATTAATTTTAATATTTTCACTCATAATAACCTACTATTCAAATTCAAAATCATTAACACTATAACCTAATTCTTTTAATGTATCAAAAATTACATTAGGAGATAATCCAAGTAAAGTATTATAGTCACCAACAACTTGATCAATAAACAAAGATGCTTTTCCTAAAGGAACATAACCACAACATTTAAAGACTTTTTCCTCTTTATTAACATACCACTCAATTTCTTCATCAGTTATCTTTCTAAAATGAACATCCACTTTAGTTGAAAAAGAAATAGTTTTATCTTGATATAAATCAATTATTGTAACACCAGTATAAGCAGTATTAACTTTACCTGATAACTCTTTCAAATTATTAATTGCTTCTTCCTTTGTTTTAGGTTTTTCATACTTCTTATCGTTTGCCCAAATAATCGTATCACACCCAATTATAATTGCTTTATCAGTAACTTTCTCCTTAACAGAATTTGCCTTATTTAAAGAAAGTTCTGCAACATATTTAGAAGGATCTTCTAGACAACTATCCTCCTCTACATCACTAACTAAAACATCATATTTTAAACCAATCATTTTAAAAATATCTTGTCTTTGCTTTGATGAAGATGCTAAAATTATTTTTTTCATAAAATCACCTACTTATATATTTCCATATTTTCCTATATTGTTCTAATTGTTCTTCACTCTTTATTTGAGCAACAGGATGATATAAAGGAATAATTACATAATCATTAACATTTATTATATCTAATTTTTTAATACATTCACTAAGTGTATTATAAATATTAAAATCAAATATCTTTGATAAAGAAAACAAAGGATAATATCCTAAAGTTAAAATAACTCTTGGTTTTACAATATCAATTTGCCTATAAAGGAATTCACTGCAATTTAGTGTCGATTCCTTTAGATTTATATTATTACCACGATATTTCAAACCACTTCTTGCACACATAATTGCATTAGTAACATAAATTTCATCTAAAGAATAAGTATTATTAGAAGACTCTCTAATAAAATATTCTAACCTTTTCTTTGTTAAACTCTCCTCAGAATTAATTAAACTTTTCCAATTACTTTTATCATTATTTAATCTATCGTAAAATTTTTTCATCTCAACATATGGACCCCAGTCTTGACCAATTATCATTATATCTGCATCAAGTCTATTAAACCAATCAGTCCAAACAGATGGAATATTCATACAAAAATCTTTATCTTTAAATATATTTATTAAAGATTTTTGAGCACACTTCATATCAGTACATTTAATACATTTTCCTAAATCATTAATTAAACAATTAAATTTATCAATCTTCATAATAGACACCACTAATATTAATTAATCAACTTACACTTTTTCAACTTTTCATTATCACAAATATTAGTAATAAACTTCATTAATACAAAGAAAATTACAATCATCATAAGAACAGGTCCCCATTTATAAGTAGAAGGATTATAAGTTAATTTATAAATAATATAATATGTAATTAAAGAAACAATATTTATTAATATCGGAACAAAAAACTTCAAATTAACAGTAAACAATAATATTATACTAAATACGTCTCCCATATATAAATATCTCTCATGCATACAAGGTAGGAAAAAATAACACATAACAATAGATAATAAAGTAAGAATTAAAATACATGATGATGTAAAATTACGTCTTTTAATAAATGCAAAGACAAGTAGTAAAAAGAAAAGAAATCCTGTAAATAAAAACCCTATAACATTAGTCATATGACTAGAAGTTAAATAATTATAAATATTTAAAGAATTCATTACACTTGAACTATACTCTCCTACTTGTAAAAAATAAATCTTATAAGTATGAAAGAAATCAGCTCCTGCAGCAATAGCTGGTAAACACATAATTTGATTAACTAATGGTATCAACAAAAAATGCCATAATTTAACATTCTTTTTGCAGAAAAAAGCAATAATAAATACTGGTAAAACAAAGACCGCTTGTAACTTAAATGAAATAGCTACTCCGAAAGAAACAAATGCTGGAATGATTTTATCATCACTTAAAAAATATATTGATAATAATGCAAAAAAAGTATAAATAGAATCACATTGTCCCCACCAAGAAGAATTCAAAAACATAGTTGGAGAAAATATTAAAAGTAAAAAGCATAAAATCACATCAGTATTTTTATAATTTTTCTTATATTTAATAACAAAACAACATCCAAGGAAAGCAAGTAAATAGTCAAATATTAAAGAAAATATCTTAATAAAATAAAGAGGTTCAACCTTTATATAAGATAATAAACTTAAAAAAGTAAGATATGGAAGATTATAATCTGAAAAAGTATTTTTTAAAGCATAAATACCCCCATTATTTCTCATATAATTAACCCAATGTACTAAAAAAGAATTATAATCACCTGATTGATAAGAAAAATAAGAATATCTAACAAGCAAAGATATAATAATCCCTATAATAATTATAATTTTACTTTTTCTAGACATATTTTTAAAATACTTAATCATATAATCACCATCATTAATATAATGATATCATAAAAGAAATAATAAAAAAATAAAAATCTATAAGTAGATTTTTATTTATATTCACTGTCTATTCCAAAATAATCTTCAAGAGTAATCCAGTCTCCGTTATTATATAATTTACTTGCAAGTTCAACTCCAACATACCTAAAATGCCATGGCTCGTATTTGTAACCTGTCTCATCTGACTTACCCTTAGGATATCTCAAAATAAACCCATACTTGTAACAATTATCATTAAGCCAATTAGCTTCTGGTGTACCAGCGAAAGAATCATTTATTGTATTAACATCAAATGCTAAACCAGACTGATGTTCAGAATGTCCTGCACGAGCAGAATATGTATCTGCTTCTGCTCTACCATCATTTTTAACATAATTATTATAAATTGTTTTCTGTTTACTATATGATCTAAAACCACTAGAAATATAGATATTAATTCCATCCTTACTAGCAGCATTTTTCATCTTATCAAAATTAGATTTTGTTAATGAAGTAAGTCCATCTCCATAATCATGTGGTAAAGAATATGCCTTATTAACTATTAAATATCCATCAATATAAGTAACTCCATCTCTAACTTCAATATCATAACCTTTAGATGTTTTATTATTATCATTATTTACTATCTTTTCATCTTTTTTAGATTTACTAACATTAAGTATAAACTTCTCACGACTCTCATTACCACTAGAATCCTTTGCTACATAGTAAAGCTCATATATACCAATCTTATCAAGATTATAATCTCCCTCAACACTTACATTAATCTCTTCATTAGAATTGTCACTTACACTAACTCCTTCTAATAAATCAACTTCATCCCCTACTTCAGCATAAACTTCATAGTTAAATTTAATTACAGGTTTCTCATCATCATAAACATTAACGGTATATTTGTATGTAGATTTCTTCTTAAAAATATCCTCAACTTCAATATCAACATCATAAACTCCTACTTTAGAAGTATTAACAATACGCTTTTTAGTAATAATCTTTCCATTTTTTAAAACTTCAACATTATCAAGATTATATATTTTATCATTGACAGATACATCAATATCTTTATCATATTTAACAACTAATTTATGAGTATCTAAATAAAAATAGCATAAAAAAGCTCCAACAATTAAAAAATTAATTGTTGTAAATAAAATACAAACCTTTTTCTTTAATCTAAGTTTTTTCTTTTTATTATTCATATTATCGCCTACAATAATTATATTATATAAAAACAATAAAAATATAACTAATCATCCGACATATCGTAAAATAATGTAAAAAAAAAAGAAAGCTACTATTTAACAAATTGATTATAATAACCATTTTGTTGTAATTCAATGCTTATCTTTTTTATATATTCTAATCTCTTTTTTAATTTATCAGGATGATGTGCCATTGCATCACAATATTGTATTGAAAGAAGTTTAGCACAAAATTCTTTGTCAGCAGCAAGTAAATCATCACTTATTGGAGTGTCATGAAGTCTTATAAGTTCACAAACTTCATTAATAAAATCATCATCATATCTAAGTCTTTCAAGAATGTCTCTAGACATAACCGAAGAACATTCTGCGTGACCCTTAAAATGTCTAACCTCTCCATCCTGAAATGAATAAGGTTTGCCAATATCATGCAATAACAATACAAGCCGTATCATAAAATCCTTTGGAGCCAGACTAAGTGCTTTTAAAGTATGATTCCATACATCAAGATAATGGTGAGGATGCTTATGTTGAAATCCAACTGTATCTCTAAGTTCTGGAACAATTCTCATTACTTCATCAAAATCATTTCTTATCGCATCAACAGGACACTCACTTTTTAATATCTTCTCCAAATTGTTCTTATCATCTAATACCATAATAAAATCTTTCTTTGTATCATTTTATTTTTTTAATGTTTTTTGTTTTGCTTTTTCTTTTTCAAACTTTTCTTTTCTAAATTCTTCACTATTTACAATAGCAACTTCTTCATCAGTTAATGGCTCAACTTTATGAACTTGACCAAAAACCTCCTGTTTTTCTTCAGATAATGAAGATGAGATATCACTTTCTTCTCTTGCAAAAAACTTATTATCTTGAAAAATATTTTGATAAACTACCAAGTCAGTAGCATTTTCTAAAATACCATCACCAGTATAAGTAACTTCACTCTCATCAATATCTTTTCCACTAACACCAACTTTTAATACTCTATAAATATTCTTATCAATTAATTTTTCTCCTTTAAAATGTTTGCATAACATACCAACTTTATACATAAAAACCTCCACTTTATTTATTATAATAGTAATTATGAGTCTCTAAAAATTTTGTATTAACACTTATCCAATTACAACCTAAAACAAATCTATTAATTTGAAATTTATAAGTATTACCACCTGTTTTAATCATCATCTTACCAACAATTAAGAAATGACTTATTTTAAAATCATCTACAGTTCTCCAATCAATAAATGCACTATCTTGTCCATCTATTGTATAAATAGTAATTCCCTCTTCATCAAAATAAAAGAAATAATATTCACTCTTATCAAATCTAATATATGTCTTCCAAGGTGTAGGTAAAACCAGATTAGGCATAGGAATATTAGTCCCATATATAATATTATTAGTCTTACCTATTTTATACTTTTCTATTACATCTTGTAACTGTTTATTAATATATTTCATAAATCTCACCTAAAACAATTCTAACATAGAAAAGATAAACTTAAAAGTCTATCTACTATCAAAACGTTAATATTAATATAATTTAGCTCCTGCAGGAATACTATCATCAACAATCATTAAATGTAACTTTTCTTCTCCATTTTCTGTATGTACTGCAGACATAAGCATCCCACAAGAATCAATTCCCATCATCGCTCTTGGAGGAAGATTAAGTATTGCAACTACATTCTTATCAATTAAATCTTCTGGTTCATAATAAGCATGTATTCCACTTAATATTGTTCTATCAACGCCTGTTCCATCATCTAAAGTAAACTGTAATAACTTTTTACTTTTAGGAACACTAAAACAATCCTTTATTCTAACTACTCTAAAATCAGATTTACTAAAAGTATCAAAATCAACATACTCACTAAATAAATCTTCTGTTTCTATCTTAATATCATTTTCTTCCATTTATATCACTCCTAAAAATTATTATAACAAACGCTATTAAATATATTTTATTTCTTTTTTTCCGGTAAATCTTTGCAAGTATCTAAAACTATATTCTTTAATCTTTCTTGATCATCTAAATCATCTACATAATACATTAACTTTGCACCTTTATAAGGTATTGCTTCTTCTAGATTATATTTCTTATTACTGTCAACAATTTTAACAAGAACTCTAGAGTCATATATACCTCCAAATAATATTCCATCATAATAAAGTAAATACTCTCCCATCATAGGTCTACACGTAATATTATCAAGTACATTTAATTGCTCTAAAACATAATCTCTAAAATCTTTTGTAGTAGCCATAATAATCACCAACTTTCAAACTTATAATATCAAAATAACAACAACTTGTATAGAAAAAGATATTAACTGCTTAAATAAAAAACAGTATTATATATAAAAATAGTCTTGCAATAATAACAAAACTATTTTTGATTAATTTTATAGCAACTAAGTAAAATACCTTTTAATAATTTTACATATTAAGACTTATTATACTTGTATTCATACTGATGTATTTCCAAAGTCTTAACAGAAAGATCATATTCCATTACATACATTTGGTATACGCCTTTTTCACTTGGTAATTTATTGTATTCCTTTGTTGTGCCATTATATTAGAAATATAAGAATTATTATTTTGAATAATACTTTTTGGTAGTAACACATTTAATTCAGAATTTACTTTTGTAGATAATTCCCAAGTACTACTTTTCTTTAATGAACTTTCCAAATTAACATTTTTATCATAATAAACGCATACCTGTTGATAATTATTCCAATTCTCTTTACCCCAAGCCCCACTATAAATCTGTAACATTCCTTTTTCAGGAACTTCTATATTTAACATATCTTTATAATCATCTATTTTATTATAGTCTTGATTAAATGTTGAAAATGGTGCTTCTGCAAAATTAATAAATAATAAAAACAGTATAATGAATCCTCCGACTATATTTTTTAAACATTTATATCCTCTTTCTTTATATTCAAATCCAAAGATTATTGATAATATTGGAATAGTCATAAATAGAAGGTAAATCCATTTATCCTTGTATCGAGCAAATATGGGATTTATTGAATTATTCAAAGCATTATGAATTGTGGAAGCTATAGGTAAGCTAATTAACGTTATTAAAAATAGTATAATCAACCTATTTGGAATTTTATGTGGATTCTCTAATTTTGTTCTTTTAGAAACATTTTTTTCAATTTTTTCTTTTAAGAATTCTATCAAGTCTTTATCGAATTTTTCTTTTAAAAGAATTATAACTAAATTATTTTTTCCATGTTCTAAATAAACATTAGTATCAGTTTCTACTATTTTTTTAATTTCTTTATAATCTATTTTTAAAGAAAGATTAGTCCAGCTACTTATTAAATAATCATCATAAAATTCCACATTAAGTTCTTTATTATTTGTATCACCACCATTTCTTTTTAAAAATATTTTACCAGCAATATGTTCCAATCTAATTATGCAATATATCATGCCTAAAATCTGCAAAAATAAGAAAATAGAAATTGAAGACCAAAAATTTCTCGAACCGATAAGCAAAATAAAAAAAATCATTGTATTACAGGCTAATACTATGCGTATAAATGACAAGTACATTCTTTTAGGAAAATATTTTGCCATCTTTTTGTATTCTTCAACATTTATATAACCTTCATATTTATATGCTATTTTTTCTCCATCATTTTTCATTATAATCACCTAACTTAATTTATATATTTATTATATAATCATATTATAAATAAAACAATGTAATTTTAGAATAGTTATTCATAATGATACTAATCCTCATTAACTACAAAAATTATAAAAAAAATGATAGCAACTGTTAATTGCTACCATATAAAATAAAGAAAAAACATAATTTATTTTTTTAATTCAAGACCATCTTTAAATGCATTGCCAACTCTTTCTCCTACTCTATAATATCCATGAGTATAAGTATCAAATGCAATTGCATCAACTAATGATATATCTACATTATCATCTTTCATTACAGCTTCATCTGCTGTTACATTAACAACTTTCCCTACTACTCCACAACCATATTCACTGTCTTGATATTCAATAAATTCGCATTCCATACATATAGGAAATTCATTTACAATAGGAGCATCAACCGCCTCAGATTTAGTTGCTGTTAGACCACTATTTTCAAACTTATTTGGTGTATTATTTCCAGATACAACTCCAAAGTAATCAGCTTCCTTAACATGTTTAGCATCTGCTATACTAACAGTAAAAGCTCCTCTTGCTTTTATATTTTTAACAGTTTTATGTGTCTCTGTTAAATTAAGAGCCACAACATCTCTATCAATCATCATTCCCCATGCAGCATTCATAACATCAACACTTCCATCTTCATTGTATGTTGCAATCATTAAAACAGGCATTGGAAATATTGCTTCTGTAGTTTTAATATTTTTTCTCATAAATAAATCCTCCTAAAAAAATTTTAACATAAAAAAGAAAAATTATTTTCTTTTCTGCTCTATACTATTTAACAAATACTTTTTCTTTATCTTTATCATCTGGTAATTCTGGATACATTTTTCCATAAATATCGGCTAATTCATGTACTTTTCTCTTTGCTTCTTCATCATTTTCTTTTTTTCTCTTTTGATTTGAAATATAACAACAAGCTCCTGTTGCAATTGCTGCAGCTGCTGTTGCTGGATAACCAACTGTAAAGAAAGATATAGCTAATGCTCCTGTTGCAGCTGCACTAACACCAGTCGCAACCTTTAAACGATTAATTAATGGCGTACTAAACTTATGTCTAGGAAATGTATAAGGGTCTCCTTCCATAGTACAAGTAAGTCCTGTATAAACAATAGGATTTTCATTTTCAAACATTTTTACAACTCTTCTTGCAATATCATAATCATCTATAAGTTCAACTTCCCCTTCAGCACAATATTTTGTATATATTTTAGATGCTGTATTAACAACCTTAATATCAGTAGCTCTTTTTTCCATTTTTTCAGCAACTTCACCCTGGCGTCTATCTTTTAATCTATCAAACTTTGCAAGAAAAGAAGCCAACTGTTCCATAAAACGAGCATCGCTTTCTAAAAGTCCATCTAATACATACTCATCAGTATATAAGTATCCATAATCAGGATCTAATTTTTCAATAAAAATAGAATGATTCTTATATTTAACATCATTAACAAAACATTTACGACCAATGTAAGAATTTAATTCATTAAAAAAATCTTCAAAAGAACCTTTTACTGGATAATATCCTTCTACCTCTGCTTTAACATGACTAAAATCTGTTCTAGTAACTACATATTTCATAATATTTCTCCTTCAATAAAAAATATAATACTCATAACAAATTACATAGTCAAGCAATATTTAGTAAAACAATTTATAATAATAAAAAGACTTGTTTTACAAAGTCTAATTATTATAAATTAAAATATTAATTCTATTTTTTAATTAATTTTTTAGGTTTCTTTCCAGTAATCCAAGATGTACCAATCGCATCAGTTATTAGAGAATCTCCCCATGACCCATATTTTACAACCGTATCATTGTATTTTTCTTTAATAGTCTCTGCTTCTTCACGTAACTCATTTAATCTTTTTATTATTTGTTCATTATTTAATTTGCGTGTTTTAATCTCTTCACTTAAATCATCTAAAATATATTTTATTCTTTCAAAATCACAGTATCTAGTCAATATAAGAAGTAAATCAATAAGTAATGCTAAAACTACTCCACCTACAGTAAAAGGTATTATAAATTTAGTACTAGGTCTTGACTCACCATCAGGATATGATTCAGTTATAAGAATTGTTGTATTTTCCATACTATCTTCTTTACTTAATTCATCTTTAGGTTCAATATAAGTATATTTTTCTTTTACATTATTTTTTAAATCTTCATCATTTATTCTATGACTTTCATCGGCACCATCAGGAGCAATATACTCATATGTTGTAACATTTCTTATATAACCAATACCTGCAGGATTCTTTCTCCAAGGAGAACATGATAATACTGTCGCAACATAAGGAGTCTTTTCTTCATCAAATGAATATTCAACATCCCCTATTAATTTACCAGTATCATAATCAATTGTTCTAGTCGCAGTTCTAAACTCCGTTATTTTTGCAGATTTACTTTTTCCAATACTATTTCCGGCAGTAATCAAAACAACAGGAACAAGTACAAGTGATGCAACTCTTGCAGCTAAAAGAGATTTTCTAAGTTGCAAACTTCTAATATTATTTTTATTATCTGATAGTTTAGAAACTAAGCTATTCTTTCTGTCAATTAAATTCTCAACATCTTCTCTTACTTCATCAATCGCCCTTCTTCTTCTTTCTTGATATTCTGAGTTTTCACTACCAACAGTGATATAAGATAATTTTTTAATTACATCACGTGATAAATAATCATTACCTAATTTTTCAGATGTTAATGTCTTTAAATCATCATCAATTATAGTTTCTCTATCTAATTTATCTAAATCATTTGACAAGATTCTTCCTATATTTTCTCTATTTGCTGGAATATTTAATTTTTTTAAATACTCAAAGATATCTCCTCTATCAAACATCTCTTCATGTAATAATACTTTATATAATGTTTTATAAGCTTTATCAATGATTTTATTCTTATCTTGTTCATTATGTGTATTTAATGAATTTATAGCATCAACTAATTGTCTTGCACTATTAATTACATCTGCAATACTATCTTCTGTTATTTTTGATAATCCTATATCTATCTTTGAAGTTAATAAATGTAATTCATAAAATGGTAAACACTCTTTTTCCACTCTACTAGTTAAATCTTCTAACCTATTTATATATGGAGCAAGAACCATTCCCTCGTATTCTAACTGCATCTCATTTGAAGGCATTTGACTATCTATGCTTTTGTCATTGCAAGCTTCTTCTTGAATAGTTGCTAATTCTCTTTTATACTCACTAATATCAAAAATTCCTTCTATTTTTTTAAATATTCCATTAATATTTTTTACTAATGATTCATATTTTTTGTAACCTCTAGATAAGTCTAAATTATCACTAGTTTCAAAACCTAATTCTCCCATAAATCCTCTTCCTTTTTTTCGTTCATATAATAACATTTGAGAATAATAACTGTCAAGTAAATTTATTGACTCTATATTATTATTATGATAATATAATTTAGCGTTAAGGAGATTTTTATGGCAAAAGATTACAAAAGAAAAGCAATATCTTCAGCATTACTTTTATCCATACTTTTAACAGGTTGTGGAGAAAAATCTGAATGTAATATTCCAACACAACACGTACATAGATATGTTAAAGAAATTACAGATGATATAGATATTGAAAGATACATAGAATCAGAATATTTAAATATGTCTGGTTATAATAGATGTGATGATTATATTGAGATTACTAAAACAGATGAAGATTTTTATAACTTATTAGAAAGAAACTCATTATTTACAGGAGAAGATAATTGGGACTATTTATATTATAAAATGTCTCATCTTCATGATTACTTAAAATTTTACTATGAATATGATACCATTGAAACAAGAACTACAACTGATAGTGAAGGAAATGTTAAAACAGAAACTTATACAGTACATCATGATGGTTGGACAGAAAATCCAAATAATCCAGACAATACTGGTAGAACTAGACTATTTCATCACAAATATTTTGGTTACAGAATTGTAAGAAAAAACGGAAGATTCACATTAGAAAAAAGTCCATTAGTTGACGATATTAGAGAAATAATAGATGAATATCCATATATTGGTGAGAGTTGTGCAACAGAAGTATACGAAGAATTTAGATTCAGCAGATGGGAATTAGACGAATTACGACCAGAAGACTTTGATACATTTGATCAACCAAATCTTGAAAGTCATGAACTTCATCCAGGTGAAAACAAAGTATATAAAAAAGAATATTAATACAATCATTTTGATTGTATTTTTATTATCTAATATTATAATTATTTGATATAATATTTTAAGAAATAAGAGGTATCAATATGAATCAAGAATTAAAAGAATATATAGAAAAAAATATTTTTACCATGTATGATAGATACTATTCTCATGGAATGATACACATAAATAGCGTAATGAATAATTGTCTTTTTTTAGCAAATTATTACAATCTTGATATTAATAAAGCCTATACTATTGCAGCATATCACGATTCCGGTCTTAATATTGATAGAGAAAATCATGAAAAAGAATCAGGAAAAATTCTAGAAAATGATAAAAAACTAAGAAAATTCTTTTCAGATGAAGATATAAAAGAAATGAAAGAAGCTATAGAAGACCACCGAGGTTCTAAAAAAGAATCTCCAAGAAACATGTATGGAAAAATTCTTTCAGATTCAGATAGAGATTTTGATATAGAAGTACTTGCTAAAAGACAACTTGCAACATCAATAAAAAAATACCCAAACTATTCTTCATTTGATCAACACTTTGAAAATTGCTACTCTTATATGTTAAAAAGATTAGAAGGATTTGGTCATTTTAATCTTTGGACTAATAATCCCATTCTAGTTGAAAAAAGAGATAAATTTGAAAAAGATTATTTAAATAAACAATATACAAGAGAAATATATAAAAAAGAATGGGAAAGAATTGATAAGAATGGTACAATAGAAAAAATTAAGAATTATTATTTAGATAATTAAAAAGAAAAACCCTAATTCAATATGAACTAGGGTTTTAAATTTATTTTATCTTATTATCTTATATTTTCTTTCTCTTGATAAGTTATTTAATATCAAGTTTAAATGAATACCAACAAGTACCAATTTCACTTAAAGTATCTAATTTCACATAAAATGTTCCTTTAATATTTGGCACTACGAAACTATATTCATCGCTATCAATTTCTATGTCAATGGGTTTATTATTTTCAGTACTATATAATGTAACATCATGGATTTTTATTGTATCATTATTTATTGAAATTATATCGTTAAATGAAGCCTCTAAATATTGACTATATTTTATTTTTGTTAAAGGTATGGCGTCACTACAAGTATTTACTTCCAGCCCATTGTTAACTGTTTTTATACAATATGAACCTATTTGTGTTAAGATTCGATTTCTTTTATTAATAACACTTAATGATGGTGGTGTTATAATCGGTGGTGAGACATTCCATGAAAATATATAAAATCCAAATTTAATATTATCTTCAAAGCTATCATTAGAGTTCTTATATCTAATCATTTTATATCCGAAACCAATATAAATATCTTTTGAATTGCTTCCATATATTTTCAGCATATAATCTGTTTTTTCCCCTCTTAATACATTATTATAATCTGAAATAAACATAACAACACACATAGATATAAATATTAAAATTGTTATTATTAAATATTTTTTTTTAATCTTCGAAACTTTTTTATTAGAATAATCAATTGTTCTAATCAATAATTTGTCAGTTACATCAATGCTATTATCATTTTTTATTTTTTCACCATTTAACAAATCACTAACAGTTATATTTAATATTGCACATAATGGTTCAAAAAGTGAAACGTCTGGCATACATCTTCCATTCTCCCACTTACTCACAGCTTTATCAGTCACATTTAACTTCTCTGCCAGTTCTTTTTGAGTCAATTTTTGTTTTTTTCTAAGTGTTGCAATATATTTTCCAATTTTTTCTATATTCATACAATCACCTTTGTTATTGCAATTATAGCACGTACAATAAAAAATAGTTGTATACTTGTGGTAGAGTTTCAATTAATATATATAAATTAATCATTTAGTTATGAAGTTGTTAATAAAAAGTAGACACTAAAAAAGTATTATTGAAACACCAATCGAGTATACTGAACTAGGATTTTATTTTTATTTTACCTTATCTTTTTCTAATATTAAGCTTTCTAAATAAGTATCTGCTTCTTCTCTTGTTTTAAAAATTATGATAGATTTTCCATCTTTATACTTATCCAATAAATCATATATAAGGGGCAACTTAGTTTTTGGAAAATCAAGAATCTTTTGTTTAAAGTCTCTATCTAGACTCTCTTCTATCCAAGGTAAATCATCTCTTTTTACACCAACTCGAGATAAAGCTCCAGAAAGGCACTCATCAAGAGAATAATCAAGTAAAAAAACAGTATCACATTCCTTTAATCTTAACTCCATAGTTCTTTGATAATTACCATCAATTATCCAACTATCTTCTTTAAAAATTCCAACTAATATCCTGTCAAACTCATCTTTTGGAATATGCGACCCATCACTATTATGATATAACATATCTAAATGATATAAATTTAAATTTGTAATCTCTTTCAATCTATTTGAAAAATAACTTTTTCCTGCCCCAGGACACCCAATAACTATAACCTTTTTCATTTATTCTCCAATCATTTTAGTCTTTCTTTAATAACATCATCTTCCTCTATCTTTCCAACAAGTAAAGACGAATCATCAAAATGATTATTAAAATTACTAATAACTTTATCTTCATCATAATTTGCATAACAATATTTACAAAAATGCTTACAAGAATTATATACACCTATATCCACCATCTGAACACAGTTACACTTCTTCTCTTTTCTAGCTGTCCAACTCTTATAAGTTTTACCAGTAAGTTTAAAAGCCAATTCATGTGATAAACATTCATCTTTAACGAAACCATACTCAACTAAATTTCTATCTTCAAAACATGTATGTACAACCATTCCATGTTCTTTTGCTATTTTACTAAATGACTCACCAATTACTTTATAATCATTCTCAGTAAACTCTCGATACTTTAATATGTCTCCATTTTTTCTAACATTTTTATAATCATCTATAAAAGAAATTAATATTTTACTGACATAACCATCTAATAAAGAACATAATCTATCAAATGCCTTAACATGATAATCTAATGTATATTTATCATTTAAAAATACAGGATCATACCTAATTGTCAACCTATCTTTTCCAAGAATGTTAGAAAGTGCTTTTACAGCTTCAATTATTTTACTCTTTTCTCTTACATTAGGTTCAATGTCTTCCTTATATGGAGTAATAGTAACATGAAATAAGATTGGTTTATCAATTTCTTTAATTTTATCCAATATTGGAATCGGATTTTTAGTACAAAATAAAATTAAGTCGACATTATCAAAACTAATTCTACTAATCATTTTAGGATTAAATGGATTCCTGACATCAACATACCCTTCTCTATATCGTCTCATAAACCATTCACTATAAAAGGCGACAATATCACATCTTCCACTAACATTTAAAATCATGATTATTCTTTCTCTAAATTTATAGACTCATATGCTCCTAAATCTAATACATCATATCCTAAACCTACTAACGTATTATAAGCAATACTACTTCTATTACCACTTCTACAATAAACCATAATAGTCTTAGTTTTATCAAGATTTATATTCTCATCAATTTGATCATAAGGAATATTGATAGAATCAACTACATGTCCCTCATTATATTCATCTTCTGATCTAACATCAACAATAATATAATTATTTGTTTCAATTATATTATTCATTTTATCCTCAATACTTAAACTGTTATCAGTAACTTCTTCATTATTACTATTGCAACCATATAATGTAAAAGATAAAACTATTAACAAAAAATATATTAAAACTTTTTTCATACAATCACCTGCATATTAAATTATAGCATTATGAACAAAAAGAAAAAAGGTATATTAAACCTTTTTTCTAAATAATATTATCATCCTTTTTCATTTTCTTAATAACAAAGAATACTCCAGCAATAGTTAATATAGCAAATACTCCTATAAATATATATTTAGTATAATTATCATTTTTTTCTAAATTATTATCAATATCTTCATCATCATCGATAATTGAAGAATCATCATTATCAGATTTTGTTTTATAAGCAATGATATATCGATTTAATCCATTTTCTTTAAAAACCACTTCGTTATTATCATTGATTTTATAATCTAACTTAAAAACACTGCCATCAATTCTTACAGCATAGACACCATCAAATTTCTTATTAGAGTCAAGCTTAAATCTTTGCTCAATAACTTCGCTAGATAAATCTATTTTCTCATTATCATTAGAATCATTAGAAATTAATGAAATATCATAAATCTCACTATCAGTACCAAATCTTGCCTTTTGACTATCACTCAAAGTAAGAACTTCATATTTTAAAGAAATATCATTATATTTAGAAATAATATTACTTGGAATCATTGCAACAACATTTCCATTTGAAAATTCCTTATAAGTAATAGTAGAGTTTTCTTTAGATATATTATTTGAAGTTGTATTACTAGGTTTACCATTAGGCTTATTATCACTAGGCTTAGATGGTTTTTCATCAGGTTCTTTAGGAATATCTTCATTCTTTTTCTTAATCCAGTCAACACGTGCAGTTGCATAACCTTTATTACCAGCCCTATCAACAAATTCAAAAGTATATTCTGCATTTTCTGTAAAAGTATAGCTATCCTTTCCAGCTCCTAATATAGTAACTTCTTCGCTCGGCTTTATTGTAGCAACAACTTCACCATCAGTTTCTTCTTTTGTACTATATTCTATAGTGGCAGTAGGCTTTATCTTATCAATATAATCAACTTTAACAGTTGTGCTACCTTTATTCCCAACTTTATCTACTAAATTAAATGTAAATTCTCCATTTTCTGTGAATGTATAATCAAAAGAACCATTATTATTTTCAACAGTAACTTCTTCACTAGGTTTTAGTGTAACTTTAACATCTTTATTAGTAATAGCTTTTATATTATATTCAAATGTACCTGTAGGAGCAACTTTATCAATCCAATCAACAGTAACAGGAATTAAACCATCATAACCATTCTCATCCTTATATAAGAAATTAAATGTACCACTATCAGTAAATGTATAAATATTACTTGCATTATTGTTAAATATTCTATAACCATCTTCAAGTTTTAATTCAACAGTTACATCTTTATTCGTTGGTTTAGTATTAGAAAACTTAACACTATATTCAGGAACCCTAGAAATCCAATCAACATGAGCAGTAGCAAAACCTTTATTACCAGCCTTATCAATAAACTCAAATGTAAAATCACCATTTTTTGTGAAAGTATGTGTTAAACTTCCATCATTATTTGTAACGGTTACATCTTCACTAGGAACAAGTGTTGCAACTACTTCACCATCAGTTAAATGAACCTTATCAAATGTAACCTCAGCAGTAGGAGCAACAGTATCAATCCAGTCAACTGTAATTGTCTTAGAGCCTACATTGCCAAGCGTATCTTGAAATCTTAATTCAACAGTATCGTTAGATAAGAATGTTATAGTTTTACTATTATCATTAGGGTTAATAGCAATTTGAACATCATCAGACAAAATAGTTACATCTTTATTAAAGTTAAGCGTTGCAACTACATCACTATTAGTTAGCTCGGTTGTACTAAAAGTTACATCAACTGTTGGAGCTGACTTATCAATCCAATCAACTTTTGCAACAGCAGAACCTTTATTTCCCGCGCTATCCTCAAACTCAAAAGTAAATTCCCCATTTTCAGTAAACGTATGAGTCATCTTACCATCATTATTTGTGACTTTAATTTTTCTAGTTGGATTAATTAATTCTGCAACAACATCTTTATTAGTCTTACCAACAATATTATAATTTACTGTTGCCCTAGGTGTTGGATCTGCAGTAGTATCTTCAAATAATGTAATTTCACCAATAGCTAAACTATTAGTAATTGCTTGATAAATTGTTTTTGCATCAAATTTAACATATTTTGCTTGTAATGCTTCATCAAAAACAACTTGTTGTGGATTGTTATTGTTATTCGCAAAATTCTTTGTCGCAACTTTTGTCCAATTAGTACCATCCATACTAACTGAAATCTCAACATTATGAGCAAAACCATAAGGTACATTTCCATTTGAGAACTTAGTAATAGCAAATCTATCATGAGTATATTCTAACGCATTTACAAATCTTGGATCTTCAAGTTCAATAATTACATAAGCAGGAACATAAGCTGCTCCCATCCCCTTGTTCCTATAAGAGCGCCAATAAGTATTAGGATTTCCATCTACAATATTTGCTTTATTGCCTTCATTAGGCTGAGATGCAGATACAATAGGAACACTTAAAAGGCTATATGGAATATATTTCTTTGTTGGTTCTGAACTATTATTTGTAAATGTAAAGTTTATAGGATCACTTGCCATTTTTGAACCACTAGCAACTGTTCTTACATATACTCTCTTATCTCCTGTAAATAAAGGATTACTACTAGCAAATGATGTCCATTCTCCACTAGTATCAAGTGTCCACTCCATTGATGCGTTAACTCCAAACATTCTATCTTCCAAATCATTAATAGAAATAGTAGTAGGAGCTGCATTCTTAGTAATATCTATTGTATAAATATTATCATCTGTTTGAGGTAAACCAACAATAAATATCTTAATATCATTGGTTGTATTAATACTCTTTATCTCATCTTCTGTTAATTGTGCAAAAGATTCATAAGATGTCTTCCAATCATTTCCACCATCAATACTATATTTCCAAGTTACTTGTGAACTTTGCAATGCCTTAGAAAGTACAATTTTGCCAGCATCAGCTCCATTAAATGAGAAGTTAGCAATAGATGTATCAACAATTCCTAAAAGAACATTTGCAATTGTTGGTACTTCTCTATAATATATCGTATTAGCATTAGTTGCATTAGCCGCTTTCTTTAAAGTCTTGTTTTGTAGCATCATTAAACTACTTTGATATTCTGCAGATTTAATTTTAGAACCAATTCTTCTTGTCATATCATACATAGGAAGTGGATGATATGTATAAACTTCTGCTACTTTACGAGCAAGTTCGATTAAATCTTCATCACTCTTACTATCATCAGTTATATATAAATTAATCAAACCAATCCAAGCATCTAAATTAATAATTTCTTCATCCAAAGCTGCACGATATATTTTTTCAAGCATCTTTCTGTCATCTTTGTAAACATCTTCAAGCAACAAAATAAGCTCAGCTTGTTCATACTTTTCATACTCGTTTTGTGCTTCTTGAGCAAGGAATAAATATGATGAATTTTGCATCTTACTATTATTAGTAGCATATCTGCTACCCCAACCATTCATCAATGCTCCTCCAGTAGTATATGCCCAACCATTAGCAACAACACTATTAGATAACTGCCAAGCATTATTTCCTCCACCTGCGTTATACATATAAATATATGCAGCATGCCTTGGCTGTCCTACAACACGAGCAGGATATCCCCAAACTCCATATAAATTAGCAGCTGTTTTAGATAACCCTCCGCATACAGCACCTTCTTCAAATACAATCCAAAGTTTAGGAACTCCTGATTTATATGTAATTCCATAATTTTCAAGGTTATATTTTTTGTTCCACATAGCATAATTTGCCTGCGTATAGTACTGTGGCTTATAATAACCATAATTAAATGTATAAGTTATATATTTATATGGATTAAAACGTTCAGCTAAATTAGAATATTTAGTAGAATAATCCCTCAACCAAATAATTTCTTCATCATCAATATTTGTAAACATAACTGCACGCATTTCTTCAATTGTGTAGTTTTCAAACATTACACTAGATCCAAGCATATTCTCTTTATGCATTTTTTTATAAATTTCATAACGAGTAAGAGCATTGGATTGTTGTCTTGGATCAACCCATAATCCAACATTAGTTGAATGACTTAGTGAAAGAGAAAGCATCATTTTCAAATATAAATCTTTATATTTTGTCCCATTAGGAGTAACATCATCAATTTCTAAATCAGATTTATAAGCATGATACAAATCACTTAAAACTTGTAAAGATCTTTCATAAGTACCATAAGGAGCTCCTCCAATTGTCCAAAGTCTTAATGCCTCTTCATTATTTAAAAACCAATCTAATGTTTCTTTATTTTTTTGGTCACTTTCTAAAAAAGAACGTAATTGATATTGACCAACATTCTTTATAAAGTTTCTTTGAAGTAACACTAAAGTCAAATCATCAGGTACTCTACCAGAACGATAATTATCCTTTATTATCTTATCAAATTCTTCAACAGTCATCATAACATTGTCAGAATAGCCCTCTTTAACTAGTTTAGCATCTCCCCATACGGCATGATCACTACCATTAGAACCATTATCATTAACATATAATTTTATAAAATTAGCATCTCTTATATCAATTTTTGCATATACTGCATTATTTGTTCCTTTTAAAGCAACAGGATTCTCTTCAGTTCGCAAGGTCCAATTAGTTCCATCAACAGACGTATATATATAAAACTTTGCTCCATTTCCATTATTACCAGCTGTAGTATTTAAACCATAATAAGTAGTAAAATAATCATAATTTTTATAATTACTAATATCATATTCTACAGTAGATGTAGCATGAGCCCATATACCTTTTTTTACAGTAACTACTGCTCCATCTAATCTAAGAGATAAAGCACCATTAGAATTTGTCTTGTCTAATCCAATAGTACCCCAACCAATCTGAGCATTTCTATAAGGAATGTCAGATAAAAACAAAACATCCCCTGTCTCAACATTACCAGTATTGTAAGTAAGAACATCATATTTATCTATTTTTTTACCAAAAAAAGACTCTGTCTTACCTGTAAATATAAATAAAAAAGTAACTATTGATAAACAAAAAGTTGTAAATAGTATTCCTTTAAATAAGCTTGATTTTTTCATACATAACACTTCCCTTTCACATCAAAAATCATTCCTAATTAAATCCTATCCTATGTTAAAATATTACTCCATATGACACAATTTGTCAAAATAATATTTAAAGAAAAAAAGAAAAACTTTTTCTTTTTTATTAATTGTAATTTCAACCGCACCATTTTATTTATAAATATTTATTTTTTTCTTGCTTTCTCAATTTGTTCTTTGCATTCATCTTCAAGAATACCTGTGATTATATTTAACTCTCCAGATGTCTTATCTTTAATATCAAATATTGTTACATTTGGATTCATATCACCTTCACTAGGTGCACCAAAAAAGAAATTATTTATTTTCGCTTTTATACTAGCAGACATACACATACTACAACTCCAAGCATTTGACATTAAAAAGTATTTTGACAAATCTCTTGTATTCAATTTCTTACAAGCCTCCGAAATCAAATTAATTTCAGCGTGAGCCGTTGGATTGCATGTAGACTTTGCTGTATTATGAGCCTTTTCAATTATATTTCCTTCAGTATCAATTAATATAGCAGCAAATGGAGAATTCCCCTCCTCAACTGCAACATCAACTTCTTCAATTACTACTTTCATTAATTTTTCTAAAACCTCATTTGAAAACATTATTCATTCTCCTTTTCTTTACTTAAATCAATAATTGTCCCTAAAGAATTCATTGACTCCTCACCATCACTATATCTTATATATGCTTTATTATCCAAAATATCCAAACCTATTACTCTATAAAAATTATTAGGAGTCTCTATTTTAACAATATCTTTACCATCATACTTATAAAGCATTGTATGTGACTCATATATTACTTCTATTAAAAGTCCATCACCATATTCATGCCCTACAACATCTTCAAAAGAATCAACATCTAACTCAAAAGCTTCTGTACTTTTATGTCCATCATATAAATAAAATGTCTTTAAATTGTCATCATAAGTACCATAATTATATTTATTTTTATAATAACAAAATTTATTATCAATAACACCTAACATATAGTAACTATAATTACTATCTATCTTCTTTATTTTACCATTATGAACATATAATAACCTATTACCACTAAAATGATCATTAAAATTTGTGTTAAATTCTACAAACATACCATTTCTAACTTCTTTTTGAGAAACAATAACAGCTCCATTAATAACAAAATCCCTCTCTAGTCCTTTATCAGTAATTTTATAATAAGTAAACTTTTTCTTATCTTTAGTAATTACATATAGTTTGTTATCAATATTATCAAAAAAAGACATTTCTAAACCTTTAGTCATTTTATTAACTTTTAAAGTATCTAAATTATACTCATATATATTAGATGAAGGAATTCCATATACTTTATTATTATATAAAACTGCTCTATTCAAATAATAACCATCTTTAAATATTCTAGTTTTCTTTGTACCATTTATAGAATATATACTTCTACCATAATAAGATATAATATTATCATTATATTTTCCTAATATATTATATGGCCTATCAACCAATCTTTTTTCTTCATTAGTTTTTATATTATAAGAATATAATACATTATTACTATCATAATAAATATCATCATTTTCTCTCCATAAAGATTGAACATCATCTGCAATTTCTACTTTATAACCATCTTTCTCAAAAATAACTTTGTTGCCATTATAGTATATAACTCCACCATTAATTTTTTCAACACTAATTATCTCATGAAAACCATCATCACTTTTTTCTACTTTTTCAAATTCAATAGTTTTAGAACAACCTGTAACCATAAAAATTAGCATTAATAAAATTAATATCTTTTTCATATAATAATTCTCTCTTTCAAATAATATTAAAGTTTAACTTATAAAAATATTATATCATGATTAAAAAAACTAAAATAGATACTTTCTATTTCAGTTTATTACTAACTATAAGACAAGATAAATTAATTACTTAGAAATATTTTTTATTTCGCATCTTGGAATAATTCTAACATCTACTTCTTTATAACCAAGTATTTTACATTTTAAAAGTCTATGTAGCCCATCTAATATAACATATCTACCTTTATTTTCCATAATGTCGATTGGGTAATTAATATCGGAATTCATTACTCTATTATATTGCTCACTATATTTTTCTTTATCATCTATAACCTGATTAGGTGTTAGATTATAATAATCATTACCATAATCCCAAAATGGAACATCAAAATGCCATTTCAAATCTTCAATACTTATTTTTGTTGTTGGATATTCTAACTTCCAAACATCCTTTTCATCCCAATCAAAATCAAATCCATATTCTAATACACTTTGAGGGATATCTTTATTATCCAAATTAATCACCTATCTTTAATAACATTATATTTAAGTTGTATATACGAATTATTTATATGCAATCTTATTTACATCTCCTGATATCATTTGCCCACATGCTCCATTTACATCAGAACCATTAGTTTCATAATACTCCACTTGCATACCATATTTTTTTAATTCTAATATAAATTCATTAACTCTTTTGCTTTCTGATAAATGACTTATATCTACCTTGTTGAATTTATTAATTTTTATATATTCATCTTTACCAAGTAACTCAAATAATTTTTTAGCATCCTCAATGCTATCATTAACACCATCAAATAAAACATAATTCCATTCAACTTTTTTACCACTAATATCTTTATACTTTTTTACTACTTCTACTAAAGATATCAAATTATCGCTTATAGGCATTATTTTTTTTCTTTTTATCGAATCTGCTGAGTGAAGAGAAATTTCTAACTTAAAATTTATATTCTTTAAATCTTCTGCTAAACTCAAGATATATTTTTGATTAACTCCACACGTAGCTAATGCAAATTTAGAATTTTTATATTTTTCATTTAAGTAATTAAATGCTCTTATTAGATTTTCATAATTTAATAATGGCTCCCCAATTCCCATTGCACTAAATAAAATTGGTTTATTATTATTTATATTCTCATTTTGAATAACATTTTCTATTTGAGAAACTATTTCTTCATATGTCAAATTACGCACAAAATTATTTCTAACTCCATTATAACAAAATCTGCATCCCATATTACATCCGATTTGTGTTGAAAAACAAATTATGTTTTTATTACTATAATCTACATATGTAGTCTCAATTCTATACTCATCATTAGTTTTTTGAATATACTTTCTACAAACACCATCTTTAGAGTGCATTATTTTAATTACTATCATTTTTACTCAAATCCTTTTAATTCAACTTTTCAGAATCTCCACGTTTTTCAGCTACAATTTTATTATATTTATCATATGATAAATATTCAATGTTTTCTTCTTTAATCCAATAACCAAATCTTCCTTTTACTATGTAAGATTTTGGTAATTTCTCAAATATTAAATCTTTAGTATTGGAAGCTTTTGCATCCTTTGCTAATGATGCTGTAATATGGGGTTTTTTTAATCTACTTGGATCATGTTCTTCATAATTTATATAATATTGCATTATATCTATAGGAAGTTGTACTTCAAATCCACTATTATTTCCATCATAACCATAGCCAACTATTAATACTTCTATTTCTTTACCAACCAGTTCATCAAATATTTCATTTTCTGATGGATGATATTTAAAAGTACAATGAATTTCATCATTAACAATTGGCAATTGAAATTTTTCTAAAGAATGAATAAAATCTACTGTTTCTCCTTCAAAAAATATTCCCTCATAACTTAACATAGGTTATACCTCATAATTATAATTTATTATATTCTTGGTCTGTCACTGGTTCACACCATTCAGTAGAAGAATCTTCTCCAGGTATTTCCATAGCAATATGACTAAACCAAGAATCTTTTTTAGCACCATGCCAATGTTTAACATTTGCAGGAATTACGATTACCTTTCCTGGTTCTAAACTAACAGCTTCCCTACCTTCTTCTTGATACCAACCACTTCCTGCAGTACATATTAGTAATTGTCCTCCACCTTTTGCGGCTTTATGAATATGCCAATTATTTCTACATCCAGGTTCAAAAGTTACATTAGCTAAAGATATTTTAGCATCATCTATTTTAGCAAGTGGATTAAGATAAGAATTACCTATAAAATATTGGGCATAAGCATCATTAGGATTACCTAATCCAAATACATTTACTTTATCAAATTCTTCTCTATTCATCTTTATAAACCTCCTCTACCATAGGAAATACACTCCAAGCCTTTGCTCATCCTGTATAAAAGGCAAGTTGTGTAATCATCTCTACTACTTTTTCCTTTTTTAAACCATGCTTCTTACCTAAAACTAAATGTGATTTAACTTGAGGATATAATCCTTGTGCCATTAATGCTGATATAGTTATCATGCTTCTGTCTCTTAAAGATAGTTTATCTTCTCTACTCCAAATTTCTCCAAATAGAACATCATCATTTAATTCTGCAAACTTAGGAGCTAATATTCCCAAATTATCTCTCCCAGCTGTTTGTTTTTCCATTGAATAATCATCCCTTACATTATAATAATACACCAGTGTCTAACACCTATGTCAATAATAAAAAAATAGATAATTAAATCTATTTAATATTCTTATAAATTTCTTTTTCTATAAATTTTCTAAAAGGAGACCCATTTGTAAAATCTCTTAAAAAATATTCATCAACTATTCCCATAGCTTTTAACTTTTTATAATTTTCATAATCTTGTTCTTCAGAACCAACAAATATACACTTACCTCCAAGATTATGAACAGCTTGAAAAGCACTTTTATCAGTTAATCCATCACCAACATAAATAACTTTTTTACCAGGATTTTCTAAAACAATCATGTCAATAACATTAGGCTTTTCTTCATCAGTAATAATTCTATTAACTTTAGTAAATATATCTTTCTCTTTGTGATAAGTAGTTCCATAAATTCCATTAACTAAATCACAAATTCTAGTACTTCGTACATAATCTTCAAATCCAGAAGTAACAATAAAGTGTTTAATTCCACTATTCTTTTCACTTAACTCTTCAAAATATGATAAAACCCCAGGATTAAATGTAATATCTTTTGCACCTAAAACAACATTATCATAACTCATCTCAACTTTATTTTCTTTTAAAATATCTTCATATGTTTTATAAAAAGCCTCATATAATGACAAACCATCTTTTTTTATCAAGTCCATTACACGTTTTAATAGCTTATCACTATTATAACCAATATCTTCTAAAATTTTATATTTAGGTATTCCAAATGGTGTTAAAGTACCATCAAAATCATAAATTATAATCATATATCTTTCTCCTCTACTTTATTACCCTATATTTAAGTTGTATATAAGAATTATCAAGCTTATTGCATTCAACTAACTCTAATGCTCTTAATTTATTAAGTTCACTAGATTTTGTTATAGAAACACCATCAATTAAGGTTGAAGTATCCCTTCCACCAACTAATAATGGTGCTATTACTATATTTACATAATCAATCAAATTTTCTCTTAAAAATAATCCATTAAGATTACCCCCTGATTGGATAGTTAAATTATTAATATTATATTTTTCATATAAATCTTCTAAAAGTAAGCCTAAATCTAACTCAGTATATTCCAATATAATCAAATTATCATAATTACTTTTTAAATTATATGCAACATGATTTTTATTAGTTGTTACAAGATATAAAGTCTTTACCCACCTACATAAATAATCTATTCCGTTCTCATTTAAATGAGGCTTATTATCTATTATAATAAAACTGCAAGGACTCTTAGCTGGAATATCACTTCTATCATTAATACCAATTTTTTTCATAACTCTTCCTGTATTTAAAGAAAATAAATCAGTAGTCTGCTCTATATCATAATATTGTTGTAATCCTTCTTTTACTCCACTAATTTTACGCCAATCTTTATCAGAATCTAACTCATCACTATTACCACTACTAATCTTTCCATCTAATGACTCTAACATAAATAATGTTGTTTTTGGCTTATTCATACTCACTTCTCCTCAAAATACTATTATTAAAAAATAATTCAATAAATATAAATAGTTTAAATAAAAGAAAAAAACATTAAGCCTTAAAATTGAATTTATCTTTTTAAGTAAAATCTCACTTTTCAAAAAAATTATAACACATATTATAATAATTTAATAATTCTTTTGAATTTATATTCACAATAATTTTATTTAAATATTTAACATGTTATAATATTTAAGAAAGAGGATGATAATATGCCATCAATAATTACACACGATATGTTTGCAAAAAACGTTTTAGATAAGCTTGATACTAAAGATGCAGAAACAATTAATAAAGCCAAACAAATATATTTAACATTTGCCCAAAGTCATGATTACTTATTTTACTATTCTTCACTTAATTTAAAAAAATCTATGCAAATTAAAAAGTTTGGAAGTAAAGCTCACAAGAAAAAAACACAAGCTTACTTTATAGACCTTATTAATAATATTAAAAAACATAATTTAAAAAATTATGCTCCAGCAATTGCCTATCTTTATGGTTCAATTACTCATTATGTTTTAGATTCAACATGTCATCCCTTTATTTTTTATAAAACTGGTACTTATCATGGAAATGAAAAAAGTAGCTACAAATATCGTGGAGAACATTCTCATATTGAAAAAGATTTAGATGCTTATTATTATAAAAAATATTATGGAAGAGATTATAAATATTGTAATGTCTCTAAAGATATTATTAAAAAGCCTATTTTTGATGATAAATTAATCAATTTAATAAATGAAACATATCATAATGTTTACAATGAAAATAAAATCGGATATTACTATAAAAAAAGTATCACCTCTGCAAAAATAAAATATACATTATTTATAAATGATAGATTCGGAATAAAAAGATTTTTCTATAAAATAATTGACAAAATAACTAGACATAAATTTGGTTATCTATCAGCTTATAGTACTCATATAAATGATATAAATGAAAATTTTTTAAATCTCAATCATAAAGTATGGAATCATCCATGCTTTCAAGATAAAACATATAATTATTCATTTGATGATTTATTAGAAATCAGTCTTGATAAATGTCTAAAAATAATAGAAGTTGTTAATGATGTTTTATATAAAAATACTGATATTGAATCATTAAAAAAAGTAATACCAAACATTTCTTATTCAACAGGTCTTGATTTAGATAATAATAAATCAATGCATTACTTTGAATACTAACATCTTTCATCATAAAAAAAGTAAATCTCCAATATATGCTGATTTACCTTTATTTTATTTAATGGTGGTGATGATGTCCACTATTGTGAACTTCTACATGACATTCTATATCTTCACACACTTCATCTTCTGTTTCTAATATAGAATGACAAATATTATGTTCAATTAATTCTTCTCTTATTTCCTTTTTTATTGTTTTTATATCTTTAGACTTTGTTACAATATGCATTGTTGCATAATTACTATATCCATCAATACTCCATACATGAATATGATGTATATCTTCAACACCTTTTATTTTAAGCAAATGATTTCTTAATTCATCTATATTAATATCTTTTGGAGTTTTTTCTAAAAATAAATCTAATATACTTTTTAAATTACCTAAGGAATGAAATAGTATAAAAGTAGAAACACCTATACTCATAATTGAATCTAGTACTTTAATATCGGTAAACTTCATGAATATCGCTCCAACTAAAACAACAACCCAACCTAAAACATCCTCTAGCATATGAAGATTAACTGCTTTTTGATTAAGTGAGTCCCCTTCTCTTGTAACGTAAGCAGCAATAAAATTAAGAACAACACCAATAACAGCAAATATAATCATTCCACTATAATTAACTTCAACTGGATTAAATAATCTTTCTATCGCACCAACTATTACTAATATTGACCCAACTAAAAGAATCGTTGTAGTAATAACTCCCCCTAAAACAGAATATCTTGTATAACCATACGTATAATTATTATCAGGTTTCTTTTTACTCTTTCTTTCTAAAAAATATGAAATTCCTATTGATAATGCATCACCTAAATCATGAATAGAATCCGAAAGAATCGCAACTGAATTAGTAAATATCCCTCCAAAAAATTCAAATATCGAAAAAGAAATATTTAATAAAAATGCGATCAAAATATTCTTTTGTGTTTTCATTTTACAATCTCCTTTTATAATTTATGCTTATTTCAATTTAAATATGAACTATATATCATATTTAAATTATATACTTATCCATAAATATAGTCAATAAAATATGAATAAAATATCACATAATATTGTTTTATTATTTTTATAAAGGTATAATAATAAAAAAAGAGGTGACTAAATATGTCTGAAACAAGAATGCCAACTCAAAAAAGATCCATTGAAAAAAGGAATCGTATTATAGAAAAAGGATTTGAATTAATGTGTGAAAAAGGTTTCTTTAATACCAATACCAATGAAATAGCAGATTATGCTAATGTTTCAACAGGAATTATCTATCAGTACTTTAATGATAAAAAAGAAATTTTCATAGAAGGTACTAAAATCTATACAGATAATAATCTCTATCCACTAATAAATATCTTAGAAACAAGAGAAATAAATAAAGACAACTTTAGAAATGTTATCAATGATATGATTGACAGCTTATTAAAAGTAAATACTATTTCTAAAAAAGCTCATAAAGAGCTTATCGCTATGGAACATTTGGATGATGATATTGCAAATATCTTTAAAGAAAACGAATTAAAAGTAACTAATAAAATGGTTTCAATATTAATTAATAATGGATTTAATCCAAATAATCTGAAAGAAAAAGTTCATATTATTTATAAATTAATAGATGACTACTGTCATGAAGTAATATATCATAAGCATAGTGAAATTGATTACAAAGTAATGAAAGAAGAAGTTTTAAATATAGTTATAGATACAATAAAATAGTAGTTTTTATCTACTATTTTTATTATCTATTTCACTCCAGGTAATTCCATTATCAACACTATACAAAATAATCTTTTCTATGCCCGAATCACTATAAACATCTGCCTTAATTTTTAATATATCATCTTCGATGTAAGGAACATCTTGAATATATAATACTTCATTTAATTGATCTACTTTTATAGTAGCCTTTTCAAAGCTTTTCCCTCCATTTGTTGTTACCAATAATAACCTATTATCTCCTCCAGTACCAGCAACACCAAAATCATTTATAAATCCAACATTTTCATTAATAAAAGAAAACTCTGCTCCGTTATGTATTATTAACAAATCATTATTATTTTCTAATTGTCTCTTCCAAGTAGTTCCTCCATCAAACGACTTTTCAACAGAAACAATTGTTCTTTGAGCTAATATATAATCAACAGCTACTATTCTTATAATGGTATTATCATCAAACTTCTTTTCATATAAAACTTTATTATAAATTTTATCTAACTCATCATCAACTATATTATCATTTTTATTTTCATTTGAATTGTCAATATCTTCATCTTTTGAATCATTAACATAATTATCTTTATTATTTATTGGTTTACCATTATCATCATAATAGATTGTATATAAATAATCTTGAAGAGAATCATCATATGCTTCATAAATTCTTTCATTTTTCTTTCTTATAAAAATATTTTGAAAATCATAATAATTAATCCAGTTTGAAAATAGAAAAGAATGTGTTTCTTTAATCATTAGACTTCCATCTTTAAAAACAAAACTTTCAAAATCTTGAAAAAAGAAAAATAAACAAACAATTGGTAATAAAACTATCACTTCTATCACTATAAAAACAATCTTTAAAATTACTTTTATTTTTTTATTACTAATCTTATTAACTAATTGTATGGTACCTATAATAATACCACCAATTATCAATACAATACTCAAGTTAATAAACCACTTTAAAAAAACATATCCAACTAAATTTAAAATTAGCCCAAGTAAACATATAACTATTGCGTACAATAAAGTATCAAATAATATATATTTTGTAATTCTTTTTATTATTTCTTTCAAACTATTCTCCAATCTGTATTAAACAACTACTCTACATTCTTTAAAGATTCAATCATATCTATCTTTAATAAACTAAAATGTGTAATCATATTTATAACTATCATAAATACTGAAGTAAGACATGCTGAAATAATATAACTAAATAAACTTAAATCTCTAACAAACATTACTGTATCAGGTTCACATGTAGAAATAATAAAATTACTTAAATATTTACCACAAACAAGTCCAATTATAATACCGACTACTGATAAAATAATACTCTCTTTTGTTATATAATCATCTACTTCTTTATTATAAAAGCCTAATACTTTTAAAGTTGCTATCTCTCTTTCTCTTTCACATATATTAATATTTGATAAATTATAAAGAACAACAAGTGCAAGTAAAGCAGCTGCAACAATTAAGACAACTACAACAGAATCAAGTGATTTCATTGTCTTATTAACTAAATCAATTATTTCATTAGAATTTACTAATCCAGAAACACCATTAGTACTTAAAATATCTTTATCAAATTCATCAACACTTCCACTATCAAAATCTTTATCTAAGTTAATATAATAAGTATTATTTTCATATTCTCCAAATAAATCATTATATGTTTCTTTATTTAAAAAGATATACTGACCAACATAATTTTCTACGACATTAGATACATTTACTTTCTTCTTTTGATTATCAATTTCTATATACAAATAGTCTCCAACATCAACTCCAAAAACGTTTCTTGTTTTCTCACTAATAATTACTTGATTATCTTTTGGTATAACATTTTTATTATTATTATTATCAATATCATACAAGGAAATAACTTTATTAAGACTATTATAATCATCACTTACTATTAAATTTACGTTATCTTGTTTCTTATTATATTCGATAATTGTATCATTTAAAAAACATGGTGTATAAAAATCAACTATATCATTATCTAAAGCATCACTTAAATCTACATCATTGCTTAGAGTTACCATTCTGTCATAATGAAATACTCTTTCAAATTGATAATTTACAATATTACTAACCGCATCTCTTAAACCAAATCCAGCTAAAATTAAAGCAGTACATCCTGCAATTCCTAGGAGTGTTGCAAGTACTCTACTCTTATATCTAAATATATTCCTAAGAGTTATCTTTTGTGAAAAATTAAACTTACTCCAAATAAAAGGTATCTTTTCAAGTAAAACTCTTTTTCCTGCTTTAGGAGACTTAGGCCTCATAAGATTTGCAGGAACATTTTTTAAATTTTTAATACAAGCAAATATAGAACTACCACATATACATATAACTGCAATACCTAAACCAATAATTGTATATTTAACATTAATATCACAACTAAAATAAGGAACTGTAAACATCATTTGATATATATTCCAAATAATTTTTGGAATTAAAGTACATCCAATAAACACACCAATTATTCCACCAAGTACTGTAGCAGTAAAAGAAAATAATAGATATTTAATCAACACATCACTTGTCTTATAACCTAATGCCTTCATAGTACCATTTTCAAGTCTATCTTCTTCAACCATTCTCATCATAGTAATTAAACTAATAAGAATAGCAATAACATAAAAAACCAGAGGAAAAACATCTCCAATTCTTCCAACATTAACACTTGCATCAACTACATCATTATATGCTTGATTGTCATCTCTTAAATATAAATCAATATTTACATCTTTTATTGAATCTTTAGGGATAGAAACATTCATCATTTTAGACATATCAATTATATCTTTATAAACTTCATTATATCTTCTCTCTTCTAAAGAATGCTTTAGAAGATTAATCTCATCATAGACAGAATTAACCTTATCTTTATAAACACTATCATTTGTTATATATTTTTTTACATCATCTACTAAAATAAACAAATTAGTATAATAATCACTCTTAATAACATCACTAACTACATAAGCATAATATTTAATTTGCCCATTACCAATATTAGTAAATCCTCTATCCATAGAATAATATAATGGACTAAGACCTTCACCAACTATTTTAAATGACTTATCGCCTATTTCTACATTATCGCCTATCTCTAATTTATTATCCCTTAATAATTTTCCATCAACAATAATTTCTTTATTATTTTTTGGAAGTCTTCCTTTCTTTACATAAATCTCATTAACATCTTCATCAATACTCATTAATCTTACTGTATATTCATAAGAATCAAGTTTTAAAAAATCATCTTTAATATAGCTTCCAATAACCGAAGAAACTCCATCAACATCTTCAAGAATAGAAATATCTTTATCTGTTAAACCCATATTAGAAACTACTTGAATATCATAAATATTATTTTCATCATGAAATTTATCCAAAGCATTTATCATATCAGGACTAGTTGCTTTTATTCCAACAAAGAACCCAACTCCAAGTAAAGACATAAAAAATAATGATAAAAATCTTTTGTAATTATCTTTAATTTTTCTAATACTATGTAATAATAATTTGTTTCTCATATTACCACTCTATATCCTTTACTGATTTTGGATGTTTATTAACTACAACCTTTTCAACTTCTCCACTTCTAAAATGAATAACTTTATCAGCCATTTCACTTATTGCCGAATTATGAGTAATAATAACGACAGTCATATTTTCTTCTCTTGCCGTTTTTTCAAGCAACTCAAGTATTTGTTTACCAGTTTTATAATCAAGTGCTCCTGTTGGCTCATCACATAAAAGTAATTTAGGGTTTTTTGCAAGAGCCCTCGCAATACTAACTCTTTGTTGTTCTCCTCCACTTAATTGCGCAGGAAAATTATTTATCCTTTGCAATAACCCTACTTTATCAATAATCTCAACTGGTTCTAAATGATCTTTACATAATTGAACAGCCAACTCAACATTCTCAAGTACAGTCATATTTTGTATTAAATTATAAAATTGAAATACAAAACCAATATCATTTCTACGATATGTAATTAATTCTTTATCACTCAATTTATCAATTCTTTTTCCGTCAACTATAACACTACCACTAGTTAAATTATCCACCCCACCAAGGATATTTAATGCCGTAGTTTTACCTGCACCACTAGCTCCTAAAATACATACAAGTTCTCCTTTTTCAATTTCAAAAGAAGCCCTATTAAGAGCATTAATAAAAACATCTCCCATTTTATATTCTTTACAAACGTTTTTAAATTCTATATAAGCCATAAAATCACCCATCTTTTTAATTACTCAATTCAAAATATACTTTATCATTTTTTATCATTGATTTCAACATTACCAACTATAATTAAACAATCATACAAAAACAAATAAGAATTAATAACTGCTAATTATTTTAATTTCTGTATAATTTAAAGTCTCTTACGTCTTAAAGATTTATCTAACTAAAAAAATTAATACGTAAACAAATGTAAAAATTTAATGAAGAAATTTTAAATATGTAAATATTAACCTATAATATAAGTACAAGGAGGATAAAAAATGAATAATGAAATTAAAAATATAGCCTGTATTGGATCAGGAGTTATTGGATATAGCTGGGCATTATACTTCTCACTTAAAAAATTAAACACTACTGTTTATGATATCAGTGAAGAAAGTATTGCACTAGCTAAAGAAAGAATACACGATAGCTTACAACCACTAATTAAAAACAATGTTGTAACAGAAGAAGAAAGCAAGGAGATTGAAAATAGAATAGTCTATACAACTAATCTTGAAACTGCAGTTAAAGATAGTGACTTTATAGTGGAATCTGCACCAGAAAGTTATGACATAAAAAAGAATCTAGTAATAGAAATAGAAAAATATACAAAACCAACTACAATTATTGCATCTTCAACATCAGGTCTATTAATAACAGAAATCGCAAGTGTTGCAAAAAATCCTGAAAGATTTATTGGAGCTCATCCATATAATCCACCACATTTAATACCACTTGTTGAAATATCAAAAGGAGAAAAAACAAGTGATGAAGTAATAGCAAAAGCAAAAGCATTCTATCAATCAATTGGAAAAGAAGCAGTAGTTCTTCAAAAAGAAGCCTTAGGTTTTATCTGTAATAGACTACAAATGGCTCTATATCGTGAAGTATGTGACTTAGTAATGCGCGGAGTATGTACTATTGAAGATGCTGATAAAGCTGTAACATATGGACCAGGACTTCGTTGGGGAATAATGGGACCATCTTTAGTATTTGAATTAGGTGGAGGGAAAAATGGTATAGAAGGATTAATGAAACACCTTACACCATCAATCAATTTATGGCTAAATGATATGGCAGACTTCAAAGAGATGCCAGAAGAATTTGCATCCCTTGCTCAATTAGGAGTAAATGAAGAATTAAAAAACAGAGATGAGAAAATAGGAAATACTAATGAATCTCTTGCAGAATATCGTGATAAAATGCTAATAGAATTACTAAAATTACATAATAAATTATAAAATTAAAACAAAAGATTATTAAAATCTTTTGTTTTTTATTGTACATAAAATTGATCTTCAAAATTAATTTTTATTTCGCCTACTCCGCCATCAATTTCTATCTCATTAACTCCAGTACCGTAAACTCTATCACTATCTATTTTTTCACCATCAAGTTTTATACTGCCTATTCCTTTATCTACATCAATCTTATAATTTTCCATATCATCAATTAAACTTATATTAACAGAACCAACTCCAGAATCAAACTCGTTTTTTCCAGTTAATCTACCGTTGAAAGAAAACTCTCCAACTCCTAAATCAGCTTTTAAGTCGTTTATTTGACAAGATTTAAGTGTTGCTTTACCAACTCCACCATTAATCTTTGCACTACCAGTTATTGTCATATTATCTATATTGACTTCACCTGCTCCAATTTTAAGATTAAGATTTCTTGCATTTAATGATTCTATATTTATTTTACCAGCTCCAGTATCAATATATGCTCTATCTAAATATAAATCTTCTGGAATATAAATTGTTAAAATACTTTCTTTATTGTTTAACCAACCTCTATTATTATCTTTAATTCTAACATTACCATTTCTATTTGTATAAACTAATTTCGAATTATTAGTTTCAACTTTGAATTCATCACCCACTCTTATTTCCAGTTTAGTATAAGTAAGATCTAAATCCAATGAAGAAACATCATATTCTTTATCAGAAATAACTTCAACATTATCAGAAATAGCTGACTCATTACCATCAATTAAATTAAAAATACTAAGTAAAGCAAAACCGCAACTTAATATTCCAGAAAAAATCGTAACGATTAAGAATACTGCAAAAGCTGTTGAAACATATTTTATTATTTTCTGAGTTTGTGTCATTTTATCTCAACTCCTCCAAATAATACAGTACCATTTATATAAATAGTAGGACTTTTACTATCAACTTTTTCTTTAGATTTATTATCTATTCCACCAAAAATTGATGTAGATTTAACTTTTATTTTTACATTATCAGGAACAAGTATATCAACTCCACCAAATGTAACATAAACATTAATGACAACATCTTTATCAATTTTAGCTTCTCTTAAATCACATTTAACCCCACCAAATATAGCTGTTAAGTCACTTCCAGTAAACTTTTCATCATCATATTTAATATTTTGTGATGAAAAAGTAGCACAACATGAATTTTCATCACTTCTTTTATCATTTAATTTTTTAATTTCTTTACTTACTTTTCTCCCAAAAGCATCTTTAAAAATAATAGATAATCCAATTATTACTAAAACGGCAGGAAAAGCAAGCTTCCAAATCAAGTCAAAATCCAAAATATCATTACAAGCTAAAAGTAATGCTACTCCTATTAATATACCAACAAAATTACCAGTTTTTTCGTTATCTTTAAATAAACCAATAAAGCAAGGAACAATAATAAATAAAGTCCACCATCCATTAAAAAAGATATTAACATTAGTAATTCCTATTGCATTACATCCTATTACTAGACCAATAAAAATAAAAACTAATCCCCACAATACATCTCCAAATTTTTTCATATTCTTTCTCCTCTTTTCTATCCTCATTATATCATATGAAATACTATATATAAATTAAAAACTCACTTAAATTTATAAGTAAGTTTTATATTCTTCAATATTATCAAAATAAGCTATTTTTTAATCCGTACTTTTAAATGGATGTCTAATTTTATTTTTAATCTCACTAGATAAAACGTTCATCACAATTTCGTAAATTCTATTAGTTTCTTCTTCAGAAACATTTAATTTACTAATAAATTCACTAACCATAATATCTTTATTTTTTTACCTAGTAAAAATGTATTTTCAAGTATATCATTAATTATTATGCACTTATCTTTATCATAATTTAATTTTTTTGTAAAGTACTAATAAATTCTTTCTTATTCATCTATATCACCATAAATCTTTCCTTTAGAATCTAATTGTATTTGATATCCATATTCAAAAATATAAGATATTCCAAAGATAATAAGTCCCAAAAGAACGACTATTAGTTCAAATTCAATATTTAAATTAATACCCATAATTAACTCTGTAATTAATCCTAAAACATATGGAACAACTATATAAAGTAATACATATATTGATATCTTTCTAATATATGCAACATTATCCATTGTAAATGGAGTATCTTCTTCATTAATATTTTTAAATAATTTATATAAGTAACTTGCAATCATTCTTAATAAAAATAATGAAGCTATTATTCCAAATATAATTATCTCAGTATGAATAATTACTTCTACATTAGAATGACTATTCAAATAATTTGTAACCATAGTTAAATCTGAATTTGTTAAACTACCAATCAAAGTATCATTCATCTTTATAGTAGAATTATCAATTGAAATATACTTATATATAAATGGTAATAAAATCATAAACACAGCAAGTACTCCAATACCAATCTCTGCAGCAACCTCCACAACTTTTGAAAGTATATATGTTATTTTACTTAATATTTTCATATTTTTTTGTTTTTCTTTTTTAAACTTAACAACACTCATTTTAATTTCTTCGTCTAATAAATCAATATCGACAAAATCTTCATGAACTAAATCATTAATTTTGCATTTAAAAATATCACATAGACACATAATGTTTTGCATACTAGGAAAATTTTCTCCAGTCTCCCACTTAGATACAGATTGTCTAGATACACCTAATATTTCAGCAAGTCTTTCTTGAGATATTTTTCTACTTTTTCTAATTTGTTTTAAATTGTCTCCAAATTTCATTAGACATTTCTCCTTTCGCTATTAAGTTTATTAAAAAACATAAATAAATACTACCAACTTTTAAGTGCATTTTTTAAATGCAACCAATATTTAATTAATTATATTAAAACGTGTGTAATATAAAAACTACTATATTTAAAATCATTGCAATTAAAAATAAAGTTCCAGTAACTTGATCAGTCTTATCTTTATTACATTTATATCTTGTATAATAAAACAATCCATTATAACCACATATCATACTAACAAATCCTGATGAATCTAATCCTTTAATTCCACAATATATAATTAAAATTAAAGCAATAATAGAGAGTGCAATAACACCTTTTCTTGTAGCTTTTAAATTATAAAGTTCTGACATATTTAAAATATTTTCATCTGCTTTATTTTTTAAATTATCATCTTCAATATCTTCTCCTGCAAGTATTTCATTTATAGAAATATCAAGAATCTCACTTAATGGTTTTAATAAAGACATATCCATTAAACATAAACCTCTTTCCCACTTACTAACTGCATTAATACTTACTCCAAGTTTTTCTGATAGAACTTCTTGTGTAAGTCCTTTACCTTTTCTTTTAGTAGAAATATATTTACCTATTTTTTCCTGATTCATTATTATCCCTCTTTTCAAGAAAAATATATCACTTAATTAAAACAAATTACATATACCTATGGTTTAAAGTATCAAAAAAATTTATTAAATATTCAACTAATTTTTATCTAATAATAATGTGTTCAAAAAATCTTTCTTGAAACTCTATAAGAGCATTAATCGCATCATCACTATAATTTTTATCATCAGGAACAACAATTAATTTATCATCGTTGTCATTCGTTCTATGAATTACTGCAATACACTTTCCACTAAATTCATCTACTGGTTCAAAAACTCCAAGAACATAACAATCTAATTCTTCACCATCTCCACTAATCGTATTAGGAACATACCCATAATTAACAGGATAAATAAATCCATGTTTAGGATGATTACTTCCAAATGGTCTATCTATTTTTACATTAACAACTTTACCAATATATTCTTTACTATTCACATTGTTCACCTCTCTCATAAAAATATTTTATCATAAAAAAGAGCAAATCTTTCTAAAGACTTACTCATAATTAAAATCTATTTTTTATAATGCTTCTTTACACTTTCAGGTAATTCATCATATTGTACTTCTTCCCATTTATTAACTCCACTAACCATATAATATTTAGATTTTAAATAAGCACCTTCTCTTAGTTCTCTACTTGCTTTAAATTTAATTTTTTTAGGAAAACCACTTTCCTCATACATAGTTAATGTATATTCATACTTCATATTATCACTAGAAGATATCTCTTTTATTTTTGTATTATCTATTTGTGCATAAAAAGTATAATCTTTAATGAGTACAAAATAAAATGCTAATCCACAAATAATTAAAAATATTGTTACACCTAAAATAGTAAATAACTTATCTTTTGAATTTTCCATAAAACTTCTCCTATTCTTCAACTTTTAAATAAATATTTTTATCAATCTTTTTTCTTCTATTACGAATTCCTAATAAAAACAATACTCCTGTTGCAAAACTTAATAATATCTTTTTCTTCACTTAATTCACATCTTTTAATGTACTAATAAATTCTATTTTTAAAAATTTATCATAAAACATTTTTTTACTTATTAATAAACCAATTATATTTATTAAATAATATATAAATAGAACAAAGAATATTAATAATATAATTATAATTTTTCCACTAGTTTGAATACCATAATTAACAACTACTAAACTTGAAATATATATAACTAAAATTGGTAATACTAAATTAAATATTGCTTCTGTAATTGCTCTAATAAATATTCTTAATACTCTTTTATTTTTAAAGAAGACTCTTACATTTAAGAAATTACTACCTATAGTTTTTCCATTCCAAAATATTGGAATAATTATAAAATAAATTGTATAAGTAATATATTTTGTATATCTATTATCAAACATAAATACATCTAAAAATAAAGTTAATACAAGCCATATAAACATATCTAGAAAAAATATAGTTAGTCTTCTTAATCCTGAAACTGTCATACTATCCTTAATAGATTCTTCATCTATCATATCTCTACTAGGTAAAAATCTAATTAGGAATCCCATTAAAAAATAACCAATCACTCCACCTAGTGTATTAATAATTAAATCGTCTACATCAAATACTCTATAAGCATAAGGATAAATAAAATATAATCCAGTAAGCTGAGTTACTTCAAAAAATAAACTTAGCAAAAAACTTAATTTAATTGTCTTTTTTAGATTACATTTAAAATAATATCTTAAATACATTCCATATGGTACAGTCATGAATAAATTAAATATTACTGTGTAAAAACAAGGTTCAGTTAATGCTTTTAAATAAGTACTAGGAATTGTTATTCTAAATGAAGTTTCTTTTATAATATCAATAATAAATCCAAATGGTATTAGTCTAATCATTCCCTCTTTTTCAACTACATCATTCTTATTTGGTAGAGGTAAAATTACCAAAAAATAAATTGTTATTAAATAAAGAATAAATGAATAAACAATTAATGCTCTAAGAGGATTGATAGATCCATACTTATGATAATTATGTATTATAAAAGGAATAGTTATTAATAAAGCAATAAGAGGAAATACGACAAATGCAGTCTTAATAGTTATTAAATAATTCATAATAATCATCTCTTTTGTAGTATATTACATAAATATTTTATATTTTTTCTTTAATAATATTCTTACTACAGAAATAAGTAATTAAGAAATATCCTCCATATATAATTAATAAGAATATACTTGTTACAATAATAGATGGTAATAACTCATCTGTTCCAAATACTTCTAATATTTTAACAGCAAACTTTATTCCAAAGATAGAATGGATTATTGCAAGTGTTAAAGGAAGCATAAAGAATATTCCAATTTGTCTAAATAATGCTTTATTAATTAAAGAATCATCTGTTCCAATTTTTCTTAAAACAATATATCTATCTCTATTATCAGTACTTTCTGATAACTCTTTTAATCCAAGAATTGCAGCACTACTTATTAAAAAGATAACTCCTAAATAAAGGCCAATAAATGTTACCATTACAGTTAGGCTATTTGTTGTCTGTTTTATAGCTTGTTTTGTAATACCATCAGGAAGTAAATACTCATCTACTAAAGGACTTTTAGTAAGAGCATCTATTTCTTCTTCTATTTTTTGTATTTCTTTCTTATCATTAGTTTTATAGTTTCCAACTAACATATCAGCATATAAGTAATTTTCATCTACTATATTATCTGAAACTAATATAACTCCTGAATTAATTCTTTGACTGGACATTTCGACAAATCCATCCTTACAACTATTGTATTTAGGTTTTAATGTATGACCAAATAAATTAATTGGCTCATTATTTTCTAAGGCAATATTTCGTACATTTACCATTGATTTAAAATCAGCTAAAACTATATATTCATTATCATTTAAAGAATAAGTATCAATTCCATAAATTCGTGCTAATTCATTATAATCACTTATCTTTAAAATAGTCTCCATCGTATCATAATTTAAAAATGGATAATCTGTTCTAACAGATTCAAGTTTTGAACCTAAAGTATGATTAAATGTTAAATCAGGTGTTGCATAAATATTTATCTCAATATACTCCTTTAAATATTCAGTTATATTAAAATCAAACTTTTTTAACTTTTCAATTGTATCAATATTTGAATTATTAATTTGTTCTTCATTATATCCTTTATCTATTGAATATTGGTTTAAATGTGGTGCATCCATATTTCTAGCATTAGTTAATTGAATATCAGCAGGCGCAAACATCTTTATTCCTTTGTTCATTGAATTTTTCATAGTAAGACAAGCAGATAATAAACATGTTGTGATAAAAAGCATTAAACAAATAACTGTTGTTGAAAGAACTGTTGTATTAATTTTACTTGAAAATTGTCTTAATACAAAACTATTTAATCCTTTATAATAAAAGTTCTTCATTGACTGAAAAATTCTTAAAACAAGTCCGGATAAAGACCAGAATATTAAGAATGTAGAAACTGATCCCATAACAATAGGAATTAATATGTCTTTTGCTTCACTCATTTCTGCAAAACCATCTGTTACTAAATAGTAAGCACGAGATAAAACTAAAACTGCAATAATAAACACAATTATACAAATAACTGGATTCTTTATTTTTAACTGTTCACTCTTCTTATTGCCATGTAGTAAATCAATTAGCTTACATTTACTTACACTTATTGTATTAAATATCATTACAAATAAATACATTACACTAAAATAAATTATTGTTTTTATACAAGCAGAACTAGAAAAAACGAATGTAAATTTAGTTAGGTCTGCTTCAAACATATTAACAACAATTATACTCATTAATTGTGAAAGAATTGTTCCGACTCCTAAACCAACAATGAGTGACAAAATACCAATAATTAATGTTTCAAAGAATAAAATCATTGATATTTTTCTTTTACTCATACCAAGAGTTAAATATACACCAAGCTCTTTTTTTCTTCGCTTCATCAAGAACCTAGATGCATATATTATTAGAAATCCTAAGATAAATGATACAAATACACTTACTGCTGACAAAACATTCATCATCAGCTTAATTAATTCTCTAGTAGACTTAGATACATCTATCATCGCAGTCTGACTATCTAATGCATTAAATACATAAAAAATTGAGATACCAAGAATTAAAGTAAAAAAATAGATGGCATAATCTTTTATACTTTTCTTGATATTTTTTAAAGATAATTTAAAGAGCATCTGACAAATCACCACCAAGTAAAGTTACAACATCAATTATTTTGTCAAAGAATTCACGTCTAGTATCATCGCCTTTATATATTTCTTTAAATAATTTACCATCCTTAATAAATACAACTCTACTTGCATAACTTGCTGTAAAAGCATCATGTGTTACCATAAGTATTGTTGTACCTAACTCATTATTTAAGTAATCAAATCTTTCAAGTAACATTTTTGCGGACTTAGAATCAAGTGCCCCTGTTGGCTCATCTGCAAGAACTAATTTTGGATTTGTTATAATTGCTCTAGCACTTGCTACTCTTTGTTTTTGTCCTCCACTCATTTGATATGGATACTTATTTAAAACTGATTTAATATCAAGTTCATCTGCAACTTTCTTAATCTTTGTATCAATCTCACTTGCTCCAACATTTTGAATTGATAATGCAAGAGCAATATTTTCATATGCTGTTAAAGTATCTAACAAATTAAAATCTTGAAAGATAAAACCAAGTTCCTCTCTTCTGAATTTATTAAGTTCATTTCCTTTTAACTTTGTAATGTCAACTCCTCCAACATAAATATGACCACTTGTTACTTTATCAATTGTTGAGATAACATTTAATAGTGTTGTTTTACCACTACCACTAGATCCCATAATCGCAACAAACTCACCCTTATCTACATTCAATGATAAATTATCAATTGCTTTAGTTAAAGATGATCGACTACCATAATATTTTTCAATATTCTCTACTTTTAAAATATTTTCCATATATTTTTCTCCTTTCACGTATAATAATAAATCAAAAAATACTTCTAGTCGTTTGTTTAACATTACTAATTATTACAATTTTGTAACATTATCTTACAGGATCATAAAATCTATCTTTTGAAAATGTTATAAAAACCTTTGTATAATTTTCAACCTCAGACTCAATAGAAATTTTATGTCCTAGCTTATCACACATATTCTTCGCAATATATAAACCCATTCCAGTAGATTTACTTCTAATTCTGCCATTCTCACCAGTAAAAGATTTAGAAAATACTTGATTCAAATCAGATTTTTTAATTCCAACACCATTATCTTCAATAGTTAATGTTACTTTATTATCTTTTTCAAAAGTATTTATTTTTATATATGAATTCTTTATATTTCTTTTATACTTAATAGAATTATTAATAATTTGACCTAAAACAAATTCTAACCATTTAGAATCACTCATAACAGAAACATTAACTTTATCTACTATAAATTCAATATTATTCTCAAGTAAATCATCCATATTCTTTATTCCAATATTTTTAATAATACTTCCTAAATTAACTTCTTTAATTAAATAGTCTTTCTCAGCATTTTCACTTCTAACATAAAATAGTACTTGATCAACATAATCTTCTAATCTCTTTAATTGAGACTTAATTTTAGGATTAATATCATTCTTATGATTATTTATAGTAAGGACAAGAGATGCAAGAGGAATCTTTACTTCATGTATCCACATTTCTACATACTCTTTAAAGTCTTTTCTACTGTTATCAATCATATTTACATTTTCACACATTGATTTATTAATATCATATAGTGCTTGATATAAAAGTTTACCCTCTAAAAATTCTGGTTCGTCTAACATTTCTAATACTAAATATGCTTTATCAAGTTTATTTATATTAGATAAAAGCTCACTATAAAATTTTCTTTTTCTAAAATAATCAATTAAAAGTATTAAACTATTTCCAACAAGAAATATTATTAAAATAGAAATAATAATTTCCTTATCAACTCTAAACGCTCTAAACAATAAGAATGCAATAACAAGTATAATAAATGTAATAAAAATATAATATAATTTATCTTTTATATAATCTCTAAATTTCATAATAAAATATATCCCATTCCTTTACGTGTATCTATAGCATTTTCATAACCAACTTCTTTTAATTTTCCTCTTAATCTACTAATATTTACAGTTAATGCATTATCATTAATAAATTCATCATTATTCCATAAAGCTGTCATTAATTCATCACGAGTTACAAGTTTTTCTTTATGGCTTAATAAATAACTAAATATAATCATTTCATTTTTAGTTAAAATTATTTCTGTATCTTCCTTCTTAATTATTCCTTTAGAAATATTTATGATTAAATCTTTATACATAAGAGTATCTGAATTATTATTAATTCTTCTAAGTACTGCTCCTATTCTAAGTAATAAAATATTAGGATTATATGGTTTAGTAATATAATCATCTGCTCCATAAGTAATAGATAACGCCTCATCTACAAGAGAATCTCTACTTGTAACCATAATTACAGGAACATTGGACTCTTCTCTTATTTTTTTAAGTAATGCTTCTCCATTCATATACGGAATATTAATATCTAATAAAATTAAATCAGGTTTAATATTTAATATTTCATCTATTGCATTTTTAAAATCTTTTAAAATAATTCCTTCATAATTATTATCATCTAATAAACTTTTTAATTCATTAGAAATAATTTCATCATCTTCTATAATAAGAATTTTCTGCATATTATCACCACATTTTTTTGTTTTATTATACCACGAATATGAGTATCTAAATATTACATTTTTGTAAGAAAAAAAAGAATGAATCATTCTTTAAATAAATTATTTATAACTTTTTATCAATTTCTCTACTTCATTCTTTTCTGATTTTTTAACATATATTCTAAGATAATCTTGGCTACCAGTTTTCATAGAAATAGCTATTCCATTTACTCGCTTAACTATGAAATCAATATTATTTTCTTTCAAAATTTGAATAAACATATTAGCCCAGATTTCTTCTTTTTCCATTAACAATTCATATTCTTCATTCATAAATACATAATAAACAACAATCTTATCTAAATTGAGTCCCTTCTTTAAAATTATAGCATACAAAAGACTAAAATTTAATTGATTTTTAATTTTATTTTTTATATTTTATTACTTTTTACAAAAAAAGCATACACTCATTTATGTACACTTCTATATAATTTTGGTATTAATCCCTATCTTTAAAACCTTTATCTTCATGGTTTTTACATATTATATAAGTCTTAACTTCCAATTTATTATCTGAAACACAGTAAACTTCAGAGTATGTATCACAATAATTCTCATTATCAATATCCAAGAATGCATCTTTCTCTACACCTGCAGATCTTAATAATTGTCCATCGCTTACCCCATATACTATCCAATGATCTGAATTACATGTTGGAAATAACTTATAAGCATACCTAGATACTTCATTATTTATATTTTCCTTCATCTTATCATAATGTTCTATCTCTTTTCTTTGAGTTTCTTCTTTCTTTTCCTTAACTCTCATTCCGATAAAAAATAAAATCAAAGCAAAAATACAAATCATTATTATTAAAACTAAGTATACATATTTTTTATTAAAACAACTTTTTTTATTGTCCATAAACTCTCCTATATTTCTCTAATATTTTTTCTTGCTCTATTTCAGTTAATTTTTTATTATTAATTAAAATAACTCACTTTCTTTAAATCTTATAATACATTTATTATACCATGCAAATCATTAGTTTCACAGACATTAATCCAAATAACAATGCTCTTATCAAAAAAGATACTTACATATTATATTGTTATAATTATTATATTAAATTATATAGATTATCATTTGCTACTTAACGTTATTACCACTAATTCTGGTCGATTATTAATTCTAATTGGTATAATACTATTTCCAATACCTCTACTAATTATCATTATAGTATTGTCTTGTTCTTTTATACCATTCGTATATTTTGGAAATATGCCTTGATTTGGAGCAATTAAGCCACCTATAAATGGGATTCTTATTTGTCCTCCATGGGCATGACCAGTTAAGACTAAATTTATATCATTATCAACATAAATTTTAAATAGTTCTGGTCGGTGAGATAAAAGAATTGCATAATTATCTTTATTATAATCAATAGAATCTAACTCAAAGTTTATTATATCCTCATCAGTTTCATAATAACTATGTTTCATAGTTGGATCATTTATGCCGATTATATTTATTTCTGAACTTTTCTTCTTTATAATTTGTGCTTCGTTATCTAGAATTATTACATTATTATCTTCTAACTTATTTTTTAGTTCACTATAATCATTAATACTGGCTTCATGATTACCAGTAACAAAATATATTGGTGATATATTATTAATTTTTTTTATAAAATCTATTGAAATATCTATATTTTCTTTATTGGCATCAATTAAATCACCTGTCAAGACAATAATATCTGGTTTTTGATTTTTAACTTTGCTAACTAAATCTTTAACTAATCTTTTTGATTTTGTGTTGTGAAAATCAGATATTTGAACTATTTTATAATTATCAAATTCTACAGGAATATTATTATTTGTAATATTATAATTACTTATTTGTAAATTGTTGTTTTCACAATATAAATATAGAATACTTAAAATTATTATTAAAATAACTAAAAAGAATTTTTTCATGCTTTGCTCCTTCAATATAAAGTTATTATATCATATATCAGTTTTTTCATTATAAAAAGGTGCATAGCACCTTTTAAGACTTTAGTCCTCCACCAGAAGTAGGCACATAATAACCCTCATATTTTGTCGGAACTCCGTCAATATAACAATCAACATAACTAGGTATAGAAGTATATGACCTTATTCTTTTTAGATTACCATTGGTAACCTCATTTTTTATCATATTTGCTATTTGATCATCACTTTTGGACTTATTATTATCACCTAATACTCTTCCAGAAAAATTATTAGAAATATCCATTTTCGTATCATCACCCTGTAACTCAAAATTATAATCTCTTTTTAATCCTTCATGTGCTAATCCAGCATCATAAGCAAAATCACGATCAATATGCATTGCCATCAATGCTGACCAATATGCATGTCTAAATGCATCACCATTTCCTTGCCAAAGAACATAGTTATTATATAAACTTTGAGTTTTTTCACTTGCTTGTTTGCCTAAGCTATTTGCCGTTGTACATTTAAACGGATGATTTGCACAAAGCAATATTTCTTCTCCTGTAGCTTGCCCAAAATATAAATACGTTTCTTGATCACTACCACCAGTAGTACAAGATGAGCTATACGGACAAACAACATTACTTTTTACTGCTAACTCATCATCTTTCATTTTTTTATAATTATCTTCATCACTTAAAAATATTTTTATTTTTTCCATAATACTAGCATATTCTTCATCAGATATTTTTTCAGCACTATAATCATCCATAGCCGAAGCAACTATATCACTCAAATATTCAAATAAATTTTCATTTTTTACATTTATAGTTTCTGTTTGTATATTATCTTGTGCTGTCTGAGCGTTAACTGGTGATATTACTATTGAACTAATAACTGAAATACTTAATCCATACATCATTAACATTAAGATTGAAGTATTAAACTTTTTCCCATTTTTTTTCATTTTTGTTTTTCTCCTTTAATTAATATAACTTAAATACATACAACATATTCTTTAAATATTTAAACAATTCTTATATATCATTTTTTATTTTAGGAATGCCATTAATTGTTTAAAATCAAACTATACTAAAATTTGATAACACATTTAAACTTAAAATAAACACATAAAGAATTTTCTTTTTTTAAATACACATTTTATAATTCATACCAATAATACGAATATCTTTAAATATATTACTTATTTTCTATATTTGATAAATCATATTTTGAGGGATTATTATTAATCATAACCTTACCACTTGATGATACAGGTATTTCTTGCTTAGCAAATTCTTTAGAATATTTATCTACTATTTTATTTATTTTTTCATCAGTTATTGATGATCCTAACTTAATTATTTTATTTGGATTTGAAACTTCCAACAATCCATTTTCACCAATTGTTGTTGGCATTAAAATATAATACTCATCATCATTTAAATATTCACTATTTTCTAGAAATGAGTATGATTTTTTGTCATAATTAATTCCACCAAATTGCATTAATTCTATTGATTCATTTGTAATTAAGTTACCTTTTATATTTTTTATTACATTAACACTATAAATTGTATACGGATCATAAACTGTTTCAGTATTTTCTGTATCAACTTCTATCTCAACTGGATTTGCATATTCTGTTCTTATTATTTTATTTATCCTGCCAATAAAAACATAATTACTTGAGCCAATTGCCTTTCTCAATGTTGATGTATCATATGCATAGGTCGCATGGAAGTAGTCTACTGGTAACCCACGATATGTTTTTGTAGTCTTTGCCGAAAAATTATTTTTAAAATACAATATACCTAATAGCACAAATATTGCTAAAAAAGATACTGTAATTATTACCTTTTTTTTCATAGTACTCCTCCTAATAATTATTGTATGCAGAGTCATAATTTCTTTGATCTCCCACTGATAATGTTGTTATACTTGTAACTTTTTCTTGCATTACAGAATCGCTTTCATTTCTATGAGCTAATCCTAGTGAATGACCAAGTTCATGTATCGAAACATTCTTTTTTTCACTTGTACCTAGATTATTCATATAATTTGTAGCATATTTCATTACTCCATTACTATATGTTCTAGCAGCAACATCTTGTGCAATATATGAAACATCACTAATTGTTAAATCATTAACTGTTGTTAAAGTATCCTTTCTTATAACCCCACTTTTATATGCATTCCAAGTATTAACACCTGTAGTAAATTCATTAATATATATAGAACTTCCTGACCAATCCATATGTTTACCAGAATCGACATTATCCCATTCCAACAACTCTATTGTATATGTATACCATGCGCATACGCTTAATGGCATACATAAAATAACTAATAAAAGTAACATAAACATGTTAATATTAAAATTTTTATTCTTATTTTTCATAATATCTCCTTTTATATTTTCAGTTTTTTATTAAAAATTTATCACAATCCTTTCTTTCAATGTTTTAAACAATCCATGGTAAGTTTAAAACATATAATTTATATACAAATTTTAAAATTTGATAACACAACTAAACCTGAATATCAACACCTGGAGAATTTTCATAAATCTCTCTAGCTGAACCAGTAAAATTAAAAACATTTCCATAACCGCCAAGACCAATAGTATATTGCTTACTAACTGCTTCTGTCGTATTTCTCATTGCGTGTTGATAACTTCCATATACTATACCACCCGTTGTAGTAACAAATGTTAATGATGCCCTTACATTTCCTACATTTGGAACCAAAACAGAATATCCAAAGCCATTATTATGTACTACAGGATTACTATACGTTCTAGCATAATTGTCTCCTGAAACTAAAACATTTCTTATATTTGTTATTGATACTCCATTAACCCTAACTCCAAACACATCATAGCTTTTTATAGTAGGTGTTCCAATCCATTTATTTACTAAAGTAACAACACAAGTATTAGAACAAGACTTAGAAATAGTTAATGTCCTTAAATTACTTGTAACAGATGCACCTCTAGTTAAAGGAATATCTTCAATTATCTTAGTAGTTTTATCAATAGATTGATTAAATAAATTCATGTTTTTAAATTCATTATAATCATCTAATGTTAAGTATTCTTGATACCCTTCCCAATACATATTTGAAATAAATTCATATTCTTGTTTTGATAATGTAACTCCTAAATCATTTTGATAATAAATTTCCTGTGCATTTACATTATTTGCAAAAAACATTATTCCTAATATTATTCCAAAAAATAACTTATTTTTTATTTTATTCACGATTATCATTCCTTTCTAATGTCATCATATATTAAAACAAATAAAAAAGGTAGTGACAAAATGGCACACTATCCTTTTTCTTTATATAACAACGTTTTAATTTAAATATTTTAAAATATATGAATCATAAAAATCATCATATATTTTTTTTGAATTACTACAATTTCCAGATACACAAACAGTATTATCATCAGAAATTAATAAAGTAAAATTATCAACTGAATTATCACTATTTTGATAATCAAATACATAATTAGTCAAATCATAAGAATAAAAATATTTTCCATTAACAACTGATAAAATACCATTATTAAATAACAATTTTTCATTTTCTAAATCTAAATGACAAGATTTATCATCACATTGAAAGTTTTCTTTTATTTTATGAGGTATTAAAGTATCATTTATTTTTGAATTTCCAATATTTTCTTCTTCTTTATAAATAAATTTATTATTAACAAAATCTTCTTTAAATTTAAGATCAATTTTTTCTCCATTTATCACAATAAATATCTTCTGATTTAATTTTATAAAATCATTATACGAAATAAATGAAGAATAACCATAATTATCATTTAGTATAGTATTAGGATCACCACTATAAATTAATGACTTTTTATTATTCAGTTCACTATATATAGATATTTCATCAACCATAGGAATGATGCTATTTACTTTTAAGTATATCTTATCTTTTGATAAAATTAATAAACCATCATTAATTTCATAATTTTCAGAGTTGCCACTAAATCTATATATTCTTATCGTTTTATAATTTTGAAAAAAATATAAAGCCATAAATAAAGAAAAAATACTTATTAATAAAATTAACAATATTGTTATTCCTAAACGTAATCTCTTTATTTTAGTATTTTGTGCTTTTAGATATTCTCTAAATGTTATTTCAATTTTCTTTTTATTATTTTTATTTTTCTTTTCTCCTGCAATCAACTCATCTAATGATATATCAAATATTTCACTTAATAAAATCAAATCTTCAACATTTATATATCTTTTTCCATTTTCTATTTTATTTACTTTTGTTCTCTCACAACACATTTTTTTTGAAAGAATCTCTTGGCTCCACTTTTTTTCTTCACGTAATTGTTTTATAAAATGACCTATTTTTTCAAAATTCATCTTGCTAAAGCACCTCCCATAAGTTGTTAATATATAATATTATAACACATAAAAAGAGACTAATCATTTGACTATCTCTTACAATAATTTATTAAATTTTCTATAGTATTTTTCTTATTTTTTTCTATAACCCAGTATTCATTATCTTCATCATGATGACATCTATATACATCATAAAATAAAGTATCATAATAAACTACATCTCCTGCATAAGTTGTTTCTAATCTAAACATAGGAGCCTCATCATTATTTTTTGCATTAATATAATCAGTAAATATTAATATTCCCATTGAAGAGATAAAAACAACTAGAAGTAAAGTTATTCTTATATAAAACTTCATCTTATATGTTATTCTTCCAATTCCAAGTAGAAATACTAATATTCCAAAAATACAATAAATAGATGACCAACTACTTTCACTAGGAAAAATCATTATCGCAGAAATTGATACAAATAATCCAAATATAATTAATATTAATGAGATTACTTGATTATATTTATTAAGTCTCTTAGTAGAATAATCTATAGTATTAACAATATTCTCCTCAAACTTTTCTTGATAATTATCTTTATCAATTACTTCTCCACTCATTAAATCATTAATTGTAATACCAAGTTCACTACAAAGTGGTTTAAATAATGATAAGTCTGGCATATTCTTCCCATTCTCCCAATTAGAAATAGCACGATCAGTAACTCCTAATCTTTCAGCTAGTTCTGATTGCGTAATTTTCTTTTTCTTTCTACATTCAGCAATAAATTTTCCAATACGCTCTTGATTCATAATCTTCTCCTTTCATGTCTAAATAATATAATATAAATTAAATTTTTAACACGAAACGTTACTTGAGTTTAAAAAATAAGATATAAATAATTTGCTATTTATATCCTACTTAAATTTATTATCTAAAACTTGCTACTGTGCATTTACCACTTTCATTATTAAAAGTTGCACCAAATCTTTGTCCATTTTTATCTACCCATGTATAGCTAAGAGACCCTTTTGATATACTCTTGTTAAAGTTCCTTCTCCACCTAGTTTTTCTACAAGTTCTTCATAAGTAAATGAACCATTGTTTAAATCATTTTGTAAATCACTTGATGATGGTAATTTTATATTCTCGTCTTTTATACTTTCTCTATCAATTGTTGCTTGAATAGTTATATCATCATCGCCATAAGTCTTATAAGTTATCCAATTTTTAGAATCAAACTTCCAAATAGGATCACTTCCAATCATTGCATCAGTAGTAGTTTCAAAGCCAATAATAGAATTAATTTCTTCCATAGTATTTGTAGCTTCTATTTTCTTCATACATTCTACTATAGTACAATTAGCCTTTACTTCATCTTCCTTAGGCTTATCTTCAACTTTTTCTTCAGAACAACCTGTTACAAAAACAAGCATTATTATAACAATTACTAAATTTAAAAATATTTTATTTAATTTCATCTTTCTAACCTCTCTTTTAATTATTAATTTTATGCCTCTTTCTTTTTTTCTTTTTCCTTAGACATATAAGTAGCTGATACCATTACCATTCCAAAAGTACCAAACAAAAATATAAAATAGACAATAGCTATAGGCGAAGTTGATTTTATCCCTTCAACATTTGCATATAACTTTCTATTAGACAATAATGCTTTTACACTTGCACCTTCACTATATCCTACAAGTCCATGAACATTATGAAGTTCATATTCCTTACCATTATATTTAACTTTTACTTCATAGAATGTAGTTCTGTTTTGCGTTTTTTTATTAACTACAACCCTACTTGAAGCACTAGTAACAATGGCAGTAACTTCCTCATACTTTACTTCTGTCTTATTCATTAAAAACCAGAAAATAACTGTCATTATCAAACATATACCAGTAACCCCCCACAGTAAAGTACTCTTCTTTTTCATATATGCATCTTCCTTACATTAAAATAATATCATTATTGCAATTTAAAGACAATAATCTATTTTAATGTTTTTTATAAATAAATTTTCATCGTTTATATAAATAAATTTAATTATCATTTTTTAAAAAATTCATTACTAAATCAATTAGCATATCTTTTTCTTTGGGATTAGATTGAGCAATTAGTAAAGTAATGGCAACTAACGTATTATTATCGATGACTTGTTCACCATCTTTATATAAGATATCATAGAATTCTAGAAAATATATAAATAATGTTGCTGCTATTCTTTTATTGCCATCTATGAAAGTATGATTCTTAGTTATTAAATACAAGAAGTTTGCAGCTTTTTCTTCAGTTGTTGGATATAAGTCTTTGCCATCAAAAGATTGATATATAGTTCCAATAATTGCTTGTAAACCTTTATCCCTCTCAAGAGCAAATAAATCACTATCGCTATTAAATCTTAATTTACTAACAATGTCCTTACAATCATCATAAGTTATTTTACTATTATTCGTTGTTCCTTTTGGCTTGGATATTCTTCTATGATCATAATCATCAAGTAAGTTTAAAGCATTAGAATAATTATTTATAACTTTAATTATTTCTTGTGCTTCACTCCCCTTTAATTCAGTATCAATTCTACCAGCAATATCAATTAATTTAATTGTTTTTTCTAGATATTCTAATCGTTTTTGATTAACTGCGTAACCTTTTATCATATAGTCTTTTAAAACTTTATTTGCCCATTTACGGAAAGTCACACCATTTTGAGATTTAACTCTATATCCGACGCTTATTATCATATCTAGATTATAATAATCAATATTACGCTTTATTTCACGATTACCTTCTTTTTGAACTGTCGCAAAATTTGCGACAGTTGAACCATCTAATTCTTCTTTTAATGCATTATTAATATGTTTTCTAATTGTTTTAGAATCTCTGCCAAATAAAGCCGCCATCTGTTCTGCATTTAGCCACACAGTTTCATCCTTCATATTTACTTCAAGTTTTACTTCTTGATTTTCAAATAATATAATTTCATTTTTTTCGTTTTTCATTAAACTCCCCATCCTTTACTAATTTTATTTTTTTGTTTTTCAAATTTTCTATCATCTACAAGTAATAATTTTTATAATAAATAGTAAATATAGTTACCTCATCAATTGCTTAATACTGCTAAAGACATGATAAACTTATTTATATATTTTTAAATAATACTTTCTTGTTTCTGATAGATTATATCTCAATCACTAACTTTTATAATCCCTCCTCTAAACTCAATATATAATACATTTGTTCTATTGTCAACATACTATTTTTTTAGTTAAAAATAAAAGAGTAAATCATAGAAATTTACTCTAAAAAATTGATTATATATTATAGTTCTATTAAGCTTTTTTCATAGTCTTTTACATAATATCTTATATTAGTTCTTCCTTTTTGAATAATTGTATGTCCTTCTTTTTCTAGCATCTTCTTTTGAAGTTCTATAAAAACTGCATTATTCTTTTTTGCAAAATAATCTCTTATTGCTCCAACAGTTATCACTTTTCCAAAAGGCACTTTTCTCATTACTTCATCTGTAATTTTTACATATTTAGGCATATATTTATTATTTTTAAGCATCGCATTAAAACCTTTTTTATTTCCATTTTCCCAACGACCAATACTTTTTCCTTTAGCAACATCTACACTTAATACTGATTTCATTACTTACTCCTTTCTGAATTTAAGTCTTCTGTTTCCACCATTATTTCATCAAGCTTGTTATATATATTCTTCGACCTCACTATCTTAAACTAAATTAATAATAGAAATAAAAGCTGAACTGTCAATTTGTTAGATTCTATGACCTCTGTAATTTGCCGTTCTCACTTAAACTCTTGGTAAATAATTTAACATAAAAAAATAAGATATAAATATTAAATTATTTACATCTTAAAGTATACTTGTAATTTATTATTTGATCTTAGATAATAATACATGTAATACGTTTAACTCCGCTTCAGAAAAACAAGATAAAAGCTCATTTGTATCTAAATCTCTATTATGATGTAAAAATGACCACATTTTCTTAAATCAGAAATAACTTGTTCATTTAATGTTTTTGGCTCTTTATTTGTATCTTGATTAGCAAAATATTCTTTACCTCGACCACATCTCAAATTATCTTTTGAGCAATGATTTGGACAACAAGGACAATTTTCTTGATTCATAATATTCCCCTTTCTTGGAACTATATTAGTGAGAAGCTACCATAAACCAAATTACTATTTGTCTCTAGATATATTATAACATAAAAAAAGCAAATTTTCTATTATCTTTAATCTGCTTTAAAAATGTAATTTGAATTACTTTTTCATTATTTTTTTTACTTTGTTAGTATCTTCAATATAAGTCTCCATATATCCACATTCTGGACAAATTGCACATTGTACTTTTCCTAAATTATCTTTAAATAAACCTTGTTGAGTTATTTTAATTCCATAAGCTGCACCTTCAACCTTAATATCAAAATCCTCTATCATTTCAACATTGCATCTTAAGCATCTTCTTTTCATAGGATATTCTAATCTTTTACTCTCATCTAGAAGATAATCAATAGAAATCCCCATAAGTTTTGATAACATTTTTATATTACCTATATCTGGAAGACCATCATCATTTTCCCATTTAGTAATAACTTGTCTAGACACACCCATCTTTTCCGCAAGCTGTTCTTGTGATAAATTAAATATTTTTCTATATTCTTTTATCTTTTCATTTAATTTCATATTTTTCCTCCTAACAGGTTTAATATACTATTTAAAAATAATTATTTAAAGCAATATATTTTTACATTTATGCTACTTTTCGTGTCATATGCAAAGAGAAAAATAAATAATAGAATTTAATTATTTATTACAATTTCTTCCTTGGCAATTTCTATGACCTTGACCATTTCCTTGTCTATGACCTTTTCCAAGACCTAATCCATTATAATTTTCATTTCCTATTCCATCACAATTTGCTTGTCTCTCTTCAATTTGCTTCAAAATATCTTTTGCTTCTTCTTCAGTAAGTAAACCATTATTTACTTTTTCCTCGATTATACTTTTCTTGTGTTCATAATTATAAGCTTTAAACTCTTCTAAAACCCCATTTTCATTTGCGATTTCACCATAAGTCTTATCATACCTTTCACTTGTAATCTCACTTACTGGTTTACCTGTTAGTTCCGCTAACTTTTCTGCCTTAGATTGATTAGTTAAAGCTGAAACAGTAGTAACTCCAATTCCTAGAGAACCTACAGCTAACAACCCTACTATTATTTTATTTTTCATTTTCTTCGTTCCTTTCTTGATTATCACATAATCACTTTTAAAGAGTTATAATTGCTATAAAAAGTTTCATAAATTAATTAAAAGGAAATATATTCATGCTTTTCATATTCAATAAATTTTATTAAATCATCATATGTAACGGACATCGTCTTAGTATTAACATTAGGATGAAATAATAATAAATTATCCTTTAAATCTTTATCAATAACCAGTAAAACTTTATTTTGTGTATCATTAATAATACCAAAAGGTGTAACACTACCTCTTTTTAAATTTAAAATATTTTCTAAATCATCTTCACTTGCAAAAGATAAATGAGAAATTGAGGCTATCTTTTCTATTTCCTTTATATTAGCTTTCTTATCTTCTTCTAAAATAACTAAAAGATACTTTCCTTTTCTATTTGTTAAAAATAAGTTTTTACAACCTACTCCATCTAATCTATTCTTTATAAGTTTCGCTTGCTCAATTGTATAAACAGCTTCATGTTCTACTTCTTCATAATTAATTTCTAATTTTTTTAAAACATCATATAAGTTCACTTTATCACCTCTACTTATAAAAATCTATAAATTTATCTAGATTAACTTTGTGATACTCTCTTTTAATTACTTTTTTAGGAGTTTTCAAAACATATTTTGTTTTATCCTTTAGTAAAATTATTATTTTTTTAAATCCAATTTCTTCATTTTTTATAGTTACTCTATCTATCTCTTCTTCTTTTATAAAAATATAATTATCAATATCTATCTTATTTTTATTAATTGTTTCAGCAATTATTGGTATAAGACAAATTCCTTTATCATTCTTATTTAATAAATAACCCATAACATTTTTATTTTTCTTTATAGAAATAAGTGCTCCTATTGCACCAAACATATTATTAATCATCGCATTAGTTGTAAAACAATAATTATATTCTCCATAACAATTTACTTTTTTAAAATATTCTTCTAAATTTTCTAATTTGCTTAAGTCTTCCATTTTGTTCTCCTTTTTTCCTACATCTAATATTAATAAATATATTATATCAAAAAAAGTAAACTTTAAAACTAAGTTTACTCTTGATATCTATTTTATTTTTTTTAAGCCCTCATCTGTTAACAAATACAAATTATCAATTACTTCATCAATATATTTTCTATCATGAGATACACTTATTATAGTACCATTATATTCTTTTAGAACTTTCCTAATAACAGGATTTGATAAAGGGCTTAAATTTCTTGTAGGTTCATCAAGTATTAATACATCACACTTATCCAATACAAATTTAGCAAGCAATGTCTTTGCTTTAGTACCATTACTTAAGTCATTAATATTGCTAACCATTTCATCTCTTGTAAACTTCATATTTCCTAAAATCATTCTTGCCCTAGTAATATCATTTTTGTCACCATCTGGGCAAAGAAAATCTAATACACATTTATAATTATTTAAAATATCATCATATGTCTGTGGCATATAACCTACTTTAATATCTTTTCTATCCTTTAGTTCATTATAAATTATCTTTATCAAGGTTGATTTACCTACTCCATTTTTACCAATAATACATAAATGTACATTACCGATTATATCTAATTTAATATTTCTAGAAAGTACCTTATCAACTACTTTTAACTCAGCCAAATCTAAACTAATTATATTCTTCATTTTTGGAATATTAACATCATCAAAAAATAAATTAATACTTTCTTCAATATCAGGTAATTCTGTCAATTGAACATCTTCTAACTTTCTTTCTTGTGATTTCAATGAATGCATCTTTTTCTTTAATAAAGCTGCTCCATGTGGATCAGATCTAGAAATAGTATTTTGTTGATACTCAACTTTCTGCATTACTCTTTGTAGTTTTTCCTGCTGCTTATTAAACTCTCTTTTTTCACTTTTTGCTATTTGAGATTGTTTTTCAATTTTTCTTAGTCTTTGTTCAACATATGTATCATAGTCAATTCTTAGTAATGAATATCTACAGTCACTTTTCTTTTTTATTTGTTCCAAATGTAAAATCACATTAGCTGTATTTGAAAGTAAAACCTCATCATGTGAAACATACATAATTGGCTTATTTGTACTATTAATGAATTTTTCTAACCACTCTAATGTTTCTATATCTAAATCATTAGTTGGTTCATCTAAAAATAAAATATCGTATTCATCTAATAATAATTTTAAAATACTAACCTTTACTTTTTCTCCACCTGATAAGAATCTAATTTTTTTATTTAATAATTCATCACTTAAACCAAGTAATTCTAAATCTTTATATAAGTTATTAATTTTATTATAATAATCATTATCATCTAAAAATAGAAATTGATAACAACTTTTATCTAATTTATCTTCACTAATTGATTGTTCTAAATAGCCAATTCTATAATCTTTATAATTTATATTTCCACTTATTTTTGCATATTCACAAATTCCTAAAATTGATTTTAATAAAGTTGACTTTCCATTACCTTCTTCTCCAATAATAGCAAGTTTATCACCTACGTTTAAAACTAAATTTAAATTTTTAACTAAATATCTATCTCCAATAGATATACAAATATCTTTTAATTCTAACATATTATGCCTCCTATTTTTAGGCATAATCAAAGTTTATGCCATACTTATTTCATAATTATTCTCATTTTTATCACCTCTTAAATATTTTTATAAAATTAAACAGATAGTAAAACCTACTAAAACAACTATATCATAAAAAAAGCAAATTACATATACTTTGTAATCTGCTAAATAAAATATTCTAAGATTCTTTTTTTAATAAGATTGATACAATTCCACATAACATACCACCTACTGGAAATACTATCCAACTTATTGCCCATAAATTAAATATAAAACTAATTAATAAATATATTATAGTTGCGATAATCATAATTACACCACAATATTTTCCAACTTTATCAAATTCATTTTTTGAATATAAAGAGTTTTCTTTATTATACTTTTTTATATCATACTTATCTTTTTGAATACCAGCATTTACAATAATCGGAACTGCTACTGTAATAAAACACATTAATATGGAAACAGGAAAAATACTATCTTCACTAAATGCTTTTAAAGCAATTAGTAGCATAAATACAACCACACCAATTAAGATAATACTAATTGATAAAGAAATCATTATCGCAAACTTTTTATTATAATTATCAATCTCTTCTTCAGAATAGAAATTAGATAATTTTGGATGTTTAGATTTAAAGTTTTCCATTTCTAATCCATTTACTATAAATATTGGTACTGAAAATACAACAAGTATTAGTAAAACAACAATACCATACATATTATTATTTTCATTAAATCCTATAATAGTAAGTAATAGTATTGTACCAATTAGTATTAGCGTTATAGCTATTGAAATATTCTTACCAAACTTATTCATAAATGAATCATATTCTTCTTTTTCGCTATTTGAATCAATTGAAATTTTACCCTTTACTAGTTCATCCATACTACAATCAAATAAATCACATATACTTATTAATTTTTCAGTCTCTGGGAAACCTGTTCCACTTTCCCATTTACTAACCGCTTGTCTTGATACTTGTAATTTATCAGCGAGATCTTCTTGAGAATAATTTTTTATTTTTCTTAAAATTTGTAAATTTTCTCCAAAATTCATTAAAATACACCTCCAATGTACAAATGTAATTTTAAATGAAAAAATACACTTTTACCACCAACTACATTTTGCAACTTGCTTTTTCTTAGCAAATTGAATTTGCACTTATTATTTATACATACCCTACTAATAATGTATCTAATTTCTTTTTATCAATATTAATTAAGTTATAGTTTTTATCATCTATCTCAATACTAAAATAATGACTTGGATTATATTTTATTTTTGCAATTATTTTTCTTTTAGAATCAAACAGTTTTAATTCGTACTGTGCAGATGGAAGATTTATAGGACCAGTCCATACTTTTGAATTATTTATCACTGACAACAATATGTTTATTTTTTCTGCATCTTTAATTCTTTTTCCATTAATCTTTATAGATTTAGTCCTAGCAATAGCATCCTTTAATTCATCTGGTAAATCAATTGCACCCTGTTTTTGCAAAGTAAATGTACCAAAATCATTATCACAAATCATAATCGCAATTAAGTCTTTTTCTTCACCTAATTTACAAGTTATAACATTCTCTTTATCACTATCAGATGTTAATATTATTTCATTTGAATCATTAATAAAAAATTCTCCTCTTACTTCTGATATAGGATTAGCATTATCATCATTTTTGAAAAAAGCAAACTTGTCTTTTCCAGGACCATGAAAATTAATGAAAGAAAATCTATCATAATTATAATCACCATTACTATTTATTTCAGTTAAAGTCCATGCTGTTTCATAATTTTTCAACATTCTAATTGTATCCCCACACATACATCCTTCACAGCATTCGCCATTATATTCAAGAAAACTATCATCATAATTATTTCTTTCAAATTCGTTTTTTTTGCTACTACATCCAGTGATACAAAATAAACATAATAATATTAATATAATTTTTTTCATAATAACTTCTTTCCATTATCATTCTTTATTAAAAATATTCCAACAACTACCATAAAAATTGCTGGTACTAAATACTCAATACTTTTTAAAATCATATGAATATAAAAAGGTGAAGAATTACTATACCAATTTAAATAATCAATTTCTAGTCCAATAATTAAAAATATAACTATTAAAATTGCAATTAAAAATAAAACCATACTAGTAATCTTTAATAAACTAATCTTTTCTTTCTTTATCTTTTTACTAACTAAATAATATATAGCTATATTTATATAACTTAAAATACTAAATATAGAAACCATATAAAGTAATGTACGTATAGTTATAAAAGAGTTAAAACTAAAAATACTAAATACATAAGAAAACAATAAAGTAAATAAAAATGCAATAACTAAACATAAAATAATAAATTTCTTTTTCATAAAGACTCCTCCTATTTATATTATAACAAAAATAAATAAACTATAAAACACTTCTACTTATAAATTTAATTGTAATAAATCATATACATAAAATAATAAACCTGTAAAAAAAATATAAAATATAATAAATGCTATTAAATATCTAAAAGGTACAATAAAAGTATCTACTTTATGCAACCTCTTCAATATATTTTCATAATTATTTGGATACCTATTTTTAACTTTATTTATTTTCCAACTAACTAAATAAATATATATTGGATTAGCAAAAGTTGCCCAAATTACTCTATTAATTATAACAACAACAAAGTCTAAAACGTAAATCATATAAACAAATAAAGCCCAATTATTAAAACAAAAGAAAAATATTAACAAAAAAATATCTAAAATTGTTAATAAAAGTCCAACTAATATATTTCCTCTACATAAAATATAAATAGGGCCAAATATTCCAGATACAATCCAATTCTGATTTCTCATTATCTTATCATATTCTTTGTCTAGATACTTTTCTAAATCATTTTCTTTAATAGGCTTTTTTGTATCAACATAAACACCATTATCCATTAACCCACAATGAATACAAATTTTTTTAACCAATTTTCTACCACACTTTTTACAATACATATCTCTATCCTCATATATTTACATTATAACAAAAAAGAATAAACATTTAAATTGGTTTACTCCTAAAATACTATTTATCTTCAATTATGTTAATTGCTGAAATGTTAGCTATTCTAAAATAATTAACTTCTCTTTTATTCTTTTTATTAAATGACTCTATCGCAATCCAAGTATCATCATAATATTTTAAAATACCTTTATCTTCATTTTCATAATAATGTTCATCATCTTCTATTTCAACTTTTTTACCAACTAAGTTATCTAAAGATGATAATAATTTTTTATCTTTAGCATTACCTTTTCTATCATTTGATACTTGTAAAGATAACATTTTTATTTTACTAGATAGACTAGAAAAACCACAAACCATTGCAAATAATAAGACCCATTCCATATTAATCATCCTCCATAACTTTTATAGAAATAATTAAGTCAATATCAATTAATTTATGATAAGTATCTTTTCGAATTTTATACTCAATTTCTATAAAATCATTCCCTACATTTATTACTTTTACAGGAGTATTAGATGAAAGATTTGTATCTAAATAATAATCATCAAATTCTAAATAACAAGTTTTATTAACTAAATTATTTAATATAGAACTATTAGTATTATCCTTACATATAACATCTAATTCATTATCAACCAACTCATCAAGACTTATCCTTAATTCTTTAGAAAGAATAGCTGCTTGTTCTAAATTAGGACTTGTAATATTACCTTCCCAACTAGCTAGAGTCTGTCTTGATACTTTTATCTTTTCTGATAATTTTTCTTGTGTTAAATTATTTTTCTTTCTAAGTTCCACTATTTTATTTCCAATATTCATTTTCTCCACCCAATAACATCATATACTTTTTTTATATTTATTAAATAAAAATAATCTAACATTAAGTTAGAATTATTTAACATCAACAAAAAAATCTATTTGTCTACTACATCAGACTTTTTAGGAATTATAATTGCCGCAATAATGTATGCAATTATTCCTCCTCCTGCACAAGCACTAAATAAAACCCAAGCAAGTCTTATAAGTGTTGGATCAACATCAAAATATTCTGCAATTCCACCACATACTCCATCTAACATTTTGCCTTGTTCTATCTTATATAATCTCTTTTTCATATTTATTCTCCCATCCTATTTTGTAACATACTGCATTATTTATTATATTCATTCTTAGAAATATTAGCATCTGTAGGTATACTCATCATCAACTGACAAATATCATCAACAATTTTTTCTTTAGAAGTTTGAAAATCACCATAAGCAAATTTACTTTTATAAGATTGTATTCCTCTAATTAAACTAGCCATTTCTTTATTAGTATTCTTTGGAATATTATATTTAACAAAAGCTTTTTCATCTTCTAAATTTATCTCAATAACTGTTGCATGACCCAAGTCCCTTGCCATAATAAGAATATGTTCTCCTAAATTAATAATATCTATACAATCAGATTGTATATCAACATCATTTATCTTCTCAAACAATTTATCTCCGATTTCTGTTGAAAATCCTCTTAAAATAATTTCTCCTTGTTTATTAACATTTCTTCTAATCTCTGGAATTGAAGAATATAAATATTCATTATTAATCACATAACTATGCGTATAATGTAAAAATTCATTAATAGTAATAGGATCTAAAACATCACTTCCATAAAATAACCAATATCCAACAAAGCCTCTATTTACAGAAGTAATAAATTCTTCTCTCATATTACTTATATTTCCATTAACAAACTCTAAAGCATAACTATATCCTTCTCTAAGCAAATTATAAAAATATGGAGTATTTACTCTTAGTTTTAATCCATCTATTTTTTCAACAAAACTTCTTTCAACTTCCTTTGGAACACCATAATTTAGCATCATTCTAGTAATATACAACTTTAGTAACTCTAATCCATCATTTAATTTATCAATATATTTAAATATTGAATCATCGTCATTTAAAGTATTTACATTAGGTACAATATCATTTAATATCTTTTTAGCTTTTAAATCATCTTCAAAAAAAGTTTCTATTCTTTTAATACTATCATTATCCATAAGATTAATTCACCACTATTTATTGTTTTTCCACTCTTGATACAAAATATCTTTTAATACAAGCATACTATCTAATTCATTATAATCATAATCTCTATGTAATTTATTTAACATTTCTCTAATTTCACTTGCATACTCACCAATGTTAACTTCATTTTCATAAGTGCTAAGGATAGAATATTTTTTACTCCAAGCTTTTGTCCAATCAATCTTTTTATTATCTTCTTCAGTACTTTCATTTATTATTTTATCTATATTTTTTTGATTCAACATAACAATTCCTAATGATTAATGATTCCCAGAACAACCATGCTTGTCATCGCCACATTTATGCTCCCCACAAGAATGATTTTCATTTTCGTGATGTGAACACATAACATCTTCATCATATTCCAATGTTCCATTAATCAAAGCATTAACCGCTTCATCTACATTACCTGATACACCACCATATAATTTAATATTGGCATCACTAAGACCAATTCTTGCTCCTCCACCAATACCTCCACATATTAATGTATCTACACCATTATCAATTAATACATCAACTAAAGCTCCATGACCACTTCCATTGACATCAATGACTTTTTCACCTTTAATATTTTTTCCATCTACTTCATATATTTTCAATTGTTTAGTATGACCAAAATGTTGAAATATATTACCATTTTCATATGTAACTGCAATTTTCATTATATCTCCTCCCATAATTATAATTATATAATAAATTAAAAAAATTTAATACTATTTAAATCCATACCTTTCTAAATCAACAATATAATTATATACTTCTATTCCTTCGCTTTCTAATTTCTCTTTTTGCTTTTCTATTCCTCCAAAAGCAAAATGTTTTGATAATTCACCTTTACTATTTACAACTTTATAGCAAGGATATTTATCCTCATCAGGATTATTATGTAAAATATTTCCAACTACTCTAGAAAGATTAGAATTACCTAAATACTCTGCTACTTGCTTATAAGTTACTACTTTACCTTTAGGTATTTTTAATAAATATTCATATACTTTTTCTTTCATACTTTCACCTTATGTGCAGTAATAATTGTATAACTACATGAATTTACTGTTATCCTTATATTATCAATTTCACAATACCAATTCTTCCCATTTTTATATATAAAACAATTATTATCTATTATCTTATTTTTACAATAAGTAACTACATCATCTGTATCTAACTCAAGGTTTCTTTTAATTCTTTCAATACCCATTTCAGTAGTATGAATTTTATCTATATTAGATAACAAGATTTCTTTGTCCATAAACTTCTCCACTATTTATTATTTAAATAATATTTTCCCTTTTTAAATACTAATGTCTCATCTTTAACCATCATTAAAAGATATGGATTTTTTGAAATATCTCTTGGCAATTCTTTAATACTAATTCCATTTTCTAATGAAGTAGCATTTTTCTCTTTAAAATAATTTATTATATCTTCCTTTGTTGATGAAGTATCATTCCTATATTTATTATTCATTTTAATCATATACAAAATACCACTTAAACATATTGCGACTAGTAATATTCTTATAAAAGTATACATACTCGTTCTCCTTTCTCATTATTTATAACTAACTTTATAGTAATTCTTTTTTGTTATAGTGAAATAATGTTAATATTAAAAATAGAATTGATAGTACCAAACTTATTATTACAATAATAGGATTAATGGCACTTTTAACCACAACATTTCTAGTATCCGCTAAAGTAAATATAGAAAAATATCTTAAGAATTCTGTACTATCTGCAAGAGAAGATAATATTTGTAATACATAACTAATTAAAACAATACCCAGGCTAATTCCTAACATCTTTTTTGTCTTATGTGTGAATGTTGAAATAAACATACAAATAAAGTAAATTGATAAAGATGAAAATACTGGTGTTATGCTAAGAATAAGATAAAGTTTTTTATCAAATTCACCACTTAATGATAAACCTATATAATTAAATATTCCTAAAGTTATTATCATTAATAATATATATAAAACTCCAGATAATGTTTTATTTAAAACAATCGTACTTCTTTTAACAGGCAAACTATTTAAATATTCAATTGTCTTATCACTTTCTTCTTTTAATAAAATATTAGATCCTAAAAGTGCTGAATAACAACCAGTAATTAATAAAACAAATACAAATCCTTCTGATTTTAACCAACCAAATACACTATCAATTGAAGATATATCCATATTAAATACTTTAAGTACTTCTTCTGGAAACATTTTCATCATCTCATCCATCATCTTTATATTATCGCTATTAATAATAGAAGGATATATTAAAAAAGCTAATGCAAAAATACCTATAAGAATTAAAAGACCAATCAAAAATCCCTTAAAATTAACTTTCATTTCTCTTTTAAACATAAATCCTCCTATTTGTAATAATGAAGAAAAATATCTTCTAGAGTCGCCTCTTCTATTAACAATTTATCTATTTTATATTTTGACAAAATATTAATAAGCTTATCAGATGATATTTCATTTTTGAATCTAATTACATTATCATTTGATTTAACATCTAATTTTAAATCTTTAATAATCTTTACAATATCTTTTGATTTTATTGTTACAAAAGTTAAATTCTTTTGTTGAAGTTCTTCTACTGTTTCTATAGTTAGAAGTTTTCCTTCTTTTATTATCCCAACTCTATCACATATCTTTGATATTTCACTTAAAATATGAGTTGAGTAAAAAATAGTAGTCCCTTTTTCTTTTTCTTCTTTTAACAAATCATAAAATATTTGCTGCATAATTGGATCAAGGCCACTAGTTGGTTCATCTAATATAAGTAATTTAGGTTCATGCATAAAAGCTAAAATAATTCCTACTTTTTTTAGATTACCTAAAGATAATTCTTCTATCTTTTTAGATTCATCTAACTTTAATCTTTTAACTAATTCTGTTCTTTTTTTATGACAATTCTTTTTATAAAAAGATTCATGATAATCAAGCATACTTTTTACTGTTAAATCTTCATATAAATGAATTTCACTTGGTAGATATCCAATTAATTCTTTTAAAGAAGTATTATCTTTATCAAGTACTTCTCCATTTAATAAAACTTTACCATCTGTTTTATTAATAAGATTCATTATAGATCTAATTGTTGTAGATTTACCTGCTCCATTAGGACCAATAAAACCAAATATCTCTCCTTCATAAAGATTAAGTGATAAATCTTTTACACCTAATACCTTTCCATAATATTTTGTTAAGTTTTTAATTTCTAATAATACATTCATTAATTTTTACTCCACAATCTTTTACTTATAAATTCATTATAACATGAAAAAAGTAAATCTTTTATAATTAGATTTACTTTGTAATTTCATTAGAATATTATTCTTATTGTTAGAATATTATTTTTATAATCTGCTTCTATTTTTCCATTACTTAAATCAACTAATTGTTTAGCAATCGAAAGCCCAATCCCAGTAGACTTTTTCGCATCACTTACGGTGTAATATCTATCAAATATTTTTTTTAAACTTACTTTGTCAAACTTATCTGTCTTATTTGAAAATTCTATTGTCCCATTCTCATACATTTTTATATTGAAATCTTCATAACTATATTTAATCGCATTAGATATGATATTCTCGAATATTCTCTTAAGCATATTTTCATTTAATAACCTAAATACTTTATTTTTACATATATCAATATTTGGCGTAATATTTTTTTCTTTAAATAAACTATAAAAACTTACAATTGCCTCTTCTAAAATATCATTTATACAGATATTTTCAAGTTCTATTTCATTCTGTAAATCTAGTGTTTTAGAAAAATCAAAAAGTTGTTCAGTAAGTTCAGCTAACTCAATAACTTTATTATCAATAATTTTTAAATACTCTTTTTGTTTATTTGTCTGATTACTATTATCCATTAAATCAAGATAGCCCCTTATTGCAGTAAGAGGCGTTCTTAAATCATGTGAAATATTTGTAATAGATTGTTTTAACTCACCATTACCATTTTTGTATTCAAGTTCTAATTTACGTAATTCTTTTAAACTTTTATTAAGAACTATTACTAATTCTTTAAGTTTTTTATCACTTGTACTAATAGTAATTAAATTATTTGTATCTGTTTTTATTATATATTCTAAAGACTTACCAATATTGTTAATTTCATTATTCATAATCAACATTTTTAAAATTAAAAATACTAACAAACATAATACTATTAAGAATAGATAAAACCAGATACTCATAATAATCACCTTTCTATTTTAATTCTTTCTTATTAAATAAAACTAATCCTACTCCAGAAAATACAATTATAATTCCTAAAGAATATAATGGTAAAACTTTTAAATTAGGAGAAGTTCTTCCTGCTATTTGAAACATTTGTCCTGCAGGTATAATATCAATACTTAACTGAACTAATTTTCTTTTCTCACCTTCTAAATAATGATTATTTTTGGTATTAATAATTTCTTGTACACCGTCTTTCATAATCATAGTATCAATATATTCTGGTTGAGATAATCTGTCGAAAGCCATTAAGGAATAAAACATCATACCAAATGCTAACATAATTGTTGTTATTGCAGTTATCGTTTTATTTGAAATAATCATTGCTAAAAATGTAAATATACTAGAATAAGCAATAATAGTTACAAATATACAGCCAAGTTGCATTAATAATTTAGATAAGGATATTGAGATTGTCCCAAATAATGGTATTCCAATACTTGCAATCACTCCTAAAAATAAAAGATAAGAAAACAAACTCGTAATCGTTATTATTATCAAATTAGATAAATATATATATATTCTTTTATGACCTATACTAATCTTATTTCTAATTGCTCCATCAGAGTATTCTACTCCTAAAAATAAACTTGTAAATATTGCGATAACAACTCCAATCATTGTAGAATAATTAAGCATAAGTTGTCCTACTTCTATTACTTCTTCATATTTTCTCATATCACTATATTGTGTATAAATCATAAATAAAGCAAGCCCAACACTAAATATTGTTAATATCCAAAAAACTTTATTCTTTCTTAATCTCGTAAAACTAGCATTTAATAATTTAATCATTTTCACTACCTCCTATCAAATTCATAAAATAGTTTTCCAGTGATTCCTCTTGTTCGTGAATATCATCAGCTATTAAATTGTTTTTAGATAGTTCAGTAACAAACTTTGATAAATTATATTTACCATATACATTTATAGTATTATTATCTTCCACTTCATAATTTATTTTATTCTTCTCAAAGTATTTAACAAACTCTTTTTCATTACTTACTTTTAATATAATTTTATGTTTCATTTTCTTCATTAACTCTTCACTACTTATTTCTTTAATAATAGTTCCATTATCTAGAAATCCATAATGAGTTGCTATTTTAGATAACTCATCTAAATAATGACTTGATATTAAAATAGTAATTCTTTTCTCTTTATTCAATTTTAAAATTAACTCTCTAATTTCTACAATACCCTGTGGATCAAGTCCGTTGATAGGTTCATCTAAAATTAGAAAATCAGGGTTATTTGCAAGAGCAATAGCAATACCTAATCTTTGCTTCATTCCTAAAGAAAAGTTCTTTGCTTTTTTCTTTCCTGTATTTTCTAATCCAACTAATTTTAGTAGTTCATCTATACCATCAAGACTTGGCATTCCTACTAATTTGTATTGTTCTATTAGATTATCTCTAGCAGTCATTTCTCCATAAATAGATGGTGTTTCAATAATTGCTCCCATTCTTTTTCTAACACTTGCAATATTACTACTATTATTTTCTTCACCATATATCTTATAAGTACCACTTGTTGGATTTTGTAATCCACAAATAATTCTAATAAGAGTTGTTTTACCTGCCCCATTTTTACCAATAAGTCCATATATCGCACCTTTTTCAATATGAATATTAGCATGGTTCAAAGCTTTAAAATCTTTATATTTTTTCTCAAGATTATTTGTTTCTAATACTATCTCCATAATCTTTCTCCTTTCACATATAAATATTAATAAAAAAGTGTTAAGAAAATGGTTAAGTATTTGTTAAGATTTTGTTAAGATTTAGTCCCCTATTTTAAAACCAATTCCCCAGATAGATTCAATATATTCAACGTCACTATAATCTCTAATCTTTTTTCTTAAATTACTTATATGAACTCTTAAAGAATTCTCATCACAATCTTCTGTATCTAAACTAATTAACTCTAATAATCTATTTTTAGTAATAACTTGACCATTATTAATAAGTAACTGTTTTAAAATAGCATATTCTGTCCTAGTTAAATTAACTTTGTTATTAGAAACAAGTAATGTATGATTATCATCTAGTAATTCTAATTCTTTATACATTAAATACTCTTTAATGTTATTATTCTTTTTACCTCTTAATTGAACTTCAATTCTTGCGAGTAATTCTTTTGAATCAAATGGTTTTGTTACATAATCACTTGCTCCAGATAATAAGCAAGCAACCTTATCATCACTTGATACTTTAGCAGATAAAACAATTATTGGAGTATCTTTAACTCTTTTTATAATTTCTTCTCCAGAAAGTCCAGGTAACATTAAATCAAGTAATATTAAATCATATCTTTCTTTTTCTAATAGTAATAAAGCTTCAGTTCCAGAATAAGCATTAAATATTTCATAGTCTTTTTGTTTTAATAATTCTTCTAAAACATTATGAATACTCATATCATCTTCTATTATTAAAATCTTACTCATAAATATCACCTCATTATTTACAACTTATCTAAAAATTATTATAACTTAATTCTTTTAAATGGTTAATTTGCCACACTCTCTCATTTTCCATAAGTTCTATTACATTTTCTTTATCTTTATTATAATATTTAATAGCAGAAATAACATACATTGCAGTACCTTCTGCATGGGTTTTAACATGACATGTTGCGAGACAATGACTCGTAGCTCTAACTATTTGACAACATACTTTATCTTCTTTTTCTATTTTTCTAGCAAGTTCAAGTACAGTCCAACAATATTTTCTAGCTTCCCACATTGTTATTTTATCATCAATCCAATCTTTTAAAATATTAATAGCAGTTTGTGGAATATCCTGATTAGGATATCTTTCTTCAAAAATATAAAGTACTCTATTAAGACAATCAATCGCCCACTGTGCTAATAACTTATGATGCGTTCTTGAAATTAAATTCTGTATTTCAGGATCATGTTTAGTTAAAGAAAATTTATTCATATCAATCATATATTTTTTCCAATAAATCAAAAATTATTTGACTAATATCCTTTCTTTAAATTAATTTTCTCTGATATTTTATAAGATATAGTAATCATCAAAACCATCAATATTGGCAAAATAACTAATAAATAAGATTCAATAGAAGAAAGAACATTTATTAAACTACTAAAATCTATAAATTTATTTAGAATTCCTCCCACAATACTTACTCCAAACACTACAACAAAAACTCCAATTCTTGCCTTTTCAACGCCAAATTTATAAATAGCAGGATAGAAGATTGACTCAAGAAAAATTGTTGCGAATAAAACTCCAAATATATTACTAAAAAAATCTTTATAATCTATCATTCCAGAAGTACTACAAGAAATAACAATTGATGAAATCGCTACTATAAATTTTGTTGTAAGAACAACTAATAAAGTAGCAAGATATTTAGCTCTAACAACATTTTTTCTACCATTTGGTAAAGTACATGCATAGCTATTCCATTTGTTATATTCATCATAGCTAAATGTTGAAATAAATATAATCACACTCATAATTGGTAGTATAGCAATTAAATCAACTTCTCCCTGTATATACATGACTATATAAAATATAAATAAAATTAATAATATTTTTATATTATTCTTAATCATTAATAAATCTTTCTTAATAAGTCCTAACATTTTTATTCTCCCTTTACCATAAGTAACATTAAATCATCTAATGTAACTTTATCAATTACTTTAATATCATATTTCTTCATAAACTTCTTTTTATCCTCAACAAGTACATCATATTCATGTTTTAACTTTATAGATTTAACATAATCTTTTTTATCTAACTTTTTAAATTCTTCTTCACTACATTTACAAACACAATAATTATTTAAAATTTCATCAGTTGTCTTAGTTAAAACAATCTCACCATTATCAATAAAAGTAATATAATCTGCTATATGTTCTAAATCAGTAGTAATATGACTTGAAAGTAATATAGAAGATTCCTCATCTTGAATAAAATCTTGAAATAAATTAATAACTTCATTTCTCGCAATAGGATCAAGTCCACTAGTAGGTTCATCTAAAATTAAAAGTTTAGGTTTATGAGCTAATGCAGTAATTATTTCTAACTTCTTTCTCATTCCCTTAGAAAAAGTTTTTATTTGTTTTTTTAATGGCAAAGAAAACTTATTTAAATAATCAAAATATAAACCACTATCCCAATTACTATAAATATCTTTCATAATAACATTAATATCAGAAGCAGTTAATATTTCTGGAAAAAACATATCATCAAGTACTACACCAATATTTTCATTAATATCATCTGAATTTTCTCTATTATCTTTTCCAAATACTTTAATATCTCCACTATAATCATGAATTATATTTAAAATTGATTTTATTGTAGTAGTTTTACCTGCCCCATTCTCCCCAATAAATCCCATTATCATTCCTTTAGGTATATTAAAACTTATATTATTTAATTCAAAACCATCATACTTTTTAGATAAATTTTTAACTTCTAAAATATTTTCCATTATTAATCCTCCTCATATAAAATATTTAACATTTCAAGTATAGTTTCTTTATTTATATTATTCATTTTCGCAACATTAACAGCTTCTTCAATATAGCCTTCAATCTTATTCAATAACTCTTCACGTACAACATCATGATTAATCTCGCTAACATAAAATCCTTTAGATGGAACATTAACAATAAAACCTTCATTTACTAGTTCTTCATAAGCATTCTTTGTTGTTATAACGCTACATCTTAAATCTTTAGCTAACAATCTAATTGAAGGTAAAACTTCATTAGCTTTTAACTCACCAGTAATTATTTTCCCCTTAATTTGTTCCTTTATTTGTTCATATATTGGAACACCACTGGAATTACTAATTATAATATCCATAATTACCTCCTGTATATATTTATTATATACAATATACACACTATGTCAATAAAAAGTAAAAATTAAAAAGAATTATGCATATAACACAACTCTTAATAAATAAATTATATTTTCTAAATTTTTTTTCATAATTTTAATAAATGTTTAAAAAGTATAACTATTTATAGCTATTCAGCTATTTTATAAAGATTGTAAGCAAACCCTTAGATTATATCTAGAACATTTCTTATTTATAAAAAAACAAAAAACAGATTTATAAATCTGTTTTAATTAATCAACATTTACACCTTTACAAAATAATTTATGACTTAAAATATATTCTATTGCAAATGCTAATAAGTAATATATACTACCTATATAAACAACCATTTTAATAATACCTACATCAATATTATCTGTTGTTGTAAATAAATTCATAAAACCTTTATTAAATAAAGCAACTATAAATAAAATCATTACTGGAACATATTTCATAATTGCATATGCAACAAATCCAAATATTACAGAATAACCTACTTTATTATTATTAAATCTATGTCCAATAATTATTCCTAAATAACCAGTTTGTAAAACATTAATAAATTCTATTAATAATATAAATACAAACAATATTATTGTGATAATATAAGAATTATTTAAAAATTCAATTAAAGGTAAAAACATATTTTTAAGAGATTCAAAATTTTCTTTAGAATAATAAGCAATAAGTACTGTAATAAATATTACTAAAAAACTAATTATTGTAGAAATTATAGCAGTAAGAACTTTAGACAAATATAAAGTACTTTTTTTAACAGGTAAAGTATGAGTTAAATAAGATTCATCCCCATAAAAGCTACTTTTAAATCTAACCCACAATCTCATTAAATTATTTATTAAGATATTCGCAATCATTGCGATTGTTGCTCCACTACAAATCTTACCTATAATGTCCATAATAAATGAATTATCTATACTTAAGAATATTCTTGTAAGTATACTAAAGAATATCGCAAGAACATAAAAAATAGTTAAAAATTTCAATATATTTTTTAAATCAAATTTTAATAACTTACTTAACATTTAAATATCCTCCTAAATACTTCATCAATAGAAGATTTTTCCTTATTTCTAAGTTCATCTGTATCAGATTGTAATATTATTTTTCCTTTATCTATAAATATTACTTCATCTAAAATTCTTTCTATATCTGAAATTAAATGTGTAGAAATAATTACACTTGCTCCTTCATTAAAGTTAGTAAGTATTGTATCTAATATATAATCTCTTGTTGCTGGATCTACTCCACCTAAAGGTTCATCAAGAATATATAAATCAGCCTTTCTACTCATAACTAAAACTAACTGAACTTTTTCCTGCATTCCTTTACTCATTTTAGATAATTTTTGTTTAGTATCAAGATCTAAATCTTTTAATAATTTTCTTGCTTTCTTTATATCAAAGTTATCATAAAAATCACTAAAATAATTTAATACTTCATTAACAGTCATAGACTTATCTAAATAAGTTCTCTCAGGTAAATAAGAAATAATTTTCTTACTCTCAACACCTACTTCTTTTCCATTAACTAAGACTTTTCCTGATGTAGGCGTAAGTAAATCATTAACTAATTTTATTAAAGTAGATTTACCAGTTCCATTTTTTCCAAGAAGACCTATTATTTTTCCTCTAGGTATTACTAGATTAATATCTTTTAATACTTTTTTATTACCATAGCTTTTATTGACATCAATAAATTCTAATAATTCCATTATTTATTTTCTCCTAAATCTTTTAAATACTTAATCGCATCATCCATACTGAATCCTATATTATCCATACTTTCAAAATATTTTTTTGAAATTTCACTCGCATACTGATTTTTATATTTATTAATAAGACTCTTATCTTCTGTTACAAACTTTCCATTAGTTCTTTCGGTATAAATTAACTTTAATCCTTCTAATTCAGTAAGTGCTTTCTGCATAGTATTAGGGTTAACTTTAGTCTCCATTGCTAAATCTCTAACAGAAGGGAGTCTCTCTCCTGGTTTAATCTTCCCAGATATAATAAATATTTTTAATTGTTCTACAAGCTGTATATATATAGGAATATTATTATCAAATTCAAATTTCATTGGCCACCTCATTGTATTACTTGATTAATACAATAATACATCTATAATAAATTTATGTCAATAAAAAAATAATCTTTAATGATTATTTTATTTAGATTATATTATTAAATAGAATAATTACTATTTATATTTAATTTTCTTTGAATATAAAGAATTATCTCTTTCGCAGAAGAAATTTGCACTTGAACATCGTCAGAATGATAAAATTGTCTTATCAAATCTCTTATCTCAAAATCATTATTTCTCATATCTTCTTGACTATAAAATCTATTAATTATTGAAACAGTATGTTTAAAAAGCCTTCTAACATCATCTGGAAGAAAATCTCTTTCTTGATCATATTTTAGTCTAGAATCAGAAACCCTCTTTTTTTCTAAATCGTTAAATAATAGCAATGCTTCATTAATTTTATCAGGTCCAATTTTTTTAACAGTATCTCCTGGATGATTTAAAATATTGTCATTAATTATACTAGCATATTCTGGAAATTTAACTCTTAAAAAATCTGCTAATTTTTTAGAAAAAGATAAATCATCAGGATACATTGAATCATATAAATCCGTAAAATGTCCCCCTGCACCATCAATATTTCCATGTCCTTGAGCATAAAGTAAGTTATTATCAACACATAGTTTTCTCATACTATTTTCTAAAATTAACTGAACATCATCTTGATAATATCCATAAAATCCGCCAGGTCTTGAAGGAAGAACTCCGTTCTCACTTAACACCATATTAATTGCAAGAGATTCATCCCCTTTATACCTTATAACTCTTCTTCCAGTTAATTGTTCTCTGATAGATTTATCTTCCATAACCTCATAATAATTATCATCAGAAATTAAAACGATAGCCTTATCAGAAATAGACATATTCTCATGTGTAACATCCAAATAAGCATCCATATAATCTGCAGAATAACCATATCCAGAATTAATAAAACTAGAAACATCATCAATAACAATAAATTTTCTATCAGCACTAATTCCAGAATTATAAGAACCAGTATATCCAAGAGGTGTATTAATTGTGAAATGTTTTGTTGAACGAAAATGACTTGGCATAACAATTCTTCCATACATCAGATCTATACTTCTAGCGGCTTTGTTTATTTCTCTTTCATCAATTGGGATATTTATACCAGAAAATATTCTATTAGGATTGACAATTTCTTCAGCTTTAGCCATACGTAATTCATAAGTTAATGCACACTTACCATACTCAATAGAAGTAGAATCAGATGACTTACGCCACTCCCAACCATAAGGAAAAATATCATCCTCTCTTATTATTGCAAATTTACTAATTTCACCTTTACTTCTTGCTTCATCTACAAGTAAACGAATATTATTCTTATACTTTTGAATATTTAATAAATCAGTCGCATCAATAAAATTATCAGAAGAAATTCTTGTTATGTCATCACTTTCAAAAACAACATTATCATCTCTTTTAAGTTCAACAACAGGAGAACTTAAATCAATCTCATTAATTGTACTTTCAACATTTCTTCTTTTTAAAATTCCATTACTTAGTATTTTAAATATATTCATCTAAATCACCATCTTACTATTATCAATATATCATAACTAATAATCATTATAAAGAAAAAGTCAGAACACCTGACTTTTAAAATACTTTATATTTTTCTTTTTCCTTTTTCATATCAACAGCCCTCATAACATAAATATATGCCACATTGCCATCAATTAAGTAGAAAATTGCTCTTTCATTCTTTCTCTCTTCATGGAATAAAATAGGCTTTTCAACACTATCTCTAATATTAATTATATCATCAAATGATTTAACATATTCAACTCTTAAATCTTCATCAATTTCAGTACGTTTAAAATTATTAGTCTCACAAATATAACCACGATAATCTCTTAAAATTCTCTTAAGTTTAGATTTATAAAGTGTAACATTATCCCTATTAATAATTATATAAACTATTAAACCAATAATAGTAAGAACATCAAGAACAGCTAAAATAATTGATAAACCAAATAAAATTGGATTTTTAACTAAAGTTGCTTTATATTGAAATACCTCATTTTTATTATTAGATAATTCATAATTCATCTCAATATCTAATTGTTTATTCGTTAAAGGTATCTCTAAATTAATAACAGCTTTGTCTTGAAGTTTCTTATCAAAATCAGAATGCTTACCAACAACATCAACATATAATCCAACAACTACTTTAGAGTTAGCAGCTATATCATATCTACTAACAAAATTTGAAATTAATTGATTATATCTAACATAATCAATTCTAACATTTTGATTGATTTTAAAATGATTTTTCTCAGCATTTTTAAATTGTCTATTATCAACTAAAATTTCTTCTTTAGTATAAATGTTCTTACCCTTTTCATTATTTACTAAAACAGTAGCTTTAACATAATAATTATATTCTAAATCTAATTTATCATCACTCTCAAATTCATAATCAAAATCAGCATCAAGATAATTAATTAAAGTAGAAACATAATTCATATTTTTAGGTAAAAATTCTTTTTGAAAATAATCATTTGGCTTCAAATAAACTTTATAATCTAAATTACTTTTTTCTGTATAATTAACAGAATATTCTTTTTGAAAAGTAAGTGATAAACATCCAATTAATACAATAACTAACATGACTAATATTCCAAATAATATAGTCATAGGAATAGTTTTCCTTGTTTCCCCTTCACCAACAAACAAAAACTTTGGAGTACCATTATTTTCCATTATAACACCTTCTTTATCCAAACATTTCATTTAATAATACAGATGGCCAAGCAATCCATAAAACTCTTTTATTAACTAATCCAACAATCTCCTCAGGCTTAACAAGCCAATTATCGATATTTTTATTAGCATCACCTTTTGTTTGATAAATAAAATATCCATCATCAACAGATATTGATCTATATACCCTATGAACAACCATCATACTATTTTTTTTAAATACTATTATTTGACCATCACTAATCTTATTATTGTCCTTATCATTATATCTTTCATAAATAACTGCGTCACCTTTATTAATAGCACCAGTCATTGATTCACTTCCAACAGCAAGCATACCATACTTAAATTCGCAAGAAACTAAGGCAACTAAAATACCAATAACAACAAGTTCTAACATATTAAAAGCATAATTAAAGTTCTTATTTCTCAATTTTGATAACTTAATACTTTTTTTCTCATTAATATTCTTCAAAGAAATATATTCAACATAAGGAATAACTGTAAAGATAACAGCATTTATAAAAGTATTAACAACAGGAACTATTGGAACAATATAAACATATAAGTCCATTATAAATCTATATATTAAACATGAACCATAACCATACTTTTTACTAGTATTCATTAAAAACAAATTTTTAGAAACACTCTGTACCAAAAATAAACATATAAATTCACAAATTTGCTTAAAACCATTAAAACCATAAATTCTATCATCAATAGATAAATCAATAAAGACATAGCACATTAACATAATTATGTTTTTAATAAAGCAAATCTTTTTATTTTTACAATTTTGAAGAGATAAAACATATCTTATTAATTCTGTTACAACTACGATTGCAAAAATAATAAGTATATTCACAACTCCAATAGATCTTTTAGAAAATAAACCATATCCTAAACTAAATCCATCGAAAATACCAAAAATGTAAAGTAATCCTATTGTCAAAAGAGATATTCCACCAATAACATAATAAGTGATTAAATTTCTATTACCAATAGGTTTTTTATATTTTACTTTCACAAGTGTTAGTATTAAAAAAAAGATAACAATAACTAATGTATAAGTTCTATCAATATTTTTTAATACAAAAGTGTTAAAGAATAGTAAGACAAATAGAACCAATTCCATAATCAACTGATATAAAACTCCTACCAATTCCCTCACCACTCTTTAACTATTTCTATTAAAAATTATTTTTCAACACCAGTTGCATTAATTGTACATGTTACATCATAAGTAGCTTCAGTATCATTAACATAAGTTTTAGCTAACTCAATTCTAACAGTATTTTCAACTGTAGAAGTTGTTCCAAGAGCAACAACTAAATCATCATGAGCAGTTCCTTCAGTTAAACTAACATAACTAGCATCAGCTCCATCTTTTCCAGTAACTGTACAAGATATATGTGCTAATTTAGCATCATAGTTTGTACTATTATTAGTAACTTTGTAATGTAATTCAGCATAATCACCTTTATTACTGAATGTTGGTGCAGTAAATGTAATTTGTTTTTCACTTGCATCTACTACAACAGCTGAAGCATCTGTAACCTTTGTTCCGTTAAAGTTTAAATATGGAGCATCATCACCACTTGCAAAAACAACATTTTGATCAAATTCTGTATTGTTTTTTGCAACTTTTGCAGTACCTCCAATATTTAATGTTGTTGTAACCGCAGCAAAAGCAACTGCTAATAATAATACTACTACTAAAACTCCTATTTTAGCCTTTTTATTTTTTTTCATAATTAATCTCCCTTCTATTATTATTTACAATATAATTGTACAACATCATTCGACAAGTATCAACAAATACAGACTAGCAAAATGTAAACTTGTCACAAAAATGTAAACAGCAAAAAAAAAGACTGTTATCAAATAACAATCTAATTTTTTAATAAGCCCATGTAATACTTCCAAGCTAATACTTTAAAGACTCTTTTATTAAGTTCATCTTCAGTAATTTCCCCACTACTTACAGCATTAAGCAATTCATCGTGTGCATTGGCAAAACTTGTAGAAGTTAATAATATATGATTACCTGCTTTAAATGCTTTTAAATATTGTTGCGAATATTTATTACCAACGGCCTCCATAGCTAAATCATCAGTTATAGATAAACCAGTAAATCCTAAATCATCAAATAACAGATTGTGAACAGCAGGTGATAGAGATGCTGGCAAATCTTTATCAAGAGCAGAAACAATATTATGTGTAACCATAACTGTTTCAGCACCAGATGCTATACCAGACTTAAATGGTTTTAAATGAATATTTTGAAGATCCTCCATGCTACTCTCATCAACAGCAGAAGAAGAATGAGTATCTGCATTATTACCATATCCAGGAAAATGTTTCAAAGAATGCGAAACTCCAGTATTTTTACCAGCAGTAACAACTTCACTAGCATACTGTGAAACAAGTTCTGGATCATCGCCAAATGATCTATCAGAAATATAAGCAGGAGGCGTGGCGATATCAACAACAGGAGCAAAATTAATATTTAATCCAAGTTTTTTCAAAACACCATTTCTAACAACAACAGATTGTTTAACTAATTCAAAATTATTGCCACTCTCTGTATATAATGTACTACCTAGCTTCCAAGCATTTTTACTACTGGAATTTGTAAAGAAAAGATTTGGATATTGTGCAACTTCATCACTAACCAAATTAGTATTAGGACTAATTCTTACAACACGTCCACCTTCTTCATCAACCGCAAGCATCAAAGGAATTTTGGCCTTAGCCTGAAGTCCATTAGTCATGCTTTGTACTTGAGCAATTGTTTTTCCTGTAAATGCATTTTCAAAGAATAACACACCACCAACATTATAATTTGTAACAGCATTATCCGCTGTAGAAGTTGAACTAGGCGTATATGAAACAATTAACAACTGACCAATTTTCTCACTTAAAGATAATGTCTGTAATTTATCAAAAGCCTGACTATAATACTCAGAAAAAACTCCATTATCGTTCCAACTATCAGGCATTGTTACCTCTGTTGGTGTTAAATTAACTTTATCCTTTGGAACAATTATAAGTGGTCTTACACCTCTATTACCAGCATTAGTTACAGAACTTGCTCCAAAAAAACCATCTCCACCAACAAGATATATTCTATCCGTAGTACCAGTCTGTTTAGTACCAGTAAAGAATGTCGTTCTTGTAATCCAATCAGAATGTTTATTGTAAGTTGGACCACAACCCTGACTAACACCAAGTTGACATCCAATCTCAACTAATTCATCATTCTCAATTAATCTTCCTGTAGCACCTAAATTATAAGTTGTATTTAACCAATTAACATAATTATCTACATGCGTTTTAGCCGTACTTGTCGCATAATCGTTTGTTGAACCAAATGCAACGGTTCCAACAGCAGGGCTAGCCTTATCACCTAAAGCAGATGGATCTTGATGTCCATAGTTTGCAGAAGAAGCAGATGCATTATTACCAACTAACAAATTATATTTAGATAACAATTTAAAATTAGAGCCATCATAACCAGCAATATTAAAACACTCTGTACCAAAACAATATTCAGTTCCTATAAGTTTTTCTTCAGGCTCAACAAGAGAAATATTTAACTTACAGGTATATTCTGTATCGGAAGAACCAGATTGAGAATCAGTATTTATAAAGTATGGAGAACTAAAACTACCATCACCTGAAATAGCTTCAGTTCCAGATTTTAATGAAATTGCTGGTCTAACTCCCATCGTTCTTACAGCAACATTATTCCAAATCGTAGAAAGATTTCCCGTACCAAAGTAAGAAACTCCACGTACATAACCATATTGTGCTGTATATTCTTTAGGAGTCATTGTCCAAAAAGTACCACTATTATTTAAAAACATTGTAGTGTTATTTGTAGTAGTACCATCGTCATTCATTGGTCCTCCAGCACCTGCATACAAAACTTCATCTGCAGTTAATGTCGCAATTGGATACTTTAAATAGCCACTAGAAACAGTTAATTTGTCTTCATTTCTTGCACATTTTAAAGTAGGAGTAAAAGAACTAACTCTAGAAGAAAAACTATAAGCAGTCTCAGTTTTTGCAGTTCCACTACCACTTGAAATACTTCTATCATTACACCATACAGTATCTTCTAAATAATCAGCTGCAGCAGTATTTCTAATGTTTTTTTCATACCATAAATCAATTTTTTGTTTCAATATTGAATCATGAACATTAGCATGAGTATTTTCAAGAGTTGAATTTGGAGTACCATACATATATCCAGCGTAAGCATTGTCATTACTCAAAGCATTAAAATTAATATTATCGATTCCCATTCCACTAGGTTTATTACATTGACCACCAACAGGTACACCATTATATAAAAGCTTAACTCCTCCCGTTTCTGTAGTTCTTATAATTTGCCAGCAATAATCCGCAAAAATAACATTATTATTAGATATATTTCCTCTATAAAAGTATACAGGAGAACCAGAATCAGTATTCGTTGTCGAATAGACACCTTGTCCATTAGATGAACTTGAAATAGAATTATAATTTATTAATGAATCACTTCCCTTGGACTGTTTAACAATTTCATCATATATATTTATCATAGTAGGTTTTATCGTTGTAGCAGTAACATTACCATTATTAGACTCCCCACTTGCGATAAGATGTTCTTCCCCATCATAATTTAAAGAAGTATCATTATAAAATTCTGGGGCACAACTTATACTTACATTTGCATCATAATCTATCATTGCATTTTTCACAACATAATCTATCTTTGACTCACCTAAAGCAGATAATTGTGATTGTTTAACTGTAAAACTTTCCATGTCATTATTGATTTGATTATCAATATTTATACCATCTAACATTAAAGATTCAAAAAAAACTTTAAGCGAACTATCTCTTCTTAATTGAATATTACCAAATACATTAAGACTAGTATTAACAGCAGCATAACCAATCGTAGTCATTAAAACAACTGCTATAATACCAACTTTAAGTTTATTAGTAAATATAAAGTCTTTAAACTTATTAGTCCTCATGGTAATCACCTACCTTTATTCTAATAAAATTATATTACTTTTTTCGACTTTATTCAACTTAAATAAAAAACAAAAAAAGCAAAGCATAGCTTTGCCAATACATATTATCTTATCTATCAGTAATAGTAGCATCCATACCACATAATATTTTAAAAGTAACTTCATCACCAATATATGGTTTAACAAGCTTTATCTTAATAGAATCGGAATAATCCGTTAAAGAACTAGCTTTAATAACTTTACCACTATAATAATTATTTGGTTTAACAGTAACATAATTAGATATAGAAACATTAGATAACTGTTCTTCCTCAATCTTACAACTTAATTCACTAATCTCAACATCATATGGACTTCTATTCTCTAAATAATATGAAATAGTTACTTCTTGATTTGTTTTAGAAAGAACTGGAGTTTCAAATAATATCATCTTACCATCTTGACTAACCTCAACAAATCCTCCACTTGCACCAGTACTATCAGAAATAGTTGGAGCCTTGTCACCACGACTCACAAATACAACATTCTTTCTAACTAAAACATCCCCAAAATTCTCTTTAATAAAATCTGCACCAATATGAGTAAAAACAAATGTAAAAGATAAAATCAATGATGAACAAAGTAATAAAATTTTTTCCTTTAAAATTACCATAAAATCCCCCATTTATCATAAGTATCCCTTTGATTAAGTATATATCATAAGGATTTTTCGTAATTTGTCAAGTTTTTTTAAATTATCTTACTTATCTCATCTAAAGATTTATTTATATATTTCCTATTAATTCCAATAATAGGAATATTCAAGTCACTTATTTTTTCATAAAGTTTTTCCATAAATAGTCCCATTCTCTTAACCATTCCTTTATTTGTATATATATAATTTACACAACAAGAAGGAGACTGTTCAATTCCAAGAACACCTATAATCTTATAACCCGAATCAATAATTTCTCTTATCTGTGCAGCAACAAGTGATGCCAGTCTTTCACAATGCTCATTAAACTCATGAGTATCATATTTACTTATTCCCATTGGTTTTCTTAACAAACTATTATTAAAGCTTGCCTCTGCACAAGGCATTTGAATAATATTAATATCATTATCAATTAATATTTGCATTATTGGCTTAATAGAACTCTTCCATTCATATTTAACAATACCTTGAGCTTGATATGCTTGTGCCATCAAACAAAACGGAACAAAAATAAATTTATCACTTCTATTATCCATCATATATATTTTTCCCCAAATAAAACATTATTATACTTATCTATTATTGAATCAATCATTAGATAAAAATGTTTATGATAAATCTCCAATAATCCATCTATCATTTCAACATCCACATCATTATCACCAATAGGCATACCAATTAAACATTGACACTCATTCATTTTAGGAACAAACCCTCTCGCAAGAATTTGATTTTTAACATAAAAATCATCACTAATATCAGCTAAAGGAAATTCAATATCTAAATCATATTTACAAAATAATTCTTTGAAAACATCCAAAAACCTATCTTGTTCAATTGCAAACAACTGACTCTTTCTTGCCCCATCAACAACTTGCTTTATATTATTTTGTCTACAAATAATAATAGACAAAACATACATTGCAAGTCTACATGATAAGCAATTAAGTTGAGAAATAGATATATTACCATAATTAGCAATAATATCTTTAAATTTACAATTATATATATCTTTTATAAGTTCTCTCCATAAAGCATCTGTTTTCTTTATCCCAATTATTTTTACTCTATCTTCTCCATACTTTTTTTGAATTCTTTTAGCCCCGTTCAAAGTGTTTTTCCCCATTAATTCTAATCCATTATCATAAGTAACAAGAAAAACATTATAACCTTTTTCTAAAGTTAACAAAGTCGATAAAAAAGAATCTTTTCCACCAGAAAATAGTATCAAAGCATTTTTCATTCTATTCCTCCAAATTTCTAAAACCATTTCTACTCCATAACCATAATGGTGTATGAATATCTATTGGTCTATATTTTGTCCCATCAAGAATTTCATTCCATCGCTCAATTGTTATTAACTGCACATCACTTTTTTCCAACTCTTCATCAGTAATTAGTCCAAGTCTGTGAGTAGCTTTAACAACATGCGTATCAGGAGCAACAGTTAGACAATCAACATTTCTATAAAATCTATCAGTATATTGATAAATTACATATAACCAATAATTGCATATTTTAGTTCCAGATAAATAAGGAAACTTTTTCTTATTTTCTTTTTGTATAAAATCTCTTATTCTATTAACATCATTATCAAACATGTCAAATAATTTTCTTATATCCCCATCAAAAAACTCAACAAAAGTTCTACATAAATCAATCCAAATCTGCGTTTGTTTATCTTTTTGTAATGCAACTTTATATTTAGTTAAAGCATATTGAACATCTTCAAATTTTCTATTTAAGCACTCAACAGGATTAAAAACAAATCTTGTTTCAAAATCTTCATAAGTTTTTAAGGCACTACTCCATAATGTATATGAATTTCTTTGATAATTTAATGCCATGGGTAAAGTAAAATACAAATAGTTTTCAAGAGATGATTTTTCAAAGTGAGGATTAGCATCTTCTGGCATAACTTCTCCACCAAGTTCTCCCCTCTTCCACATAGAATATAATAAATCAACATTATGTAATATCTCATTTTTATTCATACAATCACCCTAATAAAATTATTATAACATAAAATTATATTAGTAAAAGGAACAATTAAGTTCATGATCATCAATAATACCTATTGCTTGCAAGTAAGAATAAATAATAGTAGATCCAACAAACTTCATTCCTCGTCTTTTTAAATCATCAGATACCTTATCAGACAACTTAGAAGTAGTTTGAAAATTATCATTCTTATTTTTAATAATACTATTATTAGTAAAAGACCAAATATAATTAGAAAAACTACCAAATTCTTTTTGAATATCTACAAATACTATAGCATTATTAATAGTTGCTTTTATCTTTAATTTATTTTTTATAATACCATTATCATTACAAAGTTCTAAAACTTTTTTATCATCATAATTCATTATTTTATTATAATCAAAATTATCAAAAGCTCTTCTAAAAGCTTCTCTTTTATTTAATATACACTCCCAAGAAAGTCCAGCTTGAAATGATTCAAGTACTAAAAACTCAAACATATAACTATCATCATAATGTGGAACTCCCCACTCTTTATCATGATAATCAACATATAATTCATTATTTAAATTAACCCAACTACATCTTTGCATAAAAAATCTCCTCATATAGATATTAAATATATTTATATAATAACACACTATTATTAAATTGACTAATAATTAATTATGTGATATGATATGGGAACCGAAAAGAAGAAAGGAAGTAATAACAATGAGTGCACAACAATGCAATGCCGACTCAATAGTAGAAGAATATTTAAAAAAGAAAGCAGCTGAGGAACAAGAAATGCTTGATAAACAACCTCAACCATTTTCACAAAAACTGCTTGTTCAATATTTTGTAGAAGATTTTAATACAAGTCATAAACTACCTCTTTCAAAAGAAGAATTAGAGTTTCATTCTAAAGAAGTAATAAAAACAATTAGAAGCGTTCTAGGAATGACTAGAAAAGAAGCAAAAGAATTCTTTGATGCAAGAGACGAAGAAAGAAGAAGAAAAGCAGTATCACATAATGATCATGTTGTTTTTGATTATTGTTTAACAACTGAAATAACAAAGCTAGGCTTATCAGGAAAAGAAAGAGATGACTTCCGTGCTGAGAGAGAAGCAGCTTATATATCTGGAGAATTTGATTACTCTGAAGGTGAAAAACAAGCACAAGAAATATTAATTCGTATGCAAGATGTTCATTTCCCAGAAGGAAGTAAAAAATTAATGGACGTTGATACAAAATCAACATTTGATATGCTTTTAGAAAAACAAATTATTCTAGATGCACGTGATTCAGCTAAAACTTCTGGAGAAGAAGCAAAAGAACAAATTGCAGAAGAAGCAGCCATACAAAAAGTAAAAAGATAAATCTTTTTACTTTTTTATTTTTAAATCATTAACAATTTCTTCAACACGAGTAGTTAACTCTTCCAAAGAATCATACTCAATAATATAATCCGAAACACTTCTCAATGATGAACTAACTTTAAACCCTTTCTTATAAAAGCAATAAATCGGAACATTATCATCTTTTGCCCAACCAAGTTCTATACCCAAACCAATCGCACTATATGAAACTTCAGCAATAAATAAATCTAAACTACTATAAAAATCTCTAGTATGATTATTGTTATAACCAACTTTATGAGGAAAAATCATCTCATTACCCTGCAATTTTTTACTATTTTCAATAGGCTTATAATACTCATTCTCATAATCAAATTCTCTAGAATGACCAAAATATATTTTCATTTGTACCACCTCTAGAAAAATTGTATCATAAAATTAAACACAAGGGTTAGGACAATCACTACATTTATGGATATTCTTTTTAGTAAAAACTTTTATCTTTTCATCACCATGTAATAGTACTGGTTTATCTTCCCCTTTTTGAAGATTAACATCACCAATATTCTTATCCATATTAATCAAATGATTTCTAACAATCTCCCATCCTCTTTTTGTCATAATATGAACTGGAATTTTAATCCCAACTTGAGCAATCGCATTAGGTTCAATTACCTCTTTTACTTGTTTTGATGCACAAGACCAAATAACATCTGCATAATCTTTCATCGCAAGTGCCGTCTTCTCGTCAATTCCAGTTGAGCATAAACCAAACTTATATATTTTAACATCATGCTCTTTTTCTAACTTGGCAAGTTCACTATGCAAGATATTGTCATGTGCTGCAACAGAAACTGCAATTCTTTTATAGCCAAGTTCAATAGCTCGTCTAACTCCTTCTAATTGATCAATTTCTCCTGTAATTGGAAAAACAGGAATAATCCCAACACTTTTTGCAGTTTCAACAATCTTTTCATCAGGACTTGTATAAAATAATCCTGTCATTCGCTTAACAGATCCTTGTGTTGCTGCTGCATTAGTAGTAATAATAGTACCTAAATTATTAGATACAATAACACTCGCATCAATCAAATCATTCATAAATGCTGAATACATTGTCTCACTTGCCCCAAATAAAACATTAGCCTCACATGAATTAAGGGGACGATTAGTATCAAAATAACCTCCATCAATAATAACCTTATTAATTAATTCACACATTAATTTAGTTTGATTGTCTACATCACTTTCTTCCAAGCTTTCAATTAAATCCTCGGCAACACATCCTCCAACTTCTCTTAATAATTTAACCATTAATGGACAATACTTAATAGGAATAGGAGTAGCTTTTACCGCTCTTAGTTTTCCATCAATATTTTTTAATAAAATATAACTTCCAAACATTCTAGTTATATGAACACCACTTTTAGAATAAAAATCTTGGATTAACTCCTCTATTTTTTTAGAACACTCTATAACCTTATCGTCAAGTTTTTGATTATTAATAGTTATTCTTAAATAACCATTCCTGTGAATTGATATCTCCTCTTCTCTATCATCTTTTAATAAATGATATTCATTAAGTAAATCTCTAACTTTACCTAACAATTCATCATAGTTAAATAACTTATCACTATAATCCTCTCCAAAGTATTTTTTAGTATCAATCATATTTAAATTAAATGCCATTAATACTCCATTAAAAGGATAAGTTTCAGAAAATGTATGATAATCACTATAAACAGCTTCTGTTTTAACTTCAGCTAAATATGACTCCTCACCTTCAATTTTCTTAATAATATCACCGTCCTTTATAGTTGCATAATCAGCACCATCAAACCCCTCTACTTTGCAAAAGCCATAGCAATCCTTCTCACCAAATGGTCTTTCATTTCCATTACCATCTCTTATAACAAACATCTCTTGTGCAATTTTTCTTTCCTTTAACATATAAATTCTCCTTTTCTAATTGAATTATAATAAAAATTATGATATAAGAAAAATATATATTTTATATATTAAATATAATTTAAAATTATATTTTTAAAAGGAGTATTTATGAACATAAATCTAGATTTATATAAACTATTTTATACAGTTGCACAATGTGGAAGCATTTCTAAAGCAGCTGACCAATTATTTATCTCACAACCAGCAATAACATTTCAAATAAAAAAGTTAGAAGAACAATTAGGCGCAACATTGTTTACAAGGACAAAACATGGAATGGTTTTAACAGAAGAAGGATTAATAATATTTGATCACGTTAAGAAAGCACTAGAAAATATAACAAACGGAGAAAACATTTTATCAAACCTAAAGAACTTAGAAAGTGGTACATTAAGAATAGGTGCATCAACTACAGTATGTAGGCATGTTGTAATGGACTATTTAGAAGAATTTCATGAAAAATATCCTAAAATTGATATACAAATAGTAAATACACTTACTTCTACTCTTATAAAAGAACTAAGAAATGGTAACTTAGACATATTATTTCTTAATATGCCTATGTCAGAAAATAAAGATTTAAAAATAACTAAAATAAAAGATGTTCAAGACATCTTCGTAGGTAATAAAAAATATTATGAAGAAACAAAAGGTAAAATCTCATTAAATGATTTAAAAGACTATCCATTAATATTCCAAAAGTCCCCATCAAATACAAGAGAATTCTTAAATAACTATTTAAAAGATAATAAAATAACTATCAATCCTAAATTAGAAGTAGTAAGTTATAATCTAATAATGGACTTAGTAAAAGCAGGATTTGGAATTGGCTATGCCACAAAAGAATTTATAAAAGAAGAATTAAACAATAAATCATTATATGAAATAAAAGTAGAACCAAGTATTCCAAAAAGATATATTGGTCTTATAACTCTAAACAATAAAATCACTAATTATAGTGTAAATAAACTAATTGATATTATAGAAAAAAAAGAAAAGTAAATCTTTTCTTTTTTATACCTATTTCACTAAAACTACATCAGAGGCATATTCATCTGGTTTAAGACACCTTTTTATTATATGAACTTCACTATCACTTAAAACACTTCCATGCAATATAGAATAAAGAGTCTTATTAAATCCTGAACAATCTGAATCTATATTTTTAAGTCCCTCTAATACCCTATTTTTAGAAATTAATACTCCATCAAAACTATAAGTACGAGGACTAATAGAAAATTTTTCTAAATCAACACATTCTTGATCTCTATTAACTCTACTTTCAAGATTAGGTAAATTATATAAACTAGAATTATATACATAAGAATCAATATCCCTATCTTCAACATAAAATTTATCAGAAGATAAAATAGAAATTAATTCATCTTTAGAACTAACAACAATATTTAATTCTTTTAGTAATCTTAATCTACTAAATCTATTAGAATAATTCAAAACATCTAAATCTTCAATTAAATAATCTTCATATCCTAATTCAATTAAAGTATCAATTGAAGCATCAAGACTATCACTAATAAGAAAATCAAATGAAGTTGCTTTATTAAGAGATGATAAAAGTAAATATTTATCAAGAATAGTAATATTTTTATAAAGTAAATCATTAGAAAATAATAATGCACTACTATTAACAAATATTCGAGGATTAATTCCCTTCTCTTCCAAAAATGAAATATTCTTATTCAAAACAGAATATTCGCAAGAATCTCCATCAAATAAAACAATATTTTTCTTTAACAATTCACAAGAAATAATACTTGCTTTCCATAAATCATTAAGTCGAGAAATAACATCTAAAGAAGTAACTTTTAAAATATCAATAATATGTTCAAAAGAAATAAGTCCCATATTCTTTAATAAATTAAGTATTTGTTCCAAATCATCTAAAGAATTATTCATTATCTCTTCTAAATCTTCATCATGAACATTTAAACCAAAATTAGAAAATAATAATCTATAATTAGAAATATCACATTTAGATAGTTCCTGATATTCACTTTCTACTTTTCTATGTAATTCCATATTGTGATTATAAATATATTTTAGTACTTCTAATTGAATATCTTTATCTGGAATTTTATATATAATACTATCAATTCCAATAACACCTTCACATTGAGACATTTCGTTAAGCTTATCCTTTAACTCATCATAAATCTTGGATTTTTTCATGAGCATTCTTCTTCTAGAAGTATCACGATTAACTAAATTATTTCCATAATTAAAAGCCTCTCTTACAATACTTAACATATCATCAACTTTCCATTTATTAGAAATCTGATTATTAACATATTTATTTTTTTCTTTACTTTTAACTTTAATTCCAAAAAGATCTTCATAATATTGAATATCTTCATGTTTACTAGTCATTTCTGAATAAGCTTTTTTAAATGCTCCCATTAGAGAAAAAGATTTAAAAACTTGATCTGGACATAATTTATAAAGTCTCATAAAAGACACAAATTTCTTTGGTTCTATTTTGCAAGAAGTCAAATATTCTTCAAAAGCTTTTATTTTTAAAGAAGACTCCTTAAAAAACTCTCTAAGACGTATTTTCTTATCACCTGAAAAAACATCAATTGCAGTTTCATAAGCACCCATATTTAAAAGTTCTTCTAAATAATCAAATATTCCAACAGCTTGATCAGTATCATCACAAAAACCAAGAAAAGCCCTAGCACCATTCAATGCAATTCTAACTAAATTATAATCTAAATCATCGTTATCACATAATATTAATAATGTTGCTAGAACCCTTGAATCCAGTTTACAAACATCTTCAATACTACTAGAAACCTTAGTTCCGTTTAGTGACTTATAAAAGTCTACTTCACTATCTTTCATTAGAAGTTCAACAGCAATTTTATTTTGGGCAAACTCAATCATTTCAAAAATATTATTCACTAATATCACCTCTTTCCTTTACAAGAGGCTTTCTCTTATCCTTTTCAGATAACATTCTAAATAATTCATCCTCATATTCTTTATTTAATCTCATAAATTCTTCATCATCTAATTTTGACTTTAAAATATCTTCAATATTCTTAAAATCACGACAATGCTTAGCTAAAAAGTTAGAATAACCTGAATCTTTATCAGTTTTCTTAACAAAAGCTGTAATAATTGCATAACAATCACTACTAAGTCTAGAATATATGACACGAACTAAAGTACCTTTTACCTCACATAATCCATTTAAAGCTCCATTATTATTAAATCTTTTTACTCCTTTAAATGTACCATTCTTAATAGACTGAAACAATTCATAAAATCTACTATAAAATGCAGAGTCAATACCTTCTAAAGAATCAAAAACATGAATATTACCGCTAGGAGAAGCAAAAAAAACAAATTTATTTTCAGAAACATCTAATTCTTCTTCATTTTTTTCTTCTAAATACAAATCAATTAAATCTAAACATTTTCTCTCATATGCTAAATCATCACTAAAAACAGAAGCATCTTCTAAAGATAAATGTTCATTTCCAATAAAATCCTTTATATCCTTTATTTTCTTAATAACTTCGGCCTTTAATCTTAATAATATTCTTTTATAATTATAATTCATTTTTGAAGGTAAAATATGAGCTATATTTTCATCTAAATTATTAATATTGTAACTACGTAATAATTGAAAATAGTAATCAACTTCATCTTCAAAGTCAGAATCAACAGACTCAGTAGTACAACTCTCTTCTAAAATAGCAAATGAGCTATCAGATTCGTCTTTTCTTCTCTTTACTTTACTAGATACCTTTAATTTATCAATTTCTGAAGACATTAGCTTTGCAGTTCTAATATTATTATTAATTACATGAATTAATTCATCATTAGTAACATTAGACAAATCAATAACCTCAAATTCCATAAACCTCTCCCCTTTTGATTGCTTTATTATACCATACAAGCAAAAAAAGAGAAACATTATTTCTCTTTCTTATCAGCTATTTTAATCTTAATATCACTGACTTTCAAACTATAACAATAAACAATCTTAGTTTTACCAGGAATATAAAAACTAACACCAGTTTTATTTTTATTTTCAACCATAAGAATAGGTTCTTGTATAGTATCTCTAATTTCTAGCATATCAGTAAATGATTCAATCTTAACCATCTTATAACCCGTAAATTCTAAATCATTTTCAACCTTTTGAATATAACACTTATAATTATTAAGAATCTTTTTTAACTCTTTATCATAAATAGATTCGGCAGTTCTAGTAAGTAATATGTATTTAACTAACACAAATACATATCTTATTGCAATAATAACAAAAGCAGCTCCAACAACAAGTAACATAATACCTTCTAAATTGCTATCTTCACAAAGCATTATCTTTTCATCATCCGCATCTACTACATCATAAGCCATATCTATAGCAAAAGTTTTTGCAGTAAGCGGAATTGACAATGTTGTAACAGACTGATTAGCAGAAGAATTCTTAGAATCACAATTACCTTTTACATTAACATACATACTGACATCTAAAGAACTTTGAGCCTCATCTATATCATAAGTATTAACAAATCTCTTTATTAAATTATTGTATTTGTTATAATCAATATCAACTGTCTTATTCAAAACAACTTTAGAACCATTTGTAAGTTTAACATAATCAACTTTAGCAAGCTCTTCAGAATATTTATATAATGATTTATGAGTAACCTTATCAGATACATTTACATTTGCAATAATCTTATAAGAATATTGAAAATCAACATCACGAGAAGCATCTAAATTATAACTGAAATCTGCTCTAACAAAATCAATCATACTAGAAATATATTGATTATCAGATTTAGAATATTCATCTTTAATAAAAGGATTATCCTTCAAATAAACTTTATAATCTAAATCACTTTTTTCTTTATAAGTAACATATTCTGGTTTGTTTAAATATATAAATAAACAGAAAAATATAGAAGCAATAAAAGCAAACATAATAATTAAACAGCTATAATCAAAGATTTTCTTTTTACGTTTTGCTTGATCAAACAAAATTAAATCAACCTGTTTTTTCTTCATTATAAAACTTCCCTTCTATTACTTCAATAATTAACTAAACAAACTTCTAAGCCATAAAGTAGGATATCCAATATATCTAATTCTAAATAATGATTTACCAACTATATCACTTCTAGTAACATACTTATCATCTTCAACTTGATTAGCATCACCTTTTGTAAAATATCTCTCTTCACCATTAACATTTTGAATATTAATAACTCTATGAATTATCACAACATCATTCTTTTTAAAAACAATGACATCATTTTCATTTACATCTTGACTACCAAGTTTCTTAAACACAACTGCATCACCCATATTAATAGTTCCAGTCATACTACCAGACCCAACAATAAAAATTCCAAAAGTAAACTGACATGATACTAAATAAACAAAAGCACCTGCGACAACAAGAAATGTAACAGTACCAATCGTAGCCTTTTTATTGTCATCAACATTCAGTTGTTTAATCTCTTTTGAAAATGATCCATCAATAATTAAATAATATATATATGGAACAATCATTCTAAAAAAAGATCTTAGAAATATATACACATCTGGAACAACTGGAATTACATAACTATATAATGACGTTATAAGCCTATAAACAATTATTGGTTTAGAACCATATCTTGAAGAAATGTAGTTATAAAATAAATTACAAGACATAGATGCAAAAGTAATAAATCCAACTGCTGCCAAGAAATCATCATATTGAGTTAAATCATAAACTTGAGTATATACTGATATATCTACCAATACCATACCAACAAACGTAAAAAAAGAACTATACTTTTCCTTTTGTGCTAGTAAAACTGACCTTATAATTTCACTAGAAATAATAATCACAGAAATTGGTAAAATAAATTTAACAATTGCAGTTATTCCAAACTTAACAACATTAATATTAAATCCAAAATAAAAACCAAATAAATAAAATAGAGTCAAATAAATAATTCCCAAAAACAACATTAATAAAGTAACTTGTTTATTAGAAATAGAATAAACATTTCTTTTTCTAAAAATTAATAATATAACAAATAAAAAAGTAATTAATATAATAGCAAAAGAAATCTTAGAAACAACATTTGACTCAAAGAGTGCAAGGAAAATCATAATTATAACAAATAATATTTCTATAAAATATAGTTTAACTTTATTCGTATTCATAATATCCTTGCCTACTTTCAATCAAATTATATTAAATAACTAACCAGCAACTTCTTCTGGTGTAGCCTTGAATGTAACAGTAATATCAGCTTTCTTTTCATCAATTAAAGTAGTTTTTAATTTAACTTTTACAGTTACTGTAGTACTTTCTCCAGGTCCAAGTTTAATATTACCTGTATTTGCAAAAGCAGCAGTAACATCAAAATAGTCCTTGCTTCCTGTATATGATATATCTTCCATTTCTGATGCAGCATCTGTGACAACAACTTTTATATTATCAGGATTAAGAACAGCATTAATATCAGCACTAAAATTCTTAACAGTATATGTTGCAGTAGCTTCATCACCTTTTGTTGTAAGACCATCAACAGTTAGTGTAGCAGCAAAAGGACCTACAGTTTCATTATCAGCATTTAATAATAAATATTGACTTTCTTCACTATATGCAGCTACAACAGTACCATGAGCAGGTTGAGTAACAGTAGGATCAACAGCAGTATCATAAGCAACTAAAAAGTTTTTTTGATCACCATTAGCACTAGCAGTACCCTTAATCATAAGATTACGAGCTGTAACAGCAGCATATCCAACAGCTAAAAGTGCAACTGCAGCAAGTAAAGCAACTGTTAAAAGTGTTTTTCTTTTCTTCATATTAAATTTCTCCTTTCTTAAATTTTATTAGTAAAAATGACTTTAGGTAAAATCAATCCTACCCTATTATTTTTACAATACTAATGTAACATTTTTAGACAATTTTTGCAACCGAATTTAGGAAATTAAAAAAAAATAACTATATAAAATAGTTATAAAAATTTGATGAAAAAAATTATAATCCTAAAATTAATGTAGCAATTTTAAAGTATACAAGTAAACTACAAGCATCGACTATTGTTGTGATAAAAGGACTTGCCATAACAGCTGGATCAAACCCAATTTTTTTAGCAATCATTGGAAGAGTACAACCAATAATTTTAGCAATAACAACAGTTATACATAATGTAATGCATACACATAAAGCAATAAAAATAGTAACTCTATCTATTAAAATCATTTTAATAAAATTACATATTCCTAAAACAACAGAACATAATAAAGATACTCTAAATTCTTTAAAAATAACCTTAAATATATCTCTAAATTCTATTTGATTAAGAGATAAGGCACGAATTATTGAAACACTAGCCTGTCCTCCAGCATTACCTCCTGTATCCATTAACATTGGAATAAATGCTGTTAGTATTGCACATGATGCTAGTTTCTTTTCAAATCCTTGAATAATTGCACCAGTGAATGTTGCAGAAACCATAAGTAATAGTAACCAAGGAATACGAGATTTAAAAATTTCAAATATTCCTGTTTTATCATAAGGCTTATCAACTGGTATAATTGCAGCCATTTTTTTCATATCTTCTGTTGCTTCTTCTTCAACAACATCCAAAACATCATCAATAGTAATAATACCAACAAGTCTTTTTTCAGAGTCAACTACAGGCATTACAGTAACATCATATTTTGAAAACATTGATGCAACTTCTTCTTGATCAGTACTAGTATTTACAAAAATCATTTCTTTATTGCAAATATCTTTAATTAAATCTCCTTCATCTGCAAACAATAAATCCTTAATTTGAATTGAACCAGTAAGTATACGTTTCTCATCAACAACAAAACAAGTATTAATTGTCTCATACTTATCATACTCTTTTTTAAGAGTCTTAATAGCCTTACTTACCTCTAATCCTTCTTTCAATTCAGCATACTCAACTGTCATTATAGAACCAGCTGAATCTTCTTGATAATTAAGAAGTTTATTTATATCTTTACGAGTCTCTTCATTACACATTTTAAGTAATTTATCAACAATATTTGCAGGCATCTCTTCAATAATATCTGTCGCATCATCTGCAGCCATCTCATTAAGTAAAGAAACAGCTTCTTTATCAGACAAATATTGAAGTAACTCAGTACTAATACTTAAATCTAGTTCTGCAAAAACATCAACTGCTTTATCCTTTGGAATAAGTCTAAATATTGGTGCAATTTCTTGTACATCTAAATCAGATAAAGCCTCAGCTATATCACCAAAATTAGCTTCTGCTACAATCTTTTTTATTTTGGAATATTTTTTTTCATCAATTAATTCTAAAAGTTCTTCTTTCATATTTAACCTCCAAAAATGATAATATATTATAAATTGTTAAGTTCTTCGATTGATACGGTTCCATATTATCACTCCCTTCGGTCTTCTTTTTCCAACAAATTATATCATAAATTTGAATATATTAAAAGGAAAAAATAAAAAAAATAGATAATATATCTATTTAATCTTAAATTTATATATCTTGAGCAGCAAGTTCTGACTCTAATTCTTCTATTTTACTAACAGTATTTTTTATATGTTCTCCTAATTCACTGGCGTCCCTCGCATGTTCTATTGCTTCTTTTGACTTGTTATCACACTGCATAACAAAATTGTTTTTCGAAGAAGAACTCCAGCCACTTAAACTACTATTCATATTAGAATAATAATTAGTTGAATCACTCTCTAATTTAGAAGCTGTCTCAATAAGTTTATCCGCAACACTTCTAACACTATCAAAATCACATACATATTTTGGCATATATCTTCCTCCTACATATTATTCTTAATATATGAATAAAGTTTTTCATAAGTAGCTGCATCATAATGAAGTCCATCACTCGAATTAAATCCATTAGATTTTAAATAAGAATTAGAATCAATGTATTTAACATTTGAATTTACTCCATTTTTTACAGTTTGATTAAATGAATCAATTGAACTATTTAAATTATCATAACTACCACTAGTAGGATTAACAGAAACAAAGTAGAGATTTGCACCCTTTTCCTCTGCTTTCTGAGATAAGTCATTCAAGTAAGAAACATAAGCATTACTATTATATTGGCAATCATTAACTCCCATCATAACAACAACATTAGATCCTTCTTTTATTTGTCCTTCAACATTAGGAAGTCCTGTACTCTTCATCCAATTAAGCCCAGATGAAACCTTTCCACTCCAAACATCTCCAGTATTTCCAACAGCTGACTGCATACCAACAGTTCGAGAATCTCCGATAAAAATTGCTTGCTCATTGCTTTTTCCACCACTACTTCCAGAAGAAGAAAGACTCATATTATCTACACTAGTAATCACATTAGAAGCATCACTATCACCTTTTTGATAATTACTACTAACGTCCCCTAAATAGTTTCTAATAGTCTTATTATCCTCTACCATAGAGTCGACTGTAGTATCAATTTCACTAAAAGCAGCAATATAACTATCAGCAATTGGACCCATAAAAACAGAATCATCACCTATTACATTTCTAAAATCTGAACAGGCATCACGAAATGACTCAACAGAACTTGTATACTGTTCAGATATATTTATCGCATCATCAAAAATACCATAATCAGTTACTTTAATTTCTTCATTCATCTAATCACCTCTAGAATTATATTATTTCACAATCTTCATTACTTTTTAATTTATTAGATCCCGTAAAAGTATTATCAAGCTTTTCTTCTTTATCTAAAACTTTAATCATAACAGGAACATCATCCTCTGTATCATAAAATAAACCAATACCTTGAGTGTTTTTATTAAAAGAACTAGCACTTAATACATAAACATAACAAATATGTGTACATCTAACATAAAAAATCGTATCTTTTGGAGAAATCTCTTGATAAAAAATCATTCTATGATGCTTTATTCTCGCAACATTTAACTCATCAAAAGAAGATAAAAATATAATTCTCATAGATTCAGTCTTCATAAGTTCCTCTACAGGTTGAGAAAGAGGAGTACGACTTAAATGTTTACGATTAACATGCAAAATAAACTTTAATTTTAATAAATAAATATATCTATTATCATTTTTAGAAAACAATTCTTTAAAAAATAATTTAATCTTATTAAACATAATGATTCTCCTCTCTTAAATATTATAAATCAATCTCATGAGCAAAGTCTATAAGCCTTGACTTAAACTTACTATTATTTGCACTTTCATTCTTAACTGCAAATAAAACAAGCACAACACCAACTCCAAGTACATATATCCACCAAGGAATACTAAACCAAAATTCTCTAGTTAAAATAAGTACATTTAATACAATAAATATTAAACTTGTTAAGAATATTGGACCAAATTTTTTATTATAAGAATATATCAAAAGAATTATTAATAAACTAACATAAAATACTTCATCTATCTCATTATAATAATTTCCCATTGCAATAAAATTAATAATTACAGAAGTAATATATAATAATGTTTTAGTTGCTTTCTTAAATAATGTAATACAACAAATAATAGAATAAATAATAAACGTACCAATTGTTAAAACAGTAATATAATCAAATCCTAAATCACAATAAATATTTTCTAAAGTAATTAAAATAGAAGTATATATTAAAAACTTATATATATTATTAGTCTTATCATTAATACCAAAATAATGTATTAATGAAACAACAAACATTATAAATAAACCAATATATTTACTAATATCAAAACTAAAGAATAAGAATAAATATAAATAACTTATAAAAGTAAATACATTAATCTTTTCTCTCTTAAAAGATAAATAAGAATATAAAGTTATTAATAATAGTGCTATAAAAATCATAAAATTAACACCTTTATAAGTTAATAAGTCACTAAAATAAACACATGGAGTGAGAGAGAATGCTGCAATACTATAGCCAGTAATATTCTTTTTCTTTAAATGTGAATAAATAATTAAAAATAAATCAATGAATATAACAAGTAAAAACTCTATTAATTTAACATCACAGACTAAACACAATAATGAAAATCCTGCCAAAATATATAAAAATATATAATCATTCTTACAATTAAAGAAATGAATAACACATTCAAGAGTTAAAATAATAATTGTACTAATTGCGAGTCCATAAGCAAAGCATCTACTAACTTCTAAAACATAGAAAATAACTGTTATAAATGAAAATAAAGAAATATAAGATAAATATTTTTTAAATATATTTCTATCAATTAAATATGAAATAAACAATAAAGTACTACCAATAAATGTTAAAAGTAATGACGCAAAGTTAATTACTCCATCTAATTGAAAATAATATTCAAATTCTACAAATGAATACAAAATGAATGAAAATAAAAGTACACTTCCAAGTATTCTACAAGAATGATCTAAATTATATTCAAGTTTTTTAAATAGTAATGCACCTCCTGTAATAAATAAAGCAATAAACATCATTAAAACAACAGGAAATTTATAATCAATTCTAAGTAAAACTAAATAGAAGAATATATTAAAGATCATTGAATTAGCTGCAAAAAACCTCTTATCATTTAATATATAGAAAACAATAGAAATAATTAAATATAATCCAAAAGAAATACTAGGAAGTAATCCTCTACTATTAAATATTAATAAGTAAGACACAATTGTTCCAATAACATATGTTGAAAACTTAATATGTTTTGAAACAATTAAATCATAAATACTAACTAAAACAACACCAGTAATTACAAATAATTCAATCCAAGCATGACTAAATGAAAATATATCAGTAAGTGCAAATACATAAAATAATAAAACAACACCTATTGGATATACATAATCATAAACACTTTTCATATTAAATACTTTATTAAATAATAAATATAAGTTTACTAAATAAACAAGTATATACAATGAGTAAGTAATTGGAATCTCATTAAATACAATTCCATTAGATAAAATGTTCATGAAAACTGAACCACTTAGTATTGAAAATAAAATCTTATCACCAAGATTAATATCTTCTTTATTTAAAGCAATAAGTTGACGAACAATACTATAAATTGTAATCATACAACCATTAATAATTAAATCATCAGTAAAAATTAGTGATGTAAAACAAACAGTTGCATATAAAAACATTTCAATTAAAACCTTAAGGAAAACTCCATTATCTTTTTTATAAAATAAAATATAGATTATCGAAACTAATAAACAAGATAAAGAAAAATATATAAATTTTCCATTTCCAAATAATGATAAATAGTCTCCAAATAATCTAAATAAAGAAATAGAAAATAAAGAGATTGGTAAATAACATAAAGATATATACAAGAATACTCTTGAAGTCTGCTTTAAATTAAATTTAACCAAAGATATTCTACTAACTGCATAAAATATAATAAGCATTGAGAAAATAATAATTGATTTAAATAAATTACCAGTAGAACTCCAAGTTGTTGCTAAAAAAATAAGTGCTGATAAAACAATTAAAAAAGCTCCAGTAATTAAAATTAAATTATTTTTATACTCTTCTTTTGATAATTTATTTTCTTTTTTAGGTTTATTATTTACAATAATCTTTTCATTAACACTATTATTTACAACAACATTATTAGTTTGAGAAGAAGATTCACTATAAATTCTTAAGTCACATCCACATTTAGGACAAAATGAAATATTAGAATTATTACTATTATTAGTTATTTTATTTTTTAAAAACTTAACCTCATTAATTAAATCTCTATTCTTAACAAATAAAAATATAACTAAAACAAACATTATAAATGTAAACGTACCCATAAAACCACTTCTCTATTCTAATAAATAGTATACTATTTAGCAAAAAAAAGGTCAATTAAAAAGAATGATTAAAAACCATTCTTATACACTTATTCTCTCAATAATTTCATTACATCTATTAATGATCTCATCTTTATTTAAATTCTTTATTTTCTTATTATTCATTAATATATTTCCATTTACAATTGTTGTTAGAACATCACTACCTTTAGTATTATATACAATTTGTGAGAAGATATCATTTGTAGGTTTTGTGTAAATAGAATCATTATCAATAATTATAATATCAGCACTCTTTCCTTCATCTATTGAACCAATTGTACTATCAAGTCCTAATGTTTTAGCTCCATTAATTGTTGCCATTTTAAGAACATCATAAGAAGTAATTATTTCAGGACTTTCATTAATACCTTTTTGTAGAAGTGCTGTTGCTTTCATAACCTCAAACATATCTAAGTTAGTTCCACTTCCTTGTCCATCAGTTCCTAAAGAAACGCAGATTCCTTCTTTAAGCATTTTTGAAACAGGAGCAACTCCACATCCTAGTTTTAAATTACTAATGGGACAATGAGCAACATATGAATTGGTCTCTTTTAATATTTTAATATCCTCATCAGTAACCTTTACACTATGAGCAAGTATATTATGTATTCCTTTAAACTCATCTCTTATTAACTCTGATGGTAAAGAAACTTTATAATCATTTAATATAGTATTTCTTTCTTTTGCATCTTCACAAAAATGAATATGAATATTTAACTTATTATCTTCAGCAAAATCAATACACTTTCTAATATAATCTAAACTACTTGTATAAAATCCATGAATTCCACAATTAAAAGAAATAGTTTCAAAATCATGATATGTTTTTAGTAATCTTTTTAACTCTTTTAATCTAGATAAATCATTAGGATCATTTCCCATTAAAGTTCTAGTTGTTTGAATTCTAACACCAGAATCAAGTACTGCTTTAATAATATCATCAGTCATAAAGTACATATCATTTATTGTTGTACAACCACTACTAATCATCTCATAACAAGAAAGTAAAGTAGCCCAATAAATATCTTCTGTAGTTAATTTATCCTCCATTGGCCAAATTTTATTATTTAACCAATCATGTAAAGATAACCCATCAACTGTCTCACGAAATATACTCATACTAATATGAGCATGTGTATTAATTAATCCTGGCATAACAATTTTACCAGTTGCATCAATTACTTTATTATAACTTTCATCAATCTTACCAATCTGTTTAATCTTTCCGTCTTCAATTAAAATATCTACTCCGTATTCAATTTTATCTCTCTTTTCACTCATTGAGATTAAATTACAATTTTTTATTATTATTCCCATAACAACACTCCTTTATATTATTATAACTCATTATAAACGTTTCATAATAATAAATGTTCAATTAATATTTTAAAACCAAGAAAAATTAAAATAAGTCCCCCAAGTAATTCAGCTCGAGACTTAAGAATATCCCCTATTTTATTACCAATAATAGTCCCAATAAAAGAAAAAATAAAAGTGACAACTCCAATCATCATAAATGTTCTAAAAACGTGTATTGAGCCATATGCACATACATAAGCAATCCCAATAGTTAAAGCATCAATACTAGTCGCAATAGATACAATAAGCATTGTTTTAAATGATACATCTGCACTTTCTTCACTCTCTCCATATAAAGCTTCATAAATCATATTTACCCCAATAATTAATAAAAGAAAAAATGCAATAAAATGATCAATAATAGTAATAAAATTTTCAAATGTTCTTCCAAGCAAAAAACCAAAAGTAGGCATAAGTGCTTGAAATAGTCCAAACCATAACCCAACTATAATAGACTTTAAATAATCAATTTTACCAAAAGAAATTCCTTTGCAAATAGATACTGCAAAAGCATCCATTGCTAAACCAACACTTATTAATAATCCTTCAAATATATTCAAACAATCACCTATTAATACAAATATATTATAAAAAAACAAATATTATTAATAAGAAAAAGAAATAAACTAAAAGTTTATTTCTTATTCACCTAAACTATTAATTTGATCTTTTAAATTATTAATTTCTTCTTTACGCTCTTCTAATTCACTTTTATATTCTTCAAGTTTTTCATCTTTTTCACTAATCTTATCATATAAATCAGAAATTTCTTCATCTTTTTCTTCAATAGAATCATATAACTCTTCTATTTGATCATCATAAGAACGATAAATGTTTTCTCTTGTTTTAGCAGTCTCTTCAAATTTTAGTTTATTACTATTAATTTTAGCTAAATTATCATGATTAGCATAAACTTTAATATTAGACATTTCACCATTCATATTAACAATATTATGTTTATTAACTTCATCAATAAAATATCTTATCGCATCCATTGAATTAGTACATGTACTATATAAATGATAACCATTATTAATATGTAAATAATCATAATCAAATGAATAACCAACATAATCTAGTGTATAGAACTTATTGATATCATACTCAATTACAACATTATTAATGTCTTTTTCAATATATGTAAATGAAGAATCATCAATAAAGAATAAATCTTCATCCATATCAATCTCTTTAGTTTTTGTGGTAATTATACTCTTATCATTGTAATCAACAACATTAAAGTCTAAAAGACTAATAAAAGCAAAGCCACAACCAACTCCAAAAACAATAACAGATGCGATAAATGTAAATATCATTTTCTTCTTATCATTTTTTCTATCAAAAATAAAATTAAATAATAACAAAATCACAACAATTGTCGCAACACTTAAACTAAGTAATCCTAGAACAAATCCAATAAACAATAACTTAGTTTTTATAAACATAAATGAAACAACAAAGATAAAAATACAACAGATTAGACAGAAACATAAAGACAAAGCAAACATTAATGCAAAGAATTTAATGAAAAATATAATGACTTTAAAGAATCCATTTATGAATCTATATTCACTATGTTTTGGATCTCTAATAACAATCTTATCATTATCATTTTTAAATTCTATTTTAGAACTCTTCTTGTCATTATCTTTATCGTCATTAGAGTTTACATCTAAATTATTATTTTTCTTTACTTCCATGTAATAATCCAAATATCTTATTTTAAAGATATGAATCAATACAACAGATGAAATAATAACTGCAAGTACTAAATATATTCCTAATAATAAATCGGTAATTCTCCAAGATATTCCACCAAATATAGCACCTACTAAAGAATCAAAAATAGAACTTACGATAGCTCCAATCACAAAAAAGATTACTGATAAAATAATTATTAAAACAAATTGTTCAAATAAACATTTAACTTTAGATTTAAAACTCATACTACAAAACATATTAACAGTATCACTAATAAATCCTAAAAAATCATCTATATAATTATTTAACTTTTTCTTACTATCCTCTTCTCCTTTTACCTCTCTAATATCTTTATTTAGTAAATCATCAATATTAACATCAAACTTTTGACATATTTGTACTAACTTTTCCATTTCAGGATAAGCAGCACCTGACTCCCATTTACTAATAGCTTGTCTAGATACACCTAACTCATCAGCTAATTGTTCTTGACTTAGATTATTATCCTTTCTTATTTTCTTCAAATTTTCAGATAAATTATTCATAACATTTTCTCCTTTCTGCGACAATTATATAAATTTCTACCGGTTGCGAACCACCACTTTTGAGTTGTTTTTTGTATAATTTTGGTTGCATTACACAAATATTATACAAAAAGAAAAAAAGTATTACTACTTTTTTTACTTAGAATAATTTTTTTTATAAAGAATTCTTCCAATTACTCCAGATACTAATAAGACAATTAGTATATATCCAATATTTAATGTTTTAGGATTGTTTAATAAGTCACTTGTAACCACAAGATTAATTCTATAATTAACTCCTCCATTTGTTGCAGTTAAAACAGTTTTTCCAACTTTTAATGGTATAATCTTACCATTTTCTACTTTAGCTATTGCCTCATCTTCAACTATCCATTCAATATCTGAAGCGCTTTCATCAAAAATTTCTTCAATTACTAAGTCTACTTTTTTATTTAACGAAACATTCTTATCTTCTTCTAAATCAACAATTACTCTTCCATCATATCTTTCAATTATATTCTCATCATAAACAGGTTTTTCAACCCAAGTATTATTAGATTTAATGTAAATACTAGGAGGTGAATTATAATAATCATTACCATAAGCAACTGCACATGATAACTTAGAATTACTTACAGTAGTTGTATCATAACCATATGTTAGCATTGATTTCTGATTAGCGAATTCAAAAGCTCTTTCAGTTGGATCACATCCATCAAGTATACTACATCTATTATTAGATACATCACTATTGTTTACATTCAATATATTTTTTCGAACATCCATTTTAGAAGCACTAGGTTCATCTGACGTAGGTGGACCAATACACTGGTTATTGTAAATTCCAAATTCTCTTGCGTTTCTAACTACTAATCCATTTACCTTAGTAACATCATTATATCCAAGGTATAATCCAAAATCAGCATTTCTCGCATCTATTAAAAGATTATTTAAAGATATAGTATTAGAATCATTTATTCTAAGTGCATAATATGAATTATCACTTTTTAACGTTAAATCAGAAATTTGTATATCGTACATGTCACCAATTCCAAAATAATCATTAACTCTAATAACAGTACCTTCTTTACTATCACCATTTATAGTAAGCGAATCAATATTCCACAATGAAAAACTATTAATATAATAATTACCCTCTCCAATATTAATAGTAAGATTACTAATTCCGCAATCATCATAATATTTATCTAAAGAATTATATGCTTCTTCCAAATCATTAAAATCACACTCATTACTATCACAAACTGAAATAAAAACATTACTTGGCATACAGGTTGCAAAAACATTTTTTGGAAAAACGAATAAACATAAAAGAATTAATATAAAATAATATTTTTTAAACTTCATATATATCACCTCACTAATTCTTTTGTTTCTTATAAATCAAACTTCCAAATATTCCAACTACAATAAGTACAACCAATACATAACCTATATTTAATGTTTTTGGATTATTTAATAAATCACTAGTAACAACAAGGTTAATTCTATAATTAACTCCTCCATTTGTTGCAGTTAAAACAGTTTTTCCAACTTTTAATGGTATAATCTTACCATCTTTTACTTTAGCTATTGTCTCATCTTCAACAACCCAATCAAACTCAGAAGAATTTTCAAAAATTGAATTGATCTCTAATTGATTTTTATTCTTAAGAGAAACACTTCTTTCTTCCTCAAACTCAACAACAACTCTTCCATCAGCAAGTTCAACAATATTTTCATCATATACTGGTTTTTCAGTCCAAGTATTATTTGATTTAATATAAATACTAGGTGGATAATTTCTATATAATTCTCCATATGCAATTGCGCAACCAAGCTTAGAATTATTAATAACCGTAGTATCATATTCATATTCAATCATTGATCTACTAGTAGAAGCATATGACTCGAAAGAACTCACAACACTGTCATAAAGAGGTTCAACTTCTTCAAAGCATCCATCAAGCACACCACAAGTATTATTAGAAATATCACTATTATTAATCTCTACTAAATTTCTATAAATAATCTCTCGTTCAGTAGAAGGAACAGTGTTTGGCTCACAACGATTATTATAAACCCCAAAACTATTAGCCCCATTAATAACTGTATTATTAACCTTTACGTTATCTACTTCTTCAAACAAAATTCCAACTTCGGAATTTTTCGCATCAATTATCAAATTATTTAAATTAACATTTTTAGAATTTCTAACCTTAAAAGAATAATACTCATCATTACTATTTATCTTTAAATCAGATATAGAAACATTTGTTGTAGAAGTCACTCTAAAATGTTAATCAAATACAAGCGTCGTCTTATTTTTATCTACACCTTTAACTGTTAGATTATCAGCATAACCAATAGAATTAAAATCAACAGGATAATATCCCTCTCCAATGTTAATAGTAAGATTATAAAGATCACAATCATCAGTGTAAGTATCTGCATCATCAAATAGAGCTCCCAAATCAGAATAATCACATCCACTATCGCAAACTGAAACATTCATATTTTTTACTGAGCAATCAATTTCAAGCGCAAAAACATTTAGTGGAAAACAAAACACACATAAAATAAAAATCGATGCCCATATTTTTTTATAATTCATATCTATAACCTCTCTATCCCTCATAAGTTAATACTGCATGTACAACTTTTCTTCCTTTATTATCATCAGTACATGTAGATAATGTTATTATTCTAGAATCAACATTAACATCACTATTATCCAAAGAAACGATGCTTGCTGATTTTATTTTATTAAGAAACTCTTCTTTATCACTATCATAATAAAAATTGGTAACTAAATAATCTGTATTAGGATCAGTATAATATGCAGAAAAAATTCTATATACAAACTTTTTATTTTCAGTAATTACTACAATACTCTTATCAGAGTTATTTAACCAACCATTTGAAAATATTTTAGCAATACTTCCAAATGAAGTATCATTTAGTAAATTATGTCCGTAAAAAATCGTATTGTCATCACTCATATCACTACTACTTCTGTAATCCATAAATGTCCATCCAGTCATTCTAAATGATTTATCATATGTATGATTAAGATAAAAATCATTATCTCCTGTTTGAACAATAGGATAATTAATATTAGTTCCACCAACGCTTAACCATGCAACAGTATCACTATTAATATCCTTTAAACTAGCAATATTAACTTCATCTAAAGAAAACTTAGAATATCTTCTAAACATACTAACATCATCATTAGATGGTTCCATTCTATTGTCTTCTGTACTACCATCTGGAATCGGTGCTTCTTCTTCATCTTTTTTGACTATTTGCTCTTTAATAAATTTAGCATTATCTACAACAGGCTCATCATCTTTATATAAAACATTATAAAAAACTGTAAAAGTAAGACAATAAATCATTAGTAATATAAATGCTTCTGGTTGTCTTTCCTTTGCCTTAAAATAGTCCTCTATCTTATATACAAATTTAAAAGGTAGTATTTTACCAAGTAATTTAAAAAAAGAAGAAATATAATAGAAAAATCCTTTCGCAGCAAACCTACAAACATAGAATAATCCATCTATAAAAACATTTATAATTTTAACTGGAAATAAAATGATTTTCTTTAAATACTTCATTATACATTTCCCTTTCTAGTTTTATTAAAATCATCTATAGAAAAACTCTCAATCATTACAGGAGTATTATAATAATCAACTGCACTTTGAGTAACTACTTCTTTCTTTACATTTTTTAGCTCATCACTAATAATAGTAAAAGCATACTCACGAGTATCACTAATTACTGAATCATCTTCTTCAAAATCACTCTTATGTAATCTTTCAAGTTCTTTTCTTACGCTTTTATCAATAATGGAAATAACAATACCAGTAATAAGTGAAATTAATACTATTACAACTAAAAATATATAAAAATATTTCATAATATCGCCTCACATTATATTCTTTAATATTATTTTACTTTATTAATTTTTAATAGACAATAATTATGAAACAATTAAAATGTAAACATGTAAAGAAAAAGACAATTAAATGTAAATTGCCTTTATATATTATTTAGAATAACTTTTTATATAAACGAAACCTCCAAATACACCAATAGAAACAAGTATAATTAGAACATAACCTATATTCAAAGTATTAGGATTATCAATTAAATTATCATTAACAATCAAATTAATTCTATAATTAACTCTACCATTTGCAGCTTTTAAAACTGTATTTCCAACTTTTAGTGGTACAATTCTTCCATTTTCAATTTTTGCAATTGTATCATCTTCAGCAGACCATTCAAGACCAGATGTTTCTGGAAAAACACTATTAATATCTATAAGATCTATAGCGTTTATTGAAATTATTTTATCCTCTTCAAAATCAACGATTACTCTACCATCACCAATTTCAATAACATTGTCATCATATACAGGCTTATTTGACCAAGTATTATTTGACATAACATAAATACTTGGGGGTAAATAATAAGAATCATTTATACCATGTGCAACAGCACAAGATAATTTTGAATTACTAATTATTGTTGTATCTGTTTCATAAGTTACCATATTCTTTTCAATACTAGGATCGACAGTAAAATCATATATTGGAGGAATATTATCATACTTACTAACTTTTCTTGCGGATTTATTTTTTTGATAGCAGCCATCAAAAACACTACATTTATTGTCTGAAATATCACTGTTATTAATATACAACATATTACTATAACTGCTTGGTGGAAAATCTCCAGCCTTTGGAGAGTTTATTTGTCGATAACAACTATTATTGTAAATTCCAAATAAAGAAGCCCCATTAACTAATACATTATCAATTTTTGCTTGATCAATACTATTAAGGTAAATACCAGTTTCAGTATTAGTTGCATTAATTAGTAAATTATCTAAACTTAAAGTCTTTGAGTCAAAAACTCCTAAAACAGCATTTCCATTCAAAACACTAATTTTTAGGTTTGAAATAGAAACGCTTGTTGCAGAAATAATTTCAAAATAATTATCAAATATTACAGAAGTAGAATTCTTATCGTCACCATTGATAATAAGATTATCAATATATTTTATATGATTATAATGGACTTCATAAGTTCCACTTTTTATATTAATAATAAGATCATTAAGATTACATCGATCAGTATAATTATCAACTTCTTCTAATAAAACTCCTATATCATCATAATCACATCCAGTATCGCAAACAGTAACATCTATACTTTTGGTATTACATGCAATATCTTCAGCAAGTTTTTCTTCAGCAAACACATTCATTGGAGAAAAAAATAAACATAAAGTAATAACTAAAATTAAATATTCTTTTAAACTATTTACTCTCATATTAATTACCTCAATCTATCTCATACCATAACCTAATTTTACTTCATTTATTAATATTAAGCAATAGCCTTATAAAAAATAGCATATAGAAAAAGACAATTAAACGTAAATTGTCTTTATACTATTTAGAGTAATGTTTTTTATATATCATACTTCCAAATAGTCCACAAACTATTAAAAGGACTAACACATAACTTATATTAAAAGTTTTAGGATTATTTAATAGACTATTATCTACTATAAGATTTATTCTATAGTTTACTCCTCCATTAGTCGCACTTAAAACTGTCTTACCTACTTTTAATGGAACTATTTTTCCATCTTTTACCATAGCAATTGTCTCATCTTCAACAGTCCATTCAAGGTCTGAAACATCAGGAAATACACTATTAAGTTCTAATTGATCCTTACTCTTAAGTGTAACACTCTTCTCTTCTTCTAAATCAACTATAACTCTTCCAACTCCACTTTCAATAACGTTATCACCATAAACTGGCTTTTCTGTCCATGTATTACTTGCATCAACATAAATACTAGGTGGAATATAGTAATCATCCATTCCATAAGCAACAGCACATGAAATTTTAGAATTACTAATAACTGTTGTATCATAAGGATACTCTACCATTTCTCTACCAATAGTAGAAGCATAAGGCTCCATTTTAAGCTCACTAAAGTCTACTATTTCAGGTAAATCGTATAAAGAATCATCAGAATTATTTTGTCCAACAGCTTTTGAACCTCTAACACATCCATCAAATATACCACAAT
>CAZHBS010000002.1:159825-227633 GCA_964530845.1 uncultured Muribaculaceae bacterium
CCACAATCATTACTTGAAATATCACTATTACTGATATTCAACAGATTTCTAGTATATCCTGAATCGCCTCTCTCAACACTATGTGGATAAATTATTCTAGAACAAGAACTATTAACTATACCATAAACACTAGCACCATTAACAACAGTATTTTCAATCTTAACATTATCATTATGCGATAATCCTATTCCAACTCTGCTATCTTTCGCATCTACTATTAAATTTTTTAAATATACATTTCTAGTATCATAAATTCCTAAAACCCCATAACCATCAAAACTTTTTAATTTCAAATCTGAGATGGTAACATTTCTCATACCATAAATTTCTAAAACTTCACCAAATACAAGTGTAGTTTTATTTTTGTCTTCTCCCTTTATTGTAAGGTTATCAATGCTTCTTATATGATCATAATCCACAATATAATATCCATTTTTAATATTAATATTGACTCTATTAATATAACAACTACTATCTAAATTATTTAAAAAACGAAGAAATTCACTCAAATCTGAAACTTCACATTCCCCACTATCACAAACTGAAACATTAATGTTTTCAGGTGGACAAGAAATAGCACCAGTTGCTATATCTTCAGCAAAAACACTCTTTGGTAAACATAATAAACATAAAGTAATAATTAAAATTGAACATTTTTTAAACTTCATATATACTACCTCTCTATATTTCATATTCTAACAACATTATAATTAATTTATTTTCAACAATCAATATTATAAAAAACAAAAATGTAAAGGAAAAGACAATCAAATGCAGATTGTCTTTCTATTTTAAACTACTAATCGTTGAGTTAATATTATCTATAAATAATTTATTTTTCCAATCACTGTCATTAATTCCTATATCTTCTGCAATATAAATTCTCATTAATTGACTAATACCTGGAAAGTTATAACTAACATATTTTTTATTACTATTATCTATATACATAATATAATTTCTATTTAATTGTATATTTCTTAAACTATTTATTCTTTTAAATCTAACTTCTTCTTTTATTTTGTTCTCATTTAAATACACATGATTAATAATATGAGTATGAGCATGTCTTACACTATTGGCACTCATACTACTATCTAAAACTGGTGATCCATGCTCAAATACAATTGGACTTTTACCATATATCTTCTTAAATATTCTCCTATACTTTCTAATTAATTTTAAATACTCATCAATCTCTTCATCATTTAATTGAGACATAGAATCAATATGTCTTTTACTAATAATAAGTAAATACCCCTCAACTAAAGAACCTCTTGCAGGTACAACAATAAAATTATTACTCTCCTCAATAATAGTATTTTCTACTTTACTATAATCTAGATTACAAAATATACAACTCATATAATCACCATAATTTAATTATAACAAAAAATAGACTGATTGCTCAATCTATTAATAATTACTACTTTGTATTAAACATTATACCTTTGTAATACTTCCAGGCAAGAATTCTAGTAACTGCTTCATCTAATCTTTCGCCACTAATATCTCCTTCATCAATTGAATTCTTAATATCATTAAATGCTTTCTCGTAATCAGTAACCATAACAATATCATTACCAGCTTCAAAAGCTGTACTATAAGCATTAGGTATATCAGCAGTTGCTCCCATAGATAAGTCATCAGTCATAATAATACCAGAAAAATTTAAATCATCTCTTAACAATAAGTGAATTGGATAAGAAAGAGAAGCCGGATTACTAGAATCAACACTATTTACAGTATTATGGCTTACAAGTATAGCCTCAGCTCCTTCATCAATTGCTGAAGTAAAAGGAGGAATATCATTTTCCATTATTTCTTCAAGGCTTCTTCTATCAATTGATTCTCCATTATGGGTATCTACATTATCACCATATCCAGGGAAATGCTTTAATACATAACTAACGTCACTATTCTTACTATTTTTTATAACAATACGAGCATAATCACTTGTAACAGAAGTATCTTCTTTTAATGTTCTAGGATACATATAACTAGAACTACTAGAAACATCAAGTACTGGAGCCAAATTAACATTTAATCCTAAATCACTTAGTAACTTACTTTTTTCCTTGGTATCAGTAGCAATTAAATCAAGTCCTCCCTCAGTATACAATTCACTAGGAGATTTAAACTTACTACTTCTAAGCTTAGGGTTAGAACTAACTCTAACAACATCTCCACCCTCTTCATCAACACTAGTTAAAAGAGGAATTTTTGCCATTTTTTGACTATCATTAATCATCTTAATTACAGACTCTCTATCCTTATCTTTAAAATCTTTTTCAAAGAATACAAATCCCCCTACATGATAATCTTTAATTGCACTTTGATAATTATCACCATATCTAACAAGAAGTAACTGTCCAATCTTTTCCTCAAGACTCATACTCTTAAGTAATTTTTCTGCTAAAGAATAATATTTACCAAAGATATCATTATTCTTATCTAAACTAAAATCACTATAATCATATGATGCAGGAACTGCTAAACACTCAATTAATTTTACTTTCTGTTTTTCTCTATTACTATCAAGTAATCCACTATAAGTAATCACAACATTATCTCCTACATTTAAACTTTCATCTTCAATACCAAAAGTATAAATAACATCCTTATCATTTTTAACACTTAAACTTTTAGCATCTTTTTTAACAACAACACCTGTTAATTCACCAACACCATTATTTCTATTGATAAAGAAAACAGTTAATAAAATAATAAATAATAAACAACCTATCCCAATTTTAATATAATTTTTAATAATATCGCCTCTAATAAATAATATTAAAAACAAAAATATATAGAACTAAATCTATATATTTTTAAACATTTCCCATTCATTACCATTAATTAAAACACTAGGATTAAATCTAAAACTATCTGCAAAAGACCTAATTGCTTTGAATATTTTAGGAGTAAAATAAAATTCTTCAACCTCTTTTTGATTGAATCCATCATCTATTAAGAAGTTAATAATCAAATCATTATCTTTAATATCTATTTCTATATCTCTTACATACTTATATTGTCTATTTCCAATAACATTCTTTCCAACTTCAGTAATTCTATTGCTTTTAACATCGAGTTTATCTGCAAGAATTAAACATAAAGCAATAACATTATCAGTATCAAATCCACTACTATGAATATCTATTGCTTCAAGTATTTGCCCTAAATACTTAGGCTTCATATTTTTTCTTTGCAAGTAATCAAGAGCGTATAAATAACCTCTATGCGTATGTCCTTCTTTTCCAACATTAGCTCCTGTATCATGTAGTAAACAAGCAACTAAAGCATTATCTATAAACTCTTCATTATAATTAAGTTTTTCTAAAAGACTTCTAACAGTACCACATACATTTAAAACATGATCTAAATTGTGATATGCCCATCCACCACTTTCAAGTTCATATCTTTCAACTTCCTTATATCTATCAATTATTTCTTGATCATTTAATATTTTTTGAAACATTAGTATTTCCCTCCTTAAATATATAATAATAACTACTTATTAAACCAATTATAATCCCAATAGAATCAATTAAAACATCAGCAAACCTTCCAGAACGATCAAGAAAAGATTGATGATATTCATCACACATCGCATATATAAAACAAATTATAAAAGAAATAATAATTCTTTTCTCAACACCTAAAAAATATAAAAGACTATATATTAAAATAACTAATATTAAATATTCACTTATATGCATTAGTTTTCTAAAAGGATAATTAAGTTTTCTAGCTATATTCATACTTTCATAATAACTAATTCTATCTGTAAAACCAATTTTGGTTGTAACTTTATTTACAAAACTAACTCCAACTCTAATAATACTTAAACTACCTCCATTAGAGCTTTTAGAATTCATATTTGAAAAAAGAAAAATAACACCCATCCAAACAACTACTAACGTCATAAAAAGAAAAGCTTTATTATTAAATTTGTACATAATTCCTCCATATAAAATACTTCTATACATTATAACAAAATATATTCGATATGTCTCTAGCTTTGTACTAAAATTAATTATTTTACAAATTTAAACATCTTTCTTAATAAATCCTAATAATTTTAATCCTCTTTTCACATTATCATCCATCATAAAATAATTCCATATTGTTCCATTCAAATAATTTTCAATCATAACCATTCCAATTCCTTTATTAATACCTGTAAAAGAATTAGAATACCATTCTCCCTTTTCTAAGTTATAACTATCAATCAAACCATATTTACCAATTAATTTAGGATTATTATAATAATATTTAATCGCATTAATTGACTCGTTAAAAGCAAAAACAATAGAGCCAACTGCACCACTTAAAGGAATTGTCCCATCATTTTTAAGTCTAACTCTAGGAAAACTTGGTAAAGCTCCATCTCTTTTATAACCAACTGGCGAAATACAAGCACTCAATCCCCAAGAATTTTCTCCATAAGTTTTATATTTACTTTTCTTATTTATACAATATTCTCTATTAGCTAAAGTAGCTTTTACTGAATTATCAAACCAATCAATTCCATTTTTATCAATTAAACCTCTAAAATCAATCCAAGCATGAGAATACTGATAAGTAAATAAATTACCATAATGAGTATAAATTATATTTTTATAATCGCCATAATCTCCTAGACTAAAATGAAGTGAATCGTAGAAGACAGTATCCACAGGATTTGTAGGAGAACCGCATCCTAAAACATATAAAATTAATTGTTCTGCATATGAGTCCCACAGTCCCCAAAAACCTTTTTGAGGTTTATATCCTATCCTAAAATAATTATTTTTAGAAAACCACTTCCACTTAATTCTTTTATAGAGTTCTTGTGACTTAAAAAGAATTTCTCCCTTAAAAAAGTTCCCAACAACTATTGCTCCACAAATAAATATCCCTGTATCAATAATTGATATTTCACTATCCCATACTCTCTTACCACTATTAAAATCAATAAAGTGATAATAAAATCCATTCTTTCCTTCAACATTATTTAAAAAAGTATCTAAAGTACCACTTGCTCTCATATAAGCATCATCATAAGATATCCATTCATGTATAACACCTATAACTAAAGAAGCAAGTCCATATCCAACAGCTGCGATTGATGAAACATCACTCACCAAAGTATTGTCTCTTACTAGCCCATACCCTAAACTATTTGAATCATTATTAGCTTCATTTATAAAATAATCAAAACTTCCTTTTAACTCTTTAAGTAATAAATCATTCATCGAATCACCATAAATTAATTTTACAAAAAAAAATAGACTTAGTCTATTTTTTCTTTATTTTAACAGCAGTTCCATAAGCAATAACTTCAGCTGCTCCACTCATAACTGATGATGAACCATACTTTATATTAATAACTGCATCAGCACCTAAACTTTCTGCATCATCTACCATTCTCTTTGTCGCAATTTGTCTTGCAGTAACAAGCATTTCAGTATACCCTGCAATCTCTCCTCCAACAATAGTTTTCATTCCAGCCATAAAGTCTCTTCCTAAGTTTTTAGACTGAACAACACATCCCTTCGCAACTCCTAAGGCCTCAACAATCTCATACCCTGGAATATAATCAATATTTACTAGCTTCATCTTCTTCTCCTCCTTTAATTTCTTTAATTCTATTAATTAGATTATAGCCAATCCCAACAATTGGAATACATAAAATAAACATAACGATAATATACATAATCCATGGCATTTTATCAGCTTCTGTAAATTGAAAATAACTTATCATTATAACCATTAGTATAAAAAATATACTAAAAGTTAAACTTGATAAAATAGCTCCTCTAATTTTTTTACTATTATTTGTTTTCACATCTCTCATAGTAAATCCTTCCTTATTCAGAATATTCATTTCTGAAAAATATTTATTAATATTAACATCATCAAAACTAACATCATCTTTAATTATCTCATTACACATATTCCTAATCTTTTTATAATGTTCTTCTTCATCTTCTATCTTTTTAATTCTATCTCTCATACAATCAGATAAAGTTAATTTTTTATCAAACAAATCTTTAATCTCTTTAATTGGAACATTTAATTCTCTTAAAAACTTTATTAATTTTAATCTATTAATATCTTTCTCATCGTATACACGATAATCATTTTGACTATTCCTAATTGGTTTAATTAAACCAACATCCTCATAATATCTAATATTTTTACTACTCAAACCAACAGAATATTCGACTTCTTTTATATGCATAAATCTCTCCTTTCAATATTCACTATAGACTATCCAGTAACGGTAATGTCAACATTAAAAATAAAAAAAGATAGTAAAACTATCTTAATAATTTTAATTACTAAATTTTTTATTAGTCGCAACAAAAAGATTTTCAAATGAATAATTATCTTTTCCATATGTATAATTTTCACTTTCACAATCAAATGATTTTAATCCAGCATCTCTAAATTTATTAGTAATTTTAAAATTATTCTTTTGCGTACCACATATATCGTTAATTATTCCCGCAATTAATAATGGTTGTTTATCAAGACTTAAATCTGGAAAACCAAACTTTTTAAAACTAATATTAATTGTATTATCAGCATTATCACATAATACTACTCTTGATTTATTTGAATAAATATACTTAATTTCACCTAAATTACTATTCTTTATTCTCTCAATTATCCCTTTATAACAAGAAGTTTCTCTAATATTTTCAAGTAGCATTTTTGGCTCAACAGAATATGTAAAAATAACTTTCATTAAAGCAACCAAAGTCGTTAACGCACATAAAATAGCAGAAATAACAGCCATAATTTCTAATGAAAAGAAACTTATTACCAAACAAATTGCCAAAACAAGAAATACCCAAATAACAATTTGTAAACCAAACTTTTTAATTAATATTGTTGAAACAAAGTTATTTAATAAGCTATTACCCTTATCAATATAATCATGACAAACATTATCAAACTCCACTTTAGCATACATAGAATCATCTAAATGATATTTACCAGTTAATAATGGAACAATATTAGGATTATTAATTCTGTCATTCATTATCTTTTCACGAGACTTCATATCACACCTACTCCTTATTATCAACATATATTATATCTATAATACATTATATATTAAATTTATAAAAATATCAAAATAAATTATATTAATCTTTATATTCAAAATATTTAAGTAAGTATTCCCAACACCCTTTTTTATCAGTAAGATCTAAAAAATTATTATTTACTCTTTCTTTTACCTCTTCTTTAGTAAACCATTTTATATCTTGTACCTCTTCTTCTTGTAATTTAATATCTTTAATGTCAATATCCTTATTAACAATATAATATTCATTATAATGTTTATTAATTATATCGCCACTAGTATTAATTGAAGTAGTTCCTCCAATAAATGTTAAATCATTCTTTTTTATCTTTACTCCAATTTCTTCATAAGTCTCACGAATAACTGCATCTATTCCAAATTCTTTTGTTAGAACATGTCCTCCTGCAGTAATATCCCATAAGTTAGGCCATAATTTTTTTGAAGAACTTCTCTGCTGTAGTAAAACTCTTTTATTATCAGTACTAACAATAAAAACAACTACTGCTTTATGCCACAATCCCTTCTTATGACAAGTTTCTCTATCAATTACTTCACCAGTATATTCTCCAAATTCATTTAATACATCAATTTCTTCCATCTTTTAATCACCTACTATATTAATTATACCAAACTTCTTTGAAAATTATATAGTCTTTTACATAAAGGTTTCTGCATAGTACCATTTCTTATTGAAACATCTTCTAAATCAGTATAAATATTAGGCGTCTTAATACCTAGAGAATTAAGTACTTGAGTATCATATTCTTTAAATGCTGGACAAGGAAGAACAGTTCCATCATATTTAATAACCATTTTAGAAAGTCCAGCAGTACATCTATGTGTATTTTCACTATTAAGTGGAATTCCTACTCTTAAATTCCCTTTAAAATTATCTTTTTCTCTATTAAGTATTTCACAAAACTCTTGGAATTCTTTATCACTCATCTCTAATAATTCTCTATTACTACATCCTCTTCCTTGTGGAACAAAATTTAATATGCTTAACTGACTAGCTCCTGCAACATTAAGCATTTCAATTAAATCAGGTAATTCTTTATAATTTATTTTTGTAGGAATAAAATGCACATCAATAGGAATAGATGATACTGCTGCTGCAGCCAAACTATCCAAGAATAAAGTATAATTATTTTTTGTACCCATCATTTTATTATAAGTTTCATTATTCCAAGCTTGAAAATCAAATACTATTTTATCAAGTCCAGCATCTTCTAATTTTCTAACATCACTAGAAGTTAATGAATCATACTTGCAACCATTATACTCAATAAACCTATTCATAAGTTTACTAATAAGTCTTTCATATTCATCATGACTCATTCCCTCATCTAAATAAGAAGCATACTGTCTTCTTAAATTAGCTTCATATAATTTAATTTCTTCTTCACTTAATTTCCATTTATTTTTAATACCACTAGTGAATAAAACAACTCTAATTCCTAAACTCTTACAATACATAATCATTCGTAATAAATCAGGATGAAGTAAAGGTTCACCTCCAGAGATAGATATCTCTTCAATTCCTCCCTTACTCATTAAATGATCTATTGTCCTTTTAAACGCATCAAAAGAAATTATATTTTTCTTATCTTCACCTGCACATGAAGAACAAAATATACAATTATTTGGACAAGTCTGAATAATCTCAAAACATAAATCTTTTAACAAACTAATCCCCCCTAATTAAATTTTTCATCCAGTAACTCTATACTATTAATTCTCTTTAATTCAAAGTGTCTTAAATCCCCTCTTTTTTCACAAAAAGCTGCACATCCCCAACCATCATTATATAAGAACAAATTAAGTGGTCTTATAACTCTATCTTCACAACCATGTATGTATGACTTATAGTTTATTAATACTTTTTTCTGTTCTTTTATTCCTTTAGCAAGAATATTATAAATACTCTTTTCTTCTCCTAGTAAATCTGTATCATTAAAATCTTCACATGAAGACTTAACTTTTAAAGATATTTCTTTAAGTCTTTCTGAGTTTTCCTTTTCTATTTTTAAATCTCTTAAAAATAAATAATCTTCTTTATCAAATCTTCTAACAGGTAATTTAAAATTTTGTCTTAAAACATATCCTCCATATGGTCCCATTATAGTATCAACATAAATACCTGCTTTTTCAAGTTCATCCTTATAAACTCTAACCATTCTTGGACTAACTTCCAATAAAGATGATAATTCATCTATACTATATTTTCTTCCATTTTCTAAGTATTGAAGCATTAATAAAACATTAGATACTTTAGACATATTAAACCTCTACTCTAACTACTTCATATGAAGAATTATCTATCTCATCTTCTATTTTCTTCTGCATCGCAACTGCATTAGAAAAATTAACTCCACGCATATCGCATCTACTCTTTAATAATTCATCATTTATATGTAAATAAACAAGTAAATCACAATCTAATATAACAGTTCCAAATAATGGACATCCTGGAGTAATAGTTAATTTATTTCTAACTAAATTATCCATATATACTCCAATTTCTTCAGTCCAAGGATCACTCATAACAATATTTTCTTCTTCTTTACTAAGTAATGGAAAAATCTCATCATCCATGTCTTTCCCTATTTTTAATTCATTAATAATCGTACTTTTTCCAGTACATGTTGTCCCAACAACACAAATTCTCTTATCTTGATTTTTAATAAATATTTCTTTTAATTCATTCAACATAACCCACCTACTGACTTGACTCTATATAATCTCTTAAATCACTTATTAATTGTTTTGTTCTTATTTCTCTTCCTTCTAAAGTTAAATGATGTTTAGTATTATAAAAATACTCATATGGAATATAATAATCAGAAAATTTAGAAATAACTGGGCAATCTAACTTATCTTCTAATTCTTTTTGTAATTCATCAAATGCTTCAAACTTTGGTGTATACTCTCCACTTCCAATAGGATAAGTAGTTAATAGTAAAGTTGCTTCTTGACTATTAACATAATCATTAAATTTATTAACTCTATTTATATATTTTGAAGAGACTTTTGGAACTTCAACTGAATCTTTATCAAATTTATAATAACTTGTCTCTGGTCTAACAGAAACATCACCATAAGAATTAAAATTCTTAATAGTATAAACAACATCCTGACTTGTTTTATTTCCATTTAATTTTTCTTTAAATGCTTTATACATATATTTTGGATACATGATAAAAGTTTCAAAATATTTATCTTTTGGAATAAACTTCCATAATTGAAAGTTCCACTCATTAGTAATCCAAACTAAATCTGGATCATAATTTTCATCCGTATAATCAACATTTGATAAAACAACTATATCTCCCTTATTAATATTTTCCTTAGCAGCATTTTCTTGATATTCATTTCCAAGCATTGCATGTACTCCTAAATTAACAACTTTAATTCCAAGAATATCTTCAATCATTTTAGAATCAACCCCAAATGTTAAATTAGAATCTCCCACTAATATAATTTTCTTCTCATTTGTCTTTTTAAGTTTATCAACTTTCTTCAACATAGAAGCCTGATAGTTATTACTATATTGATTACCAATCACTTTATAACCTACTACCATCATTAATAAGTAAAAACCTATAAAACTAAATAATACAATAAATATATCTTTAATAAATTTCTTCATAATTACCTCCTAAAATTGAAAGTAAATAAATTCACTTACCTCAGTAGGTGCTAAAGTAAATATAACCCATATAAGTACAACATAAATAACTACTCTAATATATTTAGGAATAGTCTCCATCTTACTATATAAATCATTCCAAACAGAGAAAAAGTCAAATATAAATAATCCTAAAATACATATACTCATCTCGATGAAAAAGAATAAGTCAAGACCTAAGTCTTTAATTCCAATATAAATATAATTTAATGGACTACTTATTCCTTCAAAAGAATTACTTAAAACATATAGCGCATCACTTAAAGAATTTGCTCTAAAGAAAACCCATGCAAATGTACAAATTATAAATACAATTAATGCCCTTAAACACCATTTAAATGAAAACTTTGTCTCATTTCTTATTTTATTTTTAAACAACATCTTTTCAAATACTTGTAAAATTCCATGAATTGCTCCCCAAATAATAAAAGTAAAATTAGCTCCATGCCATAACCCACTTACTAAAAAAGTAATTATCAAATTAACCTTACTTCTAATTTTTCCAACTCTGTTTCCTCCTAGCGGAATATATACATAATCCCTAAACCAAGTTGATAAAGAAATATGCCATCTAGACCAAAAATCTTTTATACTTTGAGCAAAATATGGGCTCTTAAAATTAGTCATTAAATCAATTCCAAATAGTTTAGCACAGCCTATCGCAATATCAGAATATCCTGAAAAATCACAATAGATTTGTATCGCAAAAAAAACTGTCGCAATAATTAAAGAAAAGCCACTATAAGCATTTAAATTATTATAAACAAGATTAACATAAATTGCCAAAGTATCAGCAATAACTGTTTTCTTAAAAAATCCCCATAACATCTGTCTAAATCCATATTTTGCTTTATCATAATCAAATTCAGGAGGATCAACTATTTGTGGTAATAGATTTCTACTTCTCTCAATTGGACCAGCAACAAGTTGAGGAAAAAAAGATATAAATGTTGCATACTTACCAAAATGCTTAATACTAGAAATATCTCCTCTATATACATCAATAACATAACTTAAAGTTTGAAAAGTATAAAAACTAATTCCCACAGGAAGTAATATATTTAAAATAATCGGATCAAATCTTATAGAGAAAATACCAAGTAAGTCACATAAACTTTTACTTAAAAAATTAAAATATTTAAAGAAAAATAGTATTCCTAAACATAATAACAATGTAATAAACAAATATAATTTAGAATTTTTTTTGCCTTTACTTCTATCATTATCTATTTTAATTGCCATCAAAAAAGAAACTAAAGTCGTAAAAAATATTAATATAGAATATAAAGCATTCCAATTCATATAAAAATAGTAACTTGCGACTAACAAAACAACCCATTTATATTTTTTAGGAACTATCCAGTATAATATAAAAACAATTATTAAAAATACAAAGAAAGATACTGAATTAAACTGCATTACATATACCTCCAATTACCTCTTAATTTACCATATTTTAAAGACATAGTCAAAAAAAGAATGAAATAACACTAAGATATTTCATTCACCATTTTATTAACTAAATTTTTCATATTATTAACTTTCTCTATCGCATAAGAAGAATCATCTAAACTCTTACTAATATTAGAAGAATCATCAAAGTTTACAAATAAACTACCATCTTTTCCTAAATTACTAACACTCATATCTTCTATTGGCTCATAACTTCCATTTAACATATTATATTCTTTTACAATGGTTCCTCCAGCAATAATATCTATATTACTTAGTAAATTATTTATCTCAAGAATATAAGGGCTTAAATCTCCTTCAACATTATTTACTACCATAATCTCTATTTCATAAATTCTTTGTAATATATTTTGAATACTATCAAGACCAATAGCTGCCAAATTAATTGCTGTATTATGTACACTATCTAGCTTTTCAAAGATTTCTAAACAATTTTCATAATAATCAGACAAATAATAAATTTGATTTTCTTTTGACCCTAAATAAGAACGATAATTAGAAATAATATCCATTGCATTACTTATTTTTGCTAAGTATTCCTCTGCCTCATCTTTATTATTTATATATGAATAATTTATATTTAAAATATCTGCATCAATCTTATCTAAAACTAAATCGATTGATCCACCTCTAAAATCATAATTAAAACTATTTCCCTTAAACAATAATAAATCATTAAAAGTCGTTTCATTACATACTCTATTAATTTCGGTAACAAGTTGTTCTAATTCTAAATTAATATAATAAGCATCAGTCTCAACTGATCCACTATTTAAAATCATTACATTTAATTCTATCATTCTATTAAGCATATCAGCAACTTCTGCAAGTGCACCTTCTGCAGTTGCGGATAAAGCACTAGCATCTTCTAAATTATTTAAAGAATATGATAATTCTTCTATTTCTGCATCATAAGTTATTAATTCAATCTCTAAATCACTCAAAACACTCTCTACAACAAATCTTTTATCTTGATATGTATAATCTAAAAAATCAAGTCCATTAGCTTTAACATTAAAGTCACATACTCTATATGAACTTAAATCAATATTTAAACTATTACCATCCATTACTTCATTTGGAAAACCACTTCCATCTAAATCACCCTTATAAGTTATTGAATGAAACTCTCTAAATGAAAAATCAAGTCTAATATCATATCCTTTATCTATAATATCTTCACTAGGACTAATTTTAATATAAAACTCATTTTTTATCCCATTAGTACAATTATTACTTACATCACATATTTTATCCTTAATATTATAATTAATTACCTCCATATTAAGTCCATCATTAATACCAGTAATACTATAAATTCCCATTGGAATATTTCCATAATTAGTAACTTCAATTCTATAATTAACAAAAGAATCTTTATTACTTAAATTAACACCCATAACAACAGTATCACTATCATACTCTTCATATATAGAACTACCACCATCACTATCCATAACAGAAATACCAGTAATTCTAATATTAACTTCTCTTCTAACAGAAAGACTCATTCCATCTACATATAATAAATTACTAAAAGAAGAATAACCAATAGTAATAGTAAAAATAACTAAATTAATTATAAATAAAAGAATATAATTAATCTTTTTCATAATCAACTTTCTTTATCGTATATAAATATACTTTATTATCATATTCAATATAAAAGAAACACTTATTACTATTAGGTACATAATATTTAATAGGTAATTTAGAAATATCTCTTAAATCAAGTAACTCTTTAAAATCACTAATCTTAACCTTTTCTAAATTATTATTAAACTCTTCATTACTATTAATAATTACTCTATCATATTGTCTTAATAATTTATTAACATATCTTTGATACTTACTTCTTTTTCCAACAATAACTCTAAGTAATTTTATAAGTTTATATAATACAAATAAATTAATTCCTAGTAATATTATAGATATAATTAAATATAAATAATTATTTAGTTTAACTTCTGATTTCTTTAATAATTTACTATCATTATTAATCTTTTTATAATTAAGAGAAATATTAACTGACTGTTTAGATAAAGGAATATCTACTTCCATAGTACTATTATTATTTAAACTAGTAAAATTATCTCCATCTTTAGTAACTTTAAAATAAATAATTAAACTACTAACAGGATTAATTTTATATTCATTTTTAAAACTATTAGCTAAATCATTATAATAATCATAATCTATAGAAATACTTTTCTTTATATTATTAGTAGATTTATTCTTTATTGAATAAAGACTTTTCTTATCTAAAACATATTCTTTTTCATAATAAATACTATTCTTTTGTTCATTTTGTATTATTAATTTACCTATAATTTCACAATTAAAATCTAAATCAATATTTTCATTAACAAAAAAATCATAATCAAAATCTATATCTATTTTATCAATAATACTTGCAATATATAATTTATCCTTAGTAAGATACTCTTCATCATAAAAATCATTATTCTTTAGATATACTTTATAATTAACTTCACTCTTCTCTGAATAATCAATAGTATGAGCAGTAGAATAATTAAAAGCTCTACTAAAGAAGAATGATGATAGAACAAGTACTATCATAAATAATACAGTATAAATATAAAGTCTAGAATTAAAACCTAAGTATTTATTATTATCATCATTTTTTAATAATTCTTTTTTACTATATTTTTTACGATTTTTATAACTATAATCAAATGTATCTTCTTCAAGATCAAGTATTTCTATCTCATCATTATTCATAATTTAACCTCCTAGTCATATGTCTCTTAACCAAATTGTTGGAATACCTAAATAAGGGACTTTTAATATTACATTTCCAATTATCATATCTTTATCAATTCTCCAATCATCTTCAGAGTAATTTGCATCTCCCTTTGTATAGTAATAGTACTTATCATCAATTATTTCTCTTTTATTTATTCTATGTACGATGATTACATCACTATATTTATAAGCAATAATATTTCCAACATCTAAGTCTTTTTTATCTTTATCAATAATTACAACATCCCCCTTTTTAATAACAGGATACATACTATCAGAAGCTACTGCTATTGACATATGTCTAAAATATCCTGAATTAAAATATACTAAAACTAAAACAAACACTGTTGTTATACCTAACCCCAAATAACTAAACATATTATTTTCACGACTAACAACATCTAAATCTTTTTCTTTAATAATAATCTTTCTAAAATATAATAATAAAATAAGTGGAAGTAAAAGATTAATTATTGAAGTTAAATATTTACTTGGATTAGGAATTATAGGTATTAAATATTGGTATAAATTTAAAACTAATAAATAATAAATACATGGAATATATGAAGTATTTATTGATAAATAAGACAAGAATATATTACTCGCAATACTAGGTAAAATATTAAGAGCTATCAATATAAATATTGACTCAATTGATTTATTAACAAAACTAATAGAATTACTGACGTCAATAAAAATAAATAAAATAACACTTAGTACTAACAAAACTTTATTATTATCTATTTTATTTAATAATTGATATCTAAAATATTCCTTTAAAATTATATTTAAAACAACAGGAATTATAAACTTAAATAAACCATTAAAATTATAATAATTATCTATTCTATAAAATCCAATTATTAATCCAAATAGATAAAATAATAAAAAGAATATAAATAAACAAATAGTTATTTCAAATAATATATCATTTAAATATCTATATCTAGCTTTCTCAAATACAAATAAATAATTAAATATTATTAAAGTAATTAATAAAAATAATGTCATGTAATAACCATCAAATATATTTTTAATAAAACTATTAACAAATAAAATAATTAATAAATATATTATAAAAAGTAATATTTTCTTCATTTTCCATTGCATATTAACTCCTATATTTATAAACTAATAGGCACGAGTAAACTAATACTGTGCCTTAATTTATTGATTATCTACAGATCCATAATTTAAAACTATACTACCAAAATCAACAGTAAAATCTCCGTCTGCTCTAGTAGATGCTTCATCCCCCTCATATTTCATAGTAACAACTATTTTTTCATAACCATTTCTACCTAATTTATGAGAAGTAATTGTAGGTATTGTTCCACTTGCAGATTCACTTTTTTCACCAATAACATCAACTTTTAACTTGATATCTTCACATGCTGTTTGAACTAAAGAATCAGTTGCTGAAGAAGAAAGATTTCCTGCCCCATCATCAGTAATAATTGGAGCACATACTTTATTTTGATTTTTTCCATCAACATTCAAAAAAGAAATGCTTTTTAAATATGCATCATAACTTCCTCCGTTATAAGCATAAAAAGTATAAGTAACACTTTGTCCAGGTTCAGTAAACTTTGCTGATAAATTATTAATTACTGGATTTTTGTAATTACTATTATCAATTTTAGCAGCTGTTGATGTCATTGAAGCATTATCTGATACTTGTCCTACAACATCTTCTTCTAAAAAACTTGTTCCACTAGATGAAAAACTAACATTAAATGTTGTCTCATCAGGTCTTACTGCTGATTGACTAGTAGAAATATTTAGAGCTGTTGAAAATGCTGCAAAACCAACTGATAAACCAAATATCGCAACTATAAGTGCAATAACGGCAATTATTTTAAAATTTCTTGATTTTTCCATTAAATCATCCTCCATTACAAAAATAGTATTTGCGTTAATTAAAAAAATATACAAAAAAAAGATGATAAAAATCATCTACTTACAAACATCTACCCATTTTAGATAATTAGATACCTCTTCTAACTTTTCAATAGTTAATTTTATCGCACTATTAGAACTACCACATGCTGGATAAATAAAGTCATGACTCTTAAGAGAAGTATCCAAATACACTTCTACTCCATCATTAATTCCAAATGGACAAACTCCACCTGCCGCATGTCCAATTAATTTCTCAACATCATCAAAAGGAATCATACGAGCTTTACAAGAAAAAGTACTTTTATATTTACTATTGTCTATTCGCTTATCACCCGCAACAACTATCAAAATAGGTTTATCATCTACTAAAAAAGATAGACTCTTTGCGATATCAGCATCACTACATCCAATAGCTTCTGCAGCCTCACTTACTGTTGCTGATGAAGAAGTAAACTCCATTATCTCATCATCTAAATTATATTTTTTTAAATATTCTCTTGCTCTCTCAATTGCCATAATAACCACCTAAATTTGCTTATATTGTAATGCACTCCATGCAGGATTAGAAACAATTGATAATACACAATAATCACTATCCCAATAATATTTTTCTCCTGCATTTATTAAAATTGTATCTCCTACTTCAAAATAAATCATATCATCTTCAAGATAAAGTTTTCCCTTACCTTCAACAACATAAACTATCATTTTACTTTTCTCATTAAGAGAAAATCCCTTATCTGGATATCTTCCTTTAATAGTAGATACTCCTAAATCTAAATCACTATCTCCAAAAGAATATTCAACAACATCACATACTGGACTATTATTAAATAATTCTGCATCTTCTTTTTTTATTATTCTCATTTACTACTCTCCTTTTCTAAAATTTTTCTATATTGTAATGGAATAACCTTATAAGTCTCTCCATCATATAGTTTTTCTGCTAGATTAACTGAATCAGCCATAACATCTTCAAGACTCTTATCAGCCTCAATTCCATAATCAACATTATATAACCAATCTAAATATTTAATTTTAGAAGCATCATCTGGTCTTCCATAAACAACCTTTCCAGAATGTAACCAATAACCAAATTCAACATTTGTAGTAAATGCTGGCATATCAGGTAACTCTCTAGGTATCCAAAAAGCAATACAGCTAGCAGCAGTTAATGCTTCCCTCTCCCACATAGCTTGATCAGTATAATCGGCTTTAGCCTTACCTGTTGAATATTCTGGAACATAAACTACTCCATCAAAATTCATTTTCTCTAATATTTCACAAGCTTCTCTTCTCCATGATTTAATGTTGTCTCCTCTAGGAGTAGGACCTGCAAGAAAGATAGACTTCTTTCCCTTAATAACCTCTTGATCAGAATAATTAATTACCATAAATCCTCCTATTCAATAACAATAGTACTTATAAGTTCTTCGATATAAGAATTAGTAAATCTATCTCCTACAAATAAAACGTTATAACTAATATTGTTTTCTAATATATGAACTTCTCTAAACTTATCACCATTAAGTATATAACCACGATAATCTCCCTCAATAATACTAAAACTCTTAATATTAGGAATCACTATCCCAGTAAATAGATTAAATGCATAAGCTTCTCTAATCTTCTTATTAGAATCAGTCCAACGACTCTTCATATAATAATTATCTTTAATAAACATTAAATAATCTAAATCATCATTAATATTATTTTTCTTTAAAAATCCTTCTCTATCACTTTTTAAATAATCATCTTTTAAAATTGTATTATCAGAAAAGAATGTAATTTCATCTGATTTAAAAGCATCAACCATCTGCATAAAAGTAGATAAATATACTGCTTGTTTCTTTTCTCCATCATCTAAAATATAACGATCTGGTTCTTGATCACTATTCTTCTCTTCATGTACAAAGTCACTAAAATCATTTCTAATTTTAAACTTATCTACTTCTAAATAATTATAAGAACTAACTTTTTTAATATTTAAAGTATCCTTAACATAATATCCTTTAATAACTTCTTCATAATCTTCACATTTAGCAGTCTTATGTTTATATAAATAAATATTTTTATATATTAAGAAAACATTAAATAATACAAGTATTCCTAAAAGAAATATAATAAGTATTAATTTAACTTTAATCTTTTTCTTCTTCATATAATTAAATTTTCTTTCTTTTTCTTTTCTTTTTATCAATATAATTCTTTAATATTCTAAAACTTCTAGAATACATTAATTCTCTATATTCATTACATGGTTCATACATATATACTTTATTTTGATTATTTCCATATTTATTAAATATACAACTAATATCATAGTTTAATGTCGCAATATCAAAATTAGAACAATATCCATCTTTTAAAACATTTTCTAGATATTTATAAACATCTTTCATATCATATTTTAATTTTCTATTTAAAAGATAATGAGCATCTATTATTATAGAACCACCTTTAACTGCAATATCATATAAGAACTGATAATCGTTAACATATTTAATCTTATATTTAGAGTTAATTAATACTCCATCAATTGATGTAAGAAGGGAAGCATAATTATCTACTAAATTTCTATTATTAATATTTGGATAATCTGAAATAACTAAAGCCTTATCTGTAAGTAATGCGATAGTAAGTTGATCCTCTAACCATTTTTCAGATACTTCATATCCAGCATGTAAAAAAGTATAATAATCAGAATTAGCATATTTAATAGAATCAGCTCTATTACGACTATTAATATAGTTTCCACATTTAGTAGAACCTTCTATTAATATAGAGAAATCTTTAAATGTTTGTCTATTAAGAGATGCAACAGTTCTTTCAATATCTGATAAATCTCCATTATCAATAATAATAACAGTACAATTACTTCTTTTAACTAAATACATTGCCTCATCATAACATTTATCTGCCATCTCAGAAATATTCTCAATTGCTTCTTCATATGGTTCATTAATTAAATGATTCTTTAATTTATAATAGAATAAATATTCACTACCTTCACATTTAATTTTCTTTTCTTTTGGATAATCTCTTGCCATAAGTGTCCATAAATAATTACCTTCACTTATCATCTTTGGAGAAGTAAAAGTTACTTGTCCTTCATGAACACGACTTGCTGCAAGTACTTCATCCATATGTACAAAAGTATATTTATCTAGAAATTGAAACCATTTTAAATAATCTTGTACGCATCTATATTCTTCATCAAATCCTCCATACTCTTCAAATGCTTCTTTTGGAATTAATAAAGTAATTCCTCCAATTGCTCCTCTAAATACAGCATAATCTGGTTTACTAGTTAACAATTCATGATTCAAGAAAATTGTATCAAACTTTTCTCCATCACTATTAATTAAATCATAATTAGAATATAGAATTGTTCTTTTATTGCACTTCTTAATCTTTTCAATTTGACGTTCAATCTTTTCAGGATAATAAACATCATCATGTGAAAGCCAAGAAAAATAATCACCTGTCATCTTTTCAAGTGCTAAATTTAAAGCAGAAGAAACTCCTCCATTTTCTTTTTCAAAATATCTAATCTTATCACCATAAGATAAAGCAATCTCACGAGTTTCTCCTCCATCATTAGACCCATCATTAACAACAATAATCTCAATATTTTTATATGTTTGAGCAAGAGCACTATTAATTGCCGCTCTCATATAATTAGCTCCATTATAAACAGGAATAACAATACTAACTTTATAACCCATAAAAACCTCCACTACTTCTTAAATTTAGACATAATATAATTAGGATTATATTTAAAATAATAAATTAATTTACTAAACTTATACTTAAAATCATCATTAAGTTTAATAGAACTATTACTAATAATATCTTCTAATTTAAAACAATAATCTATTATTAAATTTTGTATATCTGAATCGTTATAATCAACAACATAATTATAATCTCTTTTAGTATTTCTTAAATCATATAATAAACTCTTACTATATTTATTATATCCCAATAAAATAATACTTAAATCATTTAAATAATATTTAAATTGATTTAAATCCTTAGTAATTGTCTTATCTAATTTATTTCTTCTTCTCTTGCGAGAGTTGACTTCTCTATATAACTCTCTTAAAGAGTTATTGTAAACTTCATTTGAATATTCTTCATGAATTAATTTTTTTCCGTCTTTTCCTCTTTTTAATCTGTCCTTATCATCTTCAACTAAATGTTTAATTGCCGAAGCTAAATCTTTAGTATCCAAATTTCTTACTAAATATCCAATCTCTGGTGCATGTGTAACATATGGAAGTGCTGTATTATCAAAAATGATTACTGGTTTACCACAAGCCATGGCCTCTAACGCCATAAATCCAAAACTTTCACTTATTGATGGCATTAAGAACACATCACAGGCATTCATCGCAATAACCATTTCATCATCTTTAATTCTTCCAAGATCAATTACCTGGAACTTGTCTTTCACTTCATCTAAAAGTCCTACACCATCACATGTCATAATAGTAACTTTTCTTTTTGTCTTAAGCATTTTTAAGGCATCAACCACATAGTTAGTTCCTTTAGCTGAGTTTCCTCCTTGCGCTCTTAAAAATAAAACAATACTCTCATCATCTAGTCCCAACTTTTTACGTGCGTCAACAGCTTTAACTGCATCAAACTTTTTTGTATCTATTCCAAAAGAAATCATATGCGTATGTTTATTTTTATTTAATATAGGGCTTTCTTTAACTAACTTATCCATCCATAAAGAAGAATAAACCAAATCAACATCTAAATCATTAAATATTTCTTTTTTTAAATTCCACATTTCATGACAATTATCTTCTAAAAATGGAAAGTGACTTCCTAAGTTATCGCATTTATCGCAACCACTCTTCCACTTATCACAATCATAAAAATAAACACATCTTCCCGTCATGAACCATGCCTCGTGTAACGTTATAACAACGTTCTTCTCACTTGCAATTCTTCTTAAAAGAGGAAGAGACATTTTCGCATTATGAAATGTATGAAAATGAATTATATCAGCTTCCTTATATTCTTTTGTTTTTAAAAGTAAAGGTGTAGATAAAGAATAAATATTTTTAATAGACATCTCATACTCATAATTATAAAGTCTTTCATAACACTTCTTTTTATTTGGTGTATCTAATAAATCAATCACCTTATCATTATCCGACATTTTAATAGTAACTGCTTGACTAATTTGAAACTCATCAGAACTTAAGTCTTTAATCATGTCATACCCATTCCAACGATTTCCAAGTAAATCAACTTCATTAACTTCAAGAACTTTTATCATTTACTTCCTCCTAAATATCTATAATTTAATTATACCTTATTTAAAAGCATAAAAAAAGAGAAAGAGTTTTACTCTTCCTCAAAAACTATTTTTTTCTCCAAACCATTTTGTCTACAACACCAGTATAACTTTGAATAATTTTAACAACTTTTCCACTTACATTTTCATCAACATAATCAGGAACAGGTATTCCAAAATCAAAGTCATTTGTCATATTAACTGCTGTATCAACTGCTTGTAGTAAACTCTTTTCATCAATTCCTGCAAGGATAAAGCATCCCTTATCTAATGCTTCAGGTCTTTCAGTACTTGTACGAATACAAACTGCTGGGAAGCTCTTTCCAATACTTGTATAGAAGCTACTCTCCTCAGGTAAAGTTCCAGAGTCACTAACTACACAATAAGCATTCATTTGTAAATTATTATAATCATGGAAACCTAATGGTTCATGTTGAATAACACGACTATCTAACTTAAAGCCACTTGCCTCAAGTCTTTTTCTACTTCTTGGATGACAAGAATATAGAATTGGCATATCATACTTCTCAGCCATTTTATTAATCGCATTAAATAAACTATTGAAGTTAGCCTCAGTATCAATATTTTCCTCTCTATGTGCAGAAAGTAAAATATATTTCTTTTTCTCTAAATTTAATCTCTCTAATATATCAGATTTTTCAATGTCTTCTAAATTGTTATGTAAAACTTCTGCCATAGGAGAACCAGTAACATAAACTCTCTCTTTTGGAAGACCACACTCATGTAAATATTTACGAGCATGTTCTGAATACGCAAGATTTACATCACTTATAATATCAACTATTCTTCTATTAGTTTCTTCTGGTAAACATTCATCTTTGCATCTATTTCCAGCTTCCATATGGAATATTGGAATATGTAATCTCTTAGCTGGAATTGCACTTAAGCAACTATTTGTATCTCCAAGAATTAACATTGCATCTGGTTTAATTTGATTCATTAATTTATAAGAACAATTAATAATATTACCAACTGTTTCTCCCAAATCGTCTCCAACTGCATCCATATAAACTTCAGGATCTTCTAACTTCAAATCTCTAAAGAATATTCCATTTAAATTATAATCATAATTTTGACCAGTATGTGCAAGTATACAATCAAAGTACTTACGACATTTATTAATAACTGCACCTAATCTAATTATTTCAGGTCTAGTTCCAACAATAATTAATAATTTTAATTTTCCATTTTCTTTCCATTTTACATCACTATAATCTTTTCTAATTTCCATAAATTATCCCTCCATAACATAAGTATCTGGAACCTCTGGATCAAATAACTCATTAGCCCAAATAAATAATATTAACTCATCGTCTCCAATATTATTAATAGAATGTTGATATCCAACTGGTATATTAACATATTGAAGTTTATCTCCACTTACTTCAAACTCAATTTTAGAGTGATCAAGTACATGTTCAAATTCTATTTTAGCACGACCCTTAACTACAATAAATCTCTCCATTTTAGTGTGATGATAGTGTCCTCCACGAACAACACCATTCTTTGTAGTAGAAATAGATACTTGTCCACATTCACGAGTTCTAACACACTCACAGAATACTCCACGGTCATCTCTGTGTTCAACTAAATCAACAACCATCTCTTCAAGTGGAACATAACTAATATATGTAGCATATAACTTTTTAGTGAAAACATTCCCAGTAGAAGGAACCATTATACCAAGCGCATTCTCCTTAAATGATTTAATTAAATCACTTATCTCACCAAGATTTCTCTTATAAGTAGTTGGAACAATACAGAAGTCTCCTTCACGAGTTTCTTTATGATCTAAACAATTAATTAACTCTTTGCATACATCATCAATATAAGCAAGATTTAATTCTACACTTCTATCATTTACAACAATATCTAAATTATGACTTACGTTGTAGCACCAAGTAGCTATTACGCTATTGTAGTTAGGTCTGCACCATTTACCAAATAAATTAGGAAAACGATAAACAAAGACTTCTACTCCATTATCCTTACCATATTTAAATATTAAATCTTCTCCAGCTTTCTTACTCTTACCATAAGGATTATCAAGTTCAGCTTGAATTGATGAAGAAATAAGAATAGGACATTTGTTTCCAGCCTCAACCAAAGCATCAAGTAAATCTGAAGTAAATCCAAAATTACCTTCCATAAATTCTTCTGTATTTTCTGGTCTATTAACTCCTGCTAAATGATAAACAAAATCACAGTCTTTAACATATTTTTTTAAATCATCAAGACTACTTTCTCTATCATATTGATAAACTTCAATATCTTCTCTTAAACTTAAATTAGAAACTAAATTTTTTCCAACAAATCCAGAAGCACCTGTAATTAATACTTTCATAAATCTCTCCTTTACACAAAAAGAATAGTAATATAACTATCCTTAATTTTTATTATAGTTCACCTAACTTTTTAAGTAATTCTACCATACCATCAACATCAAGTCTTTCAGTATTATGAGAATTATACTCTTCAATATTAGCTAACATATCATTTCCATGATCTTCGAACTTATCATAGTTAAGTCCTCTCTCATCTGCACTGATACGATAATAGTCTCCCATATCTTCTGCATTGATCATTTCTTCTTTAGTAACTAAAACTTCATATAATTTTTCACCATGTCTTGTACCAATATTCTTGATATTAACAGGAGCATCCATATACTTGCATACAGCTTTAGCTAATGTATCTATAGTAGCTGCAGGAGCCTTTTGTACAAATAAATCTCCTTGTCTACCATGTTCAAATGCATAAATAACTAAATCAACTGCATCATCTAAAGTCATCATAAATCTAGTCATTTCACCATTAGTAATTGTAAGTGGTTTACCTTCTCTTATTTGACTAGCAAAAAGTGGAATAACACTACCACGAGAAGCCATAACATTACCATATCTTGTACGGCAAATAACTGTACCGCCTTCTCCTAAATCTCTTCCTTTAGCAACAGCAACTTTTTCCATTAAAGCCTTAGTCATACCCATTGCATTAATTGGATAAGCAGCTTTATCAGTACTTAATACAATAACCTTTTTAACATGATGGTTAATTGCAGCCTCAATTACATTACTTGCTCCAAGTACATTAGTCTTAACTGCTTCAATAGGGAAGAACTCACAACTTGGAACTTGTTTTAATGCAGCAGCATGGAATACATAATCAACTCCATCCATTGCATCATCAATTCCTCTATAATCTCTAACATCACCAATATAGAATTTTAATTTTCCAGCTTGTTCAGGATATTTAGCTTGATATTCATGTCTCATATCATCTTGTTTTTTCTCATCTCTTGAAAAAATTCTAATCTCACGAATATCAGTTTGTAAAAATCTTCTTAAAACTGCATTACCAAAAGAACCAGTTCCACCTGTAATCAATAAAACCTTATCTTTAAAAATATTATTATCATTCATTATATAATTTCCCTCTTTCTCAAATAAACTAAAATTATTTTAACATAAATAGACTATTTTCGCAACAAAGTATATTATTCTTCTAATCCACTAATCTTAACATAACAATAATCATCATTTTCTCCAAACTCTTGTAATGAGTTTGCATTAGCATCTTCTGAATCTATCCATGGAACAGCAACATTTAAATGACTATCATCATCAAACACTAAATCAACATGTGAAATATAGTTTTTTGCTAAATAATCTTTTAATTTATTATCTTTACTAATCTCTCCAGAAACATTCATTCCACTCTCATTAAAAGATATAAATACTAAATTGCAGTAGCAACCACTATTTATTTCTCCATCATTTTCACTTTGTACATAAAATGACATTGAATATTTTAAATCAAACATTTCAAAATCACATATACAAGATGCCTTTACTTTAAAACTTTCAAAGTTTGAAAAAACAATCTCCATCATCTTAACTTTTCTACCACTAAATGGATTTAAATCTCTCATAATTCACCTCATTTTATTTTATCAATTATATATTTAGTTAATGCCTCATTTCCACTCTTACTTAAATGAACTCCATCAACCATTAAATAATCTTTATTTTTATTAATCTCTTTAGAAAAATCAACAACAAAAACGCCTTTATTAGATATCTCTTCTTTATTAATAGTCACAATATAAATATTAGCCTCTTCTAATTTAGAAGATAAAGTATTTATAAAACTATCGGTAATCTTAAAATTAGAATCAAACATAAATACTAAATTATTTGTAATAGAACCATTATTAATTAAACTATCTATATCATCAATTAATAATTCTTCATCATAATCTTTAACAAAGCATGTTGAATCAAGATAATTATTTTCTAATTCTCCTGAAATATTTAATAGTAAATCATTTCCAAAGAATAAAAATTTAGACTTTTCTTTTATATCATTTTCCTTAATCATTGTCTGTATTCTGTTATTTAAATCACTTAAATAATCATTATAAATTGCCTCATATATACATTTTGCATAAGCATGCTTACCTGCATCAGTTAAATGTATCCCATCAGCAACAAACCACTCTCCGTGTCCTCTAGAATAACTTACCCAATCAATTATTCTCATATTACTATGAATTGCTGCATAATTATTTAGTCTCTCATTAACATGAACATCTCTGTCATTTACAACATTTATCCAATAATTGACTCTTCCATCTAGCGTTTCCATTATCTCATCCATCAAATAATCAGGTCCACTTCCATTAGTACCTAAACTAAAAACTGCAACATCACCAAGCATCCCATTATTTTTTAAATTTAAAAGTATTCCATTAGCTTCATAATTAGTACGTGACTTTTTCGCATCAAAATAACCATTAGGAAACATTCCATACAAACTATCAACTGCACCAAGCATTACCGAATCTCCAACACCAACAATTCTTAAACTAGAAACTACCTCTCCAAGCTTACTTTGATCATTTTCTAAACTTTTCAATTTATTATTAAAATCTTCTTTTTCTAATCTAGCTTTTTCTAAATATTCTTTTTGTCTTTGCTTCATCTTTTCTTCATTTTTCTCTAACTCAAGTTCTAACTTTTTCATATCTTTACTATAGTCATGAGAAGAAATAAACATAATTAATCCATGAGCACTACTCATACTAACAATAATAACTAATAAACTAAAAAATATCTTTTTAAGTATCTTACTCTGACTATTAAACTTAAATTTTAAAGAAGCATTTAATAAGTATCCAATAACAAAACTCAAAACAATTGTAATAATAACTTTAATAACTCCACTAATATTTAAATAATCTAATATAAATATAATTGGATATTGAACTAAATAAACTTCATAAGTAATACTTGATAATAATTTAATATTATCAAACTTCTTATCTTTATCTAAAATACTATATTCTATTAATCTAACACTAATTAAAGATATTAAAACCATTGAAACGCAAAATAAATTACTACTAGATTCAATAAATATAAATAAAATTATACTTATAATTAAATAAATATAATAAAAGTAATCACTATATTTAACACAACTTTTCTTAACTAAAGAACCATGATAATGATGAATAAAGCCTAAACTAAATCCAAATAATAAAGAAAATATTCTTGAAAAAGTATCATAATATACTCTCATTATATTATTAGATGTAAAACTTAAATAACAAAAATAAGAACAAGATAATAAACTGATAAATAAAAGAATAAAATAAATTATTTTTCTAGATTTATCCCCTATCTTTTTAAATAACATAAATATAAATGGCACAACTAATTCAAACTGTAAAAGTATTGATATATACCAAAGATGCATAAATGGAGAACTAATAAATCTCGCAAAGTAATCAACATTAGCTCCTATCTGCCAATAATTATTATAAGAAAGTAGTATTGAATAAACTTCAGGTTTAAGATTTAGTAATACTAAATCTTTAAATAATAATACAATTCCACAAGTAATAAATACTACAATAATTAATGGTAAATATATTTTTTTTAGTCTATCTAAATAATACTTGAATAAATCAACTTTATCTTTTTTAAATAGAGAAACACAAGATAAATATCCTGATAATACAAAAAATATACATACTGCTAAATATCCACCTTTTAAGATATTTAAATGATATAAAAGTATCGCAATACAAGATAATATCCTAATAATATCTAATTTATAATAATATTTATTTTTATTCTTTTCTACACTCTTCACATTAACCACTCTCTCTACTTTATTATATCACTATTATTTATAACAGAACTAGAGTAAAGTAACAAAACATCTTTATTATTAAAATCTATATAATTATCTAATTCTTTAGAATCAATAAATCTTAAGTCTACAATCGTAATACTCTTATAACTTTTAAGTAATAATGGTACTATACTTCTAGAAAAAGAATCACCAAAAACAATTAATTCTCTATCTTTTCCTATTTTATTATTTATTTTAATTAATGCTTTATTGCCACCTAAATAAACATCATATGGATCTAATCCCTTTAATTTATCTAACTTATAAACTACACTTCCATCATCTAAACTACAACTATTAATTACCTCATTATCTAAATAAACTAATTTATCTAATTTACTAAATCCAATCACATTACCATAGTAACTTCCTTTAAAATTATTAAAAGTATTCTTATCTAAATTATCAAATGTCTCAATATTTAAAGATTCACCAATCTTTGATACTACTTTATCAAGCTTATCCCCTCTCCAATGTATATCACTATAATAATAAGAATCCAAATCTAATTCATCACTAATATCAATATACTTATAATTAGAATTAATATTTTCTAAAATTATTTTTTCTAAATAATCAAAATCAATACTATAATTATTATCCATATAATAACTTTTATCAGGAATAATACTTAAATAAACATTATTATCATCAAAATACTTATCTAAATAATTCATTTTATTTGCAAAAGAAATAACCTTATCATAATTTAATTTATCTATTTTATAAGTATAATCTCCTAAAACATAATATCCCTTATAATCACTCTTATTAATAATATTAAAATTATAAAAAACATTAATTTTTCTAAAAGTACTTCTAAAAGCAAAATTGTCTACAATATAATCATCTAAATCTTTAAAATATTTCCCATTACTTATTCGTCTTATACTAATACTTGGAACATATTTTAAATAACGTCTCTCATCATAAGAAATCTTTTCTTTTGGTAATATAATATTAAGAATAAATAAACCATAAATAATAAATAAAAATGTAAAAGTAATAATCTTCTCTTTCATAAATCTCCTAAAACTTAAAATATAAAAATGGATTAAAACTAGAATCAACTAAATTAGCCGTAACTAATATAAATAATATAAAAATAATCAAAGTAAGTAATCCATTAATATATTTATTATTCTTATCATAGATTATTTTAATAATTGGAGTACTTAATACTATAGATAAAATCATAATTATTAAATAACTCTTTAAAATATATAATGTTTCATTATTTATTAATGGTAATAAACCAAATCCTAATAAATTCTTTAAAAATATGCCTAAAGAAGAAATATCTGTAATACTAAAAATAGTAAAACTAATAATAACTAAAATAACAGTATAAACATGTCCAAATATTTTATGTTTATCTAAAAAATCTTTAAGTAAAAGTTTCTCAATAACAAGTATTATAAAGAAATATAATCCCCATATAATAAAATTAAAACCTGCACCATGCCAAATACCTGTAAGAAGCCAAACAATAAATAAGTTTATGATATTTCTTTTTTTACTACATCTAGATCCTCCTAATGGAATATATACATAATCTTTGAAAAAACTAGATAATGAAATATGCCATCTTCTCCAAAAATCTGTAATACTACGAGCAATAAATGGATAATTAAAATTCTCATTAAATTTAAATCCAAACATTCTACCAAGTCCAATTGCCATATCACTATATCCTGAAAAATCAAAATAAATTTGTAATGTATAAAATAAAGCAATTAATAAATAAGTAACATATGAAAAATTACTAATATTATATAAACTATTAATACCTTCCCCTAATGCATTAGCAAGCAACACCTTTTTAGAAAGACCAATAATAAATTTAATAACACCAGATGAAAATAAAGAAAAACTACATTCTCTCTTAATAAGTTGTTTAGAAATATCTTTGTATCTTACAATAGGTCCAGCAATTAATTGTGGAAATAAAAAGATATAAGTAGCATAATTAATAAAATTCTTATTAACAGTTACTTCTTTTCTATATACATCAATAACATAACTTAAATTTTGAAATGTATAAAAACTAATTCCTAAAGGTAAAACTATATTTAAATAACTAAACTTAATATTTAATAATAAATTAATATTATTTATTAAAAAATTAGTATATTTAAAATATATGAGAATAATTAAATTAACGCCTATCGCTATACCAACAATTATTTTGGAATGTTTTCTATACTTATCAATTAATAAACCTAAGATATAATTACTTATACAAGAAAATACTAAAACTAATAAATATGATATATCCCCATAAATATAAAATACAATACTACTAAATAATAGAATAATATTTTTATACTTTTTAGGTACGATAAAATATAAAAGTAAAACAACAGGTAAAAAATAATAAATAAAAGTTATACTTGAAAAAACCATAATCCTCCAAAAATAAGCCTTCCAACTGAAGGCTTATACTTATTTTAATTTATCTAAATTATTTTCTATCTTCTCGCCCAATTCCTTATTAGACATAATAAGAACTATTGTTTGACCAAATGTATCCACTTCAACTTCTTCAGCTTCAACACAGATCCATTTTCTATAAAGAGTGTCTTTTGCTGCTGTCTCTATCTCATCAGCTATTTTTTGAACATCTTCTCCATCTTTTAATTTAATAACTACAACAGAATGAGCAATTGAAGTAATCATTGCTTCACTTGCAATACCAGACTCAATATTATATTTTTTTCCTAAATATCCTTCAATATTATCTTCTGTAATTTCTACACTTGCAACATCAGGCATCTCATCTTCTTTAATGCCATCATATAGAGTCTTAATTATTTCTTCTTGACTCATTTTTAATTCTTTATTAAAACATCCTGTAAGTAAAAACAAACTGCAAAATAATGTTAAAACTAAAACTATTTTCTTCATAAATTTCTCCTTTATTAACTAATAACTTCAACATCTCTAACAAATGAATACTTAGAGCATTTAATATTATCTAAACGTAATACTTCAAATATTCCATCTCCTATAGAATACATTTGTCTAAGTCCTGGATTCTCATTAAGCATTGCTTCTCTCGCAACATCTCTATCGTCACGATAAACTCTAGCCTGCATTCTCATCCAACACTCACCCTCACCTGGATATAACGCTGTAATTTCTACATTAGGATTAATCATAATCTGTTTATAAAAATTCTTTGTATTATTTGTACAAATATATAAATTATCTTCAAATAAACAAATTGCTCCAAATGGCCTAACTCTAGGCATATCATTATCAACAGTAGAAATATAAAATACTCCTACTTTTTTAAGTTCTAAATATGCTTTATTCATACTCACTCCTATTTATCATATAATTGTCTAATAATTTCTTTAGTATTTTCAATTTCAAACTTTAACTTATCATTCTCTTCTTTTAAAGAATCATATCTTCCTTTATGAAATAATCTTTCAATTTTCTTTAAAACTTTAATAATCATTTCTAATATTTTATGTAAATATCTATTATGAACTTTCTCTAATACTCTAGTATATAACTCTGAACTATTTTTTAAATAATATTTTATTTTAGTCCATTTAGAAGAGAAATGAAACTGATCAGACTTAACAAGTTTATCATATAAATCGTCATTAAATATTTTAATTAATCCAATTACATCATCAGATGAATAATCAATTTTTTTAGTAGAATCAACTTTAATAAATTCATTCTTATGAATAGATACTCTACGTGGAATATCATTATCTGCAAAAGTTCTATGATAAATCTTTTCTAATTTAGGAATAAGTGCTTGAACATCAGGATTAGTCCAATCAATAGATTTAGAAAAGTCTGCTTTAATAACTTTATTCTTTTGTCTTTCATAAGCCTTCTCATAAACATCTATTATTTTTTTGTTATAGACATTAATATCATAATGTTCGAGAGCAAGTTTTCTTCCTAGTTTTCCACGTTTTTCAATCTCTTTAGGATTATCTATTAAATTCTTAATCGCATCCATTAACTGTTTAGAATTCTTGTTTTCTACTAATACCCCACACTCAGGAGCATAAGTAACAGAAGGTAAAGAAGTATTATCAAATATAACTACAGGAACTTCACAAGCCATAGCCTCAATCGCCATAAGACCAAAACTCTCTCCTAAAGAAGGCATTAAGAATACATCACATGCATTCATCGCATTAATAACTTCATCTTCATTAATTACTCCAAAATCAATAACAGAATATCTATCAGATAATGAATCAATCATTCCAGTACCGCCACAAGTAAGTAAAGTTATCTTTTTATTGGTATTTAACATATTAAACGCTTCAATAATATAATTAACACCTTTTCGTTCATCCTCACACCTAAAGAAAAATACAAAATCATCTTCTGAAACTCCTAGTTTTTTTCGTGCTTCTTTCTTGTCAGTCTTCTTCCACTTATCTAAATCAATTCCAAAAGGAACAATATGAACATTCTTAAAATGACTTGTCACAGGACTAGCCTCTAGCATATCTTTCATGTATTGACAACTAACAATAATATCAATATCAAGTTTCTCAAAAACCTTTTTCTTTTGCTTCCATAAAGAAGCACAATTATCTTCTGTAAAAGGAAATAAACTATTTAAACGTTCACATCCAACACATCCATCTTTCCACTTTTCACATTCTTGTGTTTGAACACAACGACCAGTAAACCACCAAGAATCATGTATTGTCATAACACAAGGTTTTTCACGACACAATTCAACCATTTGTGGAAGAGACAACTTAGTATTATGAATTAAATGAAAATGAACAAGATCACTCTTTTTAAATACATCACTATTCTTTAATACATTTGAAGTAAATGAAACTTGACTATGAATAGATAATTCATCAAGTTCAGAATCAACTAATAAATCCCCTCTAAATAAATTTCCTTTTGATTTATAAAACTCTAAAACATCAGGATTATTAGATGACTTAAAAGTAACAATCTGCTTTGCCGAATGCTTAAAATGATTATTAATAACATCAAGTAAATCATAACCATTAAATCTGCGACCTAATAAGTCTAAATTATTAACTTCAAGTATTTTTAAAGAATCATCCTTTTTATAAGTTAAATCAAGTGCCTTATAAAAATTATCTTTAACTACTTCATAAGTAAAATTCTTATCAAAACATACTTTAGCTTTTTCAATTAATTTAGAAGAATCACTTCCAATATATTCAACTAACTTATTTTTTATCTGTTCTGGTTTATTTGTTCCAAGTAAATAAGCACATTCATTTTCTTTTAAGAAAATATATGGGCTAGCATAATCAGGACCATGTAGTAATGTTGGAACTTCCAAAGCAAGATAAGTAACTACTTTTGATGGAAAAGACAACTTAGAAACCATTTTTAAATTCTCATCTTCTGAAAAGAAATAAGGACAATATAATAAATTAGTTTTAGAAAGTTCAAATAATAAATCATTTTGATTAACAAAACCTCTTAATATAATTCTATCTCTATATTTAGAATGTTTAGAAAAATCAATATATGTAGGACTCCAAGAACCAAAATGTTCAAAATAAATATCCTTTCCATTAATATTCCACTCTAACATATCAAGAGCTGTAAGGAATGAATCAAGTTCCTCTCTTGCATAAACTTGTCCAGACATTGCGATTATAAACTTATCTTTGTCTTTTGCAACATCAAAAGATTTTCTCTTTAAAGGAGGCATAACACTAATACAATTAATACCTAACTTTTCTTTAAAGTATTTAGACATTGCATTAGATGTTGTTATACAACACATTGCGTTTTTTAAGACCTCATCATGAGCTTTTAAAGTAGAGGCTTTTCTTTCTTCAGAAAACTTATGATCTCTAATCCACCACTCTATCGGATCCCAAATTTGTACAACATACTGAACATCACATCTTTTACGAACTTCATTCAAAACAAGCGTTAAAACCTCACCTTGTAATGGACACCAAATCTTAGTAATACCTTCTTTTTTAACATAACTTACAACTTTATTAGTTATATTACGAATATTTTTATAATAAGGTTTCTCATCTCTTTCAGATTCAAAAATTTCACTAGATTTTTTAAAGTATTTTATACCTAATTTATTAACCATATCAGTATCTAATACTGGTTGAAGATTATAATCCATAATGCATATAGAACTAACAGAAATACCTTCTTCAAATAAAAATTCAAGTAATTGAGTATTCATAATTCCACCAGTATAATTTTTACAAGGAGGAATATCGCATAATAATAAAATCTTTTCTGTACTCATTTGAACACATCCTCTCATATAAATATATTTTATTATATATTAAAAATAAAAACAACCAAGACATAAAGAAAAAACCAGGAAAATCCTGATTTTATTCACTTCTAAGTGCAAGTACTGGGTTTTGCTTAGATGCTGTACGAGATGGGATTAAACCACCTATAAGAGTTAAAACAGTACTCAAAATAATCAATATAACAACAGCTGTTATTGGTAAATAAGCTGTAATATTATAATTATTAGTAACACTATGAATTATACTATTTATTGGGAATAGTAATAAATAAGAAATAATTACTCCAAATAATCCAGATAAGAATCCAACAATAAATGTCTCTGCATTAAATATAGATGATATATTCTTTTTAGATGCTCCTATTGCCCTTAAAATACCAATCTCTTTAGTTCTTTCCAAAACTGAAATATAAGTAATTATTCCAATCATTATAGAAGAAACAATCAAAGAAATAGAAACGAATGCAATTAAAACATAACTAACACTATCAACAATTACTTTAACAGATGAAATCATAATACTTGTAATATCTGTATATTCTATTACTTTCTCGTTATCTTCTTTTTCTTGTTTTTTATTATATTTACTTATAAAATCAACAAACTTCTCTTTAGAATCAAAATCTTTAAAATAGAAAGATATTCTACTAGGTTCATCTAAATCTTGATAACCTAAATTAGTTAAATTAGTAGATGCATCCATTATATCTGTATTACTCATAGCACTAAAGATTCTAACGATATCGTCTTCTGTTAAATTAAAATTAAATGCTCCAGCAATACGTTCTTGATCAACATTAAATGCCGTTGAAATTTGTCCCATTAATTGACCAGTAAGTTCTCCAACTTTCATAAGAATAGTACTCTTCATTGTAGCCTCTACCATATTACGACTAAATTCATCTGCCATAGTATTAACCCCATCATTATTAATAGATGCATTAACAAAGTCTGTGATACTCGCATCAGCTATAATACCAGTTGGATCTTCACTACTATTATCCATCATCATAACATAACTCTTTAAAGTCATTTTAATAACTTCAGAATATGTTGTTTTATAAACATCTACAGGAATAATATATTTTGCTTCTAATATAGAAAGTTTTGAGGTAACATCTTCTCTTGAAAAATATTCATCAACTACTCCGTCTATTTGACTAGCCTTGATATTGGCTACCCCTAGTCCACCTATATCATTATTCTTAACATAATCAGTTAATAATCCAACAAAAATATCATTTAAAGTACTCTTAAATAAGTCATTAGCTTCCCTTGTATCAGCTGTAATAGCATTATTAATATCTTCCATATATCCAGAAGTTAAATTACGGATATCTCCCTCATTTATATTAATATTAAATGCACTAGAAAGCATATTAGTATCTACAGTAATCAACTCATCAAAATTAATTCCTGTACTATTAGAATCATCATCAAAACTTTTACCACTAAATACATTAATTAGTTTATTATTTAATTGTTTTTGTACAATTTCTTTTTCACTAGCTCTATCAATAACATATTTTGTTAAATCTTTTGTATACCCAATACCAGACATTAAAGAAGACATACTCTCACTATCAGCAAGTTTTAAAATTCCAACTACTTTCAATTTAACAGAATCATTATATAAATTATTCATATAATCTTTATCTTCTGACATATCTTCATATAAATTATAGTTAGCATTATATCTGTACTTATCTGCACTATTAATAAGTCTCAAATCTAAATTTAATAATTCATCATAAGTAAATTCTTTATTAGAACCACTATCTTCTATTTTTTCTCCTGCCATAATCTTTGTAAGCATTTCATTTAATTTAGAACTATCTTTTAATCCTAAAACATACAAGAATAAATCAGATACATGACCATCATCTGGTAAAACAACTACAACCTCATCATATGATTCAGGATATCTTCCTTTAATAATTTCATAAGTATCATGAATCATTTCATCACTACCAGTTAGTTCTTGGAATAAATTCATATTCATTCCCATCGCACCAGAACCACTTCCCATTCCACCCATTAAGGTAGACATAACACTACTAGGATTAACTCCAAATACTTCTCCATTAATATTCTTTGTATAAATATTAGGTACAACACTATAACCATACCCAACATATGTAGTCATATTTTTAACTTTAGATTCTCTCTCAACTAAATAATTTTTAAAAGACTTCATATCGTTTCTTCCAACAGAAGAAAACATCTTCTCTAAGTTCTTAGTCTCAACAACATCCTTATCTCCCTTTTCATCATCTTGGGACATAGTAGACATTAATAAACTAGTTGTATCAGCTGTATCTCTTTCAATACTTAAAGGATAGGAAACTAACATATCTTCTTGTATCTTATCAATATATCTTTGAAAACCATTTGATAAAGACAATATTAAAGCAATTCCAATAATTCCAATACTTCCAGCAAAAGAAGTCAATATTGTTCTACCCTTTTTAGTTAATAAATTATTTAAACTTAACCCAAAAGCAGTTCCAATAGACATAGAAGATTTACCTAAGTTCTTATACTCTTCTACTTTAGACTTTTTAGTAACTTTATATGGATTAGAATCATCTATAATAACTCCATCTTTTAGTCTAACAATTCTAGTAGAATATTCTTCTGCAAGCTCTGGATTATGTGTAACCATAATAACAAGTCTTTTAGCTGCTATTTCTTTTAATAAATTCATAACTTGAATACTAGTTTCAGAATCAAGTGCACCAGTTGGCTCATCAGCAAGTAATATATCTGGATCATTTACAAGAGCACGCGCAACCGCAACTCTCTGCATTTGTCCACCACTCATTTGATTAGGCTTCTTATGAGCTTGATTTTTAAGTCCAACCTCATCAAGTGCTTGAAGAGCTCTTTCTCTTCTTTCTTTTTTAGATACACCACTAATCGTTAAAGCAAGTTCTACATTAGAAAGAATAGTCTGATGTGGAATTAAATTGTAACTTTGAAATACAAATCCAACAGAATGGTTACGATAACTATCCCAATCTTTACTTTTATATTTCTTAGTAGAAATACTATTAATAATTAAATCTCCACTATCATAACTATCTAATCCACCAATAATATTAAGTAATGTAGTCTTTCCACTACCACTTGGTCCTAAGATAGAAACAAATTCTGAATTACGAAAATTTAAACTAACTTTGTTTAACGCAACCTGCTTAAATCCACCAGTATTATAAGTTTTACTAATATTTTTAACTTCAAGCATATCATCACTTCCAAAAAATTAATCTCTTATATTATAACATACTCTTATAAATTATATGTACACATATTTATTTTATTCTAACCCCTAAAACTAATGGTTTAATTACTCTTTTTTTAACATCAGGAATCTTTGTCTCAGGAATATCTTTAATCTTAATATTATAAAACTTATCTAATAAATTTCTAATCTGAACATTATCACAACTATTAAGAATTAAAAATAATTCATCCTCAGTCTTTTTATATAAATCTTTATAAGTAAACAACTTATTATCAATTCCAAGTCTCGCAATATCACTGAGTAAACTCATCATATAATTATCATGATTAGAATGACATAACTCGTCAAGATAATCATTAACTTCCAAAGTAAAATTACAAACATTCATGTCATTAAATCCTACTTCTAAATTATTATCATCATTCGTATAAACTTCTAAACTTTCAACAATATCTCTTATATTATCAAGAGTTAAATTCTTACTCCAACCAATTCCCATTAGAATTATCCCATCGATTCTGTCAACACAAAGCATTGGTCTACTACAATCAACGACACTATATCTTTTAAAATCAATAATCTCTTCTATCTCAATTCTATCTTTTTTTAAAAGACTAAGTAATAAAGAATCATTTCTAAGTATTTCTTCAGTATATTCCTCTGTACTCTCTTGTTTAGAATAATCTTTATTCATGTAATCAATCACATGAGAAAAACATGGAGTCGCAACATCATGAAATAACCCTGCAATAGTAGCCTTTTTATCATTAGTAAGTTTATAAGTAAGTAAAGCAACCGTTAAAGAATGATCATATCTTGTAATTAACTCACGAAAATCATAAACATCTTTTGAAGCGTAATCCATTCCACAGAAAAAGCATATACCTTTAAGCCTTTTTAAACAAGGAACTTCTAAATATTTAACTAAAAATTCAGGAATATCTCCAAGTAATTTCTTATAATATTCCAAATACATATAATCATCTCTTTCTAATTAATTTAATAATAATTAAGATAATGATTATTATACTAAATAAACTACCAAAAACAATAGCCTTATGTGCTAATAAATATTTATATAAACTAAAACTTAGTTTATTATCTAGCTTAACTTCAATAGTATCAAGTAACTTATCTCCATAATAAATTTTAACATTTCCAAGAATAGTAGACTTATCCATTTTTGATGTAACTAATGTAATACCATCATATACAAATTTTAACTTATTTTTAGAAAAATCATTATCTAAATATTTAGAAATATTACTTTTAGCTTTAATACTAACAAAATCTTCTTTTGTATATAAAGTATCTAACTTAATAATTTCATCACCAACATCAACTATATTTTTATAACTATAATTATTCATAAAGTATTCATAGACAGTTTTTGCATCCAAAAGAGTATAAGCCTTATCTCTTAAAAAAGGAGCTCCAGTAGTTATTAAAATATATCTAACTCCACCATATTCAGCTAAAGACGCAAGACAAAGTCCAGCATCCCCTGTTGAACCACTCTTTCCTCCAATTAAATAGTCAATTCCACTAATACCATAAAAATCAATACTTTTTTGAATAGTACTTTTTAAATTTAATCGACCATTACTAATGGTATAAGTTCTAAGTTTAATAATATTTAAAAAATCTTCATTACTAATTGCATATTTAAACATAATATAAATGTCTTTTAGTGTTGAATAATTATTAGGATCATCTAACCCCGTAGTATTAGCAAAACTAGTATTAATCATTCCAAGTTCATGAGCTTTATCATTCATTAAAGAAACAAAATTATCAACACTTCCACCAACTAATCTCGCAAGAGCCATCGCACAGTCTGCTCCACTTGGAAGTAACAATCCACACAATAAATCTCGATATGTAACTTCTTCTCCACTTCTGAATCCTGCAACAGAAGCATTTGCTTCATATAAACCATAAAAATCACTATTAACTAGAGTAACCTTCTCATCTAAAGAATCAATATGCTCCAAACTAACAATAGCTGTCATTACTTTAGTAATAGAAGCAATAGATACTTTCTCATCACTATTTTTCTCATATAAAATCTCATCATCATTAAGATTATATAATAAAACATTAGAAGAATAAGTATCTAAATCAAGACAAAAAACATTTAATGGAAATAAAAATAAAACAATAAATATAAATAAGTATTTTTTCATATTAACCTCAAAAAAAGAAGATTAAAAATCTTCTTACTTCTTAACTCCAAATCTAGAAAAAGGAAAAACAACAAAATCTGAATTACCAAGTATTTCATTATCTTTAAAAGTACCGAAGAATCTACTATCTAAGGAATTCAAACGATTATCTCCTAAAATAAAGTATTCACCATCTGGTACAACTATAGAATAATCATCTGTAATATCATCAAAAGCATCATCACTATTAGCTTTATCATTAATATACAATTGTCCATTAATATAATCTATCTTTTCACCAGGTAATCCTATAACACGTTTTATTATATATTCTTTTTTTACCTTAACGACAACAATATCAAATCTCTCTATTTTTCTAAGTCTATATGATAAATTATCAAGTATCATTATATCTCCATCAGTAAGAGTTGGATACATACTATCACCATTAACTCTAATAGGAGAAGCAATAAATTTTTTAAATAATAAAACTAATATAATAATTACAACATAAGGAATAAGTCCTTTAATAAATTGTAAAACCTTCTCTAAAATATTATTTTTGTTCATATAAAAATCCTTTCATAAAAAAATAAGGCAGTTGCCTTATTTTTATTATTTTTGTCCTCTTTCTTTAATACGATATCCGCCAACCATACCTTTAAGGAATGTAAGCTTAGCACGTCTAACTTTTCCTCTACGAACTACTGTAATACCAGCAACTTTAGGTGAATGAATTGGGAAAGTTCTTTCAACTCCAACTCCACTAGACATCTTACGAACAGTGAAAGTTTCACTAACACTTCCGCCTCTTCTAGCTACAACTAAACCTTCGAATGTTTGGATACGTTCTCTGTTACCTTCAACGATTTTTACATCTACTTTAACAGTATCTCCAACACGGAATTCAGGAACATTAGACTTAATTTGCTTTTCATTAATCTTGTCTATAATATTCATATATAAGCTCCTCTCTTTAACTATATTTAAAATGATCATTATATCCATAAGCGGATCACTTCATTAGACAAGTTAAATGATACCACAATTATAAAGAAAAAACAACAAAAACTTTAAAAATAAGTCAAAACTTATTTTTCAATATCAGCTTCTTTTAAAATATATTTATATATTAAATCATCATCATCTATAATAAACTCACTCTTTACATTATTTATCTTAGAGAAAATGATTGGTTTATTAAGTATCTCTCTAACATTTAATAATTCTTTAAAACTATCAACTTTAACTACATTCTTAACAATATCAGATTCATATCCTCCACGAGCTACAACTAAAAACTTATCATATTCACTGAATAATCTAACAAGTGTACTCTCGTATTTATTTTTTCTTTCTAAAGTTGAAGTAATTAATCTAGTAAGTCTAGTAAGTAATAATAATGATAAAAGAATAAGTACAGAACCAACAACTACAATCAACGTATTTGTATTAGACCATTCATTTTTTGAAACTAATACATCAAAAGATGCATCTCTTGGATTATTAAGTTCTACTTCAAATACCTTCTCATCAAGTGGAATAGAAATACTACTTAGTTTACGAGAACCATCTGGAGTATCAACATATAAAATTACATCAATATCAGAATCATTATCAGGACTATATCTACTATAATTTTTAACAAATCTATTATATTTTTGATAATCTAATCTAACACTAGTTGAATATTTATAAGTATTTCCAACTTTCTCTGGAGTATCTTTTTTAACAACGATATCCTCATCTTCAAATATAACTTGACCTCTATCATAAATTCTATTATATAAAACTACTCTATATCTCAAGTCATAATTAATATCATCATTAAATTCTGCCTCTGCAGTAAAGTTAATATTAACTTCTTCTAAGAAAGAAGAACCATACTTAAGACCAGAACCATATTTACTTCCATCATCTAATACAACATTAAAATCAACATTAGAAGTTTCTTTATAAGTTGTACTATATTCTGAATTAATTTTCAAAGCATTATAAATCATAAAGCAAGCAGAAACAAATAAAATTAATATTCCCGCAATTAAGCAACCAATTCTATATTGAAAACTAAAATGGAATTTATGTTTTGTAGGTGCTGATTGAGCCCAAACACTCTTATCAATTTCACTGTTATCAACAACAACATTCTCATCAACACTACCATCCGAACTAAATGTAAAAGAATCGATCTCATCAAATTTATCAAATTCAGCCTCTTCGACAACATCATCATTATCATCAACAAGCTCATGTTCCTTATTATCAGAAGAATCTTTTAATGATCTTTTTTTATAATCATCATTAGTTGTCTTTTTCTCGTCTTTCTTCTCTTCATTTTCAACAGTAGGTTTATCTCCTCTATCTAAAAAGTCCTCATCTTCATCAATATTAACTACGTTATTAGAAGAATTATCCTCTTGTTTTTCATCTTCAACTGTTTTTTCTTCGATATTACTTTCCTCAACATCAACTTTATTATTAACGTTGTTTTCTTCAACATCTAATTTATTTTCAGTATTACTATCCTCATCATCTTTTTTATCAACAGTAACATTTTCTTCTTTATTTTCTACTACAGAAACATTATCATTATTAGACATCTCAATATCATTTTCAATGATATCCTTCTCCTCATCAATAATAACTTCATAATTAATATCTAATTCTTCTATAGAATCTTTTTCTTCCTTAACATAAGGCTTTTTATCAGAATTAAATTTATTATTTAATTTACTATTATAAGTATAGTTTTTCTTATTTTTAAAATCCTTTTTATCCCCATATTTATTATAATCACGATTAAAATTAGAATAATTATTTTTCTTCTTAGTGTCTTTTTTATAAGACGTTTTATGATAATTATTCTTATAAGTGTTTCTGCCTATATCATTTGAATCAGCTTCTTTTTTTTCAATATTTCTATTAAAATTTACGTCTTTTTCTGCTGAAGATTTTGTATAATCTGATTTATTTTCATTAAGTGAATCAAAATCATCAATAAAACTGAATTTATTGTTACCAGCATTTTTCATCTAGACACCACCTTACACTATTCAACCCTATAAAAAATTATAACATATAAACATTAAAATTGAAAATAGAATACACTACTTTTTGTAATTATTTAAAGCAAAGATTTACACTTTGAAAATAAAAAAGTAAATGAAGTTCTCCAAGAAAAACTATTTACTTCTTTTTTCATTCATTTCTTCCATATAGGAATTTCTAATCTCTTCAAGTCTTTCTTTAGCTTCTTTTTGTAAAACACTAAGTTGTTTTGCCATCATCTCAAGCTCTTTCTTCTTTAAAAAGTCTCGATATTTATTTTTTATCTCCAAACGAAATTTTTCAATCTGATTAAGTGCTTCTCTCATTGCTCCATCAGTGTCATCATCATCTAAAAATAATTCTGTTAAATAATTTATTAATTCTCGATATTTTTTTAATACTTTTTCAGTAGCTAAAGGAGAAGCTAAATAAGTACTTGATATTTTTATTTCTCGAATATCTGTCCCATTAATTTTAAAAACTTTCTTTGATCCACCCATTGGAAATCCACTTAAATTTATATTAAGCGCAACACCTTTATTTTTAAAATCACTATTTATAGAATACATAATAACACCCACTTCATTATAATTTATTATCTAATAAATCTGGTCTTCTTTCTTTTGTTCTTTTTAGAGACTCTTGATATCTATATTCATCGATTTTTTTATGATCCCCTGAAATTAATATTTTTGGAACTTCCATTCCATTATATACCCTTGGTTTAGTATAAGATGGATAATCCAATAAATAATTATCATTAAATGAATCTTCTATATGACTTCTCTCATTTATAACTCCAGGAAGCAATCTAACAATAGAATCAACAAGTACCATTGCTGGAATCTCTCCACCAGTTAACACATAATCTCCAATTGATATTTCTGCATCACAAATACTTCGTATTCTATCATCAAATCCCTCATAATGTCCACATAAAATTATCAAATGCTTATATTTACTAAATTCATAAGCCTGTTTTTGCTTATAAGGAACACCATCTGGAGTCATCATAATAACAAAACTATCATCTGTTCTTATACTATTGATGCAGTCAAATATTGGTTGACACATCAAAACCATTCCCGCTCCTCCACCATAAGGAGTATCATCAACCTTATTATGTGGATCATCAGTGTAATCTCTAAAATTAATAAAATTAATCTCCACTTTATGTGTATCAATTGCTTTTTTTATAATTGACTCTTCAAATACACCATTAAACATATTAGGAAACAAAGTCAAAATATCAATTTTCATCCTTACATCCCCTCTATTATCTCAACAAAAATCTTTTTATTTGCTTTATCAATTTTTTTAAGCATTGGAGAATTCATTGGTATAAGATACTCTTTATCAAATAAAACTCTTAATATTTTATTTGTAGGACTAGCCATAAATATCTCCGTAATTTTTCCAACTTTATCATCATTAATAACTGAATAATTAATTAAATCAGAATCAAGTACTTCATTATCATCTAAATATAAACTATCTTTATCAAAATAAACATCTTTTTTTAATAAAAACAATACATCATTAATATCATTATAAGAATCCAAAGTAACCATATCAAAACCTTTATGAACTCTATAACTATTAATATTATATGCTTTATCATCTATGATAAGCTTATTATTAATTTTAAATACTTTATCTTTAAAAGGAAAATTACTAAGTATTCTTATCTCACCTTTAATCCCATGAGTATTAACAATTTTACCTATAAAAACTTTCTCCATATAAATCTCCTACATCAATTTTACAATAAAAACAAAAAAAGAGAAAGTCCTATTTTCTCATCAATTCATATAATAAAATACTACATGCAACCCCAACATTTAAACTCTCAACTTTTTCATTCATTCTAATATATAATTTCTTATCACATAAATTTAACACATCATTTGATAAACCATTACCTTCATTACCCATTATAAGTGCGTACTTTTCTTTTTCGCTATCTACAAGACTTGCTGCATCAATACCACCTACAACACTAGTACCATACACTTTATAAGAATTATTTTTTAAATATTCAATTGCCGAAAAAGTGTCCATTGAAATAATATTAATATGACAAAACATTCCTTGTGTTGCCCTTAAAACTTTAGGATTATATAAATCAACACATTTTAAAGATAAAATAATTGTATCAATATTAAAAGCTAAACTACTTCTAATAATTGTACCTAAGTTCCCTGGATCTTGTATATCATCAAGAATTAATATTTTATTTCCAACAATCTCATTAGACTCCTTCTTTTTACATAAAGCCACAATATTAGGAATTGAATCCATTGTACTTATCTTTTTCATCACTTCACAACTAACTTGAATAGAACCATCATATTCATAACCCTCAATCGTATAAATAGAAAGAACAAGACCCGCTTTAATGACTTCTTCTACTAAATGTTCTCCTTCAACTACAAAACATCCTGTTAAATCACGATACTTTTTCATTTGTAATTTAACAAGTTCTTTTACTTTATCATTTTCTAAACTACTAATTACCATTAAAACTCCTTCATTTCATCTCTATACTTTTTATAATCAGGCATATTCTCCTCAACTACTTTCCAAAAATTTTTTGAATGATCACCATAAATTAAATGGCTCATCTCATGAATAATTACATAATCAAGATAACAAATATCCCTCTTAATAAGCTCTAAATTAAGTGTAATATCATGCGTTCTAGTATTACAAACTCCCCATCTTGTAGTCATCTTTCTAATCTTTAACTTAGGATATGGAATATTTCTTGTATACCTTTCATAATTATAATCAAGTCTTTCTAAAAATAACTTTTTAGCCTGTTTCTTATACCATTTATCAATATCAAAGTCATTAGGAATATAAACCTTATTCCCATTAAAACTAATATCTGAATTATCGCAATGAATAATAACATATTGTTTTCCTAAATAAAAAAATCCCAAATTATTTTTAACTTTCTTTTCTTGAAAATCAATCATTTCACATATTCTTTTATAATTATCTTTAATTAACTTTTCTATCGCAAGTCTACTAGTAAAATAATTAGTAGTAACATGTATACATAAATCATTTTTAACTCTTATATATGTATTTCTATTACTCTTTTTTTTCTCAATAATTACTTCATAACAATGATTATTATAAGAAAATTTCATAAAATCACCAAAACTATTTTATCATAAAAGAAAAAAAAAGACTATTTAGTCTTTTCATAACCAACATAATTATAAAATCCAGCCTCATTTAACTTAAATTTATAAGTATATTTTGAAAGTTTTTCTGCTTTACTATCAACATATAAGCTATAATAATCTGGATAATTTGGTTCAGCTGTAACATTGTCAACAACTTCTTCACATCTCGCATCACGGCAAAAAACCTTATTAATTCCTTCATAATATAAAGAAACACTATTTATATATAGATAATCATCTTCACGATAAGCATCAATAATCTTCTCATATGCCACTAATGGAGTATCAGGATCTAATATCTCATTTTGTGTAAAATAATATTTATCAGAAATATTATAATAAAGACTACTGTTTTTATATGGAATAGTCTCAACTACCTCATAAGAATTATAACCAAATAAACTATTATAAGCATCTTTTACAGCAACTTCTGGAATATAAGTATAAGAGTTATCTCCCCTAACGCTATCAGAATATATATTAGAAGCAAGAGACAATCGACATTTAATAGACATATCATTAACTAATACATTGTCTTGTATATTATATCCTTCACATGTATTATTAGTAATTCTAACTATATCAAATAATCTAACTATATTATTATCATCAGTATTTATAGAAACTTTTCTAGAAGTTTTCTTATCACTCTTTTTATCATTATTATTACTTATAACAATTTGCTCATCATTTTCATTAAGTAACTTACCACCATAAATAATATATAAAGCAATTAAAGAAACAGTAACAATTAAAAATAAAATACAAACTATAAATAAAGCTTTTGAAGACTTTCTTGCAGAATCAATCTCATTATCATTAATACGTTTCTTCATACAATCACCTCTATTATAAAGATAACACAAAAGCCATAAAGAAACAACAATCAACAAGTATAGATTTCTAATTATTTACAATAATAATACAAGGAGGCAAATATGAATATAAATATCAGACACCATATAATTAATAATTTTAAAGGAGATAATTTTGAAACATTAAAAAGAGCAATAGAAGAATCAGTAAAAGAAAAAGATGATTTAACTCTACCTGGTCTAGGAGTATTTTTTGAACTTGTTTGGGAAAATGCTGATCAAGAACTAAAAAATAATATTATCGAAATAATCAGGAAAAGAGTAAGAAAAGGACTAGATAATGATATCTAGTCTCTTTTTTATTTATCTCTAAGTTCTGCATTAAATGTTGAACTAACTTTATTAATAACTTTATTAAATACATCCATTACTTCACTATCAGTAAGAGTTCTATCAACACCATTAAATACTAAGTTAAATGCAACACTCTTCTTATCAGGTTGAACATTTTCTCCTTCATAAACATCGAAAACTGAAACTTCTTGGAGTGTTTTATTTGCAGCCTTCTTAATAACTTTTATAACTTCACTTACATCTATTTTCTTATCAATTATAAATGCCATATCTTTTTGAACACTAGGATATTTAAATGCACCCTTATATTTTAATTTACTAGTCTTACCATATAAACTATCTAAGTTAATCTCAAATACATAAATATCTTTCTTAGTAAGATTAGGATGGACTTTTCCAATAATACCAACATTACGTCCATCAATTACAATATAACCTTGTACTCCAGGATGTAAATCAGAGCAATCACTTCTAACAAATGAGTATCTGTCATTATATCCCATATATTCAATTAAATCTTCAACGATACCTTTAACAACATAAAAATCAACTTCTAAATCTTTCTTCCATGAATTACTAACATAACTTCCAGTCATTAAACTAGCAATTTTTATAGTCTCATTGTATTTAGCATCATATGTTTTCGCAATCTCATAAATAGAAACATCTTTTACTCCACGAGCTTTATTGTATTCATAAACATTCATTAATGATGGTAGTAAAGTTGTACGAACAATACTCTTATCAACACTCATTGGATTAGGAAGAACAACATTTTCTTTATCCTCATATATAAATCTACTTGCCATTTCAGGACTTACTAAAGTATAGTTTTTAACTTCTGTTAATCCTAAGCTACGTAATCTTCTACTTGCAAGCTTACGATACTTAACATCTCCAACATATTCTCCTCTTCTAATTGGAACAGAAGGTAAAGATGAAACTAAATTATTATATCCATAAAGTCTACCAATCTCTTCAGCAATATCATTAACATTCGCATCAATATCAAGTCTTCTGCGAGGAATAGTAACAGTAAACTTTCCATTTGAATATTTATACTCAAAATCAAGTCTTTCAAGTTCTTTTTTCATATCATCTTCTGAAATCGTAATTCCAAGTATTTTATCAACATCTTCTGCTTTAAAAGTAAGAACTTTATCTGTATGATTTTCATTATCTACTAAAACATAACCATCTAGTACTTCTGCTCCTGCATACTTTTCAAGTAAATGACAAGCTCTACGAGAAGCCATTTCAGTATATTCAAAAGATAATCCTTTTCCATAACGAATACTAGCTTCACTTGGAAGTTCTAATTTACGAGCTGTATAACGAATACTAACAGGATTAAAGATTGCAGATTCAATCAAAATATTTTTAGTATTTTCATCAACTTCTGTATTTTCTCCACCCATAACACCAGCAATACATACAGCCTTTTCTCCATCAGTAATTACTATATCATTAGAATCAAGCTTACGACTCTTTCCATCAAGTGTTACAATCTCTTCATTATCTTTAGCATCTCTAACAACAATTTTATCTCCTAATTTATCCTTATCAAAGAAATGAAGTGGTTGACCAAACTCTAACATAACATAGTTAGAAATATCTACAACATTATTAATTGGTCTCATTCCAGCAGCTATAAGTCTTTTCTTAATAAATTCTGGACTCTCTCCGATCTTTACATTACGAACCATTCTTGCCATATAATAAGTACATTTCTTAGAATCAACTTCTAATTTAAAATGATCTTTAATATTATCATTAACAGTCTTAAAATCAAGACTAGGTAAAGTTACTTTTCTATTTAAAATACAAGCGATTTCATAAGCAAAACCAATATGGTAATAACAATCATTATTACGATGTTTATGAATATCTAAGTCATATAAAGTATCATCAAGTCCTAAATAAACCAGTGGATCATCTCCAACAGGAGCATCTTCATCTAATTCACAAATTCCTTTAGCATATGTCTCATCATTCTTTTCCTCAAGTCCAAGTTCAAATAATGCGCACATCATACCACAAGATTCAACTCCACGAATCTTACTCTTCTTAATCTCAAAATCTCCTGGTAAAACAGCTCCAACTTTCGCAACAATAACTTTAAGTCCTTCACGAACATTAGAGGCACCACATACTATCTGTAACTCTTCATCTCCAACATTAACACTACATACATGTAAATGATCACTATCTGGATGATCAAGAACTTTAACGATTTGACCAATTACTAAGTTATCAATATTATGAGTAACAACAGCTTCAATATTAATTCCAGCTCTAGTAATTTTTTTAGCTAAATCATGAACATTTTGATCTTTTATATCAATGTAGTCTCCTACCCAATTTAAACTAATCATTATTCTTCATCCTCCCTATCAAATGTAGAACTCTCTCTTAAATCAGCATTATAGAAAATTCTAATATCATTAATATCATACTTCATCATTGCAAGTCTTTCAGCTCCAAAGCCAAAAGCAAATCCGCTCCACTCATTAGGATCATAACCACTCATGCGAAGAACATTAGGATGAACCACTCCAGCACCAGCGACAGTTACCATACCATTATGTTTACATACATTACATCCTTTTCCATGACAATTGACACATGTAATATCAACTTCAACTGAAGGTTCTGTAAATTGGTAATAACTAGGTCTTAATCTTGTCTCAATATCATTACCAAATAATCTCTTAAATAAAACATCCATTGTTCCTTTTAAATCAGATAATGAAATATCTTTATCAACAAGCAAACCCTCTATCTGCATAAACTGATGAGAGTGAGAAGCATCATCGTCATCTCTTCTATAAGTCTTACCAGGACAAATCATACGAATAGGAACTTTTCCCTCTCCCTTTAACATAGTACGAACTTGCACAGGTGAAGTTTGACTACGAAGTAAAATCTCTTCTCCTTCAATATAGAAAGTATCTTGAGCATCTCTTGCAGGATGTCCTTTAGGAATATTAAGCATTTCAAAGTTATATTTATCCTCTTCAATTTCAGGACCATCTACAACATCATATCCCATAGACATAAATACTTCTTCTACTTCTTCAATTACTTTCTCTAAAATATTAGGAGCTCCAATACTTGGTCTAGTAGAAGGCAAAGTAATATCAATTGCTTCACTTTCAAGTCTTCTATTTAATTCAAGAGTCTCAAGCCTACTTTTAGTAGAGTCATAGAATTCACTAAATTTATTTTTAAGCTCATTTACTAACATTCCAAATTCTTTCTTTTCTTCATTAGGAACATTTTTAATTTCACTATTAACCTCAGTAATAAGACCTTTTTTACCTAAATATTTAACTCTTAAATCTTCAAGTTCTTTTAAACTATTAATCTCAACTAAATCTCTATCAAGCATTTCTTTAACTTCATTTATCTTTTTATTTTCCATATAAACCAACTTCCTTTCATATTTTAATTAAACTTATATGAGCTATTAAACAAAAAAATAACTATAAATATAAGGACGATTACTCGCGGTACCACCTTACTTTATAGTTATTACTATACACTCTACTCTTTTAACGCAAGAGATGCGCTTACTATTAATAAGAACTCCTAGGACGAATTCAAAAAACTATATTATCTATTTCCACCAAACATAGACTCTCTCTAAATAATCATTAATCTACTACTTCCTAATCAAAGTCGATATTGATATTATAACACACATTATTTAAAATGTGTCTATAATTAAATTTATTTATCCTTTTTTTCTAATACTTTTTGATATTCTTCTTCAGATATAACTGTTCCAAATTCATCAAAAAATGAGAATTCTTCATTACTACCAGTTAATCTAACCATAACAGGCTTAGTATTAACATATTTAACCTGATTATTATCTCTCCAACTATTTACTTCTACACCAGCGATTTCATAACCATCAACTTTTTCAATTTTACGATTAAAAGCATCATTTCTTGAAATTAATATAGTATGTTCTCCAGGTGCAAAATAATAATATAATTCTCCATCTTCACCAATAGTAAATTCTTCAGACTGAATATAAGCAGGAGCCCATAATTCTTTTTGACTTTCATATCCGTAATAAAGTGCACTAGGTACAATAACAATTGCTCCAGAAACTATACCAGCTATTATAGATTTATTTATACTTGTCATCTTTATTTTCTTTTTTTTCTGACTATTTTTCATAAATTAACCCCCAAAAGTTATTTCATATTATAACACAAAAAGAAAATTATATCAATTACATAATTTTCTTCAAAGTCTTTTCTAATGTTTTATATCTATAAGTATCAGATAATTTTGAAGAGTCTAAATCTCCAAAAGCACATTCTGTACCATCAAGAACAAATACTGAATAAAAATATGGTTTTTTAAGTTCTCCAATAATATCATCAGCAATACTACCATAGCTTTCACTTGACTCTTGGAAATAGCTTCCATCATCCATCATACAAGTAACTACACATCTATACTTTGCTCTTCTATCAGTTACACCATTTAATTTTCTAAGCAATTTAACAACGCATTGAAACTTAGGCAAGTTTTCATCAAGTGCTATCTCATCATCTGCATATCTTGCCGTATAAATACCAGGCTCTCCATTTAAAGATTTACAAAAAAGTCCCGCATCATCTGTAATAATTGGATAATTAATTCCTTTTTTTACACAAAAATCATGAATCGCATTAGCTTTAATTAAAGAATTTTCTTCCAAAGTTGAGCCAGTCTCATCAATATCTCCTAAATCCCAACCAATATCATTCAATCCTAAAACTTCAACACTACATCCAAGCACATTACAAATATTATTTAAATCTTCAATCTTTCTTTTATTAGTTGTTCCAAAAATAACTTTCATACATCACCTATTTATTTAATAAATTATATGCCTTAATTAAATTTTCATAAATAGAATAAACGGTCATTTGACCAACCCCACCGGGAACTGGCGTAAGATATTTATATCTAGTAACATCTCGAGAAACATCACCACATATCTTACCATCTAAATAATTAAATCCAACATCAACAAGAATAACATTATTTTTTACCATATCTTGAGTAATAAAATTGGCTTTTCCAACACTTGTAATTACCATATCACTATGCTTAGTAAATTTCTTTAAATCTTTTGTTTTAGAATGGCAAATAGTTACTGTACAATTGCGATTTAACAAAAGACTATATAAAGCTTTTCCAATATGGATACTTCTACCAATAATAGTTACATCCATACCTTCTAATTTTATTTTATAGAAATCAAGAATCTTCATAATTCCTAATGCTGTACAAGGAACTAAAGCATCACTACTTCCATTAATCAATCTTACTATATTAGTATCATTAACTCCATCTATATCTTTATTAGGATTAATTCTATTACGTATAACTTCATAATCAATTTCTTTAGGAATTGGAAGTTGTACTATAATACCATGAGTATCTTTATCTGCATTTAATTTATCAATAATTTCACATAAAGACTCAGTTGTTGCTGTATCAATTTTAACTAAATTAAATTTGACACCTAGTTCATTAGCCAACTTTTCTTTTTGAGCAATATATTTATTACTAGCAAAATCATCCCCAACTTGTATAACAGCTAACCCACACTTTATATTCTTATACTCTTCTTTTAACTTTTCAAGTAACTCATGACGAACTAATTTACCATCAAATAACATACATATCTCCTAAAAAAGAATCACTAAACAGTTAGTAACTCTTCTTCTTTTTCTTTTAATAATTCTTCTATTTTTTTATTATATTCATTAACTAAATCTTGAATTTGTTTTTCTAAACCTTTTTCTTCATCTTCAGGAAGTTCACATTTAGAAACATCTTCTAATCCCTCACGTCTTATATTACGAATAGATACTTTTGCATCTTCAGAAATTGCCTTTACTTGTTTAGCAAGTTCTCTTCTTCTCTCCTCAGTAAGTTCAGGAATAATAATTCTAATTGTCTCTCCATCATTATTAGGATTATAACCTAAATTTGAAGCATTAATTGCTTTTTCAATAGCACCTAAACAACTTCTATCAAAAGGTTTTATAAGTAATTGTCTAGCCTCAGGAACAGAAATTGTTGCAAGTTGCTTCAAAGGTGTTGGAACACCATAGTAGTCTGCCATAATTCCATTTAAGCTTGATGGATTGGCACGACCAGCACGAACAGTCGCAAATCTTTGACCTAAGTTATCTATTGTTTTATCCATTTTTTCAGTGATATCTAAAATTACCATTTCACTATCCATTAAATCATCTCTCCTTACATCAATTATATTATATTAATAGTAGAAAAGAAAGAAAAAAAGTACTAAAAAGTACTTACAAAAATAACAAATATAACAAAAGCTATACACATTAATAAAAATATAATAAAGAAAAATCCTAGAAAAAAATTTAATGCTTTTTGACTAATGAAATCAAGAATACTAGGTTTAATATTATCTTCATAATTTTTAACCTCATTATCTTCTTTAATTTCTCTCTTTTTCTTTATCTTAACTTTTTTCTCTCTAGTAAATTTTGGCTTAGATTGTTCTTGATTTTTATGAATACTTTCAACTACATCATTTCCAACATCGTATAAAGTTCTTAAATCATCTTCAAGATCATCATATTTATAATCATCTATCTTATCATCTAATTCAGTTTTATCATTTAATCCTAAATCTTCTTCAAAAGAAGAAACAACTTCGTCACTAGACTCTTTATCAATATTATCTAGAAGATTCTCCTTAGAAGTGTTATCAACTGTATCATCAAGAGGATTCTCAATCATTGCAAATCGATCTACTCTTTTTTTTCTTCCTCTCTTTTTAACAGGAGCAGCTTCAATGTTATTTTCTAATTTACTTTCACTTGCATTATTATCATTATTTAAATTAGAGTTGTCTAAAGTAAATTCTTCTATTGTAGTATCTTCTTTTTTATTACTATCAACAGTTTCTATATTAGTATTATCATCATTTTTAGAAATATCACTTGTAGTTTCAGTAACATTGTCATTATCTGAAGGTTTAAGATCAACTAAATCAAACTTTTTATCAGATAAGATATCTTCCTCAAACTCATCAGATATAACTTGTTTTTCAGTATCGTTAATTCCATTATCATCAAATTTAAATTTATCTGTTTTATCTAAATCAGAAATAATATCATCTAATACATCAAATTTATTCTCAACTGGTTCTTTCTTCTTACGTCCTCTTGTTCCAGAAGTACTATTTTTAGTAGTACTTTTTTTATTACTAGTACTCTTAGCAGTAGTACCTTTTTTATCAGCAGTACTTTTTGTTGCACTCTTCTTAACTGCAGTACTCTTACCAGTAGTTTTAGAAGTAGTAGACTTAGCAGTAGTGCCTTTTTTAGTAGTACTACTTCTTGAAGAACTCTTTTTAGCAGGAACATCAACAGATAAAGAAACATTATTGATATCTTCTATTATAGATTCAACAGTTTTTTCCTTTAATGTTGTTTCCTTCTTAATTTCTTTTAAATTATTTTTACGTTTAGGCTGTTTTTTAGAATTAAGTTTTGTCTCAATTGTCTTAATAGCATTTTTAGACGCAGTTCTTGCCATAAAATCATCCCTTCTACCTACTTGCATATTATAACAAATAGTAATAAAAAAACAAGCAAAATAACAAATTTTATTAAACAATTTATATATACTAAATTATATTCAATACATAACATAATTTTAACATATTGCAAGAGCTTATAAAATAAAAAAGTGTACAATTTAGTACACTTTACATTTATGCAGCATTTATTTGGCTCATAACTTCTTCAGCAAAGTTTTCTTCTCTCTTTTCAATACCTTCACCTACTGCATAACGAACCATTGATAGAATCTCTCCACCATTATCTTTAACGTATTTTTCAACAGTAACTCCAGAATCTTTAATAAAGTCTTGTTCAACTAAACAATTTTCTTTAAAGAATTTAGAAAGTCTTCCTGTAGCCATTTTATCTAATATATCATCAGATTTATTAGCATTCTTTTCATCATTTTTAATTTCATTTTTGATTACTTCTTTTTCATGTTCAACCATTTCAGTAGGAACACCTTCACGATTTAAAGCAATTGGATTCATTGCAGCTGCTTGCATAGCAACGTCTTTACATACTTCTTCGTTAGCACCTTTTGCAACAATAATAGTTCCAATCTTTCCACCTAAATGTTTATAAGTACCAAAAGATTCATCATCATTTTTAGTAACTTTAACAAAACGTCTAAAACTGATTTTTTCACCAATCTTTGAAACTAAAGCAACTAATTTATCGTTAATTGTTTCACTTCCATCTTTAATAGCTAAAACATCTTCTACAGTCTTTACATCACTCTTTAAAATCTCATCAACTAAATAATCAACGAAATCAGTAAATTCTTTATTTTTAGCAACGAAATCAGTTTCACTATTAACTTCTACCATAACTGCAGTGTTACCATGGGCCTTAATTTGGCATAAACCTTCAGCAGCAATTCTTGACTCTTTCTTTGCAGCTTTAGCAATACCTTTTTCTCTTAACCAATCAACTGCTTTATCTTGGTTTCCTTCACATGCTTCAAGTGCTTTCTTACAATCCATCATTCCAGCACCTGTTTTTTCTCTTAATTCTTTTACATCACTTGCACTAAACATAAAATATCCTCCTATATTAAATATTATAAATCTTTTTTCAAAAAAAGGAACGGCTTCAGCCATTCCTAAAGTAAGTCATTATTTAGATAAAGCTTCTACTAAATCTCCCTTTTTCATTGATGAATAACCTTTTACTCCAGCATCCTTTGCCATTGCTTTTAATTCAGCTAAAGTTAAATCATCAAGATTATCTACATCTTTAGTACTTTCTGCTTCAACTACTACTTCTTCCTTTACCTCAGTTTCTACTGATGCTTCTTTCTTATCATGATGTTTTTCTTTTACTTCTTCTTTTTTACTTTTATCTTCTTCACTAACATAATCAATTACTTCGTTACCATTAACTTTAGCAATTGCATTAGTAAGTACTCCAATTAATAACTTAACTGAACGAACAGCATCATCATTACCAGGAATAACATAATCAACTAAATCTGGATCACAGTTAGTGTCTACAACACCAAATACTGGTATTCCAAGAATACGAGCCTCTTTAATAGCGATTTCTTCTTTGCGAGGATCAACAATAACCATAGCTTGAGGCATCTTCTTCATTTCACGAATTCCTCTTAAGTTCTTGTTTAATTTATCATATTCTTTTTTAATTTGGATAACTTCTTTCTTAGGTAATGCATCAAATGTACCATCAGTTTCCATCTTTTCAATTTCTTCCATTCTTCTAATTCTTGAACGGATAGTTTTGAAGTTAGTTAAAGTTCCACCTAACCATCTTTCATTTACAAAGTACATATTTGTTCTAACAGCACATTCCTCAGCTGCTTCTTGAGCTTGTTTCTTAGTTCCTACAAATAAAACTTTTCCTTCGTTTTGTGCAATTTTTTCCATTGCAGCATAAGCTTCCTCTAACTTTTTAACAGTTTTTTGTAAATCGATAATATAAATATCATCTCTTGTAGTAAAGATGTATTCCTTCATTTTTGGATTCCATCTTCTCTTTTGATGTCCGAATTGAACACCAGCTTCTAGTAAATAATTCATTGATACAACAGTCATTTTTTTAAATTCTCCTTTTCGTTTTAATCTTCTATTAGTTTCAAAAACCTATCACCACAAGGGCACTAGATAGATAAATTCACTAATATGTTTATTTCTCTAAAGCTGCAATAATTTCAGCTTTTTTCATACCTGTAACATCGATTTTCTTTTTAGCAGCTAATTCTTTTAATTCTTCAACTTTCATTTTTGAATAATCAACATCACTATTCTTTTCTTCTTTTACTTCTTCTTTTTTGCTTTCTGCTTTAGCATCATTCTTTTTAGCAGTAGCTTTTCCCTTTTCAATAGTAACTTCATTACCACTTACTTCAGTAGCAGCTTTAACTTTACCTTCTTTTCCTTCTTTAGCAGTCTTAACTAATTCACTAAACATTTTAGGATCGTTAATAGCTATTTCAGATAACATTTTACGATTGATTTCAACTCCTGCCTTATTAAGACCTTCAATAAATCTTGAATAAGAAATATCATTTTGACGACATGCAGCATTGATTCTTGTAATCCATAACTTTCTGAAATCTCTCTTCTTTTGTTTTCTATCTCTAAAAGCATATTGTCCAGAATGCATTAATTGTTCTTTAGCAGATTTATATAATCTATGTTTACTTCCAAAGTAACCTTTAGCTTGTTTTAAAACTTTTTTATGACGAGCTTTTGTAACTGCTCCATTTTTAACTCTTGCCATGTTTTGTTCCTCCTTCTTAATTTAAGATTAAATAATATTCTTTAATCTATTTTGATCAGCCTTACTAAGGTTAGATCCCTTTCTGCATCCTCTATTAAAGTTTGCACTTTTTGAACCAGTATTATGTCTACTTCCTGGTTTTCCAATTTTAACATCGTTTTTACGTTTAGTAAGTACTTTTGCAGTACCTTTATGTGTTTTAATTTTTGGCATATTCATTCCTCCTAATTATTATTAATTATTACTTGTCCTTTTTAGGAACTAGTAACATAGTCATTGTTCTACCATCTAACTTAGGTTTTTGCTCTATATCTGCATAATCTTTTGCACGTTCAGCAAAGCGATCTAATACTTCTTTACCTAACTCAGTATGTGCCATTTGACGACCTTTAAAACGAACTGTAAGCTTAATACGATCTCCTTTTTCAAGATATTTAACCGCATTTCTAAGCTTGGTTTCAAAATCCCCAACATCAATAACTGGTGATAAACGATACTCTTTAAGTTCAGACATACTAGCTTTTTGCTTCTTTAAAGCATCTTTTGCCTTCTTTTGTTTTTCATAACGGAACTTATTATAATCCATTACTTTACAAACTGGTGGATTAGCATTAGGACTAATTAAAACTAAATCAAGTGCTGCATAACTAGCTAAAGTTAATGCATCCTTAATAGATTTAACACCTACTTGCTCTCCATTTGGTCCAATAACCAATACTTCTGGAACCCTAATTTGATCATTAATCAACATGTTATCATTATCCTTTGCGATAATTAACACCTCCATAAATAAGAAAAGCAGATATAAAATCTATATCCGCTCAAAAAACAATTAATTAAAATTAATTTATCTCATGGCTTTTAACCTACCGCTATTCGCTGATCAGGTGGATATAAATCTCTTTCCTTTTTTTCTTGACTAGTAATATTTTATGCTTAAACTCTTTATTTGTCAACACTTTTTTTGTTATTTTTATCATCACATAAATTAATAAAATAATCTATAATCTTACGAGAATTATCATCGAAATCATAACTTATCTCTGGATGCCACTGAATACCTATATTAAAAACATCTCCATCTAATTCAATACCTTCAATTAAACCATCTTCACTTTCAGCACTAATCCTATAATTCTCATTAGCAGAAATATGATAATTATGAAAACTATTAACTTCAATTTCTTCTTTACCTATAATTTTATATAATTTAGAATTCTTGTTTATCTTAACTTTATGAGAAAATCCTAAATCACTTTTCTGATAATGTTCCATTGAAGAATCATTTTTATTAACTTTAAAATTCTCTTTATAGCAGCTCATCAACTGCATACCTAAACATATACCTAAAACATTAATTTTTCTCTCAATACATCTTTCAAGTAAATATACATCAAATGGTGTAACTTTATTACCACCAGGAAAAATAACTCCATCAACCATATCTAAATATTTATCAATTGACTGTTTCTCTAAATCGTTCAACTTCTCAAATTCATTGAAATGTGTATCACAATAATCACAATCTTGAACTTGAACAATTGGAAGTATAAATCCATTTGCTTTTTGAATTGTACGTCTAAGTCTTTCACTTAAATATAAAATACATCTTCCATCTTCTAACCTACTATACTTCATAGGAATACCAATTACTGCCATATAATCACCACACATTTTAAAACTATATTAAATCAATTTCTTCAAGAGATAGTCCTGTTATCTTAGATATTTCATCTTTTGAATAATTACTCTTCATCATATTTTTAGCTATCTCAATCTGATTTAATTTTATTCCTTGATTGATACCTTGTTCTACTCCATCAGAAACTCCCTCTTTATACAATGTATTCTGCATTATTATATTTTCTCGGTTATTTTCATAAACTCCCCAAAACTTTTCTTCCATAGCTAAATCTTCTAAGTCTTTCACTATATCTAATGCCTCCTTATTACCATTTGCTATTCTTCTTAAATCATCATAACTAGTACCAGTTAAGAAGGATAACATAGCATCCATTTCTTCAGACTCATTATAACATAGCCCCTTGTAGTTTGAAAGATACACATCGTATATTTTTAAATAATTATTACTATATAGTCCACTCTCATCTCTCATTTTATAACAAATAATATTAATGTCTTTATTATCATCAAAATATCCATTATAAAAATTCACTTGCATCAAGTTATGTTCAGAATATACTTCTCCTTCTTTCATTCTACTTCCAAGTAAATTAAAAGCATACTGACTAGATTTAATCTTACTAGATTTACTAATGTCTTTATACATTTCAATATTAACACTCTTTTTATTATCTTTCTTTATAAATAAAATATCTACTCTATAATCCTTAAGCTTGTTACCACTATTAAGTTCTGGATCATATAATTCATATTCACTCAAATCAATACTTGTAATATACTTAATTAATTTAATGAACCACTTTCTAGACTTTTCTCTTTTCCATAATGCTTTAAATGTTGTATCATCAAGCAATGACACAAACCTATTTTTAATAATATTTTTATTTTCCATTAATCCTCCTCAAAACTCATAGAGGAATTATATACATAATAAAAATATTATAAAATGAAAGAAATATCATAACTAAACATAATTTAAATATTATATTGCAAATTTCATAATATGAATTTTCTTAAATTAATAAAAAAATATTATAAAAAAGCAACTTTACTTATTTATAATATTTTTAATCAAATAACTTTTCCTGCATTCCTTCTGGATTATCTAAATACATTTTATATATTTTATAAATATCTGTATCTTTATAATCTATCTTATTAAAATTATTATTTAAATCTAAAATTTCTCCATCTCTATAACTAATTAATATAGGTGAATGAGTTGCGATAATAAACTGAGCTCCTTCTTTTACTAGTTGATCAATTAAACATAGTAAAGTCATCTGTCTTTGAGGAGAAAGTGCTGCTTCAGGTTCATCTAAAATATATAAACCATTACCAGTAAATCTATTTTGAATCAGCTGTAAAAAAGATTCTCCATGAGAACATTCATGTAAATTTCCATATCCATACATTCCGATATCAAGTCTTTCTACTTCACTTGCTACATTATAAAAACTTTCTGCTCTAAGAAAAAATTTTGTAACACACTTTCTTTGAAAATGATTAATGTTTAAATACTCATGAAGATTGGAATGAGTCTCTCTTGTAGAAAACATAAAGTTTTGCGTACCCCCTTCAGGATTTAGTCCACATGCAACTGCAAGAGCTTCAATAAATGTAGACTTACCAACTCCATTCTCACCAACAAAAAAAGTAACAGGAGAAGTTAATTTCAATTTATCAAAATTTTTAATCAACTCAATATTAAAAGGATATTCATTAAAATTATCAATTCTATCTTTTTCAAGAACAATATCATGTAAAAATAATTCATTATCATTAAATCCCATACAAACATCTCCCAATAAATATATTATATCAAAAAAAAGAATTAAAATTTAATTCTTTCTTCTATATATGGAATAACTTCTTCAACCTTTAATGTGATTTGTTTCATTGTATCTCTATCTCTAATAGTAACAGTACCATTATTAACTGTTTCATCATCTATAGTAATACAAAATGGAGTTCCTATCGCATCTTGTCTTCTGTATCTCTTACCAATTGAACCAGCCTCATCATAAGAAACCATAAAATGACTAGATAACTCTTTATAAATTTCCATTGCTTTTTCACTGTGATATTTCTTAGCTAAAGGAAGTACTGCTGCCTTCATTGGTGCTAAATATGGATGGAACTTCATAACTTCACGAGTCTCTCCATTTTCTAATTCTTCTTCCTCATAAGAATTGCATAGTACTGTTAAAACAGTTCTCTCAACTCCAACACTTGGTTCAATAACATAAGGAATATATTTTTCATTAGTTTCTGGGTCTAAATATTCTTGAGAAACTCCAGATACTTTTTGATGTTGTCCTAAATCATAATCAGTACGAGAAGCAATTCCCCATAATTCTCCCCAACCAAATGGAAATTTATATTCAATATCTGTAGTAGCATTACTATAAAAACTTAACTCTTCTTTAGAATGATCTCTAAAACGTAAATTTTCTTCTTTAATACCTAAATCTAATAAAAACTTACGACAAGTATCCTTATAATGCTGATGCCATTCTAATTCAGTACCAGGCTTGCAGAAAAACTCTAATTCCATTTGTTCAAACTCACGAACTCTAAATATAAAGTTTCCTGGAGTAATCTCATTTCTAAAACTTTTACCAACTTGACCAATACCAAAAGGAACTTTTAATCTCATACTACGTTGAACATTTAAAAAGTCAACAAAAATTCCTTGAGCAGTTTCAGGTCTTAAATAAATTGTATTTTTACTATCTTCTGTTACACCTTGAAATGTCTTAAACATTAAATTAAATTCACGAATATCTGTATAATTAAACTTTCCACAATTAGGACAAACAACATGATTTTCTTCAATCAATCTCATTAATTCTTCATGACTCATTCCACCAGCTTCTTCAACAATTCCAGCATCCTCTAACAATTTATCAGCTCTGTGTCTTGTCTTGCACTCACGGCAATCAATTAGTGGATCAGAGAATGTTTGAATATGTCCACTTGCTTCCCAAGTCTTAGGATTCATCAATATTGCAGAATCAAGTCCAACATTATTAGGATCTTCTTGGATAAATTTTTTCTTCCAAGCTCTTTTTACATTTTCTTTAAGTTCTGCACCAACTGGACCATAATCCCAAGTATTTGCAAGTCCTCCATATATTTCACTTCCTTGAAATATAAATCCATATTGCTTACAATAACTTACTAGTTTTTCCATTGTTAATTTTGTCATTTTTTTCTTCCTCCAATTTTCTTATTATTTCTTTTTTATCACTTTCTATTTCTAAATAATCTGAAGGTGCTCCCTCAATTCTACCTTCAGTATAAGCACTATATAAATTCTTTATTACTGACACATAATACATATCTTGATTATAAAGAATTGTTCTCTTCTTTAACTTTATTGCTGTAAATAAATCAGCAAAAGTCCCGAGACCACCAGGTAAAATTAGTACTAATTCACTATCTTTAATATTTTTGACAGTCTCATATTGAAACTCCTCTGGATTATCTCCACTTATATAAAGTTTCAAAATAAACACCTCCTAATAAAACAAAAACGCCTAGAATAATATAAGGACGAAGTTATCTCCGCGGTTCCACCTTACTTATTCTAGACGAATCATCTTAAATCATATACTGCTGATAGGCTTTCCACACCCGTCATCACACTTATAGACATAATAATATACTGAAACTATTAAATTGTCAAGCCATGACTTTTTTAGTCTTTTCTTGCTTCATACTTAGAAGGTTCATATACAACACCAAAGAATAATATCTCACTACTATTAACATCTTTAATTGCAAATACAAATGGCTTATCAAATGTAATTTCAACAAAATCATCCTCCATTATCATTGCATTTTCTTTAAACATAAAACCAGTAACAGCGGCTGCCTTAGTACCTTTTTCATCAAACTCAATATGACTCTTATGAATTGCATCATTTACATAAAAGTCATTTCCATCTAACATTTTAGATAAATTTGCACCACTTGAAAAAACACTACTAATTCCCATATCAATTAATGTATTTTTAAACTTTTCAAAATCATAATCAAATTTAAATTTAGGAATATTTAAATTTATATTAAAGTCCCCACTAGCAGTTCTTTTTTCTTCATCAATACTCTTAATGGTATCTAAAGAAAGTTTATCAATATAATCATCAATTTCTCCATTAGGTAAAATTCCAATAAACTCAAGTTGTTCTCCATTATCACTCTCTTTACCATTGCTATCATATTTTTTATAAGGAAGAACAATACTTTTCATATCATTATCCTCATAATAAGAAGCACTAGAACTAAATGTTTTATGCATCATAGAAACATCTAATTTACTTCCACTTGCTAAGTTAAATTCTTTTTTATAAGTATCTTCAGAAGAAAACATATTCTCCCACTCAGCATCCATCGCAACAGCATTAACAAGTCCTAAAACAAAATCATCATCAATTTTATCAACTAATTTGTTAATCATTCCATAAGTTTCTTTTTTAACCCAATTATTCATAACAGTAGGATTAGTAAACTTATCATATACAATATCTGCATTATAATCATTTTTTAAAGTATTAACATAACTATTAAGTACTTTATCTTTATAAGTATTTTTAACAAATAGACCATTCGCAACATTAATATGTTTTTTCATTTCAATAATTTTAATATCCCTTTTAGGTACAACATTATTTATCTCATTAAATGTTTCTCCATCACTTCCATCACGTAACATAGATAATGCTATCTCAACAGAATACGGGCTAATCATGTAATTCTTTTTATCTTCAACTGACCTATTACTATTTTTTATAAAAGACATACTAAAATCACTATCAGTTATTTCAGGTTTTTCAGGTGTTTCAACACTTCTTGGCTTTTTAACCTCAACATATACAAGAATTAAAATTACAACTATTAGTATAAATACAATTCCTAATATTCCCATAAAAATTAAATTATTTTTTTTATTATTCTCCATCTTTATCCCTCATTTCAGCTTCATATAATTTTTTATATTCCTTAGAACTTTTAAGTAACTCTTCATGAGTACCACTATCTTCAATTACACCATTATTCAAAAATAATATTCTATCACAATTAATAATTGTACTAAGTCTATGAGCAATTATTAAAATAGTATAATCATCTTTTAAATTATAAATTGCTTGTTGTATTTTCTTTTGAGTTTCATTATCAAGTGCACTTGTTGCTTCATCAAATAAAATGATTTTAGTCTTTTGAATAAGTGCTCTAGCAATCGCCAGTCTCTGTCTCTCACCACCCGATAAAGTTACTCCACCTTCTCCTACTATAGTATCATATTTATCACTCAAATTTTCAATAAAATCATCAAGACAAGCTAATTTGCAAGCATCAATCATTTCTTCATCTGTCAAATCACTTTTAACAAGTCTCAAATTATCTCTAATACTAACATTAAAAATATAAGGATTCTGACTAATTATCGTAATATTATTTCTAATAGACTCTCTATCTAACTTTGAAATATCAATCCCATCAATAGAAATACTTCCGTCATTTATATCGTACATTTTACAAAGTAATGAAAATATTGTAGACTTTCCAACTCCACTACGACCAACAAATCCAACAGTCTCATGTTGATGAACACTAAAATTAACTCCCTTTAAAACATCAACTCCATTTACATATCCAAAATGAACATCTCTAAATTCAAATTCTCCCTTTATATTATCAATATGTTTACTTCCAAACTTCTCTTTAGGAAACTCTGAGCTATCAATAATATTAAATATTCTAACTGAAGATAAATTAAAGCTCTTAACTTTCTCCATAAGCATACCAAAATAATAAACAATAGAAGTAATACGACCTAAATAATTATGTATAACCAAAGCACTCGCAACACTAATCTCATTACAATAAATTAAATATATTAAAATAAATATTAAACATGTATTAAATAAATCACTATAAGTACGACTAATAAAAGAATAATTACGATTACTTGCAGACATCCTATATTTATATTTATTTAAATCAACTACTTTATTATGCAATTCATTAACAAAATTATCTTCTGCACCAAGCATTTTAATATCTCTAATTCCATGAACAATTTCTCCAACAAAAGAAGTTACATTTTCATTCATTTCTCGATATTCTTTATCTCTTTCATTTAAAATAGTAGTCCTTTTCTTTTCAATTATAAAAATAATTAAAACCATAATTACTAAATATAAAAATACTTTTTTATTAATAACAAAAATAACTCCAAATATTCCAATATCAGTTAAAATATTTGTTAAATAAACATTAAGAACATTAAATATATCTGCAATATTACTAGTATCATTAGTAAGTCTTTGAATAAATACACCACTAGAATTATTATCTATACAACTATTCTCTAATTTAAGTATTTCTTTACCTAAATCAGTCTGTAATAAAATAAATGATTCTCTATAAATCTTTTGAGAAAAATAACTAGTCAAGTATATAACAACATTTCGAAACAACTCTATAAATAATAAACAAATTGAAAGGTTTAAAACCTGTATTAATAAATTACTACTCAACTTAACAATTATATTTGCACTAAATATAGGTGCAATAACACTTACAAATATTTGTAACAAATTACAAAGTATATATAAAATCAAACTAAGTTTTTGTGACCTAACATACTTCCAAGCAAATTTTAAATTATATAATAACTTTTTCACTATACCACAAACCTTTTTCTTTATTATAACATTTTTTTCTTCAACATAATAAAGTTTAATGATAAAATACTTATACAAGGAGATGAATAAATGAAATTACGTAAAGAAATACTAGGAAATAAAAGAACAGACTACATCAGTTGGGATGAATTTTTTATGGGAATTGCCAAACTGTCTGCTGGAAGAAGTAAAGATCCAAATACTCAAGTAGGAGCTTGTATCGTATCAGAAGATAATAGAATTCTTTCAATTGGCTATAATGGTGCTCCAAATAACTTTGATGATAATTTATTTCCATGGAATCGAGAAGGAGACCCAACAGAGACAAAATATATGTATGTTTGTCACGCCGAAGCAAATGCCATTAATAATTATTTAGGAAGTAGAAAAGACTTACGTGGAGCAAAAATCTATGTAGATTTATTCCCATGCTGTGAATGTGCTAAAGATATAATACAAGTTGGTATAAAAGAAGTTGTTTATTTATCAGATAAATATAATGGAACAGATGATAATAAAGTCTCAAAACACTTATTCGATTCATGCGGTATAAAATACAGAAAAATAGACTTAGATAATAAGATATTAGAAGTACCACTAATACCAGATAAAAAAATAACTATAAAATAACAAAAGAAGTCAGAATGAACTGAACCCCAAAAGTTGGACAGTTTATAAATAGTTTCTAATTAGAGGATTGTAACCTGTAATTTACAGGAAACAATCCTTTTAATTTTTCTTTAATTCTATCATAATTATAATAATTAATATAGTCATCTATTGCTAAAATTAATTCATCTATATTTTTATATTTGTCTTCTTGGTCATAAAACATTTCTGTTTTTAAAAGTCCAAAGAAGTTTTCCATCATGCCATTATCCATACTATTTCCTTTTCTGGACATACTTTGTCTTATTCCTTTATTTTTTTAATCTTTGTTGATATGATTTATGTTGATATTGCCAGCCTTGATCTGAATGTAATATTAATCCTTCTAAATCTTTATTATCAAATGCTTTATTAAGCATATCATTTATTTGTTCTAAATTAGGTGATTTAGAAATATTGTAAGATATTACTTCACCATTATAACCATCTAATATAGGTGATAAATAACATTTGTCTCCACAAAGATTAAATTCGGTTACATCAGTATACCATTTTTCATTCGGATTATCTGCTTCAAAATTTCTTTCAATTAGATTATCTGCAATTTTACCAACAGTCTCTTTATATGATGAATATTTTCTTTTATTTCTTTTTAAAGGTTTTAATCCCAATCTAACCATTATTCTATATACCTTTTTATGATTGACTATATAACCTTGATTTCTAAGCTCTAACGTAATTCTTCGATAACCATATCTTTCTTTGTTATTGATAAAAATCTCTTTTATTTTATCAATTATTTCATTGTTTTTTTCATCTTTATCTACTTTAGATAAAGTATAATAATATACTGATTTTGCTAAACCAGATATCTTTAGAAGAATCATTAATGGATATGTTAGCCGTAGTTCACTTACAACATTTACTTTTTCTTCTGTTGTTGATTCTTCCTT
>CAZHBS010000003.1:0-177195 GCA_964530845.1 uncultured Muribaculaceae bacterium
CTCCTAAGCGATAGGTCATGAGTTCAATTCTCATCGGGTACACCAGATTGATAGTAAACTCGAATTTTTTATTCGAGAGTAATAAATATTAACTAGAATCATCTTCTAGTTTTTTTGTTACTTTAGAATATAAGCAAATATTTTCAAATAATCTCTAAAATATAGTATAATTAAATAGAAATGGAGGCTTTGCAATGAATATAGATTTCAAAGATAAAGTAATACTTGTAACAGGATCAATATCAGGAATAGGACGTCAAATTGCTAAACAATTACTAGAAAATCAAGCAAAAGTTATAATTACTTATGGACACAATGAAAAAATGGCAGAAGAAACAATGCAAGAACTATCAAATTATAATGAAAAGATTTTACTAATTAAAGCAGATTTATCAAATGAGAATGATGTTAATATGATGTTTAGTGAAATCACTAAAAAATATGATAAGCTAGATGGCTTAGTAAATTGTGCTGCTTATGATAAAGTACTATCTATTGAAGACCTAACAGTTGAAGAATACAGACACGAATTAGATGTAAATGTTGTTGCAAGATGGCAATGTATAAAAAATGCAATTCCATTAATGAAAAAATCTGATGGCCCTAGAGTTATTAATATTGCTTCAAGACTTGGAACAAGACCTATGGAAGATTCAGTAGCTTATTGTACTTGTGAAGCAGCAACTATTATGCTTACCCAATGTTGTGCTTTAGAACTTGCAAAATATAATATAAGAGTAAATACAGTTAGTCCTTCTTTAACTCTTACTCCTCTTGGAATGCAAAGCTATACAGAAGATGAGATTAAAGCAACTGCTGAAAAAAATCCTAGTAAAAGACTTGGAAAAACAGAAGATACAGCTAATTTGGTTTTATTCTTGTTAAGCGATAAGGCAGATTATATTAATGGAGAAAATGTTAATGTAAATGGTGGCATATTACTAAAATAGTTGATAGTAAAAATTCAAGTCAATTGATTTGGATTTTCTTTTTTTTATTATAAAAAATAAGGTATAATAGACGTAATTAATTTAATACTTATTTTTTGGTGGGTGAGATAATGTTAAATTTTAGTGATAACGATAAGAAAATATTGAGAGATTCCTATAAAATGCTTTTACTTAATCTTAAAGAATATCTTAAACAATATGGAGTAAAAGATGAAATAGAATACTCAAGAATATTTATAGATATGTTGCATTCTGGACTATTTAGTATGAATGGAAAAATTAACTTTGATAATAACTTTGCTTATTTAGGTTTACCAGTAGATATAAGTCAAGGAGTTCAAGTAATGTATGGAGTTTGTTGCTGCAGACATGCTACAGAGTTTCTATTTAATTTGTTGAATATTTTAGACTTTGATCCTTCTTTACTATATGTTTTTGCAGATAGTGATACTGGAATCTGGCATAGAGTAAATCCAGCTACAGAAAGAGCAAACCACCAGGCAATAATATTAAAAAACAAATGTATTGTTGACCCAGCAAATAAATTTATCCTAAAAACACATGATAATGAAGAACTAACACAACTAGAATCAAGTTATACAGGCCAAATAAAACCCTATCAAGAAGAAAGTATAGAAACAGTAGGTAAAGTTTTAAAAAAATATTATACTTATAAAGAAATGGGAATCGAAAGAGTTTATAGTTAAAAATATAAGGTGAGAAAATGAAAATAATAGCTAATAAAATAATGAATATAATGAATGAGATAGAATATGGTTTTAAAGATAAAAATGGCAACAATATAATTATAACTAATCCAAAGAAATGGGATGATGAATTTGATACGTTTTATTATCTTCAAACAAGAGAAGAATTATTAAAAACAAAGTGTGGAGTATGCTGGGACCAAGTAGAACTAGAAAGAAGTTTATTTACAGAAAATAAAATAACTGTAAAGACCTTTTTTATATATATTTATGATGGAGAAATGCTTCCTTCACATACATTTTTAATATATAAAGATTTAGATAAATATTATTGGTTTGAACATTCATGGGCAAAGCTTAAAGGTATTCATGAATATAATAGCGAAAAGGACTTATTATTAGATGTAATTAAAAAATTTAGAGAAGACCACCCAGAAGTAAATAAAAGTGCTCCCTTATTTTTATATGAATATCAAGAACCACCAAAACATATTAAATGTAATGAATTTTATAAATATATAGAAACTCAAAATCAAATTGAATTAAATTAAATAAATAATTGTATCTAAATATTATAAGTAATTCTTATATTCGCAATAAAACTAATGTGGTATGATAAAAATAGTTAGTTAAAGGAGAGTGTAGTATGCAAAAGATAAAAATAAAAGGAATATATAAACATTTCAAAGGGGATTATTATTTAGTAGAAGATGTTGCAAAACATTCTGAAACTAAAGAAGAGTATGTAGTATATAGAAGACTATATGGAGATATGACATTATGGATTAGACCACTTGAGATGTTTTTAAGTGAAGTAGATCATGCAAAATATCCGAATGTTAAACAAAAATACCGTTTTGAATTACAAAAAATTGAAAGTGTTGCAGGTAACTTTGGTAAAGAGAATACCTATGCAATTATTGAAATAGGTAGTAACAATACAAAAACTCATATTTACCAAGAAGATAACCTAATCTATGAAAACAATACAACAATAGAATTTAAAAAGAATTATAAAAAATCTAATAAGATAGAAAATAAAGATTTATTAGAACTTTATAAAATAATTGAAAAGGCTAAAGAATATACAAACAATATTCATGTATATGGTTGTAGTATTTTTAGAAATATAAGTAAAAAAGAACTAAATGAAATTAATAAAGAAATAAAAAATAAATACAATCTAAAAATAGAAGTGGTTTCTCAAGAAGACGAAGCAAAATATACTGCTTTAGGTTGCTATGAAAATATAGATTATAAAAAGAAAATGTGTATTTTTATTGGTGGAGGAGGTTCTATAGAACTAATCTTTGTTGATAATGGTGAGGTTATCGATAAAAAGTATTATGATTTTGGAGTAGTAGATATTACAAATAAATTTGAAAGTCTTAAAGACGATGTTCCAAGTGTTACTTTTGATGAAGTATATAATCATATTGATACATTAATTAAAGATATAAAGACAAAAGCAGATGTTCTAGTTTTAGCAGGAGGAGATCACCTATATTGGTACAATAATGCTGATTACAAACTAGAGAAAAATACTTTATATAAACATGATAAACAACAATATATGCTTACTAGAGAAAAAAGTGATGAATATGATAGAGATGCTTTATTAACATCACTTGACAGAATAAGAAATAATAGTGATAATCCATTATGGTTCGATGGTTCAAGAGCAATGAAAGTCATTACAAATCTTATTTCTCATAAAATTGATGCAAAATACATTATCCCAACAAAGATAAACATGGAAGATGGTCTAAAAGAAATGTTATCTAAATAGCCATAAAGAACATTTATAATATTTGACTATTCTACAAAAATATGTTATAATGTATTAACATTGAGTGGGGGATATGATATGAAAAATGTAAAAAGTCTTAATTTAAAAAAAATAACATCTTTATTACTTGCAGGAGCAACAGCATTCACACTTTCATCATGTGGAAGTGTAGAAATGTCCAGTCTAACAACTAAAGATTTACTTGAAATAGAAGATGTTAAAAATGCTACATTAATAGATGAATTAGTTGATGATGGGCACCTTAAATCAGGAGAAGATTCTACAATTGTAGAACAAGCAGATAAACTTGAAAGGTATATGAATATTGTCGATAAAACAAGTAGTATTGATTTAACTGGCGTAGATGAATTAATTCCATTAACTGAAGATGAAGAAAAAAAAGTTTTAGAAATGTCAGATGAAGAATTAGCTACATTAATAGAACAAGCCAAATCTAAAGAAAAAGATTTGAAATCTCTAGAAAATCGTATAATTGCTTTAAAAAAGATATACTATTTAAATAAATATTGTAATGAATGGATAAAAGTAAACGGAAGAGATATCTCAATAGATTTTATGATTGCTGCAGTAAAAGCATCAGTTGCTTGTGAATTAGGTCTAGAACCAGATGAATATAGTCAAGTATCAATTCCTGCTTTATTGTCTCATAACCCAGAAAGAGACTGTTACATAATAGAAGTAGGAGATAAAAACTATATAATTAAATCCAGCACAGAAGAATTATGGAATACCATAGATTATATATATACAGTTCAAAGTGCTAATCATATAACAGATGAAACAAGATTCCCAACATTTAGAAAAGCACTTAATTATGCCAAAACAACAATAGCTGCAGGATGTAGTGTTAAAGATGACAAATTAGAAGAGAGATATTCATCATCTCATATCGAAGAAAATTTTGTTCCAAAACAAAAATAAGAATTCAATTAAGAATTCTTATTTTTTTATTCATCTACTTCAACATAATATTTTAAATAATGTTTAATCTTTGGAAATGCATAAAAATATTCTTTAGAAGCATTGTCGTTAGCAATATTTAGATAACTTTTATCATCGTAATATATTCCTTTTGATCTGGGTGGTAAAGAAATTTTTTTCTTTAAGGAATTTTTATCAAAGTGATATAAAGGAATTTGATTACCATCAATATTATAATATTCAGATTCATGTCCTAAAGGTATACTATAAAATGATAAACTAGAGTTTATAAAACTATTAAATGAACGAACAACAGCAAATTCACCATTAGCTATAGCAATATCTCTAACCATTGATGGCAAAGTAACAATTACATTAGGTAATGCATAATTTTTACTATTAGCATCGAACCCCATTAGCAATGCATCATCATGCTTAACATCTTCAAAATGCTTTAAGTAATACTCACCAATCCATAAAGTACCATCACTATAAACACAAAAGTCAGCTTTATTAATTGTTTCTTCTCTTGAATAACTATTAACATATTCTTCACTTGTATTTATGATTGTCTCCAAAGAAAATTCAGAAACTTCATAGTCACTTGTAATCCAAACACGTTCTTCATCAGTTGCTATACCTAAAGCTCTTTTAGTATAAGTAGTATTATCATTATTTCTCATTCGTAACTCTTTATTTATTCTTCCAGAAGTACCATCTAATACAAGTATAGATGAATATCCTTTTTGCGAATTATACGCTGCTTGAAGTATGACATTATATTTATGAGAATAAACTGCACCATCTGGATTGTAATACTCATCAAGTTTAACTAAATTATATCCCTTTTCAAAATTATCAGAATTAAGAGTATAACTTATACATAAGAAAATCATATCAATTATAAATAAAAAAGCACAAACACAAATAATACCTAAAACATTTTTAAAAAATAACTTAACATATTTCATAAATCATCCTCCTATCATAATTAGTGTAGCATATTTTTAAAAAAAGTAATAGAACTAAACATTTTTTTATTTAAATTTAGATATTTTAATGTATAATAATTAGTTATGAAAGTCAGGGGGATATTATGGATTTTTATAAGACAATATGTAACAAATCAAAAGAAGAAGTTCAAGAACTTACTAGAAAAAGAATAGAAGAATTAGAACAAAAAAATTCAGATGAAGAACAAAATATTATAGGATATAAAATTGATTATAATCCAACAAAATTTGAAATAAGTATTATTGATGGAGAAAAAAGTTTTGGAGTAGATTTAAGATGCTTTTATAACGGATACATAACAAAGAATAGTAAAATTGTCTACGGAATGAGATATGATTTTGATGGAAATGCTTCTAATGATGGAGACTATTATTACCTTGATGATGATTCTTATATTTATGAATTCAGTAATTACATAAGAGATATTGAGGTTCATGATGAATATGACATGCTTTACTATATTTTAGAATTTTTAAAGTATTATTTTGGAACATTCAAAGAAGTAGACCGTGAAGTAATGAATAAACTTATTCAAAAAGAAGATGGAACTTACTTTCCACCAATAAGGAAACATGAACTAACAGATTTTAAAAGAAAAGGTAATGCTTTATGTAGTGAATATGCTACAATGGCTCAAAACTTAATGAGTGTCTTTGGAATAGAATCTTCAATTGTAATAGGCAATGAAAGAGTAAAAAATTCTAATCCTGCAGATGATACATATGAAAGCCATGCTTTTAATATAGTTGAGATAAATGATCCAGATACAAATAGTCAAAGAGCCTATCTCGTAGATTTTTTAAATAGTGTAACTTGTTACGATGAACAATATAATGTAGTAGAACATATGCCATTTTTAGCAGAAATAGAAGAATATAATGATGAATTAATTCATAAACTAATAAATAGTGAGATTAGATTAGAATATCCTGACTACTGTCTAATGTATTTTAATAGTTCAGTTATAAAATTAGGATTTGAAAGAACAAGGTCATACTACATAAGTAATAGAATTGAACAATCAAAAGTACTGAAAAAGAAAGATTAAAAATCTTTTTTTTTACTCTTTGCTCTTATATAATAGTATGCTATAATAAACTTATATAATAAGGACGGTAGTATAGTATGAAAAAGATATATAAGTTAATCACAATTATATTAGTAACTATATTTATGATTACAGGAAGTACTTTCATAACTAGTAGTAATAACAGGTATAAAAGTATCAATGAAATACTATCTAAAGAATACTATTCTTATTTACCAGAAGAAGCCATAGATTATATAAAAGAAACCTATGAGTCAACAGGAGATTTAATCTTAACTGAAAAAAATAAAGAAGATAATTCTCCATATTTAAATCCAGAATATATTAACTATTTAACTTTATCAGAAGAAGAACAAAAAAAAGTAGATGCCATACCTGAAAGTATTATTGTTGATTACCAAGAACCAATTGCCAAAGCAGACACGCTTCCTTCAAAATATAATCTAGCAGCCGTTGATACAAATGGGGATGGAAAAGCTGATGCCAATTATACAACTCCAATGAAAAATCAAGCTGAACTAGGAATATGCTGGGCAATGACAACTTCAGAAAGTGCCGAAACATATCTTATGTTGAAAAACAAAAAAACTTATAAAGCCGGAGAAACACTTGTATTATCTCCTAGACAATTAGATTATGTAACATCAAGAGATGGAGTAAAAAACTATTCAAATGAGTATGCGAACCATGATTTAGGAGAAGGAAGTTCCTTTTCTCTAACAAGTAAAGTTTTAGCAGAAGGACCAACTATGTTTTCTGAAAGTTGGCCATATACTTTAAGTTTAAGTTATGATAAATTAAACTATCACGAAGTATTTGATTCGCAACAATCAGTTCTAGAAGTAAATAAAACAATTCAAATGCCTGTTTTAAATATAAAGAATCTAGATTTAACAAAAAGTGCCAATGTAACATTAAAAAATAACTATTTAAAAACAATAAAACAATTAATAAGAACATATGGAGGACCATATGTAGGAACAATGGCTCCAAACTTCCCATGTGCAGCAGTAAACTCATTAGATAGTTCTGGACTACAGATAATCGATGTTGATGGAACTTGTACAAAAGATGGATCTCATGCCATGCAAGTAATTGGTTGGGATGATAATTATCAATATAAATATTGTATTGATGGAAAACAACATACTAAATGGACATCTAGTTGTAGTAGTTCTAACACAGTAACAGGAAAAGGAGCTTGGATTCTAAGAAACTCTTGGGGTGAAAGTAGTAAAAACAAATACACATATTTAACATATGAATCAACAAACTCTTATTTTGGATTCATAACCGATTTAAATACAGAAAAAAAATGGGATACGACATTTAGTCAAACAGAAAAAAATCTTGAAACAACAAAAACAGCAATATTAGATAGTTCAAATAAATCTTGGACTAGGGCAGTTGCAACACCAAATACTAAATTTAATGTAAATGCTAAATTATATAAAATTAAGTATAAAGCCTCAGTTCAAAATGCAACTTATAGAGTATATTTAAGTACAACAGGTTTAGATAAAGACTATGTTAAATTATCTGAAGAAGTAATCGAGTATCCAGGCTATTCAACAGTAGATTTATCAAATTATAATTATATAATTACAAATAATTCTAAAGTAATGATTGAATCATCTGCCGAAAAATATAATTTCGAACAACAATATATCGCATTACTTACAAAAGATACAACGGGGACAAAACAAATTAATGCTCCAGATGTTATATACACAGAAAACAATAATAACATGCAGAACAATTTATACAAGGTAAATATTCCTTCAACAACATATAACATCCCATCAGGAACAAATCTAACATATGAAATATATAATCAATCAGGAAGTAATATCACATCAAGTACAGTTATTGAAAATACAGTTGTTGCCAATAACAAAACAAATACAATAGTATATGTACCAAAACTAACAAATGGAATATTCTATACAGTAAAAATAAAAATAAATAATACCGAAATCGCAACATCTCAATTGATGCTTTCCCATGTACCATCAGAAGGTAAAGGTACTGTTTCAAATCCATATGTAATAAAAACACCAGAAGAATTGTATTCTATAAATAATCTATTAGACAAACATTTTGTTTTAGGTAATGATATTGATATGACAGAAGCAACACAAAAACTAGGAGGATTTGCTTATAATAATGGAGAAGGTTGGAACGGAATTGGCTCTTTCAACTCTAGATCATTTAATGGAAGCTTAAATGGTTACTATAATGGAAGATATCATAAAATAATAGGAATGAAAATTGGAGAAAATGGATTATTTGCCAAACTAGTAGGAGAAGATAATCCAATTACAATTAAAAATATTATTTTTGAAGATTGTATAATTAATTCATCTGCACTAATATCTGATACAATAGAGTCTGTTTCAAATACAATAAATATAGAAAATATTGCAGTTATAGATTCAAAATTCAAAGAATCAAGATTACTTGCTAATAACATTCATTCATATATTCAAAATGGTGTTGTAATAAATAATATATATACTGATTCAACATTTGATAATGAAATACTTGGATTAATATCTTATGAAAATGCAGCTTTAGATAGACAAAATTCCAACGCCACACTTGAAATAAGTAACATAGAATTCTTAGGACGAGTAATAAATCAAAATGTTCAGTCAGCATTATTTGCCATGGCTCAAGGAACAACAAATATAAGTAATATTTTATATAACTATAAGCAACCAGCTCAATCACATATAGTCTATGTATTCTATAAGTCTCCAGCTTATGATGCTCATAAGCCAACACTTAAGAATGTTTATTATATCGGAAACGTTCAACCAACTGGTAATTCAACAGAAGATGATAGTTATATCAAATCAAATGTAACAAAAAAATCAATCTCAAGCATAAAAAATAGTTCATCTTATAATACATGGCAAAACTTTACATCATCATGGAAATATAATACAAATAGAATTCCATCATTAAAATTTATTAATTTAGAACAAACAAATATTACAGATTTTGAAATACTAGAAGGAGTGTCTAAAAATATTACTGATTATGTCACTCCAAATAAAGATGCAGCCATGAATGTATCTGCAACGACAACGACTCCAAAAATAATATCTATTCAAGATGGAGTTGTAACAGGTCTTTCTGCAGGATTAGGAAGATTACATGTAGTCAATAATTATGACGGAACAGAAAAAGATATAACAGTAAAAGTAATCCCTAAAAAGGTTACAGTTACAATCATAAATACAGATACAGGTCAAAAAGGAACAGCTGAAGTAGATAATTTTAGTACAGTAAAATTAAGCCCTAATGTTTTTACAAAAACAGGATATAAGTTTAAAAATTGGAATACTAAAGAAGATGGTACAGGAACAACATATGAAGATAGGGCTCAAGTTTCTCTAACAGACAATTTAACATTATATACAATGTGGACTCCAATAAAGTATTCTATTAAATATGATGCAAATACAGGTACTGGAACAATGAGTGATTCAACAGGAATAGAATATGATAAGCAATTTGAATTAAAAGAGAATACTTATACTAAAGAAAACTATATTTTCAGTAACTGGAATACTAAGAAAGATGGAACAGGAAAAAGTTACAATAATAAAGCTAAAGTAATGAATTTAACAGCATCAGAAGAAACTATAACACTATATGCCATATGGATTGATCCAAGCGATATACTAAATAGTTTCTATGATAATTCAGTATATTATGATGGAAAAGAGCATACAATTGATGTAAGAGCTGACTTAAATAATATCAACATAAAATACTCCTATAATGGATCTGGATATACTTTAACAGAAATACCTAAGTTTAAAGATATCGGTGAGTATGAAATAGGATATCAAATAACTATGGATACAAAAGAAGTAAAAACAGGTTCAAAAGTATTAAAGATATATGGACTTAACCCAACTAATAAAGTAAATATATCTAATGATATCATAGTCTATGATGGGAAAGATTATATGACTATGCTAGAAAATATTGAAGTATATGCAGATACAACAAAAGTAGAATTAAAAGATTCATCTAATAAAACAATTACAAGAAATGAACTAAAAACAGGTGATAAGTTAAAAGTAATTCTTAATGGTGAAAAGGAATATACATTTAATATAGCCATATTAGGAGACGTAAACGGAGATGGCACAATCGATATAATTGATTATATAAGAATAATGAAAGATATAACAAAAGATACAAAACTATCTGGTGCTTATAGACTTGCAGCAGATATGAATAAGAATAATGAAATTGATATAATAGATTATATTAGAGTAATGAGAATAATATTGGAGGAGAACAAATGAAAAGAAAATTAAAAATGATAGTATTGTTATTTATAATGTTTTTAATACCAAAGCAAGTATTTGCTGCTGGGGGATTTAGTGTTTCTCCTTCAAATATAAGTTTGAATCCAGGAGGAAGTGCAACAGTTACAATATATACAGATAATGCTGTTGGACTTTTAAATATTGAATCAACTAGTCCTGATGTTGCAGCCGTAAGCATGGGATCAACTTTTGTTCAACAGCCTGGACAGAGTGTTGCCTTTACTGTAACTGCAAATAGTGCTGGAACTGCGACAATAAATGTTATCGCAACCCAAAACTTTGCAACAATGGATGAAGAAATACTTGCTGGTCAAGTAAGATCAATTGTTGTAAATGTAACAAATCCAGCACCACCTGAACCACAGCAACCTTCACAACCTGTACAGCCTCAACAACCTCAGACTCCAACAAATCAAGAACCAGCAAAATCATCAAATACCAATATAAGAAATATTACTGTATCAGGCAAAGAACCAACAAAAGTTGATGATAATAATTACACATTAACAGTAAGCAATAGCGTTACTATTGTAACAATATCCGCTGATAAAGATGATGAAAAAACAACTATTGAAGGTTTAGGTGACCATGAATTAAAAATAGGAGATAATGAAATAATTCTAAAAGTCATTGCTGAATCAGGTGCTGAAAGAACAATAAAGATTGTTGTAACAAGAAGAAAAGGCTATGCCATTTCTGATTTAGATGACATAATAAAAGATAAACCAGATGAAGTTGTAGATATTATCATAGAAGAAGGAGAAGTATTAGATGATGATGCAATAAGTAAATTAAAGTCATCTGGAATACTTGCAAATTTCAATTACTTTGATGTTGAAGAAAAGTTAAAGTATAGTTGGCAAATAGATGGATTTAAATTAAGAAATACAAAAGGATTTAATCCTAAAGTAGAAATAGTAAAAGACTACTTAGAAGCAATAGATATCGCCTCAAATTATGCTAAAGGAGTAAACATAAAATTAAGCAATCAAATATCTAATCCAAAAGGTATGAAATTAAAAGTATTTATTGGAGATCAATATAAAACAGGAGATTTCGTAAATATATATACATTGAAAAATGATAAGTTATATTTAAAAGACTCTAAAGTAAAAGTTGATGCTGGTTATATTACTTTTAATATCGCATCTAATATTGATTATTTTGTAACTCAATCAGAATTAAATAAAAAATCAAATGATAGTAATTCATACTTAATTGCATCAGTGTTTTTAACAGTAATTATAATAATAATGTTAATAATTGTAATAATCATGTCTAAAAGATTAAATAAATTAACACATAAAAAAGTAGAAGGTGAAGAAGTAGTTGTTGCTCCAAACAGAAAGATAATCGCATCAAATGAAGAAGTAAATAAAACAATAGGTGAGTCAACTGAAAAACAACCATCTATAGAAAATGAAGAAAATAAAGTAGCAGGAGAGACAAAAGAAGAACCTACTATAGAAGATAATTCTAAAAAGAGTGAAGATATCTTAGATGAATACTTATCAAGAAAAAAATAAAAGCCTTAAAGCTTTTATTTTTTGTTTTTATTATTAACAATTTCAAAATCTATTGTATCAAAGAGTGCCTGTAATTCTTTTTCATCAAAAACTTCTCTAACTACAATTTTTTCATCTTGATCCATACGATTAATTGTTACATATAACAAGTTATAATTTTTCTTTTCTTTATCATCATTTAAAATAATATAAAGATCCAATTCCTCATCAAGTTGTCCAAACGTATAACCATCAAAATTATTAAATGCATATTCCTTATAATTTACTTCATTCTTATGACTTAATTGAATGTTATTATAAGTTGCATAATCAAGATCAACATAAAACATTTGAATCTCAACATCTAAATCATCATTAATAAATTCATAAGCAGTTATATCATCTTCATCATCTTTCTCAACTTTAGAGTAGTTGACACTCTCATCATAAGAAAAAGTAGTTTTAAATCCTTTTTCTTCATCATATATTTCAATTTTATTTAAACCATCATTATTATTTGTATTAATAGTAGTATTACCACATCCACTTAAAAGTAATGTCATTGGAAGTAATAATAACATATATCCTTTTTTCATAAATTCTCCTTCACAACAGGCAAATTAATTATAACATAAACAATTGTAATTAACAAGTTGCCTCGTTTTTGCATATTTTGATTGTATGAAAACTTTTACCTCTGTAATTAGAATCTACAAAGTCATCCTCACTATCATAAGTAAAAACAGTTAATTGAATACTAGATGCAACCTCATCAATTTGATAACTACTTTGCATCTTAAAAGCTGTAAACAATGTATTCTCATTATAATCAGTATTTTCAATGTGAGAATAAAAACCTTTTCCTAAATTAGCATAATCGTCATATAAGTAATTCATAAGTTGTTCCCAATGATTAAATGTTTCATTAGGACTAAATATATTATATGACACCTCTTCACCATTAGTTTTAGTAAATTTAATATTAAAACCAATCTTTAAATTATTATTTGTATTATATTTAACCCATTCATTATAAAAACTTTTTCCAAAAGAATTAGTTAAATTAATAACATTCTCATTTGATGGATATATTTGAAATACACCAATATCTTGTTCGACAACTGGAGTGAAATAGTAAGTATCAAGTCGAGTTAAAGAACTACCATCTAACTTATATATTCCAATAGGAGTATTATTCTCATCTTTATAAACATCAACTTTCTCTGGATAGACTTTTTCCTCTTTAGGAATATTGTTATTTTTATTTTCCCTTTCGCAACCACAAATTAATAAGATAAATAACATTAATAATATAATATTCTTTTTCATACAACACCTCATTACATTAATTATAATACAAAATAATATGAATGTGTGATAAAATGTATGTGGTGATAAGATGAAAGAAATATTTCATAGGGTAAGTGTAAGAAAATATACAGATCAAATAGTAGAAGATGAAAAAATTGAGAGAATTCTTCAAGCAGCTTTTAGAGCCCCAACTGCAAAGAATCAGCAAGCTTGGCATTTCTATGTAATAAGAAACAAAGATAAATTAAAAGAACTATCAGAGGCAACAGCATATTCAATGTGTGTTAAAAATGCGAATGTTGCAATAGTTGTATGTTACGAAAAATCATCTCTTGCTGAAGAATTTGTTCAGATAGATTGTGCAATCGCAACAGAAAACATCTTACTTGAAGTTGATCATTTAGGACTAGGTGCTGTAATGATTGGAGTAGCCCCTAATAAAAAAAATATGGAGAATGTTGAAAGAATACTAAATATTAGTGACAATCAACATGCCTTCACAATAATACCAGTAGGATACCCTGAAAGAGAAAAAGAAATACAAGATAGATATAATAAAGATAAAATTCATTATATTGATTAGGAGGTAAATATGAATTATACATTCATTGGAATAGTTATTGGTGTTGCAGCAGCATCTACTTATATAGAATATATAAAGAAAAAAAGTAAAGAGAAAAAAAGAACTATTCAAGTTCCAAAAGAAGTCGTAAAATTAAAAGAAGACATAGATATAAAAGAAATAACTAAAAAATAAATAAAAATCTATTGTACTTAAGGAGTTAAAATGAAAATAATAATTGCAGGAATAGGTAAATTAGGTGAATATTTAACAAAAAAATTAGCAGAACAAGGACATTCAGTTACAATAATAGATAATAAAGTATTTAGCAATAAAGACATAGTTAATAATGAAGATGTTTTTTATATAAAAGGTAACTCCCTAGATTCTAGTATATTATTGGAAGCAGGAATTGACAAAGCAGAATTATTAATAAGTGTAATGGATAAAGATGAGAAAAATGTAATGTGCTGTCTTCTTGGAAAAAAACTTGGAGTTGAAAGGACAATCGCAAGAGTACGAAGCCCAGAGTATACATCATCAGTAAGTATCTTAAAAGATGAACTAGGACTATCAATGATTATTAATCCAGAATACATGACAGCACTTCATATTGTAAGAGTCTTAAGTATCCCAGAAGCAATAGATACAAAAACATTCTTCAAGGGTAGAATCATGATGATTACAATAAAGATAAAAAAAGATTCTCCGATAATAGGAGAAACAATTTTAAAAATCTCTAAAAAAACTGAAAGAGTAATTGTTTGCGCTCTAGAAAGAGATGGAAATACTATTATTCCAAAAGGAAATGTAAAAATAAAAGAAAATGATAAATTACATATAACAGGTACTAGAGAAAACCTAGTTTTATTTCTAGAGTATATAGGAATCGTTGTAAAAAAACCAAAAAAAATAATGATAAGTGGTGGATCACCAACAGCTGTTTATATGGCAAAAATGCTTATAAATATGGGAATGTTTGTAAAAATAATTGAACTAAACCCAATAAGATGTGAAGAATTAAGCGAACAATTACCTAAAGCCATGATTATAAATGGTGATGTTTCAAATCAAGAATTGCTGTATGAAGAAGAAATAGAAAAATATGACTGTTTTATCTCTTTAAATAATATTGATGAAGAAAATATAGTTCATTCAATATTTGCAAAATCAATAAATGTACCAACCGTAATTACAAAAGTAAATCATATAAACCTTGATGGAGTAGTAGAAATGTCCGGAATTGATAGAATAATTACTCCACATAAAATTGCCACTAATCAGATAGTAAATTATATAATGGCTTTAGCTAATAGTAATAATAGTAGTTGTGAAACAATATATAAATTTGATAATGAAAAGTTTGAAATACTAGAATTCAATGTAAAAAATGGCTTTAAATTTTTGAATACAAAGATAAAAGATATGAAGATAAAAGACGGAATGTTAATAGTAGCTATACTAAGAGGTAAAAATATTATTTTCCCAACAGGTGACGATCATATAGAAGAAAACGACACCATAGTAATAGCAGTTGATGAAAATGACGAAATAAAAGAATTATCAGGTATTATGGAGTAGAGTATGAAAAGCAAAATAGTATGTAAATATATAGGCAAGACGCTTATTTGTTATGCTGCTTTGTTACTTATTCCCTGCCTTATCGGTTTAATATACAAAGAAAATAGTTTGTCATTTTTATTAACTTCATGTCTAACATTAGTAATGGGTTATATTTTAAGTAGTTTAAAAGTAGAAAGAGTAAGATTTCATGCTAAAGAAGGATTTAAAATAGTTACATTATCCTGGATACTAATAAGTATATTAGGAGCCATTCCAATCATGCTTGATACCAAAGTAACTTTTATTGATGCTATCTTTGAGTCAGTATCGGGATTTACGACAACAGGAGCAACAATATTTGATGATGTGTCTAATCTACCACATACTATTCTTTTCTGGCGAGACTTCATGCATTTTATTGGAGGAATGGGAGTACTTGCTTTTGTAATGGCAATTATACCATTAACAAAAAATGATAAATCAATGTATGTTCTAAAAGCAGAAATGCCAGGACCAGAAGTATCTAAATTAGTACCAAGTATTAAGGAAACATTATATTATCTCTATGGAATATATTTTGTGTTAACATTTACAGAGTTTATTCTTTTAGTAATTGCTAAAGTACCAGTATTTGATAGTATATTAATTTCTATGGGTACTGCAGGAACTGGAGGATTTAGCCCTCTAACAACAAGTATTGCCACTTATAATATAATGACAAAATGGATAGTTACAATATTTATGTTCCTATTTGGAGTAAACTTTAATATATATTTTCTAATCTTAATGAAAGACATTAAAACAGCATTCAAAAGTGAAGAATTAAGAGTATATATTCTACTTTATTTATCAACAGTAGTACTTTTAGCAATAAATTCTATCTCATTATATAATAATCTAAGTGAAACAATTTTAAGTGCTTTTTTCAATACTAGTTCATTCATCAGTAGTACAGGTTTCAGTATTGGAAATGTTAACATTTACCCAACAGTATGTAGAGTATGGATTCTATTTATAATGATTGTCTCATCATGTGCAGGAAGTACTTGTGGAGGATTTAAAGTATCAAGATTAATTCTTGTCTTTAAAATAATAAGAAGAGATATTCAAAAAATAATTCATCCTAATAGTGTCAAAGTAATAACATTTGAAGGAAAAAGAGTTCCAGAAGAAATTATTTCCAGTACCAAAGGTTTCATGTTTCTATATATTATTTTATTGTTTATGGTAATATTAATAGTAGGCTTAGATAATCATTCATTAGAAATAACTATAAACGCCGCCTTCACGACATTTGCAAATGTTGGTTTATATTTTGAAATACCATCATTCTCAATATTTAGTAATTTATCAAAAATAGTTATGTCTTTAGGAATGCTTTTAGGAAGACTAGAAATATATCCAATAATTGCGCTATTAACAAATACAAGAGATTAAAAAAAATTCGTACAAATTATACGAATTTTTTATTTATTAATGAACTTTCTTCTTATAAAAGAATGAAGTTATAAGCTTATTAATAAGTATAAATAATAAGACCCAAGCAATAATAAATAAAGTTATAAATCTGATAAGATGAGAATTATCTTTCTCAGCTTTAGTATCATCACTTGTTTTCTTATCATCTTTGTTATCAGGAACATTTTCCTCTTTCATTGAGCTTTTACTTTTAGTTCCGATAACAGCATATTCACTAAAATGGTCTGTTATAAACTCAACATAATTATCAATAGTAGCATCAATAATTTCCATAACTTCTCCATTAGAAATACGTGCAAAATAAACACTATCATATTTATCTCTACTAAAATTACATGGAATTTTAACATTAAATGTTGCATCTTTAAGTAATTTACTATCTCCATCAAAATCAATTTGATAGTAAGCGATTAACTCTTCATTAACACTTAACTTAATTTTTCTATCAGCAACATTATTAAGACTTAAATTAGCCTTACCATTTTTATTTTCGATAGTAAAAGTATTATTATCAAATACAATATCAAATTTATTCTCAACAAACTCATTATCTAAAGAATCATCATCCTTATTGTTATTATTAGAAACTATAGGCTTAGTTATAACAATAGGTTTATTATTGTGATTATTATTGTTATTGTTATTATTGTTATTATTAATAATAACTCTAATAGTTATACTCTTAGAAACTTTTCTATCAAGAGAATATATAGTAACCACAACTTCTCCTGGATTAATAGCATGCAATAAACCATCACTACTTATAGTTGCAATAGAAGTATTGTTTACTTCATAGTGAGCATTATTACTACTAACTTCAGGTGTTGTAACTAAAACATTAATATTAGTACTATCTCCGACTTTAATAGTATCTTTATCATTCATTATTTTAATATCATATACATTAAAATAACGAGTAACACTATACATTCCAAAAGATACTCTGACATAACCTAATCCTGGACTTAAAAATTTAACATTTCCCTCATTATCCATTACTAAATTATTACTTGTTTCCCAATTTAATTTAAAGTTTTCATAATCAGAAAGGACTTTTAATTCATCATTAATAATGAATTCCAATTGAAGAGTATTATTAATTAAAATACTATCTATACAATTAGAAGGATCTTCTCTAACAATTATGTTACCTAATGATTTAATTGTTGTTTCATCATCTATAACGACATGACATTCATCATGATATTCTCCGTAGTGAACAGAAATAACAGCTTCTCCGATACCAACAGGTATAAGTAATCCATCTTTAACTATAACAACAGATGTATTACTAGAAGACCAAACAACACGGCTCATATCAAGAACTGCATCACTTGGACTATAACTTGTAATTTTAAGAATAAAATCATCTCTTAATAATAACTCATTATAGTTAAGCTTAATATCTGTTACTTCTACATTTTGAACAGAAACTTTAATAGAAGTGCTAACTCCATTAACAGCAGTAACAGTAATAATAGCATCGCCAGCAGATATGGCAGTTATCTTACCGTTATTATCAACGACTGCAACATTAACATTATTAGAAGACCATGTAAGATTTAAATTATCCGTAGTATTAAGAGGATAAATACTTGCCTTAATTGTTGCAACATCTCCCTTTATTAAAGAAATATTATCACAATCTACAACAATATTAGAAATAGGTATTAGCTTCTTATTTACTTTAACGTTAACAGTTTTGCTAACCCCATTAACAGAAGTAATAGTAATAATTGCATCTCCTTCTCCTATAGCGGTGATCAATCCGCCGTTAGAGACAATAGCAACATTTTCATTACTAGACTTCCATATTAAATCTTTATTTAATGTTGTATTATCAGGATAAACATTTGCTTTAATAGAAGTAGATTCGCCTTCAACCAAAACAACATTATCTTTATCAACGACTATATCGTCGATAGCAACATCACGTGCCTTAATAACTACTTTAACAGAAACTTCACATCCATCTTCACTAACAATATGAATAGTTGTCTCACCATTTTTAATAGCAGTAATTAAACCATCATTATCAACACTTGCAATTCTATCATCATCTGAATACCACCTTAGTGTCTGAATAGGACTAACAATTGCATTTAATTTAATTGTCTCCAGTTCAAAAAGTTCAACACTAGTTCTATCAATTTCTATTTTAGTAGGACTATCTATTATTTCTCTATCTTTAACAGAAATTGTAACAGACTTCTTTTCACTAGCAGCCATAATAGTAATAACAGCATCACCAACACCAACTGTTGTGACCTTACCATTACCATCTACAACTGCAACGGACTCGTTACTAGATGTGTATTTAACAACTACATCACTTGGATTAACAGTAACTACTAGATTTAAAGATTCTCCAAGAATTAACTGAGTATTGCATTGACCAACTTCTATACTTACTTGTCTATTATCGTTAACTATAACCATCGCTCTAGCAAATAGTTTATTTATATTATCATAAGCATTAATATATGTTGTTCCAGAACTAATTCCTGTAATTTTACCATACTCATCGATAGAAACTATATTAGTATCATCACTTGAATAAGTTAATTCTTTGTTATCTGAAACAATAGAAGTATTAATAGATTCATTAATATTTAGTTCATATTCATTTTTAGAAAAACTGAAATAATAAACATTAACTGGAATTTTTACGCTAATGCCATTTTCAAAAATAGCAGTGATAGTAGATTTACCACTATTATTGAAAATAAATTCTCCTTGTATAAAATCAACAACATCCATATCATCACTTTCATAACGAATAGGTTTAATAGTTTGTGTACAATCTTTATTTAAACATAAAGATATATTTAAAGCGCTTTTATTAACTATTTCGCCATTCTTATAAAACTGAGTAACAGAAACGTTTGCTTCATTTTCTATCTCATAAGATAACGTATCATCTACATCTATTTTTAGTGGATTATCTTTATCATTAGTAGTAACTTGAATAATTCCTTTAAAATTAGAACTATCATCATTAACTGTAGCAATAAAAGATATTTCTTCTCCACCAAATGTTGTACTTATAACAGAAGAACCAGCATGGTTTGCATATAAACTAGAATTAGTAACTGATACAGCATCAGGATTACTACTAGACCAATCTAACAACTTAAATGAAACATTCTCAGGATAATCTGAATTATTAATTGTATTTATAATTAAATTAGTATCAAATGATTCGCCGACATTTAAAGTGATATTTTCTAAATTGTCATGAGAAACATTATAAGCAAGACTATCTTCATATCTTAAAACATAGCTATTATAAACTTCATTATACTCATTACTTGGTACATACTCGTTTTGTAAACCATTACCAAAATTTTGAACCCAATAGTAATAGCCATTTTGTGACTTAACAATACCGATACCTAAAGTAGTATAACTGCTATTTAAGATATTATTTCTATGTGGCGTAGAATTCATCCACATATTAAAGACAGCTGTAGGAGTAAGCGCATATTGTGCATAAGCGATATTTTCACCAAAATGATTACCCGCAACTCCATATTCACCAATAACAGTAGACCAATGACGATTATCAGTTCTTAAGTGATTTCTATCATAATTAACTGAGATTTCTGTTGCTCGCTTTCTAGATGCATTTACAATGTTTTGATCTAAAGATAAAGGTTCAACACCAGCTTCGCTTCTTGCATTATTAACTAAGTTAAGTAGGGTAGCCTCATATTCACCCTGAACCAATGTTACATTAGTTGATATATTTCTAACTTCTGCATTAACGCATAATGGTGCTAACAATAATACAAATAGTATAAAAATCTTAAATTTGTATTTTAACATCTTCCCTCCTTTCTTAACCCACTATTATAATCATTTAGCCCAATAAAATCAAACAAAAAAAGAATAAAATATATAATTTATAATTATATAAACTTAAAACAATATAAATCGTTTTACAAAGAAATAAAATTTATATGTAAATTTTAAAATAATTGATGAATAAATATATATAAATATGTTAAAATTGAAATGTAGGAGGCACATATGATAGAGATTTTAAAAGCAATATTATTTGGTATAGTAGAGGGGATAACAGAATGGTTACCAATATCATCAACGGGTCACATGATACTCCTAGATGAATTTATAAAATTAGGGGTTAGCCAGGAATTTTATAAATTATTTGAAGTTGTTATTCAATTAGGAGCAATACTAGCTGTTGTTGTAATATATTTTAAAAATATTTGGCCATTAAAAAAAGAAAATAAGAAAATAGTTTTTGATAAAAAAATTCTAAATTTATGGGGAAAAATTATCGTTGCTTGTATTCCAGCAGCAGTACTTGGAATATTATTTGATGATTGGTTAGATGAACACTTGTATAATGCCGTAGTAGTATCAATAGCTTTAATTGTTTATGGTATTGTCTTTATTGTAATTGAAAATAGAAAGAAAGTTACAACCACAAAAGAAATATCTTATAAGCAAGCATTTCAAGTAGGATTGTTCCAATTATTATCATTAATCCCAGGAACATCAAGAAGTGGATCAACTATTATTGGTGGACTATTAATTGGATTAGATAGAAAGACTGTAGCAGAATTTACATTTTATTTAGCAATACCTGTAATGGCAGGAGCATCATTACTTAAACTATTAAAATATGTATTAGAAGTAGGTCTTGTATTTACAGGATTAGAAGTTGCAATACTTTTAGTCGCAACAATAACAGCTTTTATAGTAAGTATATTCGTAATTAAATTCTTAATTAATTATATCAGAAAACATGATTTCAAAGTATTTGGATACTATAGAATCGCTTTAGGCGTTTTAGTTTTATTATACTTTTTAATAATGAAATAAAGAGTAAAGATTATTACTCTTTTTTGGTGGAGGATATATGGAAGTAGAAGAAAAAAATAAATTAGGATTGATGGTATTTGAAAGTGCCAAAGAATTAGGAGAAAAAGTAAATGAACACTTACTAGAATTATACAAGTTGGATAAAAAGAATGATTCATTTATAGTTCCAACAAAAGAAAGCTTTTTTGAGGATGGACATTTAAAAGTAGAAATAGAAGAAACAGTAAGAGGAAAAGACATGTACATATTAACAGATATAGGTAATTACTCCCTTGAATATAAAATGCATGGTCTAATAAATCATACATCTCCTAATGATTTAATAATGCAATTAAAAGATGGAATAGGTGCATGTAACTGTCATGCTAAAAGTATAAACATTATAATGCCTCTTTTATATGCAGGAAGACAGCACAGAAGAAATACCAGAGAAAATCTAGCTTGTGGTATGCAATTACATGAACTAGATAATATGGCAAGAGTAAAAAGCTTTATTACATTTGATGCTCATGACCAAGGAGTAGAGCATGCAATACACAATATGGAGTTTGATAACTTTTTACCAACAAATACAATTCTTGAAAGTATGATTAAAGATTTGCCAAAATCAAGATTAAAAAAGTTAGCTTTTATTGCTCCAGATAATGGAGCAACAGGAAGAAGAAATGTCTATCTAAATGTTTTTAATTCAAAATATATTACGAGAGAAGCAGGAAGCTTTATAAAGCAAAGAGATTATAACACTCTAGTAGATGGAAAATATCCAGTAATTGCCCATCAGTATTGTGGCAATGGAGAGTTAGATGGATATACTGCTATAATCTCAGATGATATGATATCAAGTGGAGAAAGCATGTTTGATGTAATAGACGAATTACATAAGCACAATATAAAGCATATCTATATTGTCGTAACTTATGCATTATTTACAAGAGGAATAGATAAATTCAAAAAATATTATAAAGAAAAAAAATTAGATGGAGTATATACAACAAATCTTTCATATATTCCAGATGAATATAAATACGAAGAATGGTTACATGTATGTGATTGTTCAGAATATATTGCTAAAATAATTTATAATATTCATAATGACATCTCTATAACAAGTCTTTTAAGAGATAAAACAGAACCAATGAAACTATTAGAAGAGAAATTTAATAAATAAGTCTATATAATTTTATAGACTTTTCTTATGTAAAAAAAAGTCAATTAAAAAAATATAAATATAAAAAAGTATTTTATGAAATTTCTTTATTATATAATATAAGAGGAGGAATTTGATATGAAAGAATATATTGATGGGGATAAATTATATGTAGTTAAAAATAGATTAGGCTTTATCGCAGCCTTAGATCAAAGTGGAGGATCAACTGGTAAAACTCTAGAAAAGTATGGAATTACTAGTGATAGATATAATAATGAAGAAGAAATGTTTGAATTAATTCATGAAATGCGTAAAAGAGTATTTACATCACCTGTATTTACAAAAGAACATATACTAGGAAGTATTCTTTTTTATAAAACAATGAATTCAAAAGTAAATGATAAATATACAGCAGATTATCTATGGGAAGATAAAAATATTGTTTCATTCTTAAAAGTTGATAAAGGACTAGAAGAAGAAAATCAAGGTGTTAAATTAATGAAACCTATTCCTGATTTAGAAGAACAATTATCTCTTGCTAGAGAAAGACATATCTTTGGTACAAAAATGCGTAGTGTAATATTATCTGCTAATAGAGATGGTATTGCAGAAGTAGTAAGACAACAATTCTTAATCGCTAAAACAATTTGTGATAATGGTCTAGTACCAATTATTGAACCAGAAGTAGATATAAATATTCCAGATAAAAAAGAAGCAGAAGAAATATTAAAAGAAATAATTGTAGAAATATTAAAAGTATGGAATAAAGATGACTTGATAATGTTTAAATTTACAATTCCAACAGAAGAAAATCTTTATGAAGATTTATTAGATTATGATTGCGTAGTAAGAGTAGTAGCATTATCAGGTGGATATGATAATGAAACAGCATGTAATTTACTTAAGAAAAATAATAAAATGATTGCTTCATTCTCACGTGCATTATTAGAAAATCTAAAAGATAACCAAACACAAGAAGAGTTTGATAAAGAACTTGATCAAGCTATTAAAAAGATATATGATGCCTCAATTTAACTAGTCAATGACTAGTTTTTTTTAAAAAGTAATTGCAAACAAATGTTTGAAGATATATAATAAAGAAAAAGAGGTGGTAAGATGAAAAGAATATATATATGTATAGATTTAAAGAGTTTTTATGCATCAGTTGAATGCCGAGAAAGAAATTTAGACCCCCTAAATACAAATCTTGTTGTAGCAGACTCATCAAGAACAGAAAAAACAATTTGTCTTGCTGTCTCACCATCACTAAAGAAATATCACATACCAGGAAGAGCCAGATTATTTGAAGTAATTCAAAAAGTAAAAGAAATAAATATTGAAAGAAAGAAAAATAATTATAATCAAAAATTTACTGGTAAATCATATTTTGATGATGAACTAACTAAAGATAAAACAAAAGAATTAGATTTAATAATTGCAGCACCAAGAATGAAATTATATATGGAGTATTCTAAAAAAATTTATTCAATTTATTTAAGATTTGTTGCCCCTGAAGATATATATGCCTATTCAATAGATGAAGTATTTTGCGATATTACTAATTACTTAAAAACATATAAAATGACTCCAAGAGAGTTGATAACAAAAATGATTCAAGAAGTTTATCAAGAAACTGGAATAACTGCAACAGGAGGAATAGGCTCAAACATGTATCTTGCCAAAATTGCCATGGATATTGTCGCAAAACATACAGATGCCAATGAATTTGGAGTAAGAATTGCAGGACTTGATGAAATTACTTATCGAAAATTATTATGGACTCATAAACCTCTAACCTCATTTTGGAGAGTAGGAGCAGGAATTGCCAAAAAACTAGAAGAAAATAATATGTATACAATGGGCGATGTTGCAAGAAAATCTATTGAAGACGAAGAATTACTCTATAAACTATTTGGAGTAAATGCTGAATATTTAATTGACCATGCTTGGGGATGGGAACCTTGTACTATGGAAGATGTAAAAAAATATAAACCTAAAGTAAATAGTATTTCCTCAGGTCAAGTCCTACATAAACCATATAATTATGAAAAAACAAAACTAATCATAAAAGAAATGACAGATGGACTAGTTCTGGATTTAGCAAGTAAAAATTTAGTAACAGAAGAAATAACTCTAGAAATAGGGTATGATACAGAAAACTTAAAATTCTACGAAGGAGAAGTAACAGAAGATAGATATGGTCGTAAAATACCCAAACATGCCCACGGAGTAATTCATTTAGATGAGTTTACTGCCTCTCCTAAAAAGATATTAGATGCGACTTTAAAACTCTATAATAGAATAATAAATAAAGATTTACTTACAAGAAGAATATATGTTATTGCTGGAAATATAAAAAATAAAGACTTAGTTCAAAAAGAAAGAAAAATAGAACAAATAGATTTATTTACTAATTATGAAGAAAAGGAAGCAGAAAAAGAAGAAAATAAAAAAGAAGAGATACTTCAAACAACACTTTTATCAATAAAAAATAAATATGGAAAAAATGCTATTTTAAAAGGAATGAATTTAGAAGAAGGAGGAACTGCAATTGAAAGAAATGAACAAGTTGGAGGACATCGCGGATAGTTTTCCTTATAAAGATATTCTGTATTTAGATCATCCAACAAGTAAAAATCATCCAAGACAGCCATCTATAAATAGAGCAGGGCAATTCTCTCCATTCGCAGCTCTAACAGGATATGAAGATGAAATAAAAGAGGCAGCAAGATTAACAAAAGAACAAATATTTTTAGATGAAGAAGCAAAACAAAAACTAGATGAGAAAATGGCCATTGTAATATCAAAATTAGAAGAGATAGAAATAGAAGTAGAATACTTTATAAAAGACAATAAAAAAACAGGTGGATCATATAACCTAAAACAAGGAAAAGTAAAAAGAGTAGATAATTATAATAAAAAACTTATTTTTACTGATAAAGAGAAAATAAATATAGAAGATATTGTAAATATAAAAATACTTAATGAGCAAGAAATCTAATAATTTGATATAATAATAATGGTGATATTATGAATTCTAATCTAGTAATATTAAGAGAAAAACCATTTATTGATGATATAAGTAATAAGTATGGTTATGATTCAAATATAAGACATATGTTATATGTAATAATTCCAGCATTCATAATAAAATATGGTGTAAATAAAGAGAAAATGATTCTAAATGCTTTTAGAGATATCAGAATAGTCGTAAGCAATGAAAAAAGTAAATATGTTAAAGCCTTCTATTCATCAAGGCCTAAAAGAATAAATGGAGAATATAAAACAGAAAAATATATGGTATTACAAAACTATCAAGAAACAGATATGGTAGGATTACTAGATAACTTAGTTCATGAATTTAATCATGCAATAAATTCATATTTATCAGAAATAAGAGAAACAAAAAATTATTTATATCTAAGAACAGGACTAACTTATCGAATATATAAAAAAGAAGATTTATCATTCGTTAAAAAAGATAAATCATATATGTTAGAAGAAATAATTAATACAAAACAAACAGAAGAAATAATAAATATTATCAAGTCATTTGATGCAAGTAATGAATTAGTTGGAAATACGATATATGCAATAAATAGTCAAACTAATCATAAATATAATTCTAATTCATATTATATGGAAGGATACATTTGCAAACAAATATTAGAAAATAGAACATTTATAAATACATTAGCTGTACTAAGATTAAATGGTGAAGTATTTAACGTAGGAAAATGGTTTGATGAAATAACTGGTGAAGAAAACTCATATAATGAATTAACCAGTTTATTAGAAAAAATCTATAACCAAGAATTAAAATATGCAGAAACTAAATGGTTTAAATCAGTTATTCTTGGTAATATAAGAGATACATCAAAAAGCATTATGCGAATAGTAGATAAATTTAATAATAATGTAAATTATAGATAGGGGGTTATTATGGATAAATTTATAGAATTTAGAGAAAAATATAAAAACTTTATTTATAAAAAATTTAGTTATGAAATAAAAGATAAATTAGAAATAAAATATTACTTTGAAATTCCAGGATTAATAGAGTTTACTCCTGAAATAAAGATTCCAAAAGAAGTGATTAAAAATGAACTAGATAAGAATTATTTAGAATATTTAATAGGACAAATAGGCTTAATAGAACTAATAAGTTATGTAAAAGCAACATGTTCTAAAAATATTTATATAGATGCAATGTACATTGGTGAAGAAGAAATAAAGTTCTTAAAGAAAATTTATTATAATGGTTTAGGAGAACTACTATATACAAATGGAATAAGCGTTAATGAAGATGAATTATTTAATATTATTTGTAGATGTAATAAAAAAGAATTACCTAAAATAGAATATCAAGGAGAAGGTAATTTAATCTGTGTTGGAGGAGGCAAAGACTCTTGCGTTTCTCTTGAAATATTGAAAAATGAATCAAATAATACTTGCTTACTAATTAATCCTAAAGGACCCCAAATAGAATGTGCCAAGATAGCAGGCTATGATAAGGATAGTATAGTTACTGTAGAAAGAGTATTAGATAGAAAAATAGTTGAATTAAATAATCAAGGATTTTTAAATGGACATACACCATTATCTGCTTTAATTGCCCAAATATCATATTTATGTGCTTATCTTCAAAAAAAGAAAAATATAATCTTATCAAATGAAGCAAGTGCAAATGAATCAACAGTAATAGGAACAAGTGTAAATCATCAATACTCAAAAACATATGAATTCGAGTTAGATTTTAATAGATATATGAATAATAGTTTAGGACTAGATATAAAATATTTCTCATTGTTAAGAGGATTATCAGAATACAATATCGCCAAGATATTCTCTCATTATAAGAAATATCATAATGCATTTAAAAGTTGTAATTTAGGAAGTAAGGAACACACTTGGAAGTGGTGCTGTAACTGCCCAAAATGCATATTTATATATATAATCCTATCTCCATTTACAACAAAAGAAGAAAGAATCAACATATTTGGAGAAGATTTATATGAGAGAAAAGATTTAGAAGAAACTTTTAAAAGTATATTAGGTTATACAGAAAATAAACCATTTGAATGTGTTGGAACCTATGAAGAAGCAAGACTTGCAGTAAGTAAAACAATAGAAAAAGGCGAGACAGGATATTTACTAGATTTTATGAAAAAAAATTATCCAATAGAATCAGAAAGTAAAAATATCGAAAAATATAATGAAGAAAATAATTTAAGCGAATATTATAATAACTTAGTAAAGAAGGAACTTGGTAAATATGTATAAAGAAATAATAGAAAAACTAAAAGGTAAAAATATTGCAATATTAGGATTTGGAAGAGAAGGTAAGTCTACTTATAAATTTATAAGAAAATATTTAAAAGATATTCATCTAACTATAATAGATAAGAAAGATTTTGAATTAAAAGATACTAATATAACAAAAGTTGTCGGAGAAAATTATCTTGATAATCTAGGAAAATATGATGTTATAATAAAATCTCCTGGAATAAGTCTAAATAAAATAGATACTAGTAGTTTTATTGATAAAATAACATCTCAATTAGAATTATTATTAGAAGTAGATAGAAAAAATATCATTGGTATAACAGGAACAAAGGGAAAATCAACAACATCAACTCTTACGTATGAAGTATTAAAAAAACAATATGATGATGTCTATCTTCTAGGAAATATTGGAACACCAGTATTAGATAACGTAAGTAAATATACAGATGAGACTAAACTTGTAATAGAGATGAGTTCACATCAATTAGAATATGTAAAAACAAGTCCTCATATTGCCATAGTCTTAAATTTGTACCAAGATCACCTAGACCATGCTGGAACATTAGAACATTATCATCAAAATAAAATGAATATCTTTAAATATCAAGATGAAAACGACTATGCCATATATTTAGATGATAATGAGTATTTACATAAATTAGTATCAGAAAATGACTATAAAGCTATAAAATACACAGTAAGATTTGATAATAAAAATCTAAGTGGAAATACTACTAGAATAAAAGGTAAAGATGTTTATATAAATAATGAAATGGTCTATGTTGATGATTCAAGAAAAATACTTGGAGATCACAACTTAAAAAATATAATGTTTGTTTTAACAATTTGCAAAATAATGAACCTAGACTTTTTAAAAGCTCATCGAGTAATAAAAGAATTCACTGGTCTAAAATATCGTATGGAATATCTTGGAAAATATCATGAAATTAATTTTTATAATGATACTATCGCAACTATACCAGAGGCAACTATAAATGCTGTTAATGCAATTGGAAATGTAGATACACTTATATTTGGTGGACTAGATAGAGAAATAGATTACAAAGATTTTATTCAGTTTTTACTTAAATCAAAAATAAGAAATTTAATAGGAATGCCTACAACTGGAACAAACATTTTAAAAGAAATAGAAAACAAGACAGATAAAAACATTTTTTATGCTAACACATTAGAAGAGGCTCATAAAATTGCCATAGAAAATACAAAGAAAAATAAAAGTTGTTTACTATCTCCTGCCGCAGCAAGCTACGAATTTTTCAAAAATTTTGAAGAAAAGGGCGCTGCATTTGAAAAAATCGTTAAAAATAATTAGAATTAGTTTACTAATTCTTTTTTTTTATTTATAATATAGAGCCATGGGGGGATTTGCAATGGCAAAGAAATATGTTGCTGCAATAATGAATAGATTAACCTTAGAAGATGGAAACTTTATATATTATATAAGTCATCCAGCAATAGGTGAAATAGATGAAAAAACAAAGATTTTCAGAGATAAAAATGGAAGAGAATATTTAAGTATGCTTGATTCATCTCTTCAAATGTCTGAAATACCTACGGCATATTACTATCCAATCGCATTAGATGAAATAAAAAATCAAATGAAATCTGGTTCAGTCCAAGAAGCAATCTCAGATTATGATTACTCCTTTATAAATAATATATATTATGTTTCTTCAACAGAAGATTCAGGAGTATTTTGTGTACCAATAAATCTAGGAGAAATGAAAGATAAAATTGCCAAATGCATGGAAGCATATAATAATAGGAAAGACAATAATAATAAACCAAGTTCAGCTCCAAAAGTAACACCACAAGTAGGAGAATCACAAGACGAATTTGACAATGAAGAAGAGTCATTTGGAGACAAACTTCTGTCATCTAAAGAAGTAAGAACTGATATTGCCGCTCTATTAATGAATATGATAGATGGAGTATACTCATTAGAAGAATTAAAAGAAATAAGAACTGCTGTTAAAATGCAACTAGAAGATATTGAAAGTTTAGCTGACTCTATTGACTTACAAATCGAAGCAAGTGAAAATGGAGAGTCATCAACAAAATTAAAAGGTGAAAGCGCATCAACTCCAGTAAAAAGGGAAACAATAATAGAAAGAAAACCAACAGTAAAGATAAAAAATCATTTAGATTTAGAAGATCTATTTAAGAAAGTAACCGCAACACTAATTGCACAAGATGAACCAACAAGAAGAGTCTTAACAGAAATTGCTAGAAAAGAACAAAGTAGTGAAAGTAAACAAAGAGGATTACTTATCACAGGACAATCTGGTTCAGGAAAAACAAAAATGATGCAGTTAATTGCTAAATATATTGATAGACCATTTTATAAAGTTGATTCAACACAATTGACTGTTCCAGGATATGTAGGAAAAGACATTGAAGAGGTATTATGGGATTTATATGTTGCATGTGGTAAAGATAAAGATAAAGCAGAACATGCAATAATCTATTTTGATGAAATTGACAAAAAAGGATCAAGTAAAAAAGATGATGTTTCTGGAAAAGGAGTACTAAATGTCTTACTACCATTTATAGAAGGTTCAGAATATGATGCTACTCCAGATACTAAGCTAAAAGGTGAAACAGTAAAAATTAATACTGGAAATATGATTGTCATCTTAGGTGGAGCCTATACTGATGTATATAAAAATTTAAAAGTAAAAACTGAAATAGGCTTTGGAAGTCAAATAGGTGGTAATGCAACACGTGAGGCAACAACAGACGATTTCGTTGAAAAAGCCAAGATGCCAGATGAATTCATGGGAAGAGTTTCAGTAATCAAACTAAACGATTTAGACCTAGAAGCAATAAAAAAGATTTTAACAGATTCAGATGAGTCTGCAATAAAGATTCAAAAAAGATTATTTGAAGAACTAGGAGTAAAATTAACATTTGGTGATGACTATATTGAAGCAATTGCTAAAAAAGCTGAAAAGAGAAAAACAGGAGCAAGAGGCCTAAATACAGTAGTTGATGAGACAACATGGGAAGCCTATGGTGATGCCTATAGTCATTTAGGAGAGTATGAAGAAATAATTCTTGGAGAAGAAACAGTAGAAGATCCAAAACAATATAAAAAGGTATATAGAAGTTAACCATTCTATATACTTTTTTTATAAAAAAATAAAAAATTGTTGCATTTTAATCTAGATTTTGTTATTATTAATTTGCACACGTAAATGGCGCTGTAGCTCAGTTGGCTAGAGCAATCGGTTCATACCCGATAGGTCGTGAGTTCGAATCTCTCCGGCGCTACCAAATTGAATGCAAACACACTTAGTAAAGTGTGTTTTTATTTATTAATAAATAAAACTAACTATTTCTAGTTAGTTTTTTTATCGAGCTAATACTTTAGAAGATACCTTACTAAATACTTTATTAGGTTCTCCAATAGAAAGCTCATAATCTCTTGTACCAATGATATGTTCTTGCCTTAATGAAATTTGATCTGCATTAAATGATCCAGTTGTCTTTAATTTAAAATACTTATCTTGTTTTAAAGCAACTCCACCATCATGAAGAACTTTAAGTCTTGTAGAATAAAGCTTTGCCTCCTTTAATGCATCGCTATCAGTATATATATTTATTTTAGTAAGAGAAGATGCCAAATCCCTAAGTTTGATATCAGCTTCTGCTTTATTTAATCTTGAAAGACAAACCTCAGTACTACCAAATATTAAAACACCTTGAAGTGCTGCAAATGGAATATTCAAAGAAGATACATCTCGACCACCAACAGCTAAAGCTATACCATCTGTCACTCCCATAACACCAATAAAAATTCCCATCTTTGAAGAAAATCTTTTAAGATCAAATCCACTATTAGCTTTAATAATTTCATTCATTAAATCATAATTAACGACTAGTTTCACAATAAACACCTCAATCGAGGCTTATTTTATCATTTTTTATGTTATAAATCAATTAACATATAATAAAATTTAATATATAATATAAAACAAGTAGGTGATTTAATGCTTAAAAGAATAATATTTGATATAGATGGAACATTAATTACTGGAGTACATTTTAAAAAATACGTTGCGAATACATTTGAAAGATATGGGATAAATGATCCAGGAAAAGTAAGTGAATTTTTAACTAATATTCCTGAATATGAAAAAAACTATCAAAGCTATAATAAAAATGACTACCTAAACTTTTTCAGTTCAAGACTTGGTATCAAATTAGATGAAGAATTCTTAAGAATATTTTTTTCAGAACTTAAATATGCTGTTCCAAAAGATTCATCTTCTATTAAAGAAATGTTAGAAGAATTAAGAGACTACGAATTAGTATTACTATCAAATTATTTTGAAGAGTCTCAAAGAAATAGATTGAGTACAATGCAAATTAATGATTTTTTTACAGAGTATTATGGAGAAAAAAATATAAAACCAGTACCTAAAGCATATTTTGATGCTGCTGGAAAAAGAAGTATCGAAGAATGTATAATAGTTGGTGATGATAAAGTTCTAGACATAGAAGTGCCTAAAAAATTAGGATTTAAAACAATCTATGTAAATAGTGAAAAAGGGGATATTAAAAGAGTAGAGGACTTACCATATGTATTAAAAAAAACTAGATTTTAATAATCTAGTTTTTCTCTCTATAAGTATATATCATATTATAAAAGTCATTAATCGCATCAGGACCTTCAATTGAAATGTAATGTGTTCTACCATCAGAAGTATTGAAATACCAAGAAGCAAGATATTTATTAATTGCTGGTTTAAAACATACAACCTTATAAGTTTCATAATTATTAACAACTTCACGATTTATTCCTGCTTCCATAACTCCTTGAGAAACTAAAGCAGTATAAGTACTATTTGCCCAGTCTTGAGGATTGGTAACACCACTATCTGCAACACCAGATACGATGTACCATGAACCCTTTTCTAAATCATCAGTATAAACAATTTCATTACCTTGGACACCAGCTTCAACTTTCTTCCAAGAATTAGGAACTCTTATATAACCATTTACTTCATTACCAATTGAAATTGAATTCTTCTCTGTAAATGTTGAGGCAGGATTATATTGACTATCGTCATCACCCGCAAGGAAAATCAATAAAAATAATGTAAGAGATAAAACTAAAAGAATAACTCCAACAATTCCGCAAATTGTCATAATAACCTTATGATTATCCTTTTTCTTCTTCTTTTTAATAACCGTAACTCCACTAACAGGCTGACTAGTACCATCATACTGAGGGTTCCTTACTTCAAAATTAGGATTTGGAGCAGGATTTGCTGAAGGAGTAATCTCCTTACTTTCATTTGTAACATTGTTTTGAACAGGCTTTATTTCACTAGCCTGAGCATTATTGTTTTGAACAGGTTTTATTTCACTTGCCTGAACATTATTATTTTGAGCAGACTGCTGAGTACTTACTTGTGAAGCCACTTCTTCCTCTGTTGTGACTGAATGCTCTTTCTCTGGAGTATCAAACCCAACACCATTATCTTTCTCATCACCAATATGTCCTAAATCTAACTCAACTACCTTTTCATCATTATTTTCTACCGCATCAAAAGACTGATTACCACATTTTGAACAAAATACTGCATCATCATCAGCCAAAGCTGAACACTTACTACATTTCTTTGCCATAATATACCACTTCCTAGTTTAATTCTAGCATTATATATTTAATCAATCAAACATTTTTATTTTAAAATAAAAAACTTTATGTAAATAATATTGTAAGTTTAAAAAAAATAATGTAAAATTAATATGTAAAAAACATTGCCCTATAGCCAAGTGGTAAGGCAGTGCGCTCTGACCGCACGACGCGTTAGTTCGAATCTAACTAGGGCAGCCATTATAAATATGTAAAGAGGAAACTCTTTTTTTGTTTATTTTTTTTAAGTTTTGGTGTATTATTAAAGTGTATATTTAAGAAGAGGTGTATTTATGACAGAAAAAGAAAGAATTGAATTGGCAAATTTACTTTTTCCAAATTTAGAACATGATAGAGAGTACTACGAAAATAAGTATCCAAAGAGAAATTTACCAGAAAACGCGATGGTTACACGTTATGCACCATCACCAACTGGTAGTGTACATTTAGGAAATCTTTTAAGTGCCTTTGCTGATATGGTTTATGCAAGACAAAGTGGAGGAAGTTTTTACTTAAGAATTGAAGATACAGACCAAAAAAGAATGATTGAGGGTGGAATTGAAAATATTACATCTGTTTTACATGACTTTGACATTCTACCTAATGAAGGATATTCCTTTGGAGGAGAGTATGATCCATATATTCAAAGTGAGAGAACTGAAATATATCAAACATACATAAAAGACTTAATTATTAAAGGATATGCATATCCATGCTTTATGACTGAAGAGGAAATCCAAAATATAAGAGAAGAACAAGAAGTTAACAAAACAAAAATTGGTATTTATGGTGTTTATGCAGTAGATAGAGATTTGTCATTAGATGAAGTAAAGGAAAATATAAATAATAATAAGGAATATGTTATTAGATTAAAATCTAACGGAGATCCAAACAAAGAAATTGAAATAGTTGATTGCATCAAAGGAAAAATGAAATTTCCAGAACATAATGTAGATACAGTATTATTAAAAAAAGATGGAACACCAACATACCATTTTGCTCACGCAATAGATGATCACTTAATGCATACAACACATGTAATAAGAGGAGATGAATGGGTATCAAGTCTTCCGCTACATTATCAGTTATTTCAGATACTAGACTTTGAACCAGTAAAGTATGCTCATATTGCTCCAATAACAATAAAAGATGCTGAAACTGGAAATATTAGAAAAATATCTAAAAGAAAAGATCCTTGGTTTGGAGTTAAATACTATGAAGAAAACGGTATTCCAATAGAAGCACTTCATCTTTATCTTGCAACAATTACAAATACTAACTTTGAGGAATGGTATTTAAATAATAGCGATAAAGATATAAGTAATTTTGAATTTAGTTTTGATAAACAAGCAATAGGTGGAACATCTTTTGATGAGGCAAAACTAGTAAATCTATGTAAAACATATTTTTCAAGAAAAAGTGGAGAAGAAGTTTATAATGAAACTCTTGAGTGGGCTAAAAAACATGACACAGAGTATGCTAAATTATTAGAAGATAATAAAAAAGATATGATTAAATTCTTCAGTATAGAAAAAGATGGACCTCGTCCAAGAAAAGATATTTCTAAATATAGTGAAGTAAGAGAAGAATTCTCATATGCAATAGATTCATTATTCGAAAAAGAACATTATAAAAAGTATGATGGAGAAAAAAAATACGATGTAAATTTAGCATTAGATTATGTAAATAATTATTTAAATCTTGATTTAGACAATGAGACATGGTTTAATGAGATAAAAGAATTTGCCGAAAAGAACGGTTATGCTGCAAGTCCAAAAGAATATAAGGTAACACCTGATAAATATAAAGGTCATGTTGGAGACGTATGTGAGGCAATAAGAGTAATATTAACAGGAAGATTAAAGTCACCAGATCTATACAGCATAATGAAGATTTTAGGCAAAGAAAGAATATTAAAAAGAATAGAAATGTATTCATCAATATGCAAATAAAGTTGCAAAAAAAAATAAAGTATGTTATCATATGCAGTGCATTAAAAAGGAAGAGAGATGTGGTTAGAAAATGGAAGAAATCGATTTAAAAGAAATGTTTGATTACTTTAAAAGTAAGATATCATGGATAATCATTACAGTGGTATTAGCAATTGGTATAGGTAATATCTATACAATCTTAACAAGAGTTCCAATGTATAGAAGTGATACTTCATTAGTTCTTGTTAGTAAAAACAATGGAGAGAGTGGACAATCATTCAATCAAGGAGACCAACAATTAAATAAGAACCTTGTTGGAACATATACAGAAATTATTAAATCAAAAAGAGTCCTTGAAAAAGTTATTAACAATCTAGACTTAGATTATACTCTTGGAGAATTACAAGGAAGAGTTTCAGTAACGGCTGTAACAAATACAGAAATAATTAAAATTACAGCATCTGATTCAGAACCAAGACAAGCAACAAAAATATCAAATGAAATTGCCAACGTATTCGTAAATGAAATCAACAAGTTCTACGAATTAAATAACGTTGCAGTACTTGATAAAGCAGAAAGTACAAAGAGTCCATACAATGTTAATTATGTAAAAGATAATATAATCTACTTATTAGTAGGAGTTGTGTTATCTTGTGGAATCATATTTATCTATTTCTATTTCGATACAACTATCAAAACAAGCGATGATATCGAGAAAAAATTAGGATTAAACGTAATTGGTACAGTACCAAAGGTTAATTTAGGAAAGGAGTAGAGAAATATGGCAACAAAATCAAAAGATTTATTTATTACAAAGAATCCAAAATCATCTTTTGCAGAAGCAATTAGATGTATTCGTACAAATATTGCATTCTCGTCAGTAGATAAAGATGTAAAAATAATAATGAATACTTCTCCAGAAGCAGGAGATGGAAAAAGTTTCATCTCATCAAATCTAGCAGTAACATATGCTCAAGAGGGGAAAAAAGTATTGTTAATTGATGCAGACTTAAGAAGAGGTAGACTTCATACAATATTTGAAGTAATGAATATTACAAGTGGAGGATATACAAACTTAATGTTAAACTTCAAAGAAAATATGTCATTTGATAAGTATATTTTCCCAACATTTGATAAGAATATTGATTTACTTCCTACAGGTCCAACACCTCCAAACCCAGTTGAGTTATTAGGTAGTGAAAATAATAGAAGATTACTTGAATGTTTAAAAAAGAAATATGACTTAATAATAATGGACTGTGCTCCAATTATCGGATTAAGTGATTCCTTAGTTATAACAACATTAAGTGATATCAATCTAATAACAGTATCTGCTAAGAAAACTAAAATGGAGAATCTAGAAAGAACCAAAAAGATATTTGAACAAGTTAATGCTAAAATAGATGGTGTAATTCTAAATAAAGTACAAACTGCAGGAAGTCACTATTATAGTTCATACTATACAGAATATTATAGCTCTAAAGAATAATAAAAGACACATTCGAAATGAATGTGCTTTTTTTAATTATGTACTAAAGTTCCTTTTTCTTCTTCATTAAGTACTTTTAATAAATTATCTTTTTTATTAATATTAAATACAAGTATAGGAATATCCTCATCCATACATAAACTAATTGCTGTTGAATCCATTACATTTAGTTTTTTGTTTAATACATCAATATAAGTTATATCATCAAACTTAACTGCATCATCATACTTTTTAGGATCCTTATCATAAACCCCATCAACCTTAGTTCCTTTAACAAGAATATCAGCCTTAATTTCAGCAGCTCTAAGACTAGCAGCTGTATCAGTTGAGAAGAAAGGGCTACCAGTACCACAACCAAATATTACGACACGACCTTTTTCAAGATGCCGTATTGCTCTATCTTTAATATAGAATTCTGCAATTTGTCTCATCTCGACTCCAGTTTGAACACGAACATCAACACCTAATTGTTTAAAAGCATCTCCGAGTGCTAAGGCATTCATAACTGTTCCCATCATTCCTATGTAGTCACTAGTTGCACGATCCATATAGTCGTTGCTTTTTCCTCTCCAGAAGTTGCCACCACCAACAACAATGCCAATTTGATAGCCAACTTTTTGTGCATCTGCAACTTCACGAGCAATCTCTAATGTTCTATCAAAATCAATTCCGACTCCTTTAGAACCAGCAAGTACTTCTCCAGAAAGTTTTAAAAGAACTCTCTTATACATTAAATCATCTCCTACATATAAGTCTAACATAAAGATAGATTATTGTAAAAAATAAAATAATTATGTTATAATAAGTAAAACTTATGAAATTTAGTAGTAATAAATTCCTTATAAAATAAAGAAAATATAAGGCAATATGATTGACACAATAGGTATCGTATGTTATAATCTAAATGTTTGACGCCTCATGCTCAAACCGCATTGAAAAGGTAGAAACTATAATTAGTGCCTTAAGAGCGAGTCTTAAGTTAAAAAAGGAGGTATATTATGAACGCTGTAATTAAAGTTGGTGGAAAACAATATTACGTAGCTGAAGGAACAGAAATTTTTGTTGAAAAATTAGATTGTGAAGTAGGAGACGTAGTTAATTTTGACCAAGTACTAATGCTAGATAGTAAAATAGGTAATCCTTATCTTACAGGTGTTACAGTAAAAGGTGAAGTTCTAAAAAATGGAAAGAGTAAAAAAGTTAAAATCTTTAAATACAAATCTAAAGATAGAGCAAACCGCTTAACACAAGGACATAGACAACCATATACTAAAATCAAAATTACTCAAATTGGTTAATTATGATAACAGTAAACATTGAAAAAGAAAGTAGTAAGTATAAAAAAATTAAAATATTAGGTCATGCAATGTATGATGATTATGGAAAAGACATTGTCTGCAGTGCTGCTAGTAGTATTGTTATTACGACAGTTAATGGAATACTTACATTGAATAAAGGGAGTCTAACATATTTAGTTAGTAAGAAAGGAATGACAATCGATATTAAAAATACCGATGAAACGACTCAATTGCTAATTGGTAATATGATTAATCTTTTAAAAGATCTGGAAAAAAATTATCCAGAAAATATTGAAGTAAAATAAGGAGGAGAATTATGAATTTATTAAAATTAGATATACAATTATTTGCTCACCACAAAGGGCAAGGATCAACATCTAATGGTCGTGATTCTGCAGGACGTAGATTAGGAGCTAAAGCCGCTGATGGTGAATTCATCACAGCTGGTTCAATTATATACCGTCAAAGAGGAACTAAAATGTTCCCAGGAACAAATACTCGTCGTGGAAATGATGATACTATTTATTCAACAATTGATGGTATAGTAAAATTTGAACATCTAGGAAGAGATAAGAAGAAAGCTTCAGTTTATCCAGTAGAAGGATAGTCAAAGGACATTCGAGAACCATTTAAAAATTAGGTGGTTCTCTTTTTAGTTATAAAAGAAAAATAGGAGTGATACTATGTTTGTAGATGAAGTATTAATAAGAGTAGAGGCCGGAAATGGTGGAGATGGCTGTACTGCATTTCGAAGAGAAAAATTTGTACCTATGGGAGGACCATATGGTGGAAATGGTGGACACGGTGCCGATATAATATTCAAAGTAGATGAAGGCCTACATACTTTATTAGATTTAAGATACCAAAAAACAATAAAAGGTCAAAAAGGTGAAAATGGTCGAGGTAAAAATCAGCATGGAAAAGGAGCAGAACCTCTAATCGTAAAAGTACCTCAAGGAACTGTTGTAACTGATATGGATACAGGATTAGTAATTGCAGACCTATCTCATAAAGACCAAGAAGAAATAATTGCTAAAGGCGGAAGAGGTGGACGAGGCAATACTGCCTTTAAAACTCAAACAAATACTGCACCTGATTATTCAGAAAATGGAGAAGAAGGCGAAAGAAAAAATTTAAAAGTAGAAGTAAAAATGCTTGCCGATGTCGGACTAGTTGGACTTCCAAGTGTAGGTAAAAGTACAATTATCTCATGTATTTCTGCATCACGTCCAAAAATAGCAGCATATCACTTCACAACTCTAAATCCAAACTTAGGAGTTACAAAATCATCTGATGGAAGAAGCTTTGTTGTTGCTGACTTACCTGGACTAATTGAGGGAGCAAGCGAAGGAGAAGGCTTAGGAGACAAATTCCTAAAACATATTGAAAGAACAAGAGTAATTGCTCATGTAATAGATATGGCAGGAAGTGAAATGCGAGATCCATATGAAGACTACATTTTAATTAACAAAGAACTTAAAAACTATAATGAAAAGTTAATAGAAAAGCCAATGATCGTTATTGCCAATAAAATGGACTTACCAGAAGCTAAAGAAAACTTAGAGAAATTTAAAGAAAAAGTTGACTGTGAAATATTCGAAGTAAGTGCCGCAACAAATAAAGGTTTACAAGCAGTAGTAGACCGTCTAGCAGACATATTAGATACAATTCCTATTAACCCATTATATGATGATTCGCAAATAGAAAGTCATATTCTATACAAATTTAAGAAAGAAGAACCATATACTATAACAAAAGAAGATGACGTTTGGGTTATACGTGGAGCTGAAGTAGAAAGATTATTTAAAATGACAAAATTTTCAAGCGAAGAAGCAGCTTATAGATTTGCTAAAAAACTAAAAAGATTAGGAATTGATGATAAACTAAAAGAACTTGGAGCAGAAGAAAATGATCAAGTAAGAATATTAGATTTCTACTTTGATTATAAAGATTAAAAAATAAAAAAGAGGGGGGATTAAAATGTCATTATATAGAGATATTAGCGATAGAATTTCAACAGGTGATACAACAAAAGAATATTATCGTTTTCAAGGAGCAAAAACAGCATCACGTATGGACATAGGTGCAGACTACATTTATTTTTCTAAATCTATAGACCATCATATGTACTTTACAATAAAAAGACTAAAACAATTATTATCAAAATTATTATTAGAGGAAGATATAATATTTAATCAAAGAAGCTTAAGAAATCCTGATGAATGCCGAAGAATAAATAATCTAGTATTAAATAGTGAGCAAATAGAAAACTTATTTAGTTATAGACTTGTATGTTCAAAAAATATAGATGGTCTACTAAAACAAAATTGTATTTTTTCAGATCGTAAACCGGATAAAAAAAAGTATATTGAAAGAGTTGACAGAAGAGTTTATGGTGGCGGTTATGGAGTAGCTGATGAGTGGAGAGAATTAATGATTTATTTAACTTATTTTACTGCCAGACAAAAAATTAATAGAGAAGACTTATTAGAAATAATAAGACAAATGAAGATATCTGGAAGTATGAATAGAAAAGATAACATAGCTCATATAATAAGAAAACCAGAAAATTATACTTACAGAATAAATGATGGTTTATTAAGTGATTTTAATAAATATAACATTATAGATGTTTTAGAAAGAATCCTCGAAAAAGGATTAGCAAATCCTGAATCAGAATTAAGTACAGCACCTGATAAAACAATAAGAAGAATCGTAGATGACTATGAAAGAGATAGAGAAAAAACATTAATACTCTTAGGAAAAAGAGGTAGTGGCAGAAAGGTTGAATAACATGGAAGATGAAAAAAGAAAGGAAAATTTAAACACAGTAGAACATTTTGTTCGTAAGAATCCTCATCTATATGATAAATATGATTCATTAAGAATTCTAGATATTATGAGATATGGAAAGTATCCAGAAACATATCATAAAGAAATCTTGAGAGAAGTGCTAGACTTTTTAGGAATAATTCCAGATTCAGAAAACATATATATAGAGTTTTTGCATCAAATAGAAAGTCTTCATCAAATAGAAAACAGAAATATCATTGAAGTAGGATGTGGAGTTTTTCCTAATTTATCATCTAGAATGAGTCTAAAACAAAAAAATGGGCGTATTACAGTTTATGACCCAAGACTTGATTCAACTATTCAATCATCTGACAAGTTAATATTAAAAAAAGAAGAATTTACAAGAGAAACTCCATTAGAAGACACAAACCTAATAGTCGGATTAATGCCTTGCAAAGGAGCAGAAGCCTTAATAGACCAAGCTATAGCAAATGAGATAGATTTTGTTTTATGGCTATGTGAAGGTGGTCCACATGGAGACTACTTTGACTATTTTGAGGATGAAGAAGAGTGGCTATATAGTATAACATCAATCGCCAGAAGAGGAACAGAAGACAAAAAAATGGGAAAACTTCAAAAAAAATACATAAAAAAATATTCAACATCCTACCCAATAATATATAACTCTAGAAATATTTAAAAATACTTGTAAAAATACTAATACTTTATGCTATAATGAAAATATACTTATGATAGGATAAAGAGGTGTTTTATGAAAAGTATTAGTTTCCTAGAAAAAAAAGATATAGATATAAAAACTAGTCTTAGTTTGTTTGGAGATATAAATAAATATAATGAAAAATTAGGAGAGTTTTTAGTTGGAATACATGCAAAAATAAAACAACTTATAGTCTTTATGCAAAAACAAGATCTTCAAAACTATAATATCTGTGTCCGCTCAATGAAAAATGATGCGAGATACTATGGCTTTAATACTCTTGGTACTGTTGCAGAACAACATGAAGCACATTCTGCATCAGGAGATTTACATTATATTCAAGAACACATAAATGATTTAATAACAGTAACAAATGATGCTATCGTACTAATTCAAGAATATATGAATGGTACAGATGACGAACAAGTAAATATAGAAGCAACTAATGCTGAAACATATGATACTGCAACAATATTGGTTGTTGATGATTCAAATATCATTAGAAATTTCGTTAAGAAAATATTTAGTGATAAATATAATGTCGCAACAGCAAAAAATGGAGAAGAAGCCATTAATTTAATTGAAGCTAATAAGAAAAATGATAATATAAAAACTATTTTATTAGATTTAAATATGCCAAAAGTAGATGGATTTGCTGTACTAGAATATATGCGACAAAATGATTATTTAGAAAAAATCCCAGTTTCAATAATTTCAGGAGATTCATCAAAAGCAACTATTGAAAGAGCCTTCACATATGACATTATAGATATGTTAAGTAAACCATTTACAGATTCATCTATAAAACAAGTAGTAGAAAAAACATTATATTATAAAGATTTAATTTAAAAAGAAGTAATCAAATTACTCCTTTTTTTGTTTTAAAATATCTCCAACTTTTAATAAAGAACAAGAACCACTTGGTAAATAATAAATGTTCTTTGCCTTAAATTTAAGAATCATTTTTTCACTTTTAACATCATTATATAAAGCAATTATTCTATTATTTTTATCAGTAAAACAAATATCAACCCTCTGACAAAAGAAATATGTGCTAGCAATTCTTTTATTAGGAAAATATAATCCACTCTTTATAGGTTCAAGATAAAACTTAAATGATTTAAATCTCTCACTAAAATTAGAACAAGTCTTAATAGAAATCTTTTTACCACAATTAATATACATGTAAATCACCAATTTAATTTTATCAAAAAAATTTAGTAATATAAAGAATATGATAAAATAATAGTGGTGATTAATATGAAAAAGAAGAAAAGAATAGATATCCCAACAACAAAAACAATGAAAATATTACTTGGAATAACATTTGGATTAATTGCGATAGAACTAATTCTTTTAGTATTAGGTATTTTAAGTAAAAAGATTGCCTATTTTACTTGGACTAATATTTTATTACCAATAAAATCATTAATATATGTAATATCTCAGTTTTTTGCATTTAAAATTGGAACATTTCCTATTTCTTTATTTTATATAATGATTTTACTAATAGTAATCTTATTATTACTATATGAACCTATAATGAGAAGTGAAAAAATAAAGAAAAAAGATAAAATAAAGATTTTATCATTTATTAAAACATTTGAAATAGTTGTCTTTTTACTAGAATTTGGAATATATCTAATTCCTCATTTAATGACCTATAATAATCCTAAAATAGATACAATATATTTTCCTAAAGAAATAAAAAATAAATATACTAAGGAAGATATATTTGAATATACAAAAAAATTAGAAGATAAGATTATTGAGATAGGAGCAAAACTAGAAAGGGATAAGAAAGGGAACATAATTATCAATGAAAAATTAGAAGATATCGCTGTAAAAGATATGAAAAAAGCAGGAGAGCGTTATGACTTTTTAAAAGGTCCATATCCAAAAAGATATTTAAAATTTACTAAAAAAGAATTAGAAAGAAAAACAACTCTTTATGGATTAACATCCGTAGATACTGTCAATATAAATTATAGTAGACCATCTCCAATAACTTTAAATATAATAACTCATGAATTGTGTCATACAAAAGGAATTGCTAGAGAAAATGAAGCTGTATTATGTTCTGTAATGGTTGGAATAGAAAGCGATAATTTACTTAGCAACTATGGAGCATATTTAGAAGCCTACGAAAGAGCAATCGATGCTTTGAATTTAATAGACTCATCACGTGCATTATCGTCAGAAGATAGAATAACTAGTTTATGTATTGATAAAAAGTATCAAGAAATATGTGATATGTACAATAAAACAACAGATTATTATGTAGAAGAAGCCAAAGAACTAGAAATCGGTACTTATAATACAAGTTATTATGATAAAGAAGATTTAATAAACATGATTAAAGAACTAGAAGAATTTAAACCAACATATTATGTAGATGGTGAAAAGATAGATAATAGTGAAATATATAATAATCTAGATGATAATAAACATATCTCATTAACAATAGAAAATGATAAGGAAAAGTTTGAAAAGATTCAAAAAATCCTGTCTAAATATAAACAAAAACTTCAATATGTCTCACAAATAGTACCAGATGATTATAAAGGAGTAGACTTAACTGAAGAAGAAGCAGAAGACTACTATACAAAAGAAGTACCAGATAGTAATGCAACAATTCATTTGGATGGAAATATGGATGAAGTGTTTGACTATAGTAGGGCAACAAGATTAATTATGGAATATTTTGATCATGAAAATATTTAATTATTAAAAAAATTGTGCTATTATATAAAAAGAAATGGAGGTATTAGTATGAGTGGACATTCAAAATGGGCTACAATACATAGAAAAAAAGGATTACTTGATGCCGCAAGAGGAAAAGTATTCCAAAAATTAGCAAAAGAAATTATGGTTGCGGCTAAAGGAGGAAGTCCTGACCCGAATCTAAACGCGTCACTAAGACTTGCAGTTGATAAGGCAAAAGCTCAAAATATGCCTAAGGACAATATTCAAAAAGCAATTGAGAAAGCAACAGGTGGAGCAGATGGTGCAAACTATGAAAATGTACGTTATGAAGGATATGGACATGGTGGAGTTGCCTTCATGGTAGATTGCTTAACAGATAACAGAAATAGAACTGCCTCAATGGTAAGATCATCATTCACTAAAGCTGGAGGAAATCTTGGAACAGATGGTTCAGTAAGTTATATGTTTGAACGTCGTGGATCAATTGTAATCCCAGGAGAATATGATGAGGACACAATGATGATGACAGCCCTTGATGCTGGAGCATTAGACTTTGAAAAAGTAGAAGATAGCTATTTAATCACAACAGATCAAGCTGCATTTACTCAAGTAAAAGATGCCCTAGAATCAGCAGGAGTAAAAGAATTCCTTGAGTGTGAACTAACTTATGTTCCAAATATGGAAGTAGAACTTGATGAAGAAGGCCAAGAAAAAGTTTTAAAACTTGTAGAAACACTTGAAGACTTAGATGATGTTCAAGATGTATATTATAATTTAAAAGAGGATTAATTAATTCCCTTTTTTTTCTTGCCCTAAAATTATAAATTATATATAATAGGCACTAAAAGGAAAAATTTATGGAAAAAGAACGAGAAAAAGAATTAGGCAAAATTAATTTAAGAATGCACCAAGTAAGAGCACTAAAAGAATTAAGATTACCAAGTGGAATAATGAATACAGAAGCACTAATGCTTATTTTAAATAAAAAATATAAGACTCCAGATGGAAGCAGAATGTTATTTAAATATTTAGATGCTCAAGAAGAAAAAGATGTAATGGATAGAAAAACAAAGACCTTGACTGCTCTTAATAATTCAGAATATAAAGATTTAGATGAATTAATAATTCCCAGTCATTCAGTTATTGTTGATGGTGCTCATGCTGGTTTTGCTATGCCACTAATAGAAAAACATAGAAACTTAGGGAAAATATTAAATGACGAAAGACTATCTTTTGAATCTAAAAAGAAATTATTAATGCAATTAGGTGATCTAATAGATAAAGTACGAAGAGTAAAAAGCAAACATCCAGTCTACTTTGGAGATTTAAATGAATTCAATTTTATAATTGATCAAGAAGGAAGACTAAGAGCAATCGATCTAGATAGTGTCTTTGTAAGTGGCCTAAAAGGAGTAGAACCATCAAGACTTGCTTATTATTTATTGAAAAACAACTATATTGCTCAAATACCTGATAAATATAAAACAACAAATGAAGGTATTATAATACCAAGTGAGAATAGTGATTTATATTGTTATAACATGATAATACTAGATACCTTAGCAAACGAAAGAATGTTTAAAGTTGATATGTCAACATACTATCAGTATCTAATGTATTTAGAATCTATTGGTATCCCAAAAAGTTTATTAGAGTCATTTGAAAGAATATACTTACCAAAAGAAAATATTAATCCAAGAAGAGTAATTGAAGAAGTACCAAAAAGATTAGGAAAGAAATGTGACTTTGGAACATTCAAAGAAAAATATAAGATTAAGTAACTTAAAACATTTGTTCAATAAATGTTTGCTTATATTTCATAATTAGTTTATAATGATAATGGAGATGATTAGATGTACGATTACATAAAAGGAACAATAGCTTATATAAGAAATAATTCAATAGTAGTAGATAATAATGGAATAGGATATCAAGTTTATGTATCAAATCCATATTCATTTGAAATTAATAAAGATTATAAAATATATGTATACCAACATATTACAGAAGATGAAAATACACTATATGGATTTAAAACAATAGAAGAAAAAGAGTTTTTCTTAAAGTTAATTAGTGTAAAAGGTCTTGGTTGCAAAATGGCTTTACCTATTTTAGCAGTAGGACAAATTGATGGTATTATGGATGCCATTGAAAGAGAAAATATTTTGTATCTAAAGAAGTTTCCTAAAATTGGAGATAAACTTGCAAAACAAATAATCCTAGACTTAAAAGGAAAATTAGAGTTTATTGGTGTTGGAATAAGTGATGATGAGATTACAACTGAAAATGAATTAAAAGAAGTATTATTAGGATTAGGATACAAAGAAAAAGAAATAGTACCAGTACTTGCTAAAGTAGATACATCACTACCTATTGAAGGACAAGTAAAAGACGCCTTGAAGTTATTATTAAGATGAGCAAAATAACTAGATTTAAAGATAAAATAGTAGATGATTTATATAAAGAAGTCTATGATATAATTTTCTCATTAGAAGAAGATTATGATTTAAAAGTATCAGTAAATCCCTTAGAACTGATGGTTATACTAAGTATGTTTTATGACTATTATGAGTCAAAAGGAATATTATATGATTTTAAGGAATATATGATAGGACACTTTGAGGATATCGCAATAACTGCAATTGAAAATGGTGATGATATTACAACAGAATATATACTTAATGGAATGAAACTATTTGAATTATTAGATTCAAGAATAGAAGTAAATCCCAAAGAAACAACCAAAGTAATTCAAAAAATAAGAGAAAAAATAAAGAAAGGTAAGAATAGTCAATGAAAGAAAGTATTGTAAAAAATTATGATTTATTTGATGATAACACAATAGATAATACAATAAGACCCGAAACAATTGATGAATATATTGGTCAAACCGATGTAAAAGAAAATATAAAGGTGTTTGTAAGTGCTGCAAAAATGCGTAATGAGCCCTTAGATCATGTATTGCTTTATGGCCCACCTGGTCTTGGAAAAACAACCTTAGCATTTATAATTGCTCATGAACTTGGTACAAATATAAAAACAGCAAGTGGTCCAAGCATTGAAAAATCAGGAGACTTAGCTGCAATTTTATCTTCTCTTGAACCAGGAGATGTTTTATTCATTGATGAAATCCATAGAATGCCAAGATATATTGAAGAAATATTATATCCTGCCATGGAAGACTTTTCTCTTGATATAATTGTTGGAAGTGAAGGAAATAGTAGAAATATAAAAATAGATCTTCCACCATTTACTTTAGTAGGCGCAACAACAAGAGCAGGAGACTTATCTTCTCCCTTAAGAGATAGGTTTGGAATAACATCAAAGTTACAATTTTATTCAGTTGATGAATTAACAGATATTATAAAAAGAACATCTCGTGTTCTAGATATGCCAATATCAGATGAAGCAGCTTTTGAACTTGCAACAAGAAGCAGAGGAACACCTAGAATTGCCAATAGATTATTTAAACGTGTAAGAGATTTCGCCATGGTAAAAGAAAGTGATGAGATTACCAAAGAAATAACAGAAGAGGCCCTTGATAGATTAAAAGTAGATAAGATTGGTCTAGATAACACAGATAGAGATATTTTACTTGCAATCATCAATAAATTTAATGGAGGACCTGTTGGAATAGAAGCACTAAGTAGTTCAATAGGTGAAGAAGTAACAACAATAGAAGATGTTTATGAACCATATTTATTACAAATCGGCCTATTAAAAAGAACAGCTAGAGGAAGAGTAGTAACTGATAAAGCCTACGAAGTTCTAGGAATAGAAAAAAAATAAACTGACAATGTCAGTTTTTCTTATTAAATAATGCTTTAATAATAAATAAAAAAGTGTTATAATTATCAGTGATTTGGAGGGATACCATGAAAGTAGAAGAATTTGATTATAATTTACCAGAAGAATTAATCGCACAAACACCAATAGAAAAAAGAGATGAATCAAGATTACTTGTTTTAGATAAAACAACAGGAGAAGTAGAACATAAAAAATTCTATAATATAATCGACTATTTAAATGAAGGAGATACTTTAGTTTTAAATGATACAAAAGTATTACCTGCACGACTAATTGGTGTAAAAGAAGAAACAAATGCCGTAATAGAAATATTATTATTAAAAAATATAAAAGGTGATGATTGGGAATGCCTTGTAAAACCAGCGAGAAGAATAAAAGTTGGAACAATCGTATCTTTTGGTGATGGAAAATTAAAAGCTAAATGTATCGGTGAATATGACGAAGGAATTAGACATTTTACTTTAATATATGATGGTATTCTACTAGAAATATTAGAAGAGTTAGGAACAATGCCACTTCCTCCATACATTCATGAAAAACTAGATGATCAATCACGTTACCAAACAGTTTATGCTAAAGAAGTAGGTAGTGCCGCAGCACCAACTGCTGGACTACATTTTACTAAAGATTTATTAAAAAAAATTGAAGAAAAGAAAATTAATATTGCCTATATTACACTACATGTAGGTTTAGGAACATTTAGACCAGTTAGTGTTGAAAAGATAGAAGATCATAAAATGCATAGTGAGTACTATACAATGTCACAAGAAGTAGCTGATTTACTAAATGAAACAAAAAAGAATAATAAAAAGATAATTGCAGTAGGAACAACAAGCACAAGAACATTAGAAACAATTATGAATTTATATGGTGAATTTAGAGAATGCAGTGGTTGGACAGATATTTTTATTTATCCAGGCTATAAGTTTAAAGGAATAGATAATTTAATTACAAATTTCCATTTACCAAAGTCAACACTTGTAATGTTAGTATCTGCTCTTGCAGGAAGAGAAAATATATTAAACGCCTACAAGATTGCAGTAGAAGAAAAATATCGCTTCTTCTCATTCGGAGATGCCATGTTTATAAAGTAAAAAAGAGTTTTAAACTCTTTTATTTTTTAATGATAAAACTAATTGTTTAACATCCTTTTTATAGATTGCTTCTCTAACTAATTCAATAGTAGCCTTCATTTCCTCTTCAGCACGTGGATCATTAGATAAACATTTATTATAAATTGAATGATTACCAGTTACTAATACATACCAATCTTCATTATAGAATGCATATAAAATACCAGCACTAGTAGCCTTTTTAAATTCTTTTTTCTCCTCATCTGATGCTAAATCATAATTAACTCCATTTATTGTATTCAAAGCACATTGTTGATTTAGATAGTCATCCTCATCTTTAAAGTCACATGACTTAACTTTCTCTCTTGGATCTTGATACTTAATTTCACTTTTACCATATTTAAGAGAACTAAGAGAACAATCCTCGTCTTGATATATAACATTTAATTTAGTGTGATATTCATCAGTGTTTCTATATGTATTATCCTTTTTTTCTAAAATAGTAGGAGTAGGTATAGTATCAGGCCACTGCGTACTTTCAGGCTTAATATAGGAATTTCTTCCAATAGTTGCAACCTTTATCTTTTCTTTCTCTTTCTTACATCTATTTACAATCGCATTAATTCCTGCCATAAAAGCATCTTTAATATTATCAAAACCATCTTTCGCAATACACTCAATACTATTTGCGATTAACAATTCTCCATTTCGCTTTAAAGGACTAAATGCAACAGGATTATTATCATTATCATATATAATTAATATTCTTCCACTTTCACATAATAAGGCATGCAATAAGTGTTTATGAGCAATATCTAAAACTCTTATACAACAACTTGCTCTATATCCTAGCACATAAGCAATTATATCATGTAACCTCATAGTTTCATATCGATAACCATTACTTGCTTTGCCATTAACATAAGGAATAGTTGATTCAATTCTCTTTTGTTGCTTTTGATATATTTTACAAGCTTCATCATAAACATCATTAGTTTTATGTATTGTCTTATTCCCAACACCAATTTCTTGTAAGACACTTTCCAATCTATGACAATTTGGAGGAAGTGGATAATTAACTGTATTTAATTTTTCTTTTAAGATAATCTCAACTTTAGGAAGTGTGAGATGTCCATGACATAATTCTTTTAACTCATCAATGTTATTGTATAGGTAGTACCAGTTCTTAGATATATTACATTCTCCATCAAATAGATGAGTAATCTGACCACTAACAAATAAAAATGTAATAAAATTGTCATTTAAAACAGGTTCAAACTTTTTACCAACAGCCTTCATCTCAACATCTTTTACTATTAACTTACTAACATTATCCAAAAACTGTTTAGATACCTTTCCGTATTGTCCTTCCAGGATTGCCACTGTTCTATCAAGACCAAAAGCAAAATATAATTTAATTGCTTTAGAATATATATCAGATATTTCATCCTGACTTTCATCTTGCAAATATTTAGATATTTTATTAATATGTTTAACATTTAAATTCAAAATTTGCTTAGGACTTATTCCATTTAAATAATCCATGTATCTAGAAGATAAACCAAACTTTACAAAAAACATACTCTTTAAATCAGTAGGTCTAAAGAATAAACTGGCTGCAGTTTCTTTATCAATATTAAGTAAACAATTCTTAAGTAATGGTAGTATTTGCATCTTTTCTTCATCACTATATTCTTCTTGAAATAATTTCTTAAACATATAGTTTAGAAAAACATCACACTTATCACCACTAGTTAATACTTGCACTATAGTTTGAAATATTGGGAAATATGCCTTATTATCTAATAATTCAAAATCAATATATTTAGGAGATAAAATACTTCCATCTTTAATTGCATTACCAATAATTTCAATTAATACATCTTTAAGCTTTTCTTTATCAACAACATTATTATCAGAACCTTCTAATATCATTAATTCTCTAATTGAAAGTTTTTCCAAGAAAGAATAACTTAAATCAAATTTTTTGTTTTCTTTACCTAGAAAATATATTTTACTTCTAAGTAAATTACCAAGAGATTTTTTATCACTGTCATAATATGAATTGACCTTTGTTTCTGTAAATATTTGTAAGAAATCATCTGGAAGCATCAAAGTAGGGTGATAACCATTTAGAAAATAGCAAAAACATGACTTCTGCCTAGAATTTGCATACTTATATAAATCACTAGAAACTGTATTATTAAAAAGTGCAGGAATATTTACCTGACTAATTACACTAGCAGGTATCTTTTTAGAAAAGAGAATTATCATTTGATAATATTTATTATCTACTAGGGAATCTAATAACTTTTTACTTTTAATAGTCTTCATGAATAATTCAAATATACGCATTTTTTCTTTAGAAAAATAAAATTTACCAGCCTTCTTTTTTTTCTCAAGTTCAGTAGAGTGATAAAATTTGTTATTCTTAACTGTTTCAAATAAAATATCATCACTAATGTTTCCAATCCCAAATAATCTTTTCTGACAAGTTACATCTTCAAATATCTTTTCTTGTGTCTTAGCTCCACCATACCTAAATGCCATAGATAAAATACTATCATCAGAAGATCTAATAATTCTATTTAGTATTTCATAATCAGAAAAAACTAGATCAATCTCATCTTCCTCTAAATCCTTTAAAACAGCATAAAGTTTTTTCTTTTCAATAAAAGGGCCTTTTTTTAAATTAATTTTTGCATTTTCTACTTTTATATAATCCATAATTACTACTCCTAAAACATCTCATTATTATAATTTAATCAATTAAAAAAAACAACTATTTAATAGTCATTTCATTTCTTGCAAAAAAGGGCTTTGTATGTTATAATATCGACTGTTTAAAGGAATGAAATAATTATATTTATTTAGGGGGATAATTATATGAAATTGATACCAGAACAAATAAAGTATTTAAGACAAAGAAAAAAAGAATTAGAATTAAAAAGAAAAGAGTATAAACGCTATCTTGAAACAAGAGACAGAACTGGTTATGAAAAAATAGGTATGCCTCAATTTGGGGACTTCGCCAGTGATATGGAATATGTATCATATTTTGAAGAATTAAAGAAAATAGAAGATGAGTTAGCAAGAAGTACTTTCCATACAGAAAGAAATTTTGATTTCATCGATGTTGGAACACTATTCCAAATAAGATTTAGTGATGAAGACTTAACAGAAGAATTAATGCTAGTAGAAAAAGGAATAACACATGATTCTGTAAGACTAGTATCACTAGATAGTGATTTAGGTAAAGCAGTCAAAGGACACAAAGAAAATGATTCACTAACATATGTTGTTCAAGCAACAGGAAGAAAGATACCTGTTACAATAGAAAAAATAATTACAATTAAAGATAAATATGAACGCTTTATTCGTGAAAGAAAGTTAACTGACAGAATGAGTGATGTTGTAAAGAAAGATTTACGCACTTTGAAACAAAATGATCCCGAAGAGTACGAAAATCGTCATGCTATAACACCAAGTCAATTAGAACTTGCTAAAGAAGAACTTTCAAGAATATCAGTATCAAGTAAAGACCAAAGTGATATAAGTAAAAGAGGATACTTACAAAAATTAATCAGAGCAGCTCAAGTTGTAACACCACCAGAAGATGGTTCAATCGGAGTAGGTTCTCACGTTGAAGTATTATTAACTGACGAAAATAACAATGTCCAAGAATTGTCATTTGAATTTATAAATGCTGCAGTATCTACTGAATTAGCATCAGATTATGTGGAAAGAATATCGCCACTTGGAAATACAATTTTTGGTCTAAAAGAAAATGATACATTCCAAGTAATAAGAAAGAATAAACCAAGACTAAAAGGAATTATAAAATCAGTAGATAATCAAAATGAAATAAGAAGAGTTAAATAACTCTTTTTCTTGTTATTATTAGGTAATTAAGATATAATTAATAAGAAATCGAGGGGATAATATGAAAATAAAATATAATTTAATCCATGAAGAAAAAAATACTAAGGCAAGATTAGGATTATTAGAAACAAATCATGGAACAGTAGAAACACCAATTTTTATGCCTGTAGGTACAAGAGGAACAGTAAAAGGCTTAACTCCAGACCAAGTAAAAGAATGCAATTCAGGAATTTGTCTTGCTAATACCTATCATTTATGGTTAAGACCAGGAGAAGATATTGTTGCAAAATGTGGAGGCCTACATAAATTTATGAATTATGATAGACCAATATTAACAGATAGCGGTGGTTTCCAAGTCTTTAGTCTTGCTAAAAACAAAGAAAAAGATATTACAGAAGAGGGAGTAAAATTCAAAAGCCACATTGATGGAAAAGAATTACTTTTAACTCCTGAAAAGTCAATTGAAATTCAAAATAAACTTGATAGTGATATTGCTATGTCTTTTGATGAATGCCCTCCAGCAAGTGCCTCTCATGAATACTTAAAAAATAGTGTTGAAAGAACACTTCGCTGGGCAGAAAGAGGAAAAAAAGTTCATAAAAATGAAAACCAATCATTATTTGGAATTGTTCAAGGTGGAGCCCATGAAGATTTAAGAAAATTCTCAGCCATAGAAACAGTTAAAATGGACTTTGACGGATATAGTGTTGGTGGAGTAGCAAATGATGGAGAATCAAAAGAAGATATGTATAAAGCAATTGAGTACTCAACACCATACTTACCAAAAGACAAAGTAAGATATTTAATGGGAGTAGGAGAACCAGTTGACATCTTAGAAGGAGTAGAAAGAGGAATAGATATATTTGATTGTGTCTTACCAACTAGAATCGCAAGACATGGTCAAGCCTTTACAAGAGATGGTAAAAAGAATTTTAATAATGCTCAATATAAAGAAGACCTAAGACCAGTAGAAGAGGGTTGCGACTGCTATTGCTGCAAGAACTTTTCAAGGGCATATATAAGACATCTTATTTCTGTTGGTGAAACACTAGGAGGAACACTTCTATCAATTCACAATATAAGATTTCTAATTAGATTGACAGAAGAAATTCGTGAAGCTATAAAAAAAGATGAATTTTTAGAATATAAAAAAGAATTTTTAAATAGATATGAGAAGCACTAGCTTCTTTTTCTATACATAAAATATTGAACTGATATTTTCTTTTTTATCATTACTATTATTAGTCTTATTACCATTATTAGAACCATCATTCTTCATTATATTTGATATTTTAAATAAAGTTTGGGCATTATTAATAATTGGTCTAACTTGATTAAAAATAGGTATAATCTGATTAATAATATTTAATGTTTTAGTAGTACCATCTAATATACCAGAAAGTGTAACTCCTCTTAATAAAGAAGTTGTGCCTGGACCTTGATACATTGTATCACCTCTAATCTAATATATGTAAAATACAAGAAAAGTTTAAAATACTATTTTAATTTTAAATATAAAATGCTAAAATAAAATAGTATAGGATAATAAAGGAAGGTAGATTTGTATGTTAGAAAAATTAAAAAAACTAGCTAGTATGGATCTTGGCGGCAAAAAGAAAGAACCAGAACAAGCTCCAACTCAACAACAGACATTTGAAATCTACGATCCCGGAAGTTCATTTAACCAACAAACAGCTTTTATTAGAAAAGACCAAGGAAGTACTCCTCCTCAGCCACAACAACCTCAAGGCGAAGAGATAACAACAGCTTCAGCCATCTCATCACCAACTGTTGAGATAATGCCAGGGCAAGATGCTAATCCTGATTATGAAATGCCAGATGAAGCAGCAGTACTTGCAGAACAAAAAGCAAAGGTAAGAAAACCTTTAAAAAGATATAGATATACCGTAATAAATAGTATTGGTAAAAAAGAAGAAGGAACATTTGATGCAGAAGAAGAAAACGATGTTCGAAACTTCCTTTTAGGTCAAGACTATCAAGTCCTATCAGTAAAAGAAAGATCTAAAACAGATATCGATATCGGTGGAAATGGTAAAATAAACGCCAGTGATTTATCATTCTCACTTACTCAGTTATCTACATATATTAAAGCTGGTATCCCATTATCAGATGCCGTTAAAATTTTAGCAAAACAAACAAAAAAACAATCATTAAAGAAACACTTTAATCAACTAGTATACCAATTACTTAAAGGTGAATCATTGTCAGATGCCATGGAAATGCAAGGAGAAGTATTCCCTAAGTTATTAGTTAACATGGTAAAAACAGCAGAAATGACAGGAGACTTACCAAGTATTCTAGATGATATGGCAGAGTATTATACTTCAATGGATCAAACAAGAAAACAAATGAAATCAGCTATGACTTACCCAGCTGTCGTATTAACAATAGCCATCGCCGTATTAATATTCATGCTAACATATTTAGTTCCACAGTTCACAGCTATGTTTGAAGAACAAGGAGCAGAACTACCAGCCTTAACAAAAGCAATCATTCAAGTAAGTGATTTTATTAAGACAAAATGGTACCTAATTTTAATAGTAGTAATTGGAGTTGTAGTAGCTTTCTATTTTGCTTATACAAAGATTCAAAAATTTAAAGAGGGAGTCCAATTTACCTTAATGCACACTCCAGTCTTTAATAACATTATAATTTATAATGAAATTGCAAACTTTACAAAAACATTTGCCTCATTGATAAATCACGGAGTATTTATAACAGACTCCATGGAAATCTTATCAAAGATAACCAATAATGAAATTTATAAAAGAATTATAAATAAGACACTAGAAAATCTAGCTAAAGGAGATTCTATATCTACCGCCTTTAGAGGTGAATGGGCAATTCCAATAGTTGCCTACGAAATGATTGTAACAGGAGAATCAACTGGTCAATTAGGAGAAATGATGGAAAAAGTCGCAGACCACTTCCAAATGCTTCACAAAAACGTAATCGATCAAATGAAAAGTTTAATTGAACCAATCATGATTTGTTTCCTTGCTGTAATCGTTGGTATTATCTTAGTTTCAATTATTCAACCAATGTTCAGTATTTATAGTCAAATTAAATAGAAGGAGGTAATTATTATGGAAATAGCATATTTAATTATCTTCTTTATTTTAGGGCTACATATGGGATCATTCTACACTGTAGTTGGAAAAAGATTACCAAAGAATGAAGACTTTATAAAGACAAGAAGTCATTGTGATAATTGTAATCATAATTTAAAACTAATAGATATGATTCCACTTATCTCAATATTACTATTAAAGGGAAAATGTAGGTACTGTGGCAAAAAGATTGATACAACATCAACATATATGGAATTATTTTCAGGAGTCTTGTATGCCTTAGCATTTTACTTATTTGGATTTAGTTATGAATTCTTAATAGCCCTAGGAATTATATCATTATTGATAATCTTATCAGTATCTGATATATCATATTATATTATTCCTGATGAAATACTAATATTTGCTGCAGGATACTTCATAATAATAAATACATTAAAAGAAGGAGTAATATATGCCCTAGGATCAATTCTATCGGGATTAATATTATTCCTATTTATGTACTTAATAATGGTAGTTGGTAATTTAGTTTTTAAAAAAGAAACATTAGGTGGAGGAGATATAAAGCTAATGTTTGTAGTAGGATTAGTATTAAATCCTTTTTTAGGACTAATGACAATTTTCCTATCAAGCTTTATTGCCTTACCAATATCCTTGATTATTCTTCATTTTAAAAAGAAAAAAATAGTACCATATGGACCGTTTATATTAATTAGTTTAATGTTAATATATTTTACAGGAATAAATATTGAAATGGTTACAGAGTTTATGAGATTATTATGAGAAAGATAAGTTCTTTCTTTTTTTTTCTATTTAGTGTACTATAATTATTAGTAGGTGATGACTGATGAAAAATCTAATCTTAAATCCGGCAGATACATATATTGTTATAAACAAAACCTTAATAACAGAAAAAGATAAAAAAGAAGTAACTATGTTATATCAACCTATAATAGGTTACATTGCAACATCTCTTTATAGTACTTTATTATCAGATCTAGATGAACAAGAAATAATGAGTGAAGATTTAACACACCACCATCTTATGTCAACTATGCAATTAAAATTAGAAGAAATATTAATTGCTAGAAAAAAACTTGAAGCAGTCGGTTTATTAAAAACATATTTAAAGCAAGATAATATAAATCAATATGTCTATGAAATATATTCACCTCTAGAACCATCAGAGTTTTTTAATCATCCTATTTTAAACATTGTTTTATACAATAATCTAGGAAAAAAAGAATATGAAAGAATTCTAAATTATTATAAACTACCCAAAATAAGCCTAAAAGACCATGAAGATATAACATCTGCATTTAACGAAGTATTTACTCCGGTTAAAGGAAACATTATTGAATTTGAAGAAAATATTGTCAAAAGAAATACTGGAGAAATGAATAATAAAAATATAATTGACTTTGATATGATTATTGAATCTATTCCTAAAAATAGAATTAGTAATAGATGTTTTAATGAAGATAGTAAAGAATTAATAAACAATTTAGCCTATATTTATAGTCTTAACTCATTAGAGATGCAAGGAATAGTTAGAGAATCAATTAATGAAAGAGGTTTAATTGATAAAACAGAACTAAGAAAGAAAGCTCGTGATTATTATAAATTTGAAAATGGTGGTAATCTTCCTACATTAATATATAATAGACAGCCTGAATTTTTAAAGAAACCAAAGGGTGATAACTCTAAATGGGCAAAAATGGTTTATACATTTGAAAATATAAGCCCGATAGAATTACTGCGAGCAAAATCTAATGGAGGAGAACCAACTGATAGAGATAAAAGATTAGTTGAAAACCTAATGGCTGATCAAAAATTAAATCCAGGAGTAATAAACGTTTTATTAAGTTATGTCTTAAAGACAAATAACCAACAATTAAATAAAAATTTTATTGAAACAATTGCTGGTCAGTGGAAAAGAGCGAACATTGAAACTGTCGAAGAAGCTATGATAATAACTGAAAAAGAACATAAGAAGTTAAAGAAAATCATGGAAGAAAAGAAAAAGCCAACTCAAGTAATGAAAACAAAAGAACAACAACTTCCTGCTTGGTTTAGTGAAAATCAAGATGTAAAAGAAACATCACAAGAAGAAATAGATGAGTTAGACAAAATTTTAAACGATATAATTTAAAAAGTGTAAATAATTGTAAAAAAATGTAATAAAAACCCTTTTATTAACTAAAATAATAATAAGTATGATAATATTAATAAGAGGTTTTTTTATGCATAAAATAAATAATGATGAATTTAACAACTTAATAGAAAAATATATTTCTCATCCAAAAGTGCAAGAATTAAAAATGTATGCACATCATGGATCAACGAGATATGATCATTCCCTAAAAGTTGCTTATGATACATATAGAGTTACAAAGACATTGGGTCTAGATTATGTTTCTGCAACAAAATCTGCTATTCTTCATGATTTTTTCTTAGATGAAGTAGAAACAGAAAATGGTATTGCTAGGCTTCAACACCATCCATCACATGCAGTAGAAAATGCTAAAAAGTATTTTGGTGTAACTAGCAAAGAAGAAGACATTATTAAGACTCACATGTTTCCAGTAACATTTAGACCTCCTAAATATGTAGAAGGTTGGGTAGTAGATATAGTAGATGATATAGTTGCAATAAAAGAAAGAAAATATGTTGCTAAAAAAGCATATTTATCAGTTAGAAACTTCGTATTACTTCTACTAGTAATGATAACAAAATAAGAAAGAGTGATATCTCTTTTTTTTTATATAAATATATGTTATAATGTAGCAAGAAAGAAGTCGATGAATATGAAAAAAACATACATATTTGGTCATAGAAAACCAGATACTGACTCAGTAACATCTGCAATTGCTCTTTCATACTTAAAGAATAAGTTGGGGTCAAATACAGAACCAAGAGTATTAGGTTCAATAAATAAGGAAACAGCTTTTGCACTTAATTACTTTGATATTAAACAACCTAAATATTTAAATGATGTAAAATTACAATTACAAGATATTAATTATCATAAAGGTTTTATGATAGAAGATACCAAAAGTATTTATGATGCTTATCAAGAAATGCTTGATAAAGAACTAACTGGAATACCTGTATGCAAATCAGATAAAAGTTTACTTGGATTAGTTACATTAAAAGACTTATCACATAATCTTGTAAATGAAAATGTAGAGGATTTATATACATCATATGATAATTTATTAAGAGTATTAAAAGGTGAAGAACTAGTAAGAGCCAGTGAAGATATTATTGGAAAATTAATAGTAGCAGCTTATAGAAGTACTACTTTTATGTCAAATGTCAAACTAGATAGATCAAACATCCTAATTGTAGGAGACAGACATAGTGTTATTGAATATGCAGTAAACTCTAAAGTAAAATTAATAATTTTATCAGGAGATTCATATATTAAAGAAGAACACCTAGAAATTGCTAGAAAAAATAAAGTAAATGTAATTCGCACACCATATGATACTTATCGTGTATCTAAATTAGTTGCTTTGTCAAATTACATTAAAACAATGGTTAGAATTTATAATCCAGCAAAGTTTTGCGAAACAGACTTTGTCTCAGATATTCAAGATATTAATAATAAGGAAAAACATACAAACTATCCAGTTATAAATAAGAATAATAAATGTCTTGGTCTATTAAAAATAACTGACTTATCAGAAAAATCTCCTAAAACAGTAATTTTAGTAGATCATAATGAAAAATTACAAAGTGCTGAAGGATTAGAGGAATCAGAAATATTAGAAATTTTCGATCACCATGCTTTAGGAAGTATTACAACTTCATCACCAATCAATTATCGAAACATGGTAGTAGGTTCTACATGTACAATTATTTATACATTGTATAAAGAATCAAATGTTGAAATACCAAAGAGTATTGCCGGTTTATTGTTATCTGGAATATTATCAGATACATTGATTCTTAGAAGCCCAACTGCAACAGCAAAAGATAAAGAAGCAGTATTAGATTTATCAAAAATAGCAGAAGTAGATTATGAAAACTATGGTATGGAATTATTTAAATCAGGTACTTCAATTGAAGGAATGAGTAAAGAAGATGTTCTTTATAATGACTATAAACTATTTACTGCAAGCGATAAAACATTCTCTGTTGGTCAATTCTTTACAATGAACTTTGATAGTATTGAAAAAGAAATAGACGAGTATATAGATGTCTTAGACAAAGTAGCAGAAAACAACAACTATATACTTGTAAGTTTATATGTAACAGATATTGTAAAAAACGGAAGTTATGTAATTTATAATAGAAAAGCTCAGTCATTAATGGAAGTAGCTTATGAAAAAGATATTAAAGAAGGACAATTCTTAGAAGGATGTGTATCAAGAAAAAAACACATTGTTCCAATTATAATGTCAGTCATAGAAAGTTAGGTGTATTATGGCCAATAAGTTAGTTGAACTTATACTAGGACTTTTAGGAGGATTAGTATCAATTCCATATGGTAAACAATTAATTGTGTTTATAATTTCTCTATTACCACTCTTAGAATTAAGAGGTGGATTAATTGCCGCAGCATTATTAAAATTAAATCCCGTAGAAAGTTATATAATCTCTATAATAGGTAATGTCTTACCAGTACCATTAATATTATGGTTTATAAATAGTATCCTAAATTGGATGCGAAAGGGAAAACATCTATCAAAAATAGCCAATTGGTTAGATAAAAAAGTCGAAAAGCATAAAGGTCAAATAGAAAAGTACGGTTTCTGGGGATTAGTACTATTTGTTGGAATTCCACTACCTGGAACAGGGGCATGGACAGGTTGTTTAATCGCCGCAGTATTAAATATGGACAAAAAGAAGGCCTTTCTCGCATCACTTCTTGGAATATTTATGGCAAGTATAATCATGATGCTTTTATCATTTGGAATATTAAGAAACATAATAGGATAATATCCTATTTTTCTTTTGATTTATTTTTAATAACGAATATGTTATAATTTTTATAAGGTAGTGATTACATGTTCGATAAAATTGTTTTTTATTTTTTAATATTCTTTATCTATTCAGTAATAGGATATATATGTGAAGTAAGTTCAATTTGTCTAAAAACAAAAAAACTAAGTTTTAGTAGAGGATTCTTAATAGGACCATATTTACCAATATTTGGTTTTGGAGGATTAATAATAACACTATTATTAAATAAATATGTAGATGAACCTATAACTGTATTTATCCTAGGAACATTTTATAGTTGTTTACTAGAATATCTTACAAGCTATTTTATGGAAAGATTATTTCATCTAAGATGGTGGGATTACAGTCATAATAAATTTAATATTAATGGTAGAATTTGTCTAGAAACAGGATTCCTATTTGGAGTAGGATCTCTTATCATAAATTACATAACTAATCCATTATTATTTAAATTATTTAGAATAACTCCATTATTTTTAATTAGAATTATTGGAATAGTTTTATTTGTTATTATGTTATTAGATACCATTGTTTCTGTTATTGCTGTAACAAAACTTGAAATAGACACATCAAAGTTTATTAATAAAGATGCCACTAAAGAAATAAAAGAAAAGATTACGATTTCACTTAAAAAATATAGATTCTTCCATAGTAGATTATTAGAAGCATTTCCAAATATAACGAAAAATAATACAAAGATAGCACAAATAAAAGATATCATAAAAAAGAAAAAGGGTGAAGCAAATGAAAAATAGAAAAGGATTTACCATGGTAGAATTACTTGTAACAATAGTAATTTTAGGAGTAATAACAGGAATGTCTTGGCCACTTGTAAGAAGACTTCAAGAACAAAATGCTAAATCAAAGTATACAACTTACGGAGATGGTGTTGTCTCTGCCGCAAAAATATATGTAGACTCTTTTGAAGAAGATTTATTTTACTATGAGGACGACTTACCAAAATTAACTGCAGAACAAAAAACAATTGCAAAAAATAATGGAGAGTTGCTTTCTGACGAATTAACACAATGTGCTATGATTTCAGTAACAGACTTAATAAATCATAATTTAATAAAAGATATAAATATGGACGAAATATCATGCGTAAGTAACTATTCATTTGTTATCGTAAAGAAGAAAAAAAACAACTATGATTATAAATATTATTTAGGCTGTGGTAAGAAAAAAACAAGAGAGTTAATAAATAGTGAAATATCTATGACTATCCCAGAAGACTTAGCTGTTGCAGCTGATGGTGTAAAACCATCACTAAAAGATTATTGTAAATTAAACTAAAAAATATATTATAATAATAAAAGGAGGAACAAAATGAATTATAAAAAAGATATTAATAAAAATATATTTAGAGGATATGATATAAGGGGAATAGTGCCAACAGAAATTGATGAGGACACAGCCTACACAATTGGTTTAGGTTTTGGTAGCCACATTAAAAATATTGGTAAAACAAAATGTATTGTAGGACATGATAATAGATTAAGTAATAAAATGTTATATAATGCCTTAATCGAAGGAATAACAGAAACAGGGATAGATGTTATAAGACTTGGATTATGTACAACACCAATGTATTATTATGCTTGTATAAAACTAGAAATATATAGTGGTGTAATGGTAACTGCATCTCATAATCCAAAAGATGATAATGGTTTTAAATTTGCTTTTGATGAAAATGGAAACTGTAAAGGACAAGAAATTCAAGATTTCTTAGACTTTATATTAAAAGGTAAATTTGAAACAGGAAAAGGTCAAATAGAAGACTATGATATAACAAATGACTATATTGAATTATTTAAAAGTAACTTTAAATTCGGTCCAAGAAGAGTAAAAGCAGTAATAGATCCAGGAAATGGAACAACAGGAATAATTGCAAGAAAGATATATGAACAATTTCCAATAGATTTAGAATTTATAAATGAAGAAAGTGATGGGAATTTTCCAAATCATCATCCAGATCCATGTGTTGAGAAAAATCTTGAAGGCTTAAAAGCAAAGGTAAAAGAAGTAAAAGCAGATGTTGGTCTTGGCTTTGATGGTGATGGTGATCGAATGGGAATGGTTTCTGAAAACTCAAACTTTATCCCAACAGACAAATACATGATTATCATTGTTAGAGATATAATAGATAAAGTAGAAAACAAAAAATTCTTATGTGATGTTAAATGTTCAAAGAGTTTTACTGATGAAGTAGAACGACTTGGCGGTGAAGCAATAGTCTATAGGACAGGAAATTCATACACAAAAGCTAAAGTAAAAGAAGATAATCTTCCATTTGGAGGAGAACTATCAGGGCATGTATACTTTAGAGATAGATGGCCAGGATTTGACAGTGGACTATATGCCGGTCTAAGACTATTAGAAATATTATCAAATACAGATAAATCAGTAGAAGAATTATTATCAGGAATAAATGAATACTATGCAACAGAAGAAATAAAGTTTCCATCAGCAGATAATGTTAAATTTGGAGTAATTGATGAAATATCAGAATTGGTAAGACAAAAAGGCTATAAGTATACAGATATTGATGGTATAAAAGTATTATTTGATGATGGATGGGCACTTGTAAGAGCAAGTAATACAGGACCAAATATAACTGCAAGATTTGAAGCTAGTACTAAAGAAAGACTAGAAGAATTAGAAAAAGAATATACAGGATTAATTAATAAGTTAAATAGTTAATGTAAACAATATAATTATGAGTATAAATATATTAAATTACTTTGATTATTTATAGAATTAATGATATATTTAAAATAAGCAAGGTACAAAACTATGCTATAAAAGTTTATTAAGTAGAAAGGTGGTGGATTTGATGTCAGTAAGTCAAGATGGTGATAAACTACTAAAAGTAGCCGAAGACATTAGAAAAAATGGTGATGAATTCAACCAAGTAATTAACCAAATATATGAAGATTTAGAGAAATATTTAGGAAGTGAATATGACCCTAACAAAGCTTGGTGGGGACCTAAATCAGAAATATTCCTACAAAATGCTAGAAATAAAAGAGAGAACTTTGAAAGAGCAAGAGATAATATAAACGCTATGGCTCAAAATCTAGAAGAACAAGTAAATGAATGGAATAATTTTGAAGCATAAATTAATAAGGAGGAGTAAAAATGGCTGTTAAATCAGGAATGGTATATTCTAAAGTACAAGCTTTAGTTGATGACCTAACACAACATTTAATTACAATTAATACTATATTTGAAACAGAATTAGTTGGTGGAAGAGTTCAAGAGATCTCTGAATGCTACGATGGACAAGCTGCAGAAATATTTAAATCAAGTTTAACCAACTTTTCAAGACAAGTAGTTACAGATCTTCAAGATATAATAAATAAATTAAATATTGAAGTTCAAACACAACAAGAAGCTTATAATAAGCAAGAGAAAAAGTTAGTAGAAAACATTCCAGTACAACAACAATAACAAAAGAGTTTAAAAACTCTTTTTTTGTCAAATTAATGTCATAATAAAATGACTTTATTGTTTGAAAAAGAATGATATGATATATTTTCATATAGTTAGGAGATGTATGTATGCCTATTACAAAAGAAGAATTTCAAAAAGAAGAAAAAATACTAAAAAAAGTAACAAAACTATTAACAAATACTTTAGAAACTCTTGGTGAAGGAGTAATCCAAGATGAATCTAATTTAAAAGAATTTAAAAAGATGATGTGGGAAGATGCCAGTAGTTTTGATGATGCAGAAAGAGTTCAAGTAATGTATGCAACAGCTCAAGAAGCAGAAAAAGCCTATCAAAAAGAAAAGTATTTCAAAAGACTTTGTATGATAAAAAATAAACCATATTTTGCAAGTATTGTCTTTAAAGACGATGAAGGGGAAATATTTAATATTTATATGGCGCTAACTTATTTAAAGGATGACGCGACAAATAACATATTATATGACTGGAGAAGTCCAATCTGCAGTTTATTCTATGATTATGAAATTGGAGAATGTTCATATGATGCTCCAGGCGGAAAAGTATTTGGAGAATTAAAAAGAAAAAGACAATATAAAATAGAGAATAATAAACTTGTAGGTGTATTTGATAACTCATTAAATATTGATGATGAAGTATTACAAGAAGTTCTTGCTCAAGAGTCAAGCGAAAAAATGCAAAATGTAGTTAATACAATTCAACAAGAACAAAATAGAGTAATTAGAAATCTAGAAGATAATAATTTAATTGTCCAAGGAATTGCCGGGTCTGGAAAAACAACAGTTGCTCTTCATAGAATTGCCTTTTTACTTTATAGATTACAAAATTTAAATAGTAATAATATTTTAATATTTTCCCCAAACAATGTCTTTACAGAATATATTTCTGAAGTACTTCCATCATTGGGAGAAGATAACACTCTTCAAACAACTTTTGCAGATTATATGATGACATTTCTAACAGAATACGATGAAGTAGAAAACTATACTGATTTTGTCTCAAGATATTATTCATATACAGAAAAAAGTCCTGAGATAGTTGAATATAAACAAAGTGATAAAATAATTGACGACTTAGATGCTTTCTTAGAAAACTATATTGATAATTGTAAATTCACAAGTGATATAAGAGAAGAAAAGAATCTTATTCTAAAATCAGATTTAAATGAAATGCTTCATGATAGATATCAAAAATTACCTTTATTTGAAAGATTAGATGAAATGGCTGAAAAGTTAAGTTCAAATAACTGTAAAGGAAGTAATAAGAAAGTAAAGACTTATCTAAAATTATTTGAAGAAAATTTAAATATTAAAAAAGACTACAAAAAAGTATTTATAGAGTTTTTCCAAAGCGAGTTTTGTCGAATAAAAATAGATGAAAAAACTATAAAAGGATATGTAAATGGTAAAACAATTCATTATGAAGATGCCCTTATAATGGCATATATTAAAGGAACACTTGAAGGATTTATATATGAATCAACAATTAAACAAGTAGTAATAGATGAAGCTCAAGATTACAATAGACTACAATATATAATTATAAATAACATCTTTAAAAAAGCAGATTTTACAATACTAGGAGATATTAATCAAAATATAAATCCTTATTATAAATATAATTCTTTAGAAGACTTAAAAGATTTATTCAGAGGAGAAACAAAATATATTGAATTATTGAAAACATATCGTTCTTCCCCTGAAATAATAGACTATACTAATAAAATATTAAATTTAAAACATGTAAATGCCATAAGAAAAGAAAACAATAAACCAGTAATTTTAAGAAAAGGTGTAGAAAATCTAAAAGAAAGACTATTAGAAGACATAAATAAATTAAAATCAGAATATAAATCAGTTGCGATAATAACAAAAGGCGATGAGGAAGCAGAAATGATTTATGATTTATTAAAAGATGATATAAATATTTCATTAGTAGGAATCTATTCTAAGAAATTTAAAAAAGATTTAATTATCATACCTGCCTATGTTTCAAAAGGATTAGAGTTTGATAGTGTTATAATTTACAATGACAGAAATAACACATATAGAAAGAATGAAAAGAATCTTTTGTATGTAGCCTGTACAAGATGTCAACATGAATTGTATATCTATAACTAATAAAAACTTGAGAAAATAAGAAAAATATGGTATAATATCCGTACTAATTGGGGGGATTGGTATGAGATACAAAGATTTATATAGAAGCATTAAAAATCCATTAACAGAAGAGACTTTAAATGAAATACTTGATGGTTATTGTGAAAAAGGCACAATCTATAATACTTTAATAAAAACAGATTTATCTAAGAAAGTAACTAAAAAATATTATGTTGCCGCAAGAGATAGACTTAAAGTATATTTCTTTAATGAATGGAAAAGAAGTATTCATTATGCAATAGTAAATAATAGAGTTAAACCAGAATGGGAAAGAAGATTTAGAAAATTAGATGCTTATTTACAAATAAAAAATCCAACTACTGCTAAAGAAGTAAGAGAAACTTTATATCCAATCAATTTAGCTGATAAAGAATTAGAGGATGCCTTAGAAAAAATATCTTGGGAAAGCATTGGAGAATACTCATCATGGGATCATATTGATTCAAGTGCAGTCTATGCAGGACTTCATAAAAGAAAAAGTATTGAACATAGACTATATGTTAACTGTGATTCACTTGCTATAGACATAATTGCTTATGAACTTGCAAAAAGATGTAAAAATAAAAAGTTAAGATACTACTTCAAGTATGATATAGATGCATCTCGTGCCGATACTTTAGTATTATATTGTGCAACAGAAGATATTCTAAAATTCAGAAGAATATTAAATAGTATTATTAAAGAAAACAAATTAGAAAATGCTATTCATAAACCTCCAATCTTAACAGGAGTAATTGATGGATGGATTGGTTATGGAACAGAACCTGAAGATATTGATGGAGAAAGACAATCATTTAATTCAAAAAGAGAAAAACATTTAGAATCATGTATCAAAAAGTCTACTGCTATGTGGATTAGAAATAATTTAGGATTTAAAATAAAATTAAATGGCAATATCACAACATATGGACAATATTTCTTAGCTCACATGACAGCCTCAATTAAAGAAAGAATGTTAAGATATGTATCAAGTAACCCTAACGAAGTAGGACCATATGGTTATAGTAAAAACGATATATTATCTCGTGAATTTGACCAAGTAATAAAAGCAACAATAAAAAATAATTTTGGTAAAATAATGGCATATTTAAAAGGTGAGATAAAAACACTAGATCTAACTATTAAAATACGTGGAAAAATTGTTTACCTTCCAAGAGTAGCAGTAGAAGATTCAATTAAGAATCAAACAAAGACAATTAGAAAAATTTCTGAAAAATACACTCCAAATCTAATGAAAATGATTAAACAGACATCTGCATATTGGGGTATATCAGAACAAAACTATGCATTCGATATAAAAGGATTAGAACGTTTTGCCATAGAAGATTATGTAGAAAATGCATCAAAAGAACAAACTCCAACTCAAGTAAAGAAGAAATAATTTATTTCTTCTTTTATTTTAAATAATAATTCACCTTTCTCCATAATAAATAAATATTAATAAATATATTAGTAATAATAGAAAAGATAAAAGAGTAGATTCCTACTTTAAATAAAGAGTAAATTGCTAAAGAAATTATCTTAGTTAAAGAACTTATAATAGATAAACATAATATATCTTGAGTTTTACCCATTGCTTGTAAAGCCATCATAAGAGGAGCTTGTAAATAATATAAAATGAAAAAAGGAATAAGAATCTTTAAATAATTAAACCCAATAGAACTTTTATAAAGAAAATAAAGTAATTTATCTCCAATCGAATAATATAAAAAAGTTATAACAAGACCAAAAATACTAATTGTAAGAATTATAAACATTAGTATTTTTTTAATTTTAGTAAAGTTTCCAATATTATAATTCTTTGTAATAGTTGAAAGTATTGCTTGTGAAACAGAAGAAGTAAAAAAAGTAGGTAAATAAATAAGAGGTAGAACATATCCAGTAATAATACCGTAATTTAAACTTATGTATTTAGAAGTATATCCAACAAATATAAGAAGATTAGTTAAAATGATAGGTTCTAAAAAATAACTAATATTTCCAACAAGATTACTAAGAAGATTATAAATAGAAGTTTTAAATACATTATATGTAGATTTAATGCTAAAAATCATATTACTATAATTAATATTTCTAGGGATAAATAACAATAAAATAATAGTCGATGCAATCTCACTAAATATATTACAAACGATAAGTAAGAAAACAATATATTCTAAATCTAAATGTAAAAATCTAGGAATAACAAATATAATAAATAATAGTCTAGTAACATTTTCAAATATATTTGAAAGAATAGAAGGAAACATCTTTTCTTTACCAATAAAATAACTTCTACATAGACTTGATAAACTAGTAAAAGGAAGAACTAATCCCACTGCAATCAAACTATATTTTAATGAGGGATTATGTAAAAGATTAGCACTAATAAAACCCGAACATAAAAATAATATCATCATCAGAAATAAGTTAAATAAAAGACAAATAGGTATAACTGAAAAATATAAATTTAAATTATTTTTATCGTCTAACGCAACAATTCTAGAAAGGGAAATGGGAAGACCTAACTGTCCAATTGACATAAATAATGAAAAAGTAGGTAAAACCATCATATAGTAAGAAATCCCTTTAATACCAACAATTCTGCTCATAACGATCTTAATAATCATTCCAAGTAATTTAGTAATAATCCCACCAAATAAAAGAATTAAAGAAGATTTAATAATTTTCTGTTTCATAATAAAACATATGAAATTATTAAAAAAATATATCAAAAATAATATATATATGTTATATTGATAAAGAAGGTACTAACCTAAAAAAGACAAAAAATGTAAATTAAAAGAAAATAATTATAATAATTATATGTAAAGAAAACATCGTGTGATAAAATGAATATAGATGAGGTGAGCAAAATGAATGATATACTACTATTTTTAACTTCAAAAGAAATAATGATAGTTTATCTAATATCAGCTGTAGCATGCGTTGTATGCTTAACTGTTTATTTTATAGAAAAGAACAATGAAAGTATAAGAAGAAAACATAATACTAAGGAATTAAATAAACTAGTAGAACTAGTAAAAGAAAAGGTACCAGAAGAAGTAAAAGAAACATATGATGAACCAATTCTAGAACCAATAGTTGATACATCAGTTTCTGTTGATGACATGTTATCAAATATCGAAGCTAAAGATGAAACAGTAGAAGAAAAACATCAAGAAGTAGCTGAAACTATTAAAGAAACACCTACTATAGAATATCCTCCAATAGAAATAGTTGAAGAAGAAAAAGTGGTAGAAAAGATTGTAGAAGAAAAAGTTGAAGAAAAAGTTGAAGGAAAAATAGAGTATACAGACATAGAACCAGATAGAGAAACAGCTAAAGAAGAATTAAAACAAATAGAAGAAAATCTTGTCAAAGAAATGGAACAAGAACAAAGCAATAATAATATTGAATTAACTAAGTTTGAACAAGAACAAGAAAAAACAGCCATAATAAGCCTTGACGAATTATTAGAAAAGAGTAAAGAGTTATATCAATTAAATGAATTAACTCAATATATGGATGAAGGAAATGAACCAATAAGTATTCAAGATTTAGAAAGACAAATGGATAGAAAAGCTGCAAAGTATGATGAACCATTTATTATCGCAAATGTAGTAAATGATGTTGCTGGTGAAGAAACAGTTGAAATAATTGATGAAAATATCAAAGAAATTCTTCAAGTTAATAAACCAGAAGAAAAGAAACCAGCTGAACCAGTAGAAATAAAAGTAAAACCAATTATTGAGAATAAAGCACCATCTACATTTAAATCAACACCATTTATTTCTCCAATATTTGGAATTGAAAGAGAAAACAATATAGATAATGACATCGCTTTAGAAAATACTGCAAACTATGATAAACTTGATGAAGAAATTAAGAAGACTAATAGTTTTGTAATGTCACTTAAAGAATTACAAGAGAAACTAGACTAACAACTAGTTTTCTTTTTTTATAAGAATATGATATAATAACAAAGAAATTGGAGGGGTATAAATGAAAAAGAATATAATCATTTTAATACTTTTAATAATAGTAGTTGCACTATCTATTAATTTATATCAAATACAAACCAAAAAAGTTACAAATAAAAAAACAATTGAAGAAAAAGAAACTAATACTAAAACTAAAAGTAAAGATATTGAAACAGAAAATAATAATGAAGAATTAAAAGGAAAAGATACTGAAGTAATTAATTATGTAAATGATCTAGAAAATGAAGTAGAAACTCTAACAAGTAAAGAAACTATTTCAAAAAAAGATGAGAAAACATTAAAAAATTATTTTATAACGTTAACAGATTTTATTTTTTATGATGGAACAATTAAAGGAGTAAAGTTTTCTGAACTAACTGCTTCAGTAAAAGAAAAAGTAATATCTATTTATGAAACAATAGATAATAAAATTGAAAGTAGATTTCCAAATTATAAAGAAACAATTAAAAGTAAAGCCTCAAAAACATATAATAATTTAAAAGATAAAACAAAAGAGTTAAAAGATAAGGTACTAGAAGAATACAAAGAAAAAGTTGGAGAAGAAAAATACAATCAAACAGAACAAGCCTACAAAGATGGGATAGAAGATGCTAAAGACGTCTATGATAAATATAAACCATATATTGATGAAGGCAAAGAAAAGGGTAAAGATGCTATCGAAAAAGCCAAAGAAAAAGTATCAACATGGTATAAAAACTATAAGGAAGGTTAGATATGAAAACAGTTGGAATATATACATTAGGATGTAAAGTAAATACCTATGAATCAGAATATATTATTGATAAACTAAAAAAAGCTGGATATGAAATAAAAGACTTTAATGAAAAATGTGATGTCTATATAATTAACACATGTACAGTAACGAATAGTAGTGATTCTAAATCAAAGAAAATAATAAGATCAGCTATAAAACAAAATAAAGATGCCTGTATCATCGCAATGGGTTGCTTTATCGCAGCTAATCCAGATTTTAAAGAAGATGGTCTAGATATAATAATAGGTAATAAAGATAAATCAAAAATCGTTGAAATATTAGATGAATATTTTATTAAAAAAGAACAAATTGATAAAACATATAGTGAAAGACTAACAGAATTCGAGGATATGTTTATCACAAACTTTCCAGGAAGAACAAGAGCATTTGTTAAAATCCAAGATGGTTGTGATAACTTCTGTAGCTACTGTATAATACCTTATGTTAGAGGAAAATGTCGCAGCAAAGAAATGAATAAAGTACTAGAAGAAATTACGACATTAACAAATAATGGTTATAAAGAAGTAGTATTAACAGGAATCCATACAGGAAACTATGGAAAAGATTTAGACACATCATTTGCAAGTCTTCTTAAAGAAATAGTTAAAATAAATAAACTAGAGAGATTAAGAATCTCATCAATAGAAATAACAGAGTTGACTGATGAAGTACTAGATATTATTAAAAATGAGAAAGTTATTGTAGATCACCTACATATTCCATTACAAGCAGGATCAGATGAAATATTAAAAAGAATGAATCGTAAATATGATTTAGAATTTTTCTTTAATAAGATAGAAAAAATAAGAAATATTAGAAAAGATATTGCTATCTCAACAGATGTTATAGTAGGTTTTCCAGGTGAGACAGATGAAATGTTTGAAAAGACAAAAGAAACTTGTAGAAAACTAAAATTTTCAAAAATTCATGTATTTCCATATAGTGAAAGAAAAAACACTGCATCAGCTAAAATGGATGGAAAACTAGATAACAGTATAAAAAAACAAAGAGCAAGAGAACTAATTGAAGTGTCCCGTGAGTTAGAAAAAGAATATATGCAAAAATATATCGGAAAAGAAGTAGAAGTTCTAATAGAAGAGTCAGGTGATATCTCATCAGGACATACAAGTAACTATTTAAATGTAAGGATAAATAAGAAGCTAAATCATAATGAAATAGTTAAAGTAAAAATAACGGATATGTCTTATCCATATTTAATTGTCAAGTAAGAAGAAACTATTCTTCTTTTTTCTTTTAATAATAAAAAAATATGTTAGAATTAAAATAGAGGTGTATTGTGATGAGGTATAAAGATGAAGAACTAGAAGATCAATATAAAGAATTTGAAATGTTAAAATTATACGAGTATCGTAAAAGTCTATATAAAAAACCAGTATTAAGGCATTTATTCTTAGAATTAACTTCAAGATGTAATGCGAGATGTGAACACTGTGGTAGTAGATGCGATGGCAATGAACAAGGAGAAGAAGTCTCAAGTGAATTAATTAAAAAGACATTAAAAGAAGTAGCCGAACATTATGATGCAGGAACTGTAATGTTAAACGTAACAGGTGGAGAACCATTAATGCGTAAAGATTTCTTTGAATTAATGAAATATGCCAAAAGTCTAGGTTTCCCATGGGGAATTACAACAAATGGTTCACTAATTACAGAAAATGTTGTAGAAAAACTAATTGATGCTGGAATGAGTTCAGTATCAGTAAGTATTGATGGTCTTGAAAAAACTCACGAATCATTCAGAAAATTACCAGGAGCTTACAAAAAAATAATGAATGGTATAAAAATGATGATAGATTCTAAAAAAATACAAATAGTCCAAGTAACAACAGTTGCAAATAAAAAGAATCTTAATGAATTAGAACCATTATATAAAGAATTATGTGATATTGGACTAGAGTATTGGAGAGTAGTAAACTGTGACCCAATAGGAAGAGCTCAAGATAATAGTGGAATATTATTAGATAAAGAAGACTTCAAATATTTATTTAATTTTATTCAGGAAAAGCAAAAAGATGGCAAAATGAAAGAAGTATCATATGGTTGTAGTCACTTTGTAGGACCTAACTTAGAGATGAAAGTACGTAACAATTATTTCTTCTGTATGACTGGACTATATGTCGGAAGTGTATTAAGTAATGGAGACATCTTTGTTTGTCCAAATGTTCCAAGAAGACCAGAATTAATTCAAGGAAATATAAAAACAGATTCATTTGTTGATGTCTGGGAAAATAAATTTAAAGAATTTAGAAGTGAAGATAGAACATCTAATTCAGAATGTAAGAAATGTAAACATTGGAGATATTGTATGGGAGATGCCTTCCATACATGGAACTTTGATGATAATAAGCCAAATATCTGCTTGAAAGATATATTTGAATAAAGATATATAATAAGTTTATATATCTTTTTTTTAAAATTAAACACAAACATATGTTATAATAAAATTATAAGAGAGGTATAACTATGACAGAAAAGACTACAACATATATAAAAGGAAGTTATTCAAGAAGCATCTATGAAAATGGTTCAGGATATCATGTAGGTTTATTTAAAGTAGAAGATACAAATGATGAAAAACTAGCTGACTATCAAGGAAGAACTATTACTTTTACTGGCTACTTTCATGAACTAAATGATATGGATAAATATATATTCTATGGTACATTAGTGACACATGATAAATACGGAGAACAATTTCAAGTAGAAAACTATGAAAGATGTAAACCAGAAGAAAAAGATTCTATAATAGAATTTTTATCATCTGGTCTATTTCCAAAAATAGGAGAGAAAAAGGCCAAAAAAATAGTAGATGTTTTAGGAAAAGACACTCTAAAAATAATTCTTGAAAATCCCGGCAACTTAATATTAATCCCAACAATAACTAAAAATAACGCTGATGTTCTTCATGAAAAATTAAAAGAATATGAATCAAGCTATGATACCATAATCTACTTAGGCGATTTAGGCTTTTCTACAAAAGATTCAATGACAATATATAATAAATATAAAGCAAAGACAAAAGATATAATAGAAGAAGATATCTATAGATTAATAGATGATATTTATACACTTTATTTTAAAAAAATAGATCAGATTGCACTAAAAAATGGTATGGAAAAAAACTCTAAAAAAAGAATAAAAGCAGCAATTATTTATATAATGAATGAATTAAGTATCGCAATCGGACATAGTTACTATTATTATGAAGAAATTGCCGCCTATTTAAATAGAGTATTAAAAACAACTATTGAAGAACAAGAATATATTGATGCCTTAAAAGAACTAGAATTAGACTTAAAAATAATAAAAAAAGATGATAGATATTATTTAAAAGATATGTATGAATCAGAAACATTAATAGTAAAAAGAATTAGACTCTTAAATAGTAATAAAGATAAAGTCTATAATAATTTAGAAGATAAAATAGCTGAATTAGAGGACTTCTTTGAAATAAAATATAACAGTAAGCAAAAAGAAGCCATTGAAAAGAGTTGTCTAAAAGACTTTTTAGTAATAACAGGAGGACCGGGTACTGGAAAAACAACTATCCTAAAAGGAATATGTGAATTATATAGATTAATAAATAATTATTCGTATGAGAAACTAACAGATAAAATAGCTTTACTTGCTCCAACAGGAAGAGCAGCAAAAAGAATGAGTGAAGCAACTCATTTACCTGCAAGTACAATACATAGATTTTTAAAATGGTCAAAGGATACTGATAAATTCCAAGTAAATGAATATAATAAATCTAAAGTGGAATATGTAATAATAGATGAAGCCAGTATGATTGATACATATTTAATGGCAAATCTTTTGAAAGGATTATCAAGTAATTGTAAAATTGTAATAGTAGGAGATGATCATCAACTTCCATCAGTAGGACCAGGTCAGATTCTTCATGACATCATAAGTAGTAATAAGTTAGAAGTTGTTGAATTAAATGAATTATATAGACAAGAAAAAAATTCAAATATCATAACACTTGCATATGACATAAGAAATAAGAAAATAGACCAATCTATATTTAATGTTGAAGAAGACCTAACTTTCATAGAATGTAATGATAATGAAGTAGTAAATACAATTTGTGAAATAGCAAGTACCTATAAAGACTTATCTTATAAACAATTTCAAATACTTGCTCCTCAATATAAAGGATTAAATGGAATTGATGAAATTAATAAAAAGGTTCAAGAAATCTATAATCCAAAAGCCAGTAATAAAAAAGAACATAAACAAGGAGAAGTAATTTACAGAGAAGAAGATAAAGTAATTCAACTAACTAATATGCCAGATGATAATGTTTATAATGGAGATATTGGAATAATTGATAGAATAGAAACAACTCAAAATAAAATGATTAGTATAGATTTTGATGGCAATCTTGTAAAATATACTCCAGCAAACTACATAAATTTCCGTCTTGCTTATGCTATAAGTATTCATAAATCACAAGGATCAGAATTTGATGTAGTTGTAATACCAGTTGTAAAAGGCTACAATAAAATGCTTTATCAAAAACTTTTCTATACTGCGATCACAAGAGCCAAGAAAAAAATATACTTAGTTGGAGATATTAAAGCCTTAGAAATTGCAGTTAAAAATACATCAAGCGATATTAGAAGAACGACAATAAAAGATTATTTAATAAATGGAATAATCTAGAAAAAAACAGTCCATACTAATATCAGAGGTGATAGTATGAAAATGTCTATGGTTAAAATGGCAGCAATTATCGGAAGTGCTGGAATTATTGGATATGCAATTGTAATGTCAAACCCTAAAATTGCTGACATGCTTAAAAATAAAGCAAAATTACTAACAGATGAAGTTAGTGATAAAGTAAAAGAAGAATTAAAATAATAGAATACTCCAAACGGAGTATTTTTTAATTATTAATAAACACATTGAAAAATTTATTTTAATATGAATAAAATTTTAGTAATATGATTAAATAAATAAAAAATAGTGATATAATATTTTTGAAAGTGAGTATACGTTTATGAAAAAAAATAAGAAAAAAAGTAAAGACATAAGCATTGGAAAAATTGTAATGATTATTTTGGGTTTATTAGCTGGACCTTTAGAATTACTAACACTTTATTTAATTAATGGTAATAAAGAATCAACAGGTTTCTTTAAGTTCTTTGGACTTGTATTTGTATTTGTTATAGCATTTAGGTTTTTACAATTTATATTAATGATTATCTTTAATCATATTGATAAAAAATTTAATGATGGTTGTATGGGATTATCTTGTTTATTAAGTGCTATAAGTATATTCTTGACATGGTTTATAATGCTTAAATTATTTACTGATAATGGTATAGGAACAATTATATTTGTAATGATTCTTCTAGTAATACCTCATTTATTCTTAATTCATTTAGATGATGGTGGTGTTAGTAGTTCTCAAAATTCTTCTTCATCATCTAAAAAGAAAGAACATATAAAATTTAAAAGGTCTTATATCAAAGACGCTTTTGGAAACATTACGGGAACTGCCGACACAGTATCATTTAGTGATGAATTAGGCGGATTTGAAACAACAGAATATAAAGACAATTCTGGAAAAACAACAGGAAAAATAGAAAAATATTAAGATTATCAATTTTGATAGTCTTTTTTTAGAAATTAACAAATATTTTATTCTTTTGCTACTTGAAGTATGGAAAGAAAATATAAATAGTTGTATAATTAAAACAAAAGGAAGTATGAAAATGATTACAATAAAAAGTGAACGTGAAATTGAATTAATGAGAAAAGCCGGAATGCTTGTATCAGAAATGCATAAATATATTAAGCCATACATTAAAGAAGGAATTACTACAAAAGAGTTAGACAGATTATGTGAAGAATTTATAGTAAATAATGATGCTACTCCAACATGTAAAGGTTTCGAAGGATTTCCATGTACTCTATGTACAAGTGTAAATGACACAGTAGTTCATGGAATACCAGATGACTATAAATTAAAAAATGGAGATATAATTACAATTGATGTTGTAATAGGTTATAAAGGATATCAAGGAGATGCAGCATGGACATATGCTGTAGGAGAAATTGATGATGATAAAAAATATTTAATGGAACACACTGAAAAAGCTCTATACGAAGGAGTTAAAAAAGCCCTTCCAGGAAATAGAGTGGGAGACATTTCTGCAGCAGTTTATAAATATGCAACTGAACATAATCTTGGTGTTGTAAGAGAACTATGTGGTCATGGAATAGGAAGAGACATGCATGAAGATCCTGAAGTACCAAACTTTGGACTTGAAAATACCGGACCAAGATTAAAACCAGGAATGGTAATTTGCATTGAACCAATGTTAACATTTGGAAAAAGAGACATATATGTTTTAGAAGATGAATGGACAGTAAAAACACAAGATGAAAAGCCAGCTGCACACTATGAACATACAGTCTTAATAACAGAAACAGGATATGAAATATTAACTCCAAGATTAGAAGATTAAAAGAATAAAAAAGAATAAAAAATAGGGTGATACTAGTGAAAAAAAGCGTTATATTTTTAATTAATGGACTAGGAATAGAAAGACCAGGAAGTTATAGTATATCAATTGATGAAGTTATGCCAAACTTATCTCGTGCCAAAGAAACGTCCTATTTTACTACTGCGATAATTTCATCACTTGAATATAAAGAAGCTTATGAAAGCTTTTTCCTAGGGGATACATCAACTCAAGAATTAGAGTATTTAAAGGAATATCTAATTAATGACTCAATAAGTGAATTAGCTATTTATAAAGAAATTAAAGAAAAAATAGCTGAAAATCCAAATTCAAAAATACACATATTTATAGAAACACTAAATCAAAGAATTGTAGAACAAATTAATGTATTGTTTAATGGACTAATTGGAGAAAATAAAAATAAGAAAATATATCTTCATCTTTTATTAACTCAACAAACTGAAAAAGATTATCCATCCATAAATAAAATCATTAATTATATTAGATTCCACTTAAATGAAAATATTCAAGTAGGATTTATTATTGGAAAAGAATCAATCGGTGAACATCCAACTAAAGAAGAAAATGACTTTCTTAAAAAAATGTTTTTTGAGTGTCAATGTGAGAGATGGACATCTACTGATGTTAAATTAAACTCTCTATCAGAGAAAAAAATAAGACCATGTGAAGTCCAAGGATTTTGTACTACAAAAGATTGTTTTATAAGTAATAAAGATATGTTATTTTTCTTCAATACAAGAAGAGAAAATTATGATAATTTTATAGAAGTAATCTATAGAAGCGCTCAAGAACGTTTTAAAGAAGGAGTATCTCTTCCTATCTCATCACTTATAAGACTATATAGTAATTATAAAATACCTTCATTTATTGAAAACTTAGAGTATGAAGATAGTCTTTCAAATATTTTAATAAGAAACAAGAAAAAATGTCTTATAATAACAGATAGAAAAAATATAAATGTTGTTAATTTCTATGCTAATGGTCTAAACTCTATAAATAATCCTATAATTTGTTTTATGGAAAAGACAGATGCATTATATAATCAAGACCAAGTAGAAAAACTTATAAATGAAATGCCTTACGATTTAATAATATTTGATTATGAGATGGATACTTCTTCAACAATTAACCATTTAAAAGAAGAATTAGCAAAATTAGATATAATATTAGGAAATATTACAAGAGTATGTGAAAATAAACATGCTGTATTTATCACATCACTTTATGGTTTAAAGAAGACACTTCCTGTAGCTGACTATAATCCAGAAGAAGTTACAATAAATTATGAATTAAGAATACCAATCTTCTTCTATGATTATTCATATCCAAAAGGAAAATATGATTTATTCCCAGGAGAAACACATGATATATTGCTCTCTGCTTTAAAATGCATAACATACGATCAAAAATTAACATCATTAATCAGAGAAAAAACATTAATTGGAGATATCTTAAAAAGTCTTATGAAATAATACACATATATAATGTGTATTTTCTTTTTCTAAAAAATTTGATAAACTAAAAGTGAGGTGAATATGATGAAAGACATAGTACTAGCATCAAACAATAAACATAAAATAAAAGAATTTAAAGAAATATTAAAAGAATATAATATATTATCATTAAATGATATTGGTTTTACTGAAGATATTGTAGAAGATGGAGAAACATTTGAAGAAAATGCTTTAATTAAGGCAAGAACAATCAAGAATTACTTACAAGAAAAAGGCCTAAATTATGATGTAATTGCAGATGACTCAGGACTTTGCTGTAAAGCTCTAAATAATGCACCAGGAGTATATAGCGCAAGATATGCAGGAAATCATGATGATCAAGCAAACAGAGATAAATTAATCAAAGAACTAGAAGGTAAAGATAAAACTGCTTATTTTATTTGTGATATAGTTCTATATAAAGATAAATATGAATATAAATCATTCACAGGAAAAACAAATGGTAAGATAATTGATGAAGAAAAAGGAAAGAAAGATTTTGGATATGACTGTATATTCTTTTCAGATGATTTGAAAAAAACATTTGGAGAAGCAACAGAAGAAGAAAAAAATAGTGTTTCACATAGAAAAAGAGCCATTGAAGAACTTTTAAAAGAATTATAATATGAAACAAAGAAATCTTTATAACATGATAATTTCAATTATCAATTCTTCATTGTCTTTAGTATTTCTAACATTAGGAGTAATATTTAAAGCCCTAAAAGGTGATACTTTAGGAATAATCTTCACAAGTATTATTTATGCAATATTAATAACCAACTATATATTTAAAGCAATATTCTATTTTAAAAATGAATCAACATCAAAAAAAGTATTTTATCGTCTATCAAAAATAACAACAGATATTTATAGTTGCCTTATCAGTATATATTTTATTCTATTATTAGATAACAACTTAAAATGGGTTTTATTTGGATTAATATGTGCAATTCTTATTAGTGAAATATTACTTGATGCTTTTGATAAGCTAACAGAAATAAGATATTTATTGTTCGCAATCGTCTACTTTATAGTTATTTTTAATATATTAAGTTTGTATACCCTAGATATATTAGTAGGAATGAGTATTTTATCATTATTAATAGATTATATAAGTAATTTCTTAGGAAGAATAACTAATAATAAAATAATTTTGTCATTTGAACTAATATCTGTAATAATGTTTGGTTTATTTTTCTTAACAGTATAAAATTATGTTATAATGAAAATAGGAGTGATTATATGGAATTAATTAAATACATTATCCTTGGAATATTACAAGGAATAACAGAGCCATTACCAATATCAAGTAGTGGACATATATACATATTTAAGGCAATGTTTAATACTGGTTTATTTGAAGACTTAAGCCTAGAAATAATTTTGAATTTTGCTTCATTTATCGCAATATTATTAATTTTTAGAAAAGATGTTTTAAACTTAATAAAAGGATTCTTTAAATTTATAATAAGTAAAGGTAAAGAATATAAAGAAGAATTCAAATATTGCATGTTAGTAGTAATTGGAACTATACCAGTTGCGCTAGTAGGAATACCAGTAAATAAACTACTTGAGAAAGTATTAGTAGGTAATATTTACATTGTTGGGATAGGATTTTTAATAACAGGACTAGCCTTAGCTTTTGTAAGTAATACTAAAGGAAATAAGAAAGATAAAGATATAACTTATTTAGATGCAGTTATTGTAGGTCTATTCCAAGCAATAGCTTTAGTACCAGGTATATCAAGAAGTGGTCTAACTTTAGTAGGATGTCTATTATGTAAAATGGAAAATAAAACAGCTTTAAAATATGCATTTATGTTATATTTCCCAGTAAGTCTTGCAACTATGCTTGTAGGAATAGGTAACTTTCAAGGAACAACAGATATATCTTTGATACTATATTATTTATTAGGCTCAATCGCTGCAGGATTATTAACTTATTTGTCATATAATTTATTAACAAAGTTAGTCGAAAAAGGAAAACTATGGAGATTCTCACTATATCTTTTCGCAATTGCAATCTTCACATTAATGTTTTTCATATAGAGAAGAGGTATAAATATGGAAGATAATAAAGCAAGAATAAAATTAATAACTCTTACAATGTTTGGTTATATACTGTTATATGTAATATTTAAATTATTAATTGTATATACCCAAGATGTATTTATGAGAAATGATGTCTATGATAAAACATATAGTATCGGAGAAGTATGGAATATAGCGTCTTATAGTGAAGAAGAACAAAATAAAACTAATTATTTTAAAGCAGAGTCAGATAATTATTCAATGAAAGTAAAAGATTATTTTGAAGGATTTGAAGCCGGAGATAAAGACTCAAACTATGAATATCATATGCTTTATAATGAAGATAATAAAGTAACTGCTGCATTAATGTTTGGTGGTTTTGAAACAGAGATGCATGAAATAAATAATAGAAGTGAAGAAAGCATTTTTTATGAATTTAATCACTTCCCATTATATATTTCTGAAGCATCACGAGATAGATTTATAAAAAAACATGATATTGAAAATGATATTGATTTAATAAAATTTATTAGAGAAAGAAAGAAAATTAAATGTAATTTTTGGACTCCAATTATCGATATAAAAGAAAATTACTTTTATAATTTTATCGAAACAGCTCTTCCAGATCTTGAAAATATAATATATCTAGAAGGAGATTTAGAAGGCTATATCTTTGAAGGAAAAGATTATAAGCAAGCATGTATTATAAAAAATAATAAAATGTATTGTCTAACATTCTATAAACTAGATTACTTTACTAATGATAAAATAAAAGATATTTTAAGTTCATTAATAATAGAAAATAAGGAGAGTTAAAATTAATTCTCCTTATTTTTATTAAATAAATTAAATTGAAAAGATAAATCTCTAATATAAGTATATAAATATTCTTTATCAAAACTATTATTATAAATTGCATCAGTAATTATTGCTGAGACTCCTCCAATAAAAAATATTAAATCATCATTAAGTAGACATTTAGATTTAATTGCTAAAGTTATAGAATCTTTAATATATATTTCTTTAGATGACTTAATCAAAGAATTAAAAAACTTACTTTTTTTATTAATTATATTTAAAATAAAATCAACCTGATCGAGCATACTATTATTATCAGTAATCTTGTCTATAGAACTAGTCTTAATATTAAAAATATCATTAATAAATGCCCTTAATAATTCATCTTTATCTTTATAATGATCATAAAAAGTAGTTCTATTTATTGAAGACATTGAACATAATTTAGAAATAGATATTTTATCAAAATCATCTGTCTCTAATAACTTAGATAAAGCCCTAAAAATAGCTGCATCTGTTTTCTTAAATCTAAAGTCATAATTCTTTTCCATAGTAATCACCAATTGATAATATTATAATCAAAATACATAACTAAATCTATAAAAAAATATAATAAAATAAGATTGAATAAAGATAATAGTATGATAAAATAATTATAGGAGATGAATATATGAGTAAAAATAAAAAAAGAAAAAGAAATACAATATTAATACCACTAATTGTAACAGTAGTGTACCTTTTAATATCATATTATTTTGTACACCCAGCACTAGATTTGCATAATCCTGGACTATATGCATTTATATTGCCAGCAGTTACAATATTTATAGTTTTATACTTGATATTTGGAGTAGAAAACTTCTTCCATGATTTATCAACAGGAAAAAGAATAGAAATGAATCCAGGAAGATATAAAATATTACTAATAATTCCAGCATACATAATAGTTATGATATTACTAGTAATTATAAATTCACCAATGTTTAACTCAAAAAAATATTATGAACGAATTAAAATTGATACTGATAGAGAGTTTTATGAAGACATTAAAGAAGTAGACTTTAATAAATTACCATTACTAGATAGAGACTCATCTGAAAAACTAGGGGATAGAGTAATGGGTGAAATGTCTGAATTAGTATCTCAATTTGATGTTTCAAATGCTTATACACAAATAAATTATAAAGATGAAATAATTAGAGTAACTCCACTTGAATATAATGGATTTATTAAATGGATAACTAATAGAGAAGATGGAATAAAAGGCTATATAACAGTAGATTCAACAGATGGAAAAGCTAAACTTACTAAACTTGATAAGGGAATGAAATATGCCCCAAGTGCTCATTTTAATGAAAACCTATATCGTAAATTACAATTTGCTTATCCAACATATAATTTTGATTCAATTAACTTTGAAATAGATAATGAAGGAAATCCATATTGGATAGCAAGTGTTATAAAATATCATGGTCTAGGTCAAAGAAGAGAAGTAACAGGAATTGTTATATTAAATCCAATAGACGGAAGTTCTAAATACTATAAAACAAAAGATGTTCCAAAATGGGTAGATCATGTCTATGAAGCTGATTTAATAATTGAACAAGTTGATGACTGGGGAGCATATAAAAATGGTTTCCTAAACTCAATATTTACACAAAAAGATGTCGTAGAAACAACAAGAGGATATAACTATTTAGCCATGGACGATGATATATATCTATATACTGGAATAACATCAGTCTTAACTGATGAATCAAATATTGGTTTTATTCTTACAAATATGAGAACTAAAGAAACAAGATTTTATAATGTATCTGGTGCAGAAGAATATTCAGCAATGGACTCTGCTAAAGGACAAGTTCAACAAATGAACTATACATCAACATTCCCATTATTGATTAATTTAAACAACAGACCGACATATTTAATTAGCCTAAAAGATAATGCTGGTCTTGTTAAAATGTATGCTTTCGTTGATGTAGTAAATTATCAAAAAGTAGTCGTAACAGATGCTACAAAAGGAATAGAAAAAGCAGCTGAGAACTATCTAAAAGAAGCAGGTAATGAAACTGTTTCTAAAGAAGAAAAAGAAGTAATTATAAACAATTTAAAAACAGTAATTATCGATGGAAATACAAATTATTATTTTGATGATAATAATCAAAAATACAAAGTATCAATTACTATTAATAAAGATTTATTACCATTTATTAATAATGGTGATAAAGTAAAAATAAAATATAATAAAGTAAGAGAAGTAATAGAAATAACAGAAATAGAAAGAGGAGAGTAGACTATGGAAAAAGCAAAAGTTTATTTTACAAAAGATATATCAGAAGAAAGCATTGTTAAAATGTATGATGCTCTAGGTATAAAATTGCCAGGTAAAGTTGCTGTAAAAGTTCATTCAGGAGAAGAAGGTAACCAAAATTATCTTCATCCAGAATTTATGAGAAAAATAATCGAACATGTAAATGGAACAGTTGTAGAATGCAATACTGCTTATGAAGGAGCAAGAAACACAACAGAAAAACATAAAAAACTTATGGAAGACCATGGTTGGAGTAAATACTTCGATGTTGATATTATGGATGGCGAAGGCGAAGACAAAGTTCTTGAAATTCCAAATGGTAAAAGACTAAAGAAAAATTATGTTGGTAAAAATATTGATAACTATGACTCAATGTTAGTTCTATCTCACTTTAAAGGACATCCAATGGGTGGCTATGGTGGTGCCCTTAAACAGTTATCAATTGGAGTTGCATCTGGACAAGGGAAAAACTATATTCATTGCGTAGGAAAGTTTGGAACATTTGATGATATGTTTGAAGTAGACCAAAAAGAATTCTTAGAAGCAATGGCTGATGCTGCCGGAAGTGTAGTAGAACATTTTAAAGACAATATTGCTTATATAAATGTAATGTGCAATATGTCAGTAGACTGTGATTGTTGTGCAGTTGCTGAAGACCCATGCATGAAAGATATTGGAGTTCTAGCATCTCTAGACCCAATCGCAATTGACCAAGCTTGTATCGATTTAGTAGAAAAATCAGATGATCCAGGAAAAGAACACTTTATAGAAAGAGTAAATTCTAAAAATGGTATTCATACAATAGAAGCTGCAAGTGAATTAGGATATGGAACAAGAGAATATGAACTTATAGAAATTTAATTAAAAATAAAAGTGGGATTATAAATATAATTTCACTTTTTTTTAAGTGCAACTAAAAATATATAGTCTGCAACTAATATAATAATGTATAATATATCTTATAAAGAAAATTATTTCATAAATGTAACCTAGTTGTAACTTTCTATAACATAAAATGTTATTGATGAAGAAAAAATTAGGTATATAAAAGGAGATATTCAAATGATTGAATTAAAAAATGTATCGAAATTTTATTATAGTAAAGGAATAATTGCCTCAGGTTTTACAAAAATAAATCTTAAATTTGACATAGGAGAATTTGTCGCAATAACTGGAGAGTCAGGTTCAGGTAAATCAACTCTTTTAAATGTTATCTCAGGACTTGATACATACGAAGAAGGAGAAATGTATGTAGAAGGTAAAGAAACAAGCCACTATATAGAAAAAGATTGGGAAATATATCGCCGAAAATATATTGGAAACATTTATCAAAACTTTAACTTGATTAATAGTTATACAGTATACCAAAATATTGATGTAATTATGACTCTTAATGGAGTACCTAAAAAAGAAAGAAAAGAAAAAATATTGGAACTATTAAAAAAAGTAAATATGCTTAAGTATAAAAATACTAAAGTATCAAAACTATCTGGGGGTCAAAAACAAAGAGTCGCAATCGCAAGAGCCCTAGCCAAAGATGTTCCAGTAATAATAGCCGATGAGCCAACTGGAAGTTTGGATAAAAAGTCAGCTGAAGAAGTAATAAAATTATTAAGAGACATCTCTAAAAATAAATTAATAATTATTGTAACTCATAACTATGACCAAGTAGAACAATACGTTACTAGAAAAATCACAATGCATGATGGAAAAGTCTTAGAAGATAGAAAGATAGAAAAACCAAAAGAAGTAGACTATTCTCTATCAGACTATACATTCAAAAATATTAGATTTCATGAAAAAATAAAATTAGGTATCAGAAATACTTTTAATATAATTCCTAAGTTTATTTTAATGATGTTGGTTTATTCCTTCATAGTAGCAAGCTTAATGTTTGAGTATTCTTACTTTAAAAAAGAAGAATATCAAGAAACTAAAAATGGTTATAACATTGTCTTTAATGATACAAATGATCATCGAATTGTCGTAAATAAAAACGATAAAACACCATTTACTAATGAAGAAATAGAGTCATTAAAAAAGAATAAAAACGTTGATTATATAATAGAAAATGATGCCATAGTAGACGAATATATAGAGTTTGTTAATGATACAGAAGAAATGTGGCTATCAGCAAACCTAAGACCAGTTGAATTATTAGATTCTAAAAATATTGATGGAAGACTACCAGAAAATGATAATGAAGTAGTCATTGAAATATATAAATACTCTTATTTAGAAAATCAAATAGATGAACTTTTAAATAATGATATCTATATGTGGGATGAATTTACAGGAGTAATTAATAAATCAAAATCATATAAAGTAGTTGGGGTAAAACATGTTGATGAAACAACTGGAGAATGTAAGATGTATGTTACTAAAAATACATTCTCAACACTTCAATATGATACTCATAAAAAATATAGTACTGTCGCACTAGAGTTTCCTAATGAATATATAGATAATATTAGAAATAGTGGTTATACAATAGAAGAAAACCCTTGGGTATATCCTGGAACAGCATTCATTTCAGAAGATGAGAACTATCGTTGTGACAAGTTTAATTGTATTGATAAATATATAACAATAACAGCAAAAAATATGTACTATCAAGAAGTAGAAAATCTTCGAATTGCTAAAACTTATAATAAGAAAAATATTAATTATATAATGACATTCCCATCATATGATGCAACTAAATATGAAGAACAATATGCCAGAAAAATCTATCTTCATCCAAGCGACTATCAAGCCTTATTTAATAAACCATCATATCAAATGAGTATCTATATAAAAGATATAGAATTATTAGATGATACAATGAATGAATTAAAGAAACTAGATTATAATCCATTAGCAGTAAAAGACACAATGATTATATCAGAATCTGCAAAATTAATAAGAGCTTTAAAAGTTGTAACAACAATTATCTTTATAGTAGTATTATTCTTCATATCTTATGTAGTAATAAAAATAATTTTAAAATCAAGAAATAATTATTTCTCAGTTATAAGAATGCTTGGAGCAAGTGAAAAAGTTTGTGTAGATCTTTTAATAACAGAATTATTAATAATAAGTAATTTAAGTTACTTTATATTCCTATTGATTTCTTATTTAAATAACATAGGAATAATGAATGTTGGATTTATCACAACAGTAAATGACTATTTCAAATTAAATGACTATATCTTGCTTTATGTAATTATTATAATTATGTCATTAATATTAAGCTTTAGATACTCAAGAAAGATATTTAAATGTAGTGCCATGACAGCTTATAGAGAGGAGATATAATATGATTAAGATAGAAAAAATTGATAAGTATTTTAATAGATTTAAGAAAAATAAAATTCATGTTATAGACAATACCTCTTTTGAACTTAATGAAACAGGACTTGTTGCTTTATTAGGACCAAGTGGTAGTGGAAAAACAACACTTTTAAATGTTATCAGTGGACTAGACAAGGTAAGAAAAGGTAAAATTTACATCAATGGTAAAAAGATAACTTCAAGAACTCAGAACTATGTCGACAAAATAAGAAATCTAAATATTGGTTATGTCTTCCAAGACTATAAGTTAATAGAAAGTAAATCAGTCTATGATAATGTTGCTTTATCATTAAAAATAATTGGAATAAAAGATAAGAAAGAAATTGATAAAAGAGTTACATATGTTCTTGATAAAGTAGGAATGTTAAGATACAAAAGAAGACCATGTAATATGTTATCTGGAGGAGAAAGACAAAGAGTAGGTATTGCCAGAGCAATAGTTAAAAATCCTAATATCATAATATGTGATGAGCCAACTGGTAATCTAGATAGTAAAAATTCAGTTGAAATCATGAATATTATTAAGTCAATATCCAAAGATAAATTGGTAATTCTGGTAACTCACGAAACTCCTCTAGCAAAGTTTTATGCAACAAGAATAATTGAACTAGAAGATGGAAAAATAATAAAAGACTATAAAAACGAAGTACAAGATGAATTAAATTATGAAATAATTAATAATATTTATTTAAAAGATTTTAAACAAAAAGAAGAATATAAAAACATAAATATCTATAAAAATAATGATGAAGATATTAAACTTGATATCGCAATCATAAATAATAATATTTATATAAAGACTCCTCAAAATCGTAAAATAGAAGTAATTGATGATGAATCAAGTATTGAAATGATAGATGATCACTATAAAAATATTTCTAAAAATGATATAGATAAATATGAATTTAATTATAAGAATATTATCAACGAAGATAAGAAACTAAAGTATTCTTCTATATTTAATCCAATAACATTTATTACAAATGGCTTTATTGGAGTATTAAACTATTCATTAATAAAGAAAATATTATTATTAGGTTTCTTACTATCAGGAGCCTTCATAATGTATGCAATATCATGTATTGGCGCATCTTTAAATATTGAAGATGAAAAGTTTATTGAGTTAAATAAAAACTACTTAATAATTGAATCTAAAAAGACAAAAGTAGATGATTATTTGTCACTTGAGAATAATTTAGATATTAATTATATGCTTCCATCAGATTCAAAAACAATAATTAAACTTAATACAAATGACTATTATCAATTTGAAAGATTGAATCTATCAATAACAGGAAGCATCGCTGATATAGATATGGTTTCAAAAGATAAATTAATACTTGGAAGAATGCCAGAAAATGAAAATGAAATAATTGTTGATAAAATGACAATCGATAATTCTATCAAAACTGATGGGGCAAGATCATATGGATTTAAAAAACAAGATCAATATCTAGGAAGAGAAACAGTAATAGATCACCTTCCAAATATGAAAATAGTAGGAATAGTAGATATGCAAAGTCCAAGCATATATGTTCCAAAAGATAAAATGATTAATATTCTATATCACACAAAAGAAAATCTTCAATATGAAAATGAAGGTGGACTTTATATGTCAGATTCATATTTTGGAACAGATGCTTATGGTGAATCTAAAAAAGTTGACCTATATTCTCTATATGCAAATGAATTTTGGTTAAAAGAAGGAAGACTACCAGAAAATGATTATGAAGTAATTGTTCCATATTCAGATAAAGAAAGATATAAATTATGGAACGCAATAGATGTTAAAGTAAATGATCATAAACTTGTTGTAGTTGGATATTTTGAAAGTAAAAAAATACTTAGTCATATGGTAAACTATAACACTATGAAATATGAATACATTTCAACTGTAAAGAATGTTGCGATATATCCAAAAAATAAAGAAGAAACATTAAATAAAGTAAGAAATGAATATAATATGACAATAAATGATAGTTATACAACAAGTAGAAATAAATATATTGCTAAAAGAAAAGACTTTATAAAAACATCAATTATTTCAGCATCAATCATACTTGTTATCTCATTGATAGAAATTCTATTTATGATAAGATCATCATTCCTATCAAGAATCAAAGAAGTAGGAATATATCGTGCAATAGGTATTAATAAAAAAGATATATATATTATGTTTTGTGGCGAAATAATCGCAATCACAACACTAGCATCAATCCCAGGAATTGTTCTTGCAGCCTATCTATTAAAAATAATTTCTGGAATAAAATATGTTCAAGAATATATCTTAATAAATCCACAATTAGTATTATGTGCAGTCATATTAGTTTATGTATTTAACATAATTATTGGATTAGTACCAGTCTTTAATACAATAAAGAAAAAACCAGCAGAGATTTTAGCTAGAACAGACATATAGTTGACATATTTAATATGTTATGTTATTATCTAAAACAACGAAAGGAAGATAATATGCAAAATAATCAAATAATAAAAACTGTTAAGAAAATAAAAAAATCAAACGAAATATTTGATTGTTTTAGCGTTGCTTCTTAATAGTTTAATAAAATAATATAATACTAAGAATATAAGTAAATGACCTAGAACAATTAAGTTTTAGGTCATTTTTTTATATTAAAAAAAGGATGAGTGAATATGAGAAGTAATTTAAAAGTATTGAATGAATTAATTAGTATAGTCTGTAAAAGAGAAACAGCTAAAGAAAGAGATGAGAATCCAAATAGCAGTATAGTATATGAAGTTCTGACAAAGTCCTCTCTATCAAAAGACCCAGAAATATATAATAAAATATATGAATTCTATAATCACAATTGGTTAGGGAATGTCGAATTTATGCATATACCAGATATTGAATTGATTATGAAGAATAGTCTAATGTACCCAATTGTAATTGCCAAGGATGCAAACAATGATGAGATAATTGGAATTGCTACAATAAAATATGATGAAAATAATAATGGAACTAAGGATCCATATTATCCAGTAGATGATGCAAAGTATCTTTCAATTACAGGTATTTTAGTTAGAATGAATTCTCCACATCGAGGAATAGGTAAGAAAATATATGAAATTGCAATTAAAGGAGCATATCAATATAATAAAATATATCCTAATACAAAGATAACATGTATTATCGATTGTCGAAATAGACATAGTTATTATGCGATAAGTAAAGCATTAAGAAACATTGATAGAGAAAATTATCTAGGAGAAGGTTATACACTTCCAGCAAATCTAGAAGGCTTCTATGAACTAAGAGATGAAAATGGAGAATTAGAAGAGGCACCAACCTTTATACTAGCAGTAGATTTAGCAAAAGAAAAAAGAGAAAACGTCTCTATTACTGAAAAAACGTTTGATTTTCATGGAAGAGAAGATGAAGCGTTATATGATAGTCTAAAAGATGAGATAAGAAGAGTTTTATCAGATTATCAAATCTCATCTGTACAAAGAGGTTGTGATGGAACAAGTATGGTACATACATATTTATTGGAAAGACCATGTAGCATTGATGGAACAATAATTAATTCTAATAAAACAGAAATAGGTAATGACCGAAAAGAAACAAAAGCTAAAGAAAAAGTATATGCATAAGTAGGAGGAACCATGAATAATACAATAGATTTCTTTTATGAAATAACTAAAATACCAAGAGAATCTGGTAACGAATCAAAAATTGCAGACTATATATGCGAATTTGCTAAAAATAACAATTATGAATATAGAAAAGATGAATATAATAATGTCATAATAAAAAGAAAAACTGGTAATATTAAACCAATAATTCTTCAAGCACATCTTGATATGGTCTGTGAAAAAAATGAACTATCAACAATAGATTTTTCAAAAGAAGGAGTAACTGCCTATGAAGAAAATGGTTATATAACAGCCAAAAATACATCACTAGGAGCAGACAATGGAATAGGAGTAGCCCAAATATTAAATGTTTTAAAAAATACAAAGTACTCAGTAGAAGCAGTTTTTACAATTAGTGAAGAAACAACAATGATAGGAGCAGAAAAAATAGATATATCAGATTTAGAAGGAAATGTAATGCTTAACTTAGATGGTTTTGAAAAAGATACCATTGTCATTGAAAGCGCAGCCTTTAAAGATATTATTTTAAAAACAAATTTATCAAGAAATGAAAAAAGTACAAAGAATATATACCATATAAAATTATCAGGACTTCTAGGAGGACATTCTGGATTTGATATAAATAAAGATAGAGGTAATGCCATTCAAGAATTAGCCAAAGCATTAAAAGAAATAAAAGATATAGAATTGATTGAATTTATGGGAGGAACAAAGTTCAATGTTATTCCTTCAACATCATCTGCAATTATAAAAACAAATCTTCAACTAAATGAATTATCTAAAATATTAGAAAACAATCGAAAGAAATTACAATCAAAGTATAAAAACATAAATATAACTCTAGAATCACTTAATAGTAAAAAGAAATCATTATCTGAAATTGACTCTCATAAATACCTAGAATCTATAATTAGTATTAAGCATGGAGTTCATAATATAAATAATAATTTTGTAACAACATCAATTAATCTTGGAGTAGTTGATTTAAAAAATAATATTATGAAACTTGGTATGAGAAGTTCAAGAAAAAAAGAAGATGAAAGCCTTATGGAATACTTAGATAGTTATACTAATAAATATAATTATAAACTAGTGATCCAAGGATCCCAACCAGGATTTGAAACTTCATATAACTCAGAATTAGTAAAGAAATTAGAAGAGTCATATAAAAAAACGAATAAATCTAAACTAGTAATAAAACCTCTTCATATAACTGTGGAAGCTGGATTTTTTAAAGAAAAAAAAGCTGATTTAGAAGTAGCAATTATTTCTCCTGAAATAATAGGTGCTCATACACCAGAAGAGAAAGTAAGTATTAACTCCGTAAAACTATGTGATTTATGGTTATTAGAATTTTTAAGAACCATGAACGAAAGTAGTAATAAATAATTATGAATTGTATTTTTATAAATATAAGAGTAAAATAATATTTATGATATAAATAGGAGATGATTAAGTGACACCACTAAAAGACTTACTAACAAAGATATTCAAGAAAAAAGATAAAAACAATGATGCTCCATGGCTTGAATACTATTCAAGAGAAGAAAAGAGCATTAAGTTTACAGATAAAAGTTTTTATAACTTTTTAGTAGAATCAGTAGGAGAAGACAAGGACTTTATTGCCATAAATTATTTTGGTAATAGGTTCAGCTACAATGAATTTTTCTATAACATAAATATTTGTGCAAAGGCTCTAAGGGAATACGGTGTAAGAGAAAAGGACATTGTAACAATATGTTCACCAAATATGCCAGAAGCCTTATATGCCTTTTATGCTTGTAATAAAATAGGTGCAGTTGCTGATATGGTTCATCCATTATCAAGCCCTGAACAACTAGAAAATTATTTAAATAATTCAAAATCAAGAATACTTATAATGGTTGACTTTAACTATGACAAAATGAAAGATGTTATTCCAAAAACAAAAGTTTTTAAAACCATCTTAGTTTCACCAAAAGAATCTATGCCATTAGGTTTAACTGTTGGATATACACTAACACGTTCAATAACTCAAAAAAGACCAAAACTAACAGACAATACTTATATGAGTTGGAGAGACTTTATGGCAGCAGGAATTACCTCAAGAGATAACTTCCGTGCCAATGTAAAAAAAGAAGATCTAGCAATTATTCTTCATAGTGGAGGAACAACTGGAACACCTAAGGGAATTATGATTTCCAATTATAACTTTAATGCCATAGCTCAACAAGCAGCAGTAAATGTTATTGATGTTAGACCAAAAGATAAGATCGTAACAGTTTTACCAATATTTCATGGTTTTGGCTTAGGAATATGTGTTCATACTCCGCTATGCTTAAAGGTAGAAACAATCCTTATGCCAGAGTATGATGCGAATAGATTTTATAAAATATGGAAAAATGATAAACCTCATGTAATATTAGGAGTACCAACTCTATGGGAAGGTATGATGTCCAATCCAAAGTTTGATAACGTTGATATGTCACAATTAAAATATATAATTTCAGGAGGAGACCATCTAACAATACCAGCCGAACAGCGAATAAATGATTTCCTTCATAAACATGGTGCTCATGTAAACATAGGAAAAGGTTATGGAATGACTGAATCTGTTGCCGCAACATGTTATACATTCCCAGGAACAAATGAACCAGGAAGTATCGGTATTCCAATGGTTGGAAATACATATAAGATTTTTGATTCAGAAACAGGTGAAGAACTACCTCTTGGAGAAGAAGGAGAAATATGTGTTCAAGGACCAACTATAATGATGGGATATCTTAATAACAAAGAAGAAACAGATAATGTTCTAAGAAAACACGAAAATGGAGAAGTCTGGTTACATACTGGAGACATCGGATATATTGCTCCAAATGGAATAGTTTACTATACTCAAAGACTAAAGAGAATGATTGTAGTATCAGGATTTAATGTTTATCCATCATCAATCGAAGAAGTAATCGCAAAACACGAAAGTGTCGATAAAGTATGTGTAATAGGTATACCTCATCAATATAAAATGCATGTTCCTAAAGCCTTTATTGTTCTAAAAAAAGGAATAGAGCCAACAGCTAAAATCAAAAAAGAAATTATTGATATGTGTAAAGAATCTCTTTCAGTATACTCACAACCTAAATACTTTGAGTTTAGAGACTCTCTACCAAAGACATTATATGGAAAAGTAGATTTTAAGGAATTAGAAAAAGAAGAAGAGCAAAAGAAAAAGAAAAAATAATCTTCTTCTTTTATTAATATGAAAATATATATAATTGGACCAAGTAAAGAAATCAAATCTTTATCCGAAAATATAGGTAAAGTTCTAAATATAAATGTCTTTGATTTAGAAAATATAAATAATATAAACGAACATATAAAAACATATAAAAAATGGATTATTATAAGTAATAATGATAATAACTTTGATATAATAAGCAATCAGTCAAATATAATAATTTACTTAAATTATAAAAACAATAACTTAAATTTAAATGATAAATTAACAAAATATCGTCGAAAAATAATTATAATTAAAAATAAAAAAGAAGAAAAAGTACTTTTGAAAGCCGTTATGGAAGGACATGACTTTTATTTATAAAAATGATATAATATGCACAAAAGAAGGGATTAACATGAATTATGATTTAGAAATGATGCATCAAATGGAAAATATTAAAGAAGGAGAAGAATTGCTTCTTCATGCTTGTTGTGCTCCATGTAGTAGCGCCGTATTAGAAAGACTATCATCATTCTTTAAAATATCAATTTTATATTACAATCCTAATATTACTAATGAAGAAGAATATTTAAAAAGATTGAATGAGTTAAAAACATTTGTCTCAAAGATATCTCCTAAATACGAGATAAAAGTAATAGATGGAAGATACGATATAAAAGAATTCTTTGAAATTGCCAAGGGCTTAGAAAATGAACCGGAACGAGGAAGACGTTGCTACAAATGTTATAACTTAAGAATGGAAGAAACTGCCAAAGTAGCTGATAGCCTAAATATTCCATATTTCGCAACAACTCTAACACTTTCACCCTATAAGAAAGCTGATTGGATTAATGAAATAGGAACAAAACTTAATTCTAAATACAATTCTACATACTTATACTCTGACTTTAAAAAGAAAAATGGTTATAAAAGAAGTATTGAATTATCAAAAGAATATGATTTATATAGACAAGATTATTGTGGATGCATCTATTCATTAAGAGATAAAAATAAAGATTAAACAATATAATATAGTAAGATATGTAAATAAATCTTTGCATATCAATTAATATTATTTTATAATTAAATAAAGGATGTGAGAAAATGAAATATTATTGTATAGGAATTAAAGGAACAGGAATGTCTACACTAGCTCAAATATTATTTGATTTAGGAAATGATGTATCAGGCTATGATGATGCAATCGGGCATAAATTTACTCAGAAAGGACTAGAAGAAAGAGATATTCATATTTACTATAATCAGGATCATGATATTCCAAGCGATACAATAGTAACATATAGCGCAGCATTTTCTGAGGACCATCCAGAGATACAAAGAGTAAGAAAATTAGGTTTAAAAATTAGAAAATACAATGAACTAGTAGGGGATGTAATAGACTTATTTACATCAATTGGTGTCAGTGGAACACATGGTAAAACAACAACTTCTTCACTTATTAGACATGTTTTAGAAAACACTGTAGGCTGTAATTACTTTATTGGAGCAGGAGATGGCTATGCAAGAGAAGAAAATAAATACTTTGTTGTAGAAAGTGATGAATTCAATAGACATTTCACAGCATACCACCCAGCATATTCAATAATAACCAATATTGAAAAAGAACATATGGAATGTTACAAAGATATAGATGATATTAGAAATACATTTGAGATATTCGCCAACCAAACAAAAAATTTAGTAATTGTAAATGGAGATAATCCAGAACTTAGAAAGATTAATTATCAGACAAAAGTATTAACATATGGTTTTGGTTTTAATAATGATGTTGTTATCAAAAATATAAAATTAGAAGAAGAAGGATCAAGATTCGATATCTTTATAAAAGATGAATTCTATGGAAGTTTTGAAATCCCATTATATGGTAAACATATGGTTCAAAATGCAACAGCTGCAATCATTCTTTGCAAAGAATTAGGTATTCCTAAAGATAAAATATATGAATTACTTTTATCATTTAAAAATGCTAAGAGAAGATTTTCTATAGAGAACGTTGGAAAGACAACTATAATAGATGATTATGCTCATCATCCAACAGAGATAAAAGCAACACTTGATGCAGTTAGACAAAAATATCCAAATAGAAGACTAGTAGTAGTATTTAAGCCAAATACTTATTCAAGAACAAAAGATTTTAAAAATGAGTTTATTGATGCCTTAAATACCGCAGACAAAGCCTTTGTAACAGATATCGATTGTAATAGAGAAAATCCAAGTGATTATCCAGGAGTATCATCTAAGATAATAATAGAAGGTCTAAATGATGGTGATATTATTTCAGAAAGTTCTATTAATAAATTAGAAAATGAATTAGAATCAGTAATATGCTTTATGGGCTGTGCTTATGTCGATGGTTTAATTGCAAGCCTAAAAGAACTAATTAACAGTAAAAACTAGACAAATCAACCAAAATATGATATAATATGTGCAACTTGAGGGAATAAAGGGGGATTTAAAATGAAAATAAAATTTAGTCAAAGATTTATCGCATTATTAGTTGCAACAGGAGTAGCAGTAGCTCTTCGCTCATGCAATGGAACTTTAACAGAAGAACAAAGAGCTGAAAAAAGAAGACCTGCTCCAGTTGAACCAATAGAAATAACACTAGACGAAACATATAATACCAAAGATGGTTATATTCTAAATTCTAATTTTGACTTAGAAGGAACTACAGATGAAAAAACAGAGAATGAAGATAAAATTAGATAATTTTATCTTTTTCTTTTGTTAAATTGATTTATATAGTAAAATAATAATATGATACTAGGTGGTAGTAGTATGAGAATATCTATTTTTAATTTAAATAGTAAAACAACATATAAAGATGAATATCATAAAATTGTAAAAGTCTTATCAAGTAAATGCTTAACTTATGATAAAAAAAACTATACATTTTTTGAATTTGTCGATATGTACTTATTTAATAGTTGGAAATATCGCGGAACATATTTAGACGTATATTCATACCTAGAATTCATAGGTGTTAATTTAAACAATAAAAAAATAACAGATGAAGCCTTTATAAACTTCTTAGAGTTTCTCTTAAATATTGTACTACTATTAGAATCAATGAAACATTATAATGAAAATGTAATATTTAATCAAACAAGTAGAAGTATCCTATTCCATAACATTCCAATAATACTAGAACAATATGGATATGAAGCCTATGACTTAGATGATAAAGTATTAATATTTAAAAAAGATATTAATTATGAAGATTTGTATAACATATTACCAGATGACATCTATGAATTACTTCTTTCTTATAATAATATCAATAATAATGGTATAAAAACAAAAAGATTAATCTTAAATAAGATCTATAATTACATAATAAAAGATCCAGAAAAATATAAAAACTATAACAGTCCAATATTTAGTAGTATAAAAACAATAATTACAAAAATGGGAGTTGTAGGAGAAATAGATAAAAAATACAGTAATTTATCAAATTATAAATTAAGAAAGTATTATGATAATTGCTTTCAAATGATGAATTATTTAATAGAAACAGAAAACATATATAAATATCGAGATGAGATAAAAAATATAAATTAAAAAGTGGTGGTAGTGTATGAGTAATGAAAAAAAGACTAAAAATAAAAGATTAAATAGATATAAAAAATTAATTAAGCATAAAGTGTTTCGAGCAAGAAACTTGTTATTTGTGTTGTCATTAGGTCTAATAATAACACTGTATATAAGTACAATAAGCATATCAATTCTTAAAGCACGCTATGTAGTAGGAGCAATACTTATCTTATTATTTACAACAATATTAAGTACAATCCTAATCAATGTTCATAAAAAGAAACCATTAAAAGCAATAGGTTATCTTTTAATGATCGCAACATTATTAGTTAGTGTTGACGGAATTTATTTACTAACTAAAACAAATCAGTTTTTAAATAATAGTTTCGCAACAGAAAATAAGCACTATCAAACAACATATGATCTTATAGTACTAGCTGAAAAAAGTTCTGAAAGACCAGAAGGAACAGTAGGCTTTTTCGAAGAAATGTCAAATAAAGATGATGTATTAAAAAATATCGAAAATAAATATGAACTAAATCATAAATCATATACAACAGTTGATGCATTAATATTAGCATTATTAGGAAATGAAGTTGATTGTATTGTTCTTGATAAAAACATATATAGTAATTTGACATTAAATTTAAATTATGAAAGTTCATTATTTAAAAAATTATATGAATTTGATATTTATAACAGAAGAAAAATTGATTCTAAGAAACTAGATAAATTTAATATATATGTAGAAGTAGTAGATGAAAATGGACATAATAAATTTAATAATATTATCTCTATGAATACAAATAGTAAAAAAGCATCAGTTATATCTATCTCAAAAGATGCTTATATTCCAATAAAATCATCTAAAACTAAAATGGACAAAGTAGAAAACTTAAATACATATGGAGATAAAACAACAATAAAAAGTCTAGAAAACTTATTAGATACAAAAATAGAATATAATGTTAGAATTTCTGAAAAAAATCTTTTATCTCTAATAAAAAAACAAAATATAAAATATAAAAACTTTAAGCTAGATACAAAAGAAGAGTTAGATGAATTAATTGAAGATAACGAAATAATATACTTAATAGAAGAAATCTACGATAATCTAAAAAAAGAATATAATCCAAAAGAATATAATGAATTATTAATAAATTTAAACAGTTCATATGAAACAAATATCTCTAAGGAACAAATATATAAAATATTTACAAATAGACCAAGCGTAGACAATAAACATAAAATAACAGGAGAAAAAACTAGTAAGGGAATATACTTATCTAATATCTATGATAATGCTGAAGAACCATCAGAAGAGAGTATTGTAAAAGCAAGAAAGATTATTGAAGGGACATTGAATTAAATCAATGTCTTTTTATTTGTTTTTGTCAAAAATAGTAAACCTTCGTTGAAATATAATTGTTTTTTGATATAATAAATTATAGTTGAGGAATTAGGAGTGATTTAAAGTGGCAGACAAATATGATGAGACATCGATTAAAGTACTTGAAGGACTAGAACCAGTTCGTAAGAGACCAGGAATGTATATTGGTTCAACAGATAAAAGAGGATTACACCATTTAGTATGGGAAATTGTTGACAATTCTGTAGATGAAGCAATAAATGGCTATGGCGATTATATAAAAATAATTCTTCATACAGATGGTTCAGTAAGCGTTGAAGATCATGGTCGTGGAGTACCGACAGGAAAACATGAGTCAGGCAAATCAACACCAGAAGTAATATATACAGTATTACATGCTGGAGGAAAATTTGAATCTGATGGGTATAAAGTATCAGGAGGACTACATGGTGTAGGTTCAAGTGTAGTTAATGCCTTATCTAAATGGATGGAAGTTACAATAAAAAGAGATAAAGAAGAAAGTTACATTAGATTTGAAAATGGCGGACACGTAGCTGTTCCATTAAAGAAAATAGGAACAACCAATAAAACTGGTACATTAGTAAGATTTATGCCAGACGATGAGATATTTTCAACAACTAAATTTTCATACACGACAATATGTGAAAGAATGCAAGAATCAGCCTTCTTATTAAAAGGTATTACAATTGAAGTGGTAGATGAAGAAGATGAAAGAGATGTTAAATATCATTATGAACGTGGTATCGAGGAATATGTTGAAGAACTTAACAAAGGGCAAAATACACTACATAAAGTATTAAGTTTTCAGGGTGTAAAAGATAAGATTGATGTTGAAATATCAATGCAATACACAGATACATATGACGAAAAAATAGTAAGTTTCGTAAATAATGTTAAAACAGTAGATGGTGGTTCTCACGAGGTAGGATTCAAAACTGCACTTACAAGAGTTTTTAACGACTATGCCAAGTCAAATGGATTCGTTAAAGGAAATGATAAAGCTTTTGAAGGAAGCGATGTACGTGAAGGATTAACTGCCATTGTTAGCTTAAAAATACCAGAAGGAATTTTACAATTTGAGGGACAAACAAAAGGAAAACTAGGTACTCCTCAAGCAAAATCTGCAGTAGAAAATGTTGTAACTGAACAATTAAGAGTTTATTTAGAAGAAAATAAAGCTATCGCAACAGATATAATAAATAAGAGTTTGCGTAGTAAAATTGCAAGAGAAGCTGCTAGAAAAGCAAGAGAAGATGCCAGAAAAGGACAAACTAAAAAGAAAGAAGAAAGAAGCCTATCTGGAAAACTTGCACCAGCTCAAAGTAAAGACAAAACAAAAAAAGAATTATTCCTTGTCGAAGGAGATTCAGCTGGAGGTTCTGCTAAAGGAGGAAGAGATAGGAAATATCAAGCTATTCTTCCTTTAAGAGGTAAAGTATTAAATACCGAAAAAACAAAAGAAGACGAAATTCTAAAAAATGAAGAAATAAATACTATGATATATACAATAGGTGCAGGATATGGATCAACTTTTGATCTTAATGATTGCGAATATAGTAAAGTCATAATCATGAGCGATGCCGATGAAGATGGAGGACATATCCAATGCTTATTACTAACATTCTTCTATAGATATATGAAACCATTGATTGAAGATGGAAGATTATTTGTTGCTCTTCCTCCATTATTTAAGATTCAATGTGGTAAAGAAATAGAATATGCCTACACAGTAGAAGAAATGCAAGAAAAGAGTAAAGGAAAAAAGTGTGAAATTCAAAGATATAAAGGTCTTGGTGAAATGAATGCAGATCAATTATGCGAAACAACAATGAAACCAGGAAGTAGAACTTTAATTCGCGTAAATATAGAAGATGCTCAACTAGCAGAAAAAAGGGTATCAATTCTTATGGGAGATGATGTACCTCCTCGTAAAGAATGGATTGAAGAGAATGTAGAATTCTCTCTAGAAGATGATTATAAAATAGCAAGTAATTAAAATAATTATAGAAAGTAGTGGTAATATGGCAAAACAAAAGACAGAAACAGAAGAAGTAATTGAGAAAATATTTGATTATACACTAGAAGACATAATGGGGGAAAGATTTGGAAGCTATTCAAAATACATAATTCAAGATCGTGCCATACCTGATGCTAGAGATGGATTAAAACCAGTTCAAAGAAGAATTCTCTACTCCATGAATAAAGAACATAATACATACGATAAAGGTTATAGAAAAAGTGCCAAGACAGTTGGAGACGTAATTGGTAATTATCATCCACACGGTGATACATCTATCTATGATGCCATGGTTAGAATGTCTCAAGGTTGGAAAACAAGAATCCCATATATTGATATGCATGGAAATAATGGATCAATAGATGGTGATAGTCCTGCTGCTTATCGTTATACAGAAGCAAGACTTTCAAAAATAGCCAATGAATTATTAAGAGATATTGATAAAGATACAGTAGAGTTTGCTCCAAACTTTGATGATACAACAGTAGAGCCAACGGTCTTACCAGCAAGGTTCCCTGCCTTACTTGTTTATGGAGCTCAAGGAATAAGTGCTGGATATGCTACAAATATCCCAACCCATAACCTTGGAGAAATAATTGATGCAACAATACATAGAATTGATTATCCAAATTGTGAGTTAGAGACTTTAATGAAATATGTTAAAGGTCCAGACTTTCCAACAGGAGGTATCGTTGAAGGACTTGATGGTATACTAGATGCCTATAAAACAGGACGAGGAAGAATAATTGTTAAAAGTAGATATACAGTCGAAGAAACAAAAAATGGACCTCAAATAGTTATTACAGAAATCCCATTTGAAATAAATAAAGCCTTAATGGTTAAAAAGATGGATGATATCCGTATTGATAAAAAAGTTGATGGAATAGTTGAAGTAAGAGATGAATCAGCTGCTGATGTAAGAGTAGTTATTGATTTAAAGAAAAATGCTAACGTTGACTTAATAATTAATTATTTCTTAAAAAATACCGATATGCAAATAAGTTATAACTTCAATATGGTATCAATTGTCAATAGAAGACCAAAACTATTAGGACTAAAAGAATCATTAGATGCTTTTATTGCTCATCAAAAAGAAGTTGTAAAAAGAAGAACTGAGTTTGATTTAAGACATGCAGAGGCAAGATTCCATATTGTTGAAGGCCTTATAAAATGTATCTCAATACTAGATGAAGTAATTGCAGTAATTAGAGCTAGTAAAAATAAAAGCGATGCCAAAGATAACTTAATCAAAGAATTTGAATTTAGTGAAGCTCAAGCAGAAGCAATTGTAACATTACAACTTTATAGATTAACTAATACCGATGTAGTTGCACTACAAAATGAATTAAATGACCTTGAAAAAATAATTAAAGGTCTAAATTCAATCCTAGGTAGTGAAGAAATATTAAAATCAGTAATGAAAAAAGATTTAAAAGCAGTAAAAGATGCTTATCCAACACCAAGACTTACAGATATAAAAGATGAAATAACAGACATTTCAATAAATGAAACAGATATGATTCCAAAAGAAGATGTAGTAGTCTTAATTACAAAAGATGGATATATTAAAAGAACATCATATAGAAGTTACTCATCATCAAATGAAACAGATCTTACACTAAAAGAAAATGACTATATTATAGGATTGTATGAGATGAATACAACAGATACTTTATTAGTCTTCACTAGTGGAGGTAACTATCTACATATACCAGTACATATAATTCCTGATTTAAAATGGAAAGATATGCCAAAACATGTAAGCAATATAATTGAAATACCAGCTGAAGAAGAAGTAATCGCAGCTCAACCAGCGTATGACTTTTCAAGTGACAAGAATTTAATTATCGCAACAAAGAATGGTATGATTAAGAGAAGTAAATTAAAAGAGTTTAAACTACAAAGATATAATAAAGCAAGTTCATGTATGAATCTAAAAGAAAATGATAAAGTAATCTCAGTAATCCCAGAAGACTATGATACAGTATTCATGACAACAGACTCAGGCTATGGACTATCATTTAAGACTGATGAAATACCACTAGTAGGAGTAAAAGCATCAGGTGTTAAAGGAATGAAATTAAAAGATGATTATGTAGTATCTGTAAATAACTTCTCATACACAACACATGAATTCTTAACCGTAATAACTGAAAATGGAACAGGAAAAAGAGTTAGATTAAGTGAATTTGATATTTTATCAAGAACAAGAAGAGGAGTTCAAGTAATAAGAGAAGTAAAATCAAAACCATATGTTATCTTAAAAACATTTATTGATGAATCAAGAAAACATATCGGAATAAAAAATAGTGAAATTAATATAATTAAAATGACAGAACTACCAATTGCTGATAGATATTCAACAGGAACACAAATTTCAAAGAAACAATTAATAGATGCATTTATATTAGCTAACATGCAATCAAAAAACATGAGTCAAACATCTATAATTGATGAAGAACAATCAATAGAACAAGTAGAAGAACAACCAGAAGAAAAAGTTCCAAAAAGAGAAAAAGTTTCATTAGATGAAATAGATGATAGACTAATGACAATAGATGATTTTCTAAAATAAAGACTAGCAATAGTCTTTTTTTTATACAAACACATAATATATAATGGTGATAATATGTCAAAAGAAAGTTTTATTGCTTTTGCAAGAGAAAAACCAAATCTTGCAAAAGAAGTATTAAAAGGAAGCGTTTCATGGCAACAACTATATGAATTATATGAAATCTATGGAGAAAATCATTCTATTTGGAATAAATATTTAAATAATGATGTAGACCTTAACTCCCTAAAAGAAGTATTTAATATGCTAAAAAAGGTAGATTTAAATAATGTCCAATCAGGTATAAATAATATTCAAAAAACACTAGGACTCCTTCATGATATGGGAATAGGTAAGAAAGAACAATTACAAGAACCAATCTATAAGAGGTTTGAATGAATCCAAAAGTAGTAGATTATATTCACAAACATCCCCATATATATAGAATATTAAGAGATGAATCATTCCATTATAAATTATTATTTGAAAATGAATCATATATCTATGAATTAAATAAAATAGCTAAAGAAAAATATCATATAAGATATACAGATAAATTAGATAATATAAGTGACAAAATAAATATTTTAAATGCTTTTTTAGATGTATTTAAATAAAATATGTTAAAATAAAAATATGAAAGAGATAGAAGATAAAATAGACAATTTAATAAACATATTAGATAATAATGAATATGTAAAAAAAATAAAAGAATTAAATACAATAATAAAAGATGATAAGGAGTTAATGAAATTACTAGAAGAGTATAAGTATAATAAAAGTGATAGTTTAAAAAGAAAAATACTAGAAAATGAAAATTTTAAAGAATATAAAACAAATGAAACAGAAATTAACTTTATCATAATGTATTTAAATAAAAAACTAAAAGAAATACAAGACGGAAAAGAGTGTATATAATGAAAATAATTACTGGAAAATATAAAGGAAGAGTAATAGAAGGCTTTGATATTGATGGTACAAGACCAACAATGGAAAGAGTCAAAGAAAGTCTATTCGCAACAATTCAAAATTATCTAAGTGATTCAATTATATTAGATTTATTTTCAGGAAGTGGTAATTTAGCAATAGAAGCCCTAAGTGAAGGAGCTAAATATGCCTATGTCTGTGATATTAATAAAAAAGCCATTAAAGTAATAAATAATAATATCGAAAAACTTGGTATAACAAATTGTGAAGCAATAAATAATGATTATAAAAAGGCACTATTATTATTAAAAGAAAAGAATGTAAAATTAGATTTAATATTCCTAGATCCACCATATAAAACAAATTATATTGAAGAAAGTATAAAACTTATAATGGAATATGATTTGTTAAATGATAAAGGATTAATAATCTGTGAAAGTGATTCATTAGATAAAATCGTATATCAAGAACCCCTAAAAAATATAAAGGATAAAAAATATGGAGATAAATATATAGTCTTGCTTAAGAAAATGTGATATTATAGTAAGTATAGTAGGTGAATAAGATGAATAGAAAAGGGTTTGCAATTACAACAGTAATTTATGGACTAACAGTTTTAGGACTCATGATAATTGTAATATTAATGGGTCTATTATCATCAACTAGAAATAATGTATCAAGTGAATCAAAAAGAGTAGAAGAGGATTTAATTGCCTATAACTTAGCAAGTAAAAACTATACATGCAATATACCAAATCAAACACATACTGTTCCAAAAGGAGAAAGTGGTTGGTATAGAATTGAAGCCTATTCAAAACCTGTTGGCAATATTAATGGTGCATATACAACAGGAATAATCTATCTTCCAGAAGAACTTGTATTAAATATATGTGAAGGTGGAGATGCAATTGTAAAATATAATGGAACAACACTAATGAAACCAATTCCTACAACAACAGGAAGTGGAACTTTAAAAAGATATAATGGAGTACATCAAAATCCTAAGATACATCAGTTCCTATTCACATTAGACACATCATCAAATCTAATCGGATCAAACGGAATTGGTTATGGTGATGGCTCAGAAAGATCAGAAATATATGGATATCCTGATGGAAATGCACAAGCTCCACTAGCTGCAACAGCAAATGGCAAAAATGTAAATTTATATTTTGTTGATGGTTTAATGGTACCAAGTGTGAATGAAGGAGCAGCAAGAGTTTATATAACAAAACTAGCTGATGATAATATAGATGATTATCCGGGTGATATTACGCATGAAAATAAAATCCCTGGAAGAAACGCAAAATATAATAATGTTAAACAAGTTAATGTTGAAATTAAATCAACAGACGTAAATCTACAATCGTTATCTATTTCTCATCAAGGAACAGTAGTTAGTAATAATTTATGTTCTGGTTCAACATGTTCAATAGATTTTGGAAGTGCAGAAGTAAATATTGACGATATATCAGTGTTATTTACTTCAGGCTCTTATAATAAACAAATAGGAGGAACTGCAGAATCATATTTAAAAATAGAAACAGTAAATGCTGGTGGGACAGTGAATACGCTATATTCAAGCGAAGGTGCAGTTGATGCAAATGGAGAAAAGCCTACAGTTATAACACCAACAGGTATAAAAATGTCAGCATATCAGCCAGACTGGTTTGACGATGATTTACCACGTCATGGAAATTATTATATTTTTCCAGTTACAACAGAATCGAGAGTTTGGTCAGCAAGAGCAGATACAGAGGGAGATTCAAATCCAATACTTGCTGAATATTTAACAGGTGAAGCAAGACAAAAATGGTCAATTGATATTATCTCAACGGCCAGAGAAAAAAATGACAGACAAGTACCCAATCCAGATGCAAATCCACCTGGAAGTACTAATATTTCTATTTGTAAAATAAAAGATAATACCGACTATAAATTATTTAATAATATTTTGAATGGAAGTTGTGCAACAGAGTATAGAATAATGGAACTAACGAGATTTAAGTCAATTACAATCTACAGGGATGAAAATACAAGAAGAAACACAATAGCAGCTCCAGAAACATTCCAGTCTCTATCAAGAAACGAACCACAAATATGGAATATAAAGACAATGAATGATGGAACGTTTACAATAAAAACAGTTGTTGAGTCTTCAAATTTTCAATCAAAATCAGGTTTTTTAGCAGCAGATACTAATGCTGCTGGAACACCAACCGATCCAATTAGAATAATGGTTGGAACAGCTTATGGGAACACATTATCAGTAGAAGATAAAAAAACAACTCAAACAGCTATTGAAAGAGTAAAACTATATGCAATAGATTTTGTAAGATAAATAAGTGTAGTATTGACTACTCTTATTTTTTTAGCACTTTTTATTGACAAGTGCCAAAAGGAAGAGTATATTTATATTAGCACTAATAAAAATGTAGTGCTAGGAGGTTGTTGTTATGTTGACTGATAGACAAAACAAAATCTTAAAACTAATAATTGAAAGGTATATAAGAGAACCAATTCCCGTTGGATCTAAAGTAATTTCAAAAGAATTAAATTGCTCAAGTGCGACGGTTAGAAATGATATGGGTGAACTTGAAAACCAAGGATTATTAGAGAAAACGCATACATCATCTGGAAGAGTTCCAAGTGAAGCAGGTTATAGATACTATGTAGATAACTTGATGGAATTAAAAGAGATGAATGCCGAAGATATGTTAAAACTACAGATTGTTTTTAAAAATCAACAACTAGCACTATCTGATGTAATAACAAAGTCATTGCAAGTTATATCAGATATGACAAATTATACTGCCGTAGTACTAGGAAGTACATCTCATGAGAATCTTCTAAAACAAATAGAAGTAATTCCTTATGATGAAGCAAGTATGATTGTAATAATAGTTACTGATAAAGGACATGTAGAACATAAAAATATTCGCCTTCAAGATGTACCAATGGATGAAGTTAAGAAAACAGTAAGTTTAATTAATAATTTAATAGCAGGTACACCAATAGATGAAGTATCCAAAAAACTAGAGTTTGAAATAAAACCAATAATTGGAAAATATGTTAAGCAACATGAACAACTATATAATGCTTTTTATCATGTATTTACTGATTTTACTAATCATGAAGTAAATGTAATGGGAAGAAGCAAAATACTTGAACAACCAGAGTTTTCATCAAATGTAGAAAAAGTAAAAAATGTCTTCAATAAGTTAGAAAATCCAAAGTTATTAAGTAATATTGAAGAAGATGATGAGAAAAACATCAAAATATACATCGGTAACGAAAATAATATTGATAGTGATGTAACTGTAATTCAAACGAAATATAATAAAGATGGAGAAGAAGGAACTATTGCAATAATAGGTCCTAAAAGAATGGAATATGATAGAGTAGTTGGAATGCTAGAATACATTAAAGAAAATATTGAAAGGTAGGTTTCAATGAAAAAGAAAGTAAATGAAGAAGTGCAGCAAACAGTAAATAATAATGTTGCAGACGTAGAACAAACAAACAATTCACAAGCACAAGTACAACAAGAGCAAACACAACCAAAAGAACAAGAAGTAACAATGGAAAATGGTGCTGGAAAGCAAGTAGAAAATCCATTAGATAAAGCCAATGCCTTAATCTTAAAATTACAAAAAGAAAATCAAGATTTAATTGAAAAAATAAAATATTCTCAAGCAGAACTTGTAAGCTATCGAATGAGAAAAGATGAAGAAACTAAATCAATGTTAAAATATGCTAATAAGGATCTAATTAGTGAATTAATTCCACTAGTTGATAATTTTGAAAGTGCCTTAAATTTAGCAAGTAAAAATCAAAATCCTGAATTTGCAAAATATTTATCAGGATTTCAAATGATGTATACAAATCTTCTAAATATACTTAAGAAGTTCGGAGTAGAAGAAATAAATAGAAAAGGAGAGGTCTTTGATCCAAATCTAGAACAAGCATTAGTTGCTGAAAATAATCCAGAAATGGAAGATGATATAGTTCTAGAAGTATTACAAAAAGGATATAAATTAATGGATAGAGTTATAAGACCAGCATCCGTAAAAATTAATCAAAAATAAAGGAGAGATAAATTATGGGAAAAATAATCGGAATAGATTTAGGTACAACTAATTCATGTGCCGCAGTGTTAGAAGCAGGAGTTGCAAAAGTAATTCCAAATCCTGAAGGAGGAAGAACAACTCCATCAGTAGTAGCATTTAAAAAAGGAGAAAAAATAGTAGGTGAGTCTGCAAAAAGACAAGCAATTACAAATCCAAATACAGTTAGTTCTATAAAAAGAAAAATGGGAACTAGCGAAAAAGTAGAACTAGAAGGTAAAAAATACACACCAGAAGAGATTTCAGCAATGATTCTATCATACATTAAAGATTATGCTGAAAGCTATTTAGGTGATAAAGTTGATAAAGCTGTAATTACAGTTCCAGCATACTTCACAGATAGCCAAAGACAAGCAACTAAAAATGCTGGAAAGATTGCTGGATTAGAAGTTGAAAGAATTATTAATGAACCAACTGCTGCAGCATTATCATATGGTCTAGAAAAAGATGAAGGACAAACAATTCTTGTTTATGACTTAGGTGGAGGAACATTCGATGTTTCAATTCTTGAGTTAGGAGACGGAGTATTTGAAGTTAAATCAACAGCTGGAAATAACCACTTGGGTGGAGATGACTTCGATGAAAGAATAATTGAATACTTATGTGAAGAATTTGAGAAAGAAAATGATATTGACTTAACTGAAGATAAAATGGCAATGCAACGTCTTAAAGAAGTTGCAGAAAAAGCTAAAAAAGATTTATCAGGAATGGTTTCAACACAAGTATCAGCACCATTTATTGCTAAGAATGAAGATGGAGAACCAGTTCACTTAGATATGACATTAACTCGTGCTAAATTTGAAGATTTAATTGGAGATTTAGTAGAGTCAACTCTAGAACCAGTTCGTAAAGCAATTAAAGATGCTAAGAAGACTAAGAAAGATATTGATAAAGTATTATTTGTTGGTGGATCAACTCGTGTACCATTAGTATATGATACAGTTACTAAAGAGTTAGGAAAAGAACCATCAAGAGAAGTTAATCCAGATGAAGCAGTTGCTATGGGTGCTGCAATCCAAGGTGGAGTATTATCAGGAGATGTTAATGATATCGTTTTAGTAGACGTTACACCATTATCACTTGGACTTGAAACATTAGGAGGAGTAATGACAACTCTAATTCCTCGTAATACACCAATACCAACATCAAAAACAGAAATATTCTCAACAGCAGCAGATAATCAACCAGGTGTAGATATCCATGTATTACAAGGTGAAAGATCAATGGCAGACGATAACAAAACATTAGGTCGTTTCCAATTAAATAACATTCCACCTGCACCAAGAGGAGTTCCACAAATAGAAGTTACATTTAATATCGACTCAAATGGTATTGTAAACGTATCTGCTAAAGACTTAGGAACTAATAAAGAGCAATCTATCACAATTACATCTTCAACTAACCTTTCTGATGAAGAAGTAGAAAGAATGAGAAAAGAAGCAGAAGAAAACAAAGAAGAAGATGACAAGAGAAAAGAAAACATCGAAACAAAAAATGAAGCAGAACAAATTGTTTTCCAAACTGAAAAAGCAATAAAAGATTTAGGAGATAAAGCATCTAAGAAAGATGTAGAACAAGCAGAAAATCTAATTAAAGATTTAAAGAAAGCTCTAGAAAAAGATGATATAGAAGAAATCAAAAAAGCTAAGAAAGAACTAGAAGAAAAAGCCATGGCATTATCTGCAAAAGTTTATGAAGAAGAAGCTAAGAAACGTCAAGTTGAAGAATCAGAAAGCGATAAAGATGATGACGATGACTCAAAGAAAGATAAGAAAAAAGACAAGAAGAAAAACAAAAAAGATGACGATGATGTAGAAGAAGCAGATATCGAAGAAGAATAAAATTTTAAAAGTTCTAGTTGTATAAGCTAGAACTTTTAACTGATATAGAAAGGTTTGAACATGCAGAAATATAATAGTAGAGCAGAAGTACCAGATAAATATAAATGGGATTTAACAGATTTCTTTAAAAATGAAACTGAGTTTAATAAAACATATGAAGATTTAAAAGAAAAAATAAAAAAATTAGAAGACTACATAGGTTGTACTAAAGACAAAGAAAAATTATATGAATATTTAAAATTAGAATTAGATGTCGTCGCAACATGGGAAGATTTATATGTATATTCATATTTAGTAAATGATCAAGAACTAAATAATCCTGAAAGCATTGAAAGAAAAAGCAAGTGCGAATTATTAAATTTAGATATAGAAAAAAGCACAAGTTTCTTTGCCCCAGAATTATTAAAACTATCTAAAGAAGAATATAATGACTTATTTAAAGATAATAGTAAATTATTAGAATTTAAAGATGCCTTAGATAGAATTTATCGAAATAAAGATCATATTCTAAGTGAAAATGAAGAAAAGATAATCTCATCACTTACAAATTCAGTAGATCATTTTGAAGATATCTCATCTACAATGCTAAATTCATTACATGATTATGGAAATATAAAAGTAGGCAATGATGATATCATTATCGCTACAAATAACTATCATCACTTAATGAAAAACAAAGATAGAGAAGTAAGAAAAGAAGTAAGAAGTAAGTTTAATAATAAAATATCAGAATACTCATCAGTAAATGCCTCTCTTCTATCAAGTTATGTTTCAATGAATGAAACAGTTGCTAAAATAAGAGGATTTGATTCATCTTGGGATAGTAAAATGTTTAACTGGAACTTTAATACAAAAGTGTTCAGAACTTTAGTTGATACAATAAACTCTAATCTAGATAAATTACAAAAATATTATGAATTAAAGAGAAAAATTTTAAAACTAGATAAATTAACACCAGTTGACTTAGCTCTAGATATCTCTAATTTAGACAAAGAATATTCCATAGAAGAAGCAAGACAAATGACTACTTCTGTAATAAGTGTATTAGGAAAAGAATATAAGGAAAAGTTTGAGAAAATATTTGATAATAAATACATTGACTTTTGCCAATATAAAGGTAAATGCAGTGGAGGATATAGTTTCTCAACAATAAATCAAAATTCAAGAATTCTAATGAGCTATAATGGAAATCTTGAATCAATCTCAACTATAATTCACGAGGGAGGACACAATGTTCATCACCAATTTGTTAAAGAAAACAATCCTCCACAATATAGAAATACTTCTTCAATTGTAGCAGAAGTAGCCTCTCTTACTAATGAATGTTTATTATCAAACTATTTAGCCAAAGAGGGCAAAACAAAAGAAGAACGCTTGTCTGGAATTGCAAATATTTTAGATGTAATAACTTCAAATTTATTTGGTGCAGTAAGAGAAGGACAAATTGAAGAAGAAATGTACAATAAAATACATAATGGCGAAGTTCTTACGAAAAAATATCTTGATAATTTATCTGCAGAGTCACTAAAAAGATATTATGGTGACAAAGTAGAGTGTGATGATTTAATAAAAAATGGCTGGGTAACAAGAAGCCACTATTATATGAATTTTTACTTATATAGTTATGCAATAAGTATCTGTGTTGCAACAACAATTGCAAAAAAAATATTATCTAATGATAAAAATATGATAGAAAAATATATTGACTTCTTAAAAACAGGTAGTAATTTATGGCCAATAGATATTTATAAAAAATTAAATATTGATTTAGAAAAACCAGAAGTTTATGAGAATGCATGTCAATACTTTTCTGACTTGATAGATGAATATATCAAAATATATGAAGAATAGAGGTGAACAAAATGGCAGAAAAAAGAGATTATTATGAAGTTTTAGGTATTTCCAAAGGTGCAGATGAATCAGAAATAAAAAGTGCTTATCGTAAAAAAGCAAAACAACTTCACCCAGATGTTAACAGAGATGATCCAAATGCTGAAGAAAAATTTAAAGAAGTTCAAGAGGCATACTCTGTATTATCAGATGAAAATAAAAGAAGAATGTATGATCAATATGGTCATGCGGGAGTGTCTGGAAATGGACCAAGTGCTGGAGGCTACGGAGGCTTTCAAGGATTTGATGGTGGTGGTTTTGACTTTGGAGACATATTTGATTCAATCTTTGGAGGATCAACAGGAGGTTTCTCTGATTTTACATCATTTGGAGGAAGAAGTAATTCCCCAAGAGCAACACGAGGTTCCGATATACTAATGAGAATGGACTTAACATTTGATGAAGCAATCTATGGATGTACAAAAAAATTTAATTTGGACGTAGTAGAAGATTGCCCTAAATGCGATGGTGAAGGAGGGTTCGATAAAGAAACATGTTCAACATGTCACGGAAAGGGAACAATATCTCAACAACAACAAACAATTCTTGGTTCATTTGTCTCAACAACAACTTGTCCAGATTGTCGAGGAATTGGTAAAACATTTAAAAGAAAATGTAGTGAATGTAATGGAAAAGGAAAAATTAAAACTAATAAGAAACTAACAATTACAATTCCAGAAGGAATAAACACAGGAGATAGACAAAAAGTATCAGGAAAAGGTAATCCAGGAACTAATGGAGGACCAAATGGAGATTTATATATTGAATTTGTAGTTGACGAGCATGATTACTACATTAGAGACAATGATGATATATACATAGAAGTACCATTAACAATTACAGAATCAATTTTAGGATGCAAAAAAGAGATTCCTACATTATATGGTAATGTAAGAATAAATATATCTGCTGGAACAAATAGCGGAGATAAAGAAAGAATTCGAGGCAAAGGAGTAGACAATAAATATAGAAGACATAAAGGAGATATGTATGTTGTATTTAAAGTATATACTCCAAAGAAACTATCAAGAGAACAGAAAAAGTTAATTGATGAATTAAATGATACAGATTTAACAACAGAAGAAATAAAGAAATTTAATAAGTTTACAAAAGATAATGATTAACATTATCTTTTTTTTAATTTACATTAAAAATTAATTAATATATAATAAATAATTAAGGAGGATATATGAGTAAGTTTGATTTAAACAGATTCAATTTAGAAAAGATTAAATTAGGGGAACAACCATTAAAATTAAAAAAGACATCATATGCTAAACCAAAAATAAAAAAAGGATTATTAGTAGATAAAGAAGGTAATCCAATTGGTACAAAAGGTGATATGTATGCCAAATTAATAATGGACAAGATATTACAAGAAGGAGCATTAGATCATGATCCAAGACCTCATTATGAAGATTCATATAAGGGTGCAACATACGATAAAGAATCAAATGTTGTAACAACAAAAGATGGAGAAAGAATAAAAGTTGGTTCTAGTGAAAAAGTAGTTGAAAAAGACAATGAAGTCCAAATCTGGGTTCCAGCACATACAATAAGTCTTAATCAAGGAATAGAATGTACATATGACTTATCTCGTGGCGAAAGCCCAATGATAACATTACGTCCAATCGCAACAAAAGCATCAATTGCAGAAATCCTATGGATTTATCAAAAAGAAAGTAGTGACCTAGTTGAATTCGATGAATTACTTGGAAAAAGAACATGGGAAGAAGACCATAAAGTAAACAACTGGTGGCTAGATTGGGCTTTAAAAGAAAAAGATGGAAGCTTTGCACTAAATGAAAAGGGTCATCCTTATATAGGATCATGCTATGGTGAAACAGTATCCCGTAGACATATGCTAAAAAAAGAAGTCATTGAAGCCATAAAAAACAATCCAGATGGAAGAAGACATATAACTTGCTTATGGCAACAAGATGACTTTAATGAACCTCATGGATTAAAACCATGTGCATTCTTAACAATTTGGAATGTCCGCCATGAATGGGATGGAAAAGATTATTTAGATATGACTATGGTTCAAAGATCAAGTGACTTTGCAACAGCAGGCTGTATTAATCAAGTTCAATACGCAGCCCTACAAAAAATGGTTGCAAAAGAACTAGGACTAATTCCAGGAACATTTACATGGAAACCAGTTAATATTCAACTTTATGATAGACACATTGATCAAGCAATTGAAATGCTAGAAAGAGAACCAGTTAATTGTAAAGCCGAAATAGTTTTAAATAAAAAGGTAGAGAACTTTGATGATTTCACACCAGATGATGTTAAAATAGATGATTATCCAAGAGAATTAATTAAAACAAAAAATCCTCAACTTAAGTTCCCATTAGGTATATAATATGAAGAATCTTACAATGATTGCCGCAATAGGCAAAAACAATGAATTAGGTAAAGATAATGACTTAATATGGAGATTTCATGAAGATATGAAATTCTTCAAGTCCCAAACAATAGATAAACCAATTGTAATGGGTATGAATACCTTCAGATCTCTTCCAAAACTATTACCAAGAAGAAAGCATATTGTTCTAACAAGAAAAGGAAGACAAGATTTACCTGATGAAGTAATTGTAATTAAATCATTAGATGAACTATTAAAATATATTGATTCAATTGGTGAAGAAGTAATGGTAATTGGTGGAGCAAGTATCTATCAAGAATTATTAGACTATTCAGATAAATTAGTCCTTACTGAAATAGATGCTGAAGCAGAAGCTGATGTCTATTTCCCAAAATTCAATAAAGAAGATTATACTCAAGAATTTCTTGGAGAACATGAAGAAGAAGGAATTAAATTTAAACATTTAGTATATACGAGAAAAGATAAATAAATTTTTATCTTTTTTCTTGACATAAATATCTATTAGAAATAAAATATTGTTTACGTGAAGGGGAGAGAATATTATGAAAAAAACAATTAAAATAATTTTAATCGCTGTATTTGTATTTATTATGAATATGGCAAATTGTTATGCAGAAGAATTAAACTGCAACTACGTACTTAGAAAAGGTTCAACTGGAAACAAAGTAAAAGCACTACAAAGAGAACTAAATGAAAAAGCATCATGTAATCTAGAAGTAGATGGATCATTTGGAAAACTAACAAAACAATGTGTTATAAAATATCAAAAAGAACACAACTTAGATCCAGATGGAATAGTAGGACCAAAGACATGCAATAGTCTAAACGGAAATACAGTAAGTTTAGATACTTCATCTACCGAAACTTCAGCTGTAACTACATATACAAAGGATAATAATACATACGCTATAGTATTAGGAAGTAAAGTAAATGTAAGAAAGAGCTCATCAACAAAATCAAAAGTTCTAAAACAAGTAACAAGAGGAACAATTGTAAAAGTAACATCAAAAAAAGATAACTGGTCTTTAGTTAATGTTGATAGAACAACGGGATATATTAGAAATGATTTAATCTCAACAGACTGCATAATAGTAGATATTAGTGACCAAACTCTATACTTTTATTCAGATGGAAATCTAAGTTGGTCAACACCTGTAGTAACAGGAAATGCTGGAAATCATGATACACCAGTAGGTTCTTATACTTTAAAAAAATCAAACTTCAAATCTCAAGTATATTTAAGAGGATATAATGATAATGGTACAAGATATAAATCTTATGTAGATTATTGGATGCCATTTATCACAAGTAGAGGAATTGGATTCCATGATGCATCATGGAGAGAGTCTTGGGAATATACAAACACAAGATTTCAAGGACACGGAAGTCATGGATGCGTAAATATGCAACATGAAGCAGCAGAAAAACTATATAATGAGAACTTTGAGGCAATAAACGTAGTAGTAAGAGACTAATAAAGTCTCTTTTTTGCATAAAAAAAATCAATTTATAGAAATTGATTTTTACCAGCTTACTGCAATATCAACCTGTGAAGGATTAGATGCTGCAAAAGAACCTGTATCACATACAATGGCAGTTCCAAGTGAAGTCTCTAAAATTGTACCACGAGGACGAGAATTAAAATCAGCTGCAACCATAACGTAATCTCCAAGCATTTTAACTCCATCATCACGAACCCAATATGGATATTCAGCTTCACTAAATCCTTGACTTCTCATAATGCTAACAACACCATTCATATTTAAATTATAATATGTTTCTTTACCAGCTGGTCCAGCAAACACGCCACCTGCTCTTGTAAGATGTCTCTCAGCAGGAGGATTAATATTTCTAGTACTTGTTGTAGGAGCAAGAGCAGAAGTATTTACAGCGTTTTCTACAGGACTAGCAGTTGCTGCAACAACAGCACTTCCAACAGGAGATGCAGCTGCAGTAGTTACAACATTACTAGTTGGAGTAGAAGAATATTGTACAGAAGTAGTTTTAACAATCGTATTTCCATTTTCATCAAATGTTTCATTTAAAAGTGTAACTAAACTGCCAAGTGCACTTTTTGCTTCTTCATTAGTAACAGTATATGACTGTATTTGATTTCCAGCAAATGTCTCCAATTCTTTAATGTTTATAGTAATATCCTTAGATAAATTAGAAACATTACTTTGAAATTTATTAATAGATTGCTGTAAATTATAAGACTGAATATTATTAGAAATATTTTCAAATTCTGTATTTATTCCTCCTAAAGCAGTAGCAATCTCATTATTGATATCAGACATTCTTGATTTTATTCTCATCATTTCTGAGATATTAATTTTCATAAAACACCATCCTTATATTATAGAAATATCATATCTATTTTTATTCATTATAACATAATTTTAAAATTTATATTATTTATATTAGAATTTTTTTAATGAATGAAATGAAACTTTGCAAATATTTAAAAAAGTTGATATGAAAAAATAAATATGTTATAATTAAAAAAGAATAATGAAGAAAGTAGGAGATACAATATGACATATGAAATAAAAGATATAGATGGGCTAGAATCAAGTACAGCAGATCTTGCAAGTAGTAATCAAAAGATTGCATCAGATGCAGCAAGTCTTACACAAATATTAAACGAAATAAGACAAAGTTGGGAAAATGAGTCAGGTACAGACTTACAATCAATCTTAACAGAATTAGATGATTGTATTAAAAAAATCCAAACTGCAATTAATCCAGTAGTAGGAAAATATGTAGAAACAATGAACACATTAGTTGCAGAGTCACGTACAACTCAAAATAAAACATTATAGGAGGGAGTAAACATATGAAAATAGAATTATCTGAATTACAAAGAATTATTGGAAGAGCGACAGAAATAGATACAACATTAAGTCAAGAATTAGCAAATATGTCTACGACACTAAATGATATATGTCAAAATGTTAATTCAAGCGAGTTAACAGCCTCAAACCAAAAAATTACTACTGCAATAGTAGACTTAAATGAAAAAGTAAAAGCAAATTTACCAAAAGTAATCAGTTTTTTAAATGAACAAATTAAAAGCTATAGTACAACTAATGAGACAACTAAATCTCAAATTGATTCACTTGTTTCAGCAGTAGATCAATCACTTGGAATGCAATAGGAGGATATTATGGACGGCAATTCTAATTATATTATAAGAAGTCTACCAGACTTAGAAAAAAGTGCAGCAGAACTAGCTAATTATAATCAAAAATTAACAAATAATATTAGTAGTTTAAAATATATTATTAATCAAATTCAAACTAATTGGGAAAATGCAGATGGAAAAGATATTGAATCTATTATGAAAAATTTAACTACATTAATGAATACAATGTCAGAAAACATTCAACCTGTAATTGCCAAATACGTAGAAACACTTAATAATATGGTTGCAGAAACTAAAATAATTCAGAGTAGAGGAGAATAACCTCTATTTTTTTTGCAAAAAAAATACATCATACGATGTATCTTATAAATTATTCTTTATATAGTAATAAACTGCATTAGCATATTTTTTTCTCTTATCCATTTCTGTTGTACAACCTTCAAACCAATAAGCAAATGATTCAGTCGCATCACCAACAGAAGACTTTTGAGATAAATTAGATAAAACTTTTCCATTATTTCTTGTATATTCAATTTCAGTCCAAGCATGATTCAATTGTGTATCTAAATCCCATGAAGAAGGATATCTGTCTCTTCCCCATTGGAATAGTCCTTGATATTGACCTGTTGGACATCTTAAATCAAGAGCAGACTCTTGAGTCATATTACCAATTATTCCAGCAATCTGTTCATCAGATAAACCTTTATCTTTAAAGAAATTATATGATGTTTTAACAACATCCCATTTAGCTTGACTATTATCAATTTTATTAGCGAAAACATCCTGTAAATTCTCACCAGTTGAATAACTAGAAGAATCACCTATATTTGCATCAGCTCTTTTGGTATTTGTAGATGCGCTACCTGAGTTAGTACTTGTAGCAGAAAGAGCACCGCCAGCTGCAGCAGAACTATAGTTTAAAACCGCAGAAGATTCCTTTTGTAAAACATTTCCATTCTCATCAAAAGTTCCATTAACTAAAGCAACTAATTGTTGTAGAGAAGCACTTGCTTCATCATTAGAAACAGAATATGAAGTCAACTGTTCACTAACAAATTGTTTAAGAAAAACCATATTATTAGAGAATGTACTGCCTAAAGTACTAATATTAGTTTGAACATTATTAATGGATTGTTGAAGAGCAGCTGAATTAATGTTATTAGAAATATTATTAAATTCAACATTAATATCACTAAATATACTATCCATTTCATCACTTATATCAGTAAGTCTTCCATTAACACGCATCATTTCTGTAATATTTATTTTCATATCAAATAACCTCCTAAAAGCAAGATTAAAAACCTTACCTTAACCATATAAATTATAACATATCAGAATAATTAAAAACAACTATAAAAAAAAGACATAATGTCTTTTAGTAAATCATTGTATGAAGAATGCGCTCTGTATTTTTAAAATTTAATTTTGCTACTTTACTTAATGCTTCTTCTCCATATTTCTCAACATATTCTTCTCCAATAGAATCAACGTCTTTTCCAGCACCCTTAACTAAAGGCATATGAACTTCATCACATAATTTATCGAATTCTTTTAAAAATAAATATCTACTAATTATAGAAGCACATCCAACGGCATTATTCTTATCTTCTGCCTTAGTTAAGAAAGTAATCCCTCTTTGTATAGCAGGTTGATCCTTTATATAGTCATAATATCTTGCTTCTCTTGCAAACTCATCAACAATAATATAATCATATTTAGGATTTTCTTCATGAACTAGTTGGTATAAAACTCTATTATGAAGAATCGCTTTAATTTTATTCATATTAATATCTTTTGTATATTTTTCATTGTATTCGGTATTTGATAAGATAACACTCTTATATTTGATTCTTTTAGCAATCATCGGAGCAATTTTTAGTATCTTATCATCATCAATCTTCTTGGAGTCTCCAACTCCAAGTTCCTCTAAAAAAGGAATATCCTCTTTAGCAACAAAACAAGCTGTAACAACAATAGGACCAAAATAATCTCCTGTACCAACTTCATCAGATCCAACAGCACTACATGAATAATACTTTTCTTCTGATTTTTTTCTCTCATTTACTTTTTCTTGAGTATTTTCTAAGACAGTTCCCCACATAGCCGCATCAACATCAGCACTAGTACCTTGAAACATACACTTACCAGACTCATATAAAGTAATTACAGTATCCTCATCCTGTGCTTGAAATACAACATAAGGAATAACTTTATCACGTTTTTTATCACTATAATATTCAATCATTTTATTTTTAACTTCATCATTAACTTTAATTACAACATTCATATTATCACCTAAATCATTACCCAAGAATTGTTATAGAAATAATTAGCTATTTCTTCATTAGATAACCCTTCCTTAACCTTATTTTTATATAATTCATCAACTTCTTTATAATTAACATTTAATAAATATGGATTATTATCAAACAAAATCTCTAAATGAGAAAGTCCAATATCAAATAATTTAACGATTAATCTCTTAACTTCATCAACATTTCTTGATAAACAGAATGGATTAGAAATAAATATATTTTTTATAATCTTAGAAGAACATCCAACTTTATTTAAAACATCGATAAGTTCATTAATATTTTTATCTTCAATATCATTAATCTCATCATTAGCATCCATCATACTTTTAATTTCTTCAATAGAAAAACCAAATCTAATTAATACATCCATAATTTACTCCTTTATATAATCGTCTCTATTAACTCCATATTTTTTATAAAACTCTAAATCATCTAAAAATATATCCATAATATTCTTATCAATAATATTTAATCTACTATCAATCAAATCAACACTAAATAAAAATAATTTACTATTCTTTTTAACCTCATCAATAATACCTAAATCAGTATATAATTTAATTTTTTTACTAATTTCATAAGAATTAAAAGTAAGAAGAAAAGGGCAATTATTAACCATATCAATAACTTCAGCACTATAAAAATCATTTCTTATAAAATTCTGATAATTATCATTAATAGTATCTATAGAAAATAGAAGTATATAGCAATTCTCCTCAGTTATTTTAACAACTTCATCATTAGAAAAACCAAGTTTTAATAAATTATCCATCTTATTATTTATTTCATTTAAGTAGTTATCTTTCAAAATAATAGGAACTTTCTTAATAATATTAATAATTGAACCAATAGAGTAGCCATATCCTATTAAAGCAGCCATTCTATTAGTAAGTTCATCACTGTTAAGAACCAATACATTTGGATAAAAAGAAGATATCTTAATAATCTCATTCTTTTTAAAACCAATTTCTTCAAGCTCACTATATTTACTATTTAATTTATTTAAATTAATATCAATCGCAAGAGGTAATTCTCTAAATATATTTATAACATCCTTCTTTTTATAACCATAATTTATAAAGTAATCATATCTCTTTCTTATAGAAGAAGAATCAATATTTAAGATACAAGTTCTATTTAAAAACATCTTATTGATATCTTCCATAGTAAAACCTAAATCTAAAAAGATTTGATACTTGTTATTAATGCGTTGATTAGACATATTAATAATATAGGGATATTGTTTGATCATATTAAAAACTTCTATTTTATTAAAACCATTAGAAGTAAGTTCATTTACTTTTATTTTAATGTTTTCTAAACTCATGCTTATAACTTGAGGAAAAGTAGTAGTTAATTTAATAATAGATTCATTATCAAAAGTATTTCTATGAAGAAAATTAACTAAATTCTTAATATTATAAAGAAGAGAAGATTCTGTATAAGTATTTATAGGATAAGAATTTCTAATAAGTTCGATCTCCTCATCAGTATATCCAAAATTAAGCATAAATTCATCAAACATTAATATCACCAAAATTATTATAGCATATTTTTAATAAATAGTTTATAATGAATATAAGATAGGAGTGATTATATTGATAAGCATATTTGATATAGGGATTATTCTAATATTAATAATGTTTCTAATTGTGGGTATAAAAAGAGGCGTAATAAAAGAATTAGTATCATTTGTTGGAATAATAGTAGTTTTTATATTATCATTCGCTCTTAAAGAAAAAATAGGAAGTATTCTATGTACATTTCTACCATTTTTTGAGTTTACAGGTAACATAAAAGGTCTAGTAGTAATGAACATATTCTTATACCAAGCAATATCATTTATATTTGTATTTAGCCTTTTATTAGGAATATATGCCTTGTCATTAAAAATATCAAAGATTATTCAAAAAATAGTTAATTTAACAATAATATTATGGATTCCTTCAAAAATATTAGGAGGATTAGTATCATTATTAAAGGGCTATTTAGTATCATTTGTAATAATATTATTCTTAATGATTCCATTTGGAGGAAGTAGTCTGTTCCATGAAAGTACAATAGTAAACTTTATGCTTTATAAAACACCAGTTGTATCTAAATATGCATCAAGTTTTACAAATACATTTAAAGAGATATATGATTTAGGATTAGACGTAGCAAAAAAAGAAATAAGTGTTAATGATGCAAATTTAAAGTCATTAGATATTATGCTAAAATATAAAGTAGTATCAAAGAATACAGTAAATACATTAGTTAAATTACATAAGTTAGATGAAGTAAAAGGAATTAATAAAGTACTAGAAAAGTATTAGGAGGAAATATGAAAAAAATAAACTCTGAAATAGAATTTCAAGACACTATAGCAAATGGTAAAGTATTAGTTGACTTTTCAGCTGAATGGTGTGGTCCATGTAAAATATTAAATGAAATATTAAAAGAAGTAGATCAAGAAAACATAGTAGATATCGCAACAATAGATACTGATAGATTTAGAGGAATAGCTAAAGAATATAGAGTAATGTCAGTACCAACACTATTTATATTTGAAAATGGTAAACAAATTAAAGAGAAAAAAGGGTTAGTCTCTAAAAGTGAATTAATTGATTTTATAAATAATGATTAATAATTAAAGTAAGAAGGTGTGAAGATGTTCTGTCCAAAGTGTGGAAGCAAAGTCCCAAATAATAAAGAAAAGTGTGATAATTGTGGTGCATTAATAGAAGATGAAGAAATTGAAATATTAAGTGAAGAAAAAACAGTCAGAATGGAACCTGTTCAAATAGAAGAATTAGATTTTGATGAAGAAGATTTACAAGAACAGCAAATGACTGAATCAGAACAACTTGATATTGCAGATGAACCACAAATTATTGAAAATGAACAAATAAGTACTGAAGAGATAAATGAGAAAACAAAAGAATATCAATTAGAAGAAAATAATTATAGTGAATGTCAAGAAGATCCAGATACTCCAGTTATTATTGAGTCACATACATTTATTGATGATGATAGCTTAAAAAATCAAATAGAAGAAAAAATTACAGAAGAAGATTTAATGAACCAACAACAAAGAAATGATAGAATTAGAAAATATTTTATAATAGGAGCCTTAACAGTTGTATTAATTACTCTTGGAGTATTTGTACCAAAAATAACATCAATGAATAAATCAACTATTAATATGAGAAAAGTTCTAGATACAGCCATAGTTATAAACGGAGAAAAGTACAATATTTATGATACATATAACAAGTTTAAAGCAAGAGGATGGGCATCTGAAGAAGATGATGAAGTTGTAGAAGAAAAAGCTAAAACATCAATAATAGAAATTAATCATGAAAAATATAAAGGTAATGGAATTCTTGTAAGTATGATTAATCAAGAAGCTAAAGAAAAGAACATTTCAGAATGTGGAGTATGGTCAATAAAAATAGATAATTATAAGAAAGACTATCCAATAGAATTTATCTTACCAGGTAATATTAAAACTGGAAGTACAATAGATGAGATAGAAAAAGCATACGGTAAAATAGATGAAGATAACATATATAGATCAGAACAGTCAGGATACACAAAATATCATTATAAAGATGAAACAAATTCATATCTAGATTTAGTAGTATATGATGATTTAGGATTAAGAACATTTACATACATGAGATACTAATTAACCAGTAAATTTACTGGTTTTTTTCTTCGAAAATAGTCTCGAAACCTATAAAAAACTTGACTTTTAAGGCATTTTATGATAAAATGATACTCACATATAGGATGTATATGTAAAGAGGGGTTTGGTTATGAGAAAAGTAGTGTCTTTAAGAGACTTAAAAATTGGAGATATATTAGAAGAAGATATAAAAGATTCAGATGAAGTAGTATTAATTACAAGAGGTACTGTTTTAACTGAAAGAATTCTAAATAGACTAAGAAAATGGTCAATGGATAAAGAACAATTAATTACAATTGATGATGGCTCAGAACATTATAATCCGCATGATAGAGAAGAAATTAAAGAGAAATCTTTAAAATATTTAAAGGATGTAATTACATCAGATGAAGAAGAAGCAAAACCATCAATTGATAAGTTAACTGAAATGATAGGAATAATGGCTCAAGAACTAGAAGACATCACAACTATACCAGCTGATATTCTAAAAATAGAAGATGCTTATCAAGGAGAACATTATTATCGAGTTGCTAGAATTGCAATGGCTCTTACAAGTATTTGTAACTCTGAAGTAAGTGAAGATGAAAAAGTTTCATTACAGTCAGTTGGCCTTGCTGCATTTCTTCACGATTATGGTAAAAAGTTCACTAGAGCAAGTGATAAAAATAGTCGTTTAGCAATAATCGGAAATGAATGTGCAAAATTAGATGAATTATCAGGAAGTAATACTAGTAAAACTCACAATGCCTATGCCTATATTGCTTTAAAAGATAAAACAAAATTAGATGTTAGAAAAACAATTTTATTTGGTGGATTTTCAGATTCAATTTTAGGAAATTCAAAAGATAATAACGCAACAATTAAATCTGCAAGAATAATTAAATTAGCAGATATTTACGATGGACTATTAAGTCTAATATCAAAAAAGAACATTACTGCACCTGCAGAATGTGTAGTTGAATATATGAGTGAAGTTGCTGAAATGAAAGATATAAGTAAAGAGTTATACAACTTATTCAGAGCTCATTTACCATTGTATGTAAGAGGAACAAAAGTATTATTATCAAATAATCAATATGCTGTAGTAGTAGAAAATAGTGATGATCCAACAAAACCAACAGTACTAACATTAACAGGTGGAGCACCAACATTAATTGATTTACAAGAAAGAGAAGATATAGTAATTAAAAAATCAGAAGTAACAGAACAAAAGAAAAATAGTAATAATAGCTATGTCCAAGAAGAATTAAGAAGTGATTATGAATCTTTATCAGATGATAACACTTTATTAGAGATATTAGATGAAGATTCTCAAGAAGAAGATGAAAAAACTCAAATGCTAGAGGAAAAAAGACCAATATCAAAAAGAATAAGTAGTTTATTTGGAGTAAGAAGATAAAAAAATCTTCTTTTTTTTTGAAAAATGTGTTATAATACAAGCCCGAAGAGGGATTATATGAAAAATAAAGAAAAAAGAATAGAAGAATTAAAAGAAGAAATAGAAGAAGACATGTCTGATAAACTAGAAAAGTTAGTACAACGTGAATTAATTGGTTTATTTGTAGCAGTCTTATTTATGTTTATAAGATCATCAGTCTCAATATTTGGAAGTGAATTTCAAACTATAATGTCTATACTAGCTGCATCAGCAGCAACAGTAACAATAAAAGAAGCTGCAAAACAAGCACTAGGAATAAAATATGATAAGAAGTCATTAAAACATCTAGAAAAAGTTGAAAATGAAGGAATCAAGAAAAACGAAAGACTTGATAAAAAGAGACAAAATAAAATAAATGAGCTAAGTAGAGAAATAAAGAAGAGTAAAAAGAAAGTTATAATTGAAGAGGTATTAGAAGTATTATTACTAGCTGGAGTATGTATAACATCAATTCCATCATTTATCTTTCCAAGACTTTTAGGAGTAGCGTTAGCATCTCTCACATCTCTTGCAGCAATAGGTATAAAGAAGACATTTGATGAGAAAGAATTACACGAGCTAATGTTAAGATGCGAAAATCTTGAAAATGACTTATATTTAGGAGAGTTCTTCGCAACAAGTGATGAACATCAAGATAAAGAAAAAGTAAAAGTAGAAACAGAGACAAGGTCTAATGAACATGAAAAAGTCCATGAAGAAAGATATATCGATTATAAAGAAAAAGACAAGCCAAAAGTATATGAAAAGAAAATAAAGTAATTAAACTTTATTTTTTTTACACATATAATTAATTTTAATATCAAAAATATCTTATTTTTCTTGTTTCGATTAAGTCAATTTGATATACTAGGAATTGTGTAAGGAGGAATCATTAAATGCACAAATATGTATATTTATTTAAAGAAGGAAATGCCAACATGCGTGAACTTCTTGGTGGTAAAGGTGCAAACTTAGCAGAAATGACTAATATTGGATTACCTGTACCTCAAGGATTCACAATTACAACAGAAGCTTGTACAAAGTATTATGAAGATGGTCGTGAAATTAGCAAAGAAATTCAAGATCAAATTAATGAATATATTGGCAAGATGGAAGAAATTACTGGTAAGAAATTTGGAGATAAAGAAAATCCATTATTAGTATCAGTAAGATCTGGAGCAAGAGCTTCAATGCCAGGTATGATGGATACTATTCTAAATTTAGGTTTAAATGAAGATGTTGTAGAAGTACTTGCTAAAAAGTCAAACAATCCAAGATGGGCTTGGGATTGTTATAGAAGATTTATTCAAATGTATTCTGACGTTGTAATGGAAGTTGGAAAAAAATACTTTGAGGAATTAATTGACAAGATGAAAGAAAAGAAAGGTGTTAAGCAAGACGTAGAACTAGATGCAGATGACTTAAAAGAATTAGCAAAACAATTCAAAAAAGAATACAAGTCAAAAATTGGAGAAGAATTCCCAACAGATCCTAAAGATCAATTAATGGGAGCAATCAAAGCTGTATTTAGATCATGGGATAATCCAAGAGCAAACGTTTATAGAAGAGACAATGATATCCCTTATTCATGGGGAACTGCAGTAAACGTTCAATCTATGGCTTTTGGTAATATGGGTGATGATTGTGGAACAGGAGTTGCCTTTACACGTGACCCTGCAACAGGAGAAAAAGGATTATTTGGAGAATTCTTGACAAATGCTCAAGGAGAAGACGTTGTTGCTGGTGTACGTACACCAATGCATATTGACGAAATGGAAGAAAAATTCCCAGAAGCATTTAAACAATTTAAAGAAGTTTGTAAAACACTAGAAGATCATTACAAAGACATGCAAGATATGGAATTTACTGTAGAACATGGTAAATTATATATGTTACAAACAAGAAATGGAAAGAGAACTGCTAAGGCTGCTCTTAAAATAGCATGTGATTTAGTAGATGAAGGAATGCGTACAGAAGAAGAAGCTGTATTAATGATTGATCCAAGAAATCTAGACACATTACTACACCCACAATTTGATACTAAAGCATTAAAAGATGCAAAACCAATTGGAAAAGGATTAGGAGCAAGTCCAGGAGCTGCATGTGGAAAAGTAGTATTTACTGCTGAAGAAGCTGAAAAACAAGGACTTGGAGGAAAAGGCGAAAAAGTTATTCTTGTAAGACTTGAAACATCTCCAGAAGATATCACTGGAATGAAAGCAGCACAAGGAATCCTAACTGTACGTGGAGGAATGACTTCACACGCAGCCGTTGTTGCACGTGGTATGGGAACTTGCTGTGTATCAGGATGTGGAGATATCCAAATGAACGAAGCAAAGAAAGAATTTAAACTTGGTAGTAAAACTTACCATGAAGGTGATGTAATTTCAATCGATGGTTCAACTGGAAATATTTACGATGGAGAAATTAAGACAGTAGATGCAACAATCGCTGGAGAATTTGGTCGTGTTATGGCATGGGCAGATAAATATCGTAAATTAGGAGTTAGAACTAATGCTGATAATCCAAAAGATACTGCAAAAGCAGTAGAATTAGGAGCAGAAGGAATTGGTCTTTGCCGTACAGAGCATATGTTCTTCGATGAAGAAAGAATCTTTAACTTAAGAAAAATGATTTTATCTGAAAATGAAGAAGATAGAGTTAAATATCTTGATAAATTAATACCATATCAAAAAGGTGACTTCAAAGCAATGTATAAAGAACTAAAAGGTTTACCAATGACAGTTCGTTATCTTGATCCACCACTACATGAATTCCTACCAACAGAAGATAAAGATATTAAAGCAATTGCTAAAGAAATGGGAGTAACTGAAGAAAGATTAAGAGAAAAATGTAATGAATTACATGAATTCAATCCAATGATGGGACACAGAGGTTGTCGTCTTGCTGTTACTTATCCAGAAATTGCTAGAATGCAAACTCGTGCTTTAATGGAAGCTGCAATTGAAGTTGCTAAAGAAGAAAAAATAGATATAGTTCCAGAAATAATGATTCCACTTGTAGGAGAAAAGAAAGAACTAGACTATGTTAAAAATGTTGTAGTTGAAACAGCAGAAGAAGTTAAGAAAGAAAAGAAATCAGATATGGAATATCATATTGGTACAATGATAGAAATTCCTCGTGCTGCATTACTTGCTGATGAAATCGCAGAATCAGCAGAATTCTTCTCATTCGGAACAAATGACTTAACTCAAATGACATTTGGATTCTCAAGAGATGATGCAGGAAAATTCTTAAGTGCATACTATGATAAGAAGATATATGAAAATGATCCATTTGCTAAATTAGATCAAAATGGAGTTGGAAAACTTGTTAAGATGGCTGTAGAAGCAGGAAAGAAAGCAAGACCAAACATTAAACTTGGAATCTGTGGTGAACACGGAGGAGATCCAGCATCAGTTGAGTTCTGCCATAATGCAGGTCTAACTTATGTATCTTGCTCTCCATTTAGAGTTCCAATCGCAAGACTAGCTGCTGCACAAGCTGCAATTAAAGAAAGTCAAGCTAAATAATTATTAATTAAAGATACTTATTTAAATAAGTATCTTTTTTATATTGACATATATACTTCCTATTAAGAAATTAATATAGGTTATAAAGGAAGTGATTAAAATGTCTCATCAGTATACAGAAGATTCAGCAACTAACTTTTCAAAGTTAGAACAAAGACTTATGAGTATTAATAATAGTGAAATAGGCAGATATAATGAAATAAAAAAGCTTATTATAAAATTAGTGAAGGATAAAAAGCCAACATTAATAATGGCAACAGGTGGTTCAAAAACAATAGCTCATTTTTTAAAATTAGTATTAGAAGATAAAAGTATTGCTGGAATAATATGTGAAGTAATAGAACCAAGAGATTATTATCATAAAGATAATATAGAAAGTTATTCCAATTTAATAGTCATCTCAGCAAGCGGAAAAACAAATGGAGTAGAAGAAGCACTAAAAAGTTTCACAGGTAATAAATATTTAATAACAGAAAAAGAAAGAGAAAGTAAAAAATAATATGAAGTAATTCCTTGGGGGAATAAAGACTATGAATCAGAAAAAAGTTTTATCTCTCTTACAACATCATTAGGTCCAATTAGTTTATTATTAGACTATATAGATAGTCACGAAATAAGTAGAGAATCCGTAGATAAGGTAAATCAAAAAATAAGAGAGTTATTAAGAAAGAGTAAAGATAAAATAGAAAATTTAGATATTTCATTTAAAGATACACCCATGTTTCAAATAATGAGTGGTTACGAAACATCTCCATCAGCAGTAACCATAGAATCTAATCTTATCGAAACAGGTATTGCTCCAACAATAATACACGATAAAGGTTCATTTTGTCATGGAAGAAGTAATTTAATGTATCGAAATCCTAATAGCCAAATAATATATCTTGCTCATGAGTTTAATGAATTAGATGAATTACTATTAGAAAGTCTTAAAAAAGAATACAAAAATATCCAAATATTTACACCAGACAATATAGACGATAATAAACATTTCCAAGAATTTTCTCTTCTTCTTCAAATGTACTTTCTCTCAAGAAAAATAGCGGATGATAAAGGACTTGATTTAACACAACCAGATTATAATCCAAATATAGTAAAGAAAGTTTATACATATAGAGGAAAAATGTAGATAAAAAATCTCTCTATTAAGTATTATATTGAATAAAACATTCTTCAAATGTATAATTAAATAGAGGTGTAATAATGAAAATAATATCATGGAATGTTGCAGGATTAAGAGCCTGTCTAAATAAAGGATTTGATAGATTTTTTGAACAAGAAAAAGCTGATATTTACTGTCTTCAAGAAACAAAACTATTAGAAGAAGAAAACCCATTTCATCCTAATGGTTATTATGAATATTTGTATCCAGCCCAGAAAAAAGGTTATTCGGGTACAATGATATATTCAAAGACTAAGCCAATAAATATAAAATATGGAATAGGTGAAGAAGAATATGACAATGAAGGTAGAACATTAACATTAGAATACGACAACTTTTATTTAGTTGCCTGTTATGTTCCAAATTCTAAAAAAGAATTAGTAAGACTAGACTCTAGAATGCATTTTGAAGATTTAATGCGCAAATATTTAAATGATTTAGCAGCAACAAAAACAGTAGTTTATTGTGGAGACTTAAATGTCTGTCATAAAGAAATAGATATAAAAAATCCAAAAGCTAATAGAAGAAATCCTGGTTTTACAGATGAAGAAAGAAATAAAATGACTGAACTACTTGATAGTGGTTTTATCGATACTTTTAGATATTTATATCCAGAAGAAATAAAATATACTTGGTGGAGTTATTTAGGACATGCAAGAGAAAACAATTCAGGTTGGAGACTAGATTATTTTATTGTTAATAAAGATTCAATTAATTTAGTAAAAGATTCAATTATATATACAGATGTATTAGGTTCAGACCACTGCCCAATTGGTCTAGAAATAGATTTATAAATGGGTCACTAATATGAAGGTAAATAGTAAATTAAAAAATTATATAGAAGAAAATATATTTCCAGAATATGATAAAAATGAGACTGCTCATGGTCTAAATCATATTAAATACGTAATTGAAAGAAGTAATGAATTAGTAAAAGAAAATAATTTAGATGTAAATATGGATATGGTATATGTAATAGCTTCATACCATGATATTGGACACCATATTGATTCAAAAACACATGAAATCATTTCTGCTGAGATAATGTCTATAGATGAAAAACTAAAAGAATTTTTTACAGACGAAGAAAGAACTATTATTAAAGAAGCAATAGAAGATCATAGATCATCATCAAAGAGTGAACCACGATCAATATATGGTAAAATTGTCTCATCTGCAGATAGAAATGATACAGTAGAAGCATGCTTAAAAAGATCATATACATATGGTAAAAAACTAAATCCAAACGCAACAGATGAAGAATTATATATAAATGCATATGATGTTTTAACGAAAAAGTTTGGTGAAAAAGGCTATGCTAAATTCTACTTTAAAGATAAGAAATATGAAAGTTTCTTAAAAGATATAAGAAACTTATTAAAAAATAAAGAAAACTACATTAAAACACAAAGAGAATATATTGAAAAATTAAAACAAGATAATAAAATATAATAAAAGAGCAATTAATGCTCTTTTATTATATTGATAAAATCAGTAACTTGTTTACTTTTAGAAGTTTTCATATAACAAATATCAAATGATCTAACCGGAAGAGAAAAATCTGTTTTTAAGATAATAAATTCATCAGTATGATAATGAACAGGATTACCAACACCAATCCCAAAACCATTCCTTATAAGTTCACGGCATAAACTATAACTATTAAATTCATAAGTTGGTTTAAAAGAAATATTTAAAGACTTAAGATATGCATCAAAATTACGTCTACCATGAGTAATAGAACTAAGAAGAACAAAAGGTTCATTTAATAGTTCATTTAAAGATAAAATTTTGTTTTCTAAATGACCAAATTCTTTTTTTGCTGCGATAAATTGATCTTGAATGAAAAATGATTGTATGACCTCAATCCCATCAATGTTTTCATATGAATTCTTTATTAATATATCTAATCTTCCTAATCTATGATATTTTTCTAGTATATCAATTTGTTCAAGAACAATTTCAATTTTTATATTAGGATAAAGTAACCTAAATTTATCTAATGCCGGAAGAATAGGTTCAAGAAAGTTTGTTGTAGTAGCACCAATAAATAAATGCATACATTTTTGTGAAGAATTATTTATAACATTTAAAGTACTACCTAGATTTTGAAACATATTAGTAGCATATTCAAGAAGTATTTCTCCTTGCTCAGTTAAAATAACACCCTTTTTACTACGATTAAATAAAGTAGTATTTAAATCTCTTTCTAATTGTTTAATTGCTTTTGTAAGAGCAGGCTGTGAAATATTTAGATTTATACTAGCTTTTGTAATATTTCTTGTACTAGCAATCTCATAAAAATATTTAAGGGTATTTAAATTAATATTATTATACATATAAAACTCCTAATTAAAATTAATATAATTATTATAACATAAGATAACTTTTAGTTATGAATATAATGAAAAATGTATATTTTATTTATTAATAAAAATATATTAAGATTTAAATAGAAAGAAGGAGTTAGAATGAGTTATTTAGCAGATACACATATGCATTCAATTTATTCATATGATGGTCAAATGTGCATAGAAGATATGATTAATAGAGGAGAGAAGCTAGGTTTAAAATATATGGCCTTTTCTGAACATCTAGAATTTGGCCAAATAAGTATAAAACAGTTTTTAAATAGGTACAAAGTATATACAAAAGAGATAGAAAGATTACAAGCAAAGCACCCTAATATAAGACTACTAAAAGCAGTAGAATTTACTAATCCAGAAAAATATCCAAAAGAATTAGAAATAGTAAATAGTCTAGATTTAGACTATATAATTGGCAGTAATCATGAACTACCAAAAGATGCATCTCAAAAAGAAATGCTGGAGTACTATAGAAAAATATTAATGATTGTAAAACAAGGTGGAATAGATTGTCTAGGGCACATGGACTATTTAAGAAGAAAATTTAATGATTCAAATATTTCAGAAGAAATAATCTCAAATATATTTAGAGAAATGATAAAGAATAATATAACACTTGAGATAAATTCATCAGCTAGAAGAAGAAAGGGACTAGACTCATTCCCATCTCATGAAAAGTTACAAATCTATATAAATAACGGAGGAGAAAAAGTAACAATCGGAAGTGATGCTCATAGGCTAGAAGAAATATATGATTCAGTTCCAGATATTGATAGTGAGTATGACTTAAATAAAGGAGTATATATAAAAAGAAAATTCACCTCTTTAAATAGTAAATAATATAGTATAATAAAACAGGAGGGTATATGTGAACATAATATTAAGCATAGAGGGTGGATATGAAGAAATAGCAGGAGAACACTTTATTGCAACTTATGCATCAATAATAAATAGAGATGGTAAAGAGTTTATCGGTAAATCAGAAGGACTAGCCATTTCTAAGCAGATGTTTGAGCGGGTAAGGCAAGGGAAATCACTTAATAAATTAATAGAAGCAATTATGCAAAACAAAGAAAACAAGAGAAAACAAGGAATAACAGGATATTTAACACAAGGACATTATCGAAGAGATAAATTCGAGTCACATGCAGTGCTTAGTGCATTACTTTCCATGTTAAATGAAAAATCATATAGAACATTAGATGATTGAATAGAAAATGCTAAAAAGTTAGAAAAATTAAAATAAAAAAGAAGGTAAAAAATGAAAAAGAAGAATGGTTTAATAATAGGAGGATATAAAGCGATAGGGAAGACTACTTTAGCCAAAGAATATCCTAATGTAATCGATTTAGAAAGTAGTGGATATGAATACATTATAGATGATGAATTAAAAAAACTATCTATAGAAGAAAGAAAAGGAATAGAATCTAGAAAAAAGAATCCAGAATATCCACTAAATTATTATAATAAAATAATTGAAGAATCATCTAAAGGGAAAACAGTTTTATTTGCATGTAAAAAAGAAATAGTAGATTTACTTAATGAACATAATAATGAATATTATATTGTTTATCCTAAAGAAGAAATGTTAGATGAAATAATAGAAAGAAGTAAAAATAGAGGTAATAATGAAAGATTTGTCTCAAGAATAAGAGAAGTATATAAAGCAGATTATCCAAATAATAGTAAAAATGTTATTTGGTTAAATAAAGGAGAATTTATAAAAGAAGTTTTAATAAAAAACAATTTATTAGAAAGAAAAACAATTTTTGATAATGTTTTAGATACATGCAAATACGTTGAAGAAAACTCAAAATATGTAAAAATAAATTATCCTAGATTAGATGAAATAATCAAATCAATGAATATAACTAATAATAAACATTGGTTAGAGTCTAATCCCCAAGGAATATTAGATATGCCTTCAGTTGATATAATAAATTTCTTACTTATCTTACACACAATAGGAGATTATTGCTTCTGGGGAGATCCTAAATGGGAAATAGAAACTGAAACAGGAAAACTAGATGGCTCTTTTGCTATGATATATTTATTAATAAAGAGACTAAAAGAAAATAAATCATTTGATATGACTAAAACAGAATTCAAAAAGTTCTTAAAAGGAAATGTAGATATTCCTTTAATTGATAAAAGGTATGAAAGTCTAAAAGAAGTAAATAATTATTTAAAAAATAATAACTTCTATGAAGAAATAAAACCATTAACAAAAGATATAGATTTATTAAATTATTTAGTAAATACTTTCTCATTTTTAACAGATATATCAGTATATAAAGAAAAGAATATATATTTTTATAAGAGAGCTCAGTTATTAACATCCGATATATTATATATTAGAAAGATAAAAGAAAATATAGAAGTAGATAGATCAAATATTGTAGGATGTGCTGATTATAAAATACCACAAGTAATGAATTGCTATGGAATATTAGAATATGATAAAGAATTAGAAGAATTACTTGAAAATAAGACATTAATTGAAAAAGACTCAGAAATGGAAATTGAGATAAGAGCAAATGACATTGTTGTAATTGATTATATTGCTAAAAAATTAAATAATAAATTAGATAGAATGGATATAAATGACTATATATGGACATTAGGTCAGGATAAATCAAAAATATCTAAGAATTATCATAGAACTTTGACAGATAAATATTAAATGAATGTTAAAAAATGTAAATGAGCTTTTAAAAAAACTAAATCTTCTAGCAACAAATCATATAAAATGATATGATTATGCCATAAGAGGATGGTAAAAATGAAAAAAAGATTGTTGTTATTAACAATCATTACATTTATATGTTGTACGCTTAATGTAGAAGCAAAAAATAAGTATATTGAAAAACAATTTGGTATAAGAGATGGATATACATACAGTGATGCCATAAATTGGTCTAATGTAAATGAAACAGAAGATGGCTATATTGTAACAACACTTTCAAGTTCAGGTTATGGAGTAATGCGTAAAATAGATAAAAACGATGGATCAATAATATGGGAAAATTACGATGAAAGCGGAGCTTTTTTTGGAGATGCTCATATCTATAACGGACATATCTTTGTATTATGTTATGACTTTTATTATGGAACATATTTAATTGAATATGACAATGATGGTAATTATGTTGATGAAATTGGAATAAATCCTATAACTAGCAACCCATATGTATACGGAGGTGAGACATATCTAAAAGGCCACAATTTATATTACATATACAAGGCCTATGATTCATCAGCTGAGTCAGACACAGTATACGCACCAGTTGTAATCGCAAATATAGACTTAGATAAATATGAAGTTGTCAGCGTAAAACCATATGAAAGCTATTCAGATACAAATATTGAATATATAACAGATGGTCAAAAAGAATTAATAGATGAAAATTTAAATCATATATATCAAGAAAATGGATATGAGACACACATATACCAACAAATGATAAGAGACGGTTATAAATATTATATTGGAGAATTATACAACAATTACGAAACACATGGAGTTGTTATAAAAGCAGACAATAATAACAATGTAATATGGGCAAAGAAGTCAGAAGAAGATAACATGGTATATTATGATTGTGTGTATTTAGGTAATGACATCATTGCAGTAAGTGGATATGCGGGAGCAACATATGACTATCCAGAAAACATGTATTCAGAAATAAGAGTATTCGATTCAAACGGAAATATTGTAGAAAACCACGATATAAATAGTGAACTAGGTATCCAAAATGGAGATGTTATATCATTTAAAAAAATGAGTGATGGATACGTCGCTCAAGTAATTACATGGAATGAAAGTTCATATCAGTCATATGTTTTGAAATATTCAGCTGTTCCATATGAAATAGTTAAAGAAGTCGAAGGAAATGGTTATATTGAAGCAATCGCAACTGCCATGCCAGGAAACGAAGTAACGTATAGAATTGTTCCAGAAGAAGGATATACAATAAAAAAAGTAACAATAACAGATGAATATGGTAACACAGTTACAACAACGTCAAATACATTTGTAATGCCAAATGGTAAGGTAACAATAAAGGCAGAATTTACAAAAATTAATAACCCTAATACAGGAATTATAAACATATTAAAGTTAGGATTATTTATATTAGGAATTTCTTCTATTTTATATATAATATCTAAAAGAAAAAATGCAATTAAGAAGTAATTAATACTTCTTTTTTTTATTATTGGTTTGCCAAATAAAAAATATTTAGTTATAATTAATACATTAAGAGGTGTTAGTATGGTTAATACAATATTTAATAATAAATTTGGTAAGATTATAAACTTTTCTAGTTTTTCATCAGTAGCAGATAAAAAAGATTTACCTGCCTATGTAAGACAATATATAAAAAAGGAAAAAACTCTAACAATATATAAAACTGCAAGAGACTATGGAGTTTTTACAGATAAAAAGATTGTCTTATTTGATAATACTGAAAAAAGTAAACAAATATATACAATTCCATATAAATCAATATCAAATCCATCAATTTCTTTTGAGGAAGATAATGCCGAAGTAAATTTAATACTAGATTCAGGTCTACCAGTATCACTTAAATTCACTAATATGACTGGAGAAGACAAAATGCGTCTAAGATTTCTTTATATTTGTATGGATAAAGTAATTAATGGTCAAGATATGGACCAAGACGATATAAAAAAACTATTATCAGATGACTTTAAACTAGATTAAAAGACTAAGAATATTCTTAGTCTTTTTTGTATTGTTTTCCTTTATTATTAAAACTATCAATTTCAGAAAGCAAAGCTTTAATTGTATCATTAAGGTTATCTTCATCTTCATCATTTAAATATTTAGAAAGATTTTGATATAACTTTAGTAGTTTAGAAAATGCTGCATCATTATCCATAAAATCATTATATTTTATTGAAAAAGGCTTATTATCTTCTTCAGAATGAGATGTTACAATTTTTTTGAAATCATCATTCTTCATAAATAATTCCATAATATGAGTTCTAATATCATATAAGTAATATTTGTGATTTATAATGTCTTCATAGTGTTCCATAGATATATCACATTCATCGTCTTCTAAAAGAAGTCTAAGACCATTAAATGCTTCTTTAGCAAAATAACTTGTAATTGCTTCCTCAAGTTCAAATCCTCTTTCTTTAATAGAAAAATCATCAATAGTTATTTTTTTAGAAGCAACACCAGTCTTAAGTTCAATAGAACCATTCTTTTCAGTTATGCCATTAAATCTATATAAATGAATAAGTTCAAATATTGTTCTAATAATAACCTCAGTATAATTATCCTCAAATGAATCCTCTGGATAATATAATACCTTATCAGCAACGGTTTCATCATCATCAAAAACTGCATCAATATTTAAAACAACATTATCTCCTTTAACTCTTTCAACTGTTAAATCACCCAACATTTTAGGTATCTCTTCAATAAAAGATTCTCCAAAATAGGAAACAAGCCCCATAAAAGCCATGCAAAGTACTTCTTTTATATCATCATCACAATCTATATATTTTGAAATAATATCTCTACATTTATTATATACTGAATTCATATATATCCCCCTCAATTTGAGAATATTCTAACATAAAACTACAAAAAAGTACATTAAAACATGTTATAATAAAGAAAAACAAGGAGCAAAAAATGAATAAGAACAAGTTACTAGAAGAATTCTATAAAAATTCAAATATAAACGTTCAAGGATTAGAAAATATTCCTAAATATGGAACAAATATCTATTTTTCAAATCATTTATGTATGAACGATATCTTTCTTTTAAAATATATTTTAAAAAATGCAGTAAGTATTGTTTCAAGTAACTCCCTTTTTAAAGAAGGAGAAAGAAAAGAATTATATAACAAACTACTAACACCATTTCCACTAGAAGTAAGAGCTGGAGAAAACTATACAGATGTCTGTCTAAATAAAATAACTGATTTATTAATAAATAAAATAAATATTATAATTTTTCCAGAAGGGGTTTTTTCAGATAATAATAAACTATATAAAGCACATACTGGTGCTGTAAGAACACTATTTAAAGCAAAAGAGATAAATAATGATATCAATATTGTTCCAATATGTATTGATATTAAAGATTTAGATGATGAGAAAAAGCAATTAAGTAAGCCATGGGATAAATTTACAGTAGATGTTACCATTTTAAAACCATTCAACTATGAAGAGTATTACAAAAAATATAAAGAAAACGATAATAGTGATATGATTAGAAAATTAACTGATGATATAATGATTGAAATAGCGAAGACTAAAAATGTTCCTTATACAAATGAATATGGCAAGCTATATGATATAGATGGTTTCTTCTTTCCAGATGGAAAATTCATTACTTTTGAAGAATCTAATAATAAAGAGTATCAAGATGAATATAAGAGTCAAATTAATGAGATATACAATTCAATAATTAATAATAAAGATATATAACAATTAGAAGTTATATGTCTTTTTAATTTTCATTTACTATAATGTAAAAATATGCTATAATATGGAAACTTAAGAAGTACATGAAAAGAGGAAAACAAATGCCTATAAATAATTTAGAAACTCAAATAATAAATAATCCTTTGTCATATAGAAAAATATTAACTATTCCAAGAAAAATAAACTTTGGACTTGAATTAGAATTAGATAAAATAGACTTCGATCAAGTATATAAGCTAGTAAAAAAACAAATAGGCGGGAATCTAGTAATAAAAACAGATAAGTCATTAACAAAAGGTGAGAATGCCGAGATTGCAACACCTGTATTGCAAAACAATAAAGAAACTTGGGTTATGTTAAAAAAATTAGGAGAGTTACTTAGACAATTAAATCCAGATTATAATAATTGTAGTTTTCAAGTTAATTTTGATGGAGATTTGTTAGAAAGTAATGCAGCAAAAAGAAAGTTTTTAAAACTATATGCCGTCTATGAAGATATTGTTTATCGTTTTTCTAAAGGAGAAGATAGAGAATATAGAGACTCACTAGATACATATGCATCTCCCATTATTCTTACACTAAAAGGCTTAAAAGAAATGCCTGATGAGATGTTGTTAGAACCATTTACTGAACAAAAAAGATATGGAATAGCATTAAAAAACAAAACAAAGAACTTAATAGAGTTTAGAACACCTAATGCAACAAGTAATCCAATCTTATGGCAAAATTATATAACATTTTTCTATTATTTATTAATGTATTCAAAAAGCCCAAAATGCAGAGAAAAAGACTTAGATGAATACATCGAATTGTTTTACAAAACATATTTACTTGAATATTATGAAAACAACCATCTTGAAAAAGCCCAGAGTCTAGCAAATAAGATATTTAATAACTCAACTGATAAAGTATATTTTCTACAACAATATAAAGGAATAAAAAGATAAATAAAAACATCTCACCTTTAAGTTATTGCAATAACCGACACTAAATGATAAAATTAGATAGAGTAGGATAGTAGCGATGTGAGGCGAGTTAGGTGAATTCAAAAATTAGAGATATAATCGACAATTTAAATATAAAAAAGTTACTTCCAGTACTTATTTTAGTTGCCTCATCATTAATGAGCGTAGGTTATGCAGTAATAAATGGAGTAGCATTAGAGATAACTGGAACTGCATCAGCCATTTCACAAAATAATATTTTTATAACGGATATTGAATATAAAACAAGTAATAACTCATATAAAGAATTATCTGAAATAAATGATTATTACCAAACAATGTTAAATACAAGAATCGTTTTGGGAGAAAGCCAAGACTCCTCAATAACATATACAATCACGTTTTATAACAAAAATGATTATGATATGGCATTTCATGAAATAACACATGATGATATAGAACAATTTTATAGTAACCAAGATATAATAGTCTTATCAAGCATTCAACCAGGAACACTAATAAAATCAAAAGAGTATTTATCATTGGATATAACATATAAATATAAAGAGGGAATAAATCCAACGAATTTTGAACTATTGTCATATATTAATTTTAAATTTTGCAGAGCTTATGATGTAACTTATGAGAATATTGCTTTAAATAACTACCCACTAAGAGCATATGATGGAACTCAATTAGATATAGTATTCACAAATGATATACCAAATTATGTAAAAGTAGAGATGAATGGAGTAACATTAACAAAAAAAGATTATTCATATGTAAATCCAATACTTCATATTAATCAAGTAACAGGAAATATTGTGATAAAGAAAATATCATCATCATCAGACGTAGTATTACTTGATAATGTTTTAACTGAAGGATGCCCAAGCACATCTGATGCATCTAGCAATTACGTAAAAATAGAAAATGATCCAAGTATAGATTCAGTTCCTAATCAACAATTTTGCGCAACCCAAGATGATTATGGCTCAACATATTATTTTAGAGGAGATACAAAAAACAACTATATAACTTTTGCTGGAAAGACATGGAGAATAATGCGTATAAATGGTGATGGCTCATTAAGACTAATTTTAAATGACACTATAGGCACATCAGCATTTACAGATTCAGCAACAGATAACGCTGATGTTGGCTACTTAAGTGGTACACGTGGACAAACGACATATGATTCAACCCACACAAATTCAAATCAAACGGCAATTTCTAATTTTATTAACAATTGGTATGAACAAAACATATTAGGAAAATATTCCACATACGTAAGCGACACATATTTTTGCAATGATAGATCAGTTAATGATGGTGTTCACGGAAATTATAATGATATTGTTTTTAATCCTTACATGGCAAACTATTGTCTTGCTGATAAAGGAAAAAAAGTATGTAGAGGAGAAGATACTGCAAGAGGATATGGAAATCAAACAACATATTATGGAGCATGGTATAGATTTGTAGAAAATACAGAAAGACAAAAACTTCAAGAATTAATTGACCAAGGAGTAGTAACTGCATCAGAAAATGAAATAGATTCTCAAGAACTAACAGAATCACTAACTGGATATGCAACATATAAATGCCATAACAAAAATGATCGCCTAACAGTAAATGATACAAAAATAGGAAATGGAAAATTAAGATATCCTATTTCGCTTCCAAGTGCAGATGATATTGCCTTTGCAGGCGTAACATATTCTGATATAAAAACAAATCCATCATGCTATTTAACAATAGATAGTTCTAGTTCTAGATTTTGGACAATGAGTCCAGGAGATGCATATGGTTCATTTAATGGAGCAATGTGTACGTATCTATATACGGGTTGGATGTCATGTGCAACACCTCTAACTTTTAAATATGATGTAAGGCCAGTTATAAATATAAAAGGTAGCACAGCAATAAGCAGTGGAGATGGAACAAGTAACAATCCATATGTACTTGATACACCATATATTGAATACAATATTACAATATCAGGAAATACTGATGTAACAGCATCATACACAAGAACAACAGAAGGAACACGAGTTGAATTAAGTACCGGATCAACAGGAAAAGAAATTCAATCGTTCCTATTAAATGGTGTAAAATATGAAGGTAGTTCATTCATTATGCCAGGAGAAAATGTAACAATTACTGATATTAAATTTATAGGTGATGATTTAATTGATTTAAATATAAGTATGGTAAATAAATTTACATGGTCTGAACCATATTACTCAATGCTTGTATATAGCGCCGGAGCATCAACAGTAAAAAGTGTAACAGGGCAATCAACACTTACAGCCTGGACTTATATTAAAGTTGAAAATGGTGTTGTAACAGATGTAGTGGCATCAGGAACAGAAAAAGGCAACTTATCTGTACCAGCATTAGGAAGCAGCAATAATTCATACGTTATTATAAGCTATGAATCAACTGCCAAACAAGTAGGAGTAGGCTCAACCGTTCAAACAAAAAACATCTCAGGGTTTACACAATACAATGGGCAAGTAAGACCATCACAGCCTTATGGAAAAATAAATATATATAAAAAAGTATAGAGCCCAAATTAACTAAAAAATAGTATTGGGCTTTTTCTTTTATTAAAAATCAAAAAAACATGATATACTTATGTATATGTAGATAGTAGAAAGGTGAAAGTATGAAGTGTATAGCGTGTGGGGCTGAAATAGAATTCAGTCCTAAAGATAAAAAACTAAAATGTAGTTATTGTGGTTCGGAATTCGATGCAAAAGAATATAGAGAACAAATGACCACGGCAAAAAAAACAGATGAATTTGCATCAACAACAGGAGAACAAATTGAAACAAAAGCATATTCGTGCAAACAATGTGGTGCCAAATTACTAACTTTTGATGATACTGCCATTACTTTTTGTAGTTATTGTGGCTCATCAAATGTTATAGAAGATGAAATATATAAAGGAGAAGCACCTGAATATGTTATTCCATTCAAAATAACAAAAGAGCAATGCGAAGAAATCTATAAAAAAGAAATAAAAAAACATATCTTTGCTCCAAAAGAAATGTTAGATGATGTTGTAATAAAAAAATTCAGAGGTATTTATATGCCATACGGAGTATATAAAGCAACTCACTCTGGAGAAGCAATAAATAATGGAGAAAAATATAGCCATCACAGTTGTGACTATGACTACTATGATCAATATAGGATAGTAGGTAATGTTACGGCAGAATACGAAGGAATGTCCTATGATTTGTCTTCAAATTTCTATGATAAGTTTAGTCAGGCAATAGCTCCATTTAATTTTAAAGAAGCAGAAAAATTTAATATAAATTATTTAAGTGGATATTATGCCGACAGTAGAGATGTAAAAAAAGACATCTATGAGGCCGACGCATTAAGTTCTATTTCCCAAGATACGACTCAAGAACTACTTAAAAATAAAGAATTTAGGAAATATGGATGTAGTAATCCATCATTGCGTTATAACATCGAAGATAAAAAAATTGCCTATTATCCAGTCTACTTTTTAGCAGTAAGAAATAAAAAAAATGATGCAGTAAACTACGCAGTAATAAACGGTCAAACAGGAAAAATTGCCGTAGAGTTACCAATTGATATGAAAAAATATTTAATATTTACACTTGTTTTAACAATACCAATATTTCTAGTATTATTCGCAATATTTACAATAACTCCGATGGCTTTATTAGTTGTAACAGCATTACTCGCATTAATAAATATTTTTATATTATCTTTTCAAACAAACCAAATAAAAAGACGTGAAAGTCACACTGATGATAAAGGATATAAAGAAGTTCAGACAAACATCAAATCATCAAAAAACGAAAAAATTAAAGATGAAAATGTGAAAGTAAAGGCAAAGAAAAAACTTCCAATAGGTACAATATGTGTAATTATTTCATTCTTTTTACCATTAGCGACAATTATATCTAATCCAATAAGTGATATTTATTATTATACAACAGGTATAGCATCACTTTGCCTTTTGATGGTATCAATTAAAGAAATTATTATGCAACATAATGAAATTACATCTAGAAAATTAAGTCAGATTGGTGTAAGAGGAGGTGATGAGAGTGAAAACTAAATTGAAATATATTCCTCTTATCATAATCTTACTAGTATCTATAACTCTTACATATAGCAATAATAAATTTATCGTTAATAAAAAAACAACATTAACTAGAAACGTTTTAGTAGATGATCCTTTTTCTACAGAAGGAAACAACTCATTTGATCCAAATGATTCATATGACTCATATAATTCATACGATCAAACATATGACTATAGTAATGACTACTCAGAAACAGCCCTACCAGAATCAGACACATCAACATATATCGATGATGAGATAAATGGATATAGACTAATTATTGAAGATGATGCATCTTTATTAACTGAAGAAGAAGAAAAAAAACTATATGAAGAAATGAAAAAAACAACTCAATATGGAAATGTGGTTTTTAAAACAATAAATGCTAATCCTAAATATTCAACAAGTGCTTATGCTAGAGAATACTATCACAGCAAATTCAATCTAGGAGAAAGTGGGACAATGTTTTTGATAGATATGCACTATAGAGAAATATATATATTTTCTGATGGATCAATATATAATACAGTAACAAGTTCAAAAGCATTAACAATAACTGACAATACCTATAGATATGCCAGTGATAGAAATTATTTCGGATGTGCCGAAGAAGCATTTAAAGAAATTAATACATTATTGTCAGGTAAAAAAATAGCAGAACCAATGAGAGCAATTACATCATTTATATTGTCTCTTGTAATAGCTGCAATAACAGGTTTCTTAATAACTCTTAAAAAAGCTAGTCTTAAAATTGCAAAAAATAAAGATCTAGTAAACAATTTGAATAAAAAAGTTGAAATAATTGGAAACATTACCGCAGAAAAGACAGGACAAAGAAAAAAATATAATCCACCATCAAGTAGTTCATCATCAGGAGGAGGTCACTCATCAGGTGGTGGAGGTGGAGGTCACTCATCAGGCGGAGGAGGAGGCCACAGATTCTAAGAAAAAGAGGCAATATTTGCTTCTTTTTTGTAAAGAAAATATATAAAAATAAAAAAGCGACAAATTTTGACTTTAAGTATTGAAAAAAAAAATTGTAGTGTGTATAATGAATATAGTATTATAAGGAAGGCTATGTGATTGTTATGATGGTGGTATAATATGAATAATAGTGTAGAAGTAGAAGCAAAAAAAATATATAGTCACAAATTATTTGCAAAAATAGTTAAAATAGTATTTTTGCTATTACTTATAGTAATATCTATTATTTATATTTCCTTATATGTCATATATGATGGAGGAAGATTTACCGTATCTCTTGATAAAAACTTTACTAATCAGAAAAATATTTATTTGTCTGAAAAAAAGAGTTTTGAAAAGAAATATAGAAAACTAACTGCAGAAACGATTGACTATATGGATAACATATCTGTTAAATGGTTGCCAGACAACATCGATACAGTAAAAGATGGAGCTCATAATGGTGAAAACTACATTGCATATACTTTCTATGTGATAAACGACGGTAATGAAGATGTACATTACTGGTACGAAATAGACATAGATGATACAGTAAAAAATGTAGATGAAGCCATAAGAGTAATGGTATATCTTAATGGAAAACCAACAATATATGCAAAGAAAAACAGAGCAACGAAAAAGGCCGAGCCTAATACTAAAATGTTCACATCTGAGTCCATTGCTGTCCTAGAACAACGAAAAAACTTTAAATCGAAAGGCATTGATAAGTTTACAATTGTTGTTTGGATAGAAGGCGACGATCCAGAATGCAAAAATGATCTCTTAGGCGGAGAAATAAAGATGCATATGGATATAACAGAAGAACATTTTGAAGAAAATAGGAGGAAAAAAGTATGACAAAAAAAGAAGAAAAACAAAGACGCAGAAAGTCAAAAATTTTAGTAGCATTATTAATGCTTCTACTTACAGGCGTTGTTCTAACTGCTAGTACTTACGCTTGGTTCACATCAAACAGAACAGTTACTGTTGAAAGCATTGATGTAAACGTTACATCAACAAATGGTTTACAAATTTCAGTAGATGGTACTACTTGGAAACCAGTTATCACAAATGATGATATAATATATGCCGCAACAAAAAATGATGCATTACCAAATTCAGGAAAATATCCAACTGCAAAGAATCAATTACCTAGTTCAAATATCGAACCAGTATCAACTGGAGGAGTAATTGATGCTGGAACTGGATTCATGAATATGTATCATGGAATAGTTGAATCTAATGGTGGAGATTTTAAACTTTCATCAGAAAAAGAAACTGAAGGAGCAGAAGGAACAACAGTAAGATCTGGAAACTTTATTGTATTTGATTTATTCTTTCAAACAACAACAGAAGTACCAATCTATTTAACTAGTGCTTCAACTGTAACAGTAGGAACTGATGGAGCTCAAGGAATTCAAAATGCTGCACGTGTTGCATTTATCAAGCAAGGAGAAGGAAGTGCTGAAACAGCATTAGCTGATTTACAAGCTTTAAAAGCAACAGAAGCAGAAACTCCAATTATTTGGGAACCAAATTATAACTCACATACACCATCTGGTATTAATCATGCAAGAGATACATATGGTTTAACTGTCACTAATGGTGGTGCATCAGTTCCATATAACGGAATCATTTCAGAATTTACTAATATAGCATTAAATGATGCAGATTCAGCTAGATTTAAAGCAGTTACTCCAACAATCCAAACTGTTGCAGGAAATACTGCTTATCAATCATTATTTACATTAAAAGCAGGAATTACAAAATACAGAATCTATATGTGGGTTGAAGGACAAGATGTAGATTGTGAAAACAATGCATCAGGAGCAAAAGTATCATATAATTTACAATTTAGTTTAAACTCTAGTGCTACAGGTGCATAATAAGACATTTAAATAAAACTAAAAAGCCTTCTAAATGAAGGCTTTTAAAATATGAGGTGACATATGCAAAATATAAATATAGAATTACTAAGTCTAACAAATGAAGAATTAATGGAATTATATGATTTAATACTTGAACATGAAAAATATTTAAATGATAATATTATTAAAATAGAAAGTGAAGGTACATCAGATGAGCCAAGTAAGTGATACTAAAATTGCTAAAGAAATAGAAATAGATAAAAATCATATAGATACATTTGTATTAGAGACAAATACAGGTACAAAAAAAGTAAAAGAAAAGTTTCATCAGAAAGCTTCAGAAGAAAGAAATGCATATATAAGTAATAGATTGAAAGAATATGCAAAATATAAAGATTCCATATATGACGAAATGAATAAAAGAGTAAAACTAATGATGCCAGGGGATAGTTCAAGTAGACTGGTAGAATTAAAAAATAACCTAGAGTCACAACAAGAAATTGTAATTTGTTTAGACGAAAACTTACCAGTTAGTATTAAATTGGGATTTAATTACTTATTGTCAGAAATAAATGATAATATAGAATTAAACAAATTAAATGAAGTACTAGATAAGTTTATTGATAAATTTAAGTCATGCGATATTATATTAGGCTTAGATGATTTTTCATATACAATGTTTACTAAAAAGTATATGAGTTTATATTTTGAAAAAAAACAACAAGTAAATAATAACATTGATTTTAGAAACTCATTTCAAAAAATATATTATGAATGTCCTAAAATTATAATGCAAATAGAATACAACTTGTTAAATATTTTAGATAAATATGAAGAACAATTAACTGGGAGAATGAATAATACTATGAGTTCATTCTTAACAAATAATGGTAAAACAAAAGAAGACGTAGAAAAAGATTTCATTGAGAAAAAATCTGAATATATGTGGTCACAAGTAAAAGACTCATATAGTTTAGTTAACCGTTTCTTAAACAAAGAAATAAAACTGGAAGATTATTTGCCAAATTCTGATATGAGGATTAGGTCAATCGGAGCATATAAAGGTGATATTTCAGATGAGAAATTTAAAGAAGTATTATTTGAATATTATGGATGCTTAAATGAACTAAAAGAATTCTATAGATATGAATTTATCTTAAAGGATTTAATAAAAAGATATAATGAAAAAGATCAAACAAAATCTTCATATGAAGCAAAATTAAAAGAGTTAGCTGCAAGCAATAAGAAAAGAATTAAGTTTAATGCTGGATACGATAAGTCTCTAAAAAAGAATTTATTTGGAGTAATTAATAGAGAAAAGCAGAAAGACTTCCAATTAAAAATTAATGAAGAAATGATTAAGTATGACCAACTAAATAATGAAGCAGAAAATCTAAAATTTAATAAGTTATTTGGAGAAAATACAAATAATGTTTCGTCAATATATGATTTATTTAGACATAGTTTATTGTCATATTTATATTTAGAAATAATGTTTGCAAAAGAATATGGAGAAGAAGAAAACTTTTCCGTAGAAAACGAGTTTGAAAGATTCATTAAATTTCTTTTTGATAAATATAATAGATTTCTACGTAAAAGCAATGGATTTGTTGAGTATAATATGCCGGAATTAATTGCCGATAGTTATATAATTCAAGGGCTAAAAATAAATTCAGATGACATTACTCCAGAAAAAATAGATGAAACATTAGATCAATTAAAATATGTCGTAACACTATTATGGGTTGATGATTCTGACCTAGATTTTAACAAAATTAATTTCATTTGTAAGTATAATGACATAAAAAAAGAACTCGCAAAAGATGATATAGAATTAATCTAAAAGATGACTATAAAAAGTTATCTTTTTTTCATAAAATAATTTGAATTTTATGGCATATGTGCTATACTTATATAAGAAGAATAGAATGGTGGTAATGACATGAAATATATAAAGAAGGTCTTTAAACTATTTGCTTATTTAATACTAGGAGCCTTAGTAACACTATCATTGTATACGTTTATCGTAACTGATGTCATGAAAAAAGATTATGTTAATGTTTTCGGCTACACATATTTTGTAGTTTCAACTGGAAGTATGTCAGGAACAATTGAAGTTAACGACATAATTTTTGTAAAACTAACAGATAGAGTTAAAGAAGACGATATAATAACATACAAAAAAGATAATGCAATTATAACTCATAGATTAATAAGAATAGTAGGAGATGAATACATAGCTCAAGGTGATGCTAATAATGTAAGCGATGATCCAATTAAAAAAACTGATATAATTGGAAAAGTAAATTTAGTTATATCTCCAGCATTTGTATTAAAAACAATTGCTGTACTAATTATTTTATTTATATTTATGTCATTATTAAATTTTGATAAAATAGTTGCAAAATATGCTATAGATGACGAATCAAGAGGAGATACTGGTGAAGATTTATTAAGAAATGCAAAGTTTACATTTAAGCATCCTTTCAAATCACTAAAAAGACTTCTTATTGGAGAAAAACCAACTAAAAGTTCTGAAAACTATATTCCAGAAGACATTTTCTACAGTAGACCAAAAAGAGAAGAAAAATCAACTGGAATGACAGTAAATATTCCATTAAAAGAAATAGAAGCAATGCAAGAAAAGCAAGAAAAAGAAGAGGCCGAAGAAGAAAAAATTGAAGTTCTTGAATTTGAAAATGTAATTGATATAGAGTCTAACAACATAGTAACAAAAGAAAATGATTTTAAAGCTAAAGAAAAAGAGGTACTAGAATTAGTTGATAATCTATTAAGAGTCAAAAATGCAACACTAACAACAACTAAGATTAACAAAAAATGGTTAACAAAATATCAATATGTATTCAAACTTGCAAACATTATATTATTAGGTGATAAGATATCTCTTGAAGATGAAATCGATCATCCATCATTTAAAGAAATATACGACTACGATTTAGAAAGAGTAGGATTATACGAGAATTTAAGAAATAAAATATACGAAATGCCAATATATATATTCTTAAGAATATTAACGTATGCAATATTATATAACGATGATGAATTCTTTGATGGAGTTTTCAAAATTATGAAATATAAAATTAAAATTGATAAAGAAGATAACTTTAAGATGCTAAAGAAAAACGATTCTAATGGAAAGAAACAATTAAAATTACTTATAACATTTATGAAAAAAATATCATTAAATTATGATAATAAAAATGTATTTGAATTAGAAAGAATAGAAAAACTTGCAAAAATAAAAAGCTATGCCAATGAGTAATTAGGAGGTAGTAAAAATGAGGTTAATAAGAAACAAAAAGAGAAAACTATATATAACAATCGTAAGTACTTTTGTTTTAATATTAGCCTCTTTTTTTATTTATAATATTTTAGTAGATTATATATCTCTAGCAGATACCGAAAACAATATTTGGGATGGAGTAACAACATCAACATCATTTTCAAGTGGAAATGGTACTGAGGGAAACCCTTATATAATAAGTAACGGAGCAGATTTAAAATATTTTAAAGAATTAATTGAAGGTGAAGACTCTGCGTTATATAGAGATAAATATTATGAATTAGGACAAGATATTGATCTTGGCGAAAAAGATTTTGAAGCAATTGGTTCAAGCAAAGAAACAGAAAACATATTTAGTGGAACATTAAATGGTAATGGCTACTCAATAAAAAATGTTAATATTATATCTGATGCAGATGATAATACAAGAGTATATGGATTATTTACATATTTAAAAGATGCAACAATAACAAATATCCAAGTAGAAAATCTAAATATAATTCCTCTAGGACAAGAAAAATATATTGTAGGTTCTCTTGCTGGAAAAACGCTTGATAATACAGTTATTACAAATGTATCAATCACAAATAGTAGAATAAATACAAAATCCACAAAATATATAAAAGATTCAGGAATAGGAACATTAACATATGAAATTGGCAATGAATGTATTATAAAAAATATAATATTAGATGTACACTTAGAAAGTGATTTTAACAATGATATTTATAATATAACTAAAAATCATAACAGCAATTTAATTAATATAGTAGTAGTTAACAATAATGATTTTAATAAAGCAGAAATAGTAGAAAATAAAGATATAGTGTTTGAAATAACTAAAAATGATGGAAAACTTGATGTGTCTGAAAAAACTTTAAATATTATTAATGAAGATTTAACTGACTATTCGTGGAAATTAACTGACGGAAAAATTGTTCTTTCAAGAAAAGACAGTGTCTTAATAAATGGGGATATGCCAACATCATTTGCCTTTAGTACAAATACAATTCCAGTACATGAATCAGGAATTGATGCAGCTAACCACACAATGTATGTAAATGATTTAGAAGCTGATAGAAACTACTATGAAGGACTAAACTATACATATTCTAGTAATGGGAAATTACCAACATTAGAAAATAAAAATACATTTGACAATTTAATTGAAATGCATATTCAATATAATGGACAAGATTTAGTTGGTTCAAATAATATTGGCTATATTGGACCAACAACTGCAGAAAGAATAAGTGTAATCAATTATTATAAATATTATCAAGTTGTGGATAACAAAGTAACAATAGAATTAATAGATAATCCTTTTGCAAATAGACCAGGAACATTAACATTCCATGGTTGGCTTACAGCATATGATGATGTATTTATATGGTATGATGAAGAAATTCATACATATTATGCTGAAGTTGACGTAACTAACAAAACTGGTCCAATTTCAATAGTATTTAATGCTAATTGGAGAACAGGAAAATTTATTACTGCAAACACAACTAGTCCAAACTATAGTGGTTTAGATGATGATGGTTTTAAAGAAATAGAAAGGGGAAGACCATCTGGAGATTTATACATTTATGTAAATTCAGTATCTTTTTTTGATGATATTCCCCAAAATTATTATGATATAAACGGTAATAAATCAACATCGTATAATACTATAACATGCTATGAATCAACCTGTCCATATTACGGAAAAGTAGCGGGTACGAGTTATAATCCAGACAATGAATATTATCAACTAGTAAATGGAAAAATGGTTCTAGCAACAGGAATTGGGTATGATGAAAGTTTGCCATCAGGGGGACTATATGAAACATACAGGATATCAAGTGGAGAAACTGCAACTGGGCTTTATGATGGATATGGTAAATATATTAGCAGTACAAAATGTAATCAATCAAGCTGCTTGTATTATAAAAGAGTACAATATCTAGATGAAAATGGTGAAGTTAATAAATTCAAAAATGAAAATAATAAAAAATATTATTATTTAGTAACAAGAGATACCAATATTATGTATCTAACAACTACTATAACAGGATTAAATGTTGCAAATCAGAAAAAAATGACAATAACAAGTTTAAATAATGGGACAAGAAATTCATCAGGAAAAATAAATTTATATAATGATAGAAATGCTGTGGATAGATACAACTCAAAATATATAATGGCAAATAATGACTTGAGAATTGAATATACCCGTGTAACTGCCAATACAAGATTCCAAACAGGGGATCCAAATGGTGGCAATCAAGCAACGGGATATATATATGGAAACTATCATAATTTAAAGATTGGTAGAGGAATAGAAAATACAAGTAATAACTATGTCACGGCATCTAACATAATGGGAGGAAATAACGACCGTGCAAAAGTTGGAGAAATAAATAGTCCTAAAAGATACAAATTTGTAGTTGAGTCTGGAAGATACAATGGAATGTTTTCAATAAAAACAGATGGAAACGCTACAATATATGTAGATGCAAAAACAATATATGGAAATGATTATGATAGGGTAAATAACGATAATAATAATTTAGTACATTATTATACAGCATCCTTATCACGACATGGGCAGATTTATACAGGTGATGGAAGTACTACATCAACTAAAACATTAATGAAACAAATCGTAAAAAGCGGTACAATTGGCAGTTCTAAAAATGATATACAAACTGGAATATATGCAGGAGGCTTAGGAAACTCATCCTCAAAAATATATGGCGTACGTGAGTTAATTGTTGAAGGCGGAAAAATATTCAACATAATTGGTGGACCTACATCAGCAACTTCTAGAAAGGAAGTAAATGACATTTTTATATGTGTAAAAGGGGGAGAAGTCGACTACATTTTTGGTGGAGCAGCCACAACTAAAACGTATGGAAACAGAATTATAAGCGTAACTGGAGGAACAGTTAATTATGGAGTATTTGGTGGAAGCAATGGTATAAAAGCCGGCAACGGTGATGGTACTCTAGATGCTAAAACATATGTTTACATTGGCGGTAATGCTGTTATTGGAAATAGTACAAAACAAGTTTCAGACACTTATGAATATGGAATAACAAGGCCCGCTGTTCATGGTATCGGAAATGGAAGAAGCGGATATGATGCAATTGGTACTGCAAGAGAATCAAATATAATTATAAATGGTGGAACAATATATGGTGATGTCTATGGTGGTGGAAACTATGGAGCCTTAGGTACAAATTCCGCTATTGTTAGTAATAATTCAACAATAAATACAAACATTAAAATACTAAAAGGATCAATTGAAGGAAAGGTTTTTGGTGGAGGAAACCAAAATGGATCTGGTCGAGATGATATTACGTCAAACATAAATATAAATATATATAGTGGAGAAGTCAAAGAAGGAGTTTATGGCGGTTCAAATTATTCTGGGACAATTTATGGTCCAACAACAATAAACGTATATGATGGACAAATCGGTTCAATATACGGTGCTGGTCTTGGTGAAGATACTGTAGTTAGAGACAAAATTAGAGTAAACATAAATGATGGAACGATAAGCAAAGTGTATGGAGGAAGCTCTCAAGGAACTGCAAATGGAACTTGGATTATAAAAAAAGCGGAATATTGGTGGCAAGAAGACAGTATAGTATTAGCACCGAATGATAAAGAAGGCATTGATATAGAAGTAAATATTAATGGAGGAACCATTACAGATAGTGTTTTTGCTGGAGCAGAAGGAAGCCCATCAACTCCAAATGTCTATAGAGATACAACCGTAAATATAAATGGAGGTTCAGTTGCTAATGTTTATGGTGGAAATGATAAAATGGGGCAACCATCAGAGGAGTCTAAAGTATATTTAAAAGGCGGAACAGTTGGAAATGTATATGGTGGTGGAAACAACACAGGACATAATATCTCAAATGTATATCTGCAAGGTTCAAGCGTTACAAACATATTCGGTGGTTCAAACGAGTCTGGAGACGTTAACAACACAAATATAACAATGACATCAGGAACTGTCGGAAGTATTTATGGCGGAAATAATGCTGGAGGATCAGCAAAAACCGTTAAAGTTGATGTTTCTGGAGGAACAATAAATGGGGACATTTATGGTGGTGGAAAATCAGCACCTGTATCAGATACATTATTAGGAATAAAAGATGTAACAACAAATAATATTTTTGGCGGAAGTGAAGAGGCTAACGCTTCAAAAGTAACAATGAATTTGAATAATGTTACTACAGTAGCAGGAAAAAAAATATTTGGAGGTTCTAATAAGAATGGAACAGTAAACTCGAGTACAATAACTGCAAACAATGTTAAAGCAAGCTACATGTATGGTGGAAATAACATTGGTGGTACAACAACAGACACTCACATTATCTTCAATAGTGGAGATATAGGTACAATGTATGGTGGAGGAGAGCAAGCAAGCTCGACAACATCAAACATTGAAATTAATGGAGGAAAAGTTGATACATTGTATGGTGGCGGAAATAATGCAGGATTAACCACATCAAATGTAAACATTTATGGTGGAGAAGTAGGTAGTGTTTTTGGTGGATCAAACAACAGTGGTAAAGTAGAAACAACCAATGTAAAAACCAAACCAAAAGAACTTCTAACAACAGATATAAGCGTACAAGCAAAAGCTTCGGAACCATGGTGGATGGATACAAAAGACGGGGAAATAACATACGCAAAAATCCAATATACAATTATAAACAATACTTCAGAAAAAATAACAAATTGGCAAGCAAAAATTAATTTCACAAAGGATACGAGATTATGGCAAAACTATAGTGGGCCAGCATTTGAAGAGCAAGATAACGTATTAATATTTAATGAAATAGATAAATATAACAACCCTCATCCATTAGAGCCAAATGGAGGAATGTATACATTTGAAATAGAAGTATTATCTACAGCTGAAATTTCAGATTTTGCAACATCTGTTGATATTATTGATCCAGTACCTAATTTATATGTAACTAATGTTTATGGTGGTGGAAATAAAGCAAATGTTGGAAAAACAAATGTCCAAATAAATAACTCAACATTAAATACCGTTTATGGTGGAGGAAATGCAGCACAAGTAGAAGGAAACACTTATCTTGATGTAAATAATTCAAAAGTTGTTTATTTAAAAGACAGTGATGGCAAGAATGTTGGAGGAAATATATTTGGTGGAGGCAATCTTGGAGCAGTCACTGGTAACACCGAAGTTTATATAACTGATACATCAATAGAAGGCAATTTATATGCTGGTGGAAATGGTATGCAAGCAAATGTTAAGGGTAACTCAACACTGGATATTGATGGAAAAACTATTGTTGGAAAAGAAGGCTGCAAAGCGCCATACGCAGGAAGTGTTTTTGGTGGAGGAAACCAAGCATCAACTGGGGAAGAAGGCAAGAACACATCAAAGACGACAGTTAACATTGCTGGAGCACAAATTTTTGGTAATGTCTATGGAGGAGCAAATACATCAGTTATTTATGGTTCGACAGAAGTAAATCTAGGATATGAATCAGTAACTAATAAAGATTTAACTGAAGATGATATTGTTGTTAAAGGAACAATCTTTGGTGGAGGAGAAACAGATCCGGAGGCCGATGAAGATAAAGTTAATTATCAGTACTTATCAGTTATTGGAACTATTGATATTATGCTTGATGGAACGAATTATAAAGAACACAATCATAGATTTGAAACATACGGATCAATATTTGGTTCTGGGCATGCTTCCACATCTAAAGGAACATCAACTACATATGTAAAAAAACTAGGAACACCTGACAAGCCAAGCCCTAATATTTCGTTCCAAAGAATTAACTATTTAACAATAGATAATAGTGTAATGGAACTAGAAGGCATAGAAAACTCGCGTGATACAACCAATCCTGTTAAATATTCCTTCTATACAATTGACTCTTTAATAATTAAAAATAATACAACAATTCTAATGCAGTCAAACTCTGGACTATTAAAATCCTTTTATTCAGGAACAGATGAAAGTGGAACACTTATACCTGCAACTGTTGATATTGATGAAAATGGTAATACAACTAAAAATGTTGACAACAGAGTATATTTACTAGCAAATGAAAATATGAACATATCGACAGTGCCTAATGGTGATGCAGGATTTGGCCCAGTAACAGGAATGACATTCTTTGGAATGTATACCAAAAACATTTCCGGAGTATATCAATACGGAATATACGATAGATCATTTGAAAATGGCACTCCTGCAACAGCAGCAAACCAAATTTTAGGCAGTTCAATCATTCGTGGACTTCATGCACAAAATCATGACATAACAGTAGATGGGTTCTATACAAACTCTATACATGATAATGATGAGTTTGTAACAACAGAGTATATTAATCCAACACCTCCAGATCAAAACTTTTATCGTTGGATTATCGGTACGGCAATTAAAAATTATAAAATTAATTTAGTTGCATCAAAATATTCATCAGTTGGTGCTAAGCCAGTATTATTAGAAGACTTTGGTAGTGGAAACGTTGAATTTGAAGTAATCGGGCTTAATATAGAAGGATTAGTTGATGGCGTAAAATTACTTGATTCAGCAAACATTCCAAAACTTTCGACATCAGCATCTCTCGCAAATAGAGAACTAGGGCTAGCAATGAAAGCAGAAACAAGAGAATGGACAAGCTATGGAACAACAAAAATGTTAAGTGCAGGTGGGGGTAGTTTTTCAGGATCAACAAATTATCTAACCGATAGCAACGTTGGAGCACCATCCCTAATGTTTTATTTATATCATGCCAAAAATATAACATTGAAGGAGGAACTTGGTACTGTAGTTGTTGCCATGAGAGCCTTAACTCGTAGAAATGAAATAGAATATAGTGCAGAAACATTTACAATAACGATTGATATATCATCGGCAGTACCACCTGATGGTAATAATTATGATGCTTCATTGACATACGATAAAAAATATGAAATGCCGTCTTCAACACCAGTAAACGTAACTAATAGAAGTCAATTTACAGCATATTATTCATTATTTGCAACTGTAGACGGATTTTATGACGTATATGGAGTAAATAATAATTATCATCATGCTTTAGTAAGTACTTATGCATTGCCTGTTGGTACACAAATAACAATGATAGATTATGCATATGAAGATGGAATACCAAACTATTATTATTTTAATATAACTGAAGAAGTGTATGATAAAACTGTTCAGCAAATAGCTACACGTAAGGAAGCTACATATGAATTAAGAGATTTTATAAAAATGGGTAGCACATCGTCAACAAATAAATATGATGAAAAAGCCGCTAATTTAAAATATTATAATGATACATATAATATTGCAACTGAGGAATTTATCTTTATTATTGATTTAAAAGAAACAACAATGAATGGAGTGCATTCAAATAATAATTTATTTTTTGAACTTCGAGATGATGATGAAAATACAATAATCTATGTTGCAAATAGTAGAGAGGAATTTGCAAAATATAGTTTATATGATTCGACAAACGCGGTTCTAGAAGAAAATGTAAATATGAGTGATTACATGTATTATGACATAATTACATCTATTGGATATTCAACGAATATTGCATATGATAAAACAGGTAATGCAGATGTTATTATTGATACAAACTATGAATCAAGCAGTATGGGATTAAATGTTTATGTTTATGATAGTAGTGGCAATCAAGTAAGTTCATCATTACTAACAGGTACAAATATTAAATTAGAAGGAAGAGAATATTTCGCTGATGGTGATGGTGTATACAGAATTAAATTAGCAAATAAAGTATCAAATATAGTAAGAAATCTTGAAATAATACCAAACAAAATATTACCAGAAGGTAGATATACATTCAGATTTGTATTATTTGCATCAGATGATGGTCTTCATAACTCAACATTTGATAATGTTGCAACTTATGATAAACAAATAACATTGGTAGGTTCTGATAATGCCTTAGTTGTAACAGGAGAAGACTATAATAAAGTAGTTGATGGAAGTACAGGACTAAATCAAAATAAAACTAATAGAAATAGATACAAAATAACGCTGCATTCAGTATTTAATGATCCTAATGTAAGATTAAGTGTTTATAAACGTGATACAACAGCAGAAAACTCAACTGAATATCAAGAAATTCCAATAGGAAACTTATTTGGTAATTTATTGTATACAGTAGAATCAAAGAATTATAAATCAGAATATCAATATGAGAGAATGCTAGAAGTTAAAGAAAACGAAGATAATCAACTTGATTTAAATTTAATTGAAAATCTAAAAAGTGGAACATACAAATTAGTCTTTAAATTATACGATGGTAATCAACTAATTGAAGAAGATGTTGAATACGTTATTGTATCAAAAAAAATAGAAACACCAAATAATAAGGAGTGAAAAAGTGAAAAACATAATTAAAAAAATAGGAAGAATTTTATTTGATATAGCTGAAATTATTGTTGTTGCATACGTTATATTAGTTACATCTTGTATTTTATGCAGAAATAAGTTTGGTTATACCCAATTTGGAGACTACACATTAAATCCAGTTAAAGAAGAAACTGCTGAATACATTAAGGATGTAAAAAGTGGAGATTTAGTAATAATAAAAAATGCTGGAGCAATAAAAGAAGGAGATTTGATTTATTTCTATGATGTAATAGCTCAAAAATACGTAATTAGATCAGAAGTAGTTAAAGAAATCAAATATGGAGACTCTGTATCATTATACACAGTAGGTGATAATAGAATTGTTAATTCAAATAGAGTAATTGGAAAATATTCTTCAGTAAAACATACTTGGGGTCTAATTTTAAATATTCTAGTAAGTAGACTAGGATTCTTATTCTTAGTATTATTGCCAATCATGTTGATATTTATCTATCAAGTTTATGGATTTATTATAATGATTAAATATGATGATGATTTTAAGAAAGAAGATAAAAGTAGTTCTAAAAAATCAAAAGAAGAGGAATTAATATAGAAACGGAAAGAACAAATCTTTCCTTTTTTGTTGTTTTATATCGAAAAAAAAAGTATAATATAAATAGTATGATAGGAAATAGTAAGGAAGATGTATATGAAAAAAAGTAAATCATTACTATTAGTATTATGTCTAGTTTTATGTCTAGTATATCTAAGATCAAGAACTACATATACAGCGTATAGAAACCAAATTGATGGTAATTTTTCTCTTCCATTATCTAAATGGGAAATAAAAGTAGATAAAAAAAGCATCATAAGCAATCAAGCAAAAGAAATTACGATTAATGACGTTGAGTGGGATTCAACACATACTCGTAAAGGTAAAGTAGCCCTAGGTAGTAAAGGCACAATAAATGTTGAGATAGACCCAACAGATACAGGAGTCGCTATAATATATAAATTTAATGTTATAGATAAATCTCAAGATGCTGAAAAAATACTAACATTAAATTATGCAAGTTCTGATAATACAACAATTATTAAAACAGGAATAAATGAATATACTGGAATAATTAGTCTTGACGATATCAAAAATAAAAAGAAACCAATAATTAAGTTTAACGTTGAATGGAAAGATGATGGAGATTATATTTTTGACCCGAACGACACAAGCGCAGAAAACTTTTTATTAATGGATTTTAATGCTAGCCAGTATAGAGGGCAAGAAATAAAAGATTATACAGTTGGATTAAATATAAGTATGGTAAATAAATTTACATGGTCTGAACCATATTACTCAATGCTTGTATATAGCGCTGGGGCATCAACGGTAAGAAATGTTACAGGGCAGACAACACTTTTTAACTGGACTTACATAAAAGTTGAAAATGGAGTAGTAACTGATATTGTTGGTCAAGACACAAATAAAGGCGATTTAGACGTACCAGCTTTAGGCAGTAGCAACAATTCATTTGTTATTTTAAGTTATGAATCAACTGCAAGCCAAGTTGGAGTAGGTTCCAAAGTAAATACACCAGATATTTTAGAGTTTAGTAAATATAATATGCAAACAAGGCCATCAAGTCCATATGGAAAAATAAATATTGATAAAAAGGAATAAATAATATAATAAAAATATCCTAGAGAGGTGATTAAATGCTATATAAACTTATAGAGAGATTTAAAAAAGTCAAATATGTAAGAAGAAAAAGCAAAATAATAGCAATTGGTATAGTATTATTGCTAGTTTTAGGAATAACTTATAATATTATTGGAAAAACAGTAGCATATTATTCAACAAACGCCAAGTTAAAGCCAGAAATAGATAGAGCACTATATGTCTTTGGCGTTGAAGGAATGTCATTCAATATTGAACCAGAAAGGATAATTCCAAGGTCAAAGCCATATTCATATAATTTTACAGTATCTAATTTCAAAGATAATAAGCATAGTGATTTAGATCTAGAATATGGAATAATAGTAAAAACAACAACCAATTTACCAATAACACTTCTTTTGTATGATGAAGAAAATCAATCAAGTACCATATTACAAGGACCAGAATATAATCAAGATGAAGATGGTGCTTGGTATAGAGTTTATACAACTGATAAGATGAAAACAATGAGTTATAACTCAAATGTAACTCACACATACTCACTAGTAATTAATTTTCCAGAAGAATATAAAAACAGTGCTATATACGTAGACTCAATTGAAAATATAGAAATAACTATTAAATCTCAGCAAATAATTTAAGGAGGAAATATGGAATTTATAAGAAAACATAGAAAATTTTTCTTAATATTGGCAGCAATATTAATTATTCTAATTGGATTAAGTTCCATATTTGGACGATATTTATATAATTATGTAAATAACTACATCTTGGAAACAAAAGAATTTTACTTCAATAGTAGTGTACTAAAAATGAATACAAGTCAGTACAGAATAAATAACTGGGACGGAGTTAACACTTACACTTTAACAATAGACTTAAATAATCGTAAAAATGTTTTAAAGAAGACTGATGTTGACATAGAATATGTAACAGAAGTAACTTGCAAGAATGGTATAACTTGTACAACAAGTAAAACATCTGGAACAATTGTTAAAGATTTGGAAAGTGATAGTTTTCAAGTTCAAGTCGTTCCTCAAAGAAGATATGAAGCAGGAGAAGAAATAGAAATTAACATAAAAGCACGATCTACTTCTCCATACACAAAAGAATTGAGCGCAACATATTATTTAAGAGTAGTAGAAAATGACTATAACTATAATATTGAGGACGAAGAAAATCAAAATTATTTAGTATTAAATTTTATAAATTCATTAACATTCTATCAAGTAAATGAGGCATTTGGTACGTATAGTGTAAATGACATAATAGGATTAGAAGACTACAATGATTTATCAGCTGCAGATAAAGAAAAAACATTCTCTGCGATTGTTACATTGAAGTTTGATCCACACGAAGTAATACTAGATATGACAAATACAACATACATTCACAGAATACCAAACAGCGAAAAAACAGTTAATATAGATGGTCATAAATATATAACAGAATATTCATATAAGGCTTTAGCAACATCAAGTGATAAAATATTATTCTACAAAAATGATAGAACTAAAAATTATACGTACCCAATAAATACATCGGAGTCAATAGTTAAAGTAACTGCAACACTTGCAGGAAAATAAAATAAATATAATCTTTATATAAACGAATTGATATGTTATAATTAAATATAGTGTAAGGTGGTGAAAATATGAACTATGATTTGATTTCAAGATATATGAATTATAAAGTTAAATTACTTACAGATTGTGGTCTTATATTTTTCCCAGATTATAATAAGAAATTTTTAAGAGGAGCATTTAATTCTCTTTTTACCACATATATAAACACATATTACTATCATATATTGGACACTTTAGAATATGATATTGATTATGATCAAGAAACATTAAAGAAAGAATATGAAGGAAAAAAATACGAAATATTAGAAGAATTTGCTGAAGATGAACTTGTTCTATCAAATGAAGAATATACTAAAAATAAAAATGCAATTGACGATATTATAGATATAGCACTATTTCTTGTTGAACTAGATCAACTTAAGTATGAAAATAAAGAAGAAATAGCTTATAAAGTTGCAAAATTTGTAGAAGAATATCCTAAAATTGATGAGAAATTACAAAATAATATATATAAACTTATATATCGAATAAAACAAAACTATAATGTAGATTATAAGCTATTTAAAGAAGATAATCCTCAATTTATAATTGATTATAGTAAAACAATTAGCAATAAAGGCTATATTATTGTCAACTTATTACCAAATATTAAAATATTAAATACAAATTATAAGAAAAATCTGGTATATAAGGTTTATAATAAAGAAGAGTTAATCATAAAGAAAATGTCAACTCTAATTTATAAGTTATCAAGGGATATACTTGATAAAGCACTAAATGGTAAAAAAATAGATAAATATTTTATAGATATCGATGAATCTTTGTTTCAAAAAGGAAAACTAATAGTTATAGATGCCTTAGACAACAAACTATTAAGAGATCATATAGTATTGATGATTACAAACAATTCATACAAAGCTCATCAAGAATATTTAAGAAGTTTAAATTTTTCATTTGCATGTAAACAAGATTTATCAAATATCTATAACGTTTTAGAAAAATTAGGTGATATAGATCAACAAATGTTTTTTGATTATATTGTGGTTGATAAGTACAAGGATAAAGATGAGGAATATTTAATTAATTTCTCATGCCGTGAAGGAGTAGAATTCTTCGTACTAGAAGAGGGTGAAGAGTAGTATGAATACATTTTTTAGATTTTTATTTGACTTTATGTCTGTATTCTTTGAAGGAATTAAAAAGATAATTTTTGGAATAGTTGAAGGAATAATTCAATTATTCTATTTTCCAGATTATTTATATGTTATAAAATTTTATCAAAAAGATTTTTCTGTAGGAGAATGGATTTTGGTTGTAATTGCTATTTTAGTACTAATTGTTGTCTTGGTACTATTAGGATTATTAATTTGGTTCATGATTAGAAAATATATAAGATTTAGAAAAACATTGGTAGAAAAAGAGTCAATGCTAGAAGAAATAGGTGAATTAAATAGGCAAGTAGCTCAGTTAGTTCAGGAGAAAGATAAGATCCTAGCCATGAAAGTATCGCAACTAGGTTTAAAACCTACAGATTCACCAGAAGAAGATATTCCAACACAGTCTAGTGCACAACAAGCATCAAGTAATGGAGAAGAATCACAAAATTCAGAAGATGATGTTGAAAACATTGATATGGATAGAGTTAGATTTACAAAATTACATGAAATTGATGTATTGTATAAAAATTATCAAGTTCAACAATATAATAATTCATTTACGCTTGAAGAATTAGTTGATAATTTCAGAAACTTTGCAGCATCAAAGCTAAGATTATATTATACAACTAAAATGATAAGACTATTTATCTCCGGTTTATCAGCAACAAGACTAGTTATCCTTCAAGGTATTTCTGGAACTGGTAAAACTTCCCTTGCTTATGCCTGGGGTAAATTTATCAGAAGAGATGCAATTATCGCATCAGTTCAGCCATCATGGAGAGATAGAACAGAATTATTTGGCTATTTCAACGAATTTACTAAAAAATTCAATGAAACAGAAGTATTAAAGAAAATGTATGAGGCTGGCTATACAGATGATGTATATGTTACTGTTCTGGACGAAATGAACATTGCTCGTGTTGAGTATTATTTTGCTGAAATGTTGTCTATTCTTGAAATGCCAAGTACAGACGAATGGAAAATTGAACTTGTTCCAAGTACATGGGATACAGATCCAAAAAGACTAACAGGTGGTAAATTACAAATTCCAGTAAACATGTGGTATGTTGGTACAATCAATAACGATGACTCAACATTCGCAGTTACAGATAAAGTATACGACCGTGCTATGCCAATTGATATCAATGACAAAGGTCAAGTATTTGAACCAGTTGAAACTGATTCAATGAATATAAATAGTTCTTATTTAGAATCATTATTTAAAGATGCAAAAGAAAAATATCCATTAAGTGAAGAAATGTCAAAGAAAATAGAAGACATGGATGATTATGTTATTAAACATTTCCGTATAGCTTTTGGTAATCGTATTGTTAAACAAATGCGTGATTTTGTAGGGACATATGTTGCTTGTGGTGGTACAGAAATTGATGCAGTTGACTACTATATCGCAAGAAAAATTTTGCGTAAGTTTGAGCAATTAAATCTAGCATATATCAGAGATGAATTAGAAGGATTTATTGAATACCTAGATAAGAGTTTTGGAAAAGAAAACTTCTTGGAATGTAAGGAATATTTAACAAGATTGAGAAAAATGGTTTAGGAAGTGATGATAAATGGATGATAATAATACTAATGTCGATAAAGATGATTTATTCATAAATAACTTATCATCTACATTATCCGTAAAAAGAGACTATGAGTTAAAAGAATATCACTTTGAATGGCTCGATATAATAGAAGAGACTCTTCCATACATTGATAATATCATTAGAAACCCAAAAAGGTTCATTATTAACGAAGAAGAAGTAGTTAAAGTAGAACAATCTAAAAAAATAACGGTAGAAAGTGTTATCCATTTAACTCAACATACAGCTCTAATTCAAAAATATGATCCTAAAAAAGGGGATGTAAGACCATCTAAAGTATTAAATATAAATAAAGAAGAGTCACTTGATACTTATGAAAATAGATTTGTTTATACATTAATTAATAACCTATCAATGTTCTTTGATGAAAGAGTAAAAGCAACAGGAGATAATTCGTTTATTGATAAAAAAGACCTAGTTTATGAAGGGAAAACTAAAGTAGGTAAAGAAGACGTATCAATATCAGTACAAATAAATTCTTATAATAAAGATATTAAAGAAAAAGCATCAAGCGGAGGACTAACTTATGATGAGAGAGTTGCAAAAGTAAGAAAACAAGTCGAAGGATTTAAAGGTTCTGAACTATATCAAACTCTATATCATATGCACACTCCTCCAGTAAGATCTCCAATTAGAAAAACAAATGTAATCTTAAAAAACCCAAATTTCCAAAAAGCTGAGGAACTATGGAACTATATTCAATCATATATATCTAAGGATAGAAGAGAAAAAGAAAAATTAAATTATTATGACAAAGGTTCTCTAAAAGAAAATTATGATCAAGTATTTTTAATGAATTATTTAGCTAATAAAGTAATAGGAGACCAAGACAATAATGATCAAACTCAAAGTGAAAAAAAATTAGTAATAGATATGCTTGATAAATTAATTGAAAATATTATGGATACGGAAATAGATATGTCAGAAGATAAACTTAAAGAAATCTTTAATAAAGAGATAGAAACGATTAAAAAGAAAAATCAAGAAAAAGCAAATAATATTATAAAAGTATTTAATGACAGGTTTGAAAAAGAAGAACAAAATATGGATGACATATTTGAACTATTAGAATATGGTGATTAACATGATAAAGAAAATATTAAAAAATAAAATATTTAATTTTATTATAAGTGCACTTGAATTTGTACTTTTTACAGGTTTAATATTATATCTTACTTTTATATTAATGCAAAGATTTAGTTCAAAATCAAATGTCAATGGCTATAGTTTATATGCAGTAGCAACTGGTTCAATGGTTCCAATTTATAAAACAGATGATGTCATTTTAGTAAAAAATGTAGAGGCAAAAAATCTGAGTGTTGGTGATGACATTGTCTATAAAGGAAACCGTGGAGGTTTTGAAGGAAAAATTGTAGTCCACAGGATTATAAAAATAGAAAAAAACTCTGACGGATCCTATAGAATATTTACAAAAGGGGTTAACAATGAAGACGCTGATCCATCAATTGATGAAACACAAGTAGTAGGACGAGTATTAAGAAAAATATACACAATCTCAATTATAAATAAAGTTGTAAGAAATCAGTATGGATTCTTCTTCTTGATCTTCTGCCCATTTGTTTTAGTAATTGCAGTTGAGATAATAGAAACTACAATTGAAAAAAAATATATTGAAATTGAAGAAAATACTGAGCAAAAAGATGATCAAAAAGCAAAAGAAATAGTAATGATGAGTGAAGAGTCTTCAATAATAAATCAATATGATAAAGAATCTGATGGTGTTGAATTATTATCTGAAGATGAAGAAGAAAATGTTGAACAGGAAGAACTAATTGAAGAGTTACTCGAAGAGGACGAAGAACAAAAATAGAGGGAGTTGAGGTAATTTGGAAGAAGAAAAGAATAACATAAAGACAATCTATCAATTTACCAAAAAAAGAAAAAAAAGATTAGCATTATTTGGCAGTTTATTAATCCTTGTATTACTACTTGGAGTTAATGTTTATGCTTGGTTTGTATACATTGCTAAAAGCGACCTAACACTAAGCGCTAATGTTATAGGATGGACAGTAACATTTAGTGATGGTACTTTGGAATCTGACAATCTAAAAATAGATGTTATTGATGCATATCCAGGAATGACAGATTTTGCGAAAAGAATATATATAACAAATTCTAGTGAATTCAATAGTACATTTAGATATGAAATAGATAATATTGAGATATTAGGACAAAACGTATTAGATAGAGGATTAACTCAAGAACAAATTCAAGATATATTAAAAAACACATATCCATTTAGCATAGGAATTACATTTGATAAAACAGAACTTGCATCAGGTCAAACAATGAATTTTGATACAAGTTTTTCTTGGAAGTATGATAATGATAGAGAATATTTTAAATTAGATAAATATCATACGTATGACCCTAATGTAAAATATTATTCATATAACGGAACAAACTATACAGAAGAAAATGTTACTAGAGAAAACTTCTCTTCAATGAAAAACTCCTTATATATGTATAAAGATGATGCAGATGGCTTCTTTGGGATAAAATGTGCAGACTATGAAGAAAAAAACAACGATGCCTGTGTTAAAGTTAAATTAAAATTATTTGTTGAACAAGCAGAATCAGCAAAATAAAAAATGTAGATTAATGTTAAATCTACATTTTTATTTATCACTTAATTGTTTAAAACTCATACTTAAATTAATTGGATATTCTTCATAATTAATCGCAGCATTTGTATCTTCTTCATTACTCATAATACCAGTTTCATCATTCCAAGTAACATATATTCTAATAACAGTTTTATCAACATTTCTCGCAACATCGCCCTCTATTGCACTACCAAATTCTATTTTATTAGTATTAGTATCACTTGGATTAATTATATATTCTTTTACTAATAAATCAGGAATCATTGAACCATCAGAAATAGGAACTAAAGTATAATGAAAAGGGAGATTAACTTTACTACTATCAATAACAATATCGCAATAAGCAATACTTCCCGGGGCAATAGACCCGTCAGCAATATAAGGATCATTTATTGAGATAGGAACAAGTTTTTGATTTAGAACATCACGATCATTGATAGATTCGTCATTAATAAGAATATTCCATACTGAAAAGTTTACTCGATAGTCAACACCACCTTGTTTTCTATATCTACCTAAACTGTCTTGAATTATTAAGGTAACAGTAAGTCCAATTATAATAATACATAAAAGAGAATAAATTGTTTTTTGCATCTTCTTCATATGTTACACCTCTATAATAATTTTAACATACAAATATTTATCTTACAATTTTAATAAATTTATAAATGTATAAATATGTCTAAAATATTATGTTATAATAAATAAAAAGCAAAGGGAGATATAAATGATAGATATTTTAAAAGCAAAAAAAGAATTTAAAAAATTTTTAGAAAGTTACAATAATCAAGAACAAATAGGTTTTGATTTAAAAGTAAAGCATACATACCAAGTGGTAGAAAACGCAAAATATTTAGCAAATAAGCTTAATCTAAATGAGGAAGATGAAGCATTAGCTGAGTTAATTGCCTTACTGCATGACATAGGTAGATTTGAAGAGTTAAAAGTAACAAAAGAATTTGATAATTCAAAGTTTGATCATGCATCATACGGAGTTAAAATGTTGTTTGAAGATGGAATGATAAGAAGATTTATTGAAGATACTAATTATGATGATATAATAAAAAAAGCAATTGGAAGTCATAGCCTAAAAGAATTAGGAAGCAATTTAACAGAAAGAGAACTCTTACATGCAAAAATAATTAGAGATGCTGATAAATTAGATAATTATCGAGTTAAAATAGAAGAAAAAGTAGAAACAATCTTTCCAGGAAAGATGAAAGAGAAAGATGAACTAGAAAACTCAACTATATCCGAAAAGGTCTATGAATCTGTAAAAAATAATAGTTGCGTAGATGTTAATGATCGTAAAACTATCCTTGACTTCTGGGTTTGTGTTCTAGCTTTTACATTTGACCTTAACTTTAAAGAATCATATGAATTAATAAAACAAGAAGACTATATTAATAGACTAATCGATAGATTTAATTATAATAATCCTGACTCATTTAATAAAATGGAAGATATTAGAAGAATATTAATCAACTATGTAAATACAAAAATAAACGAATAGGAGGGACTTATGCAAGAAATATCAGTACACAAACTATTAGAAGAAGCACATCAAGAAAAAAGAAACAAAAACTATATTCGTGAAAAAGAATTGCTATTTCTTGCCCTAAAAAGTTCACCAAATAATATAAAGATATTAAATAGTCTATATCGTAATTTACGAAAGACAGGTACTATAGAAGAACAAAGAAGTATTTTAGAAAAAATTTATTCATTAAAAAAAGATGGCAAAGTTTTAACTGAATTAATTGTTTTAGAAAAGCGAGCTGGCAATATTGAAAAAGTTCGTTTCTATTTAAATGAAAAGAAAAAAATTGAGCCAAATAATAAAAAGATAGATAGATTATTGTCAAGAATAAGTAGAAAGATCCAAGAAGAGCCAGAACAGCAATTAGAAATTCCACACGATGAAGAAATAATAGAAAATGTTAGGAATATAATTTACGGAGAACTGTCACTAGAAGATAAAAAAGAACAAATAATAGAAATATCTACTTCTTTAGATGAATCTATAATTATAGCCTTAATGTCAGAGTTATACCATAATGAACTCGGTTCTATCTATGCAAAGAAATTTCTAAAAGAAATTAAAACAAACAATCCTAGTAATACAGAATTAATGCAAGCAATAAATGAACTTTTAAATATAGTATCCAGTAAAAAAACAATAAGATTTACTTGGAATCAGCACTGGTTAAAAAGAAGCATATCAAGTTCAGATGAAGACTTAAAAGTATTTAAAAAATATTTACAATCTGCAAAAAAGTGATATAATCTTTCGTACAGGTGATTTTATGAGCCAAATAGGGGCGGTTAGTGAAGCAAGTCAGTTTATAAAACTTTGTAGATCAATATTAGATGAAGGCATAAACATATCTCCATTATCTGAAATAAGAGAAGAAATAGTAAATGATAAAAATCAAATGACATTATATGGAGAAGAAAGTGCTGAAAATCTACTATATAATTATAAAGTTAAATTAAGTAAAGTAAGATCTATTCTTTATGACCAAGACAAAGAGCAATTTATTTTAAATATATTAGAATTCTTAAAATTTGCTGTAGCAGATGAAGAATATGTTGGAATACCAGGAATATTATTTTATGAAAGTCTAGATAATTATCCATATACTTCATTGTTACTTGGTAAAGGAACATCTTATTCCCAAGCTAGTTTATTTACAGAATTACTTAATGATCCAGAATATGGATTTACTGAAATTTCAAGAACAGCAGATGAAAATCCGTATATAACACTAGAAAGATATAATGTTGTATTAAAAGGAGACGAGTATATTGATCCATATCATTATTCAGGATCTAAAAGAGATGTAACAGCATATCATTATAATGCTCTAGTTCAAGACATAAATTTTAGTGAAGAAAAAAGACAAAGAGCTAAAGAAAAAGTAACATCTTATCTAATAGGTAAATTAAAAATAAGAGAAATATCAAAAGAATTAAAAAGTATGAAAACAGCTGCATCAATGTTAGATAGAATAATTGCCTATATTAAAGGAAAAAGTAAAAAAAGTAGTGTTGAAGTAAAATATCATGTCATAGAAATAGAAGGAATGCGAATTGAATCATCAAGACTATTAGAATTATTTTTAATTGCCAATAGTATTCCATATACAATAGAAAAAAGTAATACAAAAGAAAACTCTAAGTTTTATATAGATGGTAATCAAAAAAATAGTATTGATATTAATAAAATATTAGAAGGTTCAACCGAAAATAAAAAAGTCTTTAAAAAGACTCAAAATAATTAAAAACGGAGATTCCGTTTTTTTATTTGAATAAAGATAACTTCATAACAGGAGCTTTTCTTGGTTTTCTTCTCTCAACGTATTTTAAATAAAAATTACTAATATCAAATAGTTCACTAATACTATTTTGTATTTTAATATAGTCTTTATCACTAATATTGTTATTAAAAAAAGATTTAAAGTCACTTGGAGCATATCCTGTAATAACTTTAAAGGTTTCAGAAAAATACTCAAGAGAAGAAAATCCATTATTTAAAGCAATGCTTAAAAAACTACTAGAAGATGACTCAATACATTTAATAGAATTATATATTCTAAGCGAATTGATATAATTAATTATTGTCATTCCAACTTCTTTTTTAAATAGTTTCATAATATAGTATCTATTATAATGATATAAATCTTCTAAATCATTAATTGTAATCTTATTATTAATATTTTGATTAATATAAGTTAAAATATCACAAATAAGTTCATTAGAAAACATACAACCACCATCATAATTGTATCATATTTTTAATAAAAAACCACTATTGTTTAAATAATTAGCAAAAACAAGGTATATATTATAGTCATCAAGGAGGGATAATATGAATTATTCAAAATGGGGAACAATAGAAGAAATGAAAAATGTAATGGAGAAAATAACAATAGATAGTAAAGTAAATAGAGCAGGTTTACCTGTTGCCTATGATGATGAAAGTCTCTATATCATAGGAAGGGAAGGACATTCTTTAGTGATTGGTTCAACAGGTAGTGGTAAAACACAAACAATAACATTACCAATGTTAGAACTAGCATTAAGAGCAGGTGAATCTGTAGTAATACATGATACAAAAAATGAACTATATGATTTGACAAATGAAAAGTATAAAAATAATGGTTATAATGTCATAAGATTGAACTTTGATGATTCAATAGAAACATCACATTGGAATCCATTTGATTTACCATTAAAAATTTATAAGGAAGGAAATACAGATAAAGCCATTGATTTGATAGAGGATATTGCTTATTATTTATTTAACGACGAAGAAAATAAAAATAGTGATCCTTTCTGGATTAATTCAGCAATAGACTACTTCACAGGATTAACACTATATGCCTTTGAGCATTATAATGAAGTAACTCTAGATACAATTAATGAAGTAGATGGATTAATCAGAAACGAAGAAGAAAAAATCTTAAAGGACATTAACTCTGCAATATATTTAAATCTAAGAGTTGTGATAGATTCACCTAAAGAAACTAAAGGAAGTATTTTATCAGTATATAGTCAGAAGATAAAAAAGTATATGTCTAAACAAAATCTAAAGAAAATGTTATCTAACACTGACTTTGATATCGCAAACATAGGGAAAAGTAGAAATATCTTATACTTAGTATCAGGAAACTCAAATAATTCTGAATATTTATTGCCACTATTAATAAGTCAAATTTATTATGCAAAAGATGAATATTCTAGAAATGATGGTAAGATAAATATTATTTTAGATGATTTCTTTAGATTCAATAAAATAAAGAATTTTTCAAAAATATTAACGTATTCAAGATCAATTAAAATAAATTTTACAATAATGGTCAGAGGTTATAATGATATAAGTAATGTATATGATAAAGAAGAAGCAAATATAATAAAAATAAATTTTGCAAATACATTATACTTATTATCTCAAGATATTGAAACATTGATTGAAATATCTAAATTATGCGGTACTGCAGAAAATAAAAATCCATTAATGACAGTAGAAGAACTAAAAACAATAAAACCATTGGAAGCAGTGGTTCTAACAATAAGAAAAATGCCATTTAAAACAAAATTGTTACCTTATTTTAAAATGAACGTTAAATAATTATTTCTTTAAGTGCATAAAATAAACTATATTTGTATTAAATTAAATAAATATGTGTTATAATACAACTTACTTGAGGGGAAACATATGAATATAGAAAAAGCAAAAGAGAAGTACAAAAAGTTAATAAAAGAAGCACTAGATGAATTGAAAGATAAAGATAAAAGATATAAGCAAATACCAAATATTTTAACTACGTCAAGATTGCTTGCACCATTTATTATAATTCCATCAGCAATAGCAGGAAATGTAGTATTAACCGGCGCTCTTGCAGCAACATTTGCATTATCTGATATGGTAGATGGCTATGTGGCAAGAAAATATCACTTACAAAGTGAATTAGGAGCATCACTTGATGCTATAACTGACAAAGTTTTTGCGGGAACACTTTTAATTGCATCATCAATAATAAATCCATATCTTTTAATTAATCTTGCACTAGAATTAGGAATAGCAGGAATAAATATAAACGAGGAGTTAAGAGACAATAAAGCTAAATCTAATATTGTAGGCAAATTAAAAACTTGGTTTGTCTTTATATTATCAGGTCTTGGAATAGTATCTAAAGGACTTAATATTGATGGATTATTGAAAGCGTTAGCAGGAGTAACAGGAATACTTCAAGTTGCAACAATTGCATCGTATATTGATCAGTATAAAAATGAAGAAAAGAATAAACCAAGGCAAGAAGAAAAAAAACATATTCCAGTAAAGATAGAAGAGCATACAGCATCTGATAATGATAAAGAAAAGACTAAAGTAATTAGTTTAGCAAAAGAAGATGATAAACAAGATGTATCAGAACAAATAAGAGAATTAAAAGAAATGAGAGAATTTCTTACAACTCCTTCTCAAGAAGAAAATCTTGATAAAAGTAAAATATTTGAAAAGAAATAATAAAGTGTCACAATGAAGTGACATTTTTTTATAAAAAAGAAACAAAAATAGTTGACAAGCGTATATAATACGCATATAATGTAAGTGTAAGGGATGAATAATATGGAAGTAAACAATATATTATATAAGAACCAAGGAATTCATGTTATAACAGCGGTATTCACAGTAGAACAAGGAGTAACAAAAGTCCTATTGATTCAGAGAAAAAATGAACCATTTAAAGGTGACTGGGTACTGACCGGTGGAGCATTATATAACAATGAAGAACTATATGCAGGAGCCAAAAGAGAGCTTAAAGAAAAGTCTGGAATAACAGACATTGATATAAAGGAGTTCAAAGTATTTGGTAGAGTAGATAGATCTCCAGTAATGCGAATGATTGCCATAGCATTCATTGGAGTAATTGATAGTAAAAGAGTAAATATTCTAAGAGAATCAAGAAACACCTCAAATGCTGAATGGTTTCCAATCGATAAAATACCTGATCATCTAGGTTATGATCATGAAGAAATCTTACAAGAAGCCTTAATAGAACTTCGCAAAGAAATAGTAAAATCCAATATCCTAAAAAGTTTATTCCCAGATGGAGTTACAATGCCAGAACTTCAAAAAACTTATGAAGCTATATTAGGAAAGACATTCGATAGGAGAAACTTCCGGAAAAAGTTACTGAGCTTAGATTTAATAGAAGATACAAATAAATATACAAAATTGTATGGCAATAAGCCTGCAAAACTATATAAATTTAAAGAAACTACAGAAGAAAAAGAAATATTTTAGAAATAAAATATTTTCTTTCCAAGAATAATGTGTAAATAATACACAAGGAGGATAAAAATGATATATTTAATAAGACATGGTCAAGACGATGAAAGATTTGTGGGTGGATGGAGTAATGGTCATCTAATAGAAGAAGGACGTCTACAAATATATGATGCAGCAAAATGGATAAAAGATAACTTGAAGATTATTAAAATTAAATCAAGTGATATTACAAGAGCCATGGAGTCTGCCGAGATAATAAGTGGAGTATTAGGAACCTCTTTTGCTCCTGATAAGAGTTTAAGAGAACAAAATAAAGGCTTACTTAACGGTATTCCAGTAGAGTTATCAAAAGTAAAATATAGTGACTATCAAGAAGGTTTATTAAAACCAGAAACAGTTTATCCAGAAGGAGAATCATTAAAGAATTTATATGATCGAGTAAAAGAATATATAGATAAAGTCACATCACTTGAAGATAATACATTATTAGTAACACATAGAGGATTTATCAATATGATTTATTATATTTTAAATGATATTCCATTAGATATGGATAAAAAAAGATTTGGAGTAGCACCAGCTACAATTCATGAATTAGATGTAAAAAATAAAGCAATAAGAAAGGTGAGATAAATTATGGTAAAGAAAATAGTTTTAACAGGAGGACCATCATCAGGGAAAACAACAGTAATTGGAAAAATAAAAGAAAAATATGAAGCCCAAGGATATAAAGTAATATTAGTTGATGAAACAGCAACATACTTAATATTAAAAGGAATAAAACCATTTGGTGATGATGCCATAGATTTGGTTGATTTTCAAGAATTAGTAATGAAATTGCAATTGGCTAAAGAAGAAGTTCTATCAAGAGCTTGTGAGATGTATCCAGAAGATACAAAAATAATAATGGTTTTTGATAGAGGAGCATTAGACAATCATGCATACGTAAATGATGAAGAGTTTAGTGATGTTTTATCAAGACTAGAAAAGAAAACAAACATTCAAAAATTACTTGATAATTATGATTTGATAATAAACTTAGTAGGAAGCAAAGAATTTTATACAACAGAAAATAATGAAGCAAGAAGCGAAGATTCAGATGAGGCTCAAAGACTAGGAGAACAGACATTAAAGAGCTGGTTAGGACATCCAAAATTAAAAATTGTTCTTCCAAAAGAGAAAATGGAAGATAAAATTCGTGAAGTATTAAATATAATCAATGAATTATTAAGTGAAAGACAAGTTAAAAGACAAGAAAAATATGTTGTTGATTTAAAAAATACAGATATGAAAAGAATAATCGAAAAAGGAAAGAAATATTCAATCACTCAAGATTATCTATCAAGTCCAGAAAATGTTGAGAAAAGACTTAGAAAAGTTGAATCGCAATCAGATGTTACATATTATTTAAGTGTATTTAGAATAAATGATAAAGGTGAAAAAACAATTGTAAGTGAAAAAGAAATAAGTAGAAAAGTCTATGAAGAATTATTAAGTTTTAGAAAAGAAGGAACAAAAACAATTAGAAAAACAAGATACTATTTTGCAGAAAGTAATGAATTCTCTCTTGATATATTTGAAGGAGATGACGAATTAGGCGTTCTAGAAGTAAATGTTGGTCAAGACGAAAAAGTTGCATTCCCATCATATGTCTCAATCCTTGAAAATGTTACAAATAATCCAGCTTATTTAAATATAAATATGGCAAGAGAAAATAATAAACAATATAAAAAAGCTAACCAATAGTGAACTGCACCCCTTAGAGTAGACATCAATAAAAAAGCAGTTTAATAAAAGTGTT
>CAZHBS010000004.1:0-141445 GCA_964530845.1 uncultured Muribaculaceae bacterium
CCCACGCTTATCAAGCGTGTGCTCTAACCAACTGAGCTACAGGTCCATTAATAATATGTACTTTTTAATTTTACTATAAATTGTTTAATTTTGCAATAAGAAATATCATTTTTTTCTTCTATTTCTCGACTGCATTTATAGAATACTATAAACAATAATACAAAGTCAAGTGTTTTTTTAGGTTTTTTATTATTTATTATTTTTTTTATAATTTAAAAAAAAGACTTGTTTTTATATAAATTTTGATATAAAATAAATATGCAACTTCGAAATGGGCTGTTAGCTCAGTTGGTAGAGCAACTGACTCTTAATCAGTGGGTCTGGGGTTCGAATCCCCAACAGCCCACCATTTTGATAATAAAAATACTAGTTTGAGTAATTCTTACTAGTATTTTTTTGCATTTAAAAAGTCAGAATTACTTCTGACTTTATTATTTTAATTTTGATTTGGCACCTTTTGCTCCACCATTTGCAGCAAATCCTTGAAGAATATTTGTTTCAAATGAATGAGTTTTGCTATTTCTCTTCTTATAATTTTTTATTCCTATTTGAATCATTTCATCTAGAACATTCGTAAAATCAATATTTTTTGCTTCCCATAAATAGAATGCTAAGCTTCCTGGTATTGAATTTATTTCATTAATATATACTTTATCTTTCTTTGTATCTATTAAAAAGTCAATTCTAGAGTTTCCAGATGAACCTAATGCTTTAAATGCATCTTTAGCAACTGTTTCTATTTCTTTACGCATCCTATCTGATAAATCTGCTGGTAATTTTCTATTAGTTGATGCCATTCCTTTTGACTTAGCATTTGATGATTTTACTCCACCCTTTACTTTTCCTTTTCCTCCACCAATGTATTTATCTTGGTATGTTAAGAATTTATTTCCTGATAATACTTCTTCTATAGCACTTACCTTTTGTGATTCATAATTTCCCATAACAGCTATATTTACTTCTTTTAAGTTTTCTACAACTTCTTCAACTATAATCTTTGAATCATATTGCATAGCCTCTTCTATTGCTTCTTCAATGTCTTTTTTATCATCACATACACTTATTCCAACACTAGATCCTGTTGATGATGGTTTTACAATTAATGGATATTTTAATTTATTTACTTCTTTTAGAACTTTTTGACTATCTTCTTTATAATCAACATCATAGAACCAAGTATAATTTGTCATTGGCAAATTAGAACCTTTCCAAACATCTTTCATAATAGCTTTATCTTGTCCAGCTACTGCTGAATAAACATCTGGTCCAACAAATGGGATTCCGATTGTTTGAAGATATCCTTGTAATACTCCATCTTCGACATTTGTTCCATGGACTACTGGGAAAGCAATATCAATTTCTTTTACTACACTTTTAAATAGTCCATTTTTCTTTTGTAAAACATAGCTTCCATTCTTATAATATAAAACTACATTTTTAGCATATGTTTTTATTAAACTTAGATCTTGATATACTTCAATATCTCTTAACATTTCTCCAGTATACCATTCTCTATCCTTTGTAATATATATTGGAACTACTTCATACTTTTCTTCATCTATTTTATTCATGGCTTGAATTGCTGAGATGATACTTACTTCATGTTCAACACTTTCACCACCAAATATAACTCCTACTCTAATTCTCATAATAAATTCCTCCTATTTTTCATTAAATGAATCTGGTAAGTCATTTTCAAATAATGCATATACATCTTTTTTCTTTGCTATTTCATTTAGATATGGATAAGCATCTCTTACATCATTAAATACAATTATTTTATCTTTGTCAAATCCTTTAATCATTAATCCTTCTTTAATAGGCTTTGTTTTCTTCTCCCCTATTAATATAACTTCATCAGCAACTTCAGATATTTGAATACCAAATTCTTTGTTTAGTTCATCTTCTTTATTTCCTAGTTCAACCATTCCTGGTGTTACTACTACTCTGTAGCCTGGCATCATTTTTAAGATATCACAGGCATTCTTTGCTCCTACTGGATTAGAATTATAGGCATCGTCGATTTGATAAAAGTTTCCGATTCTTTTAAGTTCTAGTCTATGTTCTACTGGTTTTACATTTTTTATCGCACCAACTAGTTCATCCATTTCTATTCCAAATTCTAGTCCACAGGCTATTCCGGCTAAGATATTATAGACATTGTGTTTTCCTAATAACTTGGTCTTAAAATGAGTTTTTCCTTTACTATTTTTTAATACCACATCAAATTCTGTTCCAGATGATGAACATTTAATATTGGTTGCTCTTACATCAACATCTTTATTATCAATTCCTATCCAAATAATCTTTACTTTATTTTTTAATTTATAACTTACTTGTTTTGGATCATCACCATTTAAAACACCGAAACCATCTTCTGGAAGAGACTCAATAAGTTCAAATTTTCCTTGTTGAATATTTTCCTCGCTACCAAAAGTTTCTAGATGAGCTGTTCCAATAGTTGTAAGGATTCCATATTTAGGCTTTACGAGTTTACAAAGTCTTGCTATTTCGCCTTTTACATAAGCTCCCATTTCAGCAATAAAGATATCATTAAACTTATCAAGATTATTATTTATTGTCATAATTAAACCATTAAAAGTATTTAAGTTCTTTGGTGTAGGTAATGCATTATATTTTGTATTTAAAATATCACTAATTATATTTTTACTACTAGTTTTACCATAACTTCCAGTAACTCCAATTATTTTTAAATTTGGCATTTCACTTATCTTTTTCATGGCTTTATTTTTAAAATGTAAATAAACCATTTTTTCTATTGGTGTATTAATTATTAAAGCAATGAAAACTACTAATCTATTTAAATATAATAATATTGCTTCTATCAATAGAATAATCCAAGAATATTTTAAATTGTTTAAATTTAGTGCTAAAAGTACTACTGGTATTAAATATAATATTGAAATAGTAACAATTAGTCTTTTTATTCTGGCAGTTATTACTAATTTCTTTTTATTTTGATCTGTTGTAATTGTCTTGTACCAATTATAACCTATCATTATTAAGATAAAACTCATAAATAATTCTAATGCATAGGAAATACTTTCTAAGTCATATGTTACAAATACTCCTATTAAAGTTAATGATAAGACTACTAAGTCTAGACAAATGAAATCTTTTCTATTTTTTATTATCCATTTTAAATATCTATTATTCTCATTATATAAATTTTCTTGTAACATGTGTAGTGTTCTTGCTGTTTTATAATAATTAGCATATAAAAATGTTAATAATATAAAGGTATATAAAACTATTATCATGTTATCCTCCTAAAAAAAGTTGTTTAAAATATTAACTACTTGACCTAGATTTTCTAAGTATGCATAGTGTGTCCCTTGTAAAGTGATTAGTGCAGCATCTGGCATTATTTTTTCTAAATCTTTTGCATCTTCTAGTGGGGCTTCTGTATCATTTTCTCCCCAAATTAATAGTGTTGGTTCTTCTATTTCTTTAGCACATTTAGATAAGTCTTCATTAATTATCTGAACAAGTGTTTCTCTCATAATTGGACTTGCAGCCTTATAATCTCTTGATCCTATATATTTTTTCATATATTCTCCAAATTCGTTTAACCCAGGTAGCTTTTTTAAACCCTTTAATATTCTAGTACTTAATGATAATTTTTCTTCTTTTCTAATACATGGGCTTCCAAATAAAACTAATTTATCAATATTATTATTTGCTGAATATTTTATAGCTAATCTTCCACCAAAAGAGTGTCCTATTATTATTGGTTTCTTTATCTTTGTTTTCTTTATAAATTCTTCTAGCATTCTTTTATAATCTTCTAGCATCCAGGGTTTTTTTGGTTCTTCGCTTTCTCCAAAACCAGGTAAATCTAAAATACTTATTCTAAATCTATCTTGAAAGTTATCTCCAACTGGTTTCATCATTTCAATATTTTGTCCCCAACCGTGTAAAAGTAATATATCTTTTCCTTTTTCATTTCCATATTGAATATAGTTTATCTCAACGTTTTCTATATTAATCTTCATGATATCACTCCAAGTTAATTATATCATAACCCAATTATTATTCATTTAAAAAACACTTTCTTTACATTTATATGTTTAATTTCTTGCTTTTAGATGTAAATATATGTAAAAATTTATAATACTTATTTTCTTTACAAGAATATATATTTTTTTATACACTTTAAAATAAAATTATGATATCATTAGATTATATTGTAGGAGGCTTTGTATGATTTATTTATATAAAAAAGTTAATAAAACAAAAAATAATACGTATGGATTCACTGAAGTTAAGGGTGTAAAAGAACTAAATAAACCTTTTTTATTATGTCTTTCTGGTAGTGATAAATATGATAAGTCTATCTTTGGAATAATGCGTGCAGGAGTTCAACTTGCTCGTGGATATACTACTAAAGGTATGGCTGCTGGTTTTTCTCTTGATAGTATGCCTATTGATTTTTTAGGAATTAGTTTTAAAAAAGATGATAAATATAGCGACAATTATGATGAGATAGCTGAGAGATTATTATTACCTTTCTTATTAAAAGAAGGAGATTCTCCTAAAAGAGTTATTAAGCAAGCTAGAAGAATTAATTTTTTAGTTTATGATAAAGGTGCAATTGAATATAGAAATATTGAAGTTAAATTAAAGAGTTTATTAATTAAACATGGATTTACTAAGGAAGATACAATTGAAATTTTAACACAAATAGTTGTTGTTGCTTTAGGTACTGATGCTGATTTAGATGAAGTTCGTGCTACATGTACAATTTTCAATGATGTTAATGATGTTGAAATTACTACAACTCTTGCTGATAAATATCGTAGAGTTCTTGAAAAAAACCATGCTAGTTTAATGTACTTAACGTATGGCAAATATAATAGTATTTATTTCTCATTCTTAGGTACTGGTGAGCATTCATTAAAAGCTTATTTATCTGATAGTTGTATCGCTAAGCCTGCTTTCTCTGCACTTGTTGCTAATGCACTTGAGATTTCATTACAAAATGAAAGAGTAAAAAACATTGTAAGAATGAATATCGATGTTACTTTAAAAGTATTATATTATTATGCAGTTGAGAATGCTAAAACTGAAGAGTTACTTGCAATACTTGATTCTAGACTTTCATATGGCAATGCCTACAAATATAGTCTATCTGAAGCTAGTCTTAGAAAACAATTAGACGACTCTTATAGATTACTTAGAAAAACAAGAAAGTCTCTTGAAAAAGAAAATAGTGAAGAAGTACTTAGAAACGATAAATTTAATAATTTAATTAAAAATATTCGTAAATATTGTAGTGATACTACATACTATCAAATTCTTGCAAGTTCTGGTCTTTGGGCTAAAAAAGATTATCTTGATTTAGAAAGTGATAGAGAAATTAGAAAAAAATATGATAAGCTTCCTAAGTCTGTTAAAGAAAAAACACCTAAGAAAAAAACAACAAAAAAGAAAACCACTACTAAAAAAACAACGACTAAGAAAACAAGTGATTAATACTTGTTTTTTTATGCAATATTTATGTTATAATCTTGTTATAATAATTATGGAGGTTGACTATGAAAAAAAAGAGCATTTTAGTTACTAGTATAATAGTATTTATTTTGGTGATTGCTGGGATTTGTATTTATTTATTTTTATTTACGGAGGTGTTTGGTAAAAAAATACTTCCAACGAATATTGAAAGTATTTCTGTAAGTTATATTCCTGGAAATATGCTTGACTGTGATAAGAATTTTATAAAGAAACAAGAATTTAAATTAACTGAAAGTGAAATTAAAAAGATAAAACCGTTACTTAAGGGAATAGCTAAAAAAAATTATAAAGATAAAGTTGTTGGAAAGTATGATTTAACAATTAATAAAAATGTTCATTTATATCTTGATAAAGACTCTTCTTATGTTGTTCGTAATAAGGTAAATACAAAAACTAGTTTTCAAAACGGATTATATGATGTTTTAGATGAGATGATTGTAGAAAAACAAAATAAAGAATACTATACAACAATTAATTTTACTAACATTATTTTAAAAAAGGATGGTGCATCAATAACTGTTCTAAATAAGAATAATTTAGAGTTATTAAAAAAGTATTTAAGATTTACAAAGATAGAAGTAACTGATGAAGATACTAAAACATTTGGAGATGTTCTTACAGAAATTAAACTTGATAATACTTATGTAATTAGTATCTTTAACAATAATCTTGCTGGTATTAAAGATTTACAGAAAAATGAATTTTTCTTTGCTGTTGCTGATGAGAAATTATTTGATACTGTAAATTCTATTTATACTTTGTCTATTGAAAAGGATGGAAAAAAGAACTAAATTTAATTAGTTCTTTTTTGTTAGTTTTGAAAATGTCCATACTTAGCTGTATCTTCAAAACATTTATCTCTTAATTTTAAATCATTAATTATATTTTTTACTTTACATTCATCATATAATTCTTGAGGTACTTCTACTTCTCCTTTATCTGTTTCTATATAAATTGCCAATGGAAGAGCTTCTCCAATTGCATATGATAATTGTACTTGACACCAATCATATTCTTTATTGTCATTTAAGAATCTTTTTGCTATTTCTCTTGCTTTATAAGCAGCTGACCTATCTACTTTAGTTGGATCTTTACCAGAGAATGCTCCTCCCCCGACTTTAGCAAAAGACTGATAAGTATCAACAACTATTTTTCTTCCTGTTAGTCCAGCATCTCCTTCGAATCCACCTATTTTAAATTTACCTGTTGGATTAATTAAATACTTTTCTACTTCAATATTGTATTCCTTGCATATTTTATTAGCTATATCTTTAAGAATTTTATCAGTTTCTTCACGCTCTTCTTCTGTATTTTGATAACATATTGTAAATGTCTTTATCTTTTGTAGTTTATTATTTTCATACATTCCTGTTATTTGAGCTTTTCCATCAGCTAGGAATCTTTTATCTTTCTTTCTTAATTCATCATATTCCCTACTTAATTTTTGTAAGATTACCATGGCTGTTGGAAGATATTCTTTTGTATCTCTACAAGCATATCCAAACATCATACCATTATCCCCTGCTCCTCCTACATCTTCATTTGTACCTAGAGAGATATCGGCGCTTTGTTTTCCGATATTGTTTATTATTTCATAATCATCTTTATAACCAATATCTTTTAATACTCTTTTTACGATACTTTCAACATCAATGTTTGCATTTGAAGTAATTTCTCCTGTTACAAATATTTTTCCTTTTCCTCCCATTGTTTCGATTCCACATCTACTCATTTTGTCTTGTCTTAAGCATTCATCAAGTATTGCATCACTTATTTGGTCACATACTTTATCTGGATGCCCTCTAAAAACTATTTCATTACTATAATACTTCATATAATCCTCCTTTATATAGTAACTATTAACATCTTTTATAAGAAAAAAAGTACTCAAAATAACTTTGAGTACTAAAGTTATCTTATAGTTCTAGCATTACCACCTAATTAAATAGGTTGGTGTGACTTCGTTGGGCTAGTCCCTCTGTCACTCTTTATAAGATGTCAAATTTATTATATCATATCTTTTTAATAATTTCTATTAGTATCATTTAAAACATAATATTGATTTCCACCTTGTGTTGGATTGTACACAGTTCCTGTAAACCATACTTCTTTACTACTCTTATCCATAATGAAGTATATATAAGGTTTATCAAACATTAAATCAACTTTTTCAACAGGAACGTCATAATTATATGTGAAGTAGCATCCTGCTGCTCCCATACCACCCATGGCAGTTACTGCTGCTGCTTTTATTCCATCGTTTGAAAAATCAATTGTTGCTTTATGCTTTGCAGTTCCAATATATGCATTTTTTTCAGATGTCATTTTAGATAAATCTGCAGTTTTTTCATCAAATATATTTGAAATTCCTAATGATTTTAAATCTTTCATTAAGTCTAATTCATAATCATATTTGAATAGTGGTATTCCACCTTCTAGGTCAGTTACAACTCCATCTTTGAAGTTTTCTGCTTTAATTTCTTTTAGACTTCTAATTAATTTTGAAGCTTTGTTGGCATCTAAATCTTTTATGTATTCTTTTAGGCTTACTTTTTGTGGCATTATTGCAACATATTGTAGAGTTGTTCCATTATATTCTTTTAAATCTTTTCCAAATACTTTTACTTCATCATCTGTATAGAAAGTAAAGTCTGTTGAATTAGTTACCTTATTATAATTTGAATCAATTTCTTTAATATATTTATCTAAATACTCATCAACTGATGGTTGTTCACTTGCATTACCACACATATCCTCATCTAACCATTTTTGATAAGCTTCTCCAACTTCTTTTCTAATTTTGTCTTCTCCTAGTTCTTTAACGATATTGTATCTATTTGCATTTGCTCTTATGTGAGTTGCAGTTACTGATGATCCATCGCTGAATTTTAAACTAGGATAGTTTCCATCTTCTGCAGATCCTACTGATGGAAAAATAATTTTATCATTATATTTTAATGTCTCATGATTATAACTTACACCATAAGATCTTTGGATTTTATTAACCCACTCCATATCGATTGCTAGAGCATTTGTTAAGACAAATGATTGTTCACTCACATCATCAAATAATTTTGGGATTAATCCTAGTGTTTTATCATTAATCCATTTATTTATAACATCAGGTGTTGCGAATGAGTCATATACTACTTCTGCATCATATTTATCTTTTAGATTTGTTACATATTTTTCTTTAATTAAATCTTTGTAACCATCTCTTACAAACATAGCATTTGCTAGTGACATGTTTGCGCTATTAACATATTTCTTATACTTATAGTCTCCAATAACACTTTTAATTTGATTATAACTTTCACCATTTGCTCCATCACTTAACATACTAAGCGCATATTTGATTGATAATGGGCTATAAATCATATTGGCTTCTTTTCCTTCTAGTCTTAAGAAGTTAATATCAAAGTTATCTAATGAATTACCTTTAATTGTGTTTTCATTATACTCAACTTTACTGGTATTAACTTGTTTCTTTTTACCATCATTTTTATTGTTACTAAGAGCAACTGCAACTAGTAATAATATTACTATTACTGCAATAAATACTATTGTTCCAATAATAATTAGTTTTTTAGTTGATTTATTCTTTTTTTGAATATTATCAACTACTTTTTCTTCTGTTGCTTTTCTTTCTACATTGGTTGATTCTTCTTTTGCTTCTTCTTGTTCTTTTTGATTTTCTGTATCCATTTTCTCACTCCTTCTATTTTATTTAATTTTATCACAAATTATTTAACTTTTATATATAATTATTTTATTTTTCTTTTTTATTTTATTGTTTTGTTATAAAATAATAACTATATTATTTTTAGGGAGATTTTATTATGAAAAATGTTATTTCTGTAATTGACGGTGAAGCAGGATCTTGTGGTAAAGCAAAAGTTGTTGGTGAGATAGCAACTGATAAAGACATTAAACTTGGTGCTAGTGTTACTAATTGCATGCCTAATGCTGGTCATACATTTGTTGATGAAGATGGATGCTCTACTGTATTTAGAAACATTCCAGTTTCATCAGTTAATCCTAATACTGAACTTTTTATTGGACCAGGATCTGCAATTGATATGGATGTTTTTTCTAAAGAATATAGTGATGCAGAAAAATACTTAGGTGATAGGAAAATTTATGTTCACGAAATGGTTCCTTTAATTGAAGATAGACATAAACAATATGAAAGGGAGAATATCAAAAGTGGTTCAACTTTTAAGGGATGTGGAGCTGTCAGCCAAGAAAAAGTTATTAGAGATAAGAAACTTAAATTCTTTAAAGATTTTAAAAATGCTGTTGTTTGTTCTAATGACGAATGGTTAGAAAGATTATATTCTCATTTAGATAAGGATGATGAATACACTATTCTTGAAGGAGCTCAAGGATGCGACTTAGACTTAAATCATAGTGGTAATTATCCATATGTTACAAGTCGAAATGTTTCTACTGCTCAATTGATGGCTGATGCTGGTATATCCCCAGAAAGGCTTCTTCAAACAATTATGGTTATTAGACCGTTTCCAATTAGAATTAGTAACATTACTAAAAGTGGTGAAATTATTTATACAGGAGACTATGGAACTGGAGATGAACTTACTTGGACACAAATTAATCTTGCTTCAATGTATGGGTCTTATCCTCATAAAGGAGATGTTGATTATCTTCCATATAATATTAACTATAATCGCGTTAGAAAATTACTTAGTCAATGTCCAGAAGTTTATTTAAAACAATTATTTGGCAATAATTATAGAAGTATAAAGATAGAAGATTTAAGTCTATTACAAATACTTGAACTTGAAAGACTTGTTTATAAATCTAAAGGATTTGATGATTATGAAACTAAATTTTTAGAACTTGGTTTATTTGATTCAGACTTTCCAGATAATACTATTTTTGATCAGTCAGAACAAACTACTGTTACTAAAATGGAAAGAAGAATATTTGATTTAGACATTCAAAAATTAAAGAATAATTGTCGTATTAATTCACCATCTAGTTTATATCTTAACTTTTTTCAACATCTTGGAATTGATTTTAAAGATATACGTGGAAATTATGATGAAATATATATTAATAGATATATAAGAAATTATCTTGATTGGTTAGAAAGTGAAACTAATACTCCTGTTTCTGTACTTGGAACTGGAGCTAAAAATGGAGACAGAATTTTAAAGAAACAACTTGTTAAAAGTATCGAAAGGTAGATGTGATACAATATTTATGTTTAGGAGGAACCTATGTATAAGACTAATGTTAATTTAAATTTATACAAGACTTTTTATGATGTTGCGATGTGTGGAAGTATTTCAAAGGCTGCACAGATGAATTATACTTCTCAACCTGCAATTAGTAAGTCTATAAAAAAATTGGAAGAAGAGCTTAATACTATTCTTTTTTATCGTACACTTAGTGGTGTTCAGTTAACTGCTAAAGGAGAAGAACTACTCTACTATGTTGAGAAATCTTTTAATAATTTGGTTATGGCAGAGCGTGGAATGATTGAAAGTGAAAACTTAGAACGTGGTAAATTATCTATAGGGATGCCATCTAATGTCGGTTCCTTTTTATTGTTTGATAAAATAATTGACTTTCATAAGAAATATCCAAATATTGAGGTTACTATTATGACAGGTTCTACTCGTAATTTAGTACAAATGCTTGATAGTCATAGTGTTGATTTTATAATTGATACTGCTCCAGTTAATGTTACTGATAAATCCGACTGGGTTGTTGAAAAGTTACTTGAAGTTAATTATGCTTTTATTGCTAAAAAAGATTCTAATGAGATTAATATTAATTCAATTAAATCTCTACATGATGTAGCAAAACACCAATTAATATTACCTATTCCAGGTACTTCTAATAGAAATGACTTAGATGAAGTTATGCAAGTTAATAATGTTTCTGCTGCTAATGTTTTAAATATTCATACAAGTGAAATGATTATTGCAGCTGTTAAGAAAGATTTAGGTATTGGTTATGTTATAGAAAATTTAGTCATGGATGATGGAGAAATTAAAATACTTGATATAAAAGAAGAACTTCCTACTGTTGAGATTGATTTAGTTTATGATAAACATTCGATTACTTTAGCACCTAAAAAGTTTTTAAAAGATTTTATTGGTTATAACTTTTAGATATAGGTTGTTTACTTCTAGTTATACCAATTCTATTTAGGAATAGATTATATGAAAAATAAGCATTTGTTAAATGATGTTTATTTTTTTATACTTTTTGTTGGAGGGAAGTTATGGTTAAAAAAATTGGTACATTTAAAGATTTTAGTGATGAATCTATTAAATGTGTTTTTGAAAATGAAAATAAAGGAATTATTGAAATGACATTATTATTCAATAAAGATGATTGTGATGTTGTTTGTGTACCTACTCATCACTTTTGTAATTTAGGATGCAAGATGTGTCATCTTACTAATAATAAATTGAATAAAAAAATGATACCAATAAAGATAGAAGATTTTATAGAAGCTTTTATAATGACAATTACTGATAATGGTACTAGAAGAACTGATAAGAGAAAACTAAAAATATCTTTTATGGGCGTTGGAGAACCTTTACTTAATCTTCAACTTATTGAGGATATATATTCAAATGAAAATAAAGTAAAAGAATATGGTTATGATAATATTTGCTATGCAATATCTACTATGATGCCTAATGATAATATTTTAAAATTAACAGAGATTGTTAATAGATTAAATATTCCATTAAAGGTTCATTTCTCATTACATACACCAATTGATGAAGAAAGGTTTGAACTTATTCCTAGTACTAAAGTAAGAGTTAGTGAGGCTTTAGAATACCTTGTTCATTATCGTGAAGTTATTCAGAAAAATGATACTATTATGAGAGAATACACAAAGATCAGAAGTACTAATGATCCTGTTGAGATTCACTATACTTTAATTGATGGCGTTAATGACGGAGAAAGGGAACTTAATCTTGTTAAAGAGTTACTTTCTAAATATAAAATCACAATTAAATTTATCAGATTTAATCCTATTAATGATTTAAAGAGAAGTTCCAATGAAGAGTTGTGGACTAGTACATTAAAAAAAGAAATACCTGATTTAAGAGTAAAAATTTATAGTCCGCCTGGAAGGGAAATTGGAAGTTCATGTGGAGAATTTACTAAGCATTATTATCATGAAGAGATTGAAACAGAGGATGAGAAAAAAGATTTTGAAGAATGGAAATTAAAACATCAAATTGATTAATTATATGGTAAAATAATATTGGTGATTGCTTTGAATATTTATAAGTCTTTAAATGAGATAACGTTGTATATTGAAGAAAACTTAGAAAATAAGATTGATTATAATGTTTTAGCTAGATTTGTTGGTGTCAATGTTTATACTTTACAGAGAATTTTTACTCTGGTTGTTGGGGTAAGTCTTGCTGAATATATTAGAAAAAGAAGATTGTCTAATGCGGGATTTGATATTTATAATGATGAGAAGATTATGGATGTTGCGATTAAGTATCAGTATGATAATGCCACTTCATTTTCAAGGGCTTTTTATAAATTTCATGGAATTAAGCCAAGTATGGTTAACAAAGAAACTAAATTAGTCAATTTTCCAAGAATAGTATTTAACGAAAATATTTCTACTTCAGATGAAGTTGAATATGAGATTATCGAACTTGATGAGATAAAATTATATGGTATTGGAACAAATGTTAATAATGAAACTATTAGTGAAATAGCTCCCCTATTTTTTAGGGAAACTGAGAGTAAATATTTAAAAATACTTGGTGAAGTAAATTATGGTATGATAACCTATGATATGGCAAGAGAAGAATCACAAAAATATTATTGTTTATATAATAAAAACTATGATGGATTTGATTACATAAATATTCCAAAAAGCAGATGGCTTAAGTTTCATATTGATACACAAAATGCCGTTGATATACAAGAAAAGTCACATCAATTTTATAAAGAGTTCTTACCATCCTGTAAATATAATTTAAAAGAATTACCAGAACTTGAATATTATCATGATGGTGTCTGTGACTTTCTAGTTGCGATATATTGACAAAACTGATTACTAAAAAGTCAGTTTTTTATTTTGGATGTATGTTATTATTTTAAACAGGTGGTTGGTTATGAAATATACTTATGAAATATATTTAACTAAAAAGAATACTTCTAGTTCGGACTGGGAAGCATTTATAAATACTATCTCTAAATACAATGGATTATTTAGATGGTGGAAGATTATTATAATTAATAATAAAAATCAAATTAGATATTTAGTTAAAACAAGATGTAGTTTGCCTACAACTATTAATAATTTAGAATCTTTTTTGCTTAAGCCATATAAGAATGTTAAATTACCCAACATAAAAACTTATGGAATTACATATGCAAATCTAAATAATAATATTATTGACTTAATAAATTATAATAAAATTAAAAATAAAGGTAATTTAAAATATTGTGAAATAAATAATATATTAATTAACACTAAAATATTTTCAAACATTAATTATTATTTATATAAAAATAAAATATTAAAAAAATATAGATTACTATTTTCTATACCGAAGAATGTTTTAGCAGTAGATTTTAATAGTAATAAGAGATTCTTTTATAAGAGTTCTCCTAAATATTTAGATATTAGTAAGATATTACATTTATTAAATACTGATTCAAATAATGCATTACTTAATATTGATACATTTCCTTATTTACAGGGGAATTTTTATCTTAATCAAAATAGTTATAGTTTTAATAAACATTCAGTAATATTTGGATCTTCTGGATGTGGTAAATCTAAATTTATTAGTTTATTTATAAAAAATATTTATAAAAATAAAGTTATTAGAGATAGATATAAATTTATTGTGATTGACCCTCATGCTGCACTTGATGCTGATATAGGTGGTATGGGTAAAGTAATAGACTTTGAAGATGATAATTGTATTGACTTATTTATTAATGAAAATACAGATATTATTTCATCTGTTGAGTTGTTACTTGATTTATTTAAATCATTACTTGCAGATCAGTATAATTCTAAACTTGAAAGAGTGTTAAGGCACTCTATATATTTATTACTTACAGATAAAAGCTTTAGTTTTAAAAAACTTAGACAATTACTATTAGATGTTGAATATAGAAATGATTTAATAAAAAAATTGAGAGATGATTTAACTAGTAGTGTTAGTGATTTCTTTCTTTCAGAATATAATGATTTAAAGACAAAATCTTATGGAGAAGCTATCTCTCCTATTATTGGTTTTATTGATGAGATGGAGATGCTACCTGTATTTAACTTAGATTATAAATTTAATAGTTTAAAAGACACTTTAGATAATAACTTTCTAACTTTATTTTCTCTTAATAAGATTAAGTTAGGAGATAGAGTTACTAAGACTATAGCAGGACTTATAATGCAGCAGGTAATGAACTATATCCAAAAAAGATATAGTGATAAACAAATAATATTTATTGTAGATGAAGTGGCTGTTGTTGAGAATAAAATACTATGTAGGTTTTTATCAGAAGCACGTAAATATAGTTTGTCGCTTATTTTAGCTGGACAATATTTTAATCAAATATCTGATGAGTTAAAAAGATGCATCTTTGCAAATGTTGTTAACTACTATATATTTAGAGTGTCTAGAGCTGATGCTTTAGCTTTAGTAGATAATATAAATATGAAGATTGCAGTTGATGATAATGTGGATAATAAAGTTAAGATTCTTACAGAACTTAATAACCGAGAATGTATTGTTAGAATAGACTCTAAAGATATTCTTTTACCAGCATTTAAAGCAAAGACACTTGATTATGTAAGTATACCAAGAATAAAAGTTAATAAAAACATAGAGAAAATAGCTCATAATGAAAGAGATATAAAAAAAAGTAAATTTGATTTTAAGATGGATAATAATATTTCAATGAAAGATATATTAATATCTAATTCTACAAGTAGAAAGGTGATTAAATAATGAATAATAGTAAGACTTTAGAAATTGTTAATAAAATATTTGTTGGAGTTTTTGAGAAAAAATGTGATTTAAGTTTAGATGAAATTTTAGAAAAGTTCGCTTTTGATATTAAATTGCCTAAACAAGTAAATGATTCAATTACCAATGAGATTACTTGGGCAGATTCTATTAATAGTGGCAGATTTATTACTTTAAAAAATATGGAAGAGAGAGATAAAATTGATGGATGGATTATTCCTAAAAAGGAAATAAGTAGTATGCAAGATATTATGGATGTTTGGAACAGCATTAATTATACAACTACAGAAAGAGTTTATGATTCTATTGATGTTGCTTGTAGTGATACTATTTATAGATGCGAAAATGTTTATAGAAGTACTGATTGTAGTGATTCTAAGAATGTTATTTTTTGTGATTCGTGTGCAAAATGTGAATTTCTTGTAGCATCTTGTAGATCTACTAATTGTTTATTTAGTATAAGATGTGATGACTCAAAAGATTGTAGTAATTCATATAATGTTATATGTTCTAATAAAGTTAAGAATTCTTTATTCATACAAGATTGTTTTGATTTAGATGAATGTATGTTTTGTTCTCATATTGCTTCTAAAAAATATTGTATTGCGAATATGCAATTTGATAAAGAAGAATATTTTGAGATTAAAAGATTAGTTATTGATTGGATTATTAATTCATAGATATTTATTAATATTTAGGTTATAATATAGAATCAAAGGAAGATACTATGTTTATAAATGAAATAAAACTTAGTGATGATAACTTTAATTCTATTATTGTTAATAAATGTGATTTAGATAAATTGTACCCATTAATTGGTTGTGGAGTTGAAGGATGTGTTTATAATTATAGGGATATTTATGCATTAAAGCATCTATCGTTATTTAGAATTTTAGAACGTTACTATAATATTAATATTGGAAGAAAGTTTCAAAAGATTGTAGAAATGTCACACCTTAGTGATGATAATTTTTGTTTTCCTATTGGCTTGCTAGGCTTTGAAGACCTATTTATGGAAGGCTATTACATGAGGCTTGTTAAGTGTTCTAATAATTGTCATGATTTTAGTGTCTTAGGTTCTCTGAACGATAAAAGTAAAGTCATTGATTATTTAGTCGATGCAGATCTAGCAATGAAAAGAGCTCACTCCTTGGATTTAAGGCTTGGAGATATTAGAGAAGAAAACATTTTAATTGGTGATGATGGAAAAGCTTATTTTACAGATACAGATAACTATGTATATCAAGATTTTGATTTTGATTTATTTCCTTCAAGGGCAAGTACTATGAGGAGAATATATGGAGGAGACTTTGATTTAGCTGATAATGATAGGTTTGTCTATACATTAATGGCTCTAAAGATTTTAACTGGTATGAATATTTTCTTATCTCGTCAGATTGATGATGATATACTTTCTGAATTAATTAAGCATTTAGACTTTGATAAAGAAACTAAAGAAGGTCTTAGATTAATACTATCTGATAGTTCAAATAAGCCTTATTTTAGTGATGTTTATGTTAAAAGAAAATAGTCTGATAGTTGTGAATTCATTGACTTTTTAAAGATTTTATGATATTATCTATATCGCAACGAAAGAGTATATATTATGTTGCAAAAAGGAAAATTAAGAATAAAATGAAAAAAAATACAAAAAATGGGATTGCCTTAGCCCTTGCATCTGCTGTAGCATTAAGTACAATGTCTGGATGCTCAAATAATAAGGAAAGTAATAGTTCATCTATTAATAGAGTTGAACTTGAAAGTCCTGCTAGTATCAGTGAGGATGTAGGATTAATTACTGATAATCAGATTTCAAGTAACTTGGTAATTAGTTATGATGAAAATCAAACTAATACAAAAAATGGAGAGGATGAATTAGTTACAAAAGATACAATTTCTCCCGAAGAAGTAGTTGATAAGTTGGAAGCAATTTATAATGATTCTGGTGAAGAATTTGAAGATATCATTTCTCGATTCAATTTTAGTGAATTAGCTGAACATGGTGATGAGAAAGATAAATTGTTACTAGCAAGTGCATTACTTAAAAAGATAGAAAGTTATGGAATTGAAAAAGAACAAATTATTAGAGAATTAAATAATATAATGTATTTAAGATTATTCCCTACTGATTTTGATAATGAAACATGGCTTGAACTATTTGGAGGTTTATGTAGTACCGTTGATGAGTACACTAACGTAACAGACTACTATTATCCTCTTGCAAATGTTGTTCATCTAATGTCTTGTAGTAATGAACATGAAGTTGGAGACGATGGTGAAATAAGTTGTGAGCTTCTTCAAGAAGAACTTGCTGATTTTTTATCAGAAATGTCATATCAAAACACTATATATGAATCATTAGTTCTTTATGGAGATGCTGATTTATTAAGTAAGTTTGAAAAGTTAATGGCAACTGGCATTAATATGGAAGAATACTTATGTGAGTTAAATACATTATTTACTTTAGCAATTAATCCTACTGATTGTTATGATGATGAGACATGGAATAATTTATTTGGAAATTTAAATAAAACTTTAGCTAGTGGTGAAAGTCTTTACGATGAGTACTATGAGCTAGCTAAATTCATACATTTATTAGATTGTACATTTGAACATCAAGAACTTGAACATGGTTCTTTGAATTGTAAAGGATTAGAGTATATTTATAAGTAAGACTCTAGTCTTTTTTTTATAAAAAAAGAGAGAACACTCTCTATTCATTATTATTTTGCTTTGCCATTGTATTTACTTTTTGATAATTTTCTTGTTGACCTTTAGATGGTTCAAACATTTTTCCAAGTTCTGATTTTTTTTCTTGAAATGTTACTTTTTGACCATCTGAAAACATTGAGTTTAGACTAGAATCTTCTTGTTTTCTTTGTTCTATTGCTTGATGTTCGTCAAACATTTCACTTACTTCTCTACTATGAGTTTGTTCTTCTTGTCTTCTTTTTCTTCCATATTCAATAAAAGCTGGAAGTATATCTAAATGATCATCAGTATGATATGTTCTATAGATTTCTTCTATTATTGAAAATAAGTCTGTTTGATTGTTTCTTGTTTTAATCTGTTTTATCAATGATGGTTCTATACCTACTCCTGACTTTGTGTGCATATTCCATATATCCATTGTAGGAGATGTTGAATCAGAATATGATCCATACATTTCTTGTTGGAATAAGAAGGCACTTTCATTACTTGCACGATTATTAATATTTCTTACTTTATTTTCATCAATATCATTAGGTGTATAATGGTGTCCTTCTTCAAGGTCTAGTGATAAGTAAGTGGCACTTTTCATTTTATTATAGACAAATTCAAATATTAGTTTCTTTTTTGTTTCGTCATTTAAATAACTTCTAGATAAGAATTCTTGATTCCACTCAAATATATTTCTTCTTCTGTCATCGGTGGTCTGACCTTGTTGGAATCCATACATATCTTTCATTCCAAAAGCATTATTCATCATCCACTTAATCCAAACATTGGAAATTTGTAGTAGTCCCCTTTTTCCTTTACTGAAGAAAACTTTTTCTGTTTCTTCTACTCCATTTGAATTAATACCAATTGTTGCACGTAGACCATTTTCGCTTATATTTTGAAGACCATTTATATTTGTAAAATGAAAAAAACTATTTTCATCATCTAATTCATCTAAATATACTTGTTCCATAATATTACCCTCTTCTATTATAATTTTATCAATTATTATATTTAAATAAAAGATTGTATTGGTAAATAGATGTAAATTCACACTTTTGTATTTTTATCTATACATATATTTTTACAATATGAATATGTCAATAAAAAAGTTCAATTCAGCAATTGAACACTATTTTATTAACTTTTTTTCTAGACAATATGGAACTACTTCATTTTTTAAAGTATTAGACAAAATATCTGTTCCGTCAGATGATGAGTACCATTTAAATCTTTCTATTTCTTCAGAAGTAGTTAGTTTTCCATTTAATGTTCCCTTATATTGGAATACATAAAAATGGATTGGAGTCTTGCCGTCACTAGTTGCGATTTCATCAAACTCCATTATAAGTTCAAATAAATCTTCACTAAAAATAGCCTTGTCTCCTAATTCTTCATGACATTCTCTAATAGCTGCTTCTATTGGAGTTTCTCCCTCTTCTACTCTTCCTCCAACCATTTGATAAGTATTTCTTTTTCTTGGTTTGTCTATTAATAATTTGTTGTTTTCAAAAAACATTGTTCCTACAACATTCATTATATATATTCCTTTCTTTTTAAAAGTTCTTGGCTTTTAATTTATTTAATATTATATTACCATAAATTGATGCTATAATTAATACATAATTATATTTGGAGTTTATTTATGAATAAATTTGTTAAAGTAATGTATGGAACAACTTCTGGAGCAAAGAGTGATTTTCAATATAAAATTAATGAAGTTAATATAAGTAATAATTGGAATCCTAGAGCAACTACCCCAAAGGACTTTGGTGGTTTTAATTATACAGCGGAAGACTGTATATTAAGATGGCTACATCGAGGTGATACTATCTATGATGTAATAATTCCAGATGATGCAGAAAATGTAAAACTGGAAAGTTCAACTACAATATATAGATCAAATAAAATAATTATTAGTAATCCTATAAAAGTTGACGATGAACTTGCTCTTCATTTTTATAAAATATCTAATATTCCAGAAAAATCATATTATAAAGCTTTAGCAGTTGTTAGTATTATGAACTATAAAAAGACAGCATATGCGATATTAAAAGATAAGATTAATAAAAATAATATTGATGAAGTAATTAATGAATGGAATGATTTTATTATTCATGATGATAAAGATGATAGAAAAGATGCTAATGAATTAGTATATGAGGTTGAGGATTATTTATATAAAATTAAAGGATAATAATTTGATGAATATTAATTAAAGGAGTGTCATTTGATAAGAGAAACAATTGAATTATCTGGTGTTGCGATTAATTCAAATGATATTACTACGGCATTCGTCTTACAAAAAGATAAGAAGAGATAATTAAAATATTAGATTATATTTAGTTGAATCCTACGATTCATAGGATGACTTCTTTATAGAATCATATTAAGATGGTTTTAGAAAGAAGGAAATTTTATGAAAAAGAAATTTATAGATTATTATGCTTTTTTTATGATGATAATATTTATCTTTTATAATCTATTTTTAGAAAGTCTAAAAATTTACGGATTGTTATATCAACTATTTATGTTTACTTTAATAATAGTAAATGCAATTATTCTAATTAATTTTAGAAAGAAAATAAAATTTAAAACTTTAATAATTATTGTTTATTTATTGATATGGTTACTTTCAAAAAACACATTACAATGTTTTTTTGCTTTTTCTAATATTATATTATTATGTATAATAGGATCTATGGAAAAAAATTCTATAAAAATTATTTCAATTTTATTAATAATATGTGTTTATATATTTTTCTTTCCACTATTTTTTATATTTCTACTAGCATTTGGTACAGGATTTGATAATGAAAGAGGCATGAATGATATATATGATGATATGCACTATTATTGTGAAAATGATTATGAAGTTTATTCATATTCTGCTGGAGCTATGGATAGTTTTCATTATAGCATTGGTAAGCATTACGAAGTTTTAAATATTAATGGTATAATAAACATATCTTATAGCGAACGAAATGAAAAAACACATGATGAATATGAAAAACATTTACAAACACACAGCTGCAAATTGGTAGGTGATAAAAATGGATCTAAATAAAATTTCCAATTTTATAAAAATCAAAAGAAAAGAATTAGGAATTACTCAAGATGAATTAGCACAAAAGTTATTTGTTACTGAAAAGGCAATTTCAAGATGGGAAACTGGCAGAGGTACTCCTGATATATCTTTACTTCTTCCATTATCAGAAGAATTAAACATTGAAGTATCAGAATTATTGAATGGCGAAGAAAACAAAAATCCAAAAGATGATATTAAACAGTTAATTGAATATAATGAGATTACAAAAAATAATAGATTTAATATTCAATTTAAAATTGTAGTATTCTTTTATGTATTATCAATCTTGTTTTTCTTGTTTTATCTAAGATTTGAGTACGATCCAAATATTGAATTGAATTATTTTATTAGGCTACTCCTTATGGTAATTGCTTCTATTTTTGTAATTATTGGTAATAAAATATATGGAAATAATTATGTTGAAAAAATAGAAGATAAAAAGAAAGTAAAAAAACTTTCTCAAATAATAATATTTATTTATTATATAATCTTACTATTTAATATGGTTGTTTTTGCTAGATATAATAGTATAAATAGTTATAATTTAATACCATTCAAATCAATTATTGATGTAATTAATAAAGGTAATATTTATTTCATAATAATTAATACATTTGGTAACTTATTAATTTTTATGCCATTAGAATATTTTATTATAGAATTATTTAATGTTAAAAATTTTAAATTTAATTTTGCGATATCAATTACTATTATTTTATTAATTGAATTACTTCAGTTTATTTTTAAGGTTGGAGTATTAGATATAGATGATTTAATAATGTGTATTTTAGGAATGATGTTTTTTTATATATTCTATAATTCATTAATTAAAAGAAATTAAGAGGTGCATAGCTTTATAGTTCAAATGCTATTGGAATTGCTTGTTTTATTCCATTTTTTTCTTTCTAATATTTATTTTTTCCTTAAGTTTTTCCTTGACGGATCATAATATAACACTTTTATAGATTTATTGTGAAATAAAGTTATTTAGAGTATAATGTAAATAATAAAAGTGAGGTATTAATTATGAGAGTTTATACAAAAAAAGAAGATAGAAGTTCAATGCTTCCAGGAGTTATTGCAACAATTTTCTTTTTATCGTTTTCTATTGGCATATTTATTGCTTTCTTTAAAAGTGAAGAGTCTTTTATTGATACATTATCTACATTAGGTATTGCACTATTATTGGCAATTGTATTTTTTGTATTAAGTATATACTTTATTTTTTATTTATTTAAAAGACCTAAAGGTTACAAAGCAAAACTTATTAATAAAAAAAATGAAACGTATCATGGTAAGCAAATAACATATATGGAATTTAGTACACTATATGAAGATGAAGACAGTATGGAAGCTGACTATAAATGTTATACATTTGGTGATAACAATTTTATTACAAATCGTGTTTATTCCTTAAGAATCAAAGAATTTAATTGGGAACCTAAATATGTTGAAGAAATAGACTATTCTTATGTAAGCAAAAAAAATAAAGTTGCAAGTAAAATTCCTAATGTGACTTTGTCTCCAGTATTCCTTGCTATGGGATTCATTGAAGCTGGAATGTTGTTCTTTTGTATTTTAGGATTGATATTATATCCACAATATATGTCTACATATTTAGCATTTGGCACTTTATTTGGTTTTGCTTTATTTATGACATTTAAAGGATTTAAAGGAGAAAAAAAAGATAATAGTATTAATCAAAATGATTATGACTATGATTATTATTTAAAACAAGAACTTGAAAAAATAATACCTATAGATAATAAACAAGAAAAAGTAGGAAATTTTGCAATTAGACATTATCTTATTCTTTTGGCAATACCTGCTATTGCATGGTTTATTGTAATAATGATGATTGGTTTGGAAAAAGAAGAATTTATAATTGTATATTCAATGATTATGTTTGTTGAATTGCCAATAATTTTGATGATTTTATCAAATATAGGATATGCTAAAAGATTTATTAAAAAAAATAGAATTAATATCTCAGAGAATATTAATATATCTAATATAAAGTTTTTTAGTATATTCAGGGCATCAAAAAATGATGATTTACCTCAATATTTTATAGTTGATCAAAATAATAATTTAATATTCAAAATAATAAGTAGTACTTTCCTAGGAAATAAATATATTATATGTGATTCGCAAAACATAAAAATTGGAGAAATAAAAACAAATATATTTAGTTCTTTTCCTGAGTTTACTGTAAATATAATAAATAAGGAACCATTCGTTTTTTACTCTAGGATGCAATCACCATCAGGTTATCAAGTTGTAGGTCGTAATTATTACATTAAGGAAGATACTAATTTATCTAGATATATAATTTGTGATAATAACGATAAAGAAATAGCATATATATCTACTATTTCTAAAAATAAGAACAAATTTCATGAATTAGGGAATTTGGAAATTACTCTAAATAATAATGTAAATAATGTTATCGACTTAATTGCAATTTTATTCTGTATTAAATAATGAAATTTTAGTACTTTTGAAATACAAAGAAATAGATAATTAAAAAGACAATTTTTATGATACTATTATATATAGAAATGAGGTTTTATGATGAATAATGATACTTTTATAGAATTTAATAGACAAGGTTGGGATGATTTAATAAAATCTAATAAGCCTTTTTCTAATACTATATTGCCAGAATATGGTCCTTTTCTAAAAAGAAATGAAGAAGAAATTGGTATGTTTAATAATTTAGAAGGTTCTAAGGTTCTAGATTTAGGTTGTGGTGAAGGAGAATCATTAGAATATTTATATAAAAAAGGTGCCTTAGATATATGGGGTATTGATATTTCTCAAGAACAAATTTCTAAAGCACAAGAAAGATTTCCACAATTTAGAAATAACTTTATTGTTTCTCCAATGGAAAAAGAGGCAAATATTCCAAGCAGTTATTTTGATTATATTATCTCTATATTTAGTATAGGATATACTTCTGATATCTTAAGTACTTTTAAAAATGCTTATAAATATTTATCTCGTGATGGATCATTAATTGTTAGTTGGACTCACCCATTCTATTATTGTTTAGATATTGTTGAAGATAATGTCATAATTAATAAGTCTTATTTTAATGAAGACAGTGAAGTAATAACAAAAGGTCCTGATAAAATAAATTTAGCTCAAAAGAATTTAATGATTTCTACTATAATTAATGAAGCAAGAAATGCTGGATTTTATGTTGATGAAATGCTAGAAGAAGAAACTGTATTAAAAGATGATGTTAATGGATATAAAAGTACATTTTGGCGTAAAGAAAAAACTGTTAATTGTCCAAGTACTTTAATATTTAAATTTAAAAAGCTTAATTAAAATAATTAATCCCCTATTATGTGGGATTTTTTATTATATAATTAGAGAGTCTATTGTAGAGTTTAAGGGATACGAATACGGCAAAAGCTGTGATGGGGGTACAAATAAAAAAACTAGGTAACTATACCTAGTCTTAATTTTTATATGGAGCGAACGAGGGGAATCGAACCCCCATCGCAGCCTTGGCAAGGCCGTATTCTAACCATTAAACCACATTCGCAAAAATGGAGGGGCCTACCGGATTTGAACCGGTGATCAGGGTGTTGCAGACCCACGCCTTACCACTTGGCTAAAGCCCCATCTCATGTTTATTATTATAACAAACATGTTATTAAAATTCAATAATTATTTATAAAAATATGGAAGTAGTTAGTACTTCCATATTGTGCATATATCTTTATAATTATAATTTAGTTCATTATATTTTAAGATATTCTTTAATTCATTATTATGATACATATATAAGCTATCATTACTAATTAATATGATATCATCATCTATTATATTCCACTCTTTTATATCATCTAATTCAAATAGGATCTTATCTGTTGAATTAATTAATCTACTATAAATTTTATTATTCTTTTTAAAATAATAATAGTTATCTTTAAATATTAAATCTCTACTTGAAGTGACTTTTTTTTCTTCTATTCTTTCATTTTCAAAGTATTGATTTTTCTTAAAGAATTCTCCTCTTTTTAAATTTTGTTTTTCACCATTTACATATTTAATAAATCCTAAGTTTTGATTACCTACTTCTTTTATCTCTTCTTTATCTAAATCTAATGTATACTGTTTCATTTTATCGATATCAGTTATATAAATTAGGTCATCTATTACCCCATTTATATATGATTTCTTTGAGATAGTTTTCTTTAAATCCAATGTCTTATATTTATCTCTTTTCAAATCATAATAGTGGACTTTTTTAATACCACTTACTTTTGTGTTTTCAAATAAAACATAATACTTTGATGTAGTTGTCTTCATAATATTATCATATAAGTCATAATCAATAAACTTTTGATTTATTATATTATCTTTACTAATTATATATATTCCTTTATAATTCCAAACTATTACTTTATAGTTTTCTGGAATATTATCTTTAGATATTTTTATTTTCTTGTATTCTTTTATTTTACTTTTCTTTGATGAATTATTTATCTTTAATTTCTTTATTATCTTTTTGTAACTGTCATTATCTTTTAAATAAAATGTAGATACTTGTTTATTGTCTTCTAAGCAATATAATTCATTATCATTATCTTTTATATAAGTTGGTTTAATACATATAACATTATTTTCTTTATATGATTTTATTTCTTTTATTATTTTTTTATTCTTATTCATATTTTTATTTATAGTATATGAATACTCTTGTTTACCCTTTTTTATTATAAAATCATAAGAGTGTTTTTTATTATATCTATATATCTCTTTTATCTTATATCCATTTACTTCATATTCTACTTCATGATGTGTCTTTATTATTTTAAATACTACAGGAACTAATAATAAAGTAGTTAATATGATTAAAATATTTCTATATTTTTTCATACCATCACCAATTAAATTATAACAAAAATGAAGACTATATACTAGTCTTCATCATTATTGTTTGATGAATATGATTTTTTTGCATTCATCATATACTCACTTATTTGGGTTTCTATTTCAGGTAAAGCACTGATACTTATATTTGATAGTGTAATAAATTCTTTTACTGTATCTATATGAATTTTTCCCCAAATGAATCCACTGACAACTTTTAAGTCATTATATAAATCTGGTGTTACAGAGTTTAAAAAATATCCAATAACTACTCTTTTTCTGCCAATTAATATTCTTTTATTTGTTAAAGCTATTACTGCAGTTCCTAATATATTAAAAGGATTATCATTTTTTTGTGCAGCAAATGCATAGATAACTTCTTCTCCTGGATTTAAATGTCTTTCAACAATTTCTGAGTTTTGTTTTAATCTCCAAGCAATCGTTCCTGGATATCTTTCTTTAAATTTTAATACTTCTTTATAAACTGAATTGGCCATAAATTCTCCTTATTTTAATACTCCATTATCTTCAAAAAACTTTAAATAATGTATTTTATCAGTAAGTCCATCTACTCTATTTATTATTGTACTATTTCCTATTAATGTTAGTACTGGTGTTCCATAATATTCAAAAAATTCATTTAATTGTATTAATTTCTTATTATCGTTTTCTTCTATTTTGTCAGTATAAATTATTTTAATATCTATTTTATTATCTGTTATAATTTCCTTTAATATATATTCTGCTAATTCACAATTATCACATACTTTATCTGTAAATAGTACTGCAGTTGGCTCTTGAGAATTATAATAATTTATATATTCATCTACTGTTATTTCAGTCATTTCTTTTAGGTCTGTTCTTTTCTTTGAATTTTCTGCTTCTTCTTTAGCATTTTCTAGTATTACTTCTGGATCATTTGAGATAAAATTACTTTCTGAATCATCATTTTTTAAAATAAATAATAATCCTATTAATAATAATACTACAACTACTATTAGTATTAATGATTTATATTTTTTCATTTTTTCCTCTATTTTTTATCTCTTTCAATATATTCTTCGTATGGAATTTGTCTATCGATTATTCCATCATCTGTAATTTCAATTACTCTGTTTGCAAGTGTTCTATTAAGTTCATAGTCACGTGATGTGAATAATAACTCTCCACTAAAGTTACATAATCCTTTATTAAGTGAAGTAATACTTTCTAGATCTAAGTGGTTTGTTGGTTCATCTAGTATTAAGAAGTTTGGTTCTTCAAGCATCATTTTTGATAACATACATCTTGCTTTCTCTCCACCTGATAAAACATTTACTTTTTTGAATACATCATCACCAGAAAATAACATTCTTCCTAAAAATCCTCTTAGGATTGTTTCATCTTTTATATCATAGAAACTTCCAATCCATTCCATTATATTCTTATCTGTTTGGAAGAACTCATTATTATCTTGTGGTAAATAGCCTGGAACAATAGTTTTTCCCCATTCAATTGAACCTTTATCATATTTTTCTTTTCCACATAAGATGTTGAATAAAGTAGTTTTTGCCATGTCATCTTTTGCGATAAAACAGATTTTATCTCCTTTTAATACTGTAAATGACACTTTATTTAATATTTTCTTTCCATCTACTTCTTTAGTTAAATTTTCTACTTTTAAGATTTCTTTTCCTGCTGGTTTTTCTATTTTAAAATCAATATATGGATATTTTCTACTACTTGGAACTATTTCGTCTAATTCAATCTTTTCTAGCATTTTCTTTCTTGATGTTGCTTGTTTTGACTTAGATGCGTTGGCAGAGAATCTTGCGATAAAGGCTTGTAGTTCTTTTATCTTTTCTTCTTTTTTCTTATTAGACTCTTTCATTTGTCTTTGTAAAAGTTCACTTGATTCATACCAGAAATCATAGTTACCTATATATAATTTAATTTTTGTATAGTCTATATCACATATATGCGTACATACTTTATTTAAGAAATATCTATCGTGAGATACAATTATTACTGTATTATTAAATTCTATTAGAAATTCTTCAAGCCATTTAATTGCTTCTAAATCTAGTGAGTTTGTTGGCTCATCTAATAGTAATATATCAGGATTACCAAATAATGCTTGCGCAAGTAAAACTTTAACTCTTAATTTAACTGGTAGTTCCTTCATTACTTTGTAATGGTCTTCTTCTGGTACTCCTAAATTATTAAGTAATTGAGCAGCATCAGGTTCAGCATTCCACCCATCTAAATCCATAAAATCTGCTTCTAGATTGGCAAGACGCATTCCATCTTCTTCAGAAAATTCTGTTTGTTGGTATAACTTATCTTTTTCTTCCATTATTTCATATAGTTTGGTATTACCCATTATAACTACATCAATTACTCTTTTATCATCATATTGATAATGGTCTTGCTTTAAAATTGAAATTCTTTCTCCTTTTGTTACAGTTATTTCTCCCGTTGTTGTTTCCAATTCTCCACTTAATAATTTTAAAAATGTTGATTTTCCGCTTCCATTTGCTCCTATTAGTCCATAACAGTTGCCATTTGTAAATTTTAAATTAACATCCTCAAACAAAGTTCTTTTTCCAAATTTTAAACTTACATTAGATACTTGTATCATTTTATCACCTCGAAACTTCTTATATTTTACTATAGTTAACAAAAAAAGACAAGTTTATAAACCCATCTTCTTTACTAACTGTTTGACATTTCTCTCACCATCAATTATCTTGTCATAAAATTCGCAGATTGATTCATCTGCATCTCTAAGTGATAGTATTTCTTTAATATGTCTTATTTGTTTTTGTGTGTAATTCATTCTACCTAGTTCGCTAGATATTATTTCATTTAATAACAATTGTAGTTGATATTTGTTGAGTTTTGCTAATTCTTCTGTATCATCTATATCAAATATACGATATTTACTTGGATCTGTTATAAAAAATTTACCATTAAATATTGCATTTTCTGGAGAGATTCCGTTTAATAAAATCTTTTTTCTACTTAAAACTTCTGCATCACATTCTAATTCAAATAGTTCTGATAATAAATCATCTCTATCTGTATTTACGATTTTTCTTGATAATCCTTTTTTAGGTATTAATTTTAATGTATAACCTCTAAAAGCCGTATTATAAAATAATAATTTTTTGGGTAGAAGAATCCTTGATGTACTTATATCTTGTAAATATCTTGCAGTTCCTTCTTCTATAGGAGGTTCTTCTCCTTCTACAAATATTTTTAATGCTTCATTCCGATAATGATAAACATTTCCCGTTTTTCCTGTTGCAATTTTGCTAAGCTGTCTTATTTCTTTAGCATCTATTGCCTTATTTTCTATTCTATAACCCATAACGTTCCTCTTTCTTTCGTATATTATAACATATAATTACTTATTGTAAAAGTTTGAAACGTTTTTAGCAAATTCATAAAGTATTATATCACTCTTATTTATGGCAAAACTTTTTCCGATTGCCTTTCCTCCAATTGTTAAAGCGGCGATGATTGCGGATACTGTTAAACCAGTAAATAAGAGATTAAAATTAAATGTTTCTGATACTATTACAGCAATAGTTGTTCCTGCTGCACCTGAGATTATTCCACAGATGTCTCCTATTACATCACAGCAAAAACTTGAGACTTTGTCAGCATTCTTTTTGAACTTAACAGCGATATTTGCTCCTTTAACTTTTCTAGAATTCATTGAGTGAAATACAGCTTCATCTGCTGTTGTTACTGATACACCTATAATATCAAATAAGATTCCAAGTCCAATAAATAATAAAGTTATTATTACTCCTGCAAATAATGGGAGATTTGGAATTGTTAATTCAGATACTAGTGACAATAAAAAAGAAATTGTGAATGATAATAATACTACTGTAATTATCCATTTACTATTTACCTTTTCTTTTTTTACTTTTTCTTTTTTCTTTACTATTTCTAATAAGTTCTTAAACTCTTGGTTTTTCATAGTTTACTCCTAAAATCATTTTATTAAAAAAAAAGTAGATTATCTACTTTATAATTCAAAATTGTTTGGCATTGTCATAGTAAACTTTGGGTCTTAGGTCAAGTAGGATTTCCCTGATTCTTGCAAGTTCGTTACCAAACTTGTGGTTCCCCATTAAAAGAATCAATATGACGTTTCCGTTACATACGACTTGATTACCACTTAGTGCCCACTGCAATCCTATAACAAATTACACTCTAGGAGATTTCCTCCCCAACCCTTATTATTAATTCTTTTTTGCAAAAACAATTTCAGATTGCAATCAATATTTTAAGTGGCCGCTTAAAGTATTGTAGATCAATCATCCCAGTGTTTTCACTCAAGACAGGCTACGCTGCACATAGCTTTCACCACATTGCAGGTTCCAATCCCAATTCGTAAAAAATCATCAGAGGTTGTCCGTATAGACTTTTTACAATATTAGGTCTCCGCGAATTTTGGGTCGTGATTCATATGCCATTATGAGTCGCCCAGAATTCTCTTCTTCAGCATCCACCCCAAACTGGGCGTAAGAAGCAGACACCAAAGGTTTCATAGGTATGCCCTTTAACGAATTTTTAAGCTCGTCTTCCTAATAAGGTAATTGACTAGAATAATGTGCCATCAATTACATTTGTAATTATACCATATTATATGTAAAAAGTCAAATTATAGACCTCAGTCATACATAAAAAAGGAATAGATTATCTATTCCTCACTAGGTAACTCAACAACGTAGTTAACATCTTCTGAGCGAAGATATTTTCCTTCAAACTCAATGTTATAGATTGTTCCATCTTTCATTGTGAAAATGTAGTATGTTGCATTTTCTTCGTCTCTTTCTTCTGTTTTTGCTATTACTTTCATTTCACTAATTATTTTGTATGCTTTTTCATTATCAATTGGTCTTGTAGTTACTTTTCCAACTGTACGTTCTTCAACATAAACGTTATCAATATCTTTTTTATGATCTAAAATCTTATTGAATTCAGTTGCTTTTAGAGTAGATCCACTATCATATGGAGTTGCATCTTCATCATATTTTTGTTTTGTAACAAGATTACCAATCGTAACTGCAAGTAATATAACTATTATTATTACAATTACTGATGAGATTAGACCTTTCTTATGTTTATTTAATGATTTGCCTATTTCTTTCCAATTAATTTTTATTTTTCTTTTGCTCTTTTTTTTAGTATTCATAACTCACCTCAAAATACTCTCTTTTATTTTATAAAATTATTATAACAAAATAATAATCACAAATAAAGAAAAAAGTTATATATTTTTTCCTGATTCATTTATGGCTCCATCCATTTGAGCAAAATCCATTATACATTTTTCAAATGTTGAACCCGTTATATTTACCCCTCTGAAGTCGCTTGAGATAAAACTTAGTCCATCATATTTTCCGTGACTCATATCTTTATTGTATACAAGTTGAGGATTAAGTGATGCATTACTACCACTGAAATCAATTCCACTTACTTTAACATTTTCAAAATCAATATAAGATAAATCTAAATATCTTAATTGGTTTAGGAATTCTGGATTAATTTCATAATGGTCTTCTACTTTGCTTAATAAAATTTCTTGGTCTATTTTAGATAAGTCTCCTGCTCCATCATCTAATTTGTTTAATGCTTCTTTTATTGATGTTAACTTATCAATCAATTCTTGTCTTTTCCTATCTTCTGCTGATTTTGCGTCTTGAACTTCTTGAGTAATTCTCTCCTTTTTTTGTTTATCTGTTTCTTCTCTAACTTTTTTAAAAAAATCTTTATCTTTTCTCATGCTTGCCACAAAAGAATCATAAGACATAACATCTTCATCGCTATAGGAACTTATATTTTCTACATCTAAGACAGTAGATAGTTCTATACAACCACTTGGACTAAGTTTAAATACATGGTTATTTATTTCTAACAAATTGCCTTTTCTTTTAACACTAATTTCATTACTTATATGTTGGATATTTGTATTTGTATATACTTGACTTTCTTTAGAGTAAATTACATATTTAGAGTCTTTTATACATATTAAATAATCTCCTAAATCTCGATATGGAATACATTCCATTTTATCATATGTTCTTAATACACTATTATAGTATGATGGTTTTAATATTCCTTTAATGTATTCAACACCATCTTCAAATTTTGCTACTCTTACTGAATCTCCACTTAAATTTATATGACCTTTTGAAGTTTTAGCTAGCCCATTATTAAAAGTTGAAACTCTTTCATATTTAGGTTTTATAACAACTTCTCCTTTTTTATTTTTAAAGCCATATTTTGCATTTACACCTTCAAATCTAACAAGTCCGTTATGAAAGTAATTATCACATAATACATCATGGAATAGTTCATTTCCATTTTTATCATAAAAATAGTTTCTTCCCTCTTTTTCAATACAACAAACATCATCACTAAATGAATAACTCCTTATAGATGTAAATGGAATAATAAGAGTACCTTGTTCATCGATATATCCGTACTTTCCTAATTCATTCCCTTTAACTCCACTGACTAGGGCTCTTCCACATTCAAAGTTACGGCAACCACTTCCCCATTTCATTTCAGATATTAGTTTTCCGTTCATATTAACATATCCGCTTAATTTTGGTTCTTTTGTTGAAGTTATTATGGCATAGCCGTTATGGAATTCATTAATCTTTACATTTTCGTATCTTTTAAGTTCTTTTCCTTCACTATCATAAAATACACATTCATTGTCTTTAACTCCTAGATAGTTACCATTTTCTAATTCAATCATGGAGTCAAATTTTTCATAGGCATATTTATTATTATCGTTTTGTATTTTTAAATAATATTTTGAGTTATACTTTAAAGATTCTCTTTCTATAATCATTCTTTTATATTTTAATTCTAGAGTATCTTCCAAGTATTGTCTATAAAGTTTTTTTATTGTCTCATCTTCCACCTGTATTCCTCCTATTTTGTAAACATTCTAATCCAATTATATCATAAATAAAAAATCAATACTAATGTATTGATTTAATGTTTTAATTATTTCTTATTTTATTAACAAACCAGTTAATTTTTCCTGCCCATGTATTTCCTTCGCAATACTTTGGGGCAATTTTTTCAACTGTATCTAGGCCTAATGAATAATAGTTTCTTTGAAGATTACTTATCATACCAACTAGACCTTCATCAATTGAATCAAATTGTTTAAATGATCCACCATTACAACCAGGGGAACCTTTTTGTCCACCAAAGTTATAGCAATATCTAGCTAAGTTTGAACAGTTTGATCCACAACCAGTTTCGTGAAGAATTATTGATGTAGCAACAATTGGGTCTACTCCTCTGTTTAAACTTTCAGCGGCAATTAATTGACCTTTTCCTGCAATAATATCATTACCAAGATGTCTATTAAGCTTTGCTGATAATTCTTCTAAAGTTAATCCATCATATACTTCTACACGAGGTGGAACTATTACAGAAGCTGGCGCTGTCTCCATTTCAACTTCAGTTAATAATAAATTTTTCTTTTTTTCTTGTTGTTTTCCCTCTTTTACTATCATATTAGTACTAGCAGCAATATTAGTTATACTGGTATTTTTATTTTGCTCTTTCTTATCAAGACTTTTTGTATAATCATTTTGAACTACGATTCCTAAGACCATCATAATCATTCCGACTACTGATGTTATCGTAGAAATTACTTCCATCTTTTTCAATTTATTCACCTCAAATAATGTTATTTGATAATTTAATTTTATTATAAATTTATATTATTGTCAATTGATGCTATAATTTATATGGTGGTTTACATGAACAATATTGATACATTAATTAAATTGATTAAGGAAAGTAATAATATTGTATTTTTTGGAGGAGCTGGCGTATCAACAGAGTCTGGTTTGAAGGATTTTAGAAGTAAAGATGGTCTATATAATGAACACTACAAATACCCTCCTGAGGAAATACTATCTCACCACTTTTTTGTGGAAAATACTCTAGAATTTTATAAATTTTACAAAGATAAATTGAATGCTAGAAAGTACAAACCAAACATTGTACATCGAGTTTTAAGTTATATGGAAAGTAAAAAAATGCTTAATTGCATTATTACTCAAAATATTGATGGATTTCATCAAGAAGCTGGAAGTAAAAATGTTTATGAACTACATGGTTCTATAAAAAGAAATTATTGTATGAGTTGTGGAAAGTTCTATAACGATGATTATGTTTTTGACTCTAGTGGTATTCCTAAATGTAATTGTGGTGGCGTAATAAAACCAGATGTCGTTTTATATGAAGAAGGGCTTGACACTGATACTGTTGAAAAGTCAATTGATGCTATTAGTAAATGTGATTTGTTGATAATTGGTGGAACTAGTTTAAACGTATACCCTGCCGCTTCTTTTATTAGGTATTTTAAGGGCAGGCACTTAGTGTTAATAAATATGGATAAGACTAATTTTGATGGTGATTGTGATTTAGTTATATATGATAGATTAGGAAAAGTTTTTGAAGAAATAAAAAAGGAAATATAAATATAAATTTCCTTTTTAGTTTAATTTAAATGTTTTTGGAGATAGTTTATATACTAATATTAAGGCAACTACAACATATATTGCTGAGAATATTATTGTATATATTGTTAATATATTAGAAGATAGAACTATATCTTGAAGATTAAAACAAATAATATAAGTTAATAATGATACTAAACTATATGAGTATTTTTTCATATGCATATTCTCATTGTATGGTTGAAGTAAATAATACATTACAATATTATGAACTGAGAAGAATATACTTAAACTAATTATATAGACAAATGTTGTTACTAGTGACAATATTGTATAAGAATTAGATGTTATAACTAGCAGGATTACATTACCTATTCCAATTGCAAGGGCTGGTAAGAGATTTACTTTGACAATAGTTATTAATCTCTTCTTAAATAATGATAATATTACTTTTGGTTCTCTATAAAAATTATATGTTAGCATAACATGATCACAATTATAGAACATTGCTTTTGTTAATACTTCTCCTCTATTCATAAAATACATTAATATGATAAAGAACGATAATTTATATTGTAAAACTACAGAGATAAGTTCTTTAGATTGTTCATATTTAATTGATAATAGAATTAATACAATATAGACTATTATTGCTACAAACATATATTTTTTAGCACTTGTTAAAAGTATTTCTTTATGTCTATTAAAGAAAATTGTATTGAATAAATCATATTTCTTTTTCTTTTGTAATATTTTTTCATCTATTAATAAATCTTTTTCTTTAACTTCTACTCTTTGTTGGTATTGATATGCCCTTGATTCATCTTGAGAGACTAGTTTTGTTTTCATACAAATATTTTTATATAATAATTTATAATCTTTTGCTTTTATTAAATAATTTATTGAGATTAAACCAAATATTATTAATAATCCAGATATTATTCCAATTGCATTTATTGGAAGTATTATATTTATAATTGGCATTGTTAAAAGTAAAATAAAAGTAAAAATTACTATTGAATATAATATTTTATTAGTGTACCAAAAATAATCTTTTTTCTTATAATAAATAATATTTAAAGTTTCTCCTATAATTCTTGCATTTAATGAAAGTAAAGATAATAAAAGTATATATATATTATTAATATTTGATGGAAAAATTATCAATGATAAAAAGAATGTATTCAAAATAAAGTTTTTTATAAGATTGGTTATAAGCTCACTTTTAAAAAACTTATTTCCATCTTGGTTAAATAATATTATTGAGATATATTTTCTTTTACTTGGGAGTAACGTTCTATTATTTATAAACATTCCAAGTATAGTTAAAAGAAAATATATATTTATAAAGACTTTATTAGCATTTTCAAAAGATATTTCTTTTGATATTACAAATATTATGAGAAAGTAAATTGCTTTTCCAAAAATAGCTTTTAGAATATTTTTTATAAATATAAATAAAGTCATTAATATTTTTAGTATTTTACTAGAATAAATATCTTCTGTTATTAAATCATTAAATATAGGTAATTTTGATAAATTATAAAAAAATGAATTTACTGAATAAGTTATATCTATTTTCAAAGAATTAATTAATGTATTAATCATCTTTTTCTTCCTTTAAAGCATTAATAATCTTATTTTTGTATTCATTTTTATCTAAATTAGATTTTGGAATATGTTCTAATTCATTATTACTAATAATAACTATTTCGTCACATAAGTCTGTTGCTAGTTCTAAAATATGTGTTGAAAATATTACAATATGCTCTTTTTTCATATCTTTTAGGATATTTTTTATTTCTTCTTGAACTACTATATCTAATGATGTTAAAGGTTCATCTAATAATAATACTTTGGGATTTTTTATAATATTAATAAGAATTTGGATTTTGTTTTTCATTCCAGTTGAATAGTCTTTTAATAACTTGTTTTGGTCTTTTTCTTTTATTCCTACTAGTTTAAAGTATTCTTCTATTGATAATTTATTTTCTATTATATCTTCGTTTATATCAATAAAAAATTTTAAAAACTCTTTTCCTGTTAAAAATTCTGGTACTATTGGTGATGAAATTACATAACCAATATCTTTATAAGTTAGTTCTTCATCATCTAGCTTTATTGAGCCACTTTCTATTTTAATATCTTGATTTAAGGCATTAAAAAATGTTGTTTTTCCTGCACCATTTCTTCCTAATAGTCCATATATCTTTCCGTTTTCAAAAGTATAATTAACATTTTTTAATACTGTTTTCTCTCCATAACTTTTATTCAAGTTTTCTATTTTTAAGATCATTTTTTACTTCACTTCGCTTTTTAATAAATTGAATAAATATGCTCTTGTATTTTCATCGCCTTCTTGTTTTATTTTATCGCATAGTACTCTTATATCTTCTTTTTCTTTATCAGGTATATCTAAGTAGTCAATTTTATCTTCAAATTCTTCTATTTTTTCAACAATTGAAACTTCTTCTGTTTCAATAAATAGCGTTTTTAAAAGATTTGTTTTTTCTATTTCTTCATTCATATTTAACTCCTTATTTTAGATATTGTTCTATAATACCTTTATTATTTTTATACTTTATATTAGCAATTGATCCATTAATAATTGTCATTTTAGGACATACATGACCAATGTCTGCATCATATATTATTGGTATATCTTCAAAGATATCTTGTAATGCTTTTTCATATGTCATACCTATATGAGTACTTGGAAATAATACTCTTCCAACAATTACTCCTTTTATGTATTTAAACCAATGAGATTCTTTTAGTTGGAATAAAGTCAAATATAGGTCTTCTGCAGACATACTAAATATATCAAAATACCAAATTATTCCATCTTCTTTATATTTCTCTATAAATTCCTTGGTATAGTCAAACTCAGTTCCTGGAAGATATCTTAGGCAATCAATACAGCCTCCTATTATTCTTCCTTTAATATTTATTTTATCTTTATTACTTTTCCAATTAACTTGTTCTGTTAAATTATAATTATTTTCTATTCTTTCATCTTTTGATTTTTCATATAGTTCATAACTTTCTTGTTTTAGTATTTTGCCTTCAATATAGTCTAGAGCTATTTCTTGAGATTTATAAAGATTCTTGGAATCAAAGCTTGCAGCATTATGACCATATATGGTTGCGATATCTAATTTTGTTGTGATTAAGTATAAAAGATTTGTTGGGTCACTTGCTCCCATTATCCATTTAGGATTATTTTTTATTTTATCTAAATCTAGGTATGGCAATATATCTGTTAGTAAGTCTCCTCCTGTTGCGCACATAATCATGTCAACATCATTATCTTCAAATAGTCTAGTTACTTCTTTAACCCTTTTTTCAGATGGTGCAGAAATTATACCTTTACTTCTAACATCACTTGTTTCTATTATATTGTAACCTCTTTTTTTTATATTATTCAGAGACTTTTCATAGTCTGTTGTATATTCTCCTACTCCTGCAGATGGAGCGGTAATACCAATTAATGAATTTTTATTCAGAAACTTTGGATACTTCATTTTTGTTCTCCTTTACTATAAAAATGCTTATTAATTTGTATATTATGTAGACAATGACTCCACATATTAATACTTTCATAGATAAGGTGGACATACTTTCTAATTTTATTGTTTCTTGTACTTGAAGCATTTTAGAGATAATTATTTCAAGTCCTTTGCTCATAATAAGTGTACCAATTCCTGCAAGAGTCATGGCATTTGATAAATTTCTAATCCACTTATATAATGATTTTTTTATAATGGCAATCAATAATAATATAATTACAATTCCTATTATTAAGTATATTTTTAAGGCAGATGATGTGATAAAATTATAGGCTTTTAATAATTGTTTTTCTTGAGGTGATAAGTTATTTCTTACATTTACTACTGTTTGTTTAACTATTTTTTTGGTGTCTATTTCTTCTAATTTTTCACTTGCTTCTTCAATCATCTCATCAGTTATTTCTATTCCTGTCTTTTCGCTTAACACTTCTTTGTTTTCTTTAATATAGTTAATCATATCTTGATTCAAATTAAACTCATTAAGTTCATCAACTGATATATTTTCATCAGCTATAGTTGTGATAATCTTGTCTAAATATTTATTAACTAATTCTTTTATTTCTGGACTTTCTAGAATTTCGTTTACAAAATCATTATCTGTTATTACTCCATCTTCAGTTATAATATCATCAAGTGTTGTATTTTTTTCTTTATAATCTTTGTTAATAATTGTACTTTTAAAACCCTCATATAAAATATCTTCTATTAATAGATCTTTAAATGTAATTGATACAATTAATAATGATATTAATATTGTTAAAATTAAAGTTAAAAAACTTGTTATAATTGATTTTAATATTTTCATAGATACCTCCAGTAATAAATTCCTTTAATATATTTTACCACTAAAATGAGCATAAAAAAACTATTAGTATGTTCTACTAATAATTTTTTCTTATATTTTCTTTTTTATTACAAACTTATCATTTACATAATTAACCATTAGAGTATCATGTTCATGTATTTCATTTTCTATTAATAGTTTAGATAAATCTACTTCTAGGGTTTTTCCTACTAATCTTTTTAATGGTCTTGCTCCAAAGTTAATATCATATCCTTGATTAATAAAGGCATCGCGTGCTTGTTCAGTTAATTCTATATGCAAATCTAAGTCTTTTAGTCGATATTCTATTTCTTTTATAATCTTATCAAGAATTTCATTAATTGCTTCTTTTGATAAGGCATTAAATATGACTATTTCATCTATTCTGTTAACAAATTCTGGTCTAAAGTTTTCTTTTACTTCTTCCATTACTTTATCTTTGTTATTTTCTAGGACATGTTCACTTCCTAAGTTTGAAGTCATTATGATTATTGTATTTTTAAAGTCTACTGTTCTACCATTAGAGTCTGTCACACGACCATCGTCTAATATTTGTAATAATAAGTTTAAAACTTCTGGATGTGCTTTTTCTATTTCATCAAATAAAACTATACTATAAGGATTTCTTCTAACAGCTTCTGTAAGTTGTCCTCCTTCTTCATATCCGACATATCCTGGAGGAGAACCAATAAGACGTGAAACTGAGAATTTTTCCATATATTCTGACATATCTATTCTTATCATATGGTGTTCATCATCAAATAGTTCATTTGCTAGAGTTCTTGCGACTTCTGTCTTACCGACGCCAGTTGGTCCTAAAAACATAAAACTTGCGATAGGTCTATTTGGGTCTTTTATTCCACTACGTGATTTTAGAATGGCATCACTTACTAATTTTAATACTTCATCTTGTCCTTTTACTCTATGCTTCATGTCATCTTCTAGATGAAGTAATTTTTCTTTTTCTGACTCCATTAATTTAGTAACTGGAATATTTGTCCATTTTGCGATAATCTTACAAATATCATTTTCTGTAACTTCATCACTTAGTAGTTTATTTTTTTCAACTTTGTTTAATTCTTCTATTTCTTTTTCTACACGAGGGATTTCTCCTCTACTTAATATTGCAGCGCGTTCTAGATCATATTTATTTTCTGCTTGTTCTAATTCAAATTTTAATTCTTCTAATTCTTTTTTCTTTTTACTTATATCTGAATTAATATTTTTTTCTTTATTCCAAGCTTCAGTAAGTTCTCTTTCTTTTTGTTTCATTGAAGATAATTCTCTATCAATATCTTCTCTTCTTTTTCTTGATAGTTCATCTTTTTCTTTTTTTATAGCTTCTTTTTCTATCTCTAGGCGCATTATTCTATGTGTTAATGTGTCTAATTCAAAAGGAACTGAGTCCATTTGTACACGAATTGTTGCACATGCCTCATCTATTAAGTCTATTGCTTTATCTGGTAAGAATCTATCTGTTATATATCTATTCGATAAAGTTGCAGCCGAAATGATTGCTTTATCATGAATTGTTACTCCATGGTGAATTTCAAATCTTTCTTTAAGTCCTCTTAATATTGTGATTGTATCTTCAACTGTTGGTTCTGACACTTTTATCTTTTGAAATCTTCTTTCTAGGGCTCCATCTTTTTCAATATACTTTCTATATTCATTTAGAGTTGTTGCACCTATTACATGAATTTCACCACGAGCTAGCATTGGTTTTAATATATTTGAAGTATCCATTGATCCTTCTTGATTTCCTGTTCCTACGATTGTGTGAATTTCATCAATAAACATGATGATTTCTCCTTCACTCTTTTTAATTTCGTTTAGAACATTTTTCAATCTTTCCTCAAACTCACCACGATATTTTGCACCGGCAACTAAAGCTGCCATATCTAACTCCCAAATCTTCTTATCTTTTAGAGAACTTGGTACATCACCTTTTAATATTCTTAATGCTAATCCTTCAACTATAGCAGTTTTACCAACACCTGGTTCTCCAATCAATACTGGGTTATTTTTTGTTTTTCTAGATAATACTCGAGTAATACTTCTTATTTCTTCATCTCTTCCGATTACTGGATCTATTTTTCCTTTTTTAGCATACTCTACGATATCTCTTCCATATTTTTCTAATACATTTTCTTCTTTTTGTTCTTCTGGGTAACCATACATATTTATCACCTCAGATTAAATTATATCACTATATTAGCACTTGTCAAGTATGAGTGCTAATTAATTAAAAAAAGGAAAAGACATATTACGTCAATTTCTATTTTGTATATTCGTCATATAATTTTTTTAGTCTTTTTTTATTTAATACTATATCTATTCCTTCATTACTTACATCAGTAAATACCTTAGTAATAAGTTCTTTCATTTTAGGGTGAATATGGGCTTTATCTTTTACACGATTCCAATAGGATAGTTGGTATTCCTTTGTCCAATTTTCTCCTTGATATGTTTTTCCTGCAGCAAGAGAGTCGCAAATATGCTCTAAAAAATATTTAAATGGCATTATTGGAGATTCTATTGGTGCATCATAATCATACCAGTATTCATAATGATGTTTATTATGATTTTTATGATGTATCCAAGCATTTGAATAACCTTTATCTTGTTTACAGCCTCTTATTGGACTAAACTTTCCTTTATCAAAGTATCTTGCTGTTTCAATAAACTCAGTTGGTCCATATTTTGATAAATCATGAGTTAGTCCTTGCCATGGGATTCCAACTTTTATGCAGAAACATAATACTTTAAATCTATGTCTATTAACTACTCCTAAATGTCCAAATATTTTCTTTATTGTTAATTTATTGTCTTCCATACTAATCATCTCAATTTTATTTTAACATAAATTTATTATTATGATTTATTTGTTTTTATTTTTACTTTTGATTTTTCTTTTTGTTCATATGATTCATAGTCTTCTATTACTGGAGTCATACCAGTATTTGATAAGACTTTTAGGGCTTGTTTATAATATATATTTCTATCTTCTTCAGAATTTACTAATAAAATTATTTTATCATCTGTTTCTATCATTCCTCTAGTTCTAATGCGTTCAAATGTCTCTATTGGTGGTTCACCATCTGTTTCTAGATATTGTCTAGAGAAATATTTAAAAGATAATTTTCCTTTTATTACAGGGTTATATCTTGCAACATCATTACCTTTTCTCTTACTATCATTTAGGGCATCTTTTAATACTGATTCATCTCTTGCAAACCATATTTCTTTTAAATCATTATCATAATCTTGATATTCACTATTTTCAAATACAATTTCATTATAGGTAATACCTCTTTCTGCTAACTTTCTTTTTAAATCTTCTACTGTTACTTTAGATCCACGCATTATAAGAATTAGCATATCATTTTCTTCGCTTTGAAACATTGTGTCAAACTCTATTTTAAATACTCTTCCACCTATTTTTAATTTTGAAATACAGTTTGTATATAAAATATTGGTAGCTGAATCAGTTATATTGTCTAGTGCTGTATCTATCTCATCAGGGTTATGTTGAATAGCCCAGATATCTAATTTTGAACTTTCCATATTTTTTCTCCTCTTATAGCTTATTATTTTATCATACTATTATTTATTTTCTTTATAAGTATTCCTTATATAATATAACAATATAAAAAGACAAGAATTATATTTTTCATCCTTATCTTTTTACTTTATTCTTGTAAGTTTAAATTCATATTTTGTATTTAAAGAAACATTCTTATGCCCAGATGTTTCAGAACATTCTATTTGAGTTAAAACATCGTTGCTACTATTTAAATATTGAAAGCATACATATTCATCTGGATTTGTTACACCTTTTTCTACAAAATTACCCAAATTTATTTCTGCAATGCTTTTAGTTTTATCTATGTATATATGCATTCCATCCCAAGGTACAATAAGTAACATCCCATTATCAGACAAATTATCTAGAACTACGCAATCCTTAGTTATGTCACCTTCTTGAGTATATTCAGGATAATCTGGATCTTTGCGATAACATTTTTTTGAAAGATCAACATTTTCTTTTAACAATTCTATATATGTTCTACTAAATTGACTATCATAATAAGAATAATCACCATAAAATAAAGATTCATTGAATGATAGTTTATAATTTCCAAGATAAGATTCAACAACCTTGTTTTCGTACTCTTCTTTTTTTATTTGTTCATCCTGCCTTATTTTATTATTATACCGACTTTTAATTGTCTCGTATGAAAAATAAATGCCAATAAAAACACCAATAATTATGATGCAAACAATAGCTATTTTTATTGTATTAGATTTGACTCGACATCCACAATGTGGACATATTTCTGCTTTTTTATTAATTTCTTTTCCACATTCTTTGCATTTAATTTTTTCCATAAAGATCCTCCATAGTTATTTTACCATAGATTTTATTTTTAACATTATATAAGTTATAATTTCTACAAAAAAGATAAGAATTATATTTGTTTATCCTTATCTTTCTGTCTTGTAATAGTAAAGTTTACTAATATTCCTTCATCGGTATATCCAACATCTTGGTATGCTTTATTAGATGCTTTATAATTATAGTCTGTATATAGAAGTGGTTTTAATCCTTTATCTAATATTTTTTTTGTAAGATCATAGATTAGACTTTTACAATAACCTTTTCCTCTTTCTTCTTTCGGTGTAAAGACATGAGTAATTTTTGCTGTATCATCTAGAGATGAATATCCTGCCATACACACTATTTTACCTAATTCATTTTTTAATATGTAAAAGTTTTCTCCTTTTACCCATTCTTCTACAGTTTCTATAGCTTCGTATAACTCTATATCTTTTTTTTCCATTTCTTTTTCATTTTCTATCCACATTTTTGCAAGAGTCATTATATCACTATAACTAGCTCTTACAAATCTTCCTTTTTTGTTTTGTGGCTTAATTGGATTTGCACATGACAAATATCCCATTTCAAAATATGAAGATGTATCATATTCATTTCTTAATATTTCATATATTTTCTTTTTAGCAGTGAATTTATTTTCTCCTTCTTCTAAAAAGTTTTCTAATATACTTTCTAACTCTAATATCTTCTCTGGTGTAATACTATCTATTGTCCAAATCCATGTAGGTAACCCTACCATACTTCTTCCTATTACATAAGTTTCTAAATCAGAAAAAGTCATATTTCCTTCTGTTTTTGATATTAAATTTAACAAATAAAATTTGTCTTTTTCTTGTTGAAAGTTTGGCACTTTTTCTAAATCATTACTTGAAATTCTCATATTATTACCTTCTTATACTCTTACATTCATTAAGTTTGTACTACTATATCTTTTTAATCCTTTATAAAAAATTATAAATGCTAAAGATATAAAAATTAATGCTCCTATTATTAAATATATAATTGATATTATATTTATATTTGATAATATTTGTACAGGAAGATATGTTGTTATTCCAAGTGGAAGTATAGTATAAAATATAACTTTAATTATTCCTTTAAAAATACCTTCTGGATATGTAGCTAAATTAGTCATCATGCTGTTTATTGTATTTGAAACCATTTCAGTTCTTGAAAACCAGAATGAAAGGGAAGCGAAAATTATAGCGATAGAGACTATTACTAATCCACCTAAAATTGTACAAAATAGAAATAAAATAATATTTTTTATGCTTAATCCGTAAATACATAACATTATTAATCCATAAATCATATCTCCTAGAGCTGATACTTCTACACTACTCGTTATACATGAAATTAATACATTCTTTGGCTGTATTAAATAATTGTCTAATTTACCACTATTTATTATTTCTGATAACTCAAAGGCATCTTTAAAGAAAAACCTAGACATTCCATAAGTCATTGCTGCTATACCCCAAAGTAATAATACTTGTTTAAATGTATAGCCTCCAACATCATCTTTTATGGAATATAATATTACCCATTGTACGATGAAGCAGGCATTATTTAATACCATGAATATTATATTAGAAATAAAAGTAACTTTATTTAACATTTCTCTTTGAAGAGCATATTTAATTGACTGGATTGTTACTTTTAATTGATTTTTAACCTCCATTAACATTTAATTTTCTCACCCCTTTCTTATATATTAAGTGTGTTATTGTAATAGTTATAACTAAATAAATTAATTGAACTATTATTACTTCTATAAATTTATTTAAAGAGAAGTCTACAAATAATTTTGCAGGACCATAACTAACTACGTATATTGGACTATATTTTAAAAATGGTTGCATAACACCTGGAAAAAATTCTATTGGGAATAGTGTTCCTACTACTAATATTATTTTAGAATATAACCAGTAAAATGGATTTGCATCTTCTATAAAAAATGATATTAAACCTAGACTTGTTATAATAAGAATATTTATTATAGTTGCTAATATACATGATAAAATAACTCCTAATATACTTAATAAAGATAAGTTAGGAAAACTACCTAAAGATACAAATCCTAGAATCATACCAATTATAGTAATAAGTACAAATTTTATTGTTGTAATTCCTAAATGATTAAATAAGACATATTCAACATAATTATAGGGCTTTATAATATTATAAGTTATATTACCACTACGTACATCATTGCATATTTTTTTACATAATTTTTTTCCACTTAGACTCATCCATAGAATTTCTGTTATAATTACATACCAAATCATTTGATTCATTGAGTATCCATTTATTAATTCATTTGGATCACTATACATATAGTTCCATAGATTTAAGAAGATAAATATCATTATACAGAAGCTTATAAATCCAACTAAGATATCAAATATATATTGAAGATTAGTCATTAATTCTGATTTAAAAATATATAAATATTTTTTCATTATTTATCACCATCTTTATAAATTTCACTAATTATTTGTTCTAGTGGAACATTAGAAATATTAATATCTATAATATTATCTGGATTTAATAATTTTATGGCGTCTGAAATATTTTTCTTTTTTAAATCTACTTCTAATTTTAAATTATAGTCTTTATCTTTAATAATATTAATGCCATCTTCTTCATCTAGATTTACTTTTTCCTTCATTTTAGCATCTATTATCTTTTTATTTAAATAGTGATATTTTAAATTATCCATTGTATCATCTAGAACTATTTGACCTTTATTAACTATAATTACTCTTTTACATAGTTTTTCTATGTCTGATACATCATGTGATGTTAAAACAACTGTAGTTTTATATTCTTTATTCATTCTTTTTATAAGTGTCCTTATTTTTTCTTTAACAACTGGGTCTAATCCGATTGTTGGTTCATCTAGAAACAAGATTTTTGGTTCATGAATTAGGGAAGCAACTATTTCGCAACGTATCCTTTGTCCAAGACTTAGATTTCTTACTGGAGTATTAATAAAATCATCTAATTCAAATAATTCTCTCATCTCAGTAATTTTTTTCTCAACAATGTTCTCTGGAATATCATAGATGGCTCCAAAGAATTTAAAATTGTCATATGGTGTTAGATGAGTCCATAGTTGTTCTTTTTGTCCAAAAACACATCCAATTTCATATGCTAATTTTTTTCTATCTTTTGATGGGTCTAGTCCTAGGATATCTATTTTTCCACTATCTGGGAAAAGAATTCCTGTCATCATTTTTATAGATGTAGATTTTCCGGCTCCATTTGGTCCAATGAAGGCAATCATCTCTCCTTTTTCTACTGAAAAAGAGATGTTTTTAACGGCTTTAATGATATTATATTTTGGTTTTATAATTGATTTTAGGCTTCCTTTTAATCCTTTTTCTTTTTGTTTTACCTTAAAATTTTTAACAAGATTTTCTACTGTAATGATAGCCATTCTAATCACTCCTTTCTTTTGCTGTCTTCATAGATTTTCTATCATTAAAACCATTATAATATAATTTGTTGTGAAAAAAAAGCAGAGTTCTTCTAATAAAATATTAGAAGTGACTCCGCTTAATACGTGTAGGATTTATCCCTATGCAGCTTGATATACATACTCACTTTTATCTATGAAAACATTTTTAAGTCGAGAAAATAAAAATACGGAGTTCACTATAAAAAATAATAGTGACTCCGTATTTACGTGTAAGATTAATAACCTCTGTGCAGCTCGAATATCTTATGCACACTCACTCGACTTGTTTACATAATACTACACAAATATTTGTTTGTCAACATTTTTTTGTTAACATTTTTGCCGTGTTATTATTTACATGTAGTATTCTCCATTGTTAAAATTTATATTATTAAGTAAATATGCATTATTTGAATTAAATGGTAGAGATTTCTGTTTAAATTCGTTTTCTCCATTTTTTAGTTTCTTTTCATAATATTCAAATAATTCTTTAAATCTATTATAGTGTACTACTTCTCTTTGTCTTAACCAAAGAAGTGGCCCTATTACATCTGGATCATTTGTTAGTTCTATTAAGTTTTCATATATTGCTCTGGCTTTTTGCTCTGCTGCCATATCTTCTGAAATATCAGCAAGCGGATCTCCTGTTGTTGCAAAATATGAAGTTGTGAATGGCACACCATTTGCATCTGTTGGAAATAATGATTTTGCGTGTTCCGCATAGTGAGCATCAAGTCCTGCTTCTTTTAATTCTTCAAGAGATGCATCTTTCATTAGTTGATATATCATTGTTTCTAGCATTTCTACGTGTCCTAATTCTTCTGTTCCTATATCGTTTAATAATGCTTTTCCAATATTATCTGGCATATTTATTCTTTGATTTAGATATCTTAGTGCGGCAGCAAGTTCTCCGTTTGATCCACCTTTTTGCAAAAGAGACATTAGATAAATCAAGGAGGATTATCTATGTCAAAGTGTATATATTTAAAGCAAAAACTTAATAGAACAATTTACTGTAAGAAAAAGAGAAAAAGCATTACAATAAATGATTGTAAATTTTGTAAATATAAAGAATATAAAAAAAATAAAAGCAAAGATTATAAGCCTATCAAAAAGCGTACATACAAGCAATATAAGAGAGAAAGAGAAAGATTCAGTATAATCTACCAAGATTTAACTAAATGCTGCGTACCAGGTTGTCTAACACCTTTTTATCAGGTAGAAAAAAATGAAGTCTTTGAAGGAGCATATAGAAGTAGATCTGTTGAATTTGGAGCAGTATGTCCTTTTTGCAAAAATCATCATACACTATTTCATAACAACATAGAATTCAATCTAAAATACAAACTACTTTTTCAACAGGCTTTTGTGGATAAATATTCTCTTAATTGGTTTATTAAAATATTTGGGCAAGATTATATCGTTAAATGCAATAAAATAGCGTAAAAAAAGACAGTTCAAGCTATCGTTGTATAATTTAATTAATATTTACAAGTTTTATTAAACAAGTAAAAATTATTCAAATTCATCATTAATTATTTCTTTTATAGTCTCTATTGTTTCTACTGCAGAATATCTATTATTTTCATAGTCATCTATAACCATTTCTATATAATCTTTATGCATAGGTTCATTCAAGTTTTCTGGTTCTTCATCCCATTTTTGAAATGCAGATTTAACTGAAAACAATTGTTTCTTTTTAAAAAATCTGGTTTTATCAGGACATATTAAATGATTAGGGTCAAGAAATAAGCATTCAAATAAACTGCCATACATCAACGAAGCGATGACCCTTTTACCATTTGTAGTTGAAAACTCAATATAAGTACGCTCAAAATTATCAACAAACTCTTGTGTTAGCTGATATCCGTCAACTAAAACTTTTTCTATTAAATCAATAGATTTATTGTCTTCAATCAGATTTAAGTGAAAATGCTTTTTTATACTAGGAGAGAATAATTTTTCTTTAGGATATTTTCCCATTTCTTTTATTGTATCAAAAAAATCATTCACACTATTTATACTATCTAATTTATTTTCGTAATAATTGTTAAAATTTGGGATTCTTATGCTTTCTTCTTTAAAATATATAAAAGAAAAACAGATTTTATTATCTGGAATATTGTTTTCAATCATCTTAATATATAAAAATTAAATATGCTTTCTGGAGAAATAATGCTATTAGAATATTCATCATAATTAAGATTTTGTCTAGCTTCTTGCCATGGTGCATCACAGTGTGTCATATATTCTAATTGATCAGCTGAATATCCTCCATATCTATCCCAAACTCTATTTAACAATTCTATTACATCATACTCAAAATTTGGATTGTAAAATAATAGTTTTGGTATTTCTTTCCAATTATACTGTTTATATTGCTGATATAATCTAGGAAAAACTGGGCCATGAATCCATGCTTCTGGTTGATCTTCAAACAAAAAATTAGTTATATTATTAGTTGTATTATATTCAAGAATATATTGAACATATGCATAATAAACCATTTTTTGCAATTTTTTGTGTGTCATTTTTTCTTTACTTCTATAAAAATTAGCCACATCAAAAATACTAATTCTTTCACTATCCATATTACTCATTCCCTTAAAACTATTTTCTATCTTTACAATTCTACTATAGCACGAATTGATAAAAATTGTAAAATACTTTAGCATCTTTTTAATAATAAATCAACCTCCTCATTTAATATTATTATGTTTTTTGCGAATAATTTGCTTTAAATTGTAGAATTTGTTGCATAAAAAAAGAGACTCTACAAATCACTAAGTTAGTGAAATGAGAGTCTTTTTTATTTCAATTTTTAATTTTTATTTAGTAATTTTGCAATTTTTATGCAACTCTTTATATTTAATTAACAAATTTTAACATTTTATTTAGATAATGAAGTCGCCTGATAATAACCTAATACACCTTCGAAATCAGATACTTCGTATGGATATGGTCTACCTTCGTAAATGTCAGTAATTGTTCCCTCATATCCTGGAACAGCCACGTTTCCATCTCCATAGCTAGATGCATTACCTTCTCCAACAATTTTTACATAATTACCTTTCTCAAAAGTTTCTTCAGCTTTTGGTTCTTCTTTAGACTCTTCAGGTTGTACTGGTTGCTCTGTTGTTAGTCCTTTTAATCTATACGCATGCATTCCACTCATGTGACATTGCATCACGACTGGAGCATTTGGATTCTGCGAAAAATACCAACAATTAAATCCATCCCAATGATCAAAAATTGCAATATGATTGCTTTCCCAAATTACTAAATCTCCAGGATTCATAGCATAAATTGAAACTTCGTCAAAGTAAGTCATCAACTCAGAATGATCAGGTTCTCTTAAAATCATATTAGCAACTATCTCACATCCACCTAAAACTGAAGCTGGTACTCCTAAAACTTCAACCAAATACTTTTGAGCCAAGTCAAAACACTGTGGTCCATAATATCCATCATAATCAATATATTTATACTGTTGACTATTTCTAAAATTTTCATATTTCTTTAACAATTCAATATTTGTCATATTATCATCTCCTATTTTTCAATATTATTTTTTTCATTATTTGCTACATATTTTTCGTGTTGCGTTCCAAAATAAAAAGCAATTATAATCTGTAATAGACTATAGAATTGCTCTCCTGATGTTATTTTTAAATATGTAAAGACTACAAATGCGACTGCAAATACAATTGTCACAAATGATTTAACATCACTAAATGCTTTCTTCATTGCACGCCTTCCTTTCCATTTTTTCTATATATAAAAAAGAACTACTTAAATAGTTGTCTTTATTCGTGTGATTTATTTATTAAATAGTCTTCAATATCTTTTATACCTTTTGTTACTGGACCATTGCATTCTAGATCATCATGTAATCCTTTTAAGCAAGCAAGTAATCCATTGATTATTACAAACATCTCTTCTTTGTTTGAATGTATCTCTTTATCTTGCTTGTTACTCGCCGTTTCAACAATAGTAAGTCTACATTCTATAGATGTGAATCTATCAGAAATAGTTCCTTTAAACCATTTGAATATTCCAATAAAAAATGAAGCAATTATTGTAATACTAGTTATGATTGCAATAATCTGTCCTATAGTTACATTATCCATATTTTCCTCCTAATTTCTATAAAGCATAATCATGCCAAGCACCATCAAAATAATCAGATATTGCTTTAACTCCATGACCAAACGTAAGCATTGTACATTCTGTTGCTGATGAATATAAAACAATAAATGCATAACTTCGTCCTAATGATGAATAATAAGCTAAAATTAATGATATTTTTGGTACTGTGAAAGATTGTAATATCTTTTGTTTTAAATCATCTAAGTCGACAACATTTAAGCTAGTAAATGTTATGCCTTCTGGTCCTTGTTGACCTGTGTCTCCATAAACTCCTATAACTTTTTTAGAAGTATTATATGTGGTATCGTCTGTGTAAGTTATAGTTAAATAGTTCCATAAATATTTTTTTACTGACGTTAATGCTGGTGCTATTTCAACCCATGTTGTTGGTTCAACACTATTTGATTCACTTACTTGAAAATATTCTTTGATTGATTTAATTCCTTTACCGGGAGATCCTGTTGGACCTGGTGGTCCTTCTACCGACTCAGCTTCATTTAAACAATAATATTCACATGTTATTATCGGTTTAATCTCACTTAATGTAAAAATATTTGTGGTTGATAAATAGCTATGTAGCATATTGAATTTATTAAGTTCAAAAACTACAGGTGTATCTAATTCATAATAAACAACAACATTATGAATTGATAGCCACTCTTTGCATAACTCAACAGTGTCGATTTGTGCTGGTGGATATATAAAGAAACAACCATGATACATAAATGCTATGCCAACATCATTTCCAACATCTCCATATTTAAAATAATTGCTAATAATCTTCCCACGATTTGATGTGTATATAGCATTAGGGATATTATTAATAATAAATCTTTTCGTATTTTCAGTAGCATTTTCTACTGATATATCTTCATCACCAGTAATACAATATTTACCCACTCTTTTAGTTAACATATTATTTTCAATAGTATCTTTTACATCACCTATAGATAATAATTCTTGATTTCCAACAATATCATCATTTTCGTCATATATATTCATATCTATTAATGCAATATCCTCTTTATATGGTTCATAATTAGTTACAATATTATGTTTTTCAAGCATTGGGTAAATTCTAAAATTGTTAAATACACAACCAGTGCCTATTAATAAAGTAGCATTTTTAAGTTTCCTTGAATTCTGGAGAGAAAAAGACCCATTGTTAGAATTTAATAAATTTATAGCTATGATTTGAGAGTCATTTTCATCAAGCAAATTAATATAAACATTACCACCATCAAGACTTCCACTATGATGTGAAGATATCATATATGACTCTTCTTTTAAGTCAACAATTTTATTTTCAAGAAGATATAAAACAGTTACAACAGTGCTTGTTCCATTTAATGTAATCGAACCATCTGGATTTCTTATAAATGTTACCCCATTTTTAGTTTGACTTTCTATATAGTTTGGAAGTAAATTCTTTCCAGTTGATTTTTGCTCTAGCCAAGTTCCATAAGGAACATAATCGTGAGCTATTGAGCCTTCTTCTAGTTGAAGTCTTACTATTCCATCAAATATTTTCAGCATTATCCCGATATTTGTTGTTTTTGTAAGTGTAAATGTTGATGATATATTTTTATTGATTTTAACAATCCTATTATTATCGTCGTCAAGTATAATAAACGCTTCATTTGCATTTGTTGCTTTTTTCTTAAATATTCTTGAGAATGTATATGACCCTGCAGGAAGAGTAATTTTAAATTCACTTTCCAAGTATGACCAAGCACGATCATCAACTGTAGTGTTTTTAGCAGAAATATAGTTATCATTGTCAACAATATAATTTATATTTGAGCAATCTGATGAATTTAATAAATTAGTTATACCCTTAACAGCCTTAATTTTTTTCGGACTATCTATATTTGGTATTCCGTCTTGATAACTATTTCCATCAATCTTTATACTTTTTAATTGATGGTTTATACTGTCTTTTATAACAATAGTTTCTCCACTAGTACTTTTGGTATAAAATAAGTTTGATTCAATTTCTTGAATGTTTTGATTGTTAATTTTTATTCTTTCATCATAAGATGCTGCATTTTTGTTAAACTCTTTTATCTTTTCTGTTGCGTTTATATTGAAAGTATTAGTAGCATCTTCTTTTATTTTTTCAACAAATTCATTAGCTTCTAATTCAGTAAGATAATCAATACCTTTTTGAGGTGTAGCTCCATCTTTCCCATCTTTTCCTGGTGGTCCTTGTGGTCCTGGTGGTCCTGGTGGGCCTTGTAGGCCTCTTCCTTCAATTTCTGCTTTAAGACTACTATCCGTTGATATTTCTGCAGTAATAATATTTTCTTCTTGAATCACACATCATCACTTCCAGTCGGATAAATTCTAAAAATTTTAGCACCACTGTCGTCATGACCTAAAATTGTATTTCCATCATTTAAATCAATGTCATATTCAAAATCAATCGGTTCAGATATTAAATCAATAAATTTTGTATCTTCTGGATAAAATGTAAATCCAACTTTTTCAGATTCTTCTTGCACTACAACTTCTTTTCTTAATTTAACTTCATGTTCACCAAAGTTTTCTTTTACAGATAAGACTACTTTGTCATCTTTTTTAAATATCTCTGTATTACCATTTTTATCTTTCTTTGATATATATAAAGTTCCTTCATCACCTCTAAAAATCTTTATTGTTGTTCCTTCGGTCTTTATCATTAATTACCACTTCCTTTCAAATCAACATATCCCAAAACATTTACAACAGCCCTTGCCATACCTGTACACTGCGTCATAATTTTTGAATCTATTGGAATTGAGTCACTAGTTCTTAAAACTAATTTTGTCTTTCCAATTTTATTAATATAATTCTTCAAATTTATCGTTTCTTTTCTTTCTATATTTGTGTTACTGTTTGTTTTAAATGAGTGTGAAGTAGATCCAAATGCATTTGGAATCTCTTCTAAATCTACTGAATTGATTTTTTCTCTATAAGACAAGGAATTTTGATAAAGCAATTTAATATTTTTTTCAGATTTCATTTTATATAATTTTATATTTTTAGATGCTCCCCAGTTGTTTGAATAAGATTGTGAAACAGTATCAAAATAACTCCAATAGACAGAACTATGAAATACTGATAAAAAGGCAGATATAATTTTAAAATTATCAGGAAGATCTATATCAATAGATACATCAGAATAACTTCTTACTAAACCGGTAGAAGTTGTTATATCTCCTGATGTATCATTATCTGCGTTAACCCACTCATCAAATCCTAGAACTTCGTATCCTCCATGCTTTCCAAAAGATGAATATTGCAAATTTGACAGCACATTATTTGCAGCTACTGGTTGACCGCCTATTGTATATAAATTAGCTTTAATATTTAACTCATTCGAAATTAATTTCCAGTCATTTTCATTAAAAACTAAATTAGATTTTCTTGCTTGTACAAAGTCATTTATTGAAACATTAGAAAATAAATCTATATCTTCTAAGTTATTGACTTTCCAAATGTCTCCTTCGTTATAATAAACTGGTCTTTTTGTAAAGATATTTCTATGACCATTTATGTTATCAAATATGATAGTTGATACCTCTACTTCTTTCCATACTTTATCTGATGAATAAATATATGTCTTAAAATTAGTTGAGTTTTGATAATAATCTCCGATGTGATTATTCTTCTCTTCTATTGACCAGTTTAAAGATGGATCATCTGATTGATAAAATGTCTCTATTTTCCCATCATCATTTTTTATTATTTTAACTGCAGATAAAAATTGAAAGTTATTAGATATGATTTTATTTGTTTCTTTATCAAATAATAATTGCCAATCGCTCATTACAATTGAATTACCTACATCTCGGCTATTAATACAAATATAAATATTGTCATTATTATTCCAAGTGTCACCTTTTTTATAAGGAGGAGATGGTGTTGTTCCATAATTTTTAGAATAATTTAAAGAAAAAGCCTTAGAAGTATTTTTAACATCCTCTCCTAAGACTTTTTTTAAGAAACCATATGTAATACTATCTTCATCGTATTTAGGCTCTATTGTACTCATTTATACACCTCCTAATAAATATAATTATATATTTTAGTTTTTTCAGTTTTAGATAAATTCATTGATTCAATATAATTGAAAATATAATTCTTACATGTAGAATCATTGTACCCTACTTTTTTATATAAAATACATTTTTGTATTTTACTAATTTTCAAACTATTAATATGATCAAATACTAACCTTTTTCTAATTGAAGAATTTTTTGAACCTTTGTATTGATTGGAAATATTATTATAATAATTTATAACATTGCTATAATCATTAAATTTAATATTAAATTTATCTGCTACGTCTTGAATATGTTCATCTTCATAATCTTTATTGTATAGATACCATTTTGTTTTTTCATCAGTATTTAAATTATTTACATAAGACATTATTTTTTCTTTTGCTAATACTGAAGCATAAGTATCTTTTAATTGCTTTCTTTCATTATAATAGTCTATTAAATTGTCTGAAGATAAATTTAAATCTTTTAGTTCATTTCTAAAAGTCTTCCTTCCATCATCATTTTCTCCAAAATAGAATTTATATGTTTTCTCATCTTTCTTTAAATCTTTTATTTCTTTTGATGTTATTGGAGATTCATCATTTGCAGCAAGTGTTGATAATAAGTAATCTTTTTCTTTTTCAGAATAATCACTATTCATTATTTTTAATGCTTTTTTTGCGGATGATGATCCTTTAATAATTTTATTTTCAGAATCTCTATCAGATTTTATTTCATTAAGACCTAATTCTCGCTTATGATTAGAATATTGTCTAAATTCATTAATTGAAATGTCTTTTTTCTTTAACTTATCTAGAGTTTTTTTATCAATTGGTGCGTATCCATTACTATAGTACTCTTGAGCTTCTTTACTTGAACTTGGACCAAATAGAATATTTTTGGCAACACTTAAAGGATCCTTTTTTGCTTCAAATTTTAATTCACCTTTAGAATTATAAGAACCTTTAATGTCCTTATTATTTAAATACATAGATGCACCTTCTACAGACTTTTTTAGTTGTCCTCCGCCAAACGGAAGACCTACATATAAAAGTGGCTTTAGAGCCTCTTTTCCCGTATCTATTAAAGCTTCTTTGTTATTATCCTTTTTGCCATCTAATAATTTTCCTGCAGATTTTGTTAATGTTGATGCTGATGGCAATGCAGCTGAAATAGGTAATCTTCCTCCACCTAAAACCCCTCCAATAAAAGGTACATCCTGTGTTAATGTTTTTGTTGCTTTAGTAACTTTGTCAGAAAAGTTTAAATTTTTATTCTTGCTTATTTCACATATTTCTAAAACTGTATCAGTTGGAGAAAATGCAGAATTTCTTCCAACAAGTTTTTCACTTATTTGATTATATGCCCATGCTCCAAAGAACATTTTAAGATAAGCTGAAAGTAACTTTTTTAAACCATCGTCTTTTAAATCTCTAGGTAAATCTTTAAACATATATTGATATTGGTTATTCACTTCTAATTGAAATGCTGTAAATGTTTTTAACAAAGGATTCTTAGAATTAAATATTGTAGGCATTTCTCCTTTTGCTCTCCCTGCCATTATATCTCTTGCAAATTCATCAGCATTCCTCATTGAATCAAATTCACTCATATTGTTTGCTTTATTCTCGTAGTACTTTCCTCTAACAATAGCATTAGAAGTTATAGAATCAATTGCATTAAATAAGAAATTCATTTTATCTGAAATTTTTTCTAAATTTGTTTTTGAAAGTTTTTCAGCCTCATTCAATCTTGTTGTTAAGAAAACACTCTTTGACTCAAAGTTGTCTGATTTAACTTGTGTTTTTATAGCTTCTTTTAGTCCTTGAAATAGATACTTTGATTTTACTTGAGACATAGCTTGAGTAATAGGAATAAAGTTAGTAATTGCACTTGATAAATTTAAACCAACCATATTAGCACTTACTCTACTATTTACATTATTCATAATAGTATATATGTTTCTGTTTGTTGCTTGTTCTATCGTTCTATCTAGAACAGACTTTTTGTTTGCAATATTGTTAGTATAATCTCTAAGTTCTGTTACAAGATTGTTTAGTGGTGTTTGAAATGTTGCAAATATTTTTTCTAATTGTTCCTGTCTTTCAGTAAAATCTAATGAAGAATCATTAAATATTCTATCAATATCTTCTTGAACTTTTTTACTTGAATGTTGATATCTTATTTCATTTTCTAATGCTCTTAATTTTTGAATATCTTCAGTAAAATAAATAGTGTTCATTGCATTTCTTATATAGTTATCAAATCCTTTTAAAGCATTATAATCTGTGATTTTTCCTAATCTTTGTTGAGCATTTCTATTCCAAATTTTACCTGGTTTAAATTGGTCTGTTATTCCTGCTATGTCTGTAGGTAATGTAGAATCATCAAAATTAAAACCTATTTTTTCTAGTGCTTTTCCAATCTTTGTATTAGCCTGTGACTCTATAAAATGAGGAAAATATCCTTCTCGATAATCAATTGGTTTAAATCCTAGGGATGATAGTACTAGGTTCTCTCTTTCTAACAATTCATCATATGTTTTTCTAAATACTTCTACTGCATTTTCTATCTTTTTATGATCTAATTTATTTTCTGTAATAATATTATCTACTTCAGACCATGTTACTAAAGTTTCTGGATTATATTTATATTCTCCAAACATTTGAACTGCAGCAGATTCTATATCACTCAATTTTAAACTTTTTATCTTTTTATTATATTTAGTGATTTCATCTTGAACTTGCTTATTATGATTAAAAATAGGCTCAATAAAATTATGATATATATTTTCTCCATCTGATCTTCCCATTGTATCGTAAAAGTTTCTTTTCATTGTTTGCGCTTTATATGATAAACCTATTTTTTTATCAATCCAATTTGCAGAATCTTTTATGAACTTAGATGCATAATTCCTAAATTCTTGAGTTTTTTCTTTTCTAATCTGTCTAGGTGACATATCAAATTGAGAAACAATATCATCTATATTTTCATTTTTTTGAATTGCATCATATATATAATCACTTACATTATCTAGTATTTTATTATCAAATTTATAACTTTCATAATTAGATGGATCTTCGTGAATAAATTCAGACATTCGGCTTAACATCTTTGCTCTTACATCGTTTAGTCTATCATTTTCTAATTGATCTAAAACATCAACATTATAGTCGTTTTTATAAGAATCTATCTTTTTAGTTATATCTTTATAAAAATCATTTTCAAATACTGAAGGATATTTTTTATTTAATTGATTATATATTTCTATAACATCTTTTCCTTCAGGTGAAAACTTGATATCTCCTACATTATTTTTCGCAAAATTACTGAAATTTGAAAACTTTTCTTTAAGTTCATCTGAAACAAATATCTTATCTCTTCCAATTAAATATTTAATATGCTCTCCAGTTTCTTTACTATAATCGCTTCTTTTTGTTTTAAAGTTTTCTTCTAAATCTGCTTTTATTTGTTCTTTCGTAGTATTTTTATCATATTTGGAAATAAGATTTTTATAGTCTTCTTGATGCTTGTAATCATTGAATTCTATTACTTTAGATAAATTGTATATTTTACCTTTCTTTTTAACTGGACCATATGAAGATTCTTTTGTTGGATCTAAATATTTTACTGAATTATTTTCTTTATTAAACTTAGTATTTTCAAAATAAGTTCTTGTTCCTTTTGATTTATAATTTTCTTCTAAATGCTCTTGCCAAGTATTATTTTCAGTGTTTTGCATAGAATATTTATTAGATAATGCATCATTTTTGTTTACATTTTCTGTATTCTGTGATATATTATCATTATTAGAAAAGCCACGTGCTGTTTCATCAGCACTTATAGATAAACTAGTTTTATCTACGGTGGCTTTTTTATTTTGCTTTAAACCATCAATATCATAAGAAAAATCACCATTATTTTCTTTTCTGACAACCAATCTTCCATCATAAACTTTATAATCTAGAATATTTTGATTATTATCTTTTATTGGGTATGCTAATTTTATATTATAGTAATCAAATCCTTTTTTTCCTCTATTTGTTCCTTTATAATTACTAGCACCAGAACTATTATTATCTATTTTTGCTAATTCTAGAATTTCCCCATAATTTCCAGCAATTCTCTTTTTTAAACGTTCATTTTTTATGTTGTTATATCCATCATGCAAAAATTTATTTATGTCTTTTCTTTCGATGGATAAATTATTATTACTTGATTCATTATAATAACTTTTTCCTAACATTTTTTCTAGTACTGATTTAACATCATCTAATTTAGGATTGCTCCCTAGTATATCTTCTGAAACAACAACATCTTCATTAGAATTTAATTTTGCCTTTAAAAACTTTTCGCCAACATTTAAATTTTCTTTAGCATTCTCAATACTTGATTCTCTATAAGCTTTTTCCCACTTATTCTTTAAATCTTTTATAAATAATGATTCTTTAGAATTACCTGTTATTTTATTAGCAAAACTGATAATTTTGTCATATATTCTTTTAAATAAACTTGGTTTAGATGCCGATAATTTGTTAACAAATTCTTCATTTCCAAACAATTGACCTGAAATATCGGCAAGCACTTCTTCATTTACATTATCTGTTCCATAGGTTTCTTTTAATGATTCTATTGCTGTACTAAACTCTTTATTCTTACTAGCATAATCAATAACTAAATTTTTCATATCTTCAGTATCAATTGCATGAGTTATTTCGTGAGTTAAAATAAACTCTCCTGCACGATCTGAATTAGGATTTATTCTAATATCTACTTCTCCATTTTCATTTATGCTGATTCTTCCATTAACATTCTCGCCTATTGTATTATCAAAAGTAATGTTATAATTTTTGTCATTTATTACTTTTTCTACAGTATTAACAAATGATTTAGTTTCATTGCTATTATTCATGAATTGATTTGCACTTTTTCTAAAATTATCAACTTTTATATTTTCACTAGGCTCATAAACAAACTGTTCATTATTTTTAAACATTTTATTTTGAAGAGTATTTTCTGGTATTGGTAATGCAATTTGACTTTTATTCTCCATTAAAGGATTTCCTTCAGTACTTTCTACATTATTATCAATATTTTGAACTTTTGGAGTCGGAAGAGCTGCTTTTTTCATATCTGTTTTATTCTTAGCTTCTACTAAATTATTCCCAAGCTCAGCTATAGAATTTGGAGCTTCTAATATTCCTCCTATTATTCCTCCAACTATAAAGCTATTTAGTACTTCCTCCCAATTAACTTTTTCATCTTTTGAATATGTCGCATTTTTTAAAAAAGGATCTATTATTTCAGATAATTCCTCTTCTAATCCTTCACCAACAAATTTATAACCATAATTCATTAATGATTTGGCTATTGCTTTTCCATATTCATTTTTTAATTTACCTGTTGTTTTATCTATTAGTTTTTCTATAGGTTTATCTAAACCACCAGTTCTATTCAGTCCTGGAATACCACCTGTAATCCATTCTGTTGCGATTTCTTTAGCAGTTGAACCAATTGCATACTTTGTCGCTTGTTCCTCTGTAGCTCCATTTTGGTAGGCTTCTTGAAGTGATTGCCCATAAGTAGAGTTTGCAAGTACTGTAGTACTTGGTAATCCCTCTAAAATATTCATTCCAAGATTTTTAGCAAATTGAGTGGCTTTATCTAAGCCCTGTAGTCCTTTTAATTCTTTTGTTGGTAATTCGCCAAGCCCTAAATATTGTCCTGCTAATAATGAAGGAACCATTCCTCCTACACCTTGAGCTACTTGTCCTTCTAAGTTATCTCTTTTTACTAATGAATCTTGTTCAAATTCCTTATGGAATTTTTCATCATTGTATCCTGTTTTATTTAATAACCCTGTTGTTAAATCTTTCTTAACAAACTCTTTAGTACTCTCCTTTGCTTCTTTTAACCATTTATCTGCTCTTTCTTTTCCATATAAGGCTTTAATTCCTTGATAAGATACTCCATTTATGACTTTATCAGATAGACTATTCGCTGTATCTAATATTCCTTCGCCAGTTCTTAAAGCTCCTTCACCCATATTAGTTGCGGTATTAAGTACTGTCTTATCAATTTTATCTTTAACCTGGAGAGGCTTTCCAACAAATGGTAAAGAGCGTGTAACTTGTTTACTTGCATCATATATATTAGCTGCATCTGTAATTACATTTGATATATTAAATCCATGATTTGCAACTGCACTATTCTTCATGGTATCTACAAATTTATTTGTTGCGTTAAAAAAGGAATCTTTTTGCTTCTTAGATTCCTTTTTATTATTATCTAAATTATTATTTTGATTTTGAGGTATGTAATATTCTCCTTTAGCTGGGTCCCATAGTTTTTCATTATCATCTTTTTCATATCTTCCCGTTGCTGGATTCCATATCGCCATTTATATCACCATCTTACTCTTTCGTACTTATTTTTAGAACCATTCCAAATATAATACTCTCCTGTATTTCCTAACTGCCAAACAGTTTGATTAGCAATGTTTACGCCATTTGTATTTGTTGCATTTTTTCCAAATATTTGGCCTGCTTTTTTACCTGAAGATTTTAATTTTATTCCACCAATATTATCTGGTTGATATTCAATTCCGTTTTTGTCTTTTGTTTTAAATGTTCCATATTGAGTATCTGAATTAATTTCATCATTGTAATAATCAGTATGTACAATTTGCTTTCCTGAATCTCCAAAATTCCTACTATTATTAGATGCATTTATTTGAGCCCATGCAAGTGCATTCTGTCTTTCGGCTTCTTGTCTTTGAGCTTCATAATTTGCATATGCTTGTTGTTGAGAAATATAATCATTATAAGCTTGTAGTCCTAATTGAGTAGCTGCATTATTTATATTAGCTTGTTGACTAGCTAGTGTGGATGCGTATTGTGCTGCTAAATTAGATTTATTTGTATCATATTGAAGATTTGTATTATTAATTTGATTTTCTATATCTCTTAATCCTGAGGCTTTATCTTTTAAAATTGTATTTAAATTAGATCCATAATTATTATTTATAGAATTAACTTGAGAGCCTACAAGTCCTTGTGATGATAAGCCAGCTCTACTCATTGCATTTTTATTATCTTTTAATGCTAATAATCTATTAACATTTGCGGCTCTTGCGCTATCTAATGCTGTTTTATTTACTGTTTCTTTGTTTTGATTTAATTGATTTATTACCTGAAGATTATTGTTTTCTAATCCTTTAAGTTCTGCATCTTTTTGCTGATTTATTGAATTAATAATTCCTTGATTCTTATTTATATAGTTGTCTGTAGTTTGCTTTTTAATATTATTTGCTGCATTAATCCAATCATTTATTGAAGCCATATTATCACTCTCCTCTATATTTACCTGATACTATATATTCAAGTATCAATCTTTCAAAAGTCATTTTTGATGTTGTATCATTTTCCATAAAAAACTTTACATACATAAACTTTTTTATTTTTTCTTTTTCTTGGATGGTTTTAGGAAAATCATCTGTTAAATTATTATAATTTTTCTTTATTATTTCTACTGTTCCATCATCAAATTCATAGCCCAAAGTAATATCAGATGATTCATTTGGGTTTAGTGTAAGCGTTACATTTCTTATTGTTTTAGCTAGACATGGATTATTTAACTCTAAAAACGGTGTTTCCCAATAAGAGTGAATCTCTTTATTATCATCTAAATAAGAACTATTAAATTTACATAGTTTTCCATCTGATGTTCCAAAATATAGTTCATTATTCCAAGAGAAAAATATATTAATTGAAAGATTATCCCAGAAATACCATTCATACTGATATTGCTCTGTTTTTGCATTTTTAGGATATGATTTATATCTACTATCAGCAATATAAACATGGCTATTAACTGCCAAATAATATTTTCCTAAAAAAGAGATTGCTACTGCTTTATCTAAATTAGGTTCTTTTAATAATTTTCCGTTTACATAAAAACTTCTTTGTTGTGCATATTTTTCATCATTATCTCCAATGCAGGCATATACTCCTTGGTCTGATAAAAATAAAGGGTCATTTTCTAAATTACAATTGCAATATTTAGATATGCATCCTACATTCTTAACTCCATCTTTTAATGGGAAAACTTCATTATTATCTAACATATTTGATGTTCTGTAATATACTGTACAGTCTGTATCAGATTGTTTTTTGTGGATAGATAAACTACCATTAGATAATCTTAAATATCCTATAATTGGCTCAGTTCCTATCTTTGTAAAATTCTCATCAGGCCAATATGTTGGATCATCTTGCTCACAATGAAAGTCCCAATTTGGAAAATCAGGATTCCCTGAAACAAAAATTCTATTATTATTTCCTGAATATCCATATAAAGTTGCTATGTCACACTTATTAATTCTATTTGTATTTTCTGATACAACTTTTTTGTATCTTATTGATACATTGTCTCTTCCCAGCACTGGACTATCCCCTGGTGCTGTACTAAATGTTACTGTTCCTGTAATCAGATCTACTTGATAGTTGTTTGGATTTATCACTTGCCAAGAACCTGAATCTTGCAAAACTTCTACTAATTCTACTGATGTAATATTATTATCATCTAATTTAAATACAGTTTGTGGACTATTCTGTAATTCTCCATTTAATGTCGTTTCTACCATTTCTGTTAAAAAAGTATTAATTCTATATGGAGACATTAGATTTATTTTTTCATAATCAGTCCCTCCACCTGAAGAATCCCTTGAAATTGATGTTGTTGGAATATATCCACTTTCATCTATATAGTTTACAGATAAATTATTATTTTCATTTGAACAAATTAAAGCTCTATTACCATCAAATATTACCAAATAGTTACTAAGATATAATCCAATTGATCTATCATCTTTTAATCCTGATTTTAATACTGTTTTTGTTGTGAATGAACTATTACACTTGTAAAGTGTTGAACCTGCGTGAACAATAATTAGTTCTTCATCGTTTAAATCAAAATTCCATATTCCATTTATTTTGCTATTAGCAAATATAGTTAAAACTTCATAACCATTTCTTGTTTCATTAAAACCATTATTGTTAATCATATTAAATGCATTAGGACTTCTTCTTTTATCTACTTCTATTGGACTTGAAGTAAAGTCAACTCCTAGAAAATTATCAATACTATAATAGCGTTTTTTTTGTGATGCTGGAATATTATGCATTACCAATCAACTCCGTATACTGTAGTTATTTCTCTTGGATTAGAAATAAGTTCATTAATTCCCTGTTTTATTTCTTGAAGAGCTGTTTCAAACTCATTCATATATATTGTAGATTGTTGAATATCATCATCTTTATATAACTCTCCCGCTATATATAATGGAATAATTGTTGTTAGTTCTCTATCTAAATCTATTGCTGTTGTATTTAATGTATTAGACTTAATTAATTCGTGAAATGATTCATAGTATATCGTATAATTATCTTCTTTATTTTTATCATCAAAAACTAGTACGTTATCTCCTTCCAAATGATATGATGGTGACTTAGAATTATCCGATGCTATTTCATAAAACTTCTTATATTTCGGAACTATTTTCTTTAATTCATATTTATTAGTATCTATCTTTCTTTTTAAAGAATACGATTTTATATTTGGCTTAACACTTAAAATCTTTCTAATCGCTTCATTACAAGCCTGTGGCATTGCAAAAAGATATGTCTTATATCTTTTATCTGTTTTTAAAGTTTCGATGCCTGATACTTCTATGTTTTCATTATTTAAAAACATTTTCTTCAATGATTCAATTTGTATTTCTCCCCAGTTCATTTATAATCCTCCTTTGGTCATGTTTGTTAGAATTGCACTAACTATACTTTTAACATGATAGAAAGAAGCAAAATTAAATGTATTTTGCTTCAATTAATATTCTTTCAACTTCCTCAGGAACTTCTACACTTTCCCCTCTTTTAATTTGAAAAGTGTATCCTGAGATAGTTACAGGAACAACTAAATCTTTTGGATTTTGTTCATTAATAGGAATTCTTACAGATTTCTTAGGCATTTTATCTAATTGTTCTTTAACACTTAATGAATTTTTTATTAGTTCTGCTTCAGTAATTTCTGGAAGCTCAACTTCTATACTTTCAAATTTTTTATCAAGTTCTGCTTCCCTGTTTTTTAATTCTTCTAATTTAGAATCAATTCTTAATTCCATTTCTTTAAAAGCTTGTTCTTTTTCTAATAGAGCATTTTCTCTTTTTTCTAATTCAGCATTTAAATCTTGATTTTCTAGATTTTTATTTTCATTTTCATTAATATTTTGATTTTCTAGATTTTGATTTACATTATTATCTTTTGACATATTTTCCTCCTAAAAAATAAGGAACAACTAGATAGTAGTTGCCCCTGTTTCAATTCTACAAATTGCTAATTCATTTAATCTTTTAGCAACAAAAGGTGCTTTCCAACCAATTGTTCCTCTTTGATCTAGCGGATCTGCTGTTCCTGCAGAACCAAGTGGTTTAACAATTATTTTTGGTTTTCCAGAACCTTCTTCAGTACTAGTTACTCCATATGCATGACGCCCATACATAATTGCTTTATGAACTAGTACTTTAGTTGTTGTTCCAACTTCTTCTGTAGCTATATTAGAAGATACTTGAATTCTTACTCCATCATATTTTCCTATTTCTCCATCTAAAAGCTTAACAGATTGAGCATATTTTGAAACTTCTATAAATCCGTTGGATGCAGTATCATCTTTAAAATCAAATTCTTGTTCTGCATCAATTATTATACGATAGCATCCATCTTCAAACGGTTTAACATTATTTTTCTTTAATCTAGCTTTGGCCATTCTTACTTCTTTTCCAGTTAAAACATCTGTTTTCAAAAGAGCTGCTTGTGAAGCCTTTCCATTAGCATATTGTACAGTTGTTCCTGAGCAAACTTCATCACGAATTCTTGTATCAATTGTTAAACCTGCTTGTTCGCCCAAAAGTTCAGATGTTTCAGTGATTACTGGGTCCTTTGATTGTGTTTGAAAAACATCTGTAACTTCTACATAATCTCCTTCTTGTTTTACTTCTGCACTTATGCTTGTAATATTTAGAGATTTTCCTGCAGGAGTTACACCTTCAGTAAGTGAGTTTTCTGGAATTGGCAATGAATTCCATTTTCTAAATTCAATTTTTGTTCCTTTTCCTTTTGGAATAACTTTTTTATCAGCATCTTTATAAAAATAAAGCTCTGGCAATAATCTTTCTAATAGTGTTCTATCATAAAATGTTTGGTTTTCAACACTTAATGTTGCTATTGTGTTTATTGGCATATATTTCCTCCCTTAATTCTCCTATAAGCCGTTTTTTACTCTTGCAACTTCTTTTTCAAAGTCTTCCTTTGACATTGTTGCATAATCTACAACATTTTCGGAACCAGCCGATAAACTACCAGGAGAACTTATTGTATTGGCTATAGTCTTCTTGGCTGTTTCTATACCTTTATTTCTAAAGGCTGTTGTAAATTTGTTATATGACTCGTATAAGTCAATTAAATTTTTATTTTTTCCTTCAGCATAATCTTTAAAATTATCATCTTTTAAAAGTTCTGAAAGATTTACATCTGGATATTTTTTTTGAAAGTCTGTTACTTCTTTTTCAGCATTTACTTGTCTCTCTTCCTCTTCGTGTCTTATGCGTTCCTCTTCACGTCTTCTATCAGCTGCGTAAGATGCATAATCTTTTAGAGGGTCTCCTCCAGACTCTGAAATTTTATACATATCCTCATATATTTCAACATCAGTAATATCTTTAATTTCAGTATTAGTAAATGGATTAAGTTTACCTTTATAAGCTTCTAATCTTCCTCTTTGATAAGCTTTATCTAGAGCTTCTTTATGTTTCTTTTCAGTTGTTTTTTCAACAGTTCTTCTTGCTTTGGCATATATTGCTCTTTCTTCTTTTGTTAGCTTATCCTTATCATCGCTTTCCTCTGAACTTTCTTCATCTTCTTTTGAATCAGTTTCATCTTCATTATCAGCCTCAGTATTATCTTCTTCGGTTTCATTTGATTCTTCAGATTCATCAAAATCCATTTCTTCATTTTCTTCTACAGTCTCTTCCTCTGTATCGATTGACTCAGCGACAGTCAATTCTTTTTCGCTTTCATTTTCCATAATTTCCTCCTTAGATTTTTAAGCTCTTCCATGCTAAATCTATATAAACTTTTAAAGTTTATAACAAAATAAAAAGAGTTATTCACTCTTATACTTGGGATAACTGTATCTCAAGTGGCATACCATTTAATTCTTGTTCAGGTTGATTTTGCATTTGCTGTTCCGCTAATTTTTTTTGTCTAATCTTTTTTAACCTTTCTTTAAAAACCATAATAGAATCTGGATAAAGTTCTATATAATCATCTATATCAATTGCTCCATTATTTAGCATTTGATCAAGTAAACTTATTGTTAATGATTCGCTAAATACTCCTGCAACGCCAACTTCAACATTTGTTGAGAAGTCTATATTAGAATAATTTTCTCCATTCATATTATTTACAAATGTTTGTTGATCTTCCTCATATGAAAATAATCTATCATCTGTATAATATTTTTTAAAGAATTGCTCAAATATTTTTCCTAGCTTTTTATGAATTCTAAAGAATTTCTTTTGAGCAGTTTCAATTGGTTTCTTTGCTTGATTCTGTAAAGCAATAATTGCAGAAGCAGCCATGTTTGCACCTAAAACCTCTCCTGTTACAACTTCAGTTGATCCTGTAAAACTTCTCGTTAAACTTATAATTGAATCAGTTAAAGTTAAAGCTTGTGCATTGAATCCAGGAGTATTTAAATATTGAACTCCCCATCCATTTGTTTTACTATTATCTGTTATTATTTCTCCAGGAGTGTTAGTAATCGTTTGTCTTGCTAAAGCTCCTATTTTTTGAATAATCTTTGGCCATGCAGTTTGTTGAACTGATAAAAGCATCATTGCTACATTAAAATTAACAGCTTTATTATTAGCTATACATTGCTGAACTTCTCCTATCCCATAAACACAATCTTTTCTATTTTTATATGCTTGTATTTCTATTGGATAAAGTTGTTTTCTTTCTAATGTTTCTCTTTTTTCTGTTTTATCTGGCTCTCTTACTTCACTGCCATCTTGTTTATAATCTTCTTCATCAAACTCTATTTTATTTAAACCTGGTTCCCAATATGTTGGTTCTTGAATCATCACATTCTTTGTTGATTTACTCCAAACAACTTTACCATTTTTTCTTGAGTATCTAGTAAGTACTGTACATGTTTCTAACATTTTAGTGGCTTCATCTTCTATTTCTGTATCTGCAGTAATTAGATCTATATCTTTAATTCCGTTTCTCTTAGCTAATTCTTTAACACCTGATAAAGATTCTACTGATGCAATAATAATATATTTTTGTTTTTGTACATCTTTTTCTTTAAAATTCGAAAGTACAACATTTCTAGGGTGTAAGATTTCTCCTCGCATTCCTCCTATATATGGAGTTGTCATTCCACCAATTACATCAGCATCCCAATAATAATGATAAATAGCAGTACCTAGCTTAACTAAATTTTCAGCTGCTTCTTCATCTAAATCTTCTTGTCCTAATTCGTTTCTAACATTTTCACAAAACTTTGTAAATATATTGGATCCTTGATTAGCTTTACCTAACATTTCTCCAAATAATTCATTTGGTCTGAAGATGATTTTGATTTTTTCACTTAATATTCCTGATTTTTTACTATCAGCTATCATTTGACAAATATTTATCATCGGTCTTGGTAAACTCTTTGTTCTTTCAGTTGCTTGTGGCCATTGTCTACCTTCATAGAAATCTTCACAATCTTTCCATTCTTTTGATAATCCTAATGTATCAAAATACCTTATTCCTTTTTCATATTGACTCCAGATTTTTGTTGCTTCATCCATTTATGACATCACCTTTCTCTCCAGTGAACCATTCATTCATTATCTCTTGATTATAATTTCTAGTTTTTGATAAGTTTGAAATATCTTTTTTCATCTCGTCTATACTCTTTGATATTTCATCATAACTATTGTTTTCAAGAATATCTATTTTTTTATTAATTTCAGAAAAATAATTACTGCATTCATTTTTTAATTTATTAAAAGCTTTTATATCATTTTCACTCATATTAAAATATTTTTTTAATAAAAAAGGAATTATAAGTCCAATTCCAAAACCTAAAAAAAACATAATTGTTATTAATACAAATATTATTAAATAATTCATGTTACCACTCCAATTCAAAATCATTATTATTATAATTATTATAATCATCATGTTCATCTTGTAGAGCAAATGGAATATTAATTTCTTCCTTATTTTCCTTTTTTTCAACAATATAAGATTGTTGATTTCTTGCCTGAAGAGTAACTGCAAATGACATTACTTTATCATCATGATATCCAGCTTGTGCAGCAAGTTTCCCATCAGGATATTTTATAAAATATAGCATTTGTATCAATAAATCTTTACTATTTATTAAATTAATACATTCATTTATAAATGCCTTTAATTCTGCAATGATAACTGGTTTAGTAGCTCTATTAGTATTAAAACCTAATTTATCTTGATGATTTATAGTTATACCATTGTCAACTTCCCTTATGTATTGATTTGTATAATTCATCTTCCATAATTTTTTAACAGGAAATGATGAAAAGTTTGTCTCAATACAAATAAGGGCTTCATTATAATACATTCCTAGACAAAACATTTGCATGCAATATTCTATTTCATCGAGGTCTATATCAAGTGTAGCACATTGATTTCCAGTATGATTATTAATAACATTCCCCGTAAATTTATCTGACCCTATTCCTGCAGTATCTCCTCCAACGACATATGGATAGCCTTCTTTTACATCTTCATATATTTTTATATAGTTTTTTTGTTTTGATTCTATGAATTTATAATCTGTTATTGTTTTATCGTTATATCTATATTCAAAATATCCTTGTTTATTTGGTTCTTTTACTTCTTGCAATCTATTTGCTATTTTTGTTTTATCAAATACACAATTTCCTGTTGAAAGAAAACACTCATTTGGATTTGATGGATATTCTTGCTTAAACTCATCAACATCATTATTACAGTTATTTTTTATGCACCAGCGTCTCCAAGCTAGTTGTTCATTATCAAGACTATATAATCTCTTTAGTTCTTCTTCTTCATCTGACAACTCAAATCCGTCATAATGAATTCTATATTCTGGATTGTCAAACCAAGGGAAAAATAAAGGAACAAAATCACTTTTTCCTTCAACAGCATCATCCCATTTATCTTTAAAGTCATCAAAACCATTTGGAGTTGACTCAATAATAACAATAGAATCTAATGTATGTGGTACTGTTTGTATTAAACCTAGATATGTATTTTTCTTATTTCCAGGCCAAAATGCATATTCTGATAAATGTAATTGTGTATATGTAGATGATCTACCAGTTCCTTCTCCACTTCCTGCTGTCATACACCTTATTTCACTATTTAATCCTGTACCTTCTTCGTTGTTAAATGTTAAAGTGTTTTGATTATCTTTTAATAATTGAGGTTTTAATACTTCAGGTAAATTTTGAAACATAATCTTACACATATTAAATAGATTCGATGTAGCTTCTGCTTTGTGTGTAACTATTCCTGTTTTAATATTAAAGTTTAGCATTGTATTAGAGAAAAATATGCACTCAGTTCCAGTTGATAGTCCTAATTGTCGACACTTCAATATAATTATTCTTGGCGGTTTTCCTTGCTCTCGCATCTCTTTTATCGTATCGTAAAGCTTTTGTTGTGCATAATTTAATTTAATATTTACTAGTTCATTTTCTTTATTAACAATTTTTAAAAATTTCTCTATAAACTTTTTTCTATTAATAGCCATCTTTTTCCTCAACATCTTTTAAGAAATCTTCTAACGATATTCCTAACTTAATATTTTTTGTTTCTTCAGCATTACATCCATGATAGTTTTTTAATCTAAATTGAGCCCCTGAACTATTTGGACCATCTGTACATTGAAGATCATAGTCTTCCATCAGCATATTACATCTTTCAAATATATCAGAAAATTCTGGATTATCTTTATCATTAATGTAATTATAATAAGTCTTATTACTTATTCCTAAAAAAACTAATAAGCCTGGTTTTGTTGGAATCTTACATTCTTTTTGGCATTCTTTAAAATAGTAATAGCATTGTTTCTCTAGTTCTTCAGCATTACTAAATTTTCTGGGTCTTCCTAAAACTCTTTCCAACTTTATCTTTTGTTTTTTTGCAGTCAAATATTATCACTTCCATTCAACAAAAAAAGAAAGCTGAAATCTCAAACTTTCTCAATTTTACAATTATAACATTTTACTACATTATATCAGATATTTTTTAATATACAATACAACGGTTTTTTAGCGATTTTTTAATTTTATTACAATTCTTTTATGAATGTGTCAGGAAATATGTATACTTTTAGTTCATTAATAAGCCTACTTTTATTATTGCTTATAGTACCATCAGAACAATTCATTTCTTCTGCAATCATTGGAATAATCTTTCGTTCAAAATAATATTTTTTTATAATGTCATAGTATTTATCTGATTCAATTTTCTTCAATGATTGTTTTATTATTCTTATCCATGATTTAGTATTTATTGCAATCTGTTTTAATTCACTTATTCTAGTTGCTAATGCTTCATTTCCATAAACATAAGTTCCTTCTTCCTCATTTAAAATGAGTTTATTTGATTTCATACTATCTGGCTTCAATTTTGAAAATTCTTGTTCCAAATTGTTAATTTCTATTTCAATTAATTTTAAAGCTTCTGGTAATGCTTTATAGCTATATAGAATCTTTTCAGTAGATTTATATGAATCTTTGCTTGTACTTATTAGCTTCTTATTTTTTAATTCTTCTAGTACTTGTTTGACAATTAGTTTTCTATCTTTTTCATTCATTTAACCACTCCTTCTATATTAATTAAAATATCTCTATCTAATATAATTCTATCTGTATAATCAAAAATATAATGTATTGGTTTTATATGATCCTGTTCTATTATACTTATCAAGTCTTTTTTAAAATAAACTTTTTCATAAGTATTATCATTAAATAAAACAACAAATACTGTTCCTTCTAATATTTTTAAACTATCTTCATTTAATTGAGACTTTAATCTTCTCAATTTTATTTGTTGATATATTTTTTTCATTAATTATCACCACCTAAAGTTTTATCTATTATTTCAAATGGAATTTCATTAAATATTTTTGCATTGTTTTTTTCATATTATTTTCATTACAATCAATGCTTGTGTAAATTTTTTTTAACCATTGCTACATCTTTGTAGTATTCGTAATAATCTCAATAAGATAGATTGTTCATCATTCAATTCTAGAACAAGAGTCATTGCAAATTCTTCACTATCTTTTAACTTATTTATAGTCTCATTTATAATATCTTCTCTTTGTACAAGTTGCTCTTTTAATCTTTTATTTTCTGATTCTAAAATAAACATATATTGTGCAAAAGATGTATATGCACTATTAGTCTTTTTATCTTCTTGTACTAGCTCTAAATATTCATCTATCCACAATTTTTTTCTTATATCACTTATATCTATAAATCTTCCAAATGTCAAAGGGATTATACTGAAATGTTGATGTCCTTTAATTATTTTTGATGGAACAAAAAAATCTGGATTATTTTTTTTAAAAATTTCTAGTTGTTCAAATTGTTTTCTACTGAATTCTTTGTTATTTTTAATCATTTTTTTATTTTCCTTTTCTTCTTTGCTTCTTTGTTTCTATATGTACTTCAATAAATGATATGATAGATAATATTATTAAGAAAACTGCAACTACTATTATTGGAAATATTAAATCTCTAAATATTTGATATTTTACTATTTCGTTCATTATTATCATCACTTCCTTTTTTTCCTTAAATCATTCATATTAATATCTTTTTTTATATTTTGTAGGTTCTACGTTTTCTTCAATTAATTCAACTGAATAAACTTCAACTACCCATCCCTCATATGATTTTTCGAATAATTCCATTGCTTCTTTCTTATTTTTTGCTATGATATATTTTCTTGCCTTACGACCATCTAATGAATATATAAATTTTATTTGATATTTATTTAACATATTGTTTATTTCTCACTTTCTTAAAAATTTTAGATTCTCTTTCATCAATTGCTATCTCAGTACAAAGAATATATTCTATTCCGTCTTTTTCCTCTATTAGTGATTTATTATGTTCTTTTATTCTATTATATTTTTCTCTGCTTAATACAATTTTTGATGGCATTCTATTTTCTTGTCTAACATACTGCTCAACCATACTGAAGATAATACTTAACAAGTTTTCTATCTCTGTTTCTTCCTTTCCTGTAACAAAAAGTACATCTCCTCTATATTTTTTCTCTTCATTGTTTTTTATGTTTTTATACATTTTATACTCCAATAAATAATAATATTTTTAATTTTTTAAACATTGTTTTATTTCATATTCAAATCTTTTTTTAAAGTGTTTATATGTATCTGTTATTTTAAATATTGAATTATTAGGCAAATAACTATACATACCATTTAACTCAATTATTAATGTTCCAATAGATACCTTCATAAACTTAACATCATATATTTGCATATTATTAAACGAAACTAAGAAGTATCTAATATGATACTTCTTTGCTATTTCTTGTAGTTTATCTGTCATACACTGTTGCTATTCCTTTCTCAATTAATTCATGTACTAATGCAAATATATTACCAGTCATTTCAACTGGACCATAAGTATTTAATTGCAAATAATTGCTATCCTTTGTAACATATAGTTTATATGCTAATTGATTATCAACTACTCTTTTATATTGATAGATACCATCTTCCATATAAAATCCATATTTTTCTAATTCTTTTATTTTTTCTTTATTAATTACTACTCTTTTCATAATTTTCACCAACTTCTCTTTCTATTCGTTGTAGCAAACAATTCTTATAATTAATCATCGCAGATAATTGTTTGTACATTAACTCTTCTTTTTCTTTATTTTTATTCAAATCTCTTTTTTTGGAATCACTATTTAAAAATATATTTAAAGATGTTATTTTTGTTTGTAAATCAACCAATTCTTCTATCATTCTAATTATATAATCCATATTAGTCCTCCTTAATTTTATAGCTCGTCCATGGTGTATTTGTTGGTTTATGGCCAGTTATAGCTTTACAAAAATTCATCTTTAACAATTATCATTCCATCATCATTAGGTCTATAATCAAGCTTATTAAAACATTCAAGATATCCATTTGGGCTTTGACATAAATAAAATCTCTTATATTCATTTACTACTTTAAATTTCATCTCGTTCACCTTCAATAAAATTTATAAGTTCTTTAATGTCATTCATATTCAAATTAATTTTATTATCAAGTCTTATTTTTAAATATCTAATAACCTCATTTAATATTTTTTCTAAATTCCTTGTTTTCAACAATATCACTCCCAACATTTTTAAATTCAATTTTTTTTATTTTTATAAACTTAGATATTATTCCAAAAATAATCATAATGAGTATACTAATTATGCAAAATATAATAATTATTAAAGATTTTTCTTTATTATTGTACATTTCTACTAACTCCAATCATATATTTGACTTTTTACACTTTTGTGTAATAAGTGTGGAAAAATAACCTAATAATTATCTTTCTTGTGGATAAAATATTTTTTACATTGATATTACAAGTTATTCTTCGTATTTTTTCATTTAAATAGTTTTGCTATTTTTTTAATATTTTTTTTAATAAAAAAAGGGATAATTTTAAAGCTTCATTGCATCTAGCATGGCTCTTTTTTCTTCTGTCGTTAATGTTGAGTATATTCTCGTTGTGTTTAGCGAAGAATGACCTAAAATAGAAGCTAAAGCTAAAGTATTATTATTGTGTGTTTTTAAAAATTCTACTGCGAATAAATGTCTTAAATTATGAGCATGACATTTACTTTTATTTACTTTTGCTATTCCTGCAATCTTTTGTAAATGTTTCCAAAAAGTTGATGATGCAACTAATTTATGATGATCTTTTACTTGTCTAAAAATATATCCTTCTTTTATTTTATTTAATCTTGCATATTTTCTTAGATCTTGTGCAAGTATTGTTGGAATCTCAATATCTCTCACCTTTCCTTTTGATGAAATTATAATTACACCTTTTTTATCAATTCCAAGATTTTCAACTGTAAAAAATTTTAATTCTGAAAATCTAATACCTGTTTTACAAATTGTTTGAATTATTAAATAGTCCTGGAACATTTCTTCTCTTTTGGCTATTCTTAATAATCTTTTATAATCAGATAACGTTAAATTGCTTTTAACAATAAATTTATTTTGAACTTTTATTTGTTTAAGGCATAAATTATTTAACTTTAAATATTTTAAATATTTATTTAAAGCTATAATCCAGATATTTTGAGATTTTGTAGAATTGCTAATTTTTATTAGCTGTTTTTTATAATCTATCATTGTTTGTTTTGTAATGTTTTCTATTCTATTATCGTTTAGATAGCTTATGAATTTAATAATTGATTGTTTATATATCTTTATTGTGTTATCACTTAACTCATCAGCTAATCTTTGTTCTTCTAGCCAATTATTTAAATTTATTTCTAAAATTTTTCTTTCTATCATAATTTCCTCATTATTTTTAAATACATCCTAACTCATAGACAACCAAACTCGATGTATTTAATTTAGATATAAAAGGAGTATTTTGATTGGGTGTTTTAGTCTGTTTTGAATTGTTTTTACATTTTTTTCTTTTTCTTTTGCTGTTCTACTGTTATTATTTTTCTATCATATTGGCTTGGTGATTTTTTTATATGATTTTTCTTTAATTCTTCTGATAAATTATTCTTTTCTTCTTCTAATTTGTGATTTATATTTTTTAATTCTGATATAAGATTGCTTTGGTCTTTTAGTGCTTTAGATAAACCACCAATTTTACCAATTTGTATTCGTTGGTTTTCCAATAAATGATTAATTTTTTTTGTTCTTTCTTCTAATTCAGTTTGATGTTTACTAATAATATCTGCTTTTTCATCTGTCATAGAGCTAATATCTTTCTCAAGTTGTTCTTTTATATTTTTCAAGTCTTTTATTTCATCATTTTTTCTACGAATAACTTCGTTTTTTTCATCAATTACTTTATTTTTTTCTTTTTTTACTTTTTCTGTTTCTATTGCAATACTTTGCAATTCTTTTTCTTCTTCTTCATTTCTTATTGAATATCCAAATATTTTTTTCATATACTTACCTTAAATTAATTCTATTTTTAATCCCTTTCTACAAGAATCAACTACTTGTTCAATTATTACTAATAGTGAATTGTATTGAACTACTGTTATATCTGTTATGCAATTAACACAACACATTTTATAAACCCATTCATGCATTAGATTGTACTTTCTCATATAATTTAATAATTTATTAATTTGTTCCTTATTTATTTTTTCCATTTTATCCTCCTATTTCTTCAAATCTTTGATTTAATTTGTTATACATAAGTTTTGTCATTCCTAAACTGCCATTTCTATTTTTTCCTATTAAAAATGTTATATCTACTCTATCTTTAGAAATATTATTCATGTGATTCTCATCATGAAGTAATAATACTGTTGTTGCTGACTGTTCTAGTTCTCCAGAATCTTTAAGTTCACTTATTTTTGGTAGAGATTCATCGTCTGCACTTCTATTCAATTGAGCAACAAGAAATATTGTGCAATTATAATTTAGACTTATTTGTCTTAATTCTTTAGTAATAGCTGTTATATTTTCATATATGCTTTTATTAGAATTTTGAACAAGTAACCCTACGTGATCAATGAATACAATTGTGTGTTCTTTTTTTGATTCATTTATTATTATTCTTCTTAAATTCGCAACTGTTTGAGCTTGATTAAAAATCTTAATCTTTCTTGTGCTAATTCTTACACAACCATTGGATACATGCTTTTTTTGATAATCTGTTTTTATGTCATCAAAATATTTCATTTCTATTCCAGTGTTTATAGATATTAATCTTCTATAAATTTGTTGTTCACTTATTTCCATATTGAAATAAATACAATTATAAGTTTTTGATAAATCTTCAAGTAAATTTAAGCAAAATCCTGACTTTCCGATTCCAGTTCTTGCAGCTACGACTACAAAATCGTGCTCTGAAATATCAGCTACATTTGATAACTTTTCAAATCTAAAATTAATTTTTTTCTTTTTCGATGTAATTATTTTAAATATCTCATTTGCAGAATAATTATTTGATTTAATGTTAATGGACATATTCTCGTATTTATGAATTAAATCGAATAATTCCTGTTTTGTTATTTTGTTAGTATTAAATTCATGAATACTAGATATTATTTTATTTTCTGTATATTGTTCAAATAATGATTGCTGATAGTAATTAAAATTTGTTGATAAAGGAATATCACTCATGATTTCAGTTATCTTTTCAGCTACTTTGGTTCTAGTAAATTTAGAATCAAATTTTGATTTATAATTTTCTAATAATCCAACAATAGATATTGTATTTGTATCTTCGTATTGAGTTTTCAAAAGGTTAAATATAAATGCATTAATTTCATTTAAAAAATACTCTTCAGTAATAACTACTTCTCTCATAAGTTCTGGTTTTATTAAAATAGATCCTAAAATATTTTCTTCTAAGTCAAAGTTCATAATTCTTTGTATAAACACGTACTACTATTTTGTAGTTGGTTCTTTCCTTTCATTTTTTGTTTTCTTTTGAAGTTATTACAATACCTTTCAACATCATCTACAGTTCTGACATTAGCTTGATGCCAGTTATAAATGATCTTGTCAATGTACTTTATTGAGCGTTGATTACTAGTACTAGCTTCTTTTACTGCTAGCTTAATAATTGCTAAATCAAAGTTCCAAGATTTTATTGTTTCAACTTCCATTGGACTTAATGTTCTTCCAAATTCACTCTCAATAATTTCAAAAATATTTTTTCCAAATTCATCAACCTGGTCTATTATATTATTACTATTATTACTACTATACTTATCTATACTGGGTTGCCAGTTGGTTGCCAAATGGTTGCCAGTTGGTATACCATCAGTTTTTTTATAGACTTTATTAACAAGTATTAATTGATTTTTCTCATCGATATGTATTGTTGGAACATATCTATCAGATCGTAATGTATTATGTATAAGCCAATGCGTTATTACCAAAACCCCACTTTCAAATGGTATGATATAATTTTTAGTAATAAGAACTTGTAGATCGTCAGTAGTTGCTCCTGTCATTTTCATAATTTTTAATGTTGTATCTACAATTCCATCGTCGTCTGCTCTCATACATAAATCATAGTATAAGAGTCGTGCTGACATTGGCATTTTTATAAATTCATCAGAATCTATTATTTTAATATTCATCATTCTTTTATTAGCCATAAATCACCTCATACTTGTTAAAATTACTATTATGTGATATATTATGATTGTCATTTTTGACAAGGAGAACTTTTACTTGGTCGTTGAGTTCTCTTTTCTTTTTATCCATTTTCATATTATTTCTCCCAGATTAATGACAATGTAAATGTTTGACCGAACAACAACCAAAACCATCCAAAAGCGACTAATGTTAATGAAATATTACTTGTCATAACAGATTCTCCGTATAATGTAACCTTATGATAGATTAATGGACACATGCAAATAATACATGATGTTAAACAGATTCTTGATAACTTTTTTAAACGTATTTTTTTCTTTATTTTCTTCTTCATATAATTCCCTCTTTTCTTTTACGAATAATAATTTATTTGTATATAATCTTTTATTTGTTGTATAAACTCTTCTTGTTTTTTTTGATCTGGTGGATTAATCACCACTATTTTTAATTCTTGTTTCATAAGACCTCCTCATGATAATTTATGAAACATATTTGTTTTAGTTAGTTTGGTTGCTATATTGTTTTATATATCCTTCTGGACTATAATCTTGTTGAAAGGATGTGTATAAATATGAATGCTGATACTATTAATGAGCTCCTTAATGGATTATTTGGTATGATATTTTTTTTTGGATTCTTTGGATTAATAATTTTAGGTGTTAAAATGGATAATGACTTTGAATTAAAAAAACTGGGAATATTAAAGCCTAAATCTAAAAATATTAAAGTTGAAACAAATTATAATGAAAAAATAAAATATCAAATAAAGTTTTGGATAATCAATATTATTGCTCTAATTATCATCTGCATTATTGCTAAGATTTTTGGATTTGGTATTAAAGATATCGTAGATCTTATCAAGTGATATCTTAATATCAACTAAAATACAAACAATAAATATCAATGTTCCAATAATTAACGAATATAATAAAATTACAAACATCATATCAATTCTTATTCTTCACCTCTTACTTTATTTTCTTTTAAATTTTTCTTCTCTATCTTCATAACTCATATTTAAATATTCTCTTACTGATACACTTAGTAAAGTATCAACATATTCTTCTTCATATTCATCCTCTGATTCATTGATAACATTAACTTCACATAAGAGATATCTATTATTCTTGTTACATTCATAATCATAGTTTGATTCATCATGTAAGATTTTTTCCATCATTTCTATTGCATCATTATAGTTTTCTGTATCCAATATTGGGCCACTATAATTATTTTCTCCTTCAACTCTATATATTTTTGGCATTTAATTACCTTCTTTCTTTATATTTTATATTTTGTATTCTGCACTCTGTCATATACATTTTTAAAAAAAATTGCTATATTGATTCCATAATATTCCAATAAGACATTAACAATATAAATTTTCATTGAACTGTTTCCATTTTCATATTTACATATAGTATCCTTATTAATATTTGTTTTTTTAGCTGTATCAACGATTGAAAGATTCTTGCTTCTTCTTATATCAGCTAATTCTAAACCAATTGCTTTTATTATTTCATTTTTCATTTTATCCTCCTTACAATTTAATATTATCATGACAAAATGCAGAAGTCAATGCTTTTTTCTGCATTTTGTCATTTTTTTATTGAAAAAAGAAAAATATTATAATATAATCAATGTAGAAAGGAGTCATTATGGCAGAATTTTTTAGTACTAACTTAAAGTATTTAAGGGAAACAAAGGGATTATCTCAAAACAAGTTAGCTGAAAAAATAGGAGTTAATCAAACAACTATTGCGCGTTGGGAAGATGATAACAGAGTTCCTACTATAGATAATGCAATTGATGTATCAAATGCTCTTAATATTCCTTTGGAGGTTCTTTTGGGCAAAGATTTACGCTTCGACAACGCTGAAGTCGTTAAATTAGAGCAAAATATAGTTAAAATACCTGTTTTTGGGACTATAAAAGCAGGTATTCCTATTGAGAGTCAATCGGATATAATAGATTATGTTGACATTCCTAATGACTGGTTAATTGGTGATAAAAATTTTTTTGGATTAAAAATAAGTGGAGACTCGATGTTTCCTAAATATTTAGAAGAAGACATTGTAATATTTGAACAATGTGATGATATAGAGAGATATAATAATAAAGATGTTGCTGTTATGATTAATAATACAGAATCAACCTTTAAAAAGATTCTTGTTAATGATCAAGGAATTGTTCTTCAGCCATACAATACTGCTTATGATATTATGATGTTTTCTAAAGAGCAAGTCGAGCAACTGCCTATTAAAGTTGTTGGTGTTGCTAGAGAGAAAAGGACAAAAATAGTATGAAAGAAATATTTGCTGTTATAGCAACTGGAATATTGATTTCAGTAATACCTAATTTTCTAGAAAATAAACATATAAATATTAAAATTCCAAAATTAATTAATTCATTATTATTTTGTATTCTAGCCTTACTTTCAATGACATTAATATATTTTGGATTTTATGAGTTTAATCTACTATTTTTAATCATAGGTTCTACAATTTATTATTTGATAGTGTTATTTTTAGTAGAATAATACGGAAGATAAATATACTAGAATAAGGAATTTTAGTAATAATTTTTGATGTGATAGTTATTATATCAATAATAGCAATTGTATATTTTATTTACTAATTATTTGAAACAAGAAAAAGGACAAAATTATGAAAAAATTTTTTTTATTTATATTAATTTCTATTATTTTGTTACCATTTAATTCAAATGCAAGTGGAGGATGTTGTTCACACCATTCTGGAGAATCTGGACGATGTACAAAGGAAGGTAGAAGTATATGCAATGATGGTACAGTCAGCCAATCGTGTCTATGTGAAAACATAACAAAAGAACAGTTAAAAAGAATCGAGAACAATGAGAATCTACAAGATACATTGCTTATAATTTTATCTTTATCAATATTTTTTTCCCCTTTCATATATACAATTTTTAAATATTATAAAGAAAATAGATAAATATATATTCATTTATATTTATTAATTGTTATAATATTCAAAGTAAATCTTTAATTTTGATTAACAAAATAATCAATATAAGTTCATCTTTAAACAAAAAAGCTTCGTGCGCCAACACGAAGTCAAATGAAAAACTACTTAGCAACCAAACTAAAAATATATACAAAGATATAAGAGTTAATTATACAATGATATATGAGTTTTTCTATGTCATTGTATCATAAGATTTAATAAAAAGGAAGTGTTACAATGAAAAATGCAGCTGTTTATATAAGAGTTTCTACTGAAGAACAAGCTCGTGACGGTTATTCTTTAGATGCTCAATTAAAAGCTATAAAGAAATATGCTCAAAATAATAATATATTAATTGATTCAAATTTTATTTTTTCAGATGAAGGCATATCTGGAAGAAAAGCCGAAAAAAGACCTGCTTTCATGGAAATGATTAAACAAGCCAAGTCTAAACCTAAAAAATTTGATGTAATCCTGGTTCATAAATTTGACAGATTCTCTAGAAATAGAGAAGACTCTGTTGTTTATAAATCTTTATTAAAAAAAGAATATGGTATTAATGTTATATCTATATCTGAGCCTTTAGATCCAGATGACAAGATGAGTGTTATTATGGAAGCCTTCTTAGAAGCTATGGCTGAGTACTATTCTCTTAATTTAGCTGGAGAAGTAAAAAAAGGACAGCTTGAGAAGCATTCTAAAGGCGAATTGCAGACAAATCCATCATTTGGGTATAATGCTTCTAATAATGTACTAATTATCGATCCTGAAGAGTCTAAAGTAGTAAAAATGATATTTGAGCAATATGCTATAGATAATATTCCTATGATGCAAATTGCAAAAAATGTTAACGCTTTAAATATTTTAACTAAACGAGGTAGACATTTTGAAAACAGAACTATTAATTATATTTTAAATAATCCAGTTTATATTGGTAAACTTCGATATACTCCTGGAAGAAGAAATTCATATGATTATGATGACCCAAATACTATTTTAGTTGAAGGTAAACATGAACCGATAATTGATATTGAATTATGGAATGCAACTCAATTAAAAATGTCTAAAAATAATATATTTAAGAAACCTAGACAACATGTAGATTTAGATCCAAAGCATTGGACTAAAGGTCTAATTAGATGTAAAGAATGCGGTTGTACGATGGTAACTTTTAATAAAAAACTATTACGATGCAACGGATACAATAAAGGTAAATGCAGTAACTCATCTACTCTACGCATTACTGATGTTTATTCGCTTATAATTAATATGATTAATCAGACTATTACTGCAGGTAAAGTCGAACATATTGTTCCAAACAAAAAAGTTCAATCTAAAACAAATGAGTATGAGTTAATTTGCTTAAAACTTGAACAATTAAGTGAAAAAGAAATAAGAATAAAAGAAGCATATAGAGAAGGTATAGACACTCTAGAAGAATATAAAGAAAACAAAGCTATTATTTCTAGAGAAAAAACAAAATTATCTGCAGAACTTTATAAATTAGAAAAACCAAAAGAAGAATATAAAAATAAAGAAATTATTGAAAATGGAAAGAAAGTTTATGAACTTTTAACTAACGAAAATATTTCTATAAAAGAAAAAAATGAGATTGCTCATCTACTTATTAACAAGGTTGAGTATGATCAGAACTCTAATACTTTAGAGCTTTATTATAATTAATGTCCCTTTTGAGATACGTTCCACCGTATTGTGTTACAAGGTATTTTGCCATTCTTAAATCTTTTTTCTTAATATTTATAGGATACTGTAATCTTTTTTGATAACTATACATTTTCTACCTCCCATGGCCATTTGTCTTTAACCCATGTATAGTTTTTATCCATGGTTTCACTATTAATATTTAATGGACCATATTTTAATTCATACTCCTCAACTAATCTGTTTGCTTTCTTTTGATAATCTGAAAACAACATAAACATACTTTTATCATCTGGATGTAAATCAAGATATAAATTTAATTCATGAGCTGCGAAAGCATAAGATGATAATTCATATAATTTTTGTTCTTTTTCTGAAGTTGCTCTTAATCTTGCTGGTTGATAGTTTTTATATTCGCTATATAAATCATTAAATAGGTTCCCTCTTAAGAATGCTTCTTGAGGATTGGCAAGAGAATTTTGATTCATATTTGCGCGATACCAATTATAATTTTCGTAATAATTCATAATATCTCCCTTCTCATTATTTTATTCTTTAGAGGAACAATTGAATGGGATAACACCTATTTTTTTATTAAATATTCAATTTGTACTTGTCAAATAACGTTTTTATTGATAAAATATACATGTACATTTGAAATGGCGCCATTGGTGAAGTGGTTAACACGCTAGTTTGTGGCACTAGTATGCAAGAGTTCGATTCTCTTATGACGCCCCATATTGGAAAATAAAAGAAACTTGAAAGAAGTTTCTTTTTATGTTATTATGTATTTCGCAGGTGATCTTGCATAAAATAAACATGGGAACATTCAGTTTGACACTATTGAATGTCTACCCAATTAGTTTTGGTTTGACACTATTCTGATGCGAATGAGTGTCAGTTTTTTATTACTAAAATCAAAATGATTGTAAGTAGTAATCATTAGTTCTCTATAATTAATGATTAAAGAATAGTTGTTTAAACTATTCTTTTTTAATGTCCAATTCTTTTTGATCTATGTATTGATAATTTAGAGAGTTATTACTAGTAACTATAGTTTCACCAATTTCTTTTTCTAAATATTCTCTTGTATTTTTAGCAATTTTCCACCACGTTTTGCTACATCTATATTATCTTTTAAACCTATTGGTTTCTGTTTTCTTGCAATTCTTTTAGTTGCTTCTTCTCCTAGGTCGGCTAATATTAATTCAATACTATCCATATTGTCTCTTAATGATTATTTTCGTAGTCCCTTAAATGACTTATACTCTTTAGCTGTCATACCTGACCATTCTTTATAAATTTCGTTTGTTAAAATTGCATATTCTTTTGATTCAGTTATTCCTCCTTCTTTCCATACATCTGTTAATTCTTTTCTATCTTGTATTCCTTTAATACGTTTAGCAATCCATTTTTCGTCATACCCTTTAGACCTATATAAGTCAATCGCTCTTTGTACTGTTATAGATGGGTCAAATGTTTCATCTACTCTTTCACTTCCTAAGTGAGCTAACCATTGTTTTATTGGTTCGGCATTCTTACTAGGAATGGATTCAATTATTCTAAGCATTCCTTCAATATCACATACATCAGTATTATAATATTTTCCATCTGTGGATTTTAATTTCAGTTGTCTAGTAATACTAGACAACTCAAAATCTTCTTCTTTTTTCAATTTATTTTTAAACCAATTCCAATATTTTCTTGGCTCTTTGCTATCCGCTAAGATGCCTACAATATCCACAATACTAATATAGTATTTTTCCTCCTCTTTATCCCAAACTGTTCTTATTGTTTCATTATTAAATATTTTGTTTATTAAATGCATTTTTTCTTGATTCATTTTATCTCCTAACCATATAAATAACTTACCAATTTTATTGTATCAAACATTTGTTCTTGATGCAACATCACTATATATAACTCTTTTACAAACAAATAAGGAACACGATTATGTTCCTTTTCTAATTATATTTTTTACTCATTTTTATTGTGATACTTTTTACAACAATGTTAGTTACTAAAATAATTAATGATATGAATGAGGCCATTTCTATAAAATTATGAGCTTCTAATTCTACTATAACTAAAGCTAAAGGTTTAGTAAAAGCAGTTGATAGAAACAGCATTGTTGTAACTGATGCCATAGTATTTACAAAGATATAACAAAATCCTTCAATTAGTGATGGTAATACCTGTGGAATAATTACATCAATAATAATATTCTTTTTAGGAATACCTAAAGTTAATGCAGTATCTTCTATTGTTGTATCTATATTACTTAATTTATTAAAAAGAATTAAATAAGGATTTCCCATGTACCTAACTATATTTATAATTATTAAAATAGTAATTGTTCCATAAATAAGTGTTTTATTAAAGGCAAACATATATGATACTGCAAGAACTATACCTGGAATTGATGATGTAAAAATAGCAAGTAAGTGAATAATTTTAGATAGTCTTTTACTTTTAATTCTAGTAACTATATAACTCATTATAAATGATAGAATTATTCCTATACTAGCAGATAACAATGAAATGATTATTGAATTAAATAAGTATTTTAAATATCCTTCTTTTATTACTTTTACAACATGTATTAAGGAAAAAGACATATCTTTTGGGAATCTATTTACAAAAGATATAAATACACAACTAATTAATGGGAATGATACTAATATAAATACAACAATAAATATAATTGAAGATAATACTTTTTTTATTTTATTAGGTGATTCATCTTCTACTCTATATTCAAAGCTATTATTTTTTCTAATTAGTAAGCCTATTATAAACATAACTATAGCTGGTACTAATAAAATAATACCTATTAAAGAGGCGTTTGCAAAGTTTAATCTTCCAACTATTTGTTCATAAATCATTGTTGTTAGAGTTGGAGTATTTCCACCTATCATCATTGGTATTCCATAGTCAGTAATTGACATTGTAAATATTGTAAACATAATAAATAATGTTGGTTTTAAAATATAGGGAATTTTTATATTAAAAAATTGTGAATATTTAGGAATTCCTAATGTATCTGCTACTTTATAAGGATTCTTATCTTCAGATGATAATAAATCAGTAAACATTATTAATGATATAGGAAGTGAGTAACATACTAAACATAATACTATTCCCCAGAATCCATAAATATTTATATTACTATTAAATAAATTATTAAATAGACCATTTCTTCCCCAAATAGAAATAAAACCTAAGGCATGAGTAAATGTTGGTACTAACATAGGAAGAGTTAAAAATAGTAAAATTAAGTCTTTCTTTTTATAATGATACTTTACAATTAATTGTGAAATTATATAAGAGACTATTACTGAAATTATTGATACAAGAATTGAGATTGAAAGAGAATTATTTAATGCTTCTAATAACTTTTCTAAGAAAATAGAATTTAATGTTTCAATATTAATGACATTAGAAAATAATATAATTAATGGTAATATTAAAAAGATAGTTAAAAATAATAAAGGTATCAATATAATCTTTTTATTTTGCATATTATCCTTCTTTATTTACTAAGTTATTTAATAACTCTTTTCTTTTTAATAAGTTATCTACTACAAAGCTTTTTACAAACTTGTCTTTTGGTTTATTAATTATATTTTTTGGTGTATCTATTTGTTTAATTATTCCTTCATTCATGACAATTATTTTATCAGCCATTGAAAAGGCATCTTCTTGATCATGTGTTACATAAATAATAGTACTTTGATATTTATCTCTTATATCTAATATTAATTTTTTAAAAGACATTTTAGATTCTATATCTAAGGCAGACATTGGTTCATCTAATAAAATAATATCTGGATTTAAGACTAGAGTTCTTGATATCGCAACACGTTGTCTTTCTCCTCCTGATAACTGACTTGGATACTTATTTAGATGTTTTTCTAAACCTAATGACTTTAACATGTTCTTTGCTATTTCTTCTCTATTTTCTCTTAATTCTTTGTCTTTAGAAAATTTTAAAGCATAACTGACATTTTTTAGGACTGACATATTTTCAAATAAAGAATAATCTTGAAAAATAATACCCATTTTTCTTTTATTAATTTCTTTATTTGTTATATCCTCATTTTCTAAATAAATATTACCTGAATCTGCTTTATATAAACCTATTAGAGTCATAAGTAGAGTTGTTTTTCCACATCCTGATGGTCCAATTATAGAAATAATATTTCCTTTATTTATACTAAAACTTAGATTATCTAATATTGCTTTATTATCAAATTTCTTTACTAAATTTTCTACTTTTAATATTTCCATTTATCTAGTAGGCGCTCCTTTTCTGTAGAAGTATAATTACTCATATCAGAAAATTTAATATTATCAGGATAATTAGGTATTTTATAATCAGCATTTTTATAAACTGACTCTATCTTACATTCTTTATTTACTTTTTCATTTAATTCTTTTTCAATATATTCAAAAACATCTTTTACTGGTTTTCTTGCAAGGCGTCCTTTAACAACATTCATAACATAATATGTATATGGTGAACCCTCTTCAAACCATGTTATATCAAAATCATATCCATTAGTTACTGATCTTGCAGCAACACTTGTTGGACCCATTGCGATTGCGATTTCACCACGTTCTAGCATACTAACTGGTACTAATCCAGATGATGTAAACTCTAAAACATTTTTACTTAGACTATCAAAATATTTGTATGCTTCATCTTCTCCCATAGCATTTACTAATGATTTTAAAAAGATATATCCTGTTCCTGATACTGTTGGGTTTGGCATAGCAATTAAACCTTTGTATTCTGGTTTTAATAAGTCATTATAGTTTTTAGGAACATCTAAGTTCTTTTCTTTTAATAATTCTTTATTTATTACTATAGCATTTGAGCTTAAAGCAACTGGAACATATTTATCATTGTCTTTAATAAAATCTTCTTGGTATTTAGAATCATCATAATCTAGTTCTTCAAGATAGTCTGATACTTTTCCAATACTTCCATACTCTAAATCATATACAATATCCATAATTGTATTTGTTTTTTCTGATGCTAGTTTTGTTGCGATATTTCCAGATGATGCAAATTCAAATATGATATCATATTCTGGAAATTTTTCCTTTAATTCTTTTTTCATTGCTGCATTTACTTCATCTTCTGCAGCTGAATATATTACTACTCTATTATCTACTTTTTTTGAATTATTTATAACTATAAATCCTACTACAAGTATGATAACTACAGCAATTGATATTATTAATTTAATATATTTTTTCATATTTTACTCCGTTTATTTTCTATATACTTTTATTTTAGATATTTCAGTTGTGTTTGTATCTTGTGATGTTTCTGGATAAATCATATCAACTATTGCTTCTGAAATATTTCTTGATTCTCCATAACCTGGTAACATATGCATATTTGCTCCAGGATTAGTATTTACTTCGATAATTCGATAATCGCTTTCTTTTTGTTCTTTTGTGATATCTTTACTCATATAATCAATACCAGCATAAGGAAGTCCAGGAAATGCTTCAAATACTTTTTGACAATTTCTTATGGCGCTTGTATGAACTAAATCAGTATAATCAACACTTACTCCACCTGTTGCGACATTTGAATTGTATCTTAGTCTTACTTTTTCATTTTCTTTTGGAATATAATCAAATGTGATATTATGATTTTTCATATATCTTTTTGCTTCTTCATCTATTACTAAAGTGCACATGGCAGTTTTAGTAATATCTTCTCTGCTTTTATTTTCCATTTCAATTAATTCCGCAACTGTATTTTTTCCATTTCCTATAACATAAGCTGGTTCTCTATTTAATACAGCGTATTTTCCTGTACTTGTTAAAAAGATACGATATTCAGGAGCATCAAAATATTCTTCAATTAATATTTCCGTATTACCTCGATGCTCTCTTATTTGTTTTATTGCAGATTCTACTTCTTCTTCGCTACGTAAATCAATATAGACATCATGTCCATATGAACCGAATGTTGGCTTGATAACTACTCCTTTATCAAATAATCTAAAGGCTTCTTTAATGTAATCTATTTCATCAGCATAAAAAGCACATCCTATTGGGACTTTTGCTTTATATTTTTTTAAATAGTTCTTAGTTATCATCTTGTTACCAGCTAAAACAGATACTGCATAAGGCATTATTGATGAATCTCTATCCAATATCAATTCATCATGACCTTGAAAACTTGCTCTTATTATACCTGCTTCAGCATCAATTATTTCTACATCTATACCTCTTTTAACTAATTCTTTAACAAGCCATTTTTGATTTCTGTGTAAAGATTTATATTTTTCTTCAAAACTCATCTTCTTTTTGGTCCACCGTTTCTAAGTTCATCTAATTCTTCTCTTGCTTCAGCAATTTCTGCTAAAAGAGCTTCTTCCTCTTGTCTTTCTCTTAATTCTCTTTCTTGAAGAATCTCTCTTTTTAGTTCTGCTAATTCTTCTTTTAGTTCAGCAATTCTTTTTGATCTTGGTTTTGCTTCACTTGATGTTTCTGTAGAAGTATCTCTTCTTGACTCCCCACTTGATATTCTTCTTGATTCTCCTGATGGTACTCTTCTTGGTTCACTATATGAGTAACTTCTAGATTCTCCCCATTGTCTGCTTTCCATAACTCATTCCTCCTTTGTACGTTATTATAGCATCATTTTTTAAACATTCAATAGTGCTTGGTATTGTTTTAACTTCAAATTCTTCTGTAAGCACTTCTTTTCTCTTTTCTTCTATATTAATATCACTTCTAACTTGTCCATCTGCTCCATAATCATAAATATAGGCCAATTGAATTATTCCTCCTTTATTTAGGAGTTTAGAAATATTATTTTTAATAAAATTAAAATATTTTTCTAGATAGTTTTCCTTAAAAAAACTTTTTGCATAATCTGAAATATTAGATAAAAAGATAAGATCATATTTTTTATTTATTTTCTTTCTTAATTTAAGTAGCGATGTATTTATAAATACTACTTTTGTATTCTTTACTTTTTCTTTTAAAATATCATAATTATTATTTAGTAAATAAGTATTGTCTTTTATAATATTTTTATGACCATGATGGAATAAGAAAGAATCTTTTATAATTTTTCCATTATAATTAAAATGTTTATATATTGTATTAAAATAGTCAATTATATCATTATCTAGATATTGGCATATCTTTATATATGTTTCATAATTAAATGGATTATCACTCAAGAAGAAATTAATAAACTCATTATAAGTAAGTGATTTTACTGCTGCTAGTTTAAGGTTAGATATATAGAAAGACAATCTATTAATATCAAAAGTATCTACTTCACTTGCTCCTTTTAAGATAGCATTTAAAGCATGATCAAATGATGAAGTTGGTACTAATACTTTTTTATCTTTAAAATCAAAGTACTTATAATATCCATCAATATTTTCTGTTGTCATAATATACATTTTTGAGTATTTAGAAAATCTTTTTCTTGATTCATCATCTAATTTTAATGTTTGTTTTATATCAAATTTCACTCTTAAATGCATAATACTACTCCTCTATAAAATTAATTATTTGATTATAATTTATTTCTTTTTCTGTATCTATTAGTAAGTATTCTATATTTTGTTCTTCTAGTCTTTTTAATTTTTCTTTAGTTGGTAATTGAAGTGATAATCTATGTTTTACTTCTGAAAGTGGCCAATATGCTCCATCTAATCTTTTATAAATTTCTTCATTAGAACAAGTAACTAAAATAATTTTATCAAAATAATCTAATAAGTTATCATCTATCATTAATGCCCAATCTACTATTATTATTTTTTCTTTTTGTTCTTTTAGATAATTATCTAAATATCTATATAGAGTATTCTTATAAAAGTTCATATTATTTTTATCTGTATAGATAAATTTATTTATATCTTCCAGTTTTGTTAGACCTTTAATATTATCAAACAATTCTTTTTGAAAAGTCTTATTATTATTTCTTAAATCTAGTCTAAAGTGATCTACATTTATATATTTGATATCTTTATTTTGTTCTAATAACTTTTCACATAATGTAGTTTTACCACTACCCATTATTCCTGTTACACCTATTATTTTATTCATTTTAATAGAAGTCATCATATATGCCCTTTCCTAATTCTTGAATACTATTATTTACTATTTTATAGGCAATACTTACATCATAATCTGGCATTTTATTTCTGAAATATTCTATTTGTGTTTCTTCTATATTTAATATTTCTTTATGGTCAAGTACAAATTTTATATCTTGTTCATCATGACCCTCCATTCTACGCATTTTCCAGCCTATTATAATTTCTGGTTTAATAATAGTTAATTCTTTATTATTGTATTTTATTTTAGTAAGTATTTCTTCTAAATTACTATTATTAAGCATTGTACAATTTGCGATTAAATCTATATCATTATCTTTTGTTTTTATCCATTTTGTTATTATTTCACTTAATTCATTTTGACTTATTGGATGAACTGATAATTTTATTCCATATAATATTCCTTTAAAACCAAAGTCATTTATATTATCTTTACTATTTATGTTATATTTTTCTACTACTTTTTTACCGTCATACTGAATTATAAGTTCATTAGTATTTTCTAAATAATTTCTTATTTCTTCTAATTTTTCTTTTGGTACTAAAACATCTAAGTCTCCAAAACATCTATCAACATTAGATGTTTCTGCTGCAAGATAGAGAATTGTTCCTCCATAGAAAATAATACTATCTAATATATCTTGTGGGAATAGACTTATTTCATCGTAGAAATCTTTTATTTCTTTAAATGTGTGATTCTTTATACCATTCCAAGATGGTAATTCTATGTTTTGATTTTTCATTATAGACTCCGTTTCTTTTTTGGTGTTAGTATACCATAATATCTTAAAATTAAAAATAAAAAAATCAGTTTAAAACTGACTTATTATAAATTATTACTAAGGTTGTTCTAAATAAAATGATATTTTTATATTCTAAATATTTTTCTTAATATTTTACTTTTATATACTTCTTCATCTTGATTGTTTAAATCTACATCTTGAGCTCTTTCAGTTTCATAATTACTTTCATAACATAGATTATGAATAAACCATTCTAGTCTCATTGTTTCTGTTGTTCTATTCCAATTGCTTGGATGTTCTTTTTCATATTCTTGTAAAACTTCAATGATTGTGTTTCTTTTGTTTTTATCATGAATTTCAAATGATGATCTTACTTTCATATTAGGGTCACTTGTACTTCTTTGGTCGATTACTAGAATGTCTCCATTATTAGGTTTTAGACTATCTATATAGTCTTCACTTCCTATATAAATTTTTCCATCTTCATATTTTGCATAAGCATCATCATCTTCTTCTAAGATTTCATAATCTGGTTGATATTCTGTTTCACTACAATAAAGAGTTCCTAAAGCAATTACTACTCCTAGAAGTATAATATTCTTTTTTAATTTATTCAAATTCAAACCACCCTTCTATTTTATTAAATAAGCGCACCATTGGTACGCTTTATTATTATTTTCTAAATTCTTTCATACCTCTTACTGAACCACCATCTACTAAAACATCTACTCCTGCAAGATAACCATTTCTCTCATCAGCAACTGTTGCTAGAGCGTAGCCTAATTCTTCTGGTCTACCCATTCTTTTTTCACAAGAAAGTGGAATCAAGTTGCCACCATGTTCTTTTTCCATATTTCCCATTCCTGTTGCGATTAATCCAGGAGATAATGAACATACTCTTATTCCTTTTTCTCCTAATTTAAATGCACTATAGGCTGCATACCATGTTACAAAATTTTTAGAAATTGCGTATGCAAGCCCAGATTTTTGATAATCATCTTTTATGAGTTTAGTCATCTTAAGAGTTTTCTTTAAAAATAAATCTTCATTTTCTTCCGCTAAATGATAATGTTTTTTTTGTAACATCATATTTGGTAGTTGGTAGGCAGAATTAGATGCAACATCTACTATTACAGAACCTTCTTTCATTACTTTAGAAAACTCTTGATTCATATATACTGTACCTAATCCATTAATTTTCATTATATCTTCTGGTTTTCCACCCATGGCAGGAGATACTCCTGCTGAATTAATTACATTAGTAATTTCTCCTAGTTCTTTAGAAAAATTTACTAATTCTTTTACAGATTCTCTTTTTGAGGTATCACATGCTTTAATATATGTTTCAAATCCTAAGCTTTCTAATTCTTCTTTAGCTTTTTCTAATTTTGCTTCAGTTCTTCCACTAATTACAATTATTTTGCTTTTATCCATGAATTTGGCAGCTTCAAGTCCCATTCCAGAACCTCCACCTGTTATTACTACTACTCTTTTCATACTTATCCTCTTTTCTAGTTTATATATTATATTATACAATAAAGTTTTTCTAAAAAAAATAAATTTGTTTTAATTCAAATTTATTCTATATTTGTAATTATATTATTATTTAATTTTTCTATATTAGATTCTATTGAAAGTAAATATGGAATATTACTTGTAAGTTCTACTCCATCAATATTTGTAATTGATGAATCTAGTGGAAGAATCTTTTGTTCATATAAGTCTTGATTAAATAAATCTTTTATATTATCAACTTTATTTACTACATAGTTTTCAAAATAATATAGAGTCCAAACATTTTTAGTTTTAGAATACTTTAATTCAAAGATTGGTTCTAATTCATCTTTAATATCTACACTTGATAGATTAAATGTTTTCTTAAATTCATCTTTTAAAATATTTATTCTTTTTTCTTTTACATAACCTTTATCTTGTTCATAATTATTGTGATAGATACTTTTATATTCTTTAATTAAATCTTCATATGTTGGATTTTCTTTGGTAAATTTATAATTATCAATAGTAAACTTGTGATTTAATTCATAAAAAGAATATAAACAGTTCCAGGTTGTTGGATTTATATTATAAACAATTATTCCTGTTTTATTTTTATAATTTACATTCGTATATAAATTTAAGGCACTATCTAGTCTTTTTGGAATCATATCTTTAGAGACATTTTGTTTTAACATTTCTTTTGTAATTATCATATTTATCTCCTTTATTGATTTTTTTATTTTATTATACTATAAGTTATAAAGATAATGTTATAATTATATTATGAAAGGTAGTGTATATAATAGCAGAATTTATTGAAGCCAGTAAAAACAAATATAAGATTGTTGGTACTTTAACGGATGAAGATATTAAGAGAATTAATAATTTTAAGAACAGAACTACTTTAATATTAGAAAATACTGTTGGTTTATCTAGTGAATTAATTTCTAGAATTACAACAGATAGAGTTGTTTTTAGTGTTAAAGGTGGATTAGATTACGAGAATAAAAGTAAATATAATGATAAAAAATATATTGATAGGACTTATGTTTCACCTGATGGATTAAAAAAAATTATTAAGTATTTTGAATATAATGAAAGTTTAATGGATCCTAATTGGAATGACTTTGAAAAAGCAATGTTTTTGTATAATGCATTAGTTGTTGATATGGAATATGCTGAAGGATATGACAATATTTTATCATCAGGTACAGCAGAAAGAAGTTTAAATGGAATACTTTATGGTAAACTTGTATGTGCAGGATTTGCATTAGTATATAAGGAAATGCTCGATAGAATGGGAATTACTAATTATTATCAAAATCAAAAAGATGTTCATGCTTTTAACGTAATAGAGATTGATGGAAAGAAGTATGGTGTTGATGTAACATGGGATAATAATGATAAAAAGAATAATGACGGAAGATGTGGATTTAGGAGATTTGGACATGATCCTGATTTTTATACTCGTCATGGGCATCAATTATATAAAGATGTAGACATATCTGATGATTTTGAAAAAACTGTTATAGAAAGAGTTTATGATAGTGATGAAGAAGTTTATGATTTATCACTAATAAGTATGAACCAACTAAATGAATATTATAGTCATATCGCAACAGCTATTAACAATAGAAGACCTCTTAGATATGATTTAGGGGAACAATCTATTGAGATTAAGAATAGATATTTGCCAGTTGATACAGTTGACTTTAATTTAAAAAAGGAAGCAACTCTAGAATACCCTACTGTCATAATAATGGAGTTTTTAAGAAAAAGAGATGCTTTTCAAATTAATCCACAACTAATAGATGCTTTTTCTAGGAGAAAGGGATATTTGCTAGATATTGGTTCTAGTAATGGAGAGTACCGATATGGATTAGATTTATCTTTACTTGGGATTGATAATTATACATTGGATGAAAGTGGAAATGTTACTTTTAATGATGGTAATGAGGTAAGACGTGACTTTGTTTCTGGAGTATGGTCTTGAAATGTTAATATGGCAGAAGAAGAATTAAATTCTTTATATGGTAGACTTAATCAACATTTGACTCAGTATTTTAATAAATATATTTTAGACACATTAAAAAACTTAGATACCCTATTATCTCATTTTGAATATAGTCCTGATGATTGGGATACTAATAGAGCAATAGAAAGTGCAAATATATATAGTAAATTATCTATAATAGTTAATAGTCGTGATTACTTAATACAACTTGGTTTTAGTGAAGAAGAAGTAGATAATATTATTCAAAAAATAAATAATAAATATAAAGAAATTAGAAAACCTTATGAAAAAGAGTCTAACCAAAAAGAAAATGATTTAGATTTCTTATCAGTTGTTTTTAGTGACATTGATATGACTAGATCTATAATGGAACATGACTTAGGAAAGAAAGTATCTGATGAGGAATTTGAAAATTTATTTAGAGATGTTAATTATATGATTAGGATATATGAACAATATGTAATTATTGGAAATGATAGTAAATTTAAATTTGACGAGTATAGTATTTCTAGGGAAGACTTACAACAACTGCTTGATAAAATAATTCATGAATATCAAAAGAAAAAAATGGTTGATGATGTAGTTAGTAATAATAACTTACAAAGTTCAAATGTAAAAGACAATAGCTTATAGTTATTGTCTTTTATTCGTAATGGTTAAGAAAACTATCGTACTCTTTATCTTTTATTGTTCCTAAAACACAATCAATATTTACATTATCAAGAGATTTAAATATTTTATCTTCTATTGTTGGATTCTTTTCTTTTAAGGCTTTAATTAATTGTTTTATTTCTTCTCTTTTTCCTGTTACATCATCTTGTTCTTTTTCAGTAAACTTACAAGCACAATTTATAAAGTCTAAACCGTTGTATTTTGCCCATGTTTTTATATCTTTTTCTTTTACTAAATATAAAGGTCTTATTAGTTCTAATCCTTCAAAATTTTCACTATGAAGTTTAGGCATCATTGTTTTAATTTCTGCTGCATAAAACATATTTAAAAGAATGGTTTCTATTACATCATTAAAGTGATGGCCTAGGGCAATTTTGTTACAACCCAATTCTTTTGCTTTTGTATATAAACACCCTCTACGCATTCTTGCACATAAGTAACAAGGACTTTTTTCTTGTTTATCAACTATTTCAAATATATCGCTATCAAATATTTCTAAATCTATATTTAATCTTTTAGCATTTTCTATAATTTTATCCTTATTCTCTTGTTTATAACCTGGATTCATACAAACATAATGAACATTAAATTTATATTTTCCATGTTTTTGTATTTCTTCAATACATTTAGCTAAAAGGAAGGAATCTTTTCCACCGGAGATACAAACCATTATATTGTCATTTTCTTTTATAAGATCATATTCTATTACGGCTTTAATAAATCTTGACCAAATATCTTTTCTAAATTTTTTAATGATACTTCTTTCTATTTCTTTATAATCGTTCATATTATTCCTCCTTTTTTCAATTTCTAATTATACCATCATTTAAAAAAAACACAAAATGTGTTTTAATTAAGGGCTTTATAAATAAAGTCTATTATAAACAATGCTGAAAATATATAGACTATTATTGGAGTTTCTTTACCTTTTTTATTAACTAGATTAGATATTATAAAAAATAAGAAACCTAATTCAATTCCGGTTGTGATTGAATATGTAAATGGCATGATTATTATTGTAAAGAACGCCGGTACTGCGATTGAGATATCATCCCAATTAATATTTTTAACTGATCCTATCATTGATACTCCAATTAGAATTAATACTGGAGCTATTGCTTCCATTGGAACACAAGCAACTATTGGATAGACAAATAAGGCTAATAAGAAACAGATTGCTGCAGATACGGCAGTAAGTCCTGTTCTTCCACCTACTTCTATTCCAGCACTACTTTCTACATAACTTGTAACATTACTTGTTCCAAGACAAGCACCTACTCCTGTTGCGATTGAATCAGCAAACATTGCTCTTTCTAACTTCTTTGGAAGATTACCATCTTTATCAACTTTAAAGATACCTGATTTTTTACCTGTTCCGATAAATGTTCCAAGTGTATCAAAAATATCGGATATACATAAGGTAAATATGGTCATAAAGACTGTTACAAATCCAGCTTTTGCGGTAAATAGTCCAGCAAAATCCATTTTAAAGAATGTTGGAGCAATTGATGGTAGTACTGTATAATTTGTAAAACTAGGGAGTTTAGTTACTCCTAGAGGTATTCCAATTATTGTTGTTAGAACTATACCAATTAGGTAGGCTCCCTTTACTTTTTTTAGAACTAAGATAGTTGTGATTAATAGTCCAATAAGTGCCAGTATTGTTCCTGCAGTTTTAAATGCTGTTATACTTGGAATTACATCACTACCAGTTGATATTCCATTAATTGTATTTGATACTTGAAAGTTTAATAAATTAGAATTTCTAAAACCTGTATAAGTAATAAATAATCCTATTCCTACAGTAATTGCATCTTGTAAAAATATAGGTATTGCTTTTATTAATTTTTTTCTAATACTTGTTGCGGTTACTAATAAATTTATTATTCCACAAATAAATACCATGGCAAGAGCTTGTTGCCAACTAAATCCTAATGTTCCACAGATTGTGTAAGTAAACAAAGCATTTATTCCAAGTCCTGCACTTTGAACATATGGAACATTCGCAACGAGACCCATTATTAATGTTCCAACAATGGATGTGAGTATTGTTGCAGAATAAACGGCATTATAATCCATTCCTGTTTGTGATAATATTTTTGGATTAATAAATATTATATATGAAATAGAAATAAATATAGTAAGTCCTGCCAAAAACTCTGTAAAAATATTTGTTTTATTTTCTTTTAAATGAAATATCTTTTCTAACATATTTTTCTCCTACTTTCTTAGAAAGGTTTTCTATTTTTTCAATTGCTAGTGGTAATATTAAGAAAATTAATATATGAATAATGTATGCATATCTTGGAGATATTTCTATGAACATGTATACTCCAAAATATAGGGCTAAAAGTATTTTAATTAAAATAACTTCTTTTTTAGTATCAGTTTTTTCTGGAATAAGACTAATTACAAATAATAGTAATATTAAATTTAAGAAGCCTTGATTAATATTTAATAAAAAATTATATAGATTATTATTCCAATTATTTGTAATTCGTAAGTCATAATTAGTTTGAGTCCAAAGAATTACTTCTTTTTTTATAAATAATAATGGATATTTTTTATAGTCTTCTTTTACTCTATTAATTAATAATTCTTTTTCATTATTAGTTGTAAAGTACTTTTCTACATCATCATTATTATATAAACCATTATGTTCTGTATTAAGTCCACAATAGAATTTCCAGTAAGTTACATCTTTTACTAAATTACTATCTTCTTTATATACTTTAAATAAAGGAGTACTATAAAGAGTAAATGATAAAATATTTGTAATGATTAAATAACTTAAGATTAGAGTCCCTAGATTTTTTAATTTATTTTTATAATTATCTTTATTTATATAAAATATGTTATAGACTAATATTCCTAATATAAATATAATTGATTCTGCTCTAAAGAAATTAGATATTCCTAAAATAATGGCAATCAAAAGATACGTTTTTATATTGTCCTTTTTACTTATTAATAAATAGATTACTATTAACATTAATAATATTTGTATATGTTGATTTGTTAAGACTGAATTTAAATAGACTGGATATAAATAAAATAAATAAGTTAAAGACAAAAATTTTGCTTTTTCTTCATTAAATACTTTTTTTATTATTAAAAAGATAAATAATACGATAAAAGAAGTTACTATACTATTTACTATTTTCAATATGACTACATTATTTATAATTTTTAAGAATAAGGCTTCTAAAAATACTAATCCTAACTGATAAGTATAGGTTCTAAAATAGAAACCCTGCATAAAACTTAAGTCTCCTTTTAAAAGACTTTGTGCTGCATCATACATTGTTTTAAAGTCATCTGCTATTTCTACTTTTAAGATAAATATAGAAATTATTCTTGTTATTAAAGCAATTATAAATATTAAGAGTGCAGTGTTTTTTACTTTAATTTTTTTACATAGAAAATATATTAATAGAAATACGGGGATTGCGAGTAATAAAGAGAGTTTTGATGTTAGAAAAACTAGCATTACTAAAAATACTATAAAAGCTAAATATTCACATATTTTTATTAGTTTTTTCATATCATCATCTCTTAATTTATAATATCATACGTTTTATTTATTTTCAAATATATGGTAAAATTGACATAGGTGATTTTATGAAGAATTTTTATAAAAAGAAAGACTTTTTATATTTTATTTTTACTTTTATTTTATTAGTTATAGTACATTTTCCATTAATTAGTAATAATATTATTAGTGCTGATATATTACTTAACAATTATTTTTATAAGGGATATTCATGGGAAATATCTTTAGGAAGATTTGGATTATACGTAGTGGGAATTATTAAATCATTTATGACTATTCCACATATTGATTTTATTATTAGTTCAATACTTATTTGTTTTATTATTTATTTGTTATTTAAATTATTTAATATAGATAAACCAGTAAGTAGAATTATATTTATTTTATTATTTGTACTTAGTCCTTTTACTTCTGTTACTCTTACTTTTAATTATTGTTCTATTGCATATTTCTTAGCATTTTTATCTGGAGTTTTATCATTATATTTATTTTATAATATTAAGAATAAATATCTAAAATATATTGTACCAATAGTTTTAATTGTTATTAGTTTATCAATGTATCAGGCTTATTTATCTTTAATTGTTACATTATATGTAATTTACCATATCACTTTAGTTCTTAAGAATAGAATTAATTATAAAGAATGTTTTAAATATTTATTATTAATGATTAGTGGAGTTGTTACTTACTTTATTCTTATGAAATTATCATTATATGTATTTCATATAGATATGAGTTCTTATAGTAATGCTGATAAAATTGGTATTTCTACTCTACTTAGTATTCCAAATAAGTTTGTTGATTCTTATAGATTGTTCTTTAATTACTTTTTTGGTAATAGTATTGTTAAAAATACATTTATACATAATGATTTAATATATTTATTATTATTTATTACAATTATTATTAGTACTATTTACTATTTTATTAAGAATAAAATTAATTATAAAAATATCATTTTAGTTTCATCTTTATTATTACTTTTACCTGTATTTTTAAATTCTGTTTTATTTGTTATAAGTGATTCTAAATTACAATTATTGATGAGTGCTTCTTATTTAATTATTCCTTTATATGTACTTAGTATTTGTGATTTTAAAAAGATAAATTATGTTTATTTAATTTTATGTGGACTATTACTTAGAAATTATTTAATACAAGATCAAGCAAGTTATTTAAGTCTTACTAATACATTTAATAAATATAATACTATTATAAGTACAGCAATTAATGATAATATTAATGACTTAGATAAGTCTTTTGCAATTATTGGTTCTATTAAGAATAAAAATATTAATGAGATAAGTAATGTTAATAAATACAATTATGGATATATAGCTGATTATGATTTATTTTGGGATGAATATAATTTAAGAAGTCTTGCATTTAAAAGATTTGTATATGAGTATTATGGTATTGAGGTTTCATTTTGTGATGAAATGGTGTATAATGAATTATTAAATGACGAGGGAAGTGACATTATTTATAAAAAGAATGATGTTATTGTCATAAATTTTAATAACTATAAATAAGGAGAATTTTTATGAATAAAAAGGTTAAATGGATTCTTAAAAATATTTTAAGTTTATTGGTTCTTATTTTAGCAATTGTTAATATTTACTATATTGTTGAATTAGGCGTTTTACCTAACAAGTATTTATTTCTTGTTATTGGGGTTGTTTTAATAATATATTTAATTGGGTTCTTTCTATATAATAGAAAACATGTTGTTTTAATTATATTTGGTGTTTTATTTTTTATCGCAAGTGTTTGTTCAAATGCTGCAATACTTTATTATGTTTATAATACTAATTCTTATATGGATACCAATTTTAGTTTTAAGACTTATAAGATTAATACAGAATATTATTTGGTTGCACCATACTGGTCTAGTGTAAATAGTTTACCTGAGATAGAAAAGGGACATGAAATTTTATATTATAAATATGGTAAATCAATTAATAAAGCAATGGGTATTTTAGGTAATTATAAATATACTCCTACTGATAATGTTCTTAATGCACTTGTTGATATTTCTAATACTGATCATTATTTATTTATTCCAAGTGCAAGATATAAATATGTAATGGAATCAAGTAATTTAATTAGAGAAGAACAATTTAAAATTATTGGAATTTATAATATAGAAGATGAGATTCCAATAAATAATGATAATCCTGATTCTTATAATATTTATATTAATGGTCTTGACTATACTGGTATTATGAGAGATTTTAATATGATTATTACAGTAAACACTAAGACAAGAAAGGTTGTTCTTACTTCTATTCCAAGAGATTATTATGTAGATGTTCCTGCTTATGGAATTAAAGATACATTAATGTGTATGGGAGAATTAGATCCTGAAGTAAGTAAAGAAGCTTTAGAAAATTTATTTAAGATAAAAATTGATTATACGATTAATGTTAATACTAGCAGTTTAGTTACTGTTGTTGATGCTATTGGTGGAGTTGATTTTTGTTCTGAATTTGATTTTTATACAGATCATGACACTACTTTAGGAAGTTATGATGATAAAGGAAGAAAAGTACATGTAGAAAAAGGCTGCAAATCTTATAATGGTCCAGAAATTTTAGCTATTGCGAGAGAGAGAGTTGCTTTGCCTGGAAGAGATAGATATAGACAAGATAATTGTAGACAAATACTTATAAATATTGTTAAAAAGTTAGCATCTACTACTACACTAACTAATTACAACACAGTTTTAGAATCATTTGAAGGTCTTTATACTACTGACATGAACAAAGATGTTATTACAAGTCTAATTAAGACTGGCATTAATAATATGGATTTTAAAATCATTGAACAGAAAGTTGATGGTGTTGACGGTATTGGAGTTGGACATCTTGGTACACAAGAGTCATGGATTATGAATCCTGATATGAATACAGTTAATGCTGCTAGTAAACAGATAAATTCTGTTATTAAGGAAAAATAAAAGAGGAATTAACCCTCTTTTTTGTTATCTATTTGGTCCACTATAATTAAATCCCCAGAATAGGAAGAAAATAATTATAATGACTACAAATATGGCCCACCAGCCACCAAAACCATCATTTTGGTTTGACTGACAAGGACATTGATATCCACACATAAATATTCTCCTTTCAATATATTATATTTAGAATATTTATGTTTGCGACTACTACTCTACTGTAACTGACTTAGCTAAGTTACGAGGCTTATCTATATCTAGGCCACGTATATCTGCAGTATAATATCCAATCAATTGTAATACTGGAACAACTAATATTGGTTGGAAGTAATCATTTATTTTATCAACAACATATTTAAAATGATGGTCTTTTAAAGATTGGTCATTTGTTATTGTATAAATGTTTGCTTCTCTTGTTTCTACTTCTATTACATTTGACTCTGTTTTATCTTTAATTGATTCATCTGTTATAATTGCAAATACTGGAACATCTTTTTCAATTAAAGAAATAGTTCCATGTTTTAATTCTCCTGCTTGATAAGCATCACTATGTGTATATGATACTTCTTTTAATTTTAGACTACCTTCTTCACACATTGCATAGTCTATTCCTCTTCCAATAAAGAAAGCATCTTCAGCATCTTTTATTTCCTCTCCGACTTTTTTAAATATTTCTTTGTCATTTAATACTTTTCTTAATCTGTCTGGTAGTGTCTTAACATCGTTAATTATTTCATTATATTCAGGTTCTTTGTTCTTTATATTAGCAGCTTTTAATGCGATAAGTGCAAACATAGCTGTTTGTAGTAAATAAGCTTTTGTTGTTGCGACAGCTATTTCTGGTCCTGCTTCTATAAATAGACAATGTTTTGCCTCTCTAGCAATTGTTGATGTTTTAACATTTACTATGGCTAATGTATCTATTCCATGGTCATGAGCTTTTCTCATAGCAGCAATAGTATCTGCAGTTTCACCTGATTGAGATACTAATATTACAAGAGTCTTTCTATCATATAATATTTTTTTGTATCTATATTCTGATGCACATTCTGTAATACATTTAATTCCAGCTTTTTCTTCTAGTAAGAACTTACCTATCATTCCTGCATATAATGCTGAACCACAAGCTACTATATGGATTTCTTCATATTTTGTTACATCATATACTTTTTCCATATCATTAATATATTTATTTAAAGTTCTTTGTAATACAATAGGTTCTTCCATGATTTCTTTTAACATGAAATGTTTATAATTACCTTTATCTGCTTCTTCTATTGTTAGAGTAGAAGTTTCAATCTTTTTATTAACTTCTTTACCATCTTTAAAGACCTTTACTTCATCTTTTGTTAATTCAACTATTTCATTATCTTCTAAAAGTATATATTTATCAGTATATTTAATTATTGCTGCTATATCTGATGCGATAAAGTTTTCATTCTTACCTATTCCAACTATTAATGGTGAATCTTTTCTAACAGCATAAAGTTTATCAGTACCCTCAAACATTATTGCAAAAGCATATGATCCTTTTAGTTGCTTTATTGCTTGTTCAATTGCCTCAACTGGATTTTCTTCATAAAACTCATTAATTACTGCACAAGCAACTTCTGTGTCAGTATCTGATTTAAAGATTATTCCGTCATTTACAAGTTTATTTTTTAAATCATTTGAGTTTTCAATAATTCCATTGTGAACTAATGTTACTTTACTCACTTTATGAGGGTGTGCATTAATTTCATTAGCTTCTCCATGAGTTGCCCATCTTGTATGAGCTATTCCTTGTGTTGCTTTAATTAGACTTGTCTCATTTACTTTTTCTTCCAAGTCTTTAATTTTTCCAGTACTTTTAATTATTTGAATATTATCTTCATTCTTTAGAGCTATACCACTTGAATCATATCCTCTATATTCAAGTTTTTTTAACCCTTCTATTAATATTTCTTTAGGATGTTTTTCACCTATATATCCTACTATTCCACACATTTTTTCTAAATTCCTCCACTATAAAAACAATTAATGATGATATGCCTTTTGTTATAATTTTGATTTTACTTTTTTTAGCATATCTTACGAATCATCTATCCGTGGTAGTACCCGCCGAGTCTTTCGATAATCTACCAACCTCGTCAACTGTTTATAGTCCAGGCGCTCAATGACTTTTTACTCTCCTTTCGAAAAGTACATCTACACTAAATTATACAGTAGTAATTAAAAAAAGGCAATTACTAGTCTGTAATGTCCTTCTTTGTAAATATATAATTTTCACGTGATTTTGTATTTGTTCCATTATCAATTAATCTTTTCTCATAGTCAGAGTTTCCAATTAATTGTTCATATTTCTCTTTTAAATTATTACTATTCGATAGAACCACTTTTTCTTCTTCAGTAATAGTTTTATCTTTTTCTTTTGATTCTAATTCTGAAATATATTCTGTGTTACCTAGTAAAGTTAATTTTTTGTCAACATTTTCAAAATATAAATATTTATCACCCATAATATCACGCATTTTAAAATAAATATTATAAGACTTTTCTTTATTATTTGTTTCTATTTTACAGGCAGCCTCGGTTATTTCTCCTTCTATCTCAGTTGACTTTAATATATTATATGCTTGTTTTGACATAGTTTTACAGTTTGCTTGATTTTCACTATTTTCTTTAAAAAATCTATCTTTATTATCAATGGTTTTAAATGATGTGATAAGCATCACTGCAAGAAATAGTGCAAATACTAGAAGTGGTAGAAGAACATTTACTCCACCTTTTTTCTCACAAAGTTCTTTTTGTTCTTTATATGATGTGCACTTTTCTTTTAGTTTATTTACTCTTCTTTTTATAATCATTAAATATAATGTATTAAATGTTATACCGTTAAAGAGCATAGTTACTACTATATAAATAATTAGATATTTATAGAAATATTTAATAACTATACCTGTTAGAATCATTCCAAGTATACCTATTAGATATAGTTTGCGATAAATACAATATAACCAACTTAAAAATAATGCCATTATATTCATTATATTATTTTTAATTGATTTATAGTCTTCTCCAATATAGGCTTTTACTAAATTATCTATAATAGTTGGAGAGTCATCATCTAATTCTTCATAGTTTTCTTCGGACTCTTCAGACTCTTCTTTTTCTTCTTTTTCTTCTAACACAACTTCATCATCATCAAATGTTAATTCTTCATATACTTCATCACTATACTCTTCTTCATTTTCTTCTAGTTCTTCATCTTCTTCATTATTATAGTAACCACATTCAGTACAGAAAACTTCATTGCTTTTTAATTTTCTACCACACTTTTTACATATCATAACTATACTCCTTCTATTTTAATTATACATGATATTTGTTATTTATTTTAATTTATTTTTTTATAATATGTAAAAAGAGACTAAAAAGTCTCTTCTGGTAATCTTTCAATACTTGTTGTATTTCCATTATTGTATTCAGCTATTTGATCTTCAAACATTTTATCAAATTGAGGCATAGACTTTTGAATTACATCTGGATAAATATTTTTACTTGATGTAATTGCAGTTCTAACATCCATAATATTTACTTCTCTTCTATTATTAAATAAGGCATTAGAGAATGCTTGTTGAACAATTGTTAATGAAACATCGGGATATCTTGAACCAATCTCATAAATTCTTTTAAATTCACTTGTTATATCTGTTATAAACTCCATGATTCTTTTTTGAATAAAAGGTGTGTACATTAGCTTAGCCCCTGTTTTTGCTTCAATTTTTGGAAGTGTTCCAATTAGTATTTCAATGTTTTCTTCTCTAGTAGGCTCAAATATTTCAACTTTTTGAAAACGTCTAACAAAGGCTTTATCTCTTAAAATATATCTTTCATATTCTTCTGTTGTTGTTGCTCCTATAACTTTTATATCTCCTCTATCTAAAGCAGGTTTAAACATATTGGCAAAGTCTAGAGCTTCACCTTTAGTTCCCATAAGTGTATGAATTTCATCTATGAATAGAATTAATTTTGTTTTATCTTTTAATTCGTCTATTAAAGTTTGTACTTTTGATTCTCCTGTTATTGGATCTGTTCCTAAAAGTGCTGCAGTATTTAATTTTATTACTTGATAATCTTTTAATAAATCAGGAACCAGTCCTCTTTTAATACGATATGCAAGTCCTTCTACACAGGCCGTTTTACCAACACCAGGTTTACCTATTAATACGGCAGATTTTTCTGGAGTTAAAAGAATTAAGATTAATTCCTTTATTTGAGTATCTCTTCCAATTGCTGGATTTGTAATATAATTATTTTCACAAAAGTTTTCTCCATAGTTTTCTAAGATACTTATTCTTTTTGATTTTATATCAAAATTTTCTTCTATTTTTTTTTCAAAAAATTCTTCTTTATCCACACTATCACTCCTAGTCTTTTTTATTATATCATGTTTTATAATGTATTCATTATATATTTTATATCTTCTATTGATTTATCAATATTAAAAGCACCATTGCCAACTGGATAGTATACTGGGTAATATTCATGATTTTTATATTCAAATTTTTGTTTTCTTGTTTGACTAACACTTATTTTTTGATTTAATACAATACTTGATACTTGATTTCCAAATAAGATTATTTTTTTAGGATTTACAATATCCATTTCTTTATAAAATAATTTTAAATACTTTTTAAATATTTCATCTTTTAATGGTCTTGCGTCAACTTGGGTACATTTAGCAAGATTTGTTATGAATATTTTCTTATCTTCTACTTCTTTATATACTTTTTCAGCAAATGAGTAGTCCCATTCACTTCCTTTAATACTTTTTATTTTACTATATGTTTCATCACTTATAATTCCTATATCATTAAATAAATTCCAGATGTTTTTTGTTCCTACCCATGGAGACTTTATTCCTTTCCATTCTTTACTTGATGTAATATTTCTTTTGGTTGGATTCATAAAAACAAAACAGATATCTGGATTTTCTGTACAGCCTCCAAAGTTAATGGAGTCTAGTTCTTTATCTCCGTATTTTTTTTGCATTTCATTATATTTTTCTTTTAATTCTTCAAGCATAGTTCATCCCTCTTTTTTATTATATCAAAAAAGATAGTTTATTAACTATCTTTTTTTCCTTATTTCATGTAGTGGTTCTGTTATTTGACCATTATTATGTAATTCTTCTCTTAGAACAGCTCTTACATAATATACTGCTCCTTGCAAATCTATTTCGCTATCTAAAAAATCATATTTTTCTTTTGTACTATCCCAAATATGGTCGTGATTCATTACAAAGTTTCTATCTAAATAACTTGTTGATGCATCTTCTATTTTTATCTTTCCTCTTAACTCAAGCATTCTTTTAAAATATCTTGTTAACTTATCTGGATCATATTTTCCACCATGTAGTTGATATATATCATAAAAGTCTTTTACTCTTGTATTTAATAAATCTGGCTTATTGCTTTCTAGGATTATGCATAATTTTTCTGCTAAATACTCTTCAAATGATGGAGTAGTTATTTCAAATTCTTCGTCTCCTTCAAATATTTTAGGCATTATTCTTTTTTCTTTTTTAATTAATCTTTTATATTGATCTTGAAAGTCTACTCCTAGAGGTTGTTTCATTTTATCAAATGTGGCATCAAAAGGAATTTGATAAATACCACTTGGAGTTTTCTTAACTTTTCTTTCAACAGAAAATTTCACATCTTTATCGTCTTCTACTAATTTTCTTAACATTGGAGCTGCAAATTCTATTTTTCTTGTTGATGCGATATCAACATCTGTTATTCCACGTACAAGACCTCCTAAATAAGCAGTTTCTGCTGAACTTCCTTTAACAAGTATTGTTCCATTATCAACTCTTGATAACTTTTCTAAAAACTCACGAGCAACAAATGTTATATATGCATTATTAATATTAATATTCAACCTTTTTGCTTCTTTTTTCATAAAAGCACGCATTTGATTACTATTACGAAACCTTTCCATAATAAATCCCCCTTCTCAATGTGTGCTAATTATATCACAAAATTGTGATTTTTTCAAGTTTTAGATTGGATTTACATGAATTACAGTTAAATATACTTCATCTATTTTCTTTTCTATTTCTCTTTCTAGGTCATTTGCAATCTCGTGACTTTCAAATGTAGATATTTTCCCATCGACAAATATTGTAAAAGAAATTTGATACCTATATCCTACTGGTGTTGCGTTAAAATGTCTAAATCCTTTTACATTCTTATGACTATTTACTATTTTTAAAACTTCATTTTTGATATTTTCATCCATACTTTTATCCATTAAAACATCATAACTTTCTTTGAATAGAATAACTGATGTGTATATAATCCATATTGATATGAGAATTCCTACAATACTATCAATATAGTAAAACTTTTGACTTAAGATAATAGATGTTAATGTCATTGTTGTTAATAGAACATCATTTCTATGATCTTTACTATTTGCTAGTATTAAGATGTTTTTAGTTTTCTTATACAGATGGTTTGTATATAAATATAGCGATATTTTAACAATTATAGTTATTATACAGACAATAATTAAATAATTTGAGTAAATAATATATTTCTTTTCTATAATATTTTCAATTACTCCCTTTATTACTTCAACTGAAAGAAGCATCATTGAGATGCTTATTAGTAAAGAGTAAATATATTCTGCTTTACCATGTCCTAAGTTATGATCATCATCTGCTTCTTTTGAGCTTATTTTATTTCCTATAAATGTCATTAATGATGAGAATATATCTCCTGCACTATTAAATGCATCTGCGATTAATGACTGACTATTACTCATAAATCCTACGATTCCTTTTATTATTAGTAAAAATATATTACCAATAATGCCTAAAATTCCTGTTATTTTAGTGGCTTTATATCTATCCATTTTATCAACCTCTTTTATTAAATTTATCAGTCAGGCATTAATTATAACACATATTTTATATTTATAGTACATTATTTATTTCTATTTCTTAAATATTCTACAAATCCATGTAGGAGTTGTTTTTTATCTTCTTCTATCCAAGAAATATTATTTAGTATTTCTATTGATTCATCATATAATTCATTCATTTTATTTGTTGCATATTCAAGTGATTTACTTTTTATAAATAAATCTTGAACTACTTTTATATTTTCTTTTGTGATGTTTTCATTACCATAATGTTTCATAAACTCATCTTTATATTCAGTGTTAATTATATAAGAATATAAAATAGTCTGTTTAAACTCTTTAATGTCTGATCCTTTTACTTTTCCCATTTCATCTGAGTATATTCCTAAAATATCATCTTGTATTTGAAATGCTGTTCCTACCTTTTCACCAAATTTTCTAATATCTTTTAAGTTTTCTTCATCTACTCCTGCTAGTAATAGACCTACTTCTAGTGGACCTATTATTGTGTAATAAGATGTTTTTAAGCGATATATTTCTAAAATATTTTCTTCTATTTTCTTATTATTAATTAGATTATATTTTCCTTCGAATGGTAATATTACATCTATTAATTCTCCTCTTATTGTTGTGATAATTGTACTATTAAAATTAGATAGTATCTTACTTAAGTTTGGATCTTTTGAATAATTATCTATAACTATTTTATTGGCAGTATATAGTCCATAGTCTCCTATACATATAGCGATAGAGTCTCCTAAATGTTTAGCTTTTTCATCATATTTTCTATACTTGTTGTAGTTGGCATAATGAACTGTGTCTACTCCTCTTCTTTTATCATCATTATCAATTATGTCATCATGAACTAGTATAGCTGTTTGAAACATTTCATAGGCTACAGCCATGGCATTTGCGTAATTGTCATCTTCTTTTAGAAGGTAATATCCTAAATTAACTAATACTCCTCTTATTCTTTTTCCATCTTTATTCAAATTAGATAGTAGACCTAAATTTTCTTTTATAATTGGATTAGATTCTTTTTCTAAATCTTTATTTAAAAGTATTATTCCTTTATCAATCTTTTCTTTAGTTTTTTTATAATATTCTTTAAAATTATTCATAATTCCTCCTACTATTTATCTTTTTTCTTTATAAAAGAAGATATTAAATATAGTAATGTTCCTATTACAATACATGAGTCTGCAAAATTAAATACAGCAAAGTCATAATTAAAAAATGTAAAACTTAAGTAATCTATTACTCCTTTATGAATAATTCTATCAATTAAGTTTCCTAATACTCCTCCCATTACGAGTCCTAGAAATATTTCTTCTTTTTTTGTAATTGAATTGTCTTTTGCAATAAATCTATTTAATACGAGTATAAATATTGTACTTATTATTATCAATAAAAACGTAGAATTACTAAATATCGAAAAAGCAGCTCCGGTATTTTTTACGAAAAATATACTAAAAAAGTTAGGTATTATTTCTAATGATTGGTGTAATTTCATTGTATGATTTATTATTATTTTTATTAGTTGATCAATTAGTAACACTGAGCCAGTTACTTTATAAAAGTCTTTTCTATTTATCATTTTCTTCTCCTTGAAGGTATTTTATTCTATCGACAATTACTTGTATTTCGTTAAGTCTTTTTTCAACTTTTCCTCTTACCTTAATTATCATGCCTTTATCTAGATTTTCATTTGCTTTGTAGGTTGCGGGAAAAACAATAAAATCTTTGCTTCCAGTTTCATCACTTCCTGTTATGAAAGCCATCTTATCGCCTTTTTTTGTATTAATTATTTTGATTTTTTCAATTAAAATTATATTATCTACTGTTTTATTATAATACTTACTTATTTCGTCTATTTGTATACAGTAAGGATTATCCTTTTTATAGATTGTGGTTGGGTGTTGAGATAAGTAGAAACCAAAGACTTCTTTTTCTTTTTCTAAAAGATATGAATCTTCATATTCTAGAGACATTTCTATTTCTGGTTTTATTACTAATGAAGGGTCAATATCTTTTGTTAGTTCTGCATAATTATAAAGACTATCTAAATTATCTATTAATGTTTTACGATTTATATTAAACTCTTTAAAAACATCGGCATATATTAATGTTTCAAAAACCTTTTTAGTAATTCCACTAATATATAATCTACTGAAGGCATCATAAATATCAGTAAATGGTCCATCTTTTTTGGCAACATCTATTCTTTCTGATACAGCTACACCTATTCCTTTTATATTTGAAATTGGATAGATTATTTTATTATCTTCTACTTTATATCTTGATTCACTATTATTAATTGTTGGTTTTACTATTTCTATTTTTTCACTCTTAGCTTCAATTATATATTCATTTGTTTTTGTTTCAGAACCAATAACATTTGTTAATAAGTTAGAATAGAATATTGTTTTGTAATAACACTTTAAATAAGCCATCTTATAAGCAATTATTGAATAAACTACTGAGTGTGATTTATTAAAACCATATCCTGCAAATTTAAGTATTAAATCAAAGACTTTTTTAGCATCTTCATAAGAATGATTTAATTCTAAACTTTTTGAGATGAATTTATCTTCCTCTGCTTTTAGAAGTTCTTCTTTTTTCTTGGACATGGCTCTTCTTAATATATCTGCTTCTCCTAGGGTGTATCCTGCATAAATATGTGCAAGTTCAATAATTTGTTCTTGATATATAAATAATCCATAAGTACTTTTTGTTACTTTTTCTAAGGCTGGGTCTAAGTACTCAATCGGTTCTTCACCATGTTTTCTTTTAACAAATGAGTCAATACTTCCTGCTGCTCCTGGTCTATAAAGAGCAATGGCAGCAAAGATATCATCAAATGATGTTGGTCTTAATCTCTTTAAGTAGTTTCGCATTCCCGTTGTTTCAAATTGAAAGATTCCGCAAGTATTACCAGTTTCAAACATCTTTAAGGTATTTTCATCATCTAATGGTATTTTTTGGAAATCAACTTCTTCATTTGTGTATTCTTTTATATCGTTTAAAACATTATCAATTAAAGTAAGATTCTTAATAACAAGAAAGTCCATTTTTAATAGTCCAAGTTCTTCTAGATATTCCATTGGATAACTTGTTACGTAAATATCATCTGTTTTAGTTAGTGGTACCACTTCATCTAAGTTAACTCTTGACATAATTATTCCTGCAGGATGCTGTGATGTATGTCTTGGATAGCCTTCTAATTTAACAGCTATATCAAACATTTCTTTTAGGGAAATATCACTTTCTATTCTTGTTTTAAATGTTAGATTATTTTCATAGATTGTTTTTAAATTATCTTTAGTTATTTGTGGAATTAATTTCAATAATGAATCAACTTTATATAAAGGAATATTTAAAACTCTAGATACATCTCTTATTACTTGTTTAGCTGACATTGTTCCAAAAGTAATTATTCCACTTACTCTTTTTTCTCCATACTTTTCTTTAACATAATTAATTACTATATCTCTTTTATTATCAGGAAAGTCTGTATCAATATCAGGCATTGTCTTTCGTTCTGGATTTAAAAATCTTTCAAATAATAAATCATATTTAAGAGGATCAATATCAGTTATCCCTAGTGAATAAGCAACTAAACTTCCGGCAGCAGAACCTCTACCTGGGCCTACTAAGATTTTTTGTTTTTTAGCAAATTTTATGAAATCATAGACTATTAAAAAGTAATTAGGAAAGCCCATTTGGTTAATAACTTTTAATTCATGGACAAGACGTTCTTTATATTTATCGGGAATTTGTCCATTTAATCTTTTAGTCAAACCGGCTTTACATAATTCAAATAAATACTTTTCAGGATTTTCACAGTCAAAAATTGGTAAAAGATTTTCTGCTTTAGGAAATTCAATATTACAATTACTGGCAATTTCATTTGAATTAATCATACCAACATTATCTGTCTTATCTAAAATATTTTCTATGTATAATTCATGATTTTCTACTTCATAATCAACTTCGTCTAAAACAGTTTTTCCATCTCTTATTTTATATAAGTAAGTTAATAAGTTTTGGTCTTGTTTTTCTTTATATAAATTTTCTTGAAAGAATACAACGTTCTTTGTTATTACAAGAGCTGTTTTTTCTTCTTTTTTATTTGTATATCCAATAAATAAATCATTATAGATTTTTCTTATATTTTCAAATTCATTTTGATATTTAAATTCTATTATGGCATAGAGATTATCTTTATAATTTAATAGGTCTTTTTCATTTATTAGTCTTTCACTTTGAATTGTTGATAGTTTCATTAAGTTTTGATAGCCAGAATAATTCTTGGCATACAAAACAATATGATAGTTTTCTAGGAGACACTCTAAACCGATTACTGGTTTAATGTTTTCAGAATTGCATTTTTTAATAAATTCCATTGTGCCATACATATTACTATCAGCTATGGCGATTACGGGGATATTATTTTTTTTGGCATATTCTACTAAGTCTTCTGTTTTTAAAAGACTTGAAAGTAATGTATATGATGTTCTATTAAATAATGGTGTGTACATAATAATACCTCCTTTAGTCTTATTTTATCACAAATAGTGAGATAAATAAAAAAAAGAACTAATGTTCTTATTTGTTTAAAGTAATAATATATGATATTTCCTCTTGTCCAGATACATAATCAGGTACTACCATTTTTAATTTAGAATAACTTGTTGTTGGCATTGTGAAATATAAATCTCCAGTTGAGTCCATATCAGTTCTGATTGTAGATGCTAGACTTGTTGGCGTTGTAGCTGACATTGTTGATCCTATTTCTGTATCACTATCATCTAATAAATAGAAACTAATATATGAAAAATCTAGTTCTTTATCTCCTAAATTTTTAGCTGTTGCATTTAAAGTTACTAATGTTCCGTTATCTTTTACTTCATTTACTTTAAAATCAAACGTAAAATATTCTCCTTGCTTTACATTTATAGTTTTATCCATTGTATAGGTTTTTGGACCTACTGTTGTATCCGAATCTTCAAAAGTAATTACATTAAGTCCAATTGTTATAAGACCGGCTATAATCAAAATTATCAATATTGGTTTTGACTTTAACATATTCTCACCTACTATATTTATAGGTTACATTATTTTTAGATTTTTTACAAGTTTATATTGGTTTTTTTGGCATTTATTTGACTTTCTTTACATTTTATGTTAAAGTTATTAAGCAGTGAGGAAATACTAAAGGAGGGATAGCATGGCTGTTAATATTACTACTAGAAAAGATAATGTTAAAAATATTAGATCTCATGCGTTAAACGCAACAAAAAAGAGACAAAATTTAAATTTACAAGTTTATAGACTAGAAGACGGTACTAAAGTTAGACTTTCAGCAAAAGAAATTAGAACTTTAGCAAAAAATGAAAAAGCTGCTTAATTGCAGTTTTTTTATGCCATCATTTTATATTCAATGGAATTGTAACTTATATATGAATTATTTACTCTATTGAGCATTATCCACATACTTAATATTACTATTATAGTAATTAATGAGATGATAATTCTTTTTGATTTGCTTTTAAATATTAAAAATATCATTATTATAGAAAGTAATAGGATTATAATTATTGGAATTATACTAAAACTATTAATTGAACTATAAAGTGGAGACAATTTAAAATATATTGAAGCAATAGAATTTAGTGATAATAGTACTATTATGGTTAATATTGTATAGAACAGATATTTATTCTTGATATCATTCTTTTTAAAATATTTTAAAATATATGCAAGTATTAGTATTATTGTAAAGTTATAGTGGCATATATATAAAAATACTGTTTTGTTACCATAAAAAATATGTAATATAAAGTTAAATAAGTATGAACATAATAATGCATAAAAGATTTTATGTTCTTTTATATTAAATTTACTTTTAATTATAAATGTTATTATTGATATGATGAAACTAAAGAATAATGTAAGTGAGATTATGTTACTTATAATAGATTCTTTAAAAGTTAAGTAAACGCTGTTATTTGTTATAACATATTTTGATAAGTTGAATGAATACGAAAAGTTAGAATTAATTACATTTAATATTTTATTAACAGTTATGTTGCTATCAATGTACGATAATTCTTCACTTGTTCCATATATTAAGTCATTAAGTCCTTTTAAAAAGAAATTAGGAGCTGTTGGCCAGATGGCATTTTGAATATCTGCTAGGAATGTTGCAAAGGCTAATGATGTTATAATTAGTAGAATACCTGTTGTTAGAGGATAATTCTGTTTTTTATTAAGGCATATTAAAAAGAAGATTGCGAATATGTATTGTACAAAATTAGTAACTGTTATTGAAATTGATCCTATTCCTAATAAAACTAAAATTATGTAATCAAAGTTATTTAGCTTTTTATCAATTTTTAATTCTACAAATAACCATAAAAACATGAGAAAAAATTGAGCATATATATAAGTTTCTATATTTGATGCATATACTGTTTGGGGAAGACTCATTCCAAATAAGACTGTTAATAAAATACTTAATCTTTCTTTTATTCCCATCTTTTTTAAAATTTTATACATTATTAAGGAAGATGATGCAGCAAGTATACTTTGAAGAAACAAAATGGAGATTGCTTTATCTTGAAATATAAATTTTAGAAAAAATACTATCGGTTGAAAGAAAAGAATAAATAATGGATGAACTGATGCTCGATAATGAAATGAATTAATTGATGTTAAATCTCCTACTACTCTTGGAGTATCTACATCAAATATTACATCCCAATATTTATATATTTCTAGATAGTATGTAAATAGTAATCCTATAATGAAATATATAATAAAAAAGGAAAGGAAAATCAATAATTCTTTTTTATATTTTTTTATCATAATCTATTCTTCTTTCCTTTCTATTATCTTTTATTATATTTATTATAGCATCATTAATTTTTATTTAAACAAAAAAATCTCATATCTAAATATGGATATGAGATTTATATTATACTAAATGATTTTTATTCACATTTAAATCCTACAGATTCTTTTGTTGTTTTAACAACTTCTTCACTTTCTTTACCAAAAAATTCTGGGTTAAACCTATAATTATCAATACTGTTTTTTGGTATGGCATTAAGATCTACAGAGTCAAAGTCAATTTTTGTTGTATTTATAATTGTATCATCTGTTTCTTTTATAGTTGTAGAGTATCCATTTATTTGAATTAGAAATGGAGGTACAGCATTTTTGTATACTGCAAAAAATGGTACTTCCTCATCTTTATTTATTTTAGATAAATAGTAAACCTTTTTTAAGGATTTTAATTCGTCTTCTTCAAATATATATGTTGTTTCTATTCTTTCTTTTATTTTAAGTTCTGCTGTTACAGACTCAGCTATACATAATAATTGTCTTTCTTCTTTAGCATTTTCATCTCTTCTAGCTGATACCATTTCACCATTTTTTTCAGCTTCTTTTCTGGCACTATATGACTGATATGCTGGAAAAGCTGTTCCTAATAGTATTGAAAATACTCCTATCATTGCTACTATTATTGCAGGCTTTTTACTTCCTATTTTTTCTATTCTGGCAACGCTTCTGAAATCTTCTAAATTAAGGACTTGAGTACGTTGTAATTCTTCTTCTGATAATTGTTGTTTTTCTATATTGCTTCTAGTGTCTTGGTTCATACAATCACCTCTACCTTAATATCATTATATTAAATATAGATAAATTATTCAAGAAAAAAATAACTATTTCTAGTTATTTTTATATCTTGCATCCCATTTTTTTCTTTCTTCTGTATTAAGAATTTTCTTTCTTAATCTGATATTATTAGGAGTTACTTCTACTAATTCATCAGAATTTATATAATCTAGAGCGTATTCTAGAGTAATTGGTCTTGGTCTTTTTAAGACAACTGTGTGGTCTGATCCAGCAGCACGTGTATTTGTTAATTGTTTTCCTTTAACTACATTTACAGCTAAATCATTGTCTCTATTACATTCACCAATAATCATACCTTCATATACTTCTGTTCCAGGTTCTATGAACATTATTCCTCTATCTTCAAGATTACCAATTGAATATGCAGTTGCATTTCCATTTTCCATTGAAACTAATGTACCTAATTTTCTTTCTCCAATTACAACATTTTCATATGGAAGATACTCTTTGAATGAGTGGTTCATAATTCCATAACCTTTAGTCATTGTGATAAAGTCTCCTGAGAAACCGATTAGTCCACGTGATGGGATTGTATAAATTAATCTTACTTGATTTTCAAAGTTATTCATACTTTCCATTTTTCCACCACGAATTCCAAGTTGTTCAATAACTGATCCTACGGAATCTTCTGGTACTTCTATTTGCAATTCTTCATATGGTTCATATTTTTGACCATTAATTTCTTTGATAATTACAGTTGGTTTTGATACTTCTAGTTCATAACCTTCTCTTCGCATATTTTCGATTAGGATTCCTAAATGTAATTCTCCACGACCACTTACTAGGAATGATTCGTTAGATGCTTGTTCTACTTTTAAAGATACATCTCTTTGTGTTTCTTTAATTAGTCTTTCTTCAATTTTTCTTGCAGTTACTAGTTTTCCATCTCTTCCTACCATTGGTGATGAGTTAGTTGCGAATGTCATTTGTAATGTTGGTTCATCAATGTGAATCTTTGGTAATGGTAGAATATTATCATTATTACAAATTGTTTCTCCAACTGAGATATCTGCAAGTCCTGATATTGCGATAATATCTCCTGCTTCTGCTTCTTCTATTTCAATTCTATTATATCCATAAAAACCAAAGAGTTTTTGAATTCTAAATTGTTTTGTAGTTCCATCTAGTCTACAACAAGTTACTACTTCTCCAACTTTAATCTTACCATTTTCTACTCTTCCAATTCCAATTCTTCCTACGAAATCATTATAGTCTAATAATGCTGGTTGGAATTGTAATGGTTTATCTTTGTCTCCAGTTGGAGCTGGAATTAACTCAATAATCTTATCAAGTATTTCAGACATTCCTGGAGTTTGTGTTGATAAATCATCACTTAATGAACAAGTATTATTAATTGCAGATGCATAAATTACTTGGAAATCCAATTGATCTTCATCTGCTCCTAATTCGATAAATAGGTCTAATACTTCATCTACTACTTGTTTGCATCTTGCACTTGGCTTGTCTACTTTATTAATTACAACTATTGGTTTTACTCCTGCTTCAAAAGCTTTCTTTAATACAAATCTTGTTTGTGGCATTGCTCCTTCATAGGCATCTACTACTAATAGAACACCATCAACCATATTCATGATACGTTCAACTTCTCCACCAAAGTCAGCATGACCTGGAGTATCTAAGATATTAATTCTTACACCTTTATAGTCTAATGCTGTTGTTTTAGCAAGAATTGTAATTCCTCTTTCTTTTTCTATATCATTTGAATCCATTGAAATATTTGAGACATCTTCATTATCTCTAAACATTCCTGAATGCTTTAATATTCCGTCAACTAATGTTGTTTTTCCATGGTCAACGTGCGCAATAATTGCTACATTTCTTTTCTCCATAATACTACACCTCTTTATACGTCGTTTGTCATTATAACATAATTTATAAAAAAAAACTATATTTTATATTATTTTTTTGCGCTTTTTTATCAATTTTATTGCTAATTTAATAACTAAATAAAATAAAATTAGTCTTACTGGTATTTTTATCATATCTATATATCCATTAACTAGTATCCAATTTTGTCCAAGTTTATACCCTAAAAAGACAAAGAGAAATGTCCATGGTATTGAACCTATTGTTGTATAAATTAAGAATTTTATAAATGAGCAATGCATTATTCCGATTGGTAATGAGATAAGGGTTCTAATTATTGGGATGTTTCTTCCTATCAAGCAACTTATCATTCCATATTTATTAAACCAATTATCTGATTTAGTTATATCTTCTTCTTTCATAAAAAAGTATTTGCCATATTTCTTAATAAATTTTTCTCCACCAAAATATCCCATAAAATATATTATTATGGCACAGAAGATACTTCCTAATAATCCCGTTAAAAAGGCTCCAAATAATGAAAAGATTTTTTTACTGGCAAGAATTCCACCTGTTGCTAAAATAACTTCACTTGGTATAACTATTATAACGGCTTCTAAAATCATACCTAGAAACATTCCAAAATATCCATAATCAGTAAGTAAATTAAAAATTAAGTTGTCCATATTATCACCTATTTAATAATATGAAAAAAAGAATTAATCTTTCATTAATTCTTCTATATATTCGGCTATTGATATGTATTCTTTTTTATTTAAAGAATCTAATACTTTGTTATGCTTTTTCATTACTCCACCATTAAAGTGTTTAAGCATTTCATAATCATTATCATTGTCACCAATTGTATATAAAATACTTGTGTCTAATTTTTCTATATCAATTAGTTTGCTTAGACCATATTTTTTATTTACTACTTTATTTATAATATTAACATGAAATCTACTTGCATATATGTGAACATCAGATTGCTCTTTTATATGTTCAACTATTTTGTTTTTTGTTTCTTCATTTGTACAATTAACAACTATTTTTACGACATCATTTTCATCATCTGTTTTTTGATAACCATTATCTAGATGATAGTCACAATTCATGGAGTCAAGAATTTTTCTTACATAGCCTATTGTTTGGTGACCTAATTTTTTTGTTGCGAGACAATTGTCATTTTTATCAAATATCTTAGCTCCATCTTCACAGACTAAATAGTTATAAGGTATTTTATTTTTTACTAAAAGTTCTTTTAAATCTGTATAATTTCTACCTGTTATAACGCAGAAAACATTTCCACTTTCAACAAATTTGTTTATGGCTTTAACGTTCTTTTTATTTTGTTCTTCGTTGTCTAAATAATAAATTGTTTCATCAAAGTCACTTGCAAGTATTTTCATTATTTCACCTTCTTTATTTTGCATCTTTATTTAAGTTATCTAATAATTCATCACTATTTGATTCATCATCAACTTGTTCCAAAAGTTCTTCTGCTTTTTCCCATGAACGATCTTGTGCTTTCATTTTTTCTTCTTGTACTAAGACATTAAATGCGACTTTACCTACTAAAGTCTTTGGTAATTCTTTTCTAAATTCATATTCACATGGCCAAGAAAATCTTGCTAAGTTTTTTTCAACAAGTGATTTAATAGAATCTAGAATTTCATCACTTTCAGATACTCCATCTTTTAAAACAATAAAAGCTTTTGCTGCTGTTACTTTATATGGATGTGGTATTCCTATAACACAAGACATAGAAACATCTGGATGTGAATCAATAACATTTTCAATATTATTTGGATAGACACAATAACCTGATGAGATTATCATTCTCTTTAGTCTGCCTTTAAAGTATACAAAACCGTCTTTGTCCATCATTCCTTGGTCACCAGTATGTAACCAAACTCTTCCATCTTTATGTTTTCTTAATGTTTGTTTTGTCTCTTTTTTGTTTCTTATATATCCTTCCATGATAGTTGGACCAGTTATTACAATTTCTCCTTCTTGACCATATGGAACTTCTTTTTCTGTTCCGTCTTCAACAATTTTGTAATATGTATCTGGATAAGGTATTCCAATACTTCCTTCTCTATAGTAATTAAGTGGTGTAAAACAACTGGCAGCACAACATTCTGTTAGACCATAACCTTCTCTGATTGTTGTTGGAGAGTGGTGTTTTTCAAGCCATTCATCAAACTTCTTTTTTAGTTCTATTGATAGAGAATCTCCTCCAGAAATTACACAAGTAACATAATCTAGTTTCATGAAATTAAAGTTTTTATTTTTAGTCATTGCTTCAAATAATGTTGGTACTCCAACAATAACGTTAGGCTCATATTTCTTTAATATTTTATCGAATGTCTTAGCACTAAATTGTGGTAGTAAAATACTTGTTCCTCCAAAATATTGAACGCAATGGATACAAACACTTAAACCAAATCCATGAAATATAGGCATTATAGCAAGTACTTTGTCTTTATCTTTTAGACAGGCTACATGTTCAAAATTTTGCATAGCTGAGGCGTTTAAATTTAAATTAGTTAGTTTTACTCCTTTTGGTGTTCCTGTTGTTCCTCCAGAATATAGTATTGCTGCAAGTTCTTTTCCTTTAAAATCATCATCTATTTCTTTTGTATATTCTTTTCCCAGTTTTAAAAATTCTTTCCAACCTATTCTCTTTTCATTTTTTTCTAGTTTTATTTTTATACCTTTAGTTGCAATGTAAACTGGTAGCATATACATTGGCATTGAGTCGGCTACACTAACAGTTATTACTTTTTTTAGTTTTGTGTCTTTAATAATATTATTAACTTTATTAAAAGCAAAATCAATTGTGACAAGCCACTCTGATTTAGATATATTCAAATAATGTTTTATTTCATTTTCGGCTGATAATGGGTGTATCATACTTGCAACTGCACCAATTTTATTTGCAGCATAGAAGGCAATTATTCCTTCTGGTGTATTTGGCATACAAATTGAGATAACATCTTTATGTTTTACTCCTATTGCTTTAAATGATCTAGCAACTTCATCTATTTGTTTTAAAAACTCATAATAGGTTTTCTTATTTCCGTAGTAATTATAACTAATATTATTTAAGTGTCTACTAGCTGTATATTCTATTAATTTGTAAGCTGAAAAATCTGGATACTCTAAATGTCCTTTTTCATTATCATAAAATTTTCTCCATGGAGCTTTTAAACTTTTACTCATAAAATCACCTCAATACTAATATAATTATACAATATTTAAAAAAGTAAATGCAATGATTGATGCTTTACTATAAAATCTTTATATAGTAAGATACTTCAAAAGAAATAAGTAGTTCATTGTAGAAATAAGTCTTTTTTTATGTTATTATTTTATTATAATAGGAGGAGCCTTATGGAAGAGAAAAATGTTGCGAAAAAGAGTAACAATAAAACTAAGACAAATTCAGGAAAAACAGATTCAAAGAAGAATGTAAAAAAAACTGGTACTACTAAAAGTAATTCATCTAGAGTTTCTAAAGCAAAAAGTACTGTTAAAGCTAATAAGTCTACTACAAGTAAAGCCGTTAAAAAGAAAGCAAACGTTAAAGAAGAAAAAAGTGATTTAAAAGAAAGTGCTAAATCTAGTAAGTCTACTGCAAGTAAAGTTGCTAAAAAGAAAGCAAATGTTAAAAAAGAGAAAAACGAATTAAAAGAAAGTGCTAAAACTAGTAAAAGTGTTGAATCAAGTAGTAATAATAATATAAAGAAAGAAAAGAAAGTATGTAGTAATGGAATATATTGGGTTATTGCTTTTCTTATTATTGTTGCTATCATAGTATGTACTTATAATATTATATCAGAACGTAATAATAGAGAAAGAAATGATACCCTATTTTTTATAACAGAATCATTTGAAACAAAAGATGATATCAACTTAAATGAAACAATTCAGACATTGTCTCGATTTAAAGAAATATTTGGAGATCTTGATGTTGCTTATGAACTTGACTTTATTAATCATAACTATGCTATATTAGAATTAGAATATAATCCATGTAGACAAGAAAAACTCACACCTAATATTAAGAGAATTTTTGGAAAAGACATTGATGTTGATGTTTCTTTTAATGCAAAATGTGGTGATTGTTCTGATGAAAATGTTTATTATTTAATCGCAGTTAATAAGAACACTTCTTATGTTAATGTAAATGTTAATTATAAGCAAAATACATATGTATTATGTAAATAAAAAAGATTTAATTAATTAAATCTTTTTTTCATAGTCTTTTTCATTTAATTTAAATAGATATAGGCTTTCTCCATGAGTGATAAAGAAATAACATTCAACATGTTCCTTGACAATATAGTATTTTATTGTTTCATTAAGTTTTTCTCTTATTTCTATTAAATCACTTAAAGAATATATTATCATTACTTTTTTAGCTTTAGGTAGTGACATTGTCTTTGTAAATAAGTTTTCATATTTATCTAATATATTATTTAAGGCTGTATCATAATCAATTTCTTCTTCTGATTCAAGTTCATTTACTATTTTAATTCTTTTAAGTAGTACAGTTACTATTGCTAGAAGACAAAATAATAATCCAATTATAAATTTAGGTATACTAGTAATTGCAAGTTTTGGTTTACCATTTGTTAGATTATCATTATCTAAATTAGAGATATTTAATTTGATTACTTCTTTTGATAATGGTATTTTCACTGATGCTTGAGATTGATTATCAAACATAAATTTATTCTTATCTTGATTTTTTTGTTTTACACTTAAGTAAACTAATAGATAACTTTCTGTTTCTTCTGCTACTGAATTCTTATATTGTTCTGCTAGACTATTATAGTAATCATAGTCAATTGTAACGTTTTTATTTATTGTGTATGTTTTAGAATCATTTATTAGATTTTCTTCTTCACCTGATAGTACATAAGTTCCTACACATACTTCATTTTCTGGATTTTCTTTATCAACTATCATTAAGTCTCCAGCTATTTTGTTACTAAATATTAAAGAACTGCTTTCGTTAATTTCAAACTTATAGTTCATGTTTATTTTAATTAATTGAATCTTTTTTGAAAGATATTTGTCATCTTTACTTTTAGAATTAGTTAATACCTGATATTTGATATTACTTGTTTCTTTATATTGAACGGATTTATTTTCTTTTGTTCCAAACGAACTATAAATTAATAGAATTGATAAAACTAAAAGAATTGTTGCGACTATAATTGTAATTATTGTTATAAAACGGGAATTAATATCAAATTTGAATTTTTTCTTTTCTTTTGGTATTTTTTCTTTTTTTTGTTTTTCTGGTTTTGGAGGTTTATCTTTTTTAGGAGGCTTTATTTTCTTTTCTTTTTCTACTTCTTTTTCATCTGAATAATCATCATTAAAATCAGCAGTAATTTCTTTTTTATCCTCTACTTCATCCTCTGCTTTATCATCTACTGGTTGTTCTTTTTCTTTAACAGTTTTATCTTCAACAATATCTAATACATTAAAATCTTCCTTAAAGATATCTAGTTTTACAGATTTTCCAATACCTTTCATAATATTGAAATCAAACTTTTTTCTATTATCTTCCTTTGGTGTTGAAAGGTTGCTTTCTTTTTCAGTTGGTTCATCATTTTGTTGTTCTTCAGGCTCTTCTTGCATTACATCAAAGTCGTCTTTAAAGATATCAAGTTCTTTTGGAGGCTCTATGTCTTCATCTTGTTCTAATTCTGATTTATCTTCTTGTTGTTCTTCAGACTCTTCTATTTTGTCAGACTCTTCTGAATCAGTTATTTCTTCTCGTTGTTCTTCAATCTCTTCTGTTTGATCAGACTCTTTTGAATCAGTTATTTCCTCATTTTGTTCTTCGGATGAAGTATACTCATATTCATCTGTCTCTTCATCATCTGCTTCATCATATTCTGTATTTTCTTCTTTTAATGCATCAAATGTTTCTTCAAAGATATTTTCATCTACTTCTTGACCATTTTCATCATTTATATTTTCTTGTTCTTTGTCTATATCTTCTACTTCTGCATCTACGATAGTTTCATTTTCTTTAGGTTCCTCTTCATCTTGTTCTGCTTCTTCATATTCAACTGGCTCTTCAACATCTATTTCATCGTATTCTGTATCTTCTTCTTTTAATGCATCAAAGTCTTGTTCAAAGATATTTTCATTTTCATCATCTTCTTGTTCTTTATCTGTATCTTCTACTTCTGCATCTACGATATTTTCATTTTCTTCAGGTTCCTCGTCATCTTGTTCTACTTCTTCATATTCTTCTGGTTCTTCAACTTCTATTTCATCATATTCTGTATCTTCTTCTTTTAATGCATCAAAGTTTTCTTCAAAGATATTTTCATTTACTTTTTGCTCATCAACTGGATTTTTTGGAATATCTTCTACTTCTTCATCTACTGTATATTCATTTACTTCTGTTTCTTCATCCTGCTCTACTTCTTCATATTCAGTTTTCTCATCAACTTCTATTTCATCATATTCTGTGTCTTCTTCTTTTAATGCATCAAAGTTTTCTTCGAAAATCTCTTTATTTATTTCAGGTGTATTTTCCTCTTCCTCTAATTCATTTTCTTCCGGTTCTTCATCATTTTTATCATCACTTGGTAATGCCTCAAAATCTTCTTTGAAAATGTCTTGATTGATTTGTACTTTTTCTTCTTCTACTATCTTATATTCAGCTAGTTTTTCTTCAATAGACTTTCTTTCCGCATCAGAATACTCTGCGTAATCTTCATTATCTTCTTCTTTTTGAACATGTTTTGGCTCATATTCTTCTAAAGAATCATCATCTTTGTATAATTCTATTATTCCTTCCCACTCTTCTACATAATCATTTTTTTCATCAGGGATTACTTTTGAATTTTTATCAGATGTTTCTTCATATTCTTCGATGGAGTAGTCTTCATCAATTATTTTTTTTGAATGTTCATTATTTTCCTTATTTTCAAATTTAAAATCATCGTCGTCAAAAAAAACTAATTTTTTACTATTGTCATTTTCTTTACGTTTAGATGCATTAAAAAACCTATTTTTCTTAGTTTTCTTCTTTTTCATTATAGTATCCCCCTACTAAATTTATTATTATGTACGTTTATATAGATAATTATAACATACTTTTTTAAGTAAGATTAAAAAAAAGAAAGACTTTATGTCTTTCTAAAAGATTATTTTAAATACTGAAACTATTATTGGAATTATATATATAAATAATGTTAATAAAAATACTAGTGATAAATATATATAATAAGCGATTGTTTTTAATTTAGATGAGAATATTAATTCTTTAAATTTACTTATTATTAATAGAAGTAATAATCCAATTATTGATAATACTATACCGATAGTTAAATTCTTTGGAATAAACGTTAGTTCAATATTGTTTTCACCTTTTTTTAGATTTAGACCAATATATCCTTTAGCTGTATTTATGATTTTTTCTTTTTTACCATTTACTTTTAATGTCCAGCCTTCTATATTTGGTATTTGAATAAATAATAATTTGTTTTCATTTGTAACTACTTTACCTGTTATTTTATTATCTTTTATTTTTACAAGATCTTTATTATACTCTTTTATTAATTCATTATATTTTTCTACATCTAATGTTGCAACTACAGGATGAAGATAATCACTTTCTACTTCATATGGGATTAATTTTATCTCAACGTCTTCATTTTCAAAATATCCCAAATACACAATTGTTGGATTTTCTGTTAAGATGAAATCTATTCTTTTATCATTAACACTTATATTATAATTCATTTTACTTTCATATTCTAAGTATAATATTTTTGGTGTTGTTATATGGAGATTCATTACTAAATTTTTATCTTTAATATGAAATTTATCATTATCCACAATATTAAATATATTATCTCCTAATATTTCTTTTGAAATTATTTTTTGATAATTAAGAAGTCCTATTTCTTTATCATTATATTTATTTATTTTACTGTCTATTAATATTCCAAATGGAAATATATAGTTACTTCTATAATTATTATTTTCTTTTGTAAATAATTGTTTTGGAAAAGAAATATCATAATCTAGATAGTTTTCTATTCTTAGGAGATTATCAGAGAATATTGTTCCTCCGTTTGTTCCATTAATTATATAATTATTACCATAGCCCCACTCTTCATTGCTTTTTACATATGCTTTACTTATTGTTGGGAGAAATCCTTGAAGAGATGGATTTCTATCAATTAATGATGAGTTACTATTAAATGAAGAGTTTATTTTAGTTCTTGTTAAGTTGTTTTCTTGTTTTAGATGTTGCTTTTGTAATGATTCATATTCTTTATTATATTCTGAAGTATTTGATAGACCATAATATAAATTAGAAAAAGTTGAAATTATAATTAAGAGATATGCTAGTACATATTTTAATTTATTATTCTTTATAAATATTATAAGTATACTTGAAATTAAAATTAATATAGAAATATTGACAATCTTGTAAGCTGTTTCTTTTTTAAAATAAGACAAATAGAATGACTCAAATGCTTCTATTATTGCTTTATTATATTTAAATACCATTATTAAAATTAGAGAAAATATAATTATATTTATTAATAATAGTATGATATCTATTATGCTTATTTTATCTTTCTTTTTATTTATATCTAGATATTTGCTTATATATAGGGCATGAAGAAATGATAATATGTAACTATATCTTACTGGAAAACACATGTATGAACCCATATGCCATAATAAATTACTTGGTTGGTATATTGCAGTTATAGTTAATAGAATAATCATTATTAATAAATTATCTTTTAGATTTAATTTCTTATTTATTATTTGTTTTAAAATTACTGAGATAAATATTGGATTAAAAACTAGAAAGATACGATCAAATAAATCCATAGTATTAAATATATCTTTTGTATTAATTACATTAAAGTAACTATCATTTAAAGCAGATCTCTGTGATGATAAAATATTTGTAATATTAGGTAATAATACAACTGATGAGATTAATAATGCTAATAAAGTATAAATTCCTAGGACTAATATTTTTCTTTTTCTTTCATCTTTTTTTACATTTTTAAAAATATAGAGTGCTACTCCAAAAATAATAAAGAGAAGTAATTCAAATGTAAATTGAACATTAAGCATTGCATAGTATGTAATAATCAAAACATATCCAATACTTTTTTCTTCTTCTAATAATCTTTTTAAAGATAATATTAATAATGGAAATAGTACTGGAAAAGACATCCATCTAATTATTTGATACATATAGATAGTAAATGGACTTATTGAATAAATAATACTTAATAATATATTTATCTTTTTATTTTTCTTAAACAATTTATTTAAAGTATAATTACATGTTATTGCAGATAAATAAATATATATTATAAATAAAATGTTTACTGCTTTATAGATATTTTGTCTTTTAAAAAATAACAAAATATAATTAATTGGATTAATTATTTCTACAATAGTTTCATAAAAGTTATTTGCTCCACCTGATACATTAATATTAAAGAAAATATTTTGTTTTCCTGTTATGACATCATAGAAATTATATAAAAACGGAGTATATTGTTGGTATAAGTCTCCTCTTAGTATTAATTTATTACCAAATGGATATAATTCTTTTAAAATAAATACAACTAATAATATTAGAGATAATATGATAATTGTAATTAAAATATTTTTATGTTCATTAAATACTTTTTTAATATTACCACTACCTTTTCTTTATTATATCATTATATTTTGATATAATCTTATTAATTAAACTTTTAGGAGGTCTTATGGATTTAAAAATATATTTAGATAATAATGCCACTACTAGGTGTGATAAAGAAGTATTAGATGCAATGTTACCTTTTCTTGATAATAGATATGGTAATCCTAGTAGTACATATTCTTTTGGAAGAGATGTTAAAGATGAGATAAATAAAGCAAGAAGTCATGTTGGCAAGTTGCTAAATGCAGATACGTCAGAAATAATATTTACTAGCTGTGCTAGTGAAAGTAATGTTAGTGCAATTATGAATGCAGTAAGATGTTATCCTGATAAAAAACATATAATTACTACAAGTGTTGAACATGCTTCTATTTTAGAGACAATGAAATATCTTGAAAGTATTGGCTATAATATTACATATTTATCAGTTGATAATTTAGGAAGAATTAATTTAGAAGAATTAGAAAAGTCTATTACTGATCAGACTTGTTTAATTTCTATAATGATGGCTAATAATGAAATTGGTAACTTATATCCTATAAAAGAAGTTGGTAAGATTGCTAAGAAACACAATATTTTATTTCATTGCGATGCAGTGCAAGCTGTTGGAAAAGTTAAGATTGATGTTAAGGATTTAGAGGTTGATACTTTATCAATATCAGGGCATAAAATAAATGCACCTAAAGGTATTGGTGCTTTGTATGTAAGAAATGGTATTTCCTATACTCCACTAATTTTTGGTCATCAAGAAAAAAATAGACGTGGTGGAACAGAAAATGTTGCTTATATAATTGGGCTTGGAAAAGCAGTTCAATTAATTTTAACTGATGAAAATAAAGAAATAAAAAGAATACAAGAGCTTAGAGATTATATGGAAAATGAAATAATTAATAATATTTCAGATGTTGTTATTTATGGAGATTTAGAGAATAGATTACCTAATACTTCGAGTATTGCGTTTAAAAAAGTCAAAGCTGATGAACTTATGTTGATGCTTGAATCATTTAATATATTTGTCTCAACTGGTTCTGCTTGTAATTCAGAAATTGCATTACCATCTCATGTATTAACTGCTTGTAATGCAGATTTAGATAATTATAGTCCGATAAGAGTTAGTTTAGGAAAGGATAATACTAAAGATGAGATTGATTTATTCGTTAAAAGATTAATTAATATTGTTAGTATGTTAAGAAAGAGAGGTTAAAAAATGTCAGTACTTGTTAATTTTAAAATTTGTGATAATGCTAAGGAATGTGGTGGAATTGCTGTTTGCCCTACTGGTGCTTTATCGTGGAATGAAGAAAAAGATACAATGGAGATTGATAATGATAAATGTATTTCTTGCAGAAAGTGTGAAAGTGAATGTCCAATTGGCGCAATAATGGTTGCAAAAGATGAAGAAGAATTCAAGAATATTCAAAAGGAAATAGATGATGATCCAAGAACTACAAAAGATTTATTTGTCGATAGATATGGAGCTGTTGCAATTTCAGATTTTTTCAAAATTGAATTAAATGATATTTCAGAAAAAACTAATAAAGATTGTTTGACTCTTGTTGAAGTATATAATCCTGATGTTGCGGAGTGCTTATTAAAATCTATACCAATAAAAGATTTAACAAAAAATCTTCCACCTGATACTTTATATTATAAAGCTGAAAGTGATATAGGAATTAATGAATATGGTATCAAAGAATTACCCGCACTATTATTATTTAAGAATGGAAAATTACTTGGTAATATAGATGGATACTATACTATTGAAGATAAAGAAACAGTTATAGAAAAGCTAGAATGCTTTATAAAAAATAATTAAAATTGTAAAGGATGAGATTAATGAATAATAAAGATAGTAAAGTTATATTTACTGGTAGAGCAACTGATTATAGTAAATATAGACCAGGATATCCTAATGAATTATTTGAATTATTAAAAAAAGAATATGGACTAAATAATAATTTAGTTGTTGCTGAATTAGGTGCAGGTACTGGAAAGTTTTCAAAATTGCTTAGTAAATATGTCAAGAATGTATATGCTGTTGAGCCAAACCAAGATATGTTAAACCAAGGTGTTGAATATTGTGGAGATGGAAACGTTAATTATGTTTTAGGTAGTGCTGAGAGTACTAATTTAGATGATAATTCAGTTGACTTTGTGTTTGCAGTTCAAAGTTTTCATTGGTTCAATAAAGAAAATGCAAAATGTGAAGTTAAAAGAATTTTAAAGGAAGATGGATTATTCGCTATTGTTTGGAATGATTGGGTAGATGAAAATAATGAATTTAGTAAAGTCTATTTTGATTATATAAGTAAATGGAAAGTAAAATTAACTGATCAGAAGTTCCAACATAAGAATGTTGATGATAGAAGAAACTTTTTTAGAAATCAAAGTTATAAAACGCATACAGTTATTCATAGTAGAAAATATAGTATTGATGATTTAATCGGATTAACAAAATCATTATCATATGCTCCTAAAGAAAATGAAGCTTATTATGATGAATTTATTAATGAAGCAAAAGAAATATTTGATAAGTATTCAGTAGATAATTATGTAACATTTGATTTTCATACAGAGATGTTTATTGGACAAATATAGGGAGATGTGTATAAATGCTTGATAGTGGCTATTTATTTGCAAAAGATGAGAAAAGATTATTTGTTAATACAAGTTTAGGATGTTCTGGTGGATGTTCATATTGTTATTTAAATGAAGTTGGTTATAGTAATAATGATGCCAATAAAGTTATAACTGCTGATGAGATAATCTCTTTTTTAGAAAAATCTGATTATAAATTATCTACAAATACTTTAATAACAATAGGTTGTTTTTCAGAATGCTTTGATAAAAATAATAAAGATGAAACAATAAAAATAATTAAATATTTTTTAAGTAAAGGTAATCAAGTACAATTATCAACAAAGAAAAAAATAAGTAAAGATGATATGTCTGATATTCTTCCACTTATAAAGTATTATGGGCAACTTGTTATTTTTATTAGTTCCACTACTATTTCAAAGCACGATTTATTTGAGAAAAATACTGATGCGATTGACATGAGATTTAAATCATTTGAATTGTTAAAAGAAAATATTCCAGTTGTTTTATATCTTAAACCGGTATTAAAAGATATTACTTATAAAGATATTGATTTGTATAAGAATTATATTAATAAATATAAAATAGATTATGTTGTAGTTGGTAGTATTTTTACTGAGAAGGAATCTAATGAGACTGTACATTTTTCAAATGATAATAAATTATTTTATAGTCCTATAGAAGATGAAGAAAAAATCATTAATGAACTTAGTAAAATATGTCATGTATTTACTAGAAGTACAGATATCACTACTCTATTTAAAACAGAAAGGAATAAGTAAAATGAAGATTATAACAGTTTGTGGAAGTTTAAGATTTGTAAATGAAATGATGGAAATAACTGAAAAGATGGAGTTACAAGGAAATTGTATGCTAGTTCCAATTTATAATCCAAATAAAGCTAGTAAAGATGATTTTACTGAAGAAGAAGCTTTAATGTTAGATAAAATGCATAAAGAAAGAATAAAGTTAGCTGATGCAATATTGGTTGTAAATGTAGATGATTATATTGGAAATAGTACTAAAAAAGAAATAGAGTTTGCTAAATCTTTAAATAAAGAGATTATATATTATACAGACTTAGTAAATGGAGAGAATAAATGATGAATAATATAGAGTTTATTAATGATGCGTATACTGAAGATGGGTTACGTCTTCCTATGGTTCATTTTAATAGTAGCAAAAAAGATATTTGTGTAATATTTATACATGGAATGTGTCAAACTATTCTTGATAATTTTTTTGCAACTGTATGTGGAAATTTATTAATTAAAAATGATATTGGTTTTCTATATGAACATAATCGTGGTCATTCAATAGAAAATGATATTTTAATGAAAGATGGCTCTTATAAAAGATGTGGTTGCATGTATGAAATCTTTGAAGATTGTGTTCTTGATATTGATTTAGCTATTAATAAAGCAAGAGAACTTGGTTATAAAAGATTTATTCTTATGGGACATAGTTATGGGTGCAACAAACTAATTTACTATTATTATAAAAAGAAGTCAGATATTTTAGGAATGATACTTGCTAGTGCACCAGATATGGTGGGACTTCACCTACTTCGTCAGATGGATTATGAAGAACTTATTATAGAAGCAAAGAAAAATGTTGATAATAATGTTCCTGAAAAGCTTATTAGTAATATCGTTGAAGATTATATGTATATGAGTTCTAAAACCTATTATAACTGGTTTAATAAATCATCTAATCTAGATAACTTACCTGTTATGGGTAACTCAGATAACTGGTATCAATTTGAATCAATTAATGTTCCAATACTAACATTCTCAGGTTCAGAAGAAACTGATAATTATTTACACTTAGACTTGTTAAAAGAAAAAGCTAAGAGTTGTGCTGATTTCGAATATAAAATTATAGATAATACAAATCATTTCTATATTGGAAAAGAAAACGAGATAAGTGATTTAGTTTTAAACTGGATTAAGAATAAATTTTAACTAATGGTAAAGAAATTAAGGCTGTACTTGTATCAAGTTTTTCTAAAGTTCATTGTTATATTTTTGTAGATTCTGAACTTGTACTTGAAGACTAATATTAAGATGATTAATTAATCATCTTTTTCTTTTTTTCTATAAAAAAAACAATCTTGCGATTGATTTTTATTTATTGTTTAGCGTATTGACGATCATATTTAGAAATCGAAGGATGTTCTCCCATAACAAGTGTTGAATTCATAATATTTTGATATTCATCTTCCTTAAAGCAATTTTCTTCTGTTGCTTCTATTATAAATGAATCAGTATAAGAATAATAATTAGAATCATAATTAAATGCTAAGCGAATTTTTCTTACTGCTTCTTTTTCATAAAATTAAGTTAATATAATTTCTTATTTTTTAAAAATTTCACTTTTCTATGTTGCTTTTTTTATTGATTTGTTTTTGAAAGTTATTCCTTTATATAGTATAATTTTATTAGATTTTGTCAGGAGGTATTTGAAATGGAACATGTAATGAAACTTTATGAATCCAGTTTTAATGATTTAAAGTCTGGAAAGAAAAAAAGAGAATATAGACTTAATGATTATAAAAGAAAATTAGTTAGAATTGGAGATACTATTAGATTTTTAAAACTTCCTAATTTAGATGAAGAATTTGTAGTAGATGTTACAAATATAGAAACTTTTGACAACTGGTTTGATTGTTATTCTAAATATTATGATGAAGACTTTAAAGATAGATATGATAGTGTTGAGGCTGTTGTACAAGATACTTATGATGGTGGATACTATTCTAAGGAAGAATCAGAAGAAAATGACTGTGTTGTTTTCACAATAAAAAAACATAGAATTACTCATGCGAATGCTACAGCTTGTTATTTGAAAAAAGATAATAAAGTGTTAATGATAAAGTTTTCAAAGAAATGGGGACAAGTATATGCTCCACCTGGAGGTAAATTTGAAAAAGGAGAATCTCCACTTGATTGTATTATTAGAGAGTTTTATGAAGAAACAGGATTAACTTTAATCAATCCTAGACTTCAAGGTATGTCTTATTGGAAAGATTCTGCAGAAGGAATAATATTTGTGTATACTGCAGATGATTTTGAAGGAGATTTGAGGGCAGAATCTGAAGAAGGAACTCTAGAGTGGATAAGATTAGAAGATTTATCCAAAATAAAACAATTTGATCAAAATGAAAAATTTACTCCATATTTATTTAAGGATGAATTATTTGAGGGAAAATTCTTGCTTGATGATAGTTGTAAAGTTTTAAAATATGAAATAAGAAAAATGTAGGTGATTAAATGAAATCAATAATGGTAGATATGGATGATGTTCTAACCTATGGTAACTTTTCTAAAATATTAGAAGATTATTTAGGATATGTACCAGACTATGATAGTATCAAAAGTTATTATATTCAAGATATTTTAGGAGATAAAAAAGAGGACTTTTTTAATAAGTTTAAAGATATGGATTTGTATGCAAATGCTACTTTACTGCCAGATTGTTATGAAGTTTTAAAAGAGTTAAGTAAATATTATAAAATTTATATATGTACAGATTACATTTGGAGAGAAATAGTTGATTATGCTGGAAACAATCTTAAAAATAAATATAATTTCTTATATGAAAAATTGGACTTTATAGAACCTAAAAATTATATATTTACTGCTGATAAGTCTGTAGTTAATTGCGATATAAAAATAGATGATAAAGTATGTAATATTGATGGTGCAAAAACTAAACTATTATTTACTGCTTGGCATAATAAAGATTTAACTGATGAAGAATTAAAGAAGGAAAATATTATTAGAGTTAACAATTGGAAAGATATTAGAAATATTTTATTAGAAGATTAAAAAACAAAAGACAATCTTAGATTAAAAATCTATAATTGTCTTTTTCTTTACATTTTCTGTTTTACTAATTTTTTGTATTCTTCATTATCAATTCTTAAACCTAATTGAATACGATAATCAAAATTATCTGGAGTTATTGGAAAATTATCTAATTCTTCAAATAGTGGTTTATATTCAAAACCTAAAATTCCAGAATATTCAATAAATGTTTTGGCTGGATAATCATCTAAGTAGCCATGATATCCATTTATAACATTTTCTTGATATCTTTTTGTCATTTCTGTTACTAAAGGAGTTACTTTTCTTGTCTTAGCCATGTTAATTAATTCTCTTAAAGAAGAAATTTCTGCTTGTCTTTCAATAGGATCTATTCCATATTTATAGAAAAGTATGCCATCTTTTGTATAGTATTTTTCTGCTATATCGCTCATTTTTAAAAGCCTACTTTCTACTGAGTCTGGATTAGTATCCTTTTCTTTTTCTTGACATACATGTTTAAATTCATGATTTATCATATGAAAAAAACACAAATAAGTTGCGAATAATTTATCTTGTTCTTGTAAATGTAATCCTTCTATAAATTTATTTATATCATTCATTATTTTATCAAAATGAACGTACATCTTTTTTAATTCTGGAATATAATAAGCAAAATATGGACTACGGAATGTGTCTCTCAATTCCATAGACTTAACATAGTCTTCTGTTCTGTAAATAAAGCGAAGTAAATTATATAATTCGATTGAAAATTCTTTATTTAGTGATTGTTTACTTGTACTATATGTATTTATAAGTTCTAGAATTTCTGACATGGTCCTCTCCTCTTTTGTTCTGACTATTGTATTACTTTGTTTTTATTTTTATACCTAAATAATCTCCTTGTAAATTAACATCATTTATTATTTCTATATCTTCATCATGTTCAAGCATTCTATATGCTAGATAGATTAGTTCTTCTGTTTTTAAATAACTTATTTTATCTTCGTTTTCATATGTTGACTCAAACCATTTTTTAGCATGTTTATATTTTCTTTGAATAAACAAATCATCTGGATATTTTTCTAGTTCTTTTTCAGCTTTTTCTAATTCTTCTTTACCTTTTGGACTAAGCAATTCATGATATCTATATGATAATACTTGCATACTAGGGATTCTAATTTTAGTTATTCCTTTTTTCTTAAGTTCATTAATAAATAAAATCATTGCATATACTTTACTTGGATGTACATTTGGATTTTCAATATTCTTATTTAATCTATATAAACTTCTTTCAATATGCTTGTCATTTTCTTTTTTAGAACTTTGGACTGCATAGATATAACATATGCCATTATCATCAATATCATATAAGATGTGTGTAAGTTCATAAGAACTATCATTTTTTCTCATAGTAAAAATCATACTTCTAGTTGTTTCATACCAAGTTTGATTTACTTCAGTTTTCATTGAAACATCATAGCCATCAAACGAACTAATATTTTTTTCTTTAGGTGTATCTAGTAATCTATTTCTTAAAAATTGTAATTGTCTATCTAAGAATTCTTCAACATTGGCTATATCTTCTATTCCCATTCTTAGCCATATTCTTCTAAAAATATGCATTGTTAAATTTCTTTCTGATGTAGCTATTCCATAATCTAAAGATAAATCCATTAATGAATTTACTATATCTGTTAAATATTCAAAGAATTTTATACTATCATTTACTTGAATAGTTGGAACATCATCATTATTATGTAAACGTATGAAATCAATATCACTTTTTTGGGCATCTGGTGTCCAGTACCCTTCTTTTACAAATGGTTCTTCAACAATACTTTCAAAAAGAGTAAAACCATCTTCTCCGAACTTAAAATTTATATTTGGAGTTTCTACTTCTGATTTAATATCTTGAAAGGATTTATTTAAAAATAACTCTACTAATTCTCTAAATTTTATTTTTTCCATAGCTGATCCCCTTTTGGCAGTATATTATAACATACTTTTTTATTTTATAAAAGCAAATTCCTTGTCATAATCAAACTTACTCATGGTTTTATGCACAAAAAAACCAATCTTGCGGTTGATTTTGTATTTCAAATGGATTGACATTATTAAGGATAGAAATACAAAAAGGCCAACATTTAATTGGTCTTTTCGATAAATTACAATATGTCAACTAAATTTAGTTTATGATTTCTAAAAATCTTTCTCTGTATTTTTCAATAATTCTTTTTTTAACCTAATTATTAATTAATTAAAACAAACTCCTTGCATTTGGTCATATTTATCTCTAATTGTTGCTGAATTAAAATTTAAAACACTACCAACGCCACCTTGTCCTCTGCTGAAAGAATATGCAAGTGAATCGGCTGCTGTCACTGTGCTTTGTGCATGTTGATATGTTCCACATACTTTACCATTTAGCCAAGTAGACAAATCTGAATATTTTCCCGATACGGTTAGTACAATTGTATTGTTTGCAGAAATACTGTTTGATAGTTTAGCAGATATTCCTACACCTTCTGAGGTTACTTTACTTCCCGCATTGCTTGCAACGCTAGAAGTTAAACTAGCACTAACACCTTTCATTGAATTAGCAAATGTTATTGCAATTATATCATGTGATTTTACTGAAGGAACCTTTTTCCAAGTAGTTGTTAAAATAACTTTTCCATTAGTAAGTACACTAACTGGTGATTCGACTCTTAATGATACTTTTTTATATTCAGTTTCCCAACATGCAGCACCATCAGAGCAATTTGCTAAAGGCTCGCTTATATAATCTAACATATTGTATTGCTCTTCTGTTAATTCTGTTTCTTTTGTTTCTAGAATTTTTTTTGTTAGAGTATCATATAAAATCTCTGTTTTGATATATTTAGTAACCTCTACATCTTTAGGTATGAAGCTTGAATCTATACTATCAAATTCCTTTGCATTTACATTTTTATATGCTAATAGTGAAATGCATGCAACTACTGGCAAAAATAGTTTCTTTTTCATATTATCTCCTCTTTCATTTTATTTGTATTATGCATTAATATTAATATTGTGTTTCGATTCTATATCTTATCTATTTTCACCTCTTTCTAAAATATTTAATTCAGTGATTATCCTAATTTTCTTAAATGAACTTGTAATTATAGAACATAATTATACGAGACTAGGAAGAATATTACTTGCTTCTATTTCATATGCAATATGTTCTTTATCTGTTGTTACTGAGATTAATTTTTCTATATATAAATAATAGTACAAGCATTCCATTAAAATAAATCATATTTTGTTTAAGATACAATTTGGCATATGCAGAAAAATTGCCAGCATAACTACCAGAAATTTTAGAGATTTTTTCATATTCACTAATTAAATCAGTGTTGTTAAAAAAGAAACGATAATCAAACATTGTTCTAAATAAGACAACACCCATTACAAGAAAAATTAGGATAGAAATTACATGATATGTTTTATTATTGTTAATTATATTTTTCTTTATAATATCCTTTATCATAGCAAATAGTATAATGCACATGATAAACAGATAGATAGCATGTTCACAACTTACTAAACCAGTTTTAAAAAATATACAGCATATATTTAATATAAGTAAAATAATAAATAAAAGTATTCTAAATATGTTCAAAATTTTATTCATATATCTCACCAACTTCCATAACCAACTCAGTTAAATATACTAACCTAGAAATATCATATCTCATATTATATATCAGACTATTTATATCATCGTTTCCGGAGCCATATACACAATTGTTATTTCCATAAGTCAAGCGATACTGATATGAAGTATATGTTGATAAATTATTCACCAAAAGAAGTGAAGCAGCCCATTCATTATTAACCATTTCTTGATAGTGTTCAATCATAGCATTGTCTACATATTCTTTAAGTCTTGTTGTCAAATTTATCTCAGAAAATCTAATTTCTCCTTCTGACAGGATAATGATATCATTAACACTATATACTATATCTTCTCTATTTCTAACATATTTATATAGTTTTCTATTTTTCATACTATCAAACATACTGACTAATCTAGCATAAATAAACGAATGATCATCATTGGAAAACTTTCCTCTATTGTCTTTAATTATTTTTAAATTTTTTTCAATTATTTTTTCTTTGTCACTTACATCTTTATTATCAGTAGCATTTATTTTTATAGTATTTTTTCGATTAATATAAATCAACTGATTAATATTTAAATAAGTTAGCAATATTACTAAAAAAACAATTGAAGTAGCAATTACTTTATTTATTATAGAAACAAATCTATTCTTAGTTACTTCTCTAGAAATTTGCATACTACCTCTAACATAGTCATTAGCTTCCGTTATAGGAATCATTTCATTTTCGATTTCTCTACCTTTTAATAATTCTAATACAGAACATCCTAATTCATTCGATAATATTTCTAAAATAGAAACATCAGGGAATCCGTGCCCTCTTTCCCACTTTGAAATTGCCTTGTCAGTTACTCCAATTTTTTCTGCTAATTGTGTTTGTGTAAGTTTTTTTTCTTTTCTTTTTTTTTGAATAAAAATTCCTATTTTGTCATAATTCATAAACTACCTACCTTATAATAAAAGTATATAAAATTAATTTGCTCATTTCAATAAACTAATCGTAGAGTTTCAATTATGAAAAAAATTTTAATAAATTTTATTATATTTTTATTTGTCTTTAATTTTATTTTTTTTCGCACATCTTCTATTATTAGTTTATGTCATTTTGTATATGGTTTTGGTCCAACAATTAGCATATTTGTTTCTGAATCATATTTAACATATTTATTAATTCTTAATTATAAGAGTGTATCTTTAAATGTTTGCTTATCAAATAGAATAATACTTAAGGTTCCTTTTGCAGTTAAAGACAAATTTTTATCAGTCCAGTTCTTCATTATTGTCTTATACATTGCATATCTTTTCATCTATAAATTATTTTATCATTTCAACATTTTTAATTTTTCTATTTTAAATAGTCCTAAATCTTCTTACTTTTCTAAAATTAATTTAGGAATTAGACCGTTAATTACTTCATTTGTAATTATTATTTTATTTTACTAATTACATCTTTTAAAGAAGATAATAATGCTTTTAAGTTTAAATTTTTATTAGATAAATTCTTATTTGTTTCTGCCAATAAGTCATTGCTTTGTTTTAAATCTTTTATAGTAGATTCTTAATCTTTAATTACCTAATTGATTTTTTCAATTCTTAGCTTAAATTATTTTTTTCCTATTTCATTAATCATAACCATCTTAGTCCTTCCTTAAACAAAAAGAATCAATTTTTCAGTTGATTGTTTTTGTACTTCCATGCTAAATCGTGGGTTTAGACATAAAAAAACCAATCTTGCGATTGGTCTTGTATTTCAAATGGAGCGAATAACATACAAGTTACGAACTATGTTCTCTTTCTATAAGAGATTATATATGAATTATTATTAAAATTCAATATAAACATTAAAAAAAAGAACAGTTTTATGAAGATATGAAAGGTATTCGTAAAATAGGAAACAATATAAATCAAATTGCAAGAATGGCTAATGCAAAAAAAGTTATTGACGTTCCTCATCTAAAAAAAGAAATAGATAAATTAGATGAACTAATAGTTGATATGAAAAATAAATATCTCCGTCCAGATAAATAAAAATAATTTTTGTAGAACTATATAAAAAAATAGAATAAAATGATATAATATTCTTGTAAAAATTACTGGTAAAATTAAGATGATAAATAGTAATTTGTAGAGGAGGTTGTGTATGTTAATTACAGGAATTTTAATTACAATAGTTGCGATTTTTATGTTTTTAGTTCCTCAATTTTTTATGAAGCTTAAAAGCCCTAGAATCCCAGATAAATTATTAAAGAATCCTAAAATGAAAAATGTTCTTAGAGTATGGGGTGGCATTTTTGTAATAGTTGGAATTTTATTAATTGTTTTCTCAAGTATGTAATAATAAATTACAATTTGATAAGTAAACTGTAGGTATGTTTTAAAAAAATAAACCTATGGTGTGTG
>CAZHBS010000005.1:0-135185 GCA_964530845.1 uncultured Muribaculaceae bacterium
TCCTAAGCATTTACCTTTATTTTCACCAAACTCTTAGGAGGCGATTGCTCTATCCAACTGAGCTACGGATACATATAGAACTATTTGTATTTACAAATAGCTCCTTCTCTTTCATAATTTTTCTTAAGTTCACCAATAGTTTGTTTTTTATTAGAAGATTTTGTATTTTTAAGATTAATTTTCTTATAATTGATATCTGCGTTATATATTATATTTTGTTTTTTTACTTCTATTGTTGCATTATAATATTTATCTTTTTCATATGTCTTTTTTGTATCTAATAAAATATTTTTGTATTTTTCTATTGTTTTTTCATCTTCTGCTTTTATTTTTTGTTTTATTTTTATTGTTTGAATTCTTCTAAATTTAAAATCTATTTTGTATTCATAATTTATTGTTGAATCACTAGGCGTTACTTTATTTGTACATACTAGTGTTCCGCTTATTGGTAAAACGATATAAGCAATTACCATAATTATTGCAAGTGATAATAGCACTATTGGGATTATTTTTTTGTAGATATCTTTTGTTGACATATGAGTTCACCTCTTCTTATACTTCCTGAATAACAGTGATTATCATAGGTTTTGATTCTGTTTCTTGGTAGAAGAATTTACCTAATACATCACGTACATCATTCTTTATTTTTGAATAATCTACTCTTTTTGAAGCAGATTCTAAACTTGATGAGATTACTTCTTTTGATATTTTTTTAGTTTCTTCTAGGAGATTTTGACTTTCTTTAACATAAATGAAACCTCTTGTTAGTATTTCTGGTCCTCCAATTATTTCTTTTGTATCTTTATCTAGTGTACAACTTATTATTACTATACCATTTTCTCCTAGCATTTCTCTATCTTTTAATACTAAGTCTCCGATATCTCCACTATTGTTTCCATCTATTAGAATTTCATCAGCTTCAATATGTTCTGTTGTATTGGTGTTTACTCCATTTACCATTTCAAAGACATCACCATTTAGTTTTAGAATTATATTTTCTTTTGGTATACCTAATTCTTCAGCTATTTCTGCATTTATATATTGATTTCTATATTCTCCTTTAACTGGAAAATAATATTTTGGATTCATTAGGTTTATCATTAACATTAAATCTTCTCTAGATGAGTGATGTTGAAGATGCTTTTTACTTGAAAGTGATACTGCGTCGGCTCCTAACATAGCTATTTCATCCATTACTATAGCTAATCTTTTTTCAATTCCTGGATATGATGGTTCTGTTATAAATATTGTGTCTGTTTCTTTAATATTTATATATTTATCAAATCCTTTTATTATTCTTTCTAAGTTAACAAATGGTTTTTCTTTATCGTCTGATATTAAAATAACAGAATTTTTACTTTCTAAATCTGCAAGTGTTCCAATTTTATCTTTATCTATTTTGATATAGCCATCATCAATTGCAGAATATATCATTTCTTGTAATTGTTTTCCCATTATAACAACTTTTCTATGAGTCTTAGATACTTCATTAAAGATTTCTTGAATCCTATAGAAATGTGCTGGAAAAATAGTTGCGATTATTCTATCATCTGCCTTAGCAATTACATCTCTTATGAAGCCACTTACTCTATTCTTTGGTGATGTATGTCCTACTTTGTCGGCATAAAATGATTCACATAGTAAGCATAATACCCCTTGTTTTCCAACATATGCTAGTTTTCCTATATCTGTTTTATAGTCTCCCATCATTGTTGAGTCAAAGACAAAGTCACCAGTATAAACTATCGCACCATCTGGTGTATATAATACATAACATAGAGCGCAAGGAATTGAGTGTGTAACACTGATTGGGAAGATTGAATTCTTACCAAAATCTAATTTATAATGTGGCTTAATCTCATGAAGTCTTGCATGTTCAATTTGCTCACGTGTCATGTCCTTTCTGGCGATATCTAATGTTAGTTTTGTTCCATAAACATTAACATCTGGTAACATTTCTAAAATATTTGAGATTGCTCCCATATTACCATCATGTCCATGTGTTAGGAATATTCCTTTAATTTTATTTTTTCTTTTTATTAAATAATCAATATTTGGAATAATATAATCTATTCCTAAGTTAATATCATTATCATACTTTAGACCGGCATCAAAAACAAATATGTCATTATCAACATCTACGACATACATATTTTTACCATTTTCATTTAAACCGCCTAAAGCAAATATTTTAATTTTGCTCATTTATTTCTCCTTTCATGTTTTGTTTAATATATAAACGTAAATAGCTTATTAATTATAACATTTCTTTTATAAAAAATAAATAGTTATTTTTTTACAGCTAGTTTTTCTAAGGCAAATTTAGCTGCCTCTTGCTCTGCTTCTTTCTTTGATGGGCCTATTCCTGTACCATATGTAATTTCATCAATTACTACTTCAACTGTAAATGTTTTATCATGTGATGGTCCTTCTTCTTTTACTACTTTATATTCTAAACTTTTTTGTTCTGTTTGAACAAATTCTTGTAAACTACTTTTATAATCACTAAAAAATACAATATCTGGATTTTCTATATATGGTACTACTATATTTAATATTACTTTTCTTACTGTTGAAAAGCCTAAATCAATATATATTGCCCCCATAACTGCTTCAAATATATCAGCAACTATGGCTTTTTTTAGAGGTAGACCATCTTTTGATTCACCATGACCTACTAAGATATATTTTTGAAATCCTAGGTCTGTTGCATATGTGTAATTAGCATTTTCACAAACGTAAGTTGCTCTTACCTTAGTCATTTCTCCTTCTGATTCTTTATGATGATTATATAAGTAATCTGCAAGTACAAGATCTAGCACTGCATCTCCTAAAAATTCTAATCTTTCATAATCGTTTTTTACTTTATGTTCGTTTACATAAGAACTATGTTGGAATGCTGTTTTATATAATTCTAATTGTTTAGGTTTAATTTTTAACCTTTTAAATAACTCTTCCATTTTCTTCACCATATTCATTATAACAAAAAAAATATAACTTAGATAGTTATATTTTAATTTGTATTATTTGTACTTAACAATTCTGCTTGTAACATTTGAGTTAATAGAGTACTTTCAATATAGTCTATTGTAGTTACAAATCTTTCTTCTTTTAATAAGTCTTCATCATTTGTAATTGTTAACATTTCCAATCTGTTCTTAGCTTTTTCTATTTTCTCTTTAGAATAAGGAATTACTCCTTTATTGATTTCTTCTATTCTTGATTTATAGATTTGACTATTATCATGATGTTCTGCTTCTTTTCTTGCTAGATACTTGCAAGCAGCAACAGTATTATATTTGTCTGTTTCTTCTTTTTTCTTTTTGTCATCTTCCATATAGTAGTTAATTAATTCTTTTGGTGATAGAGATAACATATAAGATATTTTTGAGTCTAATTCTCTTGATGTTGCTTCTTTATCTTTGTCTTCTACTCTACTTAGACACATCATTTTCCAATTAGCAAAAATACGAATATTAGCAAAATATTTTGTTTTTAAAAGACTTTGTTTATGTTTAATCATATTATATTTTTCTTTTTCATCGATATCTTTTTCTATGATAAGTGAACAATCTTTTTTAAATTCTTTAATTGCTTGTTCTCCATAACCACCTTTTTCTAATGTAGATAATTCATTTGCTAGGTCTCTTACAATTTTATCAAAATTCATACGGAATCCAAGTCCAAATTTAAAGTTCTTTTCAAGGGCATCAATTTGTTCTTCTTGCTCTTGTACATTAATTGATGGATTCTTTCTTATTTCTTTTATCTTATCTAAATATAAATCTAATTTTGCATTATATTCTTGGACTAATCTATTATATAATTTTCTAACATCTTTTATTGATTTAGCAATTTCAAAGTCACTTTTTGCATCTTTAATGATACTTATTGCCCTTTCTTTGAATTCATTTATGACACTATCTCCATAGCCGCCATGTTCTAAGTTTCTTAGACCTTCAATCATTTTATTAATTCGTTCCTTATAGTCAATTTGATGTCCCATAGAGTCTTGGAAGTCTTCTATTAAGTCACTTTGCTTTCTTTCTTTTTCTGATAATGGAATCATCTCATTTTGAACTTGATTTAGCTTATCTTTTAGCTTAGAAAGTTCTGATTCATAGTCAGATACTAGAATATTGTATTCTCTTTTTATCGCATCTATTACATCTTTTTGATTTAAGTCTTTCTCATTAGCTGTTGCAATGCAACGCTTTGCATTAGTTACAAATTCTTTAATGACACTATCTCCATAGCCACCATATTCAAGTAGTTCTAGGCTTAACTTTAATTGATTTATTGTACCTTCAATATCTAATATGTGTCCATTTTGCTGACGGAAATTAACTATAATTACTTCCTTGTTTCTTTCCTTTTCATCAGCTGTATGATAAGGAGACTCATCTATCATTTGAAGTTTTCTTTTTAATGTTTCAACATCTGATAAAAATCTTGTCTTTTTTGGATCAAATAATGCACTTTTTATTCGACTATATGTTTCTGATTGATTTTCTCCAACTATTCTTCCCTCTTCAGCATATTTTGTTGCTGATTCTCTAAATTTTTTTAGTTCTGATTCACCATATCCTCCGTATGGAAGAGTTGCAAGTTCTTTTTCCATTAAACGAATTTTATCTTCTATACTTATTGGATAACCAAGTTCTTGTTCTTTATAATATTTTGTCCAATATTCTATTTGAGACTTCTTTTCTTCTTCTGTTATAGAGGAAGATTCAACTTTTCTTACTGATTCATTAAATGTACGAAGAATCTTTTCATATAAATCTATTTCAACTTTTGTGATAGCAATTAACTCTTCAACTATTTCATATTTATCTCTTCCTGCAATAGTTAAATCTTTATTCATCTCATATAATCTATTTTTAAACTGATTTATTTTTTGTGAACCATAACCTAAATCTTTTCCAGTAAAGTAATTTTTTAAATAACTAAAATCAGAATTGTTTGTTTTAATCATTAATCTTTTTAAGACACTGTAGTCAAATTCACTATACTTTTGACTGGATAGCACTGCTATTTCATCTTCATTTAATAGTCCTAGATTAGATAATATTTCAAGAATAGACTTTATTTGTCTTTCAGGCTCTTTTGAAACTACTTTCTCTGTTTTTACTTTATTATCATTATCTTCTTTTTTTCCTTGAAACAACCCACTAAATATTCCCATACTACATGCCTCCTATTGTATTAATTTTATCATAATTACATTTTATATTCAATTCTTTTCTTATAGCAAATTAATTATTTCTATACTTGTATAATTTGACAAAAAATAGTAAAATTAATTTGGTGATATGATGAAGAAATTAATTATATCTATCATTCGTATTTATCAAAAGATGCCACTAAGTAGTCATAGTAAATGTAGATATTATCCTACTTGTTCAAATTATGCGATTGATGCTTTAGAAGAATACGGACTATTTAAGGGGCTTTATTTGTCAATAAAAAGAATATTAAGGTGTAATCCATGGGGTGGATATGGATATGATTCTGTTAAAGTTAAGGAGATTAAGAATGAAAAAATTTAAATTTTTATTACTGTTATTATTCCCACTACTGTTATGTGGTTGTAGTAATGATAGCATGGATAATATAGAGATTGTTGTTACTAATTATCCAAATGAATATGTTGTTAAAAAGCTATATGGAGAACATGCTACTGTTACTTCTATTTATCCTGAGGGAGTAGATATCAATGATTATAAGATTTCTGCTAAGAAAAAGAATGATTATTCTAAAAAAGATTTATTTGTATATAATGGTCTTCTTGAAAAAGAAAGAAATCTTGCAGTTGATTTACTTGCGATTAATTCTAATTTAAAAATTATCGATACGGCTTATGTCTTAGAAACTGATTATTCTCCAGAAGAGTTATGGCTTAATCCTTCATCTTTACTTATGATGAGTCAAAATGTTAGGCTTGCTTTAAACGAATATATTTCAAATACCTATTTAAAAAAAGAAGTTGATAATGCTTATGAAGAATTAAAGATTGAACTTTCTGAATTAGATGCAGAATATAGACTTGCAGTTGATTCTACTAATCAGAAAACTATTGTTGTTGCTGATAGTGCATTAAAATATTTAGAAAAGTTTGGACTTAATGTTGTATGTATAGATACTGATGCTACTCAAAAAATATTAGTTGATGCAGAAAACTTATTTGCTGATGGAAAGAACTCTTTTATATTTACTTTTAATGGTTCTACAGATAATGAAAATGTTAAAGAGTTAATAGAAAAATATCCATCTGTAAGTACAATTAAGTTACATAAACTTGATAATATTACTGATAGCGAAAGAAGTAATAATGAAAATTATATTTCAATAATGAATGATAATCTAGAATTAATAAAGAAAGAATTATATCAATAAAATAGAGTCACTAATTAGTGGCTCTTTTCTTTTAATCTTTTAACTAATTGTTTTGTTTTTTCTTTTTCTTGTTCTGTTGCTGGTCTTTCAATTATTTTTTTTACTTTATCACACCAGTTTCTTCTATGATATATTCTTCCTACTCTACTTATTCTTACTAGTATTTGTTTATCTAATTTTGTAAGTGTTTCAAAGTCTTCTATTTTTATATTATATATCGCGTTATCTTTCATTTGTTTTGGATGAAAACGATCATATTCTCTATCTAGTATTACTTCACCATTTTCATATATATAGGCAACATAACCTTTATATCTCTTTAATCCTATTGCTTTAGCAACATATGGTGTTGATTCATAAAAGGCTGTTTTTCTCTCGCCAAGTGATTTTAATTGTTGAAGCTCTTCCTGATTTATTGAAATTGTTCTTGTTCCATGTTGTTTTGCTTTTTTGTAGGTTTTTCCTTCTGGTATCAAAACCCAGTTTACAACACTGCTATCTACAGCAATTACTCTTTTTATATTATTTAGACGAGCCTTTATATTATTTATATCTATTTTAATACCTTCATCTGTTGTTATAGAACATGACTTATCACAATTTGATGCTAGATACCTTTCAATAAGACCAATATATTTTTTTATTTCGGCTCTATTTTGTGATGATTCACATGCTCTTAAATATTCATGCATTGTATACATATATAGTTTATCTATATCAAAATTCTTTCTTATATATGAATTATAAGATGTACTTTCTTGAAGTCTTTTTAACTCTTTTCTATCATTAATATATCTTTCATACATTACTGATTGAGTGTCGATGAAATTTTTTAATGACCTTTTTAAAGCACAACTATAATAATAGTGTTCTCCACTTACATATCTATCATCACTAATCTTTTCTTGTTTTCTTAATTTTTGTAAATCTCTATAATATTTTCTTCCATCATTTAAATCTTTAAATAATAGAGGGAATTCTAATAATAGGTCTCCTTCTGTTTCTATGTTTCTTAAGACTTCTAGTCTTTTTTGCATTTTCTTTGTTAATTCATCATTATCTTCTATTTTACCGTTATGTTTAATATTTAATATTGTTAAAAGTTTATCTAAAAATTCATCATATGATGGAGATATTGTTCCAATTATATATGTTCCATCGTTATAGCAAGCAAGTCGTGATGTAAAATCTTCATTAAATTTTCGATATTTAAATGCTTGATGGATATTTTCTCTGTTAACAAGAGAAAAATGAGCAAGGTGATCCCAGTCTAAATTATGATTAAGACTGCATTCTCTTAGTAGTGTTTCTAATGACAATGATACGGTTTTTTCCATAGTACTACCTCTTATGGCTGTATTATACAACATTTGTCTTATTTTATCAATATTAACTTCTTATAGAGTCTAATAATTTTGATAGTACTTTATTTACTCCTTTTTCAATTAAACTTGAGACTTTTAAACCTGTTTTTGATATTTTATTATTATAATCCTTTTTAGGATTCATATAGTTTGCTGGATCTATTGTTTTACCTTCTTTTAAATCTTTTTCAAATCTTTCTATTGCTTCATTTGATATTACTTGTTCTTCTTTATAATAATTATCTTTATTTGTATATATTATTAAAAATAAAACTACTAAAAATACTAATACTCCTTTAGTTATTTTCTGCATCAATAATTTCATAAAAGCATCTTGAAAATGCAAGAGAAGTGTTTAGTACTTCTGTTGTCGTATTTTCATATCCTCCTATTTCTATTAATATTGTTCTTCCATTAAAATCTTGATTATAAACTCCATTTACTCCAGGCCCTTCTTTTTTATATATGCCTTTACTTAGTCCTGGATAATATTCATTTAACTTATTGTTTATCCTTTCAGTGAATTCTAAATTTTCTTGATAATTTGGATTTTCTAGTCCAATAAGAAAAATAACTTTAGCATAATCTCGTCCGTCTATTGTAACTTTTGTTCTGGAAATATCTAAACTATCTCGGTGAACATCTATGAAATACTTTAAAGTTGGATACTTGGTAATAGCTTCTTCAAGTAATATTCTACTAGCATTATAACTAGAGGCATAATTCCAATTATTAGCATTTAATATTTCTTTAACAGACTTTTCTTCAACATAAGTTTTATATCCTTTTTTATTAAAGACATCTTCTAAAATATAATCATTAACAACGACTGTAGGATTTAGAGAATATTCTCCTATAGTTGATGCTTTATATTCTTCTGTTTGATGTGAATTATAAATATATATTACAGGAGAGGTTACTTCTTTTTGTTCATTTTCTACTTCTTCTTGATAATCTTCTTGTAATAAAGAGATTTTATTATGATTTAAAAATTTATTTTTAGTTATCTCATAGATAATATTTTTATTATTAAAACTATTATTTATTATAATATCTACTATTTCTTTATTGTTTATTATTACTTTCTTTGTTTCTAGTTTCTTATAGCTTATATATAATCCAATTGTAAACATAATAAAAAGAATAAGTATTTTTTTCTTTTTAAATATACGTTTCATTATATCACCACATATATTTTATTAAATTACTTATTCTTTATTTGTCGAAGATAGTTTTTATGTAAGAGAATATTTAGAGTATCTCCTAATAAATAGGATAATCTTTCTACTAAATAGTCTATATTTGTTGGAGTTACTATAAAGTTTTCTCTTAACTCTGGATTCTTATTGTATTCACTTATTATTGTATAAATATCTACTACTGTTGGTATTCCTATAGCAAATACTTCACAATTCATTGTCTTTTTACTTATTTCTCCTCTATTATTAAATATTCCACTTCCTGGATGAATTCCACTATCTGTAATTTGAATTGTTTTATTTAATCTACTTAGATTATTAGCTTTTAAAGAATCAATTACAATTAATTTAGTTGGTTTTATCTTTTTAATTATACTTTTAATAATATCTAATGACTCTATACCAGTATTTCCTATAACATCAGGTTTGTATATCGCAACATTGGTATAATCTTTATCAATTGATGAATATATTTTTAAATATCTTGTTACTAAAATATGTTCTATTGTTTTAGGTCCTAGTGAATCTGGAGTTGATTTTTCATTACCTAAACCAATTATTAGAACTGAATCATTTTCTTTTATTTTTATTATCTTTTTTAATTCTTCTAGTAATATATCTTGAAGTGAGATAAATTCAGTCTTATCTGTGATATCATCAAAATAAATTGTTGTATATTTATTATGTCTAAAAGTATTATTTATGACTGTAAATTGACCTTTATTTATTGTTTTTTTATTATTATTTAGAGATAATTCTTTTTCTAAAATTAGGTCTGTTCTTACAATATTTGGGTTAATTTCCTTTTTGTTCATAAAATCACCATTAATATTATTGACAAATTACTTAATTTTATTTGCTTTTTTTTGTTTTTTTTGATAGAATTAACTTGTTTACAAAAAGTGAGGTGAGATTATGCCAAATATTAAAAGTGCTAAAAAACGTATGCGTTCAAATGCTAAGAAGGCTGATGTTAATACTTTAGTTTCTTCAAGTATGAAAACTGCAATTAAAAAATTTGAAAAATCTGTTAATGCTGCAGAAAAAGAACAAGCTCAAAACAATTTAAATATAGCATTACAAAGAATTGACAAAGCTGTTGGAAGTGGTCTAGTTCATAAAAATAAGGCTGCTCGTTTAAAATCAAGATTAACTAAGATGATGAATGCTATGGAATAAGCCAATAAAAATTTTATTGGTTTTTTTATTGTCTTTTTTATTTATAAAGAAAGTGCGTTTTTAAGTAAATCTGAACATTATTAATATAGTATTTTATGATGATTTTTGTTAATAAAAAAATAATTTAATTTATGTTTATAATATGCATATTGGCAATCAAACAAATGTATTATATATTGAACTTAAGGGAGTGAATATAATGTATAAAGCTTATAAGTTTCGGTTGTATCCTGATGATAATCAAAAAATATTAATTAATAAGACTTTTGGTTGCTACAGATTTATTTATAATTATTTTTTAGATAAATGCAAATTAAATGGTTATATTAAAGTCTTTGATATATGTAATGAATTAAAAGAAATATATGCCGAGTATCCATGGCTAAAAGAAGTTGATAGTTGTAGTTTGAGATGTGCTATATTTAATTTAGAAGATGCATATAAAAATTTCTTTAATAAAAGAAGTAATTATCCAACATTTAAAAATAGATTTAATAGACAATCATATAGAACTAATTGTATTAAAGGTACATATAAAGGAAAAGAATATAGTAATATACAACTAGATTTAATTAATAATAAAATAAAACTACCAAAACTTGGTGAATTAAGAATTAGAGGATATAGAAACTTAAAGGTAATAAATGGAAACATTATAAATGCAACAGCAACTAAAGAGTTAACAGGAAAGTACTACGTTAGTGTTGTTGTAGATGAAATGGAAACTTTAAATAAAAAGGTAACTCCTACTAGTATTGCTGGACTAGATCTAGGAATAAAGGATTTAGTTATCACATCATCTGGAGAAAAATATTCAAATCCTAAAGAATTAATGAGATATGAAAAGAGAATAAAAAGAATTCAAAGAAAGCTTTCAAGACAAATAAAAGGTAGTAGAAACTATCAAAAAACTAAAGAGAGACTTTCTAAACTTCATAGTAAAATAAAAAATAGTCGCAAACATAATATAATAAAAGTCGTAAATAAATTAGTTGATGAATATGACATTTTAGTTTCTGAAAAATTAAATGTAAAAGGATTGGTTAAGAATCATAATCTTGCAAAGTCAGTAAATGATGCATGTTTTAAAAAGATATGTGAAATGTTATGGTGGAAGAGTAAGATAAAAGGAAAGTATTACTACCAAGTAGATACTTATTACCCAAGTAGTAAAATATGCAGTAGATGTGGTGAGAAAACTGAATTAACAAATAATTTAAGTATCAGAAATTGGACATGCGAGAAATGTGGATCAGAACATGATAGAGATATAAATGTGAGTATAAATATAATGTTTGAAGGATTAAGATTACACTATGGAATGAATTAGCAACAGATAAAAACAAATAAATAAATTAGAAATAAAAATACGGTGGCGACCATCGGAATTAAAGCCTGTGGAGAATGAAGGGTTCTTTATCTTAGAAGCAGGAAACTTGGAAGGTAACGACCAAGACGAATAAAATAAATTTTATTAAAAATTGATTTAATTCTTTTGTTCTTTACTTAATTCATTTAATAATATAGAATATAGTTATAGATTATAGAATGGTGATTAAATGAAATGGTTTGTTAACTTTATGTTTTCTCTTAGTTTGGTTTTGATACTTGCTGGAGTTGGATTTATGTATAAAGATGATATTACTCATCTATATAATGAATACTTTGCTCCTTATAAAAATATAGAACCCCCTAAAAATAATGAATATTATCGAGATTATAATTTTGGATATGTTCAAAACACTAGTAACTTTACTCCTTTAAATGAACAAGATATAATGAATATTTTTTATACGATTATTAATTCTGGAGAAGATAGTTTTACTTTTTATTGTACTGATGAATATCCTGCTTGTATGGCTAAGATTGAAGAGCTTGCAACTAATCAAGAATTATTATCTGATATAAATAATTATGTTCATCCTTTTAATCAATTTGAAAATATAGAAACGGAATATGATACTTTAGGAAGAGTTACAGTTAATGTTAAAAAGGCTTATGATGCTGAGGAGATTAATTCAATTAATACTAAGGTAGATGAATTATTTGGTCTTTTAACAAATCCTAATGCAAGTGATTATGACAATATAAAGTCAGTTCATGATTATATTATAAATACTACTAAATATGATTCTGATAGAAGTGATTATGGTAGTGAGTTATATAGATCAGATATTGCTTATGGACCTTTATTTGAAGGTTGGGCTGTATGTGGTGGTTATAGTGACTTGATGCAATTGTTTTTAGAAAGACTTAATATTAAGAGTTTTAAAGTTTCTTCTGATAAACATGTTTGGAATGCAGTTTTTTATAATAATTCGTGGGTTAATTTAGATCTTACTTGGGATGATCCAGTATCTCCTGATGGTAGAGATTACTTAGAATATAACTATTTCTTGATTAATACAAATGTTTTGCTTGCTAATGATACAACAGAACATACTTTTAATCAAAATGCTTATCCAGAACTTAGGGCATACTAAAAAGAACATTTACATGTTCTTTTATTTTGTATTAGAATCTTTATTCATTGCAAAGTCCATTATCGCATCAGTAAAGTCTGAGTTTTCTGTATTTACTCCAGTAAAATCACATAAGTTAAAGTCTAATCCACAAAACTTAGAATTACTCATATCTTTATTATAAACTGTTTGAGGATTAATATGAGCATTTGTATAAGACAAATCAAGATTACTTACTTTTACATCAGCAAAAGAGATATATCTTAAATCAATAAACTTTAAAATGCCATTTGTGATAAATAAAGGATTTATTTCGTAATGATCATTTACTTTAATAAGTAATAATTCTTCTGGTACTTTTACTTTATCTTTGGCATTATCATTTATTTTTCCTTGTACTTCAGTAATATACTTAGAACACTCACTTAATAATTCTGATAAATCTGATAATGTTCTATTTATTTCTTTATGTTTTTCTTCTAGTAGTTTAGCTTCTTCTTGTTTTTTTCTTTCTAAGTCTTGAGCAATTCTTTGTTTTTCGTTTTCTGCCAATACTTGTTTTGCTTTTTCTAATTCATTATTAATAATTTCTTCATATTTTTCTGTTTTACACATTTCCCTAAATTCTTCAAATGTTTTTAGGCTTTTTATTCCTTGTTTTAAATCAATGGTACTTTCAAATTTTATATCTGATATATCAATAAGATTTCTTCCAGATACAAAGAGTTTCTTTTCCCCTACTATTATATAGTTAGCTTCTAATTGAACTGTGCTCATCTTTCCTAGTGGGTATGTTTCTTTCGTTGTCTTATCATAAACATAGGCTGTTGAATTATTATTTATTATTAAAATATCTCCATAGTCAGCTAGTGGAATACCATCTAGTGAATATGTTACATTATCTGACTCATATTCATAATGAAACCATTTCTTTTGATACTCTAATTTTTTCAATCTTTTTTTGGGTACTTGAGCGATGAATCGTTGATTTTGAAGATTAACATTTTCTACTCCATTTATTTTAGTTACAACATTTCCATTTAAGTCGTAGACTATGATATTATCATCTTCAATACTTCCAAATAATCCAGCACTAATTAAAGTTAAATTCTCTTTCCATTCTTTTAGAATTGGATTACCTTTTATATCAACATAGTTTTTTAAACCTTCACTATTTTCTACCAATCTTAAATTATTATCTTGAACTTCGTAATAAGAATATGGAAACCAAGTATCTGACGTAGTCTCACCATCTTTAGATATTAAATTATATCTTCCATCTCTCATAACAACTCTATAACCATTTCTTGATGAGTAGATTTCAAAATAAGATGATTTTGATAAATTACCTTTATCATCTAGTAAGTAATCTTGATTATTTAGTCTTACTACTGCATTATTATCTTCAAACGGCTTAGCATAATCAAACCAAGTATCTGATAACAAATTCTCATTCATATCTAAATAATTGTATTTATTATTCTCTCTTACTGCGGTAAAGCCTCCATATGGAATATCAAGATGTTCATACCACTTTTTAAATAATAGTTCACCATTTGGATTTATTAAATTATATTTTTGATCTTTAACTATTAATAAATAGCCACATCTAAATCCATAAAATGTACAGTCGTCGAATTCTACATTTCCAATTCTATTTCCAAATCTATCTATTAAAAAAGATTTATGATTATCATCTGATGCGACAAAAACACTCTCTGATATTTGATGAATATCTTTATATTTATATCCTAAATAATTAATGTCTCCTGTCGATGTGATGATAGAATATTCTTTATAATTCTTGTCATGAATACTTTCTAGTCTTCTTTTATTGTAGTTTACTGCAAGGGCAGTTGATCCATAAAATCTATGAATATGTTCAAAACTAGATAGTCTTCTCCCATTTTTATCTAATAAATCCATTCTATCAGTTTTAAGTTCTAGAACAATTACATCTCCATCAACATATGATGAATATCTATTAAAAGGAAGCCACTCTTTTAAAACATAGTTTCCATTTTTATCTATAAAATTACTTTTTCTAGAATTATCAGGCATCTTTTTTGTTACTTTAGCAAAACCATTATAAAAGTCACTTGCTCCTTCAAACCATTCATCAGATAGAAAATTACCCTCATCATCTAAAAAGTTATATCCTTTTTCAGTTTTAACTAGTCTAAATCCATCTCTATGAATACCTACTTCTTCATATTCTTCATTTTCTCCTTTTTTGGATACAATATACTTGTTTGAATCTAATCTAACAATATATGTTAATTCAGAAGGATTTACTTCATCTTTAATGAGAACTTCTTGTAAATACTGTTTATACAATCCTTTAATTATTTCATCTTTCATAATAGTCACTATCCTTATCATTATTATAACAAAATATTATTTTAAAAAAAAGAGAAGATATTACTCCTCCTCTATATATTTAAGTACTTCATTTATTGTATTATTGAAGTTATTAAAATCTACATCAAACCATTTAGTATTAAATTGGTGATTAAAGAATGTATATTGTCTTTTCGCAAAGTGTCTTGAATCTTTTTTTATTTGTTCTATTACTTCTTCAAGTGATTTATTATTAAATAAATAATCATTAAATTCTTTATAGCCTATTCCACTATTTAATATTCTTGATGTTTTATAGTATTCTTTTAATGATTCTACTTCTTTTAGTAAACCATTTTCAAGCATAATATCTACTCTTTTATTTATTCTTTCATAAAGAATATCTCTTTCAGTAGTTAATCCTATTACTTTGATATTATATAGTAACTTATCTTTATTATTTGTTATTTCTTCATTATTTTCTAATTTATTTAGAAGTCTTACTAGTCTTTTTCGGTTATTTAAATCTGGTGTGTTTTCGACATTATAATCTTTAATTTTATTTAATAGTTCTTCATTTGATAAGTCTTCGTATTGATTAGATGTCGTTCCTTCTTGAAAGTTATAATCGTATAGAGCGGCTTTTATATAAAGACCGGTTCCTCCAACAATTATTACTCTTTTATTTTTATTTTCTATTTCTTTAATAATTCTACGACAATCTAATTGATAATCATATACTGAATAGTCTTCTGTAACATCTTTTATATCTATTAAATGATGCTTTATTCCATCTTGTTCTTGTTTTGTTGGTTTGGCACTACCAATATCTAACTTTTTATATATTGCAACACTATCACCATTTATTATCTCAGCATTTATTTTTTTAGCAAGTTCAATACTTAATTTTGTCTTTCCTACACCAGTTGGACCTACTATTACAATTATATCTTTCATATTATTCCTTTCTAATCTAGTTGTCTTTTAAATAATTTTTCTAGTTCATATTTAGTATATGTTATTATTGTTGGTCTACCATGAGGACAGGTAAATGGATTATCACAATATCTTATGTTTTCTAAAATCCATTCTTGGTCTTCTTCAGAAATATAGTCTCCGGCCATTACTGACATACGACAAGCTGTTGTGGCAGCCATATGCCAAATAAATTTTTCTAAGTCAAAATTTCCTTTTTCAATTAATGAATCTACTAATTTTCTAATAATATCTTCAGCTCTATCTTCAGGAATCCAACTTGGATGCTGTCTTATTAAAATTGTATTTGTACCAAATTCTTCATATGAGAAGTTATATTCTTCTAGTTTTTGAAGACGTTCCTTAGCAAGAATATATTCATCTTTTCTTAGTTCTATTCTTATTGGGATAAGTAAATCTACTGGTCTATTATTTTCTTGCATTTGTTTCAATATTTTTTCATAATTAATTCTTTCTGCTGCAGCATGTTGGTCAATTAAGTACATTCCTTCTTCGTTTTCCGCAACAATATATGTAAGAAGTACTACTCCTTTTGGATACATTTTTTTTATTCTTGCAACTTTCTTATCTTCTTTTTCTACTTCAAATGGAAGTGACTCTTCTAATTTTTCTTCTTCTTTTTCTTCTAATTCTCTTTTTTCTTCTTGAACTTCAAAATCTAATTTAACTTCTTCGTATTTAATTTCTTGTTCTACTTTTTCTTCTTTATCTTCTTCTTTTGTTCTTATTTGTCTTGATACTTCGTTTAAAGAATAATTATCTCTTACAGTTACATTAGGAATTAAAGTTAAATTTTCTAACTTTTCATTAATTGTTTCTAATATTAAATCTTTTAATGTATCCATCTTAGAAAACTTTATATCCATTTTAGTTGGATGTATGTTAATATCAATTAAAATTGGGTCAACATCAATATTTAAGACTATTACTGGATAACGATCTTTATGAATATATGTGTGATAACAATCTACAATGTATTTATTTAATTCATTATTTTTGATTACTCTTCCATTTACAAGAGTTGTGATTGAATTTCTATTGCCTTTTGTTACCTCTGGGAATGATATATAACCATGAATATAGTAGTCATCATTTTCATTCTCAATGGGAATCATTTTTTTAGTTATATCTGCTCCATATATTTCATATATTACTTTTAATTGATTATTATTACCATCAGTTTGAAGAAGTACTTTATCATTATTTATAAGTGTAAATTTAATATTTGAATAAGATAAAGCCATTTTATTTACATATTCAACAATATAAGATAATTCAACATATAAGTTTTTTAAATATTTTAATCTTACTGGAGTATTATAGAAAAGATCTGTTACAGTTATTGTGGTTCCTTTTTGGAGATCTGCTTTTTTTACTTTTAAATCTTTTCCCCCAGATATTGTAACTTCTGTTCCAGTTACTCCATTGCTTGTTTTTAGACGGACATTCGAAACACTGGCAATTGATGGCAGTGCCTCACCTCTAAAACCAAGGGATTCTATATTAAATAAATCGTCTAGTTTTTTTAATTTTGAAGTTGCATGTCTTTGAAAAGCAAGAACGGCATCATCTTCATCCATTCCGATTCCATTATCTTCTACAGTTATTTCTTTTACTCCTGAGTCTACAAGTCTAATTGTAATTTCATCTGATGAAGCATCTATTGAATTTTCTACTAATTCTTTAACAACATTCATACATTTTTCAACAACTTCTCCAGCTGCTATTTTGTTTGCTAAGACTTCATCCATTACTTGAATTTTACTCATAGTATCACCTTCTTTTTATATTATATCATTAAAACAAAAAAACCATTTAATAAAATGGTTTTTGTTATGATGTTCTTGGAGGCCTTGGTCCGATAAAGTCTTTCCTTGTTGTAACTGATGAGAGAGGTTTTATTACTTCTACATCTTTTATTGAAGTTGTCCCATCTGGATTTCTTACTCTTTGTTGTTCTATTACTGTATCGTAATAAAAGATATATCTTGCAGAATAGATACTACACCATTCATATACAATAAATGAAAACTTATCAAGTACTCCGGCTCTTTCATCACCTTGTTCAAAGTGAATAACTACTTTTCCTGAACATTGTTGTCCAGAATCAGCTGGGTCTGTTACTTCTTTTAGATATCCCTCTTCTACTAGAGTTTCATAACTTAGAGAGTCACTAAAATTTTTTAAAAAATAGTTTGGATCTGTTGCAAGTTCTTTATATGTATAACTTGAATCAGTTTCACTTTTTACGGCTGCATTAAGCAATTTTTCTGGAGGATCTGCTGATGAAAATGCTGCATCTGTTACATAGTTAATAGATGTATCCATTATATATTCTTCTGCTGCTTCTGATGCAGATCTTGCCATTGTATCATAGGCTTGTTTTCTTGATTGATCAATATAAGTAGTAAGTGCTCCTAAAGCCATTAACATTAATATTCCAAGTATTAGAATTGATGTCGTTAACTCTATTAAGGTAAAACCTAATTTATTAAGTCTTTTCATATTATCACCTACTATGTTTATTTTACTATACTTCTTTTAAATATGTAAATAACTTTTCAGCAACATCTTGTCCAACTACTGTCGATAATTCTTCTACTGATGCTTCTTTCATTTTCTTTAGTGATCCGAATTTTCTTAATAAGTCTTTTTTTCTTACTTCTCCAATTCCTGGAACTACATCTAAAATACTAGAAAGTGCTCCTTTTGCCTTTATGTTTCTGTGATATGTAATGGCATATCTATGAACTTCTTCTTGTATTCTTGTTAGGAAAAGAAATAGTTTTGAATCTTTATCAACATCTAATACTTCTAATTTTTCATTTATTATATGATTAGTTCTATGTTTATCATCTTTAACTAGTCCAATTATTCTTATATCTAGTCCAAGAGATGAGATTATTTCTTTAGCTGCATTTACTTGAGTCACTCCACCATCCATTACAATTAAGTCTGGTTTATAGGTTTCATTCATTAATACTTTATAATATCTTCTATATAGAACCTCTTTCATGGCTCCAATATCATCTTTTACATCTTGAGATATTTTATATTTTCGATATAAATCTTTATTTGGTAGAAAGTCATCAAATACAACCATTCCTCCAACATAAAATGTTCCGAATAAGTGAGAGTTATCGAATGACTCCATTCTATGAAGGGACTCCATTCTAAGAAGATTTCTTAACTCTTCTATTGCCTTTAATCTTTCTTGATCATCTCTTTTTAAGGTTTCTCTTTCTAATTCCATTTGTTCTTTAGCATTTTCTTTAGCTAAATCAACTAGGTTCTTTAACTTACCTTTTTGAGGCTTAGTTATTTTTATATTAAAGTATTCTCTTAGTAATTCTTCATCTAATTCTTCAGGTATTATTAATTCATTTGGAATAATTCCATTGTCATAGAATTTAATTAAGTATTCAATTACTTCATCTTCTATTTCTCCAAATGATGAGACAATTTCATTATGCCTTCCAAATAATATTCCTTGTCTTATAAAGAATAATTCTATTCCTAAATAATTATTTTCATAATAGAAGTTTACTAAATCAAAATTATAGTTTTTATTTAAATCAATTTTTTGTTTCTTTAAAGTTGTATTTATATCGTCTAGCATATTCTTAAGTTCTAAGGCTTTTTCATAGTTTAAATCTTCACTTGCTTTTTTCATTTCTGCTTCTATTTTACTAGAAATTATTTCGGAATCACCCTTTAAGAATGATATTATCTCTTTTTTCATATTATCTATTTCTTCTTTAGGAATTTCCTTACAACAATAGCCAAGACATTCATGAATATGATAATAAAGACATAATTCTTTCTTTAATTTATCACATTTTCTAAGGGGATATATTCGATTAATCATATTAACTGTTTTTCTTGCTGCTTGAACATTTGGATATGGTCCATATAAATGATTTTTATTCTTTTTTCGATGAAGATTTCTTACTATTTTTAGAGTTGGATATTTATCATTAGTTAATTCAATATATGGATATGATTTATCATCTCTTAGGAGAATATTATACTTTGGATCATATTTCTTAATTAGGTTTATTTCTAGTATTAAACTTTCTAGTTCAGAAGAAGTTACAATGTATTCAAAGTCATCTATGTCTTCTACTAGCATTTTTGTTTTTCCAGTTACTGTTCTTGTGAAGTAACTTCTAAGTCTTCTTTGAAGATTTTTGGCTTTACCAACATAGATAATTACACCATCTTTATTTTTCATCTGATAGCTTCCTGGTTTTGTTGGTACTAAACTAAGTTTTTCTTTAAAATCTTTCATAATATCCTCTCCATCTATTGAAAATACATTTATATATTATATCAATACATTATTAATAAGTAAATTGGAGAAGTTATTTTACCAATCACTTCCCCAATCTGTACTACCACTATCCCAGGAGTCACTTGAGTCCCAACTACTATCTGAATCCCAATCACTACTACTAGTATCGCTGCTTGACTCCCATGAATTTGATACATATGAATCTTTTATATCTTGGCCATCAAAGTCAGTTGAATTATAATCACTACCTTCATAATAATCTTTATAATTATCACGAAAATCTTTATCTAACCCACTTGAATCAATTTCAGTCCAACTATCATTAGAATATATATACCAATAGCCATTTTTCTTATAATACTCTGTATCATTATAATTATAATAACCATTATTACTTTCATAACTAACTTGTATAAATGCAAGTATAAAACAAGTAATAAAAATTATAACAATTACAAGCATTAAGCTTATTTTCATTCTTGAACCATTATTATTTTTATTAGTTTGTTTTTCTATATTTATATTTTTTTGGTTTTGTATTTCATCTTTTAATTTTAAATATAATTCATTAACAGCATAGACCTCATCTGTTCCTTCATATCTTATACTTCTACTACCATCATCTTTATTTTTATAGACAACAAAATTACCATCTTCTTTTTTATAAATTCCAAATGCTTTTGGTTCTTCATAGTTCTCTCCTATAAAAAATCTTGTTACTTCTGGTTCAGGTAAATTATGACTTTGATACCATTCTTTTAATTCTTCAATTGTCTTTGGTACTCCATCACCAACTCTTTTTAATCTTTCATTTGGGGCACCACAATTCTCACATTTTTTTGATGTCTCATCAATCATATTTCCGCAATAATTACATTTTACTCTCATACTATCTTACTCCTACAATAAAATTATAGCATTCATGTCTTTTTAGAACAATAATTCTTGAATGAGGAGTTAATTACTTTACAATTAGTTAAAAAAAAGTATCAATTTATTATTGATACTTTTCCATGGCTTTCATCATTTGATTAATTTGTTTTTGGTTAGGTTTTCTTCCCATTTGCATCATTAATGCTTTAATCATTTCTTCATTAATTGGTGGATTTTGTTTTAGGTATTTCTTCATGAATAATCTTGCTCCAAAGAAACCTATTACTGCACCAATTATTATTCCAACTAATACTAATAATATATCCTGTAACATATAAACATCTCCTTTATATTTATATTTTATATGAAAAGTTAATTTTATACAAGCATTTACTTATATATGAATATAATTTTATTTATCAATTATATACTATACATTATAGTCTTTAGTATTAGTTTTTATTATATAACTTTTATATTATTTGGAGTTATTTCACTTGAGATATAGTCAGTATTTAAATTTAATAACCATTCTTTTTCTTTAGTAGAATTTACATAAATTTTTACATTTTCATTTACTGGCATGCCATAAAATATATATTCAAATTGATTTGTATTTGTAAATCTTTTTAAGTTTAAATTATTAATATATAAGTCAACTTTAGATGAATTTGCAAATGATGTATTAAACATATCGATTACATTTTTTACATTAGATGGTGCCCAATTTGATAAATCTAATTTTGTTGCATTATAAAGTGATGAAGAAAACATTCCTGACATATTTTCTACACTTGAAACATCCCAATTTGAAATGTTTAGTTTAGTTTTATAATTAAATGCCCCACTAAACATTCCTGACATGTCTTTTACTTTTCCTTTTTTATCGCTTATTTTGATAACTAAATTTTTTCTTCAGAATATTTACCATTTTCTAGTTTAGCAGTTTCAACTGGTTTCTTATATGTTACTGATAGAGTAAATGTTTTTTCAGAGTTTGCTTTTATGGCATTCTGATTATCATCCCATATATAGTCATATGTAATATATTCGCTTTCAGATATTTGACCTTTATTATTTATATATACATCTTCTTGTCCATCATTATCTATTGTTACTTTGTATTTAACGGAGTCATTTACCTGTCTAAATAATAAATTATAGTTTATATTTAGATTATCAAATGTTGCAGTATCAATTACTTCAACATTTCCATTTTTTTCTATCATTTCGATAGATTTTATTGATACATCTGCTACTTTTGCATGGACATTTGTATAACTAAAAATTGTTACTAATAAAATAAATAAGAATAATTTCTTTTTCATAACTCTTCCACCTTATCTTTATGATTTTATTATATGGAGAGTAATTTTTTTGTCAACTTGTTATGTAAAATGCATTTTTATTTACGTAAATTAGATATTATGACAGATAATCATTTAAAAAGAAAAAGTTTGTATTTTTAAAATTGCAGACAAATAAATTATTTTCTTTATTATTTAAATACTTATAAAAAGATGAACCTTCTTGGTCTAATTCTAGAGTCATAAAGAAATTATTTATTCTTAATCTACTTACTTCATCTTTATATAAATTATTAATTATATGAATATCTTTGTACTTTGTATAGGGAATATCTTTATGCATATCAATATACATTTCTCTATCTAGTTTTAATTTATCAATTATATCTATTAATTGATTAAACATATTGTAACCATATTCTACTGATTCTCTATCTAAGTAATAAATACTTTTTAGAATACTATATAAGACACTTGGTGTATCTCTATAGAGATTTACAAATTCTTTTTTTATTTTAAAAATATAATAGACTTTCATTTTATCACCAATTTTATGATAACAAAATGGAAAGTCTATTTTTGTTTTATTTTAATAAGTTTTCTATTTTTTCTTCTAAGCTTTTAGCATCAAAGCCATATTTTTCATAAACATCTTTATATTTTCCTGATGCTCCAAATTCGTCTAATGTGATAAGGTTTTTACTATTATATATTAGTTTATTCCAAGACATTGATGAAGATGCTTCTACTACTATTTTTCTTATTTCTACTGGTAGTACGCTATCAATATATTCTTGTTCTTGTTTTAAAAATCTTCCTAAATTTGGCATTGAAACAACTCTAATGTTTATTCCTTTTGTTCTTAATTTCTTTGCTGCTTCAATTACTTCGTGAATTTCCTCACCACTACTTATTACTATACCACTTGGTTTATCAATTGTATCAATTAATACATAACCACCTTTTGTTACTTCTTTTGATTTAGTTTCTTCTAAAATAGGTAATTTATTTCTTGATAAAGCAAGTACTGCAGGTCCCGTAGTTTTTTCAAATATAGCTTTGTATGAGCCAATTACTTCGTTAGCATCTGCTGGACGGAAGACATCAAAGTTTGGTAATGATCTTAATCCTAGAAGTTGCTCTACAGGCTGATGTGTTGGTCCATCTTCTCCAACACTTATTGAGTCATGAGTAAATATATAAATATTAGGTAAGTTCATTAATGCGGCAAGTCTTAAAGATGGTCTTAAATAATCACTAAATGATAAAAATGTTGAGGCATATGGTCTAAATCCAGATAAACTTAAACCATTTGTTATAGCTCCCATGGCATGTTCTCTTACTCCGTAATAAACGTTTTTACCTTGATAGTTATCTGATGTAAAATCTCCTGCTTCATCGATATAAGTTTTATTTGGTCCAAAAGTATCGGCTGCTCCTCCTATCATATAAGGGCAATCCTTTACAATTCCATTTAAGACTTTTTTAGATGTATCACGAGGAGACTCTATATTATCTTCTGGAGCATCATAGATATAATTTATAAAATCAATCTTCTTATCAGGATTCATAAACATATCTATTTCTTCTTTATCTGTTGCGGGAATCTTTGTTAATGATTCAATAAATTTATCATTTAAGTTATCACATCTTGATGAGATTATAGCTCTAAACTCATCACATGTTTGTTGAGATACTTGGAATGGAATGTCTCTTAGTTCCATTTTTTCTTTGATTGCTGTTATATCTTCATCTGATAAAGGCGAACCATGTACTTTGTTTGTTCCTTCTAATTTAGAATATTTTCCTATAGTTGATTTTATCTCAATTAAAGATGGCTTATCTGTATTGGCTTTGGCTTCTTTGATTGCTTTTGAAACTAACTCATGAGAGTTTCCATCTTCTACGGAAATAACATTCCATCCTTGTGAAATAAAACGCATACCAATATTTTCATTAAATGTTTGTTTTGTTGGACCATCTAGGCAAACATTATTGGAATCATACAAAACTATCAATTTATGTAATTTTAAATTACCTGCTATTGCTGATGCTTCGTAGGATATTCCTTCCATTAGATCTCCATCTCCACATAAGACATATGTATAGTAATCTATTATCTTATATTTGCTGTGAAGATAGGCCTCAGCCATTGCCATTCCAACAGCTGTTGCAAATCCTTGTCCTAAAGGTCCAGTTGTACAATCAACTCCAGGAGTTACTCCATATTCTGGATGTCCTGGTGTTTTCGAATTTATCTGACGAAATGCTTTTAAATCGTCTATTGTTAGGTCATATCCTGCCATAAATAAGGTCGAATATAGTAAGGCTGAACCATGTCCAGCTGACATAACAAATCTATCTCGATTAAAATAATCAGGATGTTTTGGGTCAAAATTTAAATGATGAGCAAATAAGGCATAGATTGCTGGTGCTGCACCTAAAACAATTCCAGGATGTCCACTATTTGCTTCATGTATCATGTCGATTCCTAAACATCTAATTTGATTTACAATTTTATTTTCATCAATTTTTTTTATATCTATTTCTTGATTCATCTTGAAGACTCCTCCTTTTTGGTAATATTATATCACTCACTTTTTGTTAAAAGATATCGAATTTTTTTATAGCATTCCATGACAACAAAGATAATCATACTTAATATAAATAAGCCTAGTAAATGATCTAATGGAATTGAATGTGTTTTTAATATTAATGATAATGGTTCAAATTCTAATACAAGTAATCCTAAGATAACTGATCCTACTATTCCAAATAAGAAAATTAGATTACTAGTTATAGGTACTGAGAAAGCACTCTTCTTTTCACTTCGACAATTAAAGGCGTGGATATTTTGAATCATAATCATTGCAGCAACAATATATCCTCTTGCATGAGTTACTTCCATGTCTACGACATTTATTAAATAATACCAAAGTCCAAATACTATAATCCCAATTGTTACACCAGAAATTAAGATTTCTGTTAATAAATCTTTATCAAGTAAACCTGATTTCATACTTCTTGGTTTTTCTCGCATGATTCCTTTTTCGGCTTTTTCAAATGATAATGAGATATCTTGAATTCCATCTGTTACAACATTCAACCATAATAATTGAATTGCAACTAATGGCATTGGTAAATCAAAGAATATTGATAGACAGAAGAATAATACTTCTGCTAGACCACACGATATTAAGAAAAAGATTATCTTTCTGATATTTGAATATGCTGTTCTTCCTTCTATTACTCCTCCAACAATTGATTTGAAGTTATCATCAATAACAATCATTTTTGCAGTTTCTCTAGCAATATCTGTTCCACTTCCCATGGCAATACCAATATTTGCAGCACGTAGAGCTGGGGCATCATTTACTCCATCACCTGTAACGGCAACAAACTCATCTTGTCTTTTAAGTGACTCAACTATTTTTAATTTTTGAATTGGTGTAACTCTTGTAAATATTTTCTTATTCTTTACAAATTCATCAAATACTTGGTCTCCTTTTTCAAGGTATTCATCTACCTCTGTTCCCGTTGTGACATCATCTTTATTATTTGTTAGATGTAATTCTTGAGCAATCTTAAATGCTGTTAGTGGATGGTCTCCTGTAATCATTAGTACTTTAATTGATGCTTCTTGACATCTCTTAATTGCATAGATTACATCTTTTCTTATCGGATCAATAAATCCAACCATCCCCATAAATGTTAAATCTTTAATATTCTTCTCACTGTAAGTTGAGCTTTCTTTTATTTTACCATTTGCAATAGCAATTACACGATATCCATCTTTTGCAAGATATTCGTTTTGTTCTTCTAATTTTTCGAAGTTTTTATCTTTCAAGAAATGAATGTCTTTACAGAATGATGTTACTACTTCAAGGGATCCTTTTATTGTACAGTACACATCTTTTCCTTTACGATAAAATACTGCTGAGTATTTATTTTCTGATTCGTAAGGAATTCTTTCCAATATTTCAACATCATCAGTATTTACATTTAATTTTTTTCCTAAAACTAGGAAGGCAATATCAATAGAGTCTCCAATACGTTCATCTTTAGAAAACTTGGCTTCATTATTAATAACTCCTAGTTTACCTATTTCTTCAGCGTATGATAGTTTATTTCCTGTTACAGCACCTTCTACTTTATATCCTGCTCCTGATACTATATATTCTTCATTATTTGGAAGTAATATTTTCTTTGCAGTTTGTTCATTAACTGTTAGTGTTCCTGTTTTATCACTGGCAATTACAGTACAACTTCCAAGAGATTCTACAGAGTATAATTTTCTTGCAACGACACGATTCTTTGCCATTTTGTTTGAAGCAATTGTCAAAGCCATCGTTAAAGCTAGAGGAAGCCCTTCTGGCATTGCTGATACTGCAAGAGCGATAACTGAAACTAATATTTCTTCAAATGGTAAGCCTTTAGCTATTAAAAGTATGGCAATAAATGCTGATACTATACATATAAGTATTGTGATTTGTTTTGAAAACTTTTCTACTCTTATTGTTAGAGGAGATTTTTCTTCTTCAGTTTCATTTAATATTTGAGCAATTTTTCCTATTTCTGTATTAAGTCCTACTCCTACAACAATTCCTTCTGCTCTTCCTGTAAGTACTGTTGTACCTGCAAAAACCATGTTATTTTGGGAAGTAAGTAATACTTTATCTTTACTATTAATCTTTTTTGAACTCTTTGTTATTGGAAGACTTTCTCCAGTTAATATTGACTCGTCAACTGAAAAATTATGAGCCTCTACTATTCTTATATCTGCTGAAATCTTATCACCTGACTCTAAATAAATATAGTCTCCTACTGTTATTTCTGTTGAATCTACTAAAATTTCTTTATTATCTCTTTGAACTTTTACTTGTTCTCTTACTAATTTAGATAGAGACTCTGCAGTCGTATTTGCTTTTTTCTCTTCTACTGTTCCAATAATTAAATCTATTAATATTATTACAGCGATTGCTACTGCATCAACTACTTCTCCTACTAATAAAGATGCGACTATTGATACAATTAGTAATAATACAATTGGATCTAATAATTCGCTAATAAATATTTTTAAAATACTATCTGGTTTCTTTTTTGGTAGTTCATTTGGTCCATATTTTTCAAGTCTTTTTTTTGCATCACTACTTGTTAGACCAGCCTCTCCTGTTTGTAATTTTGTCTTTACTTCATCAATTGTTAAACTATAGTATTCATTCTTCAATGTGGACACCATCCTTTTCTACACTAAAAACATTATATCATTTCTTATTAATAATCAAAATAAAAATAATTGCATTATTTACACAATTATTTATTTTTAGTTTGTTTTTCTACATTTTGTTTGGTTTTGTCTTTTATTTTTTTAGCATATTCCATTAATTTCATAATATATACTTGATCAACTGTAAATAAAAAATTAAGTGTTCCAATTATTATTTCTGATAAGTTGAATGTTGCATACATTGTTATTGTTGCGAGAAGAGAGCAATGTTTTGCATAGGCATTTTTCTTTTTATAGAATAGTATTGCCATTATTAATGAAAGTATTTGTACAAATACTAAAAGAGCATTCCATCTATTGTCTATTAATAGTTTTTTACTAGAAATTAAATATACTTTAGATATTATTGCAGCAATTAAGATTACTGTAGTAAACTTTACAGCAAATTTTGAGAATGCTTCATCATTATAATTGTTTTTAAATTCAATTAGTTGTTCCTTTTTATTCATTTCTTCTACTTTTTTCATGTTTTCTTCCATTTGTCTTTTTTCATTAGCTGCTTTTATTTGTTCCTGCTTTAATGCCATATATTTTTCTATTTCTTCTTTTTCAAGAGTCTTGGCTGGTCTTTCAGTTCCATCTGCTTCTTGAATTAGTCCACAACCAATTATAAGATTTTCTTTATTTAGGTGATGGCATATTAATGGTCCGTATGTATTAGCTTTATCTAATACTTCATCATCTACTTTATAGTTTGATTTAAAAAATAGTATATGTTTATCTGTAATAAATCCTCTAACAATATTATCATATTCCTCTGGTTTTCCTCCTAGAGACTGATACCACTTCCAATGGTCTGCTGAAATACTTGTCATCATTTTTATTTCATTATTTAATATCATAAATAATATTTTATCGTTTGTACTATTATTCATAACTGCCTCCAACTATAAAAGTATTATATCATAATTATCCTAATTTATCTCCATTATCAACTGGCATTTGAGGAGTTATTAAAACTACTCCACTCTTACTATATGTTCCAAGTACTAATACTTCTGAGATAAAATCAGCAATTTGTTTTGGAGGAAAGTTTACTACTGCTAGAACTTGTTTTCCAATTAATTCTTCAGTTGTATAATTATCAGTAATTTGCGCTGATGTCTTTTTAATACCTATTTCTTCTCCAAAATCTATTACAAGTATGTAGGCCTTTTTCTTAGCTTTTTCATTGTTTCTTGCTTCTAATATTGTTCCTACTCTTATATCCAATTTCAAGAAATCTGCAAAATCTGCCATTATTATCACTCCTTATTTAGTTCATTTATTAATTTAGTTAATTCTTCATAATTATTTATTATAATTAATTTTTCTTGGTAATCTTCTAATTTTTTTCTTAATTCTACTATCTTTTTAGAAAATCTATTTTTAATCCAATCAATTGTTTTTTCTACTGGCTGATTATTATTTGCATCAAATGATTTTCGTAATTCTTCTGATCTTTTTAATTTTTCTTCTCTTTGTAGAAAGTTTGCAATTGTTGTTTCTACATCGGAATCAAAAAAGATTAAAATGTCTGCTTGGTTTAATCTACTATCTATCCAATCTAGGGCATTGCCTTCAATTATCCATTCATTATTTTTTAAGATATTGTTATACTCATTTATAAATGCATCATCATCTTTTATGCCATCTTTTGAGTTATTCCATCTTATTAAATCTAATGAATACATTTTAATGTTCATTTTCTTAGAAAGATATTCTCCTAGAGTTGATTTTCCCATTGCAGGCCAACCAAATATGGCAATTTTCTTACTATTTAATATTTTATCTTTCATAGTAATCACCTCTATAAATAATTATGATTACTATCATTATACACTGATTTTTACTTAGTTACTATTGTTAGTTAATAAAAGACGAGTATTCTCGCCTTAGTAATAATTACCTTCCTTTTATTATTCTTACTATTTATAGTTTTAATATAAAAGAAATCCACCTAACTCAGCAATGATTTAGGTGGAACCTATTTACGGCTACACTCAACATGCGACTATTGAATGTTCCATTTTTATTTTATGCAAGTTTCCTTGACATATTCATGATAACATAAAAACACACTTTTATCAAGTTTGTTTTATATTGTGACTCGAAAAAGTTCTGGTTTCTATCAATCTGGTGCCGATTAAAGGACTTGAACCTTCGACCTCCGCATTACGAATGCGCTGCTCTACCAACTGAGCTAAATCGGCATTTACTTAACACTGTCAATTATATCATTAATTGTACATTTTAGCAATTATATGATATTATAATACTAGGTGATTTTTGTGGAGGAAGAAAACAAGCTTATAGCACATAGAGGAATTTTTGATAATGCATCTGTTGTTGAAAATACCATTGAGGCATTTAAGGCTGCAATTGACTTAGATATTCCTTTTGAACTTGATATACAATTAACTAAAGACAATGAAGTTGTCGTTTTTCATGATGAAAGTCTTTCAAGATTACAAGGAGACGACATTGTTGTTCAAGATGTTAATTATTCTCAACTTAGAAGATATCACTTATTAGATACTACTTCACATATTCCCCTATTAAAAGATGTATTAAGACTTAATAATGATAAAGTTTTAGTTGATCTTGAAGTTAAACATACTTCAAGAATTAAAGAGACAGTTAATGCTCTTATGAATGAACTTATTCCTTATGAAAAATATATTATTAAATCTTTTGATGTTAATATTGTAAGATATATTAAAAATAACTATCCTAAAGTTACTTGTGGATTACTTATAAAATCTAAATATAAGAATTTTCTTTATAGAAAGTTTATTAAGACAAAAGTTGCTCTTAAATATACTAAATGTGATTTTGTTTCAATCTCTAAAAATCTTCTTAAAGATGATGAATTTATGGAATTAATAAAAGATATGCCTAAACAGATTTGGACTATTGATAAAAGAGATGAAATTAAAAGTGATGATAAAGATATTATGTATATATGTAACAACTTACCTTATAAACATAATTTGATTGATATTAATGAAAAAAAGAATGATTAAACATTCTTTTTATTTATTTTCTTTTCCCAAGTATTCCTTACTAATTTTAAAGATAAAGTAGATAAAGTAAAACCTATTACTGGTACTAATGAACTCATAAATATATTATCAAAATTTCTTATAACATAAGAATAAGTAACAACAACTATATAAGTTAGAACCATAATACATATTTTTCTTGTCCAACTTGTTTCCCAGGATTTATCTAATTCAACTTTCTTATTTCTTTCCTGTATTTTTTTAATTTCCCTTTCTAAATCCATACATTCATACTCTCCTATTTGTATTTATTCTAAAAAATCAATTCTAAATTAGAACTGATTAACTATATATACTCAACACTTAAAAGTTTGAGTTATTTTTTTATGGTGTCCAGAATGAGATTCGAACTCATATTCTTTCCGTCGGAGGGAAAGATTTTATCCAGTTAAACTATCTGAACATGAAAGATTTTATACTTTCGTACAAGATGTTCCAAACTTTTCTGCTAGTTCTTTCCATTTTGATACTTTTGGAACTTTGTTTTCAAATATATTATCTTCTTCTCCTTCTATTTCAATTAATTTATCAATATCTATCTTATAATATTCAATAATTATATTACTGGCAACAGATGAATCTGTTCTATCAACATTAGTAATATAATTATCTAATTGTTTATAATTACTATGTATTTTTCTATAAGCATTTTCATATTTATCAAGAGTTTTCTTATTATCAGTTACTAATTCTTCAATTGACTGTAATAACAATAATGTATCATCTTGATAGTATAAATCATAGCCTAGATTTACTTTTGTTCCTACTCCAGCATTTCCTGCTCGTGTACAATGTTCGTGAACTAAATTTTCATTTTCTATTTCTTCTAGGTCTTTTGATAATACTTCTTCCGATAAATATGATGATTGATTGGTTTCTGTATCTTCTTCCTTATCGGTTTGTTTACTACAAGCTGTTAAAATAAGAGTTATAAATAGAAGTAAAACAATAGTACTAATCGTCTTTCTCATCTTCATTGTTTCCTTCTAATTCTCTTAGTATCTTTCTTTGTGTTTTTAATATTTCAGCCATTTTATCATGTAAATCTTCAAGAATTAATTCACTTTTTAAATCAGTTCTATAATCATTTTGGTTTCTTAGACTGTCTTTTTCAGCTTGACGATTTTGACTCATCATAATAATTGGAGCTTGAAGAGCTGCGACACATGATAAACATAAATTTAATAATATAAATGGATATGGGTCTATTTCTTCACCTTCTGCAAGTAATACAGTATTTAGTACTACCCAAAATATTAAAAAGGCAGAGAATACTATAATAAAAGTCCAAGATCCCGCAATTTCACTTACTTTATCTGCAACTTTATCTCCGAAAGTCTTTTTAGCATCTTCTTGTTTATCAACATCAATTCCAATTGGTTGGTCTACAAGTAAATCAATTAATTCCTGTTCATCAACTTCATCTAATTCATTGTTTTTTAAAAGCATTTTTACAATATCTTTTTTTGTTGTTGCTTTTTTTTCCATATTCTATCACCACATAGATTATAACACAAAAATAAGAATAATGTTAGTTATTCTTATTACTTAGAAAATTATTTAATACTTCATTATATTCTTTAATTATCTCATTATCAGTTGTATTTAGAAAACCATGATAAGCAAAGTCAATTATGTTTAGAATTATATTATGCTTTTCACAAAAGTCTTTTGTCTCATCAATAAGAGGGTCTGTATTTCCTGTTAAAATAGTTGTATTTTGATATTTAACTCTTTTTCTACTTTGTAATGGGAAGATATTTCCTGATGTATATTCTTCTTTTTTTAACTTAGATGAATAATATCTTTTTAATTTTTTTATTAAGTCATGATTTATCGTATTATTCTCTTCGATACTTTTATATTTAGTTTTACCAAAATACTCACCAGACAATATTGGATAAAATAAGATAGTACTTCCAAATGCTAGTTTATCTTTATTTATCTTATCATAGACATTTAGAATTATACTTCCTCCTGTTGAGTCTCCCATTAAGATTATGTTTTCACTAGTTAAGCCTATTTCTATTAACTTTGAATATATTAGTTTAATTGATGAATATATTTTATTTTGAAGACTTATTAAATCTTCCTTATAATCTTCATAGTCAAGGGATATTACAACTTTATCTAAGTTTTTAGATAATGTAGTTAATACTTCAGAGTATTTATTTTCACTTGATGTTATTTTGGCATCACCTGGGACAAATATTACAACGTTTTTTAAGTTGGATACTTTATTTGGATAAAATACTCTAAGTGGAAGAATACTCTCATCTACAATAATTTTATAATTACTTATATTTTTTTTAGATATTGTTGGATGAAGTATTTCTTTTACTGTTCTAAATAATTTGTATTTTTCTTCTTTTTCATATTCATTATGCATATTACCACCATTTCAATCATAACACAAAAAACAAGCAACATGGTTATTGCTTGTTTTATTTGACACTTGCTTTTCACTATTTTTCATCTAATTCTTTATACATCTCGATCATTACTTCTCTTAAATGTTCATTTGCTTTTTCTAAATCTTCCATTGGTTCTATAGGTTTTCCAATGACTACTTTTAAATTTTTACTTCTAAATTTATAGTCTCCTATTATAACAAATGGGACTAATGGAGAATTAGTTTTTTTAGCCATCGATACAGCTCCAAACTTAAATGGTAGGTAGACATTATTATAATATTCTTCCTTTGTGATTCTTTTTTCTTTTAATAGCATTCTTAAAAATTCATCAGAAGTACAAATATTATCAATAAATTCATCTTTTGTGATAAAGTTTTGTTCCATTAATTTTTCGAGGTAGTTTACTTGAGATGTTTTATTTTTCTTAGCTTTCTTATAAAATTCTTGATAATCTCCTACATTTACATATTTATCATATAATTCTTTTATTCTTTCATCTTTTAGACCATTTCTTGTTCCTTCTGGGAATAACCCTAATGCTTCATTATGTTCTAGAACTTCTAAAGCTGAATGAGTTGCTTCTTCATCTTTTTTACTTCTGTCTACTGGAATACAGCCTACACTTTCAAAGAACCAACGAAGTTTACCATCAAAGTATTCTTTTTTTGCCATATAATGAAGTGTTCTTTTTGTTTTAATTATAACATTACATTGGTCCATGATATGGACATGATTACCTACAATAATAAATCTTCCATCTTTAGGGATGTTTTCTTCTCCTTCTATTTTTGGATTATACCATAACTTATATATTGGACCTAGAATTGTTTTAAATATTTTATAGGCTATTACATTATTACTCATATTTTCCTCCTTCTATTAATTTATTACTTACTTTATCCATTAATTCTTTATTATATTTATCTAAGTCTTTATCTATTTTTAATGGTTTAAGAAATTCTATTTTAATACCTTTTCTAAATAATTTATATTTACCTGTTATGGCAAATGGAACTATTTGTGAATTTGTTTCACTTGATGCTTTTACTGCACCTATTTTAAATGGCATTATAATATCATCAGTTCTATTAATTGTTCCTTCTGGGAATATTCCGATACATAAATCACTTTCCAAATATTTATAAGCTGTTTCCAAAGCATTTTTATCATGAATTCTTCTATTTACTGGAATACATCCCATACCTTTTACAATAAACTTAGCTTTACTATTAAATAATTCATCTTTGGCAAGAAAATGTATTTGTCTTTTTGTTACTGATACAAGCATCACAGGGTCTAACCATTTAGTATGATTACCAGCAAGAATTATTCTTCCGTTTTTAGGAATGTTTTCTTTTCCAATAATTGTTGGTCTAAATAATAATTTAAATAATACACTTACTGGTGGTTTTACAATTTTATAAAATGTTTTATCTTTCATTTAACTCACCTATTTTAATTATATACTTTTTTCTATAATCTTTCAATTTTCTTTTTTTCGTATATAACTGGTCTTTCATAAATATCTTTTATTCCTTCTTGATAATAACTTAATGCATTTTGAATTTCTCTGTCATTTAGAAATCTTATACGAAATAAATCTATTTCTTCTTTTGTTAATTTGTATCCTTGAATAAATCTTATTATTCTTCTTTGATCAGTTAGTCTAAGAAACAAAGTAATTATTTCTTTTCTTGGCATTACATGATCTATTTGGATAATATTAGTTGCGAACATATCATAGTAACCATAATAATCATCTTCATATTCTGCAAGAGTACCTAGAGATGTTACTTGAGCAATATCTATTTCTTCTTCCATTCCGGGAAAATATCTTAGAGTATCTTCCAATCTTTTACAGAAGTGATATCCATATCCATCATTTCCAAATTTTGGTTGATGGTTATCTAAATAAACTATCTGTTCTTTGAATTGTTTTCCATATCTATTTTTTAAGCCTTTATTGAAGGCCTTATATCCTTGTATTCTCAAGATACCACCTCATACTCAATATATCATGTTTTGGGCAAAGAAAAAAGTAAGTTAGACTTACTTTAGAAATTTATCATTTATTTTTCTGATAAAATTATAATCTTTTTTTCTAATTATTTTTATGCAATCTTTTATTTCTGTTTTAATGCTTACAACATCATTATAGAAAACATTATTTCCATCTATTGTTAATAATATATCATCGTCATCATGTCTTGGTTTTATTAATACTTCTTTATTTGATGGGATGATTATTGAATTTGTTAGAGATGTACAGCTCTTATTATTTTGAGGAGCAATTGGTGTTATTTGAATTGTATCAAATGAATTATAAACAATACTTCCACCAAATGTTAGATTATAAGCTGTTGAACCAAATGATGTTGAGAGAAGTAGTCCATCTCCTACATAATTTTCTAGTAAATTATCTTCAACATAAACATCTAAATGAATTGTATTTAATTCACTATTTCTTATAACGAATTCATTTAAGGCATTAAATCTATATGTTTTTGCTCTTGTTTCTACAACTACTTCTTCAATGCCTACTTCTTCATAAAAATAATATTCTTCTTTTATATGTTTTACAAATTCTTCTAATTCATCAATACTTATATCTTGAGCAAAACCAAGTGTTCCAGCATTTATTCCAACATAGCAGGCTTTACCGTTAAAGTGTGATGTATTTACCATTCTTAAGAATGAACCATCTCCACCTATTGCAATACCTAAATCAAAATCATCATTTTCTGTTAGAACAAAGTCATTTACTTGTAATAAATCTTTTAACTTTGATTCAATATTTTTAGATTTTATATTACTATTAACAAATAATCTTACTTTCTTTATTTTTTTCATTTCTTATACCTAAAGAGAATTGATGGACGATGTCCTTCCCCTGTCTTCACTTTCTCTGTTTTTTCTACTTTATCAGCAATTATTCTTCTAAAGGCTGGTGCAAGTAATTTTTTATTTAATATTACTTCATATACTTGTTGAAGTTCTCCTAATGCAAAATATTCTGGCATCATATTAAATACAACATCTGTATAACTTATCTTATTTTTTAATCTTTCAATACCTGACCAAATAACTAAAGGATGATCAAAGGCGATATCATTGTTTTCCATAATTTCAAATTTATATCTATCAGTTGTTTTTTCTTTTAAGATTTTTTTAATTTTAAACTTTAGAGTTTCATTTCCATTATTTAGTATAACTAAAACACTATCTTTTTCTTCAAAATATTGGATATTAAACCAAGAAGCATTATCACTTAGTTTATCAGTTAATTTATTTTTATCGATTAATGCCATATATGAAGATGAGACTATACGCATTCTAGGGTCTCTTTTTACATTGCCAAAAGTATATAATTGTTCTAGATAGATATCGTGTAGTCCTGTTTCTTTGGCAAGAATTCTTTTTGGACAATCTTCCAAGTCTTCTTTAATGTCTAAGAATCCTCCCGGTAAGCACCATTTATCTTTAAATGGATAATCATCTCTTTTTACTAGTAAAACACTCATATATTTTTTATTTGTCTTACGATAGTTTGATTGTACCTCATCACTGATACTTAATATTAAGATATCTGTAGTCATAGATAACTTTTCAAAATCATCAGGATTATAGTCTTTTAAGAACTCTTCTTCAGATGTATATTCTTTTTTATTCATAAATTCACCTCATTAATAAAGTATTAATATAAATATATTATACACCATTATTTAGTATTTTTTCTAGTAATATTATTATTTCGTTAATAACAAGGTCTTTATTTTGCTTTCTAGTTTTTTTATCAACATTAATATCTAAATCATAATATTTTTCCTTATAATAAACGCTTACAAATACTTCATTGTCTTTACCAAAGTTATTAGCTTCATCTGCTCTATTTAATTTACCAGTAATTCCTACTCCAAAATCAGAGTTAGCAAACTTACTAATATTTAGGGCCATTTCGTGTGCTGTTTCCATACTATAGACACTATATTTATCAATTACATCACTGTCTACTCCCATTTTAATTTTGTATTGATTTGAGTATGTTACTGCACTATATTTTAATACTTCACTTGCCCCTTCAATATTTGTAATTTGATTAGCTACTCCTCCACCTGTACATGATTCCATTGTTGAGATAGTTTCTCCTCTTTTAATAAGTTCTAATATTACTTTTTTAAATGTTTTCATAATGTTAATCTCCTATATATTTTTTAAATCTTTGTTTAGCCTTTTCCATTTCAAAATTACCATCAAAATAAGGGTTCCAAGAATAATAATCAAAATCTCTATTTAATCTTTCCTTATCATGATTTGGATAAAGTTTTCCATCAACTCTATAATCAATAATTATATTAGTTGCTACTTTTACTCCTAAACTTCTAACTATTTTCATTATTTCTAAGGCATCCATTGTCATTTTAACACTTCTATTCATTGCCTTCAATACTTCTTCATCATAACTTTGGATAGGACAATGTAGAATATTTAAATATCCTTCTTTAGCTAAATCAATTACTTCATTACGACAAGCTACTAATGTTTGTGGTTCAATATTTCTAATTGATATTTGCTTTTTGAATTTTTTTGCTATTGCACACCAGTCTTTGATTTGAGATACTGTTGGACTATCTGATATTAATACAACATCTTCATGATTTAAAAACTCATTAACTTGCTCTTCTGGAACAGTTGCATAACCATTACCTCTTGTATGTTTAATTGTACAATACTTACAGTTACCATGGCATCCTGCTCCTATCTTTAGTGGATAAAAATTACGGAATAAGTTTCCATCTTTAAAAGTATCTTCACTTTCTTTAAAGTCTTTTACCCAGTATGGTGCTTCATAATCAATTAAATCTCTATCATTAATTTCTTGTCCTATTACTCTTACGACATCAAGTCTTTTAATAAAGTCAGGTAGATCAATATCAAATCTTTGAGCAATACATCCTCCCATATAAATATCTTTACCTGTTTGTTTATGTAATTTGTATGCTGTTTCTATATCATTTAAAATAGATAAGTCTGTTACTTGGCAACCTAATACAACAATTTTATCAGCATTTTCGGGATCTTTTACCATTCTATCTTTATTGGCATTAGCCCAAGATAAGAAGTCAGACCATACTGACATACACGCTGCACTTGTTGCATAAACCTTTCCATTTAAATCTTCTTCTCCATACATATTTCCTTTTCCAAATACATTTTTTATTTCTTTCATTTTATACTTCCTTTCTATTATAACCAAATTTTATTTATATAATACTTTTTTACCAAAACCTGCACAAACTTTATTATCTGATGTATATACTAATTGTGTTGTATAAGGACAATTACAATCCTTAACCATTCTGGCATAATACTCAACTAACTTATTAGTATCAGTTAAATAAAGTCCATCAACACATTCACAATAATCTTCACAGAAAAAATGGTGTCCACTAAAAAAACTGTCATCTAAATTCTTGAATATATCATTAAAATTGATGAAATGTTTACTTGCATAATCATTACATTTCATCAAAGAAACAAAACCATTTTTATAAACTCCTGTTCTTCCAACATAATTAAGCATTTGTTTTATTTCTTTTAAACTATCAATATATCCTTTCATAACTATTGTATTAATATTAACTATTTTTTTATCATCAAGCCCATCTTGAAACTCCATGATTTCATCTGTTGATGCAACTTTATCTGATTCAAAAATACTTCTATTTGTATCGTCATCATAGTGGTGTCTTGATATATGTACACTTTCTAATTTATTAACATCATCATAATCTAATAGTTTCAATAAATTATAACCATTTGTTGAGATAGCAACTTCTAATGTTGGATCTATTTTATAGATTAATTCTAATAGACGAAACATCTTATCTGGATTAGTCATTGGTTCTCCTCCAGTGATACTTATTCCATGAAGTTTTCCTTTACTTAATAAATAGCGAATTACAAATTCTAATTTTTGAAAATCAATAGTTCCAAAATCTTTGCTACATTCATTAGCACAGAACTTACAATTGGCATTGCAAGCATCTGTTAATTTTATATATAAGCGTAAGCTTGGAGTAACTTCTTTTGGACAGTCTGGATTTGTCGTACAAAGAGTATCTCTTACAACTAAATCATGTCCAAATAAGTTAATTGTTTTCATTTAGCATCCACTCCTATAGCTACTTCCTGAGCCACAACCTGAAGAGTAACTTACTCCTCCTCCACAACCGGAAGATGAGACTGGCTCATGATAACTACTGCTATAATGACGATAATGTTTATCTTCATACTCATCTTTTGGTTGTACTGGTTTAGTAACTCTTTTCTTTACCAATTTTTTTGCAGCATTTTCTTTTTCTTTAAATAGTGCTGATACATCAACAAAACCAAAACTTCTTTTTAAATTCATAAGAGAATCATAACAATCTAGGACTTTATCAACTCTTGACAAAGTCTCATTATCACACATTTCAGTAAGTTCTAAATAAGCACGAAACTTTCTTAGATTTGCCTCAACTTCTTCATTTTCATCACCATCTACTTGATTAATTATTTTATTAATAAACTCTATAATATTTTCTTGATTAAACATATTAACACCTCCTAACTACCATATTGTTTCTATTCCAAATTTATCTTTTATAATTTCTTTAGCAATATTAAATCTATTTAAATAATCTCCGCCTAAGCTTATGAAATCTATTTTATGTTCATAAAATAATTTCTTTATTTGATTACTATATTTACTTCTTTCTGCTTCTATCTTTTCATTTCTTGTTCCATCTTGAACAAATTTTACAGTTGGCTCTAAAAATAGTACTAAATCAAATTCATTTATTCTTGCGATGGCATCAGCTAAGTCATCACATTTTTTTATTTCTTTTTTATCGTTTAATAAAAATCTTGAGTAAAACTTTGTAGTTAGTGCATCTGTATCCACAAATAGTAGTCTATTACAACTCTTTAATGCTTCTATTTCTTCGGCTTTTTGTCTTATCAAATTTTCATATAGATCATACTTATCCATGTTGTCTTCTCCGCCTGCTATCTCGCAAGTATCTCTTCCAATTTCTCTTACAAAATTCGTATTATAGGCAATAGATAGATTTTTAACTAATGTTGATTTACCTGTACTTTCTCCACCTACTACTAAAACCTTTTTAGCATAATATGGTCTACAAATTGGTGGAATATATTGCCAATTTTTATATACATCAAATCTAATATTTGTTGAGCTTATTGGAACTTCTTTCCTATCAAAATAAATTACTTCACTTTCAGGTGCATATAGACTTTCAAATCGATTTGTTCCATAATAATCACTTCCGCAGAAAACGGCATCTATCTTTTTTCCAATGCACTTCTTTATATCTTCTGCACCTTTCTCCCAATAATAATCTGTATTATATTCTTCTTTACTTACGGCTTTATCTTCTATTAATATTATTTTTACATTATCAAGATGTTTTACATTATTATAAATCCATCTATACCTTAATTCTTTTGAAGTAGATTCTCTTCCTTCACACCAACTAATCATGACATATAACTCTTCGCACATACTAGCTGCTCTTATAATGTCATGTAGGTGACCTATATGAAGTGGATCAAAAGAACCTCCATACATTCCTACTTTATACATAACTACTTCTCCTTTGCCATCTTAGTCCAGTTATAATATCCATAGAATGCATTGATTAAATATACAGCCCACATTGTTACCATTACAAAGTCTCCAGCAAGAACCCACATAATAACTGTAATAATATCAATAATAATCCATAATAACCATTGTTCACGGTAACGTAACATCATTAAAGCGTTAGCAACTACTGAAGTTACAGTTGATGCACTATCAAGTAGTGTTCCTGCTCCTCCTAGTAAATCTAATACTACTTTATATCCTAAAACTCCTAATCCAATAAGTACTAAAAATATAATACTTTGAACTAAGTTCAACTTCTTTCCTTCTGCAGTATCTGTTTCCTCATTCATATGTTTATTCCATAAATAGTAACCAATAAATTGTGATGGTAAATAATAAAGTGCATTTAGCATAACTTCACCATAATATTTATTAATAAAAGCAATAATAACATAACCTATAACATTAAATAGTCCCCAAATATATTGACTTTTCTTTCCTTTAGCACATAATACTACACAAAATATTCCACAAATAGCTGCCATACCATCAATAAGTAAATACCAAATAGAACTTTCCTTATCTATGATAGAAAAGTATATTGTAAATCCTATAACTGCAAGTAACATTTCCCATTCAAACCAATTAAATTTTTTTATAATTTTTTTCATATTATTTTTCATAATTCTATTCTCCATTCTCATATAATTTATTTTCTTTAATATATTGAGTAATATCTTTATCAAGATATTTTTCTAATTCTTCATATTTTTTATTTTTAACTAATAATCTAATTTCTGTAGAAGAAACATCTCTTGCTTCAATAGGAGCAACTATAATATTTTTTCTATATTCGTTAAATTTATTTAAAATACTTTCCAAATCATTAGTTTTTCTATCAATGACTAGTATTTTATAATTATTTAGTATTTCTAGACCATTCTTCCACTCGTCCATATAACTTAAATTGTCTGCTCCACAGATAAAGAAAATTTCATCATTTGGATAAGTTTCTTTAAAATGAGCAAGTGTTTCACAAGTATAAACTACTTCATCTTTTAATTCATAATCACTTATTTCAAATCTTTTATCATTCTTTATCATTATCCTTAACATTTCTAATCTTTTTTCATCGCTTACTAGATTAGTCTTGTATTTATATTTACTTCCTGTTGGGATAAAGATAATTTTATCGACATATTTTTTATTAAGTAATTCTAATGCAATGTTTAAATGCATCTTATGAGGAGGATTATAACTACCTCCAAAAATACCTATTTTCATCATATCAGCTCCTTTGTTTTTTTATTTTGTAATAATAACATTTTAAAAAAACTATATATTTTTCTTTTTATTTATCTTATCTATTATCTTTTTCTTACCATTCCATAATGGTTCAATATCCTTTTTCTTATTAAATGTGTCTATTATTAATGCAATATATTCTGACATATCTGTATCTACATACCAATCATTCTTCTTAATTTCTTCTGGTACATAACTTAAATTGGTAGAATATAATTTATCAAATAATCCATCTTCATAAGCTTTATTAAAAGCTTCTGTTCCTTCTGTAAATAATGCAAATGTTGCGATTAAATATATTTTTCTTGCTCCTTTTTCTCTTAATGTTTTGGCAACATCTATCATAGAAGTACCACTTGCAATCATGTCATCTACAACAATTACATCTTTACCCTTAGGATCAGCTCCCATATACATGTGTTCAACTATTGGATTTTTTCCATTAACTACACGACTTAAATCACGTCTTTTATAGAATACTCCAACATCACAACCTAACATTTCTGCATAATATCTAGCTCTCTCCATTGCTCCCATATCAGGACTAATAACTAACATATCTTTAATGTCTTCATTATTTATTAATTCTTCCAAAATACGATGTGTTGGATAAAAATTCTCAAATGGTAATCTAGGAATAGCATTACAAATACTAGGATCATGTGCATCAAATGTAATAATATTATTAACTCCAATTCTCTCTAACTCCTGTAAAGCAATAGCACAATCAAGTGACTCATTTCCTCTTCTCTTATGTTGTCTAGACTCATATAAAAGTGGCATAATAACATTAATATTTGATGCATGTCCACTTGTTGCAGCAATTACTCTTTTAATATCTTCAAAGTGCTCATCAGGTGACATATAATGATCTCTTCCATGCATCTTATAACTCATTCCATAATTTCCTACATCACTTATTATGTATAAGTCATCTCCGTTTACTGAATCATTTATTTTAACTTTGCCTTCTCCATTACTGAATCTATCACTAGTAATTGATGCTTTATAATCTTTATTAGTTTTATTAATAAGTTTTAAATGTTCATTAACTTTATCTCCAAGATTATCTATATTATTCATTACTACTAGTTTTAAATTACTCATAAAATCATCCTCCTATTTTTTACATATTCTTTATTTTTAACTTTATTTAATTTAACAGTTACTCCATTGCAGTAAGCTCTACTTACTGTATGTTCATCCATGAAGTATCCTTCAGTATGATCTGATATTCCATCATCTAATTGAACGCTTTCGGCTGCAAATCCATATTCTTGAAGTATTGCAGTTATATGTTTTGATAATTCTTCTTCACTTAATTCAAAAGTTACATCCTTATCAATTCCTGCTATTTCCATTTTTTCACTAACTGTAATTGTAGTTTTGCACCCCTTAGTCTCATATAATCCAAATGTCCCAACTTTTGCATTAATACTTACTTTTACCTTTCTATCTTCAAGTTTTGCAAAATACTCTTCTAATAATTTAATTGTTTCTTGTTTATTAAATTTTGTTTCCATAATTTCTTTCCTTTCTTTTTAACATTATATTAATAACAAACTTCAAAAAAATAATTTCTTTTGTTATTAACATTATATTAATAACATATACACTTTGTCAAGTGTTTTTTACAAAAAGTTAATAAGAAATTAAAATTTATTAAAAAAACTTAGTATTTTCAATACTAAGTCTCATTTTTTATTTATATATTTTACTTTTTAGTGTATACTTTCTCATCACTTTTTTCTTGAGTGCTGCTTTGAGTTTGTGCATCTTGATTTTCATCTTCTTGAATATTTTCTGGATCATCTGATGCGCCATCTTCATAGTCCAAGTCATATCCGTGTTCTGCATCAATTACTTTACAGAATTTTTCTTTTATATAGGCATATTCTCCATTTAAATCAGAAATACTGTCTACATAATCACTTGGAACAATAACAAATTTACCTTTTTCATCTTTTACAACATTACAAGCTTGATATACGTGATGGCATCTTCTTTGTTCACCTGTTAATCTTGAGTGATTAGCATTTGTTGTCCATGAATGGTGTGTCACAGGCATATAAGTATATGTTACGTAGCTTGTTTTACCATTAGAATGATAATGTGGTATAGGCATTAAATATGTATATGCGTATCTATATTCAATATAATCATGATTATTGCTTTCTATTTTATCTATTGTAGCAATATTATCATCTATTTTAATTAAATCTTTTTTATCTAAAAATTTAAGAAATTCCTCATCATCTTTATTAATTGATATATAGTCATCACATCTTGTGTATTCTTCATACTCTAAGTATTCTTTTCCTAAATATCTTGAAAATCCTTCTTCACTTACGTATAAGTGTGCATGATCTTCAGGAATATCACATTCCGCTTTCTTACCACATCCAGCTAAAGATACAGACATAGTTGCGGCTAAAACTAAAGGTAGCCCTCTTCTTTCTATTAATTCTTTCCAATTAACGTTTGTTTTTTTCATTTTATTACCTCTCTTCTACTTAAGATTATCTCTTATTGCATAAAGGGAAAGTATATAAAAAGACCTTTATGCTTTACATAAAAGTCTTGTTCTATAGAATTAAATAATCCGGGTTTTTTAATAACCATATAGTCGAATTATTACATCAATATTGATGGAACTACTCCCTCTTAAGTGATTATATTATAGCACATTTTTGTGATTTTGTAAATACCTCTATATAATCATAGCGATTCCAGATACTATATTATTCAACAGACTCCATTTACTAAAAGTCTAACCATATACTGCTATCGGCATCACTTGGCATTCTTAAGTCTCCTCGAGGAGAAACACTAATTGTACCTACTTTAGGTCCATCTGGTAGACAGCTACGTTTAAATTGTTGATTAAAGAATCTCTTAATAAAGAATTTTAACCATTTATCAATTGTTTCTTTGTCATACATTCCTTCAAAAGTGTTTTCTGCGATATATTTTATTTTTTCTGGTGTTGCGCCATATTTCATAAAATGGTATAGGAAGAAGTCATGTAAAATATATGGGCCAACAACGCTTTCAGTTTGTTGTTTAATTTCACCATTTTTTGAAGGTGGTAAAAGTTCTGGGCTAATTGGAGTATCTAGGATATCTAAAATTGTCTTTTTACATTCTTCGTTTGGTTCTACATCAGCAAAATATTTTACTAAATATCTAACTAATGTTTTTGGGATTGATGTGTTTACTGCATACATAGACATGTGGTCTCCATTATATGTACACCAACCTAGAGCTAGTTCTGATAAGTCACCTGTTCCAATAACTAGTCCTCCTTCTTTATTGGCAATATCCATTAATATTTGAGTTCTTTCTCTTGCTTGTGTATTTTCATAAGTAACACTTCTGTCTTCTTCTGATAGTCCAATATCTTTAAAATGTTGAAGAGATGCTTCTTTTATACTTACTTCTTTTACTGTTACGCCATAGTTTTTCATTAAAGTTAAGGCATTATTATAAGTTCTACCAGTAGTACCAAATCCTGGCATAGTTACGCCTATTAAATTATCAAAACTTATACCCAATTTTCTATAAGCTTCTATTGTTACTAAGAAAGCTAAAGTTGAATCAAGTCCTCCACTTATTCCTATTACACATTTTTTCATTCCGGTGTGTTTTATACGTTTAGCAAGACCACACGCTTGAATATTTACTACTTCCATACATCTTTCATATCTTTTATTCTCATCTTTTGGAACAAATGGATACTCATCATATTTTCTTAATAAATTATCGCATTTATCATTTATATTAATATTTACTACTCGATATGTTGAAGATGCTCCTATTCCCATAAAACTTATATCTTTAATTCTATTATTCATTAATCTTTGAACATCTACATCACTTATTATATGACTTGTTTCAAAACTAAATCTTTCTCCTTCTTTTAAAACTGAACCATTTTCGCTTATTGCAGAATATCCAGAAAATACCAAGTCTGTAGTTGATTCATTAACACCAGATGAGGCATAAATATAGGCACATACACATTTAGCTGATTGCATATTTATTAAGTTTTTACGATAATTATATTTTCCTATTACTTCATTGCTTGCAGATAAATTAAAGATCATGACTGCACCATTTAGAGCTGCTTCAACGCTTGGGGCTTTAGGGCTCCATAAATCTTCACATACTTCTATTCCAAATGCATATTTATCATCTTTTACATCTTTAAATATTAAATCAGTACCTATTGGAATATCATAGCCAAATAAATTAATTGTTTTACTTGTTAAAGTATTACTTGTGCTAAACCATCTTTTTTCATAAAATTCACCATAGTTTGGTATATAAGTTTTTGGAACTATTCCTAGAATTTTTCCTTTATTAATTACAACAGCACAATTAAATAGTTGATTATCACAAGCAATTGGAGCTCCAATAATTGAGATAATATCCAATTCTTTTGTACTTTCTATAACTTTTTTAATGGCTTCCTTTGCTTTTGTGATTAATAGATCTTGGCTAAATAAATCTGCACAAGTATAGCCTGTTAAACATAATTCTGGGAATGTTACAATTTGTACATTTTCCTTATCTAACTTTTTTATCTCGTTAATTACTTCATTAGTATTAAATTCTACGTTTGCTACTTTTAGTTCTGGTACAGATGCAGCAACTCTTACATATCCATATTTTTTATTCATAAACTTCTCCTTTATTTATTTTTATTATAACCCTCAATTACAAAATAATCATCTGAAATTATTCCTTCAGTAAAATAATTTAGACTATTTATATCTGTTGAAACGGTTTTCCATAAGTCAACTTCCATTCCATTTATATTATAAATCTTTGATGTGAAGAATTCTCTAACACAATCGTACTTCTTGTTAATTTCATCACTTATCTTTTTAAATGATTTCATATCTTCTTTTAAATCATCATATCTTGTATCTGTTGCGACACATCTTAATTGAATATACCTAATATTTTTAAATTTTGATAAATAATTAATTATTTCAAATATCTCATTTTCATTATATCTATTCACAACAACAGCTACTCTTAATGGGACTTTAATAAGGGGAATAATCTTGTCCCAATCAGGAATAGTTTTTACTTTTGTTATTTGATAGTGAGTATTACTATTTAAACTATGAATTGATAGACTGAATGAACCATTTATTGAATTAATTGTATCCATCATCATTAAAGAAGTATATCCATTTGTTCTTATACCTACTTTGAAGCCTTGTTCTTTTAAATAATCAATAAATTCTTTTAAATATTTATATAATAATGGATCAGTATTTTGACCTGTTAAATAGATTTTCTCAATGTTTTTTTGTTTGCATAATTTCAAATATTCTTCTAGATTTTTCCATTCTTTGAAATGGACATTTAAATAATTTAATTTATTTGATAAGCATATATCATTTCCTAAACAAAAATAACATTTATAATTGCAAGGTCCTTGGAAATTAATATTAGCAAAAACTGGTTCTTTTCTATTTCTATTTTTATAATCTTTCATAATTATTTTCTCCTTTTTGTATATTCGTAAAAAGCTATTTTTGAATTAGCATCATTAACTCCCAAATCATTTTTACCATCCATTAGAGACTCAACATCTTCATAAGACATAACTACTGGTTCTAACTTTTCAAAATCATCTAAATGAATATCACTTATTCTTTTGCAATCTTCGGCAATAAAGGTTCTAACTATGGCACGACTACAACCTTGGTCTTGATAGTGCCATTCAAGTTCTCTGAAATTATCGCTTAAATAACCTGTTTCTTCTAGTAGTTCTCTTTTTGCTGATGTTAGAGCATCTTCTCCTTCATCAACCATTCCGGCAGGAAACTCAACAAGAACTCCGCCTAAGGTATTTGGACGAGACTGAACTACCATTATAAATTTTCCTTCCTCAGTAATAGGAATTATCACAACTGCATCACCATTTCGGCCATTTTTTAAAATCTGTTCTGCATATCTTGAACTTCCATCTTCTAAAGTTACTTTAAAAACGTTCTTCCCTATATACCCTTTTTTTTGAGAAGAAAGTAACTCAACATCTCTAACTTTTAATAATGAGCTTTTCTTTTCTAGTTCACTAATATCTTTAAAATCCATAATACCTATCTCCTAATCAATTTATTTTTTTACCATTTCTTTATGAATATCATATTCTGCAGTTTGGCCTTTTGCTTCACGGATAAGGGCTTTCTTTAATTCAAGTAATTTACGAGTTAAATCAACATAGTATCCATGTGGATTTTCACTTCTTTTAACTTCTGGATATAAAGTAGCCATTTCACTCTTACAATATTTTTGTTTTTCCATAACTGTAGGATCTTCCCATACTTGTTCTCCATCAACAAAGATTGGTTCTTGTAATTCACGTACATCATAATTTTTAATTGTTGTAGTGTTAGCTTCATTATTAGGATCTACTAAAGTAAACTTATCAAGTGGAATATTTTCTTCATGTAAGGCAACTACATCTCCTAGAGCATAGCCTGTTTCTTTATCATAGAATCTATATACTTTTTTATATCCTGGAGTAATTGCTTTTGCAGCTTCATTACTTACTTTAATTCTTGATGCATATTTATCTCCTTGTTTAATCGCAACATTTTTATAGACACATCCAACTCTTGCTTTATCTGGTAAAACGATATTATCACCTAAACCAATTGAGTCTATTACTGCTCCTTGTTCTTTTAATGATTTAATTGTTGTTTCATTTAATCCGTTAGAAAGACATATTTTAACATCTGGAAGTCCTGCTTCAACTAACATCTTTTTAGCTTCTTTTGATAAATAAGCTAAATCTCCACTATCGATTCTTATTCCTTTTAATTGATAACCATTTGGAATTAAATATTCTTTTGCAATTCTAATAGCGTTAGGTACACCACTTTTTAAAACGTCATATGTATCAACTAGTAAGACACAATTGTTTGGATATGCTTTTGCATAATTTAAGAATGCTTCATATTCGCTATCTGCTTCAGTTACTAAACTGTGAGCCATTGTTCCAAGTACTGGGAAACCATATTCATAACCTGCAAGTACATTTGATGTACCAACACAACCTGCAATCATGGCACATTTACTAGCTTCAACTGCTGCATCTGGTCCTAGAGCACGACGGGCACCAAACTCCATAATTCCAATGTCTCCTGCAGCTTCAACTACACGTCTTGCGGCTGTTGTATGAATAATTCCAGCATTTAAATAACTTAGTAAAATTGTCTCGATTATTTGAGCTTCAATTATTGGAGCTTTTACTGTAACAATTGGTTCATTGGCAAATACTGGAGTTCCATCAGGTACTGCATAAATGCTACCAGTAAACTTAAAATCTTTTAAATAATTTAAGAAGTCTTCAGTAAATTGTCCTGTACTTCTTAGATATTCAATATCTCCTTCACTAAAATGAATGTTTTTGATAAAATCAATTATTCTATCAACTCCACCCATAACTGCATATCCACCATCTAGGGGATTCTTTCTAAAGAATGCATCAAATACTGCAACTTCATCTTTCTTGCCAGCTTTGAAGTAAGCTTGACTCATTGTTAATTCATAGAAATCTGTCATTAATGTATAATTACGTCCATTATTATTATTTTTCATATTTTACACCTCTTATCTTAAGACTAAAGTCTTTTCCTTTTCTTTTAAATCTTCATAACTATCTACATAAATAATTCCTGCTTGTTCCATAACCATTCTGGCAATTTTCTTCCACTCTTCTCTGTTATGTCCTGGAGCATCGAATGTATCTACACAGTTTGCAACTACAAACATCTTAACGTCTCTATCTAACTCATCCATGTATCTTGCACATGTTCTTGCGAAATCCATTACACATAAGTCTTCACATACTCCGTTAAATACTATTTCACGTAGATTTTTCATTTGTTTTAAATCTGCTCTTACTTGATCATTAAGCATTCCATTAATACAATTTTTTCTATAAATTCTTGTATCAGGTAGTGCTAAGTATTTTCCAAATTCAGGAATAAACTCTGCTTCCTTTGTTCCTAATACACAATGTTCTGGATATGATTTAAACTCTTGAGAAGTTTTACTATGACCTTCTCCAACAAAGTTAAGTGAATCTCCACTTTCTACGAAGTCATCTGCAACTTTAATCTGTTCAGGAACAAGTAAGTTGTAATCTTTATTTCCCATTGCACCAATATTTACAAATCCCTCAACCATATCAATGTTGTATAAAGCCCTTCTATAATTTTTTAATCTTTCAATTTTTTCTTTATTTGACATATTATCTCTCCTCTTTTTCATTTTTTGTTAATAACAACATTTAAAAATAAAAAGTGATTGTTTTTAATATTTTGTTATTAACATAAGTCAAAATTTATACAAGTTTTTCTCACTTGTTATTAACATTATATTAATATCAAACTTATTTGTCAACAAAAAAAGATAAAAATTTTTCATTTTATCTTTTTAATCAAATTTATTTTCTTAAAACTTTTATGCTTTCTCTTAAATATTTCTTTTCTCTTTCAACATCTATGGACTTTTCTAAGTGGAGATTTTTGATTGCTCTTTCAAAATCTGTTTCAATACTTTCTCCCCTAATTCCCATATTTGATGGTTGATCAAAGTAAATATCATCTTTTTTTAGTTTTAATAGTTTTCTAACTAGGTCGAAATCTGCTGGGTGTCCATACCCACTTCTCCAACCATTTACGACATCACTTATCTCAATTATTCTAAAGCATAGTCTTCTAAAGAACTCTACGTCTACAAGAGATTTATATAATGTTTGGTAGTTTACTCTTTGACCATGTTTTTTTATTTCGAATACAGCTTTAATAACTTCATCGTATTCTTGAGCTACCATGAATGAGTTAACATCAACATTATAACCATTTCTTTCTAGAGCTTTAACTAAGTTTGTTATAATTAGAGCTCTATTGAATACTTGGCTCTTACTTGTACCACAGTTATAAGCGACTTGTGTATCTATTGTGATGAATTTAGGCTGCTTTACAAGACGTGATGCCCTATAGATTTCTGGGCTACCTGTTGTATAAGCTACTGGGTCTACTACTCCACCAGCAATTGTTTTTACTTGTTGATATTTATGAACTTGTCCTCTTCTAGCATTAATATTTTTTTGGATTGTAAGATATTCTTGATACCCTGGGTCCATTTCTTGGACTAACTTTTCTATGGCATCATCATAAGGTATTCCTGCAAAGTCATAGCTTCCTTCAATACTTGAAACTCGTCTTTCTGGACCAAATGTATCAACATTAATCTTTGGATTACGTTTTAGAAAGTCATAAAAATCCTGTAGTCCACGGAATCGATATCCATGGATTGTTAATTCCGTATCATCGCCTTCTACTTTTTCAGGTGGTTCAACGTTTTCTGGAAAATTTTTATAATTATTTGGAAGCGCCATATTACTTAGTTCCTTTTTTGCAGGCTGTTATAAACTTTTTAGCAAGTACTTTTCCATCTGCTTCTCTTAACGTTCCATTAAAGTTTGGATCTTTACAGTTTCCATAGTCTAATCCATATATACTAGCAATTGTTCTTCCCAAAGCCTTTAAATATTCTGGGTCTTTTGTTTGAGTAAATTTTTCTTCAATAACTTGCTCGATTGTTTTACTATCGTGTTCTATATATTTTTTTATTGCAGCAGCATCTCTTGTTGTTGTGATACCTTGCGCAGCTTCAATACCGTTAGAGCTTGCATATTTAAGACATGCATTTCTAAAATCTACAAAGAATTTATACCAAGCTGGTACATCTCTTAGGATTCTTTCTTCTACTCTATCATCGTAATCAATATAAATTGGCGTCATTCTCTCTTGAATTGATTCATCAATTTGTCCACGAGATGTATAAACACTATTTTCTCCTGAACCAGATGTATTTCCTGTTGAGATCATTCTAAAGTTTGGATGAATATCTACTTGAACATCAGTTCCAAATGTTACTTCACATGGTTCACTTGGATTATCTAGTTTATTTAATAATTCAGAGTAAATATCATTTAATACAACTTGAGTATCTGGATTACCATTATCAAACTCATCAAGAGATAATAAATATCCATATAAAGCTGCGACAAATGTTGGAGTTATTCTAAATCTACCTTGTGGGTCATTATAACCAATTATTGAGTGTGGTTCAGTTATTTTTCCGGCTTTTGTAAATGTCATTCCAAGAAGAGACGCAACTTGTTTTGCCATAAAACTCTTTCCTGTTCCTGAAGGACCCCAAAGATACGGCCAGTCGCCTTCCATAATATCTATTACAATATTTTTTAGTTTCTTATGGAATATCTCTCCATTTGCTTCACGTCTGTTCATTTGTTCTTCTACTTTTTGCATTCTTATATCAAACGGAATAGAACTATCTAAAGCTGGAAGAATTCCTTTTGATACTTCTTCTGGTAATATCAAATGTTTATATGGAACCATTATTCGGTCATATCCTGGAATTACTACTTGTGGACCAGCTGATTTTTTTGCTTCTGGAACTTTATCTAGAAGTTCTTGTTCTTTTGTTACTAATTCAACAATTTTTTCACGAACTACATTTTGCTCTTCTGCTTTACCTAATAGTGCTCTTAACTCTGGCTCATTTGAAACATAATCTGATAGTTTTCTAACACTCGCTTCTGTTGCTTTTTGTATTTCTATTAAATCTTTACTAGCAGCAGATGAGTATGTTCTAAATATTCTTCTAAACTCTTCCACTTGACTTTTATATGTTTCGATTATTTCTCTAAATGTTGCATCAGACTTATCTTTTAAAAGATCTTCTAGTTCTTTAAGATAACTATCTAATTTTGACATTAGCTCTTTCTTTTGAAGTTCAATTTGTCTTTTTAATTCATCTACTGATTTCTTTTTTTCTTCAATTATTTCTTTTTTACCTGATGAGATTATTTCTTTTATTTCATCTTTTTCTCCAGCTAGATTTGTTTGAAAAATACCAAACTGTTCTAGGTAATCTCCCATTTTTCTTAACTTTGAATCACATTCTGCAAGTTGTTTTGGGCTTAAATTATATACTCCAATACGTCTTTTAGCGTTTTCAAGTGACTCATTACTATAATTTTCGAAGTCACCATCTACAACATTATCAAGTCCGCTTACAAATGAGATGATATCTCTTTTTAAAACGTCTTGGTTTAGACAATATTTGCAAACCTTTCCAACATATGATTTTATTAATTCAAAATTATTATCAGCTGTATTTGATGCTGCAATAACGTGCATTACTTCAAAATAATCATCTTTGTTTTGAAATATTGCAAATAGTGTTTCATCATATAATCCTCTATATATTAGTCCTTTGTTTCCTACAAACTCATTTATAAATTTATCTTTTGCTTCTATGTTTCCTTTTGGAACTATTTTTTTATATAGATTAATTGTTGTCAATAATTGTTGCTGAATTTCTTCTAATGGATAAAATGATCTATTTACCATTTTTAATATTACTTCTATTAAAGTATCTGTATCTCCAAAGTCATTTACTTTTCCATTTCTAATATCATCAATATAATTAATTAAAAAGCTTTTTGCTGATTCTGATAATTCATCAGCACTTCTTATTGCACTTATTAAGTTTTTTATTTTTTTATTTTCTTCTTCTATTCTTAATTCTTCTTCTGTTTTACTAAAAATTCCCATTCGAATAATCTCCTACTATTTTATATATTTTTTAATATCAAGTAGATCTGTTTTTTCTTCTAGACCTTCTTCTCTTCCTAATGAATTTAAATTATCTTTTCCTAGTTTACCTTTTTCTTGTTCAGAACTTACATGATAGAATCTGTTACCTAAAAGGTTCGTTCTATAAAATCCTGTTGCAGCATTTCCTAAAAATGATGTTTCTATAAGATATCCTTGTTTTTGATAAAGCCCAATAATTTCTTTATTTAAACTATCAAATACAACTTCTCCTCTTTCTGTTTTCTTAGGAACATCTTTTCTATATCTTTTTGTTATTGAATCTTTTATGAAAAAGTCATCATTTTCACAAGCTAAATAAACAAGTCTTTCAGAGATAATTCTATCTTCACTATCATTATCACCTAATGTTCCATCTTCTTCTATTCCTTTGTCTGTTAATGATACACCTTCATAAGCATTCCATGGTAGTTTGTACCAGACACTAACTGGCTCATTATTATCTAAATTAGCTAAATTTACTGGTACTGTTTTTGCTTGTGGTAAATCTTTTTTCTCATAATGTTTTAATTTCTTATCTAGATGTATTTCTCTTTCAATTGTTGCTTTACTACTAAATTCATATTTAGTGTAATCTGAAAAATCATATTCTTGGATAGTATTATTTACTACTATTCCATCTTTTGTAAAAAGTATTTCCATATTTAAAGGTATTGATTTATCAAATAAATTACCAATTGATATTTTATATGAATTGTCATCAACTTGTTCATAATAAATTGGTAATATTTGTGGTTCATTATTTATTTTACATCTTAAATAATGAATTCCATTTACACCATTATTAGATAATCTTACATCAGTAATATTTTTATCAAATAGTTTCATTGTTTCTTTTATATGATGAATTATTATACCTCTAAATGATTTTAATCTATCTGATTCAAATATTAATGAGTCTTTATATGATTCTTTTCCTTTATAGAAACTATATAATTCACTTGTATTAGAAACTTGGCCATTTTCTAACATTGCCTTAGTTAGTGGATCAATTTCTAATTTTTCAAAACCTAAAATACCATCTTCATAGACTTGGTCTTTTTCTTCTTCATATAATTCTCTTATTCTTCTTACGTAATCTTCAAAGTATTCATCTGCTGATGTTAAATACATTATTCCTTGGTCTGATATTACTATAAAACCTGGTACAATTGTATTTTTTTCTTTTGCACGAGTTTCATATAGATTTTTAAATGTAATTGATCTTACATTTTTCATTTGATTTATTTTTATTAAATCGGCACTTGTTTCATTTATTTTCATAGTTACCTCTCACTTTTGCCACATATTATAGCATATTTTTCCAAAAAAATAAAGAGTAAACGGTTATTTTTTCCTTATTCTCCTTATTATTTTTTTGACAAGTGCTTTAGGTCTACTGTATAACATATCGTCAATTTGGTCATCTAACATTCTTTCATGTTCTTCTAATGTTAGCCCTGCTTCTATAAAGCAAGAGTTCTCTCCACTACCAATTAAAACTTTTTCATGCTTTTTTACTCTCATGAACATGGCACTATCTCCACTACCTATCATGACAATACAAGTATCGTCTTTAGACTTTGGCATTTTTCTATGATATTGTCTAATAAGTCTTTGTTGCTCTTCATGGTCTAAAAGTTCAAACTCATCATAAGTTATACCTAGAGTATTTAATAGTGTCCTATTTATATTTTCTCTTGTTAATTCACTTAATTTGTTATCTGCCATATTATCCTCCTTTTATAATTTCTTAATAGTATTTATTGATTTAATATTTGTTCCAATTATATCTGATACATCAGTTATTGTTACAAATGCACTAGAATCTAGATTTTCTACTAAATGTCTTAGTTCATATATTTCTAATCTTGTTAAGACACAATATAAAATTTCTTTTTCTCCACTAATTAAACCTTTTCCTTTTATTTTTGTTGTTGTTCTACCTAATTTTTGATAGATTTCTTTTGATAAGTCTGTTCCTTTTTCAGTTATTATCATAGCTGCTTTTGCCTGTTCAAATCCTTCTGAAACAAAATCTATGACTTTATATGTAATTATGTAAGTTAGTAAAGAATACATTGCTCTATCTAGGCCAAATATTATTCCAGCTGCTGAAAATATTATTAAGTTTAAGAATAAGACAATTTGTCCAACACTTAAATTTGTTTTTTTACTTAGAACTATGGCAAGGGACTCAGTTCCATCTGTACAACCTCCAAAGTGAATTACTATACCTACTCCTAGTCCATATAGAGCTCCACCAAAGACTGTTGCTAAAAGTTTTTCTTCGGTAAATGGTACAAGTAATTCAAAATATGATAAAAATAATATAAAAATCATCATAGAAAATAGAGTTCTAATTAAAAAGTTTTTGCCTAGGTTTTTGTAGCCAATATAAATAAAGGGAATGTTTATTAATAATATTAGCAACCATAATGGAGCAGATGTAAGTTTCATTATAATGATCGCAATTCCTGTTGCTCCTCCATCTAAGATGGTATTAGGTATCATAAAGCACTCTAAAGCAAAAGCTCCTATGACATTTCCTATAAAAAGCATTATAAATGTAACTAATGTATTTACGTTCTTATTAGTTATACTAGACACATTATCAACTCCTCTACTATGTTAATTATATCGATTTTTGTCATATTATTCAATAAAAAAAGAGAAGCTATTTATTAGTTCCTCTTTCACTTGTAATTATAAATGATACACCTTTCTTTTCATTTTTTATAGTTATATCATACCCCATAACATTGAGGGTTTTTTTAACAATTGATAATCCTAATCCATATTCACCTTTAATCCCCTTGCGGAAGGGAGTAAAAATTACTTTTAGGAAATCTTCATCTATGTGATCTCCATCATTATATAAAATTATTTTATTTTGCTTAGCGGTTATTTTTATATTTTCTTTAGTATACCTCATAAAATTGCTTAGTAGATTGTCTAGGATTGTTTCCCAGTTTTCTTTAGAACCATAATATTTGGACTTTTTTTCTACAAATGTGGTGAAAGTAATTTCTTTTCTTAGAAATTTAAACTTTTCAACTTCTTCTTCAATAATTTTTTCCATGTCTACTAATTCTTTAGAATCTTTTGCAGAATTTTTGAGATAATCAAGTTTGTTCAAGTATAGAAGTGAGCGTACTTTTAATTCTAATTTGTTTGTCTGCTCTTTTATAACTGATAGAGCTGTTTCTTTACTTTCAACTCCATCTTCAGCAGCTTCAATATATGATTTTATAACAGTGAGAGGTGTTTTAAAATCATGTGATATATTTTGATACATTTGATTGCGATACTCTTCTTGGTTTATAAGAGATATTCGCATATCTTCAATTGCTAAGGCAAGAGACCTTATCTCGTCATCAGTGGAAAAATCTATGTTATGATTGTAATCAGGATTATCGATATTATCAATCTTGTTTTTTAATTTTTCAATTTTTCTTACGACTATCGTTGACCAAAAAACAATGGTCAATCCAATAAGTAAGAATGTTGCTAGAACTAATGGGAATATAGCACTTAATATAGAAGTCTTGGTTTTATTGATATAACTATCATTTGTGATTGCGATTTTAGTTATATCATCTGTTTTTAAAGTGTAGTAGTAGTAAGTCTTATGTTTATATATAAATTTTCCATAAGCTTTGGTCATTTTTATTAATATTTCATTTAAATTATTTGTATCTATTAAGTTACTAATATTCTGTGTATATACTCTATTGTCTAGTGATATATAAATATAAGCTATTTCTGAATTTAATAGCGGGATATCATTCGTTTGACTACTATATAGTTTTAGAGGTTCACTTAGATAATTATAGATATTTGATTCAGCTACTGGAATAAGCAGTCTTGGAAGAATTGCTCCTAGAGAGATAAATAGAACTAAGAAAGTTATGCCTATTACAAATAATAATTGTTTACTTAAATTATTTTTTCTTAGATTCATAATAATCGATATCCGTATCCATATACTGATTCAATTTTTAATTTAGACATTTTCTTTCTAAGTCTTCTTACTAAGTCATCTACCACTCTATCTGTTCCAAAATAGTCTGATCCCCAAATGCTTTCTAGAATTTCTTCTCTCCTAAAGCATTTGCCCTTATTTTTTATAAAAAGTAATAGCAAGTCAAATTCTAGAGTTGTCATTTTTAGTTCTTTATTATTTAATTCAACTGTTCTTTTGTCTTGGTTTATTAGATAATTTTCATAATTAATATTGGTATTATCTTTTTCTTTATATACTCTCTTAATTATATTATTAACTCTTAATACGAGTTCTTTACTAGAATACGGTTTTGTTAAGTAATCATCGCTTCCAAGTTCGAGACCAAATATTTTATCTAATTCTTGATCTCTTGCTGATGTAAATATTACTGGAACATTTTCATCTTTTGCTCTTATAGCTTTGATTACATCATAGCCATTTACATCATCTCCTAACATTATATCTAATATCCATACATCTACTTTATTACCTATATAAGATATGGCATCTTCACCTTTAGTAAAACAAATTGTTTCATATCCTGCTCTTTCTAGGTAGGCTTTAACTACTGTTGAGAGAGCCTCTTCATCTTCAACTAAACATATTGTATACATTCTTACCACCCATTAATATTATAGCATGTTTATAATTCTTTCACATACCTCCTTTATTATTATTTAATATATATAAAATATAATTAATCTAGTTTTAAGTTGTTTCTATTTTCTTTTACTTATACAAATCATCTCCTTTTGTACTTCTATCATAAATCAAAATTATGGAAGAAATATCATATAATTATGGGAAATTATGGGATATTAAATTTGTCAAAAAAAAAGAAGATTATTTATAGTAATCTTCTAGTGAGGTTTCACTACTTTCTAATTTAGGTTTTTCTTCTTTTGGTACTATTTCAGGTTTTTTATTTGCTTCTTCTTTTAATCTTTCTTTTTCTAATTCTTTTTGATTATTTTTAAAAGCTCTTCTAACATCTTCATTATCCATATTGTTATATTTTGTTGTAAAAAGGACTTTATATAAGAATATTAATACTAGACCTACTACAACAATTGTAACAATATTTATAAGTAGATTAGCATCTTCATCTTTTTCAAGGGCATTTATCTTTCCAATTTCTTCTACTTTTTGTCCTAGAAAGTCGTGGAATCCATCTTTCCTACATGATTCATTTTCTCCAATTACTGAAATATATTTTATATTTTCTTTTGACTCTTTATCTCCTAAATATTTCTTTTCGATTTCTATTATGATATTTTCTTTTGATTCTTTTCTTTGTAACTTATTTTCTTCACAATAGATAATAGTTCCAATATTTAGTTTTTTGTCATTAAATAAACCTATTGATATTGAAGTATATTGTTCATCGTATGAGTTGTTTATGATTTTTTCAATACTGATTTTATCATTATCATAGATAATACCTTTATATGTTAAGTGTTCTCCTTTTACAGTAGTTTTGATATTATTAGGAATTAATTCTTTTATTTCATAATTTGCTGCTTTTACATCTGTTATTGTTAGAAATAATATTGCCACTAAAAATAATATAAATTTTTTCATGTTCTATTCCTTTCAATATATCTTTCAATATCTAACCAACTTGTAACATAATCATCTTTTAAGGCATATCTTTCACGGTCATCAAATAAAATACATTTTTTACCAAGAGAGACAATTTTTTTATAGTTATAAGGATTGTCTTCTATCATCAAATCAATATCATACTTTTTACAGACATCGGCTCTTGTTTCACCAAATGCAGAAGTAATTATTGCGTCTGCTTCTATATTATGTTCTTTAAGCCATTCCTCTGTTATTTTAAAAATATTGTCTTTTGTTGTTGGATTATGCAAACTTCTTGAGGTAATTAAATAGATTTCGTTTCCACGACTTTTTAATCTTTTTATTACTTCTTCGACATTTCTTTTTATTTCTACATTTCTATAAATATCTTCTCCATAAATATCAAAGAAGTTTGTTTTTAATTCATCATCTGTCATTATATCTAATGGAGAGATTCCTATGGTTTCTGAGTATTTTTCTAATCTATCATGAACAATTTCTGATGTTCTACAAATTGTATCATCTATATCAATACCTATTCTCATTTTAACTCCTCCAACTTTTCTATAGCATCCTCTATATTTTTTACTTCAATTAATTTTATTTTTAATTTCTTATCTTTAATATATTTTTTGGCATCTTGATAATTTTCTCCTGATGGAGCTAGGAAAATATCTGCCTTAGCACTAGCTGCTCCTAGTATTTTATACTCGATTCCACCTATTTGCCCTATTGTTCCATCTGGCTCCATGGTTCCAGTTCCCGCAATTGTCTTACCCTTTGTAATATCTTTTTTAACTAATTGATTATATATTTCTAAGGTTGTGATTAGTCCGCCTGATGGACCTGACTCACTTGCTTTAAATTTTATATTTAAATCAGGATCAGTTTCATATTCTTTAATATATTGAAGATATACTCCCAATATTTTTTTATTGTTGTTTTCATAGATTTTTGTTTTTAATATTTTTTCTTTATTATCTCTTTTTACTTTTATTTCTATTTCGTCATTTATTTCTTTTTCTTGCAGAATTTCTGTGTATTCTTCAACACTTTCGCAATGTTTGCCATCCATTTCTATAATTTCATCTTTTACTTTTAATGCAGTTGCATATTCTTTTGGCTGAGTTGCGACTACATATAAATGTTTATCTTTTTCTTTTATTTCTTTTTTGGCTAATGTGTATGCCCAATATGTTGCGGTAGAATTAGCAGATTTTAATTCTAATTCACTTCTGAAAGCTACATCTTCTAGATTTTCTTCTTCATCATATTTATATAGATTCGCATCTACTCTTTCCCATGTTGGGATTAAATAACTGATTCCATATGTTAAGACATTGGCATCTAGTTGAGTTACATAACTTATATTGAAACTACCTTTACTTTTATATTTATCTTCAACATTAATTCGTTCTGCTGCTGAGCTTATTCCTCCACCTACCGTAATATAATAATTTAGAGGAAAGTTTAATATAATAAATAGAAGAACAATAAATATTAGAAACTTATATTCTTCTTTTATTGTTTCTTTAATCTCATTAATTACTTTTTTAAACATTTTATCACCTTACATTAATTATAACAAATAAAAGGAGAATTATGAAAAAAATATCTAAAAGTACTATTATTTTATTTATATTATTATTTGTTCTGATTTGTAGTTTATTTGTTACTAAGACAATTACTGAACTTGTCTTAAATTTTAACGATTTATTTTTAAAGAATTTATTTCCTACAAGTTTTTTCTTTTTTATCATTACTAATTTACTTATTGAATATAATTTTGTTTATTTTTTACAATGCTTTTTTCATATTAAATCAGTTTATTTTTATGTTTTCATTTTGTCTTTATGTAGTGGTTTTCCTAATGGAGCAATCATTATAAAAGATTTACTTGATAGAAATATTATTGATAAAAGTGTTGCGAATAAAATGATTATGTATGCTCATTTTCCTAATCCTTTATTTGTTATCAATTGTGTTTCTTCTATTATTAATACAAAATTTGCAATTTATATTCTTCTTTCTATTATCAGTAGTAATTTTATTATCTACTGTTTTATTTCAAAGAAAAAAATCTTTTTAGATGATGGTTTAAAAAAAGTTGATAATTTTTCTAATGTTCTTTCTAAGGTTATTTTTAAAAGTATAAGAACATTAATACTTATTTATGGTATCTCTGTAATTTTCTATATTATTTCTTATTTTATAAGTAATTTATTTATTGTTAATACTTATGTTTATGTTTTAGTAAATGGTTTATTTGATTTGACTAAAGGATTATTTTCAACTTCTTTAATTAAGAATTTTTCTGTTAGAAGTATATTTATAATATTTTTTATTTGTTTTGGTTCTATTTCTATTCATATGCAAATAAAAAGTATCCTTGAGGATACTTATGTTTCTTATAAAAAATTTGTTTTAGGCAGAATTCTTTCTACTTGTCTTGCTTCATTTATTTTTATGCTACTTCACAAATTCCATTAGGATTTGTGCAATCTCCAGATATTGTTGTAATTGGGAAGTTGGCTGCAGTATTGGCATTACTTGCTTGATAGTTTATTGGTGCAACTATATTAATTCCATATTTTGTACCTAAGTCTGGATGATATAGTCCAATATATATACTTAATACACGACTGTCGGCATCAGGATTTGCTTCATTAGTTATATATATTGATACGTTATTTATTTGTAAATCTTTTTGGACGCATGGTTTACCATCACATTTTGTGGAACTATCATTTTTTACAAATGTATTTGTTGCTGAGTCAAATTCTCCCATAACATCTCCTAGATTAGGAAAATCCTCTCTAATCATTTCTGTTGCAGGATTACCATATACAATAGAAAAATCATCACTTTTACTGGCATTTCCATCTAAGTGAGTTGTTGATTTAGTAAATCTTTGGTGAATGATTAGTTGTCTATCTGTACCATCTTTTAATTTGCAGTCTACTGTGTATGTAATACCATCTACTCCACTGGTACTACCCGATTGAGTTACAGTTGCATTTGTTAGACCTTTTTTTATAAAGTCTGCTTGAATTTTGTTTGTTAAATTATTTTTATATTCATAAACTCTGGAACGATATGATTCTTTTATTCTCTTTTCATTAAATGCCGAAATTACTGAAAAAAGTGACATCATTACAACTGAGACAACCACAAAACAAACTAATACTTCTACTGTGGTGAAACCTTTATTATTTAATTTCATTATTTGATCACCTCTATTGTTGAATATCCATAAAAGTCATTTTGATCTTTTTGATTATGAGTTACTACTATTACACGATAATTAGCATTTGTTGTATTGTGTTTTTTAGTATAGTTTGGAAGTGATAATACATAGTCTCTTGTTGCTGATGTAAAAACTCTACTTAAAGTTAATCTTTGGCATTGTTTAGCTATTGCGTCATTAGCATCACTTTTTTCTCCTGGATATGTTGGTTCGTCAGATAAGCCATTGCCCGGACTGCAATGATTTTCTCCAGCTGGCGTTATACATTCAAAGCCTTTTTTTGTACAACAACTGGTATATATTGCTACTTTACAATTTGCTTCATTTGGGTCAGTACATGTTTCATTATATCTAAATATTTCATTTGTTCTTACGGTATCCTTAAAGCTTGGCTTGGGAGATGGTGTACCAGTTGCGTTTCCTATTTGATATCTTGTTATATATATATCACAGTTATTACCATCTCTATCACAATTAGCAATATCTAATGAGTTTACTAAACTAATACAGATATCTCTTTGGTTATCTTTTTTTGATACATCTTTACATTCAAAACGAATATAGCCGTTTCTATTCATACATGAAATAAGTGCCTGTTTTCTTGCTAGCGCTGCCGCAGCCGCAGCAGCTGGAGTATCTGCTTCTATTTCTATTGCATCTAAATTATAAGCGTCTGACTCAATCAATTTTTTTATCCAAAACGCAGTATACTTTCCGTCTACATCGTCATAGTTTTCTCTTTCTTCATAAATACCAATGATAGGATAAAAATTTGTGTATATCATTGTAAACAATATCATGAGAAAAACAGAAACTACAAGTGTTTCGGCAAGAATGAATCCTTTTTGATTTAATTTTTTCATTTTTCATTCCTACTTTCCTTGATATTCTACAATATTTATTATATACTATATTGTAGTAAAATACCATAGAAAGTAGACAAAAGGGGTTGAAATGATGGTTCAGTTTGATGTCAAACGAGTTCAAAAAGGTGCCGAAAGTTTCATGGTATCATTTGACTTCACTAAAACGCCAGTAACACAAATAGCTGACTATATTATAATTGCCGCATCTAAGTATGGGGCATCAGATATTCATTTCGATCCAAGAGAGGAAGGAATGATGGTTCGTTTTAGAATTGATGGTGATTGTCAAGATTATACTTTCGTTCCTAAAGCTTATGAAAAAAATTTATCTACAAGACTTAAAATTATGGCTAACATGAATATTACTGAGTCTCGTCTTCCACAAGATGGTGCGATAAAAGGTAATTTCGGTGACCAATATTTGGATATGCGTGTGTCTTCTCTTCCACTTAATGAAGGTGAAAAAATAGTTATTCGTATCTTGGACTATTCTAGAAGTTTGGATGGACTTGATACATTAGGATTTCATCCGAATAATTTGGAAAAAGTTAAAAGAATGATGGAATTACCTAATGGTATTATCTTAACTACTGGAGCTACAGGTTCTGGTAAATCTACAACAACTTATTCAATATTACAAGGTCTTAATAAGCCAGAGACAAATGTAATTACAGTTGAAGACCCAATAGAAATGAATATTGAAGGAATTAATCAGGTTCAAGTTAATGCAGAAATTGGAATGACATTTGCTGCCGCCCTACGTTCTATTTTACGTCAGGACCCAAATGTTATTCTTATCGGAGAAATTCGTGACTCTGAAACAGCTCAAATTGCCGTTCGTGCATCTATTACAGGACACTTAGTTCTATCTACAATCCATACAAACAATGCACTTGCTACTATTGAACGTTTACTTGATATGGAGGTTGAACGTTATTTATTATCTACGGCTTTATCTGGAATTATTTCTCAGAGACTTGCAAAAATGCTTTGTCCAGATTGCCATTATCAAAGAGAAACTACTAAATATGAAAAAAAGGTATTTAAAAAGTTTTTAAATAAAGATGTTGCGATGGTTTGGGATGCAAATCCAAATGGATGTGAACATTGTCGTCGTGGATATCATGGTCGTATCGCTTTCCATGAAGTTTTGGAAATTGATGATAATATAAGATCTGCAATAAGTAATGAAAAATTAGAGAAAAAAGATTTAGCAAAGATGGTTTATGTTGGAAAAACAATTACTATGTTGCAAGATGCTCTTATAAAATGTTTAGAAGGAAAGACTTCTTTTGAGGAAGTTTATCGTAATATTGAAATTGAAAATGAAAGTGATGACAACTACGAAAGTGAAATTGAAAATGAAATTAAGGCTTCAGCTCCAGTTAGCGAGGAGACTGTTCAAACAAGTAATGACTTATTGGAAACTCCAGTTTCCTCTACTAATGAGGTTGCAGTTTTTGCAAATGTACCAATAAATACAGATCCTAATGCTCAACAAAGCGATGCTGCTAGTCAACCTGTTGCAAGTACACCTGCCGTAAGCGTTCCTACTGCAACACCACCTACACTTCCTGCAAATCCTGGTCCAGTTGCTCAGATACCAACTCTTGGAGGTAGTGCTCCTACTCCGCCACCTATTGCAATGCCTCAAATTAGTGATCAAGTTCTAGCACAACCTGCAATTCCAACTTTAGGAGACAATACTCAGGCAAGTGCTCCTATTCCTAATGTCGGAGTTCCTGCTACACCTCAAGTACAAGTTCCTGTCGCAGTTCCACCTCAAGTTCCAAATAATCCATCAGTGTATGTTTCAGATAGTGGAATTGTTCCAGTGAATCCAAATGCACAGATTCCTCAGGAATATGCAAATATAAATAATAATTTAGGTGCTGTACAACCTACAGCTACTGGTGTTCAAATTCCAACAATTGTATAAGTTGTTGGAATTTATATTATAAAATGATTATAATTATAGTTAACGGAGGAAAGTTATATGATTGATACAGGATATTTATTTAGTAATGATCCTAATAGATTATTTATTAATACAAGTCTTGGTTGTACGGCAGATTGCTCATATTGTTATTTGCCTACACTAAACTATTCAAAAGGTAAAGACTTAAATAATTATATTAAGGCTGATGAATTAATTAAACAATTAGAAGAGTTAAAATGTTTTACTCCTGGAAGAGATGGCACTTTAATCTCATTTGGTTGTTATTCAGAATGCTGGGATGAAAGAAATAAACCCGAAACAATAAAATTAATTAAATATTTTTTGGATAAAGGTAATCAAATACAATTCGCTACTAAAAGATATGTTGACTATAATGATTTAATTGAGATAAGTAAGTTAATTAAATATTATGGTCAGTTAACGATTTTTATATCTTCAGCAACAATTAGTGAGTGGGAAAGAATTGAAAAAGGTACAACTAATCCAGCCTACAGATTCAAGAGCTTTGAAGTTGAAGAAAAACTTAATATTCCTGTTGCTTTATATATGAAACCTGTTTTATATAATATAACAATTAAAGACATTGATAAATATATTGAAGTAATAAAACAATATCACATTAAAGCTGTAATTGTGGGAAGCATAATAAACACTAGTGGTAATGGAGAGGTTGCTCCATTTGTTAATGATAATTCTATGCATACACAACCTATAGAACAAGAAAAAGAGATTATCAAATCTCTTTCTAGTGTTTGCCAAGTATATACTAAAAGTATTCATTTTTTGGAAGTCTTCAAATAAATATTTTATTTTTTAAGTCTTTAATAGTTTGTGTAAGGCTTTCTGCACTATCACTTTGAAGACATTTTTCTTGCCACATGTAGTCTTTTTCATTTAATTTTTCAGATATCAATCTTCTTAAAAATTGACTAGGTAACTTTTCTACTTTATAAACTAGTTTTTCACCTTGTGGGTTTTCCGTATAAATATAGGAAAACTCATTTTTAAATATAAAATCTGGTGATAAAATATCACATTCCAATGGCTTTCCTAACAATTTATTTAATGATTCATTTATATCAAATTTATATGGTATACAATGAAGGTGTGCATGATCTATACTTGAACCGGCATATCCTGGTTTAGCAGAGCCATGTTCAAAGAATAAAACATCAGTATTATAAAGTTCTCTATAGATTTTTTTTATTTTATCCTTAAGACTATTTACGTCTTTTTTTATTTCATCAGAAGTTTCAAAGAAGTTCAAATAATGAGCATTAGTTATAATCAAAATATGTCCAATACATAATGGTGAAATATCTACTTGAATATAAACATTATTATTCTCATAAATTATTGATTCTTCTTCTGGAAGATTAGCTAGTTTATTATTTTGAAATCTTGTCTCTTTACAAAAAGGACATTCTTTTGAATATTCCATTCATTCCCCTTTACATTTGTTCAACAACTTCAAGTATTTCGTCATTGATGTCTTCTACTGCTCTTAGTTTATCATTTTTTATACATTCAATACGATGCCAATGATATAACTCTGATAATTCTAGATATGCTGCTTCTGCACTTTTTAAATGTTCTTCTGATTTTTCATGTTCATCTATAAATTCACGATTTTTTCTTAATTCAATTGTGTTCTCAAATGGTACATGAAGAAAAATAGTTATATCTGGTTTTGGAAGTTTTAATAGCCAGTATTCTAACTTGTCTATCCATTGATACATATTGAACCTTTCATCTGGATCTTTAATTTTACTTCCTTGATGAGCTAGGTTGGATGTTGTATATCTGTCTAGTATTACATAGTATCCTTTATTTAGATATTCTTCTATTTTTGGCATATTATATTTTCTATCTGCTGCGTAATATAAGCATATGACATGAGGGTCTACATTTACAGCTCCCTCTGTGAATACTGATTGACCAATTTCTGGTTTACCTAAATAATCTCCTCCAACTATTTTTCCTGTTGGTGTATCATACATTGGAAAACTAAATCTTATACATTTCTTTTTTTCTTTATTTAATCTTTCTTCTAATAATCTAGATTGTGTTTCTTTTCCTGAGCAATCTGTTCCTTCAATTACTATTATTTTTCCTTTTTTCATTTGAATCTCCCTCTATGATTTAATCTTTATTTCATAAGATATATTTTTGGTGCTTTTTTCATATTCCTTGTCTATCCACATCTTTATTGTATATTCTTCTTTTTCATCGATTGTGCCATTATAAATAATTACTCCATCATCATTTGTTTGTTCCATATTAGATATACTATTTTGTGTTATCAACTTATTGTTTTTCATTAAGGCAAATCTCACATAGTTATCATCTATCATATTTCCTAAATGATATAAGACAATTTTAAATGTTTCTTTTTTCTTTCCTTCTACTTTAAAATCTGTTGTTGATTTATTCTTATAACTTACTCCTTTAGTATCAGTCATTTTACTTAATGATGAAACTTTTATCATATCGGTCGCATTTGCATTATTAAATGAAATATAGCTAGCAGTTAGTTCGTTTACTTTTGGACTAAGCATATCTGTTGTTAGAATATAATAAAGAATTGATAATACAAGTACTATTAGCATTGTTGTTACTAATGCTGTTTGATAGACCCTAATTTTTCTATATCTTTTTTTCACCTTAGTCACATTACCACCCTCTTATTTCATTTTAACAAATTTTTACTATTATAACAACAAAATAAGTGTCAATTAGACACTTATTTTATTTTCTTCATCGAATGGAACTAATAAACATTTACGAGATGCTAGATAATCACACATATGGACAAAATTTTGATATTTCGTTTTTGGAGGTTCTAATACTTCGTTTCCATGATAATCTGTTGTCCAGTTTCCCATATGAGTTTTAATTACTTCATTCATAAACACTGCATCTTCTTCACTTAATCCAAATTTATCTTTATTATCAATAATAAATTTACCCATTAAGATTGGATGATCAAACCTTGTATATCTTTCTTGAGGTATTCCTAACTTTAATCCATCATGTACTAATAAAGACATTAGCATTAAATTCTTTTCTCTATCAGTATATTTATTCCCAATTGCTGGGTTACTAAGTAATTCGTTTCCTATCATCATTGCAGCTTTAGAATGTCTTAATAGTCCTCCATCTCCTAAAGCATAACTTGGATGATACTTTCCAGTTGATGATGCTGCTTCGTGATACCAATATTCTGGTAGTTCATTTATTATTTTTAATAATGATTCACGATAACTTTTATCTGTAATATAATTTAATTCAATTTTAAATAATTCTTCTTTGTTCATAATTTCCTACCTTCATATTTATTTTATCATACTTATATTTTATTTTGTAATATCTTAACAATTATTTCATTACTTATATATAATTTATCTTCTGGTATTTTTAAATGATTATTCTCTTCTATTAAAAATTTATTTTTTAACAAATACTGATAATCATATAAGTCTTTTAAATCTTTCTGATATTTATTTTTAAACTCTTTTAAATCTATTCCATCTATTAGTCTTAAATTAAGCATAATTTCATACTCAATTTTATCGTTTTTGTTTACTATTTCAATTTCTTTACCTAATATTCCATTATTATAACTAGTTATTGATCTTGTGTTTGTCATTCTTTTATTGTTAATGTATGAGCTTGCTCCAAGACCAAATCCATAATATTCATTATTATTCCAATAACACATATTATGTTTAGATTCGTATCCTTTTTTTGAAAAGTTGCTTATTTCATAATGATTATAGTTATTTTCTTTTAAACGGTTAATTATTTCATAATACATCTTTTCATCTAGCTCTTCATCAATATTTTGTTCATTATTTATTTTTAAGATGGTATTATTTTCGATAATTAATGAGTATGTAGAAATATGTTCTATATTTAGAGATAATATAAATTCTATGTCTTTAGATAAAGTATTTATAGTTTCATTTGGTAGAGCATATATTAAATCAAGATTAATATTATTAAATCCAAGCTTTCTCATCATATTTATTTTTTCTTTTACTTCATTGATAACTAAAGTTCTATTCATAAATTTCAAATTATCTTTATTTATGGATTCAATTCCTAAACTTAGTCGATTTATACCATATTTTTTATATAATTCTAATTTTTCTTTTGTCGTTGTTTCAAAATTTCCTTCTATTGTATATTCGATATTTTTACTTTTCTTGAATATTTCTAATATTTTGAACAATCTTTCTAACTGATGAGTGCTTAAACAACTTGGTGTTCCTCCACCTATATATATTGTTTCTAATTCTTCTCCATTATATATATCTTTTATTTCTTTTTCTAATGAATCTAAATATTTATTTATAAATTTTTCATTATAAAGAAGTTTGCAAAAATCACAATATGAGCAAATACTTTGACAAAATGGTATATGTATATAACAATTTTTTATCATTTTAATTTACTTGATTGTTCACTTTCTATATTTTTTGGACGATTTTCTTCTAATCTTTTATTTATTTGATCTGCCTTGTCTTGCCCAATAAGACCTGCTAGCCTTTGATCTGTTAGACAGTCGTAAATATAATCTTTAGTATATTTTCCATAAACTTCTAATTCATCTGCCATATCTTGAAGTGATATTTGAGGTCTTGCTAGATAATAAAGGGCGATAAGCATAATGTCTTTTAACTTTTGTTCTGTTTTGCCTTGAGAAGTTGCTTTTGTGGTTCCAACAAATCTTCCTTTTTCATCTTTAACTGAATCATTATTTTCAAATGAAATAATACCACCTTTACGTTGCCCTCTTAATTTATTTAGTTTTAATTGTTCTTGAATAGTATTTCCTGTACTTAAAATAATTCTAGTTTTTTCTTTTTCTAGATATCTTTGTACTGATGATTTTGGTATTCCTGTTGCTTCAGATATTTCACTAATATATGCATATGGATTGCTTTCTAGATATGAGATAACAATTTCTTTTTTTCTTTCTATTTCTGCATTCATATTACTTCTCCTTTGTAGATAATATTGACAAGAATGCTTCTTGTGGTATTTCGACATTACCTATTTGTTTCATTCGTTTCTTTCCTTCTTTTTGCTTTTCTAGAAGTTTTTTCTTTCTAGTAACATCTCCTCCATAGCATTTTGCAAGAACATCTTTTCTTAAGGCTTTTACTGTTTCTCTTGCAATTACATGCATTCCAATTGCAGCTTGAATTGGTACTTCAAATAACTGTCTTGGAATTATTTCTTTTAGCTTTTCAACAACTATTCTTCCTCTTTGATAAGCAAAATCTTTATGAACGATGACACTTAATGCATCAACTATTTCTCCGTTAAGTAGAATATCCATTTTAACTAAATTACTTTCTTTATACCCTATTACTTCATAATCAAATGATGCATAACCTTTTGTTGATGATTTTAAATTATCAAAGAAATCATAAACAATTTCTGATAATGGTATTTCATAGTTAATTGTAACTCTTTCAGTATCTAAGTAGTCAATTGATAAGAATGTTCCTCTTTTATCTTGGCATAATTCCATTAATGGACCGATGTAGGTACTTGGAGTAAATATACTGCATTTTACATATGGTTCATATGTTTTAGAAATTATTTCTCTTCTTGGCATTTTAGCTGGACTATCTACGATTACTTTTGTCTTATCTGTTAATTCCACTTCGTATACTACTGATGGAGATGTAGCAATTAAGTCAATTCCAAATTCACGTTCTACTCTTTCTTCAATTATTTCCATGTGAAGTAATCCTAAAAATCCACATCTAAAACCAAAGCCTAGAGCTTTTGAAGTTTCTGGTTCATATGTTAATGCAGCATCATTTAATTTTAATTTACTAAGTGCTTCTCTTAAATCTTCAAATTTATTGGATTCTATTGGATATAGTCCACAGTATACTGTTGGTTTTATTTGTTTATATCCTGGAAGAGGTTCATCTGCAGGATTTTCTTTTTGTGTTATTGTGTCTCCAACATGAACGTCTGAAATACTTTTAATTGAGGCATATAAATATCCTACTTCACCAGCAACTAACTTATCTACTTGCTTTTCTTTTGGAGTATTAACTGATAAACCTACTACATCATATTCTGCTCCAGTTTCCATCATTTTGATGATATCACCAGTTTTTACTTCACCATCGACTATTCTGATACTTGTAATTACTCCTCTATATGAGTCGAAAAGACTATCAAATATTAAGGCTTTAAGTTTTTCATTTCTATTACCTTTTGGAGATGGGATAACTTCAATTATTTTATCTAATAATTCTGGAATCCCTACTCCCGTTTTGGCACTTGTTAAGACTATGTCTTCTTTATTAAAACCTATATTTTCTAACTCTTGTGTTACTTTATTTGGATCGGCACTTGGTAAGTCTATTTTATTTATTACTGGTATCACTGTTAAATTATTATCAAGGGCAAGATATAAGTTGGCAAGTGTTTGTGCTTCTACTCCTTGAGATGCATCAACAACTAAAAGAGCTCCTTCACAGGCTGCTAAAGAACGTGATACTTCATAAGAAAAGTCTACATGACCTGGAGTATCAATTAGGTTTAATAAATATTCTTCATTATTTTTCTTATAATTAAGTTGAACAGCATTAAGTTTAATTGTTATACCTCTTTCTCTTTCAAGGTCCATAGAGTCCAACATTTGTTCTTTTGCTTCTCTTTTATCAATTGCTCCAGTAAGTTCTAGTATTCTATCAGCTAAAGTACTTTTACCATGATCTATATGGGCAATTATACAAAAATTTCTTATATTATCTTGTTTCATATAGGCCTCCTAAACATTTTATATTATAACATAAATCACAATAAAAGTACTATTTCTAGTACTTATTATTTTTAACTATTTATTGGTTCAGATGAGACAAATGAATAATTATCTCCTGATTCTTTTTTCATTACAAATTTATATGTTCCACCTTTTTTAAAGTTATATACTGATAATTCAATTGGAATATTGTTTTTATTGCTGTCATAACCAGCATAATTTAAACCTGTTATTTCTTTTGTTAATTCTGGATCACTGTAATATTTTTGATAGTCATTTACGTCCCATCCATTAAGTTTTCCAACAAATAGTACTTTAATATTAACTATTAGTTCATCATCAACTATCTCTGCCTTAGTAACCATATATACATTTTTATGTGGTCCTGATGCTCCTCCACATGCTGTTTTAACATCATGAATATACTTTTTATTTGCACTATCATAGCGGAAACCATCACATAACTCTTTTGAATAATCTTGATGTTTTAGTACATAATCTTCTCCAAAGTATTCTTTTACTTTTTCTTCTAATTCAGCTTCTGTAAATTCATTTTTATCTTTAAATTCTCTAAGTAATATTGTGTTATAAGCTAACTTATTATTAATAGAAGTATTTAATACTTTATCATTTTTTAAATAATCTAAGTTCAAATGACCATTTATACCTGTTAATATTTTGCTTATATTAGCTTCTACAATATTATCAGTTACATCTAAATTAGTTATTTTCTTTTCTGGATTTGTATTTTTTTCTGATTTTTCTACCTTTACATCTTCTTTATAATATCCATCATATAATTTTTTAGCAAAAGCACCTGTTAGTACTATACCTAATATTAAACCTATAACTATACCTTGCCATCCTTTTAATCCATTCGATTTTTTTTCCATTTAACTTCTCCTTTTCCTATTATATTTCAATTATATCTCTTTAAATATTTTTTCTCAATAAATTTATTTTTATTTATTTGTATATTTACTACATTATTTAAAGCAAATGTATATTCAATATAACCTGTTCTTTCTTCATTATACTTTAATGTTCTAATATTGTTTTTGTTAATGCTAAAATCAAATTCGTGAGTTATGGGATACGAATTATTATATGTTATATTAAGTCAAAAAAATCTTTCCATGCACTCTTTTATTTTTTATCTATAATAGTACAAATAATTTAAAATAAAAAGAAATTACTATTCGGCAATTTCTTTATTATACATTTTTAAGATGCTTATATGTGATAAGTCTAATTCTTTTATTAAATCATTTAATACTTTTGAAGACATATTTCTAATAATATCTATTCTATTATCTATAACTTTATTATAGCTTACGATGTCATCAAATAGATTATTTTCTTCTCTTTCTATATCATCAACTATTTTTACTTCATTAGCAATCCAGACCTTTTTTATTCGATCAAATGCTCTTTTTGATATAGAAATGTTGTCTAACTCATATTTTATTTCTTTTAATAATTGGTCAGGATCAGTTGTTGTTGCGAGAAGATAGAATGTTTTATAATCTGTTGTATCTTCCCATTCTGTATATATGTCATTTAAGAGTTTATCGCTTCTTACTCTTTCTCTAAATTCAGATGACGAACCAAATAAAATATTAGATATCATATTTATATATAAGTCTTGTTCAACAGGATCAAGTTTAATAGATGACTTTGGAACTTTTATTCCTACAGCAAGTTTAGGTACTTCAATATTTGCATAGATTGTGTCTTCTTTTTTTACGACTTCCTTAGGCTCTTTTTTATTTTTTATTTTGGGGATACTTGAACTTCTTTTGCTTTCAAGCTCTTCTCTTATTATTTCTGTTGCATCATCAATTAAAAAGTTACCTACTATTAATATAAACATATTATTTGGTATATAAAATGAGTTATAACATCTATATAAATCATGTTCTGTTATTTTATTTATTTCATCTATAGTTCCGCCTATATCATATTTTCTTGGATTATATTTATATAAATTCTCTCTTAGACGCATTTCTAGTGCATAGTCTGGCAAGTCATTATACATGTTTAATTCTTCTGTAATTATTTCTCTTTCTTTTTCTACATTTTCTTTAGTAAAATATGGATTATTTACAAATTGAATTATTTTTCTTAAGTTCTCTTTGAATTTCTTTGTTCCTATACAGATGTATTGGGTATTGTCATATGATGTTGCAGCATTGGCATCAGCTCCACTTTGTGAAAAGAATGTGAACGGATCTTCTCCAGATGGTTCTTCAAACATTTTATGTTCTAGATAGTGAGCAATGCCTAATGGAGTTGTGTATTCTTTTCCATCAACAGTAAATGTTTGAACATCACTTCCATACTTGGTAGCGTAAGCAATATAGTAATTTTTCTTATCTTCATATGGTAATAAATATATTTCTAGTCCATTTTCAAGTTTTTCTTCATATAATTCTTTGTCTAGTCCAACAAGATTAATCTTTTTCATGTGTATCACCTTCTAGTAAAAATATTGTATCTATATTTATTTTTTTAAGTGCTCTTACTATATCTTTTTTTGTTATTTTGTTCATTATCTCTGATCTTTTCTTGTAGTTTTCTAGACTTGTAACTGTTTCTGTAAAATATTCTGTAATAAGATTATTAGGGTTTTCTTCAATTGATTCTATGGCATTATTATATATTTGTTTTGCAATCATTATATCTTTATCAGTAAATTTTCCTTTTTTTAACTCATCAAGTGTTTTAGTTATTGATTCTATTGTTTTATCATAATTTTCTTTATTAATTCCCGCAAATATTGTTATTAAGTTATCTAATTTACTTAATGATGAATAGACTGTGTAGCAAAGTGAGTTTTCTTCTCGTACATACTTAAATAATTTTGAATCACTTCCACCACCAAAGATTAGATTTGCAAGAACTAATGAGTATTTTTTATCAAAATCAGATAGTTTTTTTATTGGACATGCTATTGCTACAATTGATTGTGTATTATCTGTAGTTTCTTTTACAATTTGCTTCTTTCTTCTTGATTTTTTTATTTCTAATTCATGTTGAATCTTAATTTTTTTTACTTTTCTAAATTTAAAATTATTTTTTACTAATGTTGTTATTTCTTCGGGATTAATATTTCCTACAACAAAGATATCTACAAAGTCATTGTTTAGCATTTTTTCATAGTACTCATATAGATTGTCACATGTTATTTTGTCTAAATCATCTTTATATCCAAACATTCTATATGAGATAGGTCCATCTTTATCAAATGACTCTCTTAATCTTATTGTAGCATAATCTCTAGGACTTTCTTTCAATGATGATAATGTTATTTCACAATTGTTTTTTACTAGTGATAACTTATCTTTTTTGAACTTATTGTCTTTGACATCTGGATTAAATATTATTTCGTGGAGAAATTCTACAGTTTTCTTTAAGTTACCATCTTCAGTATATTTATCATTAAGTACTTGTAGTGTAAAGCTTGTAATTATATAATTTCCCCATCTTTGAGTATTATTATATATTTCTGCGGCATATAAATCCTCTGATTCAATAATCATATCTCTTTTTGTTGAATAGTTTTTTGTTGATTGAAGTAAGATATCTTGGAGAATATTTCTTTTTGTTATTTCTTCTTTAATTATTGGGCTATGAAATATGACTTTCATTGTTACAGTTTTATACTTATTAGTTTTAATTATATGGAGATTAAATGAACCTAAATCTTTTTTTATATACTGCATGTTATCACCTCTTTATTAGTATGTGTTATTTTTTTCTAAATTATAGATTCAAGTGCTGTTATAATCATTTCATTTAAAGAGTTTTGTCTTTCTTCACTTGATAGGCTTCTCTTGTCGAATTTTGAATCAACTACAGTCATTAAGCATGAAGCATTTTTCCCAAGTTTCTTGGCAATATAAAATAATCCAAAGGCTTCCATTTCTACAGATAAAAAGTCCATATCTGGATAATTTCCTCTAAATTTATCGGCATCATCACAATATAGGTCAAATACATCACTAGTGATTGTTTTTCCTATTTTTAGATCAATACCTTTTTCTTTAGCTGCATTCATCACTTTTCTATTTAATTCTTCTGAAGACTGAATAAAGTCTAAATCTACTCCGTCTAATAGTTGATCAAAATAACTTTTACAATATGCACCTGATGATAATATTACATCTAATAGTTTAATGTCTTTATTAAATGAACCACATGTTCCTATTCTAATAATATTTTCAACATCATAATATTTATACAATTCATATGAATATATTCCAATACTTGGAATTCCCATACCGGATGCAAAAACTGTTACTTTTTTGCCTTTATAATATCCAGTATAAGCGAGCATATTTCTTACTTCATTTACTAATTTATAATCCTCAAGAAAATTTTCGGCAATATATTTTGCACGAAGAGGATCTCCTGGCATCAAAACATTTTTTGCAATGTCTTCTTTTTTACTTTCTATATGTGGCGTAGCCATACTATCTTACCTTCTTTCTACATAACTATTATAATAAATTATCCATTATTTTTCAACAAACTAAAATGATGAGAATTACTCCTCATCATTATGTTCACTATATTGTACTAAAACTTCTCTAGGTTTTGAATTTCCTGTTGCTGGACCAATTATTCCATCTTCTTCCAATTGATCTATAAATGTTGCGGCTCTATTATAGCCAATTTTAAATTTACGTTGTAGAAGTGATGCTGATGCCTTCTGAGTTTTAATAACAAAATCTGTAATTTCAGTATATAGATTTTCTCCGTCACTATTTTCTTGAGGAGTCATATCTATATCCGTTTCTTCTTTTACTTCTTCAAGATTTGTGAATGCATCGTCATAGTCAGCTTCTTGTTGTGTTTTTGTGAAGTCTATTATTCGTCCAATTTCATCATCTGTTATAAATGAACCCTGAATTCTAGTTGGTGAATTTTGTCCAATTGGTAAAAAGAACATATCTCCTTTTCCCAATAATTTTTCTGCACCAACTTGGTCTAGAATTGTCCTTGAATCGATTCCTGAACCAACTGCAAAGGAAATTCTTGATGGAATATTTGCTTTTATAAGACCTGTAATTACTTCTGTTGATGGTCTTTGAGTTGCTACAATTAAGTGAAGTCCTGCAGCACGAGCTTTTTGTGTAATTCTTAAAATTGAATCTTCTACTTCTTTGGCAGCTACCATCATCAAGTCGGCTAACTCATCGATAATAATTACAATGTATGGCATTTTTTCAAGTGGAATTTCAGGATTTTTACTATTGTATTTATCAACGTATTCATTATATCCTTCAATCTTCTTTGTACCTGTGTCACTAAACATATGATATCTTTTTTCCATTTCAGCAACCATTTTTTGTAAAAGTATTGCAGCTTGTTTTGGATCAGATACAACAGGACACATTAAGTGAGGTACTCCATTATAAACTGATAATTCAACTACTTTTGGGTCAACCATGGCAAGTTTTACTTCTGTTGGTTTTGCCCTCATCAATATTGAACATATTATTCCATTAACACATACTGATTTTCCTGAACCAGTAGTTCCAGCAATAAGCATATGTGGCATTTTATTTATTTCACAGACTCCAATTTCTCCCATTATAGACTTTCCAAGTGGAACCATAAGTTTTTTATCAACATTTTGTTGCATAATTTTACTTGCCATTATTTCATAAAAACTTACTGATGTTGGATTATCATTTGCAAATTCAACACCTACTGTACTCTTTCCAGGAATTGGTGCTTCAATTCTTACATCTTTTTTTGATAGAGCTAAGGCAATCTCACGATTTAATGTTGTTATTTTATTTACTCTTGTACCTGTTGCAATCTCTAACTCATATTGAGCAACTGTTGGACCAATATGAACTTCAACAACTTTTGCTTTTACTCCAAAACTCTCTAGGACATTTTCAAGTTTTTCAATGTTTGCTTCAACTGCAGCATTATCCATCTCAATATTCTTTTTCTTTGGTTTATCAAGTAAATCTAATGATGGTAATTGATAAGAAGGATTAATAACGCTTTTCTTTGGCTCTTCTTTTTCTTCTTGTTCTAATGTCATTGATTCTTGATCTGATGTATTTATTTTCTTTAATTCTTCAATACTTTTAATTGTTGGTTTTTCTATTTCTTCCATCTCATTACCATTACTTATTTTAACTTTCTTAAAGTCCTTTTCTATATCTGGTATGTGGTGTTCTTCTTCATCAAGGTCTTTCTTTTTCTTTTCCTTTTCTGGTTTTAGACCTTTATTTTCTTTTACTTCTGATAATTTATCTCTAATAAAGTCACTGATTGAAAATCCTGTGAACATTAATATGCCTACAATTACAAATGTTATTGATACTATCTTCATGCCTACATTTGAGAATAATTTTGAAAAAATAAGTGCAAATATTCCTCCAATTATTCCTCCACCAACTGAAATGGTATCTCCTATTGTTCCATTTTGGATTAAACTATTAAAACCAGATGTTAGCCCATTTATTGTCTCTCTAAAAATCAAACTTGCATTACCAGAATTAAGTTCAATAAAGTCCCAATGCATAAAACTTAACCCACCGATAATTAATAAATAAAAGCCTAAAAATTTAGTTGAGAAAAATTCTGGCCATTCTCCTTTTATAAAAATATATATTCCTAATATAAATAGTAGTACTAAAAATACCATGTATACAGAACCGGTCATAAATAATGAAAAAGATGCTATTATTCTTCCAACTGGTCCTAATTTTCCTAAACCTACTATTGATATCAATATAAATAAAACAGCATACACTTCTTTTTTAACTGTAAATGTTTCTTTTTTTGATGACTTTCTTCTTTTTTTCTTTGCCATACTTATACTCCCATCTTCTCTTTTATTATACTACATTTAATTTTTATTACCTATAATTATTGTAAAATTTGTCATTTTTGAACACAAAAAAAGAGCCTTAAGCTCTTGATACATATTTTCCATCTGCTGTAGAAACGATTATTGTTTCTCCTTCTTCAATGAATAGAGGAACTCTTACCATTAATCCAGTTTCACATTCAGCATCTTTTAAAGCGTTATTTGTTGTATTTCCTTTAACAGCTGGTTCTGTATGAGTTATTACTAGTTCAACTTTGTCTGGTAAATCAATTCCTAAGATTTCTCCATCATAACTTGTAATATATACTTCTAAATTTTCTTTTAGTAGTTTTGATTGATCACCGATTGATGAAGCTGGAATTTCTAATTGCTCATAACTATCCATATTCATGAAATAGAAAATATCATTCATATTATATAAATATTGCATTAATTGTTTTTCAATACGCGCTGTTGCAACTTTTACTCCTGCATTAAAAGTTTGTTCAAATATTGCACCAGTTCTTAAATTTTTTAATTTTGCTTTAACAATAGCTGCTCCTTTTCCTGGTTTAACATGTTGAGTTTCCATTACAACATAGATATTTCCTTCATATTCAATTGTGATACCATTTTTTAAATCATTTGTACTTATCATATTCTCACTCCTATTAAATTAAAAAATAAGTGATTAACTTATTTTATTTCTTTTCCTTATGTACAGTGTGTTTTCTACATCTTGGGCAGTATTTGTTTATTTCAAGACGTTCTGTTGTATTTCTTACATTTTTTTCTTCTCTATAGTTTTCTTCTTTACATACACTACATACAAGAGTTTTATATTGTCTATTTCCTACTTTAGCCATCTTCTATCCCTCCTTACACGTCTATAGGTATTATACCAAAATTTTCTTATTTTGCAAAAGTTTTTTAATATTTATTAGGATTTTATTATCTTTTTATTACTTTTTCAACTTCTAAGTCTTTTAATTTGCCAGTTTCTGGGTCATATAAACTGTTTTCTGCTGGCTCATATATGTCTTCAAATGTTACCTTTGGTGTTAAACTTTCTCTTAATTTTTCTTTTTCTGCTTCCTCTTTTATTTTATCTGCATGACATTGTGTTAATGTTACTGCAAGTGCTATTGCAAGTATTGCTGGTATGTTTGCCTTAAAATTTCTTATTTTCATATATCCCCCTTAAATTGCATATATTATATCACATAATTCATTTTTTTTCAAGCAAAAAGGAGAGTTACTCTCCTTCATTACTATTTTCTATCGATTTTAAATATTCTTCTTTTACTTTCTCGGCATTTTCTTTTAGTAGTTTTGACATTTCTTTTTCTTCATCATCTTCGTATCCTACATGAAGTATTTCTGCAATATCGCTATGATTAAATCCTACACCCACTCTACTATCTATTATTCCTTCTGGGTATACGCATCCTCCATAGTCATACATTGTTTTTGTTTTTGATTTTCCTGTTGAGAAGATTAAGTATGATACTATCATTACTTTCTTTTCTCCACCTTTTAGCATTACTACACTTCCGATTGGTAAATATTTTTCTCTCATAACCTTTCTCCTTTTTATATACTTTCTATTTCACTATATATATCATCTTCGTAGTCATATTCATCTTCAGCATCCATTTCATCATCATCGTCTTCTTTATCTTTGTTTCTTCTTATAGCAGCTGTTAATCCAATCACTCCTGCGGCTGTTCCAAGTGCTGCTGGAAGAATAAAGTCTTTCAATTCTGTCTTTTTACCTATTCCAGTATTTGGTATCGCAACATATTCATCAGCGCTTCCTAATCCTCCTGGTACATATGGTTCTGGATTATTTGGTGTTGGTTCTGGATTGTCAGGTGTTGGATCCGGATTATCCGGAGTCGGTTCTGGGTTATCTGGTGTTGGTTCTGGATTATCTGGAGTTGGTTCTGGGTTATCTGGAATTGGCTCTGGATTATCTGGAGTTGGTGTTGGAGGTTCTGGATTACTTGGTCCTGGCGGTGTCGGAATTGGTGGTTCTGGGTCACTTGGTCCTGGCGGTGTTGGAATTGGTGGTTCTGGGTCACTTGGTCCTGGAGGTGTTGGCACTGGAGGTGTTGGTGTTGGTGGCACTGGATCACTTGGTCCTGGTGGCGTTGGAGTTGGTGGTTCTGGATCAATTGGTCCTGGTGGCACTGGTATTGGCTGTTCACGTCTTGGTGGTATTGGCTCTATTGGAGTTGGTGGGGTTGGTGCTGGTGGCTCTGGTTCCATCAAATCAACTTTTGTTGGAGTAACTGGTGGTGGAATAACTGGCTCTGGTTGAGTTTCAGTCAACGTACTAACAACTGCTCCAGGTACTTTGTTTGCTACGGCGGTTGCAACAGACGGTGCAATTTTTGGCTTTACATCATCAGCTACTGCTAATGCTGTGTTTGGTTTTATATCATCTACTACGGCTAGTGCTGCACTTGGTTTTATGTCATCCACTACTGCTAGTGCTGCACTTGGTTTTATGTCATCCACTACTGCTAGTGCTGTACTTGGTTTTACATCATCCATTACTGCCAACGCTGTACTTGGTTTTATATCATCCATCACAGCCAATGATGTACTTGGTTTTACATCATCTATCACACCTAGTGTTGGATTTGCTTTTATATCGTCCATCATGTTCAAAGCTGGATTTACTTTTATATCATCAATCACGGACAATGCTGTATTTGGTTTTACATCATCTATCATAGCTAATGCTGTACTTGTTTTTGCATTATCAACTACGGCTAAGGAATTACCTGTTTTTACATCGTCTATTAATGCAAGAGGGTTCTTTGTATTGATATCTGGTGCAACCTCAAAATCAAGATTATATGTTGGTCTTTCCATAGTCTGTACACCAACTCTTGATGATTCTGGTGATAACTGTTTTTTCATTTGAGGTTGGAAATAATCATCTAGTGTTTGTCCTGTGTTATTTTTTGGACTGGACATTGTGTTACCTTTACTTATTCCTCCAGTAAAGTCATCTAATATATCATCAGTAAAATCGTCTGTAAAATCGTCGAAAATACCTCCTAGATTGTGAGATGCTCCGGTCGAACCAGGAGAAATATTTGTAGCTGCAGCTTGAGTGGCACTTGTTGCTGAACTTGAAGCATGATATTTAGATCCTGCCTCCATTATTTCTTTGAAGGCTGGGTCTGCGGCATTTGCCTCAATTCCATGTTTTTCTGCAACTTTTCCCATTCTATCTAAAACTTCATGCATAAATTCACTATCTGTTTTTCCTGCTCTTGTTATGTCACTGAATTCATCCATATATTTTTCGAAGCCTTTTGTTCCTTGTGATAATGAGGCGGACATATCATCAACTTGTCCTGCTAAAGCTGGTAATCCATCGTCAAGATGAGTTGATGCTTGTTGGACTACTTTTGAAGTTCCCTTATCAGTTACCGTTGCGAGTGCTGTTGATGTTTGAGTTGGACCATCATCTAGGTGGTCTACTACTTTTTGAACTGTTTTTCCTACACTTTCATCAAATTGATCTGCAACTTTAAGAACTGTGTTTCCTACCTGACTATCAGCAGTATTTGTAACTTTTTGAGCTGCTGTTGCCAGCTTATCGTTTGTTACTGATGTGATTTTTTGTGCTGAATTGCCCATTCCATCATCTAAATGTGATACCATTTTTTGAACAGCATTTCCACCATCATCTGTTATTGTAGCAAGTGCTGTTGATGTATTGCTTGCTCCTCCTGATGCTGAACTTTGTGTTGCTTTAGCGATGGTTTCTTCTGTTGTTTGTGAGAAAGCTTGTGATGTTTGTCCAAAACTCTCATCTAGGTGTGAACCTGCTTGCTGTACTACACCGTTTATTTCATCATCAAGGCTTCCTGCTGCTGCAGTTGCAACTTCATCTAATGATCCTACCCCTGATTTAAATGCATCATCTATCAAAGTGTTGGCCAAATCTGGGTGGGTCTTTTTAGAGGAAGCTCTATAAAGTTTCTTTATTGCATCTGGTATATTATTTTTATTTCCTGTTGCCTGTTGAACTTGTTTTTCAATTGCAGAATATGCGTCATTTGATGCTTTTTGTAGGGTTTCTGCTGCTTTTTTTGCCTCTTCAGGTGACAACTTACCCGTTTTGACATCATCTATAATATCATCAAATTGTTGTTGTATATTTTTAAAGAAATCGTCTGCAGTATCTGTAGTTACATTTTTTGCAGAATCCAATACATTTGCTGCTCCTCCAGAGCCACTAGAACCAGTTGGACCAGTTGGACCTTTTGGACCAGTACCTGCACCTCCTGCGGCATTTGCGGCATCGTCTCCTAAGTTTCCTGCTGCGTTTGCTGCATCGTCTCCAAATTGACCTGCTGCGTTTGCTGCATCATCTCCAAATTGACCTGCTGCGTTTGCTGCATCATCAACTACAGATAAACCTGTTCCCGCTTTTTTAGCCTTCCATTTATTAATTCCTTTTCCAATGGCTTTAAATAAATAACTACATGCTATTGTTGTTATAGCTGCAGTTGTACCCGTTTTAATTCCTGTCCACATAGCTTGGTCATATGTTTGTCCCGCTTGTAATCCTGCTTGAACTCCTGCTCCATGGCTTCCAACAAATGCTGAACCAGCTGCCCAAGCAAGAGACTGTGACGCTGCAGAGGCTCCTGCTGCAAAGCCTGTTCCTGTTGCCATTCCACATAGTCCACCACCTGCTGCTACTGCTAATGAATAGGCTCCAGCAGTTCCAACTATCTTAAATATATTGGCAGCTATTCCATCTTCTTTCATGTAGCTGGCTTTTACCATTCCACTCCACTCATTGTCATATTTTTTTTGAAACCAGTCTCCTACATGATCCTTTTTTATAAATTCACCGATTGCTTCTTTTGTCTTTGGGCTAAATATTCCTGCTACCCATCCTACTGCTGATGCAAATCCATCTACGATTTGTTCTACTCCTGATCCGAATCCCTCTACTAACTTTGCAGCTCCTAAACCTATTGTTCCAAATAGTCTTTCAAAGAATCCCATAGAATCAACTTCAGAATTATATTCTTTTATTGCTTGAATACGTCTTTCTATATCTCTATTGATATCATCTATTCCTGTTGATATTTGGTCAGTCAAACTTATAGCTCCACTTAATGCATTATAATTTACATATTGTGAACCATTTGCATTTGCAATAATACCCATTGCTGACTGAAGACTTGATTGTGTATCATATAAAGAGTTTTTGGCATTATTAATTTCTTGTACACCTTCTTGTACTAGAGCTTCATCATAATTTAGTTTTGCCATTTTCTCTCACTCCTTTATCTAACCATTGTTTCTTTTTCTTGCTTCTTCTTCAGCTAGTCTTCGATAATAATCATTTAACTCTGACACCTGTTGGTTATATACATTTACCGCATCTGTATATACCTGTTCTGCTGCTGTTGCATATTCATTTCTTAGTGTCATTATGTCTGCCTGCATTTGATATAGGCTATCCTGTAATGTCGCATCATCTACTGATAAAGCTTTTGAATTCAATATTGATGCTGCTTCTCCCATTTTATTTGAACACTCTACATAATCATCTAACGCCGTTATGTATGCTTCGCATCCTGCCTTTATTGTTTTATAGTCTATTAGTTGTGATTCACTTGTTATTCCGTATGCCATCTGTACACCCTCTATCTATTATCTATTTCATTATATAATATTTTTTTATATTTAACAATCAACAAAAAAGAAGAAATTATTTTTCTTCTTTTTCTTCACTATTCTCTAATGTTTTTAAGTATTCTTCTTTTACTTTTTCTGCATTTTCCTTTAGTAGCTTTGCCATTTCTTTTTCTTCATCATCTTCATATCCTACATGAAGTATTTCTGCTATATCACTATGGTTAAATCCTACTCCCACTCTACTATCTATTATTCCTTCTGGGTATACGCATCCTCCATAGTCATACATTGTTTTTGTTTTTGATTTTCCTGTTGAGAAGATTAAGTATGATACTATCATTACTTTCTTTTCTCCACCTTTTAGCATTACTACACTTCCGATTGGTAAATATTTTTCTCTCATAACCTTTCTCCTTTTTATATACTTTCTATTTCATCATAGAAGTCATCACTAAAATCATTGTCTTCATCATCATATGTATTTAAGTCGTCTATATCTATGCTTTTATGATTATCATTTTTTTCTTCTTCATCATTTTTTCTTATTACAGTTGTCAATCCTGCTACACCTGCAACGGCACCGATTGCTGCTGGTAGAACAAAATCCTTAAGTTCATTTTTCTTTCCTATACCTGTATTTGGTATTGATATATATTGCCCAGGTCCTGGTGTTGGTGTTGGCCCTGGAGTTGGCGTTGGTGTTGGCCCTGGTGTAGGTGTTGGTGTTGGCGTTGGTGTTGGTTCTGGAGTTGGTTCTGGAGTTGGTGTTGGTGTTGGTTCTGGCGTTGGTGCTGGTGGCTCTGGTGTTGGTTCTGGTGTAGGTGTTGGTGTTGGCGCAGGACCATATACCGGTTGTGGTGGCGTTGGTGTTGGTGTTGGTTCTGGATCTGGTACTACAGGAACTGGTGTTGGCGTTGGCTCCGGATCTGGCACTACAGGAACCGGTGTTGGTGCAGGTCCATACACTGGTTGCGGTGTTGGATTAACAGGAATTGGTGTAGGTATTGGTGTAGGATCTGGAACGACGGGAGTTGGCGTTGGTGTAGGTACTGGTGTTGGTACTGGTACTGGTTTTGGTGTAGGCGCTGGTGTTGGAGTTGGAGTTGGAGTTGGTACTGGTACTGGTTTTGGTGTAGGCACTGGTATTGGAGTTGGCGTTGGTACTGGTACTGGTGTTGGAGTTGGTCCTGGTCCATATAATACCTGTGGCAAGTTTTGACTTATTGGCACTAAATCTGTTATCTCTGGTGTTGGTGCAGGTCCATATACTGGCTGTGGCAAGTTTTGACTTATTGGTACTAAATCGTCTACCGTGTCATCTATTACCGCAGGTAAATTTTTCCCTTTTTCTACTACTGCTGGTAAATTATTTCCTTTTGGTACTAAATCGTCTACCGCATCATCTATTACCGCAGGTAAATTTTTTCCTTTTTCTACTACTGCTGGTAAATTATTTCCTTTTGGTACTAAATCATCTACTGCATCATCTATTACTGCAGGTAAATTATTTCCTTTTTCTATTACAGCTGGCAAATTATTGCCTTTTGGTACTAAATCATCTACTACGTCATCTATTACTGCAGGTAGATTTCTTGGATTTCCATTATTTATTACCGCAGGTAAATTGCTTCCTGGTTTTTCTATTACAGCTAATGCTGTGCCTGGATTACCATTATCTACTAATGCTGGTAGATTATTTCCTGGCTTTTCTATTACAGCTAATGCTGTACTTTGAGATCCGCTTGGTGTTGATGCATCTGCAATCTTTTGTCCAAGTGTTGCAATTTCATCATCAACAGCATCTATTTGTTTCTTTATTGCATTAAATTCGGCAGTTGGTGCATTTCCTGGTCTTTCTCCCAAATCAGTTAGTTTGTTATAAAGTTCTTCTCTTCTTGCAAGTGCGTTATCAAAGTCGTCATATGCTTTCGATAAATTATTTGAAACCGAACTAGATAAATCATCTCCTGTGCTAGCTAATCCACTTGTTAAATCGTCTGAAGTATTAGCCAATCCTTTAGATGTATTATCTATTACAGATAGTGACGTACTTTGTGAACCACTTGGCGTTGATGCATCTGCAATCTTTTGTCCAACATTTGCTACTTCACTTTGACCGCCTGATGCTGTTGTTCCTGTTTTGCTTGTTATATTCTCCATAAAGTCATCACTGAAGCCACCACCAGAAAAGTCATCCACAAATCCTCCTGCTTGTTGAGCTCCGCCTGATGCAGTATCATCAAAGTTCATTCCAAGTTTGTTCATTAAATCATCTATTATATTTTTTCTTTCAGTGCTTATTACTTTTGCTGGGTCATCTGTTATTTTACTTATTTCACTGAGTTTTGAATTAGCAGCTGTTGCTCTTTGCATTGCATCAGTGTTGACATAGTCCGGATGCATTTCTTTTACTCTTACTCTATATTCTTGTTTAGTTATTTTTCCTGCTGCAAGGTCGTCACCTAGTTGCTGAAATTGTTCTTTTGCTGCTTTTTCAGCACTTTCCTGTACTTTTTTTGCTGCTGATAGTGCTTCGTCTGTTGCATTTTTTGCTCTTTCAGCAGCTCTTTGAGCATCATCTATTAAATTTTGAGGCACATCTTCAATTCCCTTATTTTCTTTTGCGGCCTTTTTTAAAGCTTCATTAAGTTTTGCAGTAGCTTCATCGGCCTCTTTAGTTGCTTGTTCTGCTTTTGCGACTAAGTCGTCAGCACTTTGACTTCCGCTCTTTGCAGTTTGTTCAGCAGTCTTTCCTGCTCCTTTTGTTGCTGCTCCTCCTAAGTCATCAGCTGTTCCTGCAGTTTTTTCTGCTCCTTTTGTTGCTGCTCCTCCTAGGTCATCTGCTGCTCCAGCAGTCTTTCCTGCTCCTTTTGTTGCGGCTCCTCCTAGGTCATCTGCTGCTCCAGCAGTCTTTCCTGCTCCTTTTGATGTGGCTCCTCCTAGGTCGTCTGCTGTTCCTGCAACTTTTTCTGCTCCTTTTGAAGCTGCTCCTCCTAAGTCATCTGCTGCTCCAGCAGTCTTTCCTGCTCCTTTTGTTGCTGCTCCACCTAGGTCATCTGCTGCTCCAGCAGTCTTTCCTGCTCCTTTTGTTGCTGCTCCTCCTAGGTCATCTGCTGCTCCAGCAGTCTTTCCTGCTCCTTTTGAAGCGGCTCCTCCTAAGTCATCGGCTGCTCCAGCAGTCTTTCCTGCTCCTTTTGAAGCGGCTCCTCCTAAGTCATCGGCTGCTCCAGCAGCTTTATTTGCGGCTTCTTCGGCTGCACGTCCTGCGGCATTTATGGCATCGTCTCCTAAATCATCTGCTGCACTAGCAAATGCTTTCCATCCTGGTGCTGTTCCAGCTCCTTTTGTAAAATTAGCTGCATCAGCTAAAAATTGATGACCTATTCCTCCATCTTGCATACCTACTGTATTTTTAATTATATCTCTTACTTCTTTTTGTGATATTTTTCCATTTACAAAGTCATCCCATACATCATCTAGTGATGAATATCCATTATATTCATTTATTTTAAATTTTGTTGCTGCTGCTGTTGTATCATCAAATACTCCAGCTGCTCCACCTGAACCACCTGAACCATTTGGACCTTTTGGCCCTGTTCCAGCTTTTCCTGCGGCATTTGCTGCATCGTCTCCAAATTGACCTGTTGCATTTGCTGCATCATCTACAACGCCTGCTACATCATCTGCTGCGCCTGCTGCTTTATTTGCTCTCCATTTTCCAATGGCCTTAAATATTTTACTTACTGCAATTGTTGTTACAGCTGCAGTTGTTCCGGCTTTAATTCCTGTCCACATAGCTTGGTCATATGTTTGTCCTGATTGTAATCCTGCTTGGACTCCTGCTCCATGGCTTCCTATAAATGCGCCTGCTGCATTCCAAGCAATAGACTGTGATGCAGCGGCTGATCCTGCTGCAAATCCTGATCCTGTTGCCATTCCACATAGTCCACCACCTAACGAAACTGCTGCAGAATATGTTACTGCTGTTCCAAATATTTTAGATACATTAGCAACAAGTCCATCTTCTTTAACATAACTTGCTTTAACCATACCACTTAGTTGATTTTTATATAAACTTTTAAATGCATCTCCAACATGGTCTTTCTTTACAAATTCGCCGATTGCTTCTTTTGTCTTTGGACTAAATATTCCGGCTACCCATCCTACTGCTGATGCAAATCCATCTACTATTTGTTCTCCACCAGTAAATATTCCTTCTACAAACTTTGTTCCGATTAGGCCTGCTGTTCCAAATAATCTTTCAAAGAAGCCCATAGAATCAACTTCAGAATTATATTCTAAAATCATTTGAACCTTTTTAGCTATTTCTCCTTGTGTTGTTTCTATATCCCCAGTTATTGTATCAACCATTCCTACGGCTGGCTGCATTGAACTTGTATCTATGTAGTTTGCTCCTCTTGCACCTGTTATTATTCCGATTGCAGATGTTAGACTTGAAGAAGTGCCTGACATGTAACTTTTTGCATTGTTCATTTCTGTAACTGCTTGTTCTACTAGTGCTTCATCATAATTTAGTTTTGCCATTTTCTCTCACTCCTTTATCTAACCATTGTTTCTTTTTCTTGCTTCTTCTTCAGCTAGTCTTCGATAATAATCATTTAACTCTGACACCTGTTGGTTATATACATTTACCGCATCTGTATATACCTGTTCTGCTGCTGTTGCATATTCATTTCTTAGTGTCATTATGTCTGCCTGCATTTGATATAGGCTATCCTGTAATGTCGCATCATCTACTGATAAAGCTTTTGAATTCAATATTGATGCTGCTTCTCCCATTTTATTTGAACACTCTACATAATCATCTAACGCCGTTATGTATGCTTCGCATCCTGCCTTTATTGTTTTATAGTCTATTAGTTGTGATTCACTTGTTATTCCGTATGCCATCTGTACACCCTCTATCTATTTTTCTTACTATAATATATTTTTTCATATTTAGCAAAAAAAAGCAAGTATTCTACGTTGAAAAATACCTGCTTTACTCTTTTTTTTCTTTACAAATTACTAGTAAATAAGAACCCATTGGATTGTAATGGCAAACTTGCAAAACTAAAAGATTATCATTTGCTGTCAAGTTTGCTTCTTCACTCATGTAAAGTGAACCGCTCATCATTCTTGAAGCATGCGTTAAAAAATCACTACTATTTTCAAAAGCAATCTTTGTATGTTCAGGGTTCCCATCCGTTAATATTTTTACTGCAACAACTTCATAATGAATTTGTCTTTCGTCAATACTTAAGTAAACATCTTTATAATTATCAAATATATTTTTGTCAATATATGCTTCTAAATTTATAAATGGAAGTTGATTGTAAAATTCTTCTCTTTGAGTATTGTGACCATAAATATTAATTTGCTTACTATTATTTAAATCAGTATTTCTATAATCAAAGAAAGGTATTCCTAATCCATCCCATTGTTTATATAAATTATAATTCAAATAAAAACTGTTGTCTGTTGTTCGAACAATCTGTGTGTTAACTCCTAGATTTGGAATTTCCAAAAATCCCATTACATCCATGTTACCTGATGCTGCTCTCATATCTGGTAGTCGATTAACATAGTTACTTACATCAGGCTTATTCTCATTCTTATCAGAATATCCAATTTTCTTTTTATCTTTTATAAGCTTATTTACACTTGGTATTCCGGGTTCTTGAATAAAGTTTTTATATACATAATATCCACCTACAGATAAAGCAATCGGTGCTAATACTATTAAAATATATTTTAATATTTTATTTTTCTTTCTTCTTTTCATCTTATTTACCACCTATTTTCTAATATGACTATACTATTTTTTTTGATATTTTGTCAATTATTTAGTAACCATAATATTCACTATATTTTCTTGTTACGGCTTGAGTTAAATGATACGTTACTAAACTCATATAATTATTACTTGAGTTTGGATGTGATGAATTTGGAGATGTTACTACGATGCTCATTTTAGGATTATCATATGGAGCATATCCAATAAATGAACTTGTTATTGTTTCTGTATCTATTACTCCGTTACCATCTGTATCAATAAAGCTTTGTGATGTACCAGTTTTTCCTGCTGCCATCATATTCCAATCTGTATATCCTACTCCATATCCTCCTGGGCTTGATGTTACTGCCCTAAAACCTTCTTTTACTCTATTCATATACTTTGGATCAGTTTGAATTGTGTTTAATATTTTAGGTTGAATCTTTTGCTCAAGTTTTCCTATTTCATCACTTGAACTAGATGAATGTATTTCTTTAAGTAAATGTGGTTTAATTCTTGATCCACCATTAGCAATTGTTGAGACATATTGAGATATTTGAATTGGAGTGTATGTTTCATATTGTCCCATAACATAATCAAGTAAATTACCTGCTGCTTTATCTTTTGACGTGTAACCTTTACTTTCAACTGGTAAATCTATTTCAGTCTTAACTCCTAATCCAAATGAATTATACATTGTTCTATAAGTATCAAATGATGATTGATTAAAATTCATCTTCATATTTCTGAAATACTCTTGACCATTAACTCTTAATGCTATTTTAAATTGATATACATTACTACTTTTAGCTAGTGCTGTTATATCATCAATTACTCCAAGTCCTTGAACTGATGAACATTTTTCAGCTACACCTGCAACTTTTATACATTCGTCAAGCATTCTCTCTCCTATTTTTACTGCTCCAGTATTATATCCTACTAGCATTGAGGCACCTTTTACAATAGAACCCGGCATTATTGGGGATGTTAATATGCTTGTTGTATTATCTTTCATTTCTCCGTTTACTAGTTTTCTACTTGCCATAGCAAGAATTTCTCCACTCTTTGGATCTTGGATAACTACCGTTGATGAATCATAGTATTCTGTATTTGGTTCATTTTTTGCATCCATTACATATTGATCAATAATACTTTCTATATCTTTTTGTAAATTAATATCTATTGTTAGAACAATATCTTTTCCTCTTGTTCCTTCTTTTACTAACTTTACTTCGTGAGAATTAACTACTTCATATATTGATTTTTCTCCTTTTAAGTATTCCTCATATTCTTTTTCTATATAGCTTATTCCAACTCTATCATTTAGGTTATAGCCTTTTTCAAGATAATAATCTTTTTCTTCTGCAGGAAGTCCTTGACTTGATGATGATACCTTTCCAAGTAGCATTTTAAACGTATCTCCATATGGATAAACTCTTTCCCAATCAAGTCTTGTATCAAATCCATTCAATTCATCAACTTTTTCAGATACATAAGCATATTCTTCTTCAGTAACATCTGCTTTTATTAGTTTTTCTTCGTATGTATAGCCTTTATTCATAAGATAATATATATAAGCTATTTTATTTTCTTCATCTGTGAATTTTAATTCTTCTTCTGGAATTCTTTTTAATTTTAACGAATTATATTCTTTTTGAGTAATCTTTTTTTGGTTTAATAATTCTTTTTCTTTTTTTGTTGGTAACACATCACATTTACTCTTATATTTTGCACAATAATACTCTCTTCTATTTATATCTGCTAATTTATTATAATCAATCTCTATATGCGATGAAATTTTTTTAGCCGATGCTAACATTTCATTTGTTGTTGTGGTTTTACTTTTTTTATATACAATAGTTTTTGTTGATTTGTTATCTACTAATATATTATAATTTCGGTCATATATTCTTCCTCTTGGACTACTATTACCTTTTACTTCTGTATAAGCAATATGTTCTAATTTCTTTTGATAAGCCTCATTATACTTTAACATTATAATTCCTAATCTATATATAATTACTGTAAATAAAAAAAGAATTATTACTAAAAAGAAAATAAATCTTCTATTAATTATTATGTCATAATTTACTTTCTTTCTCATCTTATCACCTATTTATAGTTTATCACATAAAGTTGAATATAATTCATATATTTTATTATGAGGTGATATTATTTATAAGAATATTATTAGAAACTATGTTTCTAAACTTACTACTGATGATTTGGAAAATTTTGCTAAAAAACATAATTTAAAATATAATCAGGATGAACTTATAATTATATTTAATTTTATTAAGTATAATTATAATGAACTACTTAATGAGAACATAAGAGTCTTTGAAGATATTAGAAGTAAAATCAATCCTGTTTTATACAAAGATTTATTAAATTTATATATTGAGTACAAACAAAAATACTTATAAAAAAAGAAACATTTTATTGTTTCTTTATTGTTTCTATTAAATTTTCATTGAATTTCTTATCTCTAATCATTTCTATTTCAAATTTATATGGAGCATATTTTTTATCTACATATGGTGTTTCTAATATTTTAGGAATATTTTCTATTCTTTTATTATATATAATGTTCATTAAGTTATCAAAGCCAATTGTTCCAAAGCCAATGTTTTCATGCCTATCTTTATGTGATGAGATTATGTTTTTAGAGTCATTTACATGAATACATTTTACATAGTCTAGTCCGATTGTTTTATCAAAGTCATCTAAATATTTATCGAAATCTGACATATCATATCCTGCATCATTTAAATGGCATGTATCAAGACAGACTCCAATATGTTTTTTGTCTTCTATATTATCAATTATTTGTTTTATTTCTTCTAATTTAGAACCTACTTCACTGCCTTTTCCAGCCATTGTTTCTAATAGTATTACTACATCAGAATCTTTATTATTACTTAAAGCTTTATTAATTCCTAAGGAGATATTTTCAATTCCTTTATCGATTCCTAATCCAACATGACTGCCTGGATGAAGTACCATAGACTTTATTCCTAATTTGCTTACTCTTTTAATTTCTTCTGTTAAGAAGTTTACTGAAAAGTCAAAGTTTGTTTCATTACATAAATTAATAATGTATGGGGCATGGACAATTACATTTCTAACGTCTATAGAATTATCTTTCATTAACTCAAGGGCTTCTTTTGTTAAATCTTCATTAATTTGACATCTATTAGTATTTTGTGGAGCTCCTGTATAAAACATAAATGAATTTGCTTTATATGAAAGTGCTTCTTTTAGACTTCCTAATAATTGTGTATCTTTATTAAAACCGACATGGCTTCCTATATATAACATTCTTATCACCTTCTTGATTATAACAATTTAAATTGTAAAAGAAAAGACTTTCGTTAAGTCTTTATTATATGTTCTTTTTAGATTTATCATTTTAAATAGTTTTTATTGATTTTACGTAAGCATATTTACTATCTTTATAGTTTTCTATATCTTCATAGATTTCTCGGGCAAGTTCAGACACTTCATTTATTCTTCTTGGTCCACTTGGCGTATTTACTAATGGAATAGTATTTCTTAATTTTGAATTAAATGATACCCAAAAAATTCCAGTTGGTTCTTCGTCTGTTCTTTCTAAGTCTTTTTCTTCTATAAATTTTTCCCATGATGGAAACGCAATGTCAAAAACTTTGCATATTTCTGATTCTGGTTTTGTATATAAATCTTCTAAAGTAATAAGTTTTTTTCTTACTGCTTCTTTTACTATTTCAGATATATATTTCATTACAAATTTATCTTCATTTTTTCTTAGTTCTTTAGCGTATGTTGCGGTTAATTTGGCAAAAGATTCTGCTTTTTCTATGGATGAGAAACCTATTTCTTTTTTTCCATCTTCATTTATCATAACTATCATATCTTGATAGACTTCTTTTATTTGTTCTATAGAATCTGTTTGGAGCCATATATAACATGTATGAAATACTCCATCAAGTCTATCTGCACATAATTTAGGAGATTTATTTTCAAGGATTGGACAATCACTAAGGTCATCTAGTTCCTCTTTTTTTATTCCGTCTTCTTCTAAATATTTTAATAAGGTTTGATCTTGACTTACAACTTCAGAAATCTTTTTTTCAGATGTTTCTTGTTTTAAATAATCTCCAAATACATAATCTATACAATGAGCAAAGCAAGGTGTTCCTGTATCATGTAGTAATGCTTTTATTGTTTCTTTTTTATCATGAGTAAAGTGCCAAGTAATAAGAGCCACAATTATACTATGATCATATCGTGTGTATAAAAACCTTGTATTATAAAGGCCACTATAGTCTGCTCCACAAAATTGTGTCACATTCTTAATATGTTGCATTGTTTTTGTTGTTAGATATTTATCAATAAATGTTGGATAATCATCATCTATAAAAATATTTAAATATTCATTCATTATTGACTCCCCCTAATCAAATTATAACATTAATAAAATAACAAGTTAATATTTATTTTAGTATTGTCTTTAGTATGTTAAAATATGTTTAGGTGAAGTTATGAAAAAATATAGTGTATATGATTTATATGTAGTTAATGTAGAAAAAGAATCTGCTAGTTATAAGTTTATTTGTAAGAAAAATTTATTTAATGATGGCACTTATACAGAAATATTAACTGGAGAAAATATTGTTCAAAATTCGCGTGGTAATATTCAACCACTTGCTTCTTTCTATCCACCTATTGCAACACATGATATTAAATCTGGTAAGCCATTGATGCTTGATAAGATGGATATCTTAAAGAAATATCTTGATATTAATAGTGAAAATATTATTAAAAGAGAAAGTTCATCAATTGATAATAATTCTCTTCTTAATATTGATGAGATATTAGATAAAGCAGTTCTAAAATTGTTTCCTAAAAATGGTAATTGGGGAAGCGATTGTTTTGGAAGGCCTGATACTATAGGTGTTCCTTATATTCCATGTCACTCTAGAGATGATGAGTGGATGGCAAAACTTATAAGGCAAATTAATGAACTATATTTTATTAGTTTAAATAGAATTATTTCATATGTTAAGAGTTCGGATTTTTATAAAGAAAAGCGTCATGATTATGAGTTAGAAGTAGTTAGATGGCAAATTGAATGGATGGTTAATGGCGGAGAAAATTGGATTGTTGAAGATGAATATGGTGGAGATTTCATTTGCTTTGATGAGAATTGCGATATTGGTTTTAGAAGAGGAATTATTAATACTTTAACTAGAATTGGCATGGATAAAGAAGTTGTTGAGGAAGGTATTGAAAAAAATGCAGCTATGTGGAGAGATAGTTGGATGGCTAGTGCCTTTAGAAACAATTTTGAACCAATTTTAGGAATGGACACATATCAAGTATTCAGTAATAATGAATCAATTACTCATAAAGTTTTACCTCCGGCAAGCGATGAATTAAAAGAAAAATGGATGAGACTTAGAAAATATGATTATTATCAAGCACATAAGGATTCAGTTGATAAATATGGTGTTGTAGATGATGATATGAAAATAACTGAAGAAGAAGCAGGTAAGCTTAGAGAAGAAGTTGCGAAGATGGCTGTTTCTAGGATGGAAGAAATAAATAATTTTAAAAATGAAAGAGACGAAGAATTAAAACAATTTAGAAAGACAAAGATGAATTAATTATAAAAAGATTTTAGATAGTTCTAAAACCTTTTTTATTTTTTTAAAGAAAAAGACTTCTTTTTGAAGTCTTTTAGCTTACTTTACAAACTTTAGCTCCTGAATCAACAGCTTCATATACAATCTTATTAGTTGTTGTATCTCTTACATATTCACCATCATCATTAACTTTTGGCTCTTTTACTTTACCGTTTGTTAAAATATTAGCGTTAGCATCTGGTTTAACTGCAACTGATATTGCACTTCTCTTAACTTGTGATTCTGTAGTTTCTGATGGAATACCATGACCACCTGAGTCCATTAATTTAATAGTGTATCTAATTGTTGTTTTACCTGTTTCCAAGTCAACCTCTTTTGATATTTTAACATATCCTTGCATCTCTGAGTTACCAAATGGAGATTTACCACCACTTTCCATTAAGTCTGCTGTACTTTGTGCAATTGTATTCACATCCATTTTTGAATTAGCGATAGGTGCATAGCCTCCTGTTGCTGTTGCATCTGCAATATAAGAATGCGCTTCTACACAATTATTAGCATTATTTGCAGTACAAATTGGGAAATAATAAACTCCTGTTGGTGTTGCTGAAGCAACATGCCAATCTACGGCTGTAGCATCTCCATCAAAGCATTCAATATTATCAGCTAGCATTGCATTTCTAACTGCATTAATGTATTCATGAGCAATATCTGCAAATGTATCACGACGTGCATTTTCAATTGTTCTTGAAACTGCTGGAATCGCAACCATCATCAAGATACCCATGATTGTAATAACTGCAAGTAATTCGATCAATGTAAAACCTGCATTAGACATTTTTCTTTTTTTATTTTTCATTTCTTCTTACACTCTCTTTTCTTTATTTTACCTTCTATTTAAATGTTAGCATATTCTATTTTTTTAATCAATATTTTTTTTAAAAATTATTGATTATAGACAGTTATATCACCAGTGCATTTGTCTATTGGATTAAATGCATCATCATGACGTTCAGCTGGTGGATCATTTTTAATAAAATTTCTTAAACTATCTTGATCTGCGGCAACTGTTGATAAATCTTTTTCTTCATATTTCGTAGTTCTTTTTCTTGCATCTGCCATAAACTCACTTGGTTTGGCAGTAAATTCATCATATGATATTATTCCTAGACCATACTGATAATTATCCTTTTCAAGTTCCTCAACTAGTCTTATATAATACTTGTAAGAATATGTATTGCCACCTTCATTTTCCTTGCTTACGACCACAAATGACTTTGTCTTACTATAAACACCATCATTTATTCCTTTATTGATGTCATTGTTACCATCAATAAAGCCAAGTGACAAAATTACACAATCTCCTGCTGATTTTGGATATTTTGCTTCTTTCGTTTGAAACTTTGTTTTAGCTCCTGATACCATTTTGTTAACATCTTCTTTTGTAATACTATCCTTGTTCTTATTAAGAATTCCTGACATATTTGGAACTGTTATAACCATAAGAATTGCAAGGACTGCCATCATAGCAATTAATTCAACTAATGTAAATCCTTTTCTATTCATTATTATCCCTACCTTTATTTTTATTATAACAAAAAAATTAGTTAATTATAAACTAATTTAATATTTTCTTTACATTATTTATTTCATTTTTACTATTTTCATCAATTAGATTATCATATCTAAATAGACTAATACCATTATAGATGTTTTTATTTCTTGCGATTATTATTTCTTTCATAATTATATCATTATTTTCAATCCACTCATTTTTTCCCTCTTTCGCATAATAATCTTCTTTATTTGATTTATATAGTGCTAAAGTTGGGATAAACTTAATCTTTTTATTTTCAATTAACCCTATCCATTCATTTAATGTATCAATATATGGCTTTGTACTATTATAAAATCCATAATATATTTGAGGCATTATAAAGTCGACATATTTATCTTCTTTTAACCATCTTTTTACATCAGCAAAGTTTTTATTATAATTATTTTCAATATTTCCTTCTGGAGATACTCCAAACATTACATTTTTTTCACTGCAGATTTTGTGAACATTGCTTATTAGATTATTTATTGTCATAAGATTATACTCTTGTTTTGTTATATTATTTTTCTTTTTATATTCTTCATAATCTTCCATATCTATATTATTATCTGGATAGAAATAATCATCAAATAGTATTCCATCAACATCATACTCTAATACTTCTTTTATACCTTCAATTATTAAATTATTTACTTCATCTTTGGAAGGATTGTAATAAATCCCATCACTTATATATATTTTATCTGTATTTAAATAATCATATGCAGGATTATTTTTACTTATACTTTCTACATTATTTGTTGTACTTACTCTATAAGGATTTACCCAAGCTATTAATTTTATGTTTTTCTTATGAGATTCTTCGATAAAATATTTTAAAACATCATATGAATATGTTTCATTATCACTTAAGTATTTACTTATTGGAAATATTCTAGATGGATATATCGCATCGGATGATGGTCGCACTTGTAGAATTATAGCATTTAGTTTATTTTCTTTTACTCGATTTATTATCACATCAATATTATTCTTTGAAGTGTTTTCATCGTTATCTTTTAAATATTTACTAATTTCTATGTAACTTACAAATACTCCTCTAAATTCTTCTCTGCTTTCTATTTTTGGTTTATTAAATAATAATGCAAAAACTATAATTAAAAAAAATGGTATTAACTTTTTCATATTATCACCATTTTTATTTTACTTATATCATTTTAAATAATTTGTCACTTTATATTATTATTTTCAATTATATATAAATTATTATCTTGATAGAAACAATAAAAAACATCTTTTAGATTTATTTTTTTATCTTCTAATTGTTTTAATAACCAACTTTTTTTCTTATTTATTTGAAATAAAACGTCATCTTCTATTTCACCATTTTGAATTACTGGTAATGGGTATCTTTTATCATTTTCATTTTTTTTAAAGATTGATAAATTTCCGTTTGTTTCTAATATCGCAAAGTCAACTTCAGAAATAGATTTTATTTCTTTATTTCGAAGAGAAGTTAGTAAGTCATCTAAATTATATTTTTGTTTTTTCATTTCATCCATTTTTACTTTTCCCCTGCTAATGATTATGGATGGTTTTCCATCTACTAGATCTCTTACTTTCTTACTTTTTAAATAAATTATTGAATTCATTATTTGTAATATTGCCAATATAAATATTGGGATCAAATATAATATTACATCTTTATTATAGTTTTCAATTGATATCGCAATTAATTGAGACATAAGTAGTGATACAACTAGATCAACGATAGATAATTCTCCTATTTCTCTTTTTCCCATCATTTTATAAACTATTATTATAATTATATAAAAAAATACACTTCTTACAGATATTTGTAAATATTTCATTTTATCACCTATTTATATTTTTTACTGGAATTAATATTTTTATACTTACATATCATTTAGTAAGAGGCGATTATATTGAAAAGAAAAATTATTATTGTTTTTTCTCTTATCTTGTTCTTTATTATAAATTGTTTGCTTTATTATTATGATTTGATTTGTATTGAATATTTTAAAGTTACTAAACTTATTATTCTTTTAATATCTTTTATTTATTTAGGTTTTATATTTTATAAAAAGAATAAATTATATAGGTCATTTATATTTTCTTCTGTTTATATTTTGATTTCTATAATATTATGTATTGTCAAAAACTGTTTTAATATTAAATTGCTTATTTATTACTTTTTAATAATCTTTTCTACTTATGTTGGTTCATTAATAAGAAAAACAAAAAAGTAGTTTTCACTACTTTTTCTTGTGTTTCTTCTTTAGTGTGATAAATACTGATAAAGCTATTAAAATAACGACAACAACTATTATAATTTTACTATGATTATCTTTTACTTCAATTACTTTATCTTTATCACTTATAAGGAATAAAGAATTTTCTTTAAAATCACATTTATCATCTTTAGGGCATTTTATTTGTCCTACAAAATAAATTGTACCGTTATTATAGATAAAGTTATTTATATTGTAATATTCATTTTTTATTTTCTTTATCTTATCTTTTATAATACCTTCATCACTTATTTTTATTATCTCAATACTTGAGTCATCCTTATTTGTATACAATAATAAATAACTTTCTTGTTCTTTTTTCAATTGCATGACTTTTTTAGTATCTATTGGAGTATCTCCTATTGTTTCCCATTCAACTTCATCTTCTTTATTATATTTAGTAACATAATAACTACAGGCATCATCATCTTTTAATTTTACCTCAGATGTTTGACCATAGACGAAATATCCTTCTTCATCTTTAAGAAGTAATGGTTTATCATTTGATTCAAAGTCATCTTTTAATTCTTTTTTTGAATCTCCATTATTGTCAAATCTTACTAATAAGTTATAATCTTTATCTTCTCTTTCCATTGAGATAATTGCGATAAATTCTTGTCCTTTATTTGCGTTTTTTACACTTATTATATCTTTTACTGTTGATTTTGTTGCGACTGGTTTATATTCTTTTTCCCATTCTTTTTCATAGTTTAAGTTATACTTTGCGATAATTCCAATTTCTTTTTCTTCTCTTTTAACAGTTCCTACTATAATGTAACCATCTACTTTGTCATTATTGTAAGACTCTATAACTTTATTTATTTCTACTAGTCCATTTATTTCTAAATTATTTTCTTTTATTAATTTTCCATTTTCATCAATTACTAGAACAGATTTTTCTTCTTCATTTTCTTCTTTATTTATGAATAGTGTGTATCCAACTATTTCATTTGATTCATTATAGGAATAGTTCAAGGAATATAAATCATTTATTGTCTTATCATAATCATATGTCCAAATATTATTTCCTGTTTTGTCATATTTAATTAATAATACTTTTTTTTCTTTTTTCTTACTATCTTTTAAATAAATTCCTGCAGATATATAACCATCTTCTGTATTTTGAAAGTGTCCTTTTAAAATATATGTTAATTCTTCTTCATCATATTTATTTATTGTATATACTGTATCTTTTGCTTCTACGTTTATATTAATCATTAATGTTACAAGGATTGTAACTATAATTAAGATTTTTTTCATACTACACCTCGAAAGTCCAATTACAAATTCATTATAAAACAAAAAAAGACTAATTACTAGTCTTCTATTTCATTTTTAATTAGTTCCATTTCTTTCTTTATTTTATGTCTTTTCACATAATATTTTTTTGGAAGCATTGTTAAAAGTATTTCTCTACTCTTATATTCTTTTAAATAATACTCTCTAAATAATGGCCCTTTTTTTTCTTTAAATACCGGTCCAAAGAAATATTCAATATTTGTATATTTTCTTTTACCCTTTTTTAATATTATTATTTGATAGATAAAATTTTTATCTTTAACAAATTCTTCATTTTCAATATAGAATCCATTTTTACAAATATATCTTTTTACATCTTCTTGATAATTATTTGGACTTAGTATTAATGTATTTATTTTTTTTAGTATTTTTATGTCATCTTTTAGAATACCTATTATATTTCTTCCACCCATTCCAGAAATAATTACCGTGTCTATTCCTTCTTGATATGTTTTTAAACCGGAACCTTTTTTTACTATTATCTCGTTTTCTAATCTTTCTTTCTTTATGTTTTCTTTAGCATGTTCTAGTGGACCATCGGCAATATCACTGGCAATAGTTTTGATGTTTCTTTCTTTTCTTACTAAGTATATATCTAGTAAGGCATGGTCACATCCTACATCTAAACAAAAGGAGTTAGCTTCCACTAAATCTCCTATTTTTTTTAATCTTTCATTAATTTTCATTATTCAGTTAAAAAGTCTTTTAGTTTACGAGATCTTGATGGATGTCTTAATTTTCTAAGAGCCTTGGCTTCAATTTGACGTATTCTTTCTCTTGTAACACCAAATATTTGTCCTACTTCTTCTAGGGTTCTACATTGTCCATCGTCTAATCCGAAGCGTAATCTTAATACTTTTTCTTCTCTTTCAGTTAAGGTTGCTAGCACACCACGTAGTTCTTCTTTTAGCATTTCAACTGTTGCATATTCTTCTGGTCCCATAGTTCTTTCGTCTTTTATGAAATCACCTAAGTGAGAATCATCTTCTTCTCCAATTGGAGTTTCAAGTGATACTGGATCTTGTGATATCTTATAAACTTCACGAACTTTTTCAACAGTTATTCCTAATTTTTTAGCAATTTCTTCATCTGTTGGTTCACGATTTAACTCTTGAGTTAATTGTCTTTGAACTCTTGCTAGTTTATTGATTGTTTCTACCATGTGAACTGGTACACGAATTGTTCTTGCTTGATCAGCGATTGCACGTGTAATTGCTTGTCTTATCCACCATGTTGCATATGTTGAGAATTTGTATCCTTTTGTTGGGTCAAATTTATCTACTGCTTTCATTAGACCAATGTTTCCTTCTTGGATTAAGTCTAGGAATAACATTCCACGTCCAACATATCTTTTAGCAATACTAACTACTAAACGAAGATTTGATTCAGCAAGCATTCTTTTTGCTTCCTCGTCTCCTTCTTCAGCACGTTTAGCATATTCAAATTCTTCATCTGATGTAAGTAAGTTTATACGTCCAATTTCTTTTAAGTACATTCTTACTGGGTCATTTATTTTTACATCTTTAGATAATGTTAAATCTTCAACAGCCATATCTGTTGTGATTTCTCCTCCATCAGCATCATCTGTTCCATCTTCTGAAACGATATCAATATTTTCTTCTACTAGAAAATTATATAAATCATCTAGAGTGTCACTATCTACATCTAATCCTTTTAATTGATCTGCTAATTGTTCGTATGTTATAAATCCTTGTTTTTTACCTAAAGCTAATAATTTTTGTTTTCTTTCGTTAAATGTTTTTATTTCTTCAACCATTTTAACTATCTCCTAACCTTAACTTTCTAATCTTTTCAGCAATTTTAGCTTGCTCTATTGGGTCCACTTCTTTTTTCATCATATTAGTTAGCCTATTTATTTCCTGCTTTTCTATATATTCTCTTACAACTTTGAAATATAGGAACAACTCATCCTTTGTGGTATCATCCGAATAATCTTCTGCTAAAATATTATTTAAAAATTCTAGAATTTGTTCGCGCTCTTGTATATAAGTATAAAAATCTGCAACATTGATATTTCCGTATTTTTTGTAATAATAGATGATTTCGCTACATATTGTTCGCATCACTTCTGTTGGAAAAATAATCCGCTCTTTTTCTACTTGTGATATAACCCAATCTTTATTCAACATAAAATATATTATTTGTTCGTATGCCTTGGTATATTTGTCTTTCTTTGTGGACTTTCTCTCTGGAATAACTATTTTTTCTTTATCAGGCTCTTTTTTTATTAGGTTATTTATGCGCATTTCCAGTGTATTATAACTTATATCGAATTCTTTTGCAAGTCTTTTTAATACTACTTCTCTTCTTATTGGGTCATCAAGTTTTGCTGTTTCATCAATAACACTATTAATATAATTTGCTTTTTCTTCATCTGATTGAAAGTTAACATTTTCTTTTAATTTTTCCATTTTATAGTCAGAGAAGTTTTGAGCAGCTTCAACTAGTCCTTCAAATCTCTCTTTTCCATTTTTTAAAATAAATGAATCTGGATCATCTGGATCTGGTAGACGGACAACTTTAATTTCAAGTCCTTGTTCTAAAAGGGTATCTCCAATACTTTGAGTTGCATGTTGTCCTGGACTATCGCCATCAAGACAAAGAATTATATTTGTCGAGAGCCTTTTAATGAGTGCAATTTGTTCTTTTGTTAAGGCTGTTCCCATTAAGGCTACTGTATTTTTTATTCCGATGGAAGATGCTCTAATTACATCCATAAATCCTTCCATAACAATTACGGATTTTTTTTCACGACATTCTTCACGGGCTACATGGTAGTGATATAGCATTTCACCTTTTTTAAATATTTCTGTTTCTTTAGTATTTAAATATTTATTTTGAGATGTATCTTTATATATTCTTCCACTAAATCCAACTACTCTTCCTGAGACATCATATAATGGAAACATTATTCTATCTTGATAGATATCATGGTCATCATTGGATAGACCAATTCTATTTAAAGTTACTAATTCATAATTTTTACTTGTTAGTAGTTTTGTTAAGTCATCTCTTTTATCAAGAGATAATCCGATTTCAAATTCTTTTATTATTTTATCGTCTATTCCCCTTTTGGCTAAATACTCTTTAGCTTTTTTTCCTAGGGTACTATTAATATTATTTTGATAATATTTTACTGATAGATTATAAGCATCATATAGTTTGTCATATTTAGTTTCTTTTTTTGTTAAATGAATACTTCCTGTATCTATTCCAACTTTATCTCCTAAATATTTTAAGGCTTCTTTAAAATCTATGTGTTCATAATTCATTAAAAATGTAAAAACATTACCTGTTGCATGACATGAAAAACAGGTATATATTTGTTTTTCTCTTGATACTGACATAGAGGGATTGGAATCATCGTGGAATGGACAGACTCCAAAAAAGTTTTTTCCTCTAGCAATTAGTGGTATTCTTTCTCCAATAATATCTACTATATCAACCTTACTTCTGATTTGATTAGCAAGATCATTATTCATAACACCACCACCTTTATAAACAAGTCTTATATTATCATATTTTTTTTTGTTTTTCTATAGGTTTTCCTTGATACTTTACAATTGTTTTATTATAAAATTCATTTACTTCATTTCTTGAGTCAGTTCTTGCTCCATCAAAGTATGTTATTCCTGATAGAGAATGTTCAAGAGAAGTTCTTCTTGATTGTATGTAATTTAAATTACTTATGTAGTAATCAACTAAGAAGTCAACTAATCTCATTAACTCTTTAAAGTTATCTTTTGTAATTAAACTTCTTATTTGTTCCAGATATTCTAAGTTTAAGTCAATATGTTCTAATAATTCATTAATTAGTTCTTCATCTTTATCTAGTACGCTTGATATAGAAGCATCTCTAGACAATAACTGTGTTAATCTTTTAATCTTTCTTACGGCACTATTTTTTAGTAAGTCTTTTGCTATCTTTCTTTTATCTTTTTCAATATATCTTATGAGTTCTTCTACTGCCATATCTAGGTCAATATCATCTTGGACCATTTCTTTAAAGTCTGCTTTTATCTCATGATGGCTATATTTTTCTTCTAATTTATTCATGTGTTTCCTTCTTTACATATGTTTTTGCTTTTTTATCTTCTAACTCAGATAACTTTTTATCAGCAAATTCTTCTATTACTTCTCTGTTATCTTGATGTTTTCCATACATTCTTATACCTTTATACCATAATTCTAGTCTATCTCTTTCATCTTCAAAATAATCAATATGTTCATTATAGTACATTGTTAGAAAGTCTACTAGTTTTACAAGTTCTTGGACATTTGAATCTGTTGCAGCTGATATCATTCTTTCATATAATTCGCGATATTTAAGTACAAGGCATCTTAATTCTTTAATAAGTTCATTATCTTCATCATAGAATTCTACTTCTTCTTGTTCAAAGATAAAGAAGAAAAAGTTTCTTATCTTAGCATCTAATTGATCCTTTTTATTTTCTCTCAACTCTTTAATGTAGTCTCTTTCTATTTCAATAGTATCATCTATTCCTACTCCTAAAAAGGTAATTAGTTCATCCCTATTTGTTACAAAGGTGCTTACTGGTGTGAACCCTTCATATTCTTTTTCTATTTCTTCTAATGTTTTCATAGTCACTCCATAATCATTTTTAATATGTCTTACTATTATAATGAAAGTTTAAAAAAAAGAAAAGTTTTTATTTATACTTTTCTTTTAAATCTTATTGATATTGTAAAAATATTATTTTTATGTTATTATGTATGTGTCAAGGAAACTTGAATATAATAAAAATGGGAATACTTAACATCGCAAAGTTGAGTACTTGCCACAAAAATGGTGTGCACTTAATCTTGTTAGATTGAGTGCTTTTCTTTTACATAGATTACTATATTACTAAAGTAAAAAGTAAGGCTATTAGTAAAAAGATAATTAAGATAAGAGATAAGATTAAAAAATCTTTCTTATGCATACTATCAGCCCCCTTTCTTTTGAAAAGGTGGCAAGCACTCAACTGTTAAAGTATTCCTAAGACTATACTATCATATAGCCTTATTACACACAAGGGGTTATATTATATGCAATGTTAAGAGAAATTAAAAAGAACCTTATTAATATTAAGGTTCTTTTATTATTTTAGTTTTCTATCTCATTTCTGTCTATTTTGTCACTAACTTTATTTATTACTTTTCTCTTCTTGTTCTTGATTCTATTTCTTCTTTAATTAATTTTATAAAATCATCTTGTGGAAGAGTTGTTGTATCTTGACTTCCAAATAGTCTGAAACTTATTGTTTTATTATCTTTTTCATTATCTCCAAGTATTAGAGTGTATGGAACTTTCATTGTTTGAGCTTCTCTTAGACGATATCCTAATTTTTCATTTCTTGCATCTAGTTCTACTCTAATATTGTTATCTTTAAGTAGTTTATAAACACTTTCAGCATATTCTCCTTGGAACTCTGCATTTACTGGCATTACTACTGCTTGAACTGGAGCTAACCATGTAGGTAGTATTCCTTTTGTTTCTTCTAGATAATAAGCAATTGTTCTATCAATTGAACCAAATATTGCTCTATGTATTACTACTGGAGTTTTCTTTTCTCCATCTTTGTCTACATAAGTTAAATCAAATTTAGCTGGTAGACAGAAGTCTAATTGACAAGTTGATAAAGTAAATTCATTACCTACTGCAGGGCGAACTTGGACATCTAATTTTGGTCCATAGAATGCTGCTTCTCCAATTTTTTCTACATAAGGGATTCCTAAATCATTTAAAACTTCTCTTAACTTATTTTCTGCCATATTCCACATTTCATCATCTTGATGATATTTTACCTTGTCTTCTGGGTCTCTTAATGATAATTCAAATTTGTATTCAGTAATTCCCAATTCTTTATATACTTCTAGTATTAAATCTACAACTCCTTTAAATTCTGATTCTATTTGTTCTGGAGTACAGAAAATATGTGAGTCATTTTGACAGAAAGTACGAACTCTTTCTATTCCTTTTAGAGAACCACTTGTTTCGTATCTAGCATCTCTTGCGATTTCTGCGATACGGATTGGTAAATCTCTATATGAATGGATTTCATTTCCATAAATAATCATATGATGAGGACAGTTCATTGGACGTAATACGAATTCTTCTTCCTCTACTTCCATCTTTGGGAACATTGAATCTTTGTAGTGATCCCAGTGTCCTGATGTTTTATATAATTCTACATTTCCTAATGGTGGAGTTAATACATGTTTGTATCCTCTTCTTATTTCTTTATCACGGATGTAGTTTTCTAATTCGTTCCATAATATAAATCCATTTGGCAAATACATTGGAAGTCCTTTTCCAACTAAATCGTCAATTAAGAAAATCTTTAAGTCTTTTCCTATTTTTCTATGATCTCTTTCAGCTGCTTCTTTTAATTCTTGAAGATGTTTTTCTAAGTCTTCTTCATTGTAGTAACATACTCCATAAATTCTTTGAAGCATCTTGTTTTTAGCATCACCTTTCCAGTAAGCTCCTGATACTTTTAGTAATTTAAAATATTTTATTTCTTTAGTATTCTCAACATGAGGTCCACGACAAAGATCAGTAAAATCTCCTTGAGTATAACAAGAAATAATTGTATCTTTTTCATCCATTCTTGAGATTAAATCTATTTTATATGGATCATCTTTAAATTTTTCTAATGCTTCTTCTTTTGTAAGTTCGTGTCTTACAATATTTTTTGCTGATTTAGAACATTTCTTCATTTCTCTTTCTATTTTTTCTAAATCTTCTTCTGTAATAACATCGTCTCCTAAATCAATGTCATAGTAAAATCCTTCTTCAATTGAAGGCCCTACCCAGAACTTTGCATGTGGATATAGATGTTGTACTGCTTGTGCAAGTAAATGAGCACAAGAGTGATTTAATTTTTCTAATTCTTGATTTTCTTTTATATTTATCATATTAATCCTCCTATATAAGTATTTCTACTTCTATTTCTTTATTTATCTTATTTTTAAATTCTTCACCTAAACTTTTATCTCCAACAATTTTTCCATAATGTATTGGAACTACTTTTGTTGGTTTCAAATCATTTATGTAACTTGTTGCTTCATTAACATCCATGGTGTATTTTCCACTAATTGGGACAAAGCATACATCAGTTTTAACATTATCAGATTCAGGGGTTCGATCAGTATCTCCCATAATGTAATAATACTTGCCATCTAAATTCAAATTATATCCAACATATTGCTTTTCTTTCTTATGAAAATCTTTATTTATATTGTATGCTGGAACTGTTTCAAAACTTAGATTATCTATTTGATATTGTTTATTTGGTTCTACTACTAAGAAATTTTCTTTTTCTTTTAAACATGCAGGAACAATTATTTTTGTAGAATCGTTTTTTATTTTACTAATTGATTCTTCATCATAATGATCGTAGTGGTCATGTGTTATAAAAATATAATCTGCATCATGAAATTCTTCTTTAATATCATATGGGTCAAAGTAAATTATTTTATCACTTGATAATTTTACTGATGCATGTTCTAAAACTTCGATTTTCATTTTAATTTCTCCTTTCAACAAAAAAAGATGATACCTAGGAGTGCTTATGCACGGTACCATCCTTTATTTAACTTTTTATTTTAACGGCGTTGCCGGAATTACATTTGATAATTCTACTCTAAAGGTAGTAATAGACTAACTGTTTGTTCATTTTCACCTAACATGAACTCTCTATAAAACGATTATTAGACTATCTCGTCCTTTGTCAATGTATTTATGCGATATGGATAATATAACACATTTTTTTATATTTGTAAATCATTTAAATAATCTCTTTAAATATCTTACTGCCATATCTATTCTATTTTTTATTTTTCTACCAGTTAATGGAAGAATATAATATCCAAGTATAAATGCTAAATATAGTATTCCACTTACGTTTTTTACTAATAATAATTTTATACCATATTGTAATAAAGCTAGAGTAATTACTAAGTATAATAAAAGAATAAGTATATTGGATACATTACTTGAGGTTTTCTTTCTGTCAAAGTCTGTTGCTTTTAATTCTAATAATTCATCTACTTCATTACAAAAAGAATTATAGCGCTCTTCAAATTCATTTTCAGTTGGAGTGTTTGCTGTTTTGTATTCAATATCTCGCATTTTAATGTTTCCATTTTCTAATACTTCGATATCAATATTTTTATAATTCTCATGTGGAAGAGATACTTGGAAGTGCTTTTCAACAAGTTTAATTAATTTTCTTTTACATCTATCTGAGATTCCTGATGCTTCATTTATATAAGTCTTCATTTGATTATTTATCTTTTTTAAATTCTGCATAACTATTCTCCTTTTATCTATTATACCACGTTCCTGGCACATATAGAACAGAACCTAATCCATAAAAGTTTTGGGATAGGCGTACCTTATCATAATTATACCACGCATTTAGATCTGGGCAATAGGGATCATTTGAATCAAACAAAGCACAATCTAGTACTGTGATGTGTAAATGTATTCCTGTTGAATTTCCTGTTGTTCCCATTTGTCCTAGAGAATCGTTTATTGTTACATCTTTTCCTACATATAAATTAGGAGCATAATATGCAAGATGGGCATACATTGAAGTATATCTTACACCATCTATTTCATGTAGAACTGTTACCATAAGTGCTCCATCAGGGTCTGTATATATTCCTGATATTTTACCATTGGCAACAGGGAATATTGTTTCAGCTGAGCCACGATAACTCGTTATATCATAAGCCACATGATAATAGCTTGGATACTGAGTAATTGTCCCTACCTCTGTTGGAAGATACCAAATTTGTCTTGGGACTGTACTTGCAGATGCAGAGTCACTTTTTTCTGGTAATTCTGTTTCAACTACCTTTGTCATTTCTACTTCTTGTACACTTCTTTTTATACTTAAGTTTGTTGCTGATAAATCTTTTTTTGTAGCTATATTGGCTCTTGCCATATCTTTTATATTAACATGTTCATATTTAATTTCATATTTATCATTAATAAATAACTCTTTTGTATCTAAAAATATAGAGAAAACTATAAAAAGAATGGAGATTAATAATATTATTTTGTCATTTTCTGTTAAGCCTTTCATATAGAACCTCCCTAATAATTTAGATATTATATTTATTTATTAGTTCGTTGTCAAACAAAAAGAATAGTCAATGCCTATTCTTTTTACGATATTCTTTTACAAAGTAATCTATTATAGATATTTTAGAGTTAATCTCAACTATTTTAGAAGCAACTTCTTCTCTTAATTTTTCTATTTCTTCTTCAGTTGGTGTTTTGTCATAACATTCTTCTAAAAGATGTTCTACAACAATATCTGGTGCTCTTCTAAGTGGAGAGGTGCAATGACAATAATGATCTAAATCAAGGCCTGAATGTCTTCCTTCATTTTGATACCACCCCTTAGGATAAACTCCTTCAATTAATTGGTATAAGTTTTTAAAGCTATCTGTTCCATATGTTTTATTTAATGTATCTAACATATCTCTTATCTTTTGATTTTTATCTTCATCAATGTAGTGAACTCTATATATCATTGGTAAATTCATTTTAGAAAAATATTCAGCAACTCTTGTTCCTGTTAAAAGCATTGCTCGATAAATAATATTTTCTGATTTACTTGCACCTACTCTTAGTGATGAATATTCGTCTGTATTTTCTTTAATCATTTCATATAAACTATCGACACTAAATCTTTTTTCAATTCTTGCAGTTACTTCTTGTAGATTATCTATCACCTCTGCAAGTTGTGGATCACTTGTACCTTTTTCAATAATTCTATTTACATCATTATAAGTTAATTGTTTATTATTTCTTACAATACTTTTTATAAATCTTTCATTTATTATATTTCCATCTTTATCTATTTCAAAGTAGTAGCTTCTAGCAAGCCTAGGCTCATTTTCTAAGAGAGATCCTTTATCTGCAGAAAACGAATATGGAAATAGAGGAATAACACTTTCGTAGTCATCTTTTTTCTGTTGATATTTCGTTGATAAATAAATTGATTGTCCACGTTCAATAGCTTGTTGAACTATATCAGAGTCATAATCAAAATGTCCAAAGACTGAGGCGATATGAACTCCTAGAAGATAATTTCCATTTGGTAGCTTTTTACAAGAAACCCCATCATCAATTTCAATTGCTCCTGGTCCATCAATTGAGATTACATAATCATCTACTACTTCCCTACCAGTCATTTCTCCTTCTTTAGATTCTCCAATTAATTTTGCTTTTTCAAGAACATTAGGATTAAAAAATACTTCTATATTATATTTTGATGCAACACTTTGAACATCTTTTTTCTCATTAGTACTACCTTTTAAATATTCTACTAATTTTGATAACTGAGCTATTTTTTTAGAATTACTTTTTTGAGCTCTTTTTGTTATATTCATTTTATCTAACATTTTATATACTTCTTCAAGACACTTCTTTTTTTCTTGTTCTGTTAGAGTAAAACTTCTTTGAGTTCTCAAAAGTGTTATTAAATTTTTAAAGTATAGTGTATCTTCTTCATTTTCTTCCATAATACATTGAAGATATCTTATAATCAGATTTCTAAATAATGATACTTCTTCTTTATCTCTTACATTTGCAAGAGAAGGCATTTTCTTTAAAGTATATTCTAAGTATGTTACATTTCTTGTTTCTTCGATTAAAAATTTCATAAAACTAAATTGTTTTGAGTCTTCTGCTTCATTTATTTCTCCTAGGGAATCAAGCGCTCTTCTTACTTTGTTAAACTCACTATTTATTTTTTTAGGATTAGAAAATTTACTTCTATTTTCAAGCATTATTCTATCCATTTTCTCATTTAGTTTTTTTATTTTTCTAGATACAACTTTTCTTTTTACTTCTGCTCCATTACTCATGACTAACTCAAGTAGTCGTATTACTTCAACTACTCTATCTAATTCTTTCTTTTCGTCTATTGTATCTATTTCATCATTAATTAATTTAAAAATAACATTGACAATATCTTTATCGGTGTTCTCAACGTAGGTGCAAAAATCCCTATCACTTATTTTTGGGCCTTTGCGTTGTAGATAATTTGATAAAGCTTTTTCAATGTTCATTTTAATCCCTCCTGTTTTTACTTACTAGTTCTTCACTTATTGTTAACTGTTTAATTCGTTCGATGATTCTTCTTGCTTTTATCTTATCAACTCCTGATGAGGTGATTGATAGAGACTTTTCAAGTTCATCAATTGTTAAGTTTGAAGTGAAGAAAGTTGGCAAATGGTTTTCCATTCGATATTGGAGGATTGGTCCCAATACTTCATCTCTTGACCAGTTGCTACAATTTTCTGCTCCTATATCATCTAGAAGCAACAGTGGAATTTTTTTAATTGATTCATAACGTTCACTGTAATTTGTTTGAAATGAAGACTTTAGTTTAGTTAAAAACTCTGGATAGTAAATTAAAATACTTTTTACACCCTTCTTTGCTAGTTCATTAAAAAGTGCTGCGACTAGGTATGTTTTACCAGAACCAAAAGATCCATGTAAGTACATTCCTTTTGGTTTTTCTTCATTATTATAATTATCGATAAATTCTTTGAAATATTTTATTATAGGAATTCGCTGTTTATCATCTTTATAGATATCTTTTAAGCTAGCATTTTTTATATCTTTATTCATATCGAATAATTCTAAATTACTTTTATATTTTTCACTATTCTCTTGGTCTTCTTTTTTCTTGCAAATATCATATGAAAAATTAATTACTCTTTGTCTTGCATGAGCAGTATATTTATATCCTTTTTCATAGTTTTTACATTCTTCTAATTTACTACATTTTTTACAATTGCATGCTTCAAAATATGCATCTTGAAGATTAGATGTATATTTCATTAAAGTATTTTCATCACAATTTAGTCCGTCTACAAATTTTTTAAAATCTTTATTAGCTACTGCTTCATAAAAAGAATCACTTAGGGCAGTTAAGTTAACACCAGGGATTTCATTTATTGTCATCTTAACCACCGCCTTTAATTAAATTTTAACTAATTTATAATTAAATGTCTATATCTTTTACTTATTTTTTACACTGAATTTTTTATATACTTTTATAAAGAAAATTAATATCGTTATCAATAGAAGAATAATACTAAAAATTTGATTTCTAGTTATTAAAATATTTACATGATCATATCTTAAAAAGTCTAAAATAAATTTAAATATTCCTATTAAAAAAAGAGTTATATATGAAATAAATTTATTATTCTTTTTCTTATTAACTATTAAAAATATTATAAAGAAAATTATTACTTCTAATTGTTGAATGGGAAATTGCCAAATATTTTGAACAGCAGGATATTTTACTTTTAAAAATCCCTTATATGGAATTCCACCACAACAGCCACTTATTGAACAAGCAATTTTTGTAATACAATAAACTAATGGAAGAGATATAATTGTAGACTTTACTAATCTGTTTTCTAAAGGGATTATTTTTTCAAAAATAATGGAAGCAATAACGACTCCGATTAGTCCTCCATAGGCAGATAGTCCTGCTGTTAAAAAGTTATCTTCTAAATAAATAATTGATGTGTAGATTTTACCAAAAGTAAAAGCAAATGCTATGTACATTAAGTAAAATAAAATAATTTGTTTATTCTTTTTTATGTCTTCTTTAATATCAATATAAATATATAGCATCCCTATTAAGACTGCTATTACAATTATTAGACCATATAAATTTATTTTTAGTTTATTAATTATCATTATGAGCAGCCTTCAGTTCCTATACTTTTGCATGTAATAAAACAAAATGCTAAAAAAATAATTAGTAAAACGACTGATGCTATAAGTGTTCCAATTATTACCCACATTGTTATTTTTAATAACTTATTTTTAGGATATTTTACTCTTCCAACAATCATAACAACAATTCCTGCTAGAGGACACATTCCTACTATTGATGAAAGAAACATTCCAAATTCATTAGGAAAAATTCCAAATGATAATAGTTCAACAATTCCTGATGCAAAATATAATAGTAAAGAAATTATTCCTAGTCTATCTCCTACTTTTTTATCTTCATAATTTTCTACTATAGTTTTATTTTCATTAACATGATTATTTTCATTGATAGTATTAGTTTCATTGATAGTATTGCTTTCGTTAACGATATTATTTTCATTATCAGAATTATTTTCATTGATAGTATCATTTTCAGACTTGATGTTTACTTCACTTTTTTTATTTTCATCACTATTTAAAGGTGAACCACAACCCATACAAAAATTAGTATTTACAGGATTTTCTCTATTACACTTTTTACATACAACTTTATTACTCGCACCGCATTCAGGACAGAACTTTGAGCTAGCATTTATTTCTTTATCGCAATTTATACATTTCATTTTACTCACCTACTCTATTTATTTAAGAATACCATATTTTTGTTACATTTAAAAGTTTTTTAACCTTCTGTTTTTATTATATATTTCTCTTTAACAAAATTAATATCAATAGTTCCATCAATATCAGTTCTATATGTTTTACAATCTTCTAATATTTTTAAAACACTTTCTTTTGGATGATTAAAGCGATTATTTTTACCTACTGATATTAAACAATATTTAGGCTTTATATTTTCAATAAACTCTTTACTTGATGAAGTGTCTGATCCATGATGTCCTACTTTTAAGAAATCAATATTTCCTAAATCATAGTTTTCAATTATATCTTTTTCTCTTTCTTTAGAGGCATCTCCCATAAAAAGAAATTTATAATTATTTAATTCTAAATATAACACTATTGAGTTATCATTTTCATTGTGATAATCTTTGGTATTTAAAAAATAAATTATATTATTATCTACTTTTAGTTCATCTATATCTTTATAGTACTTTATATTATGCTTTTCTAATTTCTTTATAATTTTTTTCTCTAAATAATTATATTTACCAGTATTAAATATTACTCTTTTTACTTTTATATTATCTAATAAATAACTTGCTTCTCCAGCATGATCTTTATCTCCATGAGTAATAATTAATGTATCTATTTTATTTATTCCATGACTTTTTAAAACATTATTAATTGTATTATTAAATAAATCTCCTTCATTATAAGATGTTCCAGTATCTATTAGAATTATTTTTTTATTTAGTTTTATTAAGATGGAATCTCCTTGACCAACATCAAGTATTTTTACATAATTATTTGTATCTACTATTGGTAATAAAAAATGAATTATTAAAATTATAAAATATATTAATAGAACAGTTTTTTTCTTTGTTTTTAAATAGATAAAGAATATGAAAAAATATAATAAATAGACGGTAATATTTAATCTTTTAAAAACAAATGTAAGGCCTATTTTTGATAGGTGGATTGAGACTTTTTCTAAAATATTAGTTAATAATACATAAATTGGTTCTAATGGTCTAATTAATAAGATAATTAATGTTAATGGAAATATGATGAGACTAATATATGGAACAAAAATAATATTATAAAATATACTTAGTAAGTTTATTTCATAAAAGTTATATAGAGTTATAGGAATACTACTAATTAAAGATATTATTGATACTTTTAATAATGATAATAAATAATTACCTTTTAATTCATTAGATAGATTTAATAATGTATAGCTAATTTGATATGAATATAAAAAGCCTATATCAAATATATAATTTGGATTAATTAATAAAGATATGGATAATATTAAAATAAATAAATTGTTTTTTTCAACATTAAAATAATAGATACTATTAATTCTAAATATTATATAAAATAATACTCCTCTTAATATTGAGGGAGATAGACCTGTTAATAATAAATATATTAATAATATGATAGTTGTTATTTTAAAGATCTTTTCTTCATTAAATATTCTTTTTAATATTCTTTCAATTATCGATGAGAGAAGAGTTATATGCATACCAGAGATAGCAAATAAATGACTTATTCCATTCTTTCTAAATGATTTTATTACTTCATCATCTATTTTAGATTTATCTCCTAGGATAAAAGTATTTAAATATTTATTAGAACTTATATTTTTGATTATTTTTTCTTTAATTATTAATAATTTATTTTTACTTAATACTTCAATACTTTCTGATTTTATAATAAAATGAATATTTTTTCTTTGTAGATATTTTTGATAATTAAATAAGTACTTAGAAGTATTTTTATTAGGATAAGTAAATTCTCCTATTACTTTTATTTTATCTCCTAAATTTAACTTTATTTTTTTATCATAATAAATTATTACTTTTTCTTTATTCTTGGCTTCGATAATTGTTTTTTGATCATTATATTCTATTTTAGTTATAGTTCCGGTAAACTGAGTAGATTTTTCTGTATAAATACTTTTATTAGGCACTAATCTAAATAAGGAGACGATTATTGTGATTAGTAATATTATTTTATAAAGACTATTGCACAGTAATATTTTCCTTAATTTTAGCAAATATATTTTCTCCTATACCACTGATATTTTTTATATCTTCGATAGTATTAAACTTTCCGTTTTTTTCACGATATTCAATTATATCTTGAGCTTTCTTTTCTCCAATATTTGGAACAGTCATTAATTCTTCTTTAGTTGCGGTATTTATGTTTACAAGTTTTGAATCAGTATTATTTGTTTCGATACAAGCATCATTTATTAAAGCATTTTCATCTTTTTCTGTACATTTTTCTTGAAGATATTTTTCCAATTCTTTTGTCTCTTTAAAATTTGCTACTTGTTCTTTACTATAAATTATTATGACCATTTCATCGATTATCTTTTTACTTAAATTAATTACTGATGTGTCAGCATTTACAGTTAACCCTCCAGCTTGAGATATAACATCTATTATTCTTGATGATTCTTTTAGAGAATATATTCCAGGAATATTTACTTCTCCTTTTATGTCTACACTTAATAATTTTACCTCTTCATTATCTATTTCCTTTTTCTTGATTGGTTTTTCTTTAGTATCTTTACTTACTAGTACATCTTTATCTTCCTCTTTATTTAATATAAAAAAAGCAGTTAATGAAATTATTATTAAGAATAAAGAAACTACTATTATTATTTGTTTTCTATAACGATATTTAAATGTCATTTTACACCTCCTATATTATTATTCAAAAAAAAAGAAAAGATTTTCACTAATCTTGTCTTTTTATTTGTTTTATTTTTATTATTTCTGGATTTGATGAGACATCTTCTTCATCAGAGATACCACATTGAATTTTTTCCATAAGAGCTTGTTCTACAGCAAAGATATCGTCTGTTTCAATTCTACCTCCAGCTGATTGAGCATTGCCTCCACCATTTAATTCACTTAATATTTTTCCAACATTTACTCTTTTGCCACTTCTTGCAGATATATGAACAATATTTGGTTCTACAAGACCTAGGGCAAATGAAGCATCTACTCCATTAAACTTCATCATTCTGTCTGCTGCTTTAGCATAATCTTCTTTTATGTATATTGCACTTGGATGGTTTCTATTTAAAGTAAATGATACTTGAATTGGAGCAAGTAATGATTCACTATATTTTCTAATAATTGTTCCATTGATTATTAAATTACTTATTCTACAGTAACTTTCAAACTCTTCTAGGAATAAGTTATTTACACGATCAATATCTGCTCCATTGTCAATTAATTTTTTGGCAACTTCATGGGTTATTGATGTAGTACTTTGTTTAAATCTTTTTGTATCTAGTGAAATTCCAGCAAGTAGGTAGTTTGCAACTGCAGCATCATATTTTACTTTTGCTTCTTCTAATACTCTTGCGACTACTTCACTGGCACTTGAGATATCTTGCGATATAAATTTATCTTCTGTATTAACAGATTGGGCATCTTCAGAATGGTGATCTATTACTACAACGTTTTTTACTTTATCAATTCTTTCGCCTATTGATATCATATTCTTTTTATTTACATCTGTTAGAATAACAAGAGATGATGCATCTGCCATCTTTAAAAACTTATCCTTTTTACATATTCTAAATCTGCCTCTATTTTCATCAATTATTTTTTTAACACCTGGTTCAATTTTAGAATCTTCATCATCTACAATTATATAGGCTTTCTTTCCTAAGCTTTCTGCTAGAACAAATAATCCTATACTTGATCCAATTGCATCAAAATCTGGACTATTATGTCCAATAATAAAGACATTGGAACTGTTTCTTATTTTATTTTCTAATCTTGTCTTTAAATCTTTTATAGACTCAATCATTTTACTAATCTCCTTTTCAATAAAGATTGAGAATATAATAACACATGTAATATTTTTATACAACTTGACAAAAAAATTAATTGGTGCATATAAAAACTATACTTTTGTATAGTTTTCTAGTCAAAATATATAAATTAATTATTCTTTTGGCAGTCAATCGATATTTTTTCTTTATCTTTATACAGATAATATACTATTATGGTTGAGATGGTTGCGATAACAATTGAGAATAGAAATGGATAAATTACACCGAAAGAGTCCTGATAATCTATTATTCCCATTGCGGTAAATATAAGACCGAATTCACTTTTGAAGATAATACTTGGAATAAGAGCAAGGATTACTTCAAAGAATATTTGTATGCAAAATAGTGTTAAATATGATAATATCAACGAAATAATAAAGTTATGTTGCTTTCTCGCTATTGATAAACATATATTTACATAAAATATTGAATAAAATACTGTTCTTAGAATAAATAGTGTTGAAAAAATGTAAGGATGATTCATTGTAGATTCTTCCCAAGAACACTTAACATATTCACTAATATAGTTAAAGTTTCCATTGTATATATAACTTATTATGAAGGCAAGTAATACTACTATTGGAATAATTGTTGCATACTTATATGACTTTTTCAGAATAGTATGGATCATTTCTTTATTGTCTTTGTTTTGTAAATCATCTTGTATAGTTTTGCTTTTTAAATATCTACATATATATGCAAGAGTTGGTACCGCGATAAATAAAAATATATACAACTGATTTTTTCTTAGGCCATCCAGTCCTCCAAAAGCTAGTGTTGAAAAAAAATCGTTCTTTTTATCAAAGTCATTTATAGATTCACAATAACTAGCGTACTTTTTATTTGCTTCTAAGTTGAGATCTAATGTGTTGCAAAAATCTACTTTACTTTTTTCATAAGCTATTCTTTTTTCCTCATTTTTAATATAATTTATTGAACTACTTATAACAATGATTATTAATAAAGCTAAAGATAATATATATATAAAGCGTTTTCTTTTATAAATTTTTTCATAAACTCACATCTTTCTTTAATTCATTTAATACTTCTTCATTTAATGTATCAATTACTGATTTTGTTATAAATATTGAGGTGTTTTTATTAGTAAAATTATTAAGACATTTTATTTTAAATTTATTTAATTTATCTTTGCTTATATTTAGGATATCGTAGGATTTATTTGACTCAGATAAAATATCTTTGATTAGTTCTATTTCTTCAAAATAATAGTTATTCATATCTTTTGTCATTATAGTATGACCATCTTCATTCATATTTTCTTTTTCTATTTCTTCTCTTACTTGTTTGTATAAAATATCATCGTAAGCAATATCTGTAATTATATGAATATAATATCCTATTAAAAAATCCTTATTAAAATTATCTTTATTATTTTTATAAAATTTCTTGGCATTGTCATACCATTTTTCATAGTCTTTATCTCTTTGATGAGCTGTCCATCTTTCTTCTTTACTTGCAAAACCTTCTAAATTGGGAGCATCTGGAGCAAGGATCCCTAAATAATAATCATAAGAGTTTATATTTAATTTTTTTGAGAGATAGAAGCCTACTTCTTCATGAATAATTGTACTAGGCACGTTTTTCACTTCTTTCTTTAATTAGTCCACTATCAATACTTACTCTTTGGACTATTGTAAGGGCTGCGATAAGACTTATTGTAAAACTTCCTCCATAACTCATAAATGGTAATGGTACTCCAGTTAGAGGTATTATTCCCATTATTCCTAATAGGTTTACCGCAACATGTAGGAAGAGATAAATAGCTACTCCATAACACAGAATTGCGCCTTTATTTGTAGGAGATTTTCTACCGATTACTAATATTCTAAACATAATTAAAATATATACCAAGATTAGGGCAACACCAACAATTATGCCTAACTCTTCTACTATTATGGCATAGATAAAGTCTGTATATGGTTCTGGAAGATATAAATACTTTTGTGTGGAATTACCAAGACCTACTCCTGTTAATCCACCATTATTTATCGCAATATAGCAATTACATACTTGGCTACCATCTTTTAGAATTCTATCACAAGGATTTTTTACATTTAATCTTTCTAACTGATGTTCTTTTAGGAGACTTTTTCCTCCTATTAAAGAAACTATTATAAGTATTAAACCTAAAAAGAAAATCTTACCTTTTATTTTTTTTGATATTGGAGCAGAAAAGAATATTGCAGCTACTATGCCGACATATATAATTGCAGTACCTAAATCGGGCTGAATAAATATTAATCCAGCAATTAATATTGTTATACCTATTGGAAATAAACTTTTTACCCAGCTTGTGATTGTCTCTTGATGCTTACCATAGTATTCTGCTAGATATACAATCGTTATTACTTTTATAAATTCTGATGGTTGAATTGTAAATGGTCCTAATACAAACCATCCCTGAACTCCTTTTTTTATACTACCGTAGACTAATACAGCTACTAAAGCAGCAATGCCTCCAAGCATCAATAAGTGAGATACTTTACAATATGTTTCGGTATTAAAAATAATCATAATTATAAATAAGACTAAACCTACTGCTAAAAAGATACTTTGTCTTATGAAATAATGATAAGTACTTACATCATGATATCTATATGCAGTTATATTTGATGCAGAAAATATCATTATTAGACCAAGTATAAATAATGGTATTGTTATGATTAATAAAGTTTTATCTAAATATTTTAATTTTCTAAACATCCTTATCATCCTCTATAATAATATATCATAATCCTTAAATATTAATAAGAGATTGGACATATTTTATTAACAATTATTGTAAACTAACATAGCATATATTAGTAAAGGAGGAATAATAATGTATTATTACGGTGGAGGATGCTGCCCTTCTACACAACAGTCTACTACATATTGTTGTCCTAACAATAGAAGTAATTACGCTATTATACTAGTACTTTTCATTTTACTCGTAATCATTATTGGCTGCAGATTTACTAGTTAGTTTTAGGAGCAATTATTTGCTCCTTTTTTTGACATTTTTTAGAATATAAATATAATACATATAGGTGATTTTATGGAAGAAAACTATAAACTAGCATTTGAGATAGTTTCTAAAAGATTTAGTCGTGATGATAAACTATTTTATTTTTATGTTACTGCTTTATATGGACTACTTTCTAGATATAGTGATTATAAAGATATAGTTATTAAGGTTTTTAATAAATGTTCTTTTTATTTAGAAAATGGAAGTATGGATGATATTTTTAAAAGACATAATATAAATAATAGTGAATATGATGATGACTATATTGAGGATAGTGAATGCAATACAACTTTTGGAGTATCTAATCAAGGACATGAATTTTATATAGATGAGAATGGTAATGTTTCACATCGTATTACTGATCCATTCATTGCTTGCCCAATTGACAATATGCCAGTTGAGAGACTTCTTAATACTTTTTGCCATGAAATGGGACATTTAATTAAGGGCGAAATTAATGGCCATGAGATTGATGAGGATTACGATAGTATTTCCTATTATATTCGTACTGGTCTTGCTTATTTTTGTTATGAGTATGATAAGAAAACTGATGAATTAAGTTCATGGAGTAATTTTTCAATGTTGGATGAAGCAATTAATACAATACAAACAACTGAAGTTATGAGGGAGATTCTTTCTTTAAGAGATATTTCTATTGATGAGGGACTAAGTAGCTTTGTTAATTCATTAGATGAAGAAACACTACTTCAAGATATGGGTTATGAAGAAATACTTGGTGTTGTTAAAATTTTGTGGAATAATTCTATTTTTAGAGAGTTAGTTAATGAAAATATTGTTACTAATGGTGCAGAAGAAATTGCTACTCTATTTGATAAAGTTGTTGGAGAAGATATGCTTGCTGAATTTGATGCTTTAATAAACGATGCTTTTTCGATAACGGATCAAGATGAGATAGATTATGATAAAATTGATGAATTACTTAAAAAAGCTGGGGATATTGCGAAAAAGTTTAATTTAAAAGCTAAAACAATGATTAAATTATAGTTTATTCTTTGTTTTTTTATAAATATTTGATAAAATAATCATGTCGAGGTGGTACTAGTGTTAAAAATGAAAGATATTTTAGATGAGAAGGATAAAAGACTTCGTGCTATTAGTAAAGAAGTTCAATTTCCTTTAACTGATAAAGATAAAGAAACAATTCATGAAATGATTCAATATTTACATGATAGTCAAATAGATGAATTATCTAAAAAATATAATTTAAGACCTGGTATGGGATTATCTGCAATTCAACTTGGTATTCCTAAAAGATACTTTGTTGTTGTTTATGAAGTTGATGAAGGTAAATTTGATACTTATGTATTAATTAATCCTAGAATAATTAGTAATTCTCTTGAGAAGATTTATGTTGATGAAGGTGAAGGTTGTCTATCTGTTAACAGACCAGTTGAAGGTATTGTTCCAAGATACGCAAGAGTTACACTTGAGGGGTATGACATGGATGGCAAAAAAATAAATGTTCGTGCACGTGAAGATTTAGCAATTTGTTTCCAACATGAACTTGATCATTTAAATGGTATTTTATTTATGGATCATATTGATCCTAAAAATCCATATAAAGATAAAGATTTATATAGAAGCATATAAAAAGAAAAGGCATCTCATTAGATGTCTTTTTACTTACTTTTAAATAATTCCAAACAATATTAATCCTATTGTATTAATTGCTAGATTTGCAAACATATGAACAAACCATGACGTATAAATAGTTTCATTGGACTCATTTAAATAATTAAATATTAGTCCTCCTATTATTAAGCTTATTAATAATAAAACAAGTATTCCCATATTAAACATTTCTATTAACATACCAATGTGATATATTGCAAAGACTATCGAACTATATGAATATGCAAATTTTCTATTTGTATATTTTTTTAATGTTATAAATCCATATCCTCTAAAGAAGAATTCTTCTAAGAATGAATTTGCTAGAGCAATATAGATAAAAACATATATAAAATTACCTGCAGTTATGTTCATACTTTCAGTTAAAGTTTTTGTTACATTTGAATAATCAATTATATTACTTGTAAGAAAATAAGTACTTAATATTACTATGTATACTATAATACCTAATAAAAGTGATTTTAATATACCTTTCTTTTTAAAAGAAAATAGTTGTTTAAAATTATTAAAATCCTGTTTATTTATGAAGAAAAATATCATTGGAAGTGCTAGAAAGAAACATATTTTTATAGGTATTTTTGTAAAATAACTTGGTTTAATTACTGCATCAATTATACAAACGAGGAAAGAAAATATTAATAATGAGATAGAGATATATAGACTTTTTTTATACTTCTTCATTATTATAAGTATTCTCCTCTTTCTTCTAATTTAACGCTTACTAGTTTTGATACACCAGACTCTTGCATTGTAATACCATATAAAGTGTTAGCGTATTCCATTGTTTTCTTTTTATGTGTAATTATCAAGAATTGAGTTTTGTTTTTATAGTTATCTAAGTATTTACCAAATTGGGCAACATTTGCTTCATCAAGTGCTGCTTCTACTTCATCGAATAAACAAAATGGTACAGTTCTTACATTTAATATAGCAAACAATAGACTTATTGCAGTTAGAGTTTTTTCTCCACCTGATAATAGTGAAATTGTTGAAAGTTTCTTTCCTGGAGGTTGAGCAACTATTTCAATACCAGTATTTAAAATATCTTCTGGATCAGTTAACTTTAAATCAGCTTGTCCTCCATTAAATAATTGTTTAAATACTTTTTGGAATTCTATTTGGATAGAGTCAAATGTTGTTTTAAATTCTTCTTTCATGACATCATCCATTTCGTTCATTATGTCTAAAAGAGTTCCTTCAGCATTTTGTAAATCTTCTCTTTGTTTTGTTAAGAATTCATATCTTGTATTTACTCTTTCATACTCTTCTATTGAGTCAATATTAACCATACCAATACGTTTAATATTAGCTCTATAAGTATTTACTTTTACTCTGGCTTCTTCTATCTCTATATCTAAGACATATTCTTTTCTTGCTCTTTCATAAGTCATTTCATATTCAGTTGATAGAGTATTTAACATGTTATCTAGTTTTACATCTTGTCTATTTATATTTATTTCTAATTCGTGAGACTCTTTTTCTAAAGCTGTTTGTTTTGACTTCTTTAATTTTTCTTTAGCAAGACTTTCTTCTAATTTTAATTTTAAGCTATCTATTTCTTTATTTAAACTATTGATTCTCTTTTCTATTTCTTCTTTCTTGGCTGTTTTTTCATGGAATAATCTAATAAGTTCTTGTTCTTTATCACTTATTGTGTTGTTTGAGATTGTATTTAGAGATTCTTCTTCTTTTATTAACTGATTTAGTTTATCTTTAGCTTCTTTTATCTCATTGTTTTTATTTTCTAAGTGTTCTTTTATAGTTACTAAATCTTTTGAGGCTTTGAAGTATTGTTCTTCTACTTTTGTTGTTTCTTTTGAATTATCTTGTAATTCTAATTGAATCTCTTCTTCTTCTTTCTTTAATAAATTAATTGTTTCTTCTAAGTTTCTTAATTCTTGTTTAATTATTACAACGCTTCTTGTTGCATTATTAGAACCACCTGAAAGAGAACCTCCAACGTTTACAACATCTCCATCTAGAGATACTACTTTATATCTTGCTTTTATCATATGTGATAGTCTTGTTGCTGAATCAATATCTCTTACTACTACAACATTACCTAATTGATTTTTAATGACACTTTCAAATTCTCTATTATAGGTAATTAAGTCGGACATTATTCCTAGATAATCATTACTATTTTTCAAAATATTTATAGTTTCATTATCAACATATCTTTCTTTTATTACGGATAATGGGAAGAATGTTGCTCTGCCTAAATGATTGTCTTTTAAGTAGGCAATTGCAGTTTTAGCGGCTGGTTCATCTTTTGTAATAATAAAGTTCTTACAAGAAGATATCGCTATATTTAAAGCTTTTGTATATTCTTCTTCACATGATATAACATTTCCTATTGTATTATATATTCCTGATAAGAAATTATTATTTAAGACTTTTCTAACAGAAGATGGCATATCACTACCTTGTTCTATCTCATTTGTTAGTGTATCTGCTTTGTGTTTAGCACTTATTAAATCTTGATTATGTTTTGAGTAATCATTTACTAATAAATTTTTTCTTGCTTTTAGATTTTGTAATTCTTTTTCTATCTTATTAGATTCATCTTCTTTTACTTGTAAATCAGATAATAATTCATTTATGTCTAGTTCTAATATTTTTATCTCTTGGGTTTTCTTTTCTTTGGCTTCTAGATTTTTTCTAATTTCATTTTTTAATTCTTCATCATTTTTATCAGACTTACTTCTTTCTATTAGTAAATCTTTTTCGCCTTCAATTCTTGTTTTTTCTTCTATTACTACTAACAGTTCCCTATTTAGATTTTGTTTTTCTTCTTCTAGTTTGTCTAATCTATTGTTATTATCGATCATCTCTACATCTTTTGAGGCATTATCATTAGAAATGGTTAATATCTCATTATCTACTTTTTCTTTTCTTTGCTTGTTTCTTTCTAGTTCACTATTAATATTTTCTATATCGTAAGCAAGTAAGGCTACTTCATATTTATCTAGACCTTTTTTGTTCTCTAAATATTCTTGGGCCTTTTTACTCTGTTCTTTTAATGGTTCAATTTGAACTTCTAACTCTCCAATAATATCATTTACACGGTCTATATTATTATGAGTTATATCTAATTTTTTTAGGGCTTCTTCTTTTCTCTTTTTATATTTAAGGATTCCTGATGCTTCTTCGAAGACTACTCTTCTATCTTGAGATGAGTTTGAAAGAATTCTATCTACTTCTCCTTGAGAAATAATATTAAATGATTCTTTTCCCATACCTGTATCTAGTAATAAATTATTAATATCTTTTAGACGGCATTTTTCATTATTTAAGTAGTATTCATTTTCACCACTACGATAGACTCTTCTTTTTATAGATATCTCTGTATATGGAACATTTAGATAATGGTCACTATTATCAAATATTAATTCAACACTTGCAACATTTAGGGGATTTCTACTTTTACTTCCTGAGAATATTACATCTGTCATGGAACCATCTCCACGAAGCGACTTTACAGATTGTTCTCCTAATACCCATCTTACTGCATCAACTATATTACTTTTTCCAGAACCATTTGGTCCTACTATACACGTTGTTTTGTCATTTAATTTTAAATCAATTTTATCCGCAAATGATTTGAAGCCACTTGTTACAATTTCTTTTAAGTACATATCTTTCACCCTATTTATGATTATACTATAAATAAAGGGTTTTAACAAACCTTTTCACTTAATAAACAATCTAAATATTCTATTTCATATCCTCTACTTTTAATATACTCTATACTCATTTTTAATTCATTATAATTATTTGTATCAATAGAATAAATCATTCCGTTTTCAAGACTATTTTTTATTTCTTTATATAGATAACTTTTTATTACTTTATTTACTTTTATAGTATGCATTTTTTCTTTACTACACATTTTTAATAAAACATCATTTTCATTTTCTGTGTAACAATATTTTGCTTTAGATTTAGTAATTTGATTCAAATAAGATATTGATGTTTTAAAGAAGACTTCTTCTATCTTGTTATCATAACTTAATATTTCTATTTCATAATCTTTTAATTTACGAATATTATTTAAATTATTTTCTAGTAATGTTCCATCAATAAAAAAAGTAATCTTTGTATCATTAATAATATTTAATAAATTATCTAGATTATTATCTTTAGTTAATTTAATAATAATTGATACTTTCTTATTCTTACTGTTACCTTTTGTGATGTATTTATCATAATTATCTTCAATGGAAACGGTTGGTTTTTTATCTATTAGTTTTGTTAGTGACTCATTATAGAGCCCGTAATCTTTCATTGTATTATATGATTCATTATAATTTATTTCTTTACCATATATTCCTGGAATTATTGTATTGTTTTCTATCTCGGCATTTACTGGATTTATATTATATTTATCTTTAGAGTTTTTTATTTCTTTCATAATTGGATCTTTTTCTCGCATTGTTTTAATTGATGTATCTGTAAAATAGATACCTACTACTAATATTAATAATATACTAAATAATTTTATTACTTTTTTCATATATTCACCTATTTATTTATATGAAAAAAAGATTCATAAATGAACCTTTTTAGTTTGATTTTCTTATTCTTCTATTAAAAATATATATAATTCCTGTTGTAGTAATTGATAGACCAATAATATTTAATAGTAATGATGAACTTGCAGTGTCTGGTGCATTAACGTAATATGTGTCATCTTCTACATTATCATCTGTAAATGAATCACCATCAATATCGTCATTACCGTCTATATCATCAGGGTTAATATCTTCAATGTCATCTGATGAATTCTTTCCACTTTCATAAGTGTTATCTGATAAGTTGTTGTTTGGCGTTTTATTATTTGAACTGCTAACAATATTTGTAATGAGCATTACTACTAAAAATATTATTAAACCTATTACTACCCATTTTATTATAGATCTTGAAAAATCACTCATCAATCTCACCCTCTGCTATTTAAATTATTCTTCAGTACTTTCTGGTTGTTTTTCTTCTTTTGTTTCCTTTTTTTCTTTTTTCTCTTTTGGTTTTGGAAGTGCATCGCGTCTTGAGAAGTTTTGACGTCCTTTTTTATCTGGTCCTAAAGCTTTAACAATTATTTCATCTCCAAGAGATACAACATCACTAGGTTTATCTACTCTTTCGTAGGCCAGTTGTGAAACATGTACTAATCCTTCACATCCAGGCCATAATTGAACAAAGCATCCAAAGTCTTCAATTTTTACAACTTTTGCTTCGTAGATTTTACCAACTTCTACTTCTCTAACAATTTCTTCAATCATTTGTCTAGTCTTATCAATTATTTCTTGATTAGAATGGTAAATTATTACTCTACCATCATCTTCAAGTTCAACTTTAACTGCATTTATATTAGTTACTTCAGTAACATTTGATGCTTCACAAATAATCTTAGTGATTGTTTCTCCACCTTTTCCAATTACGTCTTTAATCTTTAATGGATTAATGTTAAATGTAACCATCTTTGGTGCATACTTAGATACTTCTTTACGAGGTTCTTTGATTTGTTTCTTGATTACTCCTAATATTTCAAGACGGGCTTTTCTTGCTTGTTCTAGAGCTTCTTTTAGGATATTTTCTGTTATTCCACTAATTTTGATATCCATTTGTAGAGCTGTGATACCATTTTCAGTTCCAGCAACTTTAAAGTCCATATCTCCTAAATGGTCTTCCATTCCTTGAATATCAGTTAGAATTGTATATTGATCTCCATGAGTAATTAATCCCATTGCGATTCCTGCAACTGGAGCTTTAATTGGAACTCCTGCTGCCATTAGAGACATACATCCTGCACAAATACTTGCTTGAGAAGATGATCCATTTGATTCTAGAATTTCTGATACAACTCTTATTGTGTATGGGAATTCTTCTTCACTTGGAATTACTTGAGCTAGAGCTTTTTCTCCTAAAGCACCATGACCAATTTCTCTTCTTCCAGGTGAACCATATCTTCCTGTTTCTCCTACAGAGAATTGTGGGAAGTTATAGTGTAACATAAATCTCTTTTGGTCTTCCATACTTAAACCATCTATTATTTGATGTTCATTTAAAGCACCTAATGTTGTTACTGAAAGAGCTTGAGTTTCACCACGAGTGAATAATGCTGAACCATGTGTTCTTGGAAGTAAATCGATATCTGTTGAAAGAGGTCTTATCTCATCCATCTTACGTCCATCAGCACGAATACCTTCTTTTACTACAATACTTCTGAATAATTCATATTCAACGTCTGATACAACCATTTGAGCTTTAACAAGAAGTTCTTTTAATTCTTCTTCTTTCATTGTATCTTCGTTTTCTTTAGTTAGTAATTCATTAATTTCTTCTTTTATATTTTCGATTGTTTCATATTTCTTAAGTTTATCTTTAATTCTTAAAGCTTTATCCATCTTCTTTGATACTAAAGATGTAATTCTTTCAACTAACTCTTTTTCTGGTGTTAGAGTTTCATATTCCATCTTCTCTACACCAATTTCTTTAATAATCTTTTCTTCAAATTTAATTAATTCTTTAATTGCTTTATGTCCAAACATTAATGCTTCTAACATAACTTCTTCTGATACTTGTTTAGCACTTGATTCAACCATGTTTATAGCATCTTTTGTTCCAGCAACTGTAAGTTCTAGTTCTGATACTTCTAGTTCTTCTGGTGTTGGGTTAATTATAAACTTACCATTAACTCTACCTACTTTTACTCCTGCAATTGGTCCATTAAATGGTATTTTAGAAATTGATACAGCAAGAGATGAGGCAAGCATTGCAGTTAATTCTGGAGAACAATCTTGATCTACTGATAATACAGTTGAGATAATTTGTACTTCATTTTTAAATTCTTCTGGGAATAATGGACGCATAGGTCTATCAATCATTCTTGCAGCTAATGTTGCAGCTTCACTTGGACGTCCTTCCCTTTTTATAAATCCTCCAGGTATTTTTCCTACTGAATATAATTTTTCTTGGTAGTTAACTGTTAGTGGGAAGAAATCACTTAGTAAGTTGACATTTTTAGATACTACTGTTGCGGTTAAAATTACTGTGTCATTATATCTTACTAATACTGCGCCATCTGCTTGTTTAGCAAGTTCTCCGTGTTCTACTACAAGTTTTCTACCATGAAAATCCATTTCAAAAACTTTCTTTTTCATAAAATCCTCTTTCTTCTAAAAAAATAGACACTTAAAATAGTGTCTACTTTCTTAAACCTAATTTTTTAATTATTTCACGATAACTTTGAATATCTTTTCTTGCTAAGTATTGTAACATATTTCTACGTTGTCCTACTTTTTTTAATAATCCTCTACGTGAATGATAATCATGAGTATGTACTTTTAAATGTTCAGTTAATTCATCTATTTCTTTTGATAAAATAGCGATTTGTACTTCTGTTGAACCTGTATCATTTTCGTTTGTTGCATACTCTTTAATAATTTGTTGTTTAACTTCTTTTGTTAAAGCCATTTTTAACACTTCCTTTCTTAAAATACACCATATCTAAGTGAGAAGTCGGAAATTCTTCTTACCTGGATGTGGTAAGTACCTTGTATTATACTATCTTATTTTTAATATTGCAAGTCTTATCTTATATAAGTTGGTCCTTCTGCTTCTTTTTCTTCTGGGAAAATACTATTATAATAGTCTTCTAGATATTTAACGTATTCTTGATCTGATTCATATATTCCTCTAACTCTTGGTCTTTCAAAATTTGTACCTGGAATTAGATTGTCATTTAGTAAATCAAAGATTGGTTTATCTTCATTTTTGTTTTTTTCTCCAAAAATTCCATCATAGTATCCTTCTAGATATTTAACATATTCTTCTTCTGTTTCATAGTCTCCTCTTTTTCTAGGTTTCTTTAAATCAGTTCCTGGAATATATTCATCTTCGTTTAAAAGATCTTTTGCTGTTATTGGTTGTTCTACAACTACTTCTTCCTCAGCTGGAATTATTGGTTCTTCTATTGGTATTATTGGGTCTTCTATTTGATTTATATCACTTGCTATATTTTTATATTGACCATTACTGTCTAAAACTGATACTGCATCATTATATGGCATTACTGAATCATTTACATCTTTTAATTCACCTTTGTCATCTAATTTTGAAATATCATCATTATATGGAATTATTTTTTCTTCTAATTCGATATATACAAATCTAATAATATATGGTGCATATGAATTGTTGGCATTATTTAGAATGTCTACTGCAGCTCCTGAGGATAGTTCATATACAACTAGATCATCACCTATTGTAACTTCATATTTAGGTGGAATTAGATGAAATCTATCAAATACTTGTTTAGATACAAATATTCTTCCTGAGTCATCTATATCTCTATACATTACAATTTCTGACACTGGCATTGCGTCTACTTCATATTCATTTAATTCTTCTTGAGTATCTTCCATACTTTTTTCTCCTTCTACTTCACTGTTTTGTTCTTGATAGAAAGTTCTATCATAAAACTCTTTTAAATAATTTCTATATTCTTCTATTGTTTCGTTAGCATTTCTCTTTCGAGGTTTACTATAAATGCTTGCTTGAGTATGTTCATTTGTAAATGTTTCATCATAATTTCTAATTGCTGATTGATATAGACCAACATCTACTATTTGCTCAGGTGGTCCAAATAATTTTATGGCAGGAGATACATAATATGAGTTCCCCCTTGCTTGAAGAGCATTAGACATTTCATCATGGTCTATATATTCTTCTTGTTGTGTTGAATATCTATTCTCGTTTTCTCTTACTTTTTGTACAGCTCCAACGATTTTATCATATGGAATTTTATCTTTTAAGTAAGAATTAGAAAGTGCTAGTTTATAAAATTCTAACATTTCTTCTGTTGTTTGAAATTGTCTATCTCCATGAGTTAGTCCCATAAGTTGAAGCATTCTTACTCCATATCCTAATGGGTCTGTTGCATATACTGGATTACTGTTATCAATATATGCATAATAATCAGGAGATGCCATAACAAGACTTGTTGGGATATTTATTACTTCTGGTTCACTTGAATATAAATCGTTATCTATAGGCAATAAGAAATTATTGAAACTATTTTGATTATCTTCTGCTCCTAAATCCCATGTTGGATCTATTATCGCAAGATTATCTACTTTATATTTGTCATCTATTACACGAACAATATTTTTTTGATGATCATCTGTTCCATAAGTAAAGCATAGAACTCCTGCTCTTCTTAATATTGCTGAATATAAATTTGAAAAGCCCTCACATATCATTCTATCTTTTCTAAATACTTTATCTAAATCAGCATTATCACTATGTTTAGTTGTTTCAAAGTCTGGGTCATATATGAAATTCTGTTTAAAATAATCATGAACATAAGCAATCATTTCTAATTGTGAATATTTTTCTTTTTCTAAATGAGTTACAATTTCATCAATCATTTTAACCATTTCACAGTAGTTTGTTAAAGTTGTTTCTCCACTTGCTTCGATATCTGAATAATATCTAGCACCTTCTGTGTATGGTTCTTCTCGGTAGCTATTATTTAAATCATTACATGAGTTATATTGAATTCTAATTTTATTTGGTAAGATACTGTCTAATTCCTCATAACATTCTGGTTGATCATATAATGGATTTGCAAGAAATCTAATCTCAACATTTTCTGGGATATTTGAGTATGATAATTCTTGAAGAAATTCTCTATAATAACCTGGGTCATAAAAATCAACTATTATGTTTTGATATGAACCATTACTTATTTTTATTGCGAGACGGCTGATTTCTTCTCCACTTAATTTTCTCGTTATATGAATATTGGTATTATCATGGATTTCATTTTCACCTTGATATATTATTCTTTCTATTTTACATAAGCCTTCTTGTATTCTTATATCTGCTGGTGTACTTTCTACTGGGATATTTTCTGATACATAATCAACAGATATTATAAAGTTTCTAAAGGCTTCATCATTAAACATATTAGCAATCTCTTCTGTTAGTACGTAGTTATCTGGAGTTATTCTTATACCTGCAATTACTCCATCTTCATAGGCTTCTTTTAGGTATTGAACTGTTTCTTTAGTTAATAATCTATAATCAATTGCGATTGTTCTTACATCTATTGAATTTGGTAATCTTAAAAGTTGTCTAAATGTTTCGTCAAAATTTTCTGTATTTGGATTTAGGCTTATATTTGATACAAAACGTTCTTGATCATTTACTATTGATTTGCCGACAGTATAACCTATTCTATTTTCTACATCTTCATTGTTGTTAAAATTAAATATATCTAGTTTTGAATATACATCGTTATTCATAATCCCAGCTCCTACCTTATATAATGATTTTAATATAATTCTTGTAAAATTGCAATTAACAATGAGATATTTCTTATTAATTATTCCTTTTTTTAGAAATTTATGATATTTTTAAAATGGTGATTGTATGAAAAATATTAATTGGAAAAAAATTATTAAAAGTATTTGTGTATTATTTTTATTTTTTAATTTGAGTTTGTTGTTATATATTCCAGTTATTTTATTTAAAATTGATTCTAGTTTATTTGGAGATGTAAGACTTAATGTTTTATTATCGGCATTTGCTAGTTTGGTATTAACTTTTATTTTAATTATTATTTATCGTAAAGATTTATTTTCTGAATTTAAAACATTTAAAGATAAATGGTCTGATAATATGAAGAAGGGCGTTGATGCTTGGGCAATTGGTGTTATTATTATGGCATCATCTAACTTAATTTTAGAGTTTATTTTTAATTCTGGTGGAGCAAATAATGAAAATGCTGTTCAAGAAATGATTATGGCTTATCCTCTAGTTATGGGATTATATACTTGTATTATTGCTCCATTTAATGAAGAGATTGTTTTTAGAAAGACTTTATATGATGTATTTAAAAATAAATGGGTTTTTGTATTTATTTCATTCTTATTATTTGGTCTTGCTCATGTATATTCATCTGCAACAACTTTAACTGATTGGTTATATATAATTCCTTATGGAGCTTTAGGTGGAGCATTTGCTTATGCTTATAATAAAACTGATACAGTATTTACTTCTATGTCTTTACATATAATTCATAATAGTGTTTTATTTCTAATTAGTTTACTTACTTTTTTACATTAAAGTTAAGACATTATAAAAGCATCTATTAAATGTGATAGATGCTTATTTTTTGAAATTAAAATGTAATTAATTGTATTATTTTATGAATCATAATCAATATAATAGAACTTTTTGTTTTCTGTATCATATATTGATAAAATAAAATTAGATAAGAAATCCTTGTTTGGGCTTGCATCTATAAATAAATAATAGCAACTATTAATTTCTGGTATGTTATATTGCTCAGCCATATATTCATAGATATAAGCATATTTTTCATCTTGCATTGGGCACTTTTCCCATTTTTCTATTTGCTTAATCACATCTTCATTATTGTCTAAACAGTCCAAAATAACCACATAATCTCCATCTCCCATCCAACTTTTTGTATTATGAGAGTTAATAACCTTGCAAGTAGACAAATCAGCATCCATTTCGGACTTTATTGTTCTTACATCTTCAGTTTTATAATCTACATATATTGCAATTATCATTAACAAAATTATTATAAATATTGGTATACTATTTATTATCTCATTTTTCATTTTACCACTCTCATCTATTACCTTTTTAATTACATCAATTTTCCCATTAACTTAATAATTTACAATATTTTGAAAATGTATTATACATATCAGAACTTTCTCTAATATACTCAACGTTAGAAAAAGAAAAATCAACTGCATTCTGATGTGAATCCCAAATAGGAGACATCAATAAAAAAGCAGTATATTAAAAAGAGA
>CAZHBS010000006.1:0-93611 GCA_964530845.1 uncultured Muribaculaceae bacterium
ACACGCTTGATAAGCGTGGGGTCACAGGTTCAAGTCCTGTCAGGTCCACCATTTAATATGCCTCAATAGCTCAGCTGGTTAGAGCACTTGACTGTTAATCAAGGGGTCCTAGGTTCAAGTCCTAGTTGGGGCGCCATATGGCGAGTTGGTGAAGTGGCTTAACACATTGCCCTTTCACGGCAACATTCACGGATTCGAATTCCGTACTCGTCACCAATTGAATATAACCATTGCTAGTCAATGGTTTTTGTTTTTTTAAATAAAATTATTAGTAAAATATTTTTGTTGACAATTAAAGATTAAAATGCAATAATATATGTACGGATGCAATTTGGAGTAGTACTCAAGAGGCTGAAGAGGCGCCCCTGCTAAGGGTGTAGATCGGGTAACTGGTGCGAGAGTTCAAATCTCTCCTACTCCGCCATTTAAGAAAGATAAACTTGGGATATATAATAATTTATACCCAAGTTTTTTTGTTAAATAATATAAAATAAATAGATATAGTAGAATAATTAAAAATATGCTATAATCAAAGCGGGAGTGTAATAAAAATATGACAAAACTAATAAAAACTTTTTTAAATAACTTTGGAGACATTACTGAATACTATAATTTTTTAGTAAACAAGACAAAAAATCATGAGTATGTTGACATAACAAATGAATGGCTAATTGACAATTACTATGTTTTAGCAGAACATAAAAATACTATTGTAAATTCTAAAAAATTTCTAAAGAAAAACATCAAATATATCAATAGCAACTATACCATGTTGAAAAATATTGCTATAAAGAAAAATTATAATATTGATTTTAAATTTTTAGTTGACGAATTAAAAGAATACCAAAAAGAAACTAAAAAGAATTTGTCATATAGAGAATTAGAAACAATTGTTCCAACTTTGATATTTATATATACTGAAAAACTAAATAATTTATGTAGAGATGAATATAAGAAATTAGTTGATAAAGAAGATGTAGAAAATACAATTAAAACAAAGAGTAATCTTACATTAACATCATTTATTCAAGAAAATTTTGACCTAAAAAATAACTGTCATTATATCTTTGAAATCAATAATCAACTATACAAAATTAAAAACTCCTCAACAATATTTAAAAAATTAAATGAATATTTAAAAGAAAATCAATATAGTTTAAAAGATGTTATTAATGAGGAATATCAAAGTAAAATTAATAATAATGTTTTAATTTCAAATATCTTTAATGACTTTAATGATTTCTTTGAATTCTCAACAGAAGAATTATTTGAAAAAATATCAAAGACTGAAAAATTATTAATGACTGATCCAGCATATAAGAACATGACAATTGAGTCTAAAAGATCATATAGAGAACAATTATTAAAACTTGCTCATAAGAATCATAAAACTGAGTATGAATATTTAGAAAAGATATATAGTCCTAAAGAACATATTGGTTTCAGTTTATTTAAACAAAAAAGTAATAATACCTTAAGAACAATAGTCTATATTCTAACAATTGTTATTACATCAACATTAATTTGCCTATGGCTATGTAATTACTTTATAAAATTAAGAGTATTAGGATTTATCATTTTGTTTATACCTGTTAGTCAATTAATAGTCCAAATACTAAATCAAATTTTAATAACAGTTGTTCCACCTCATGTTATGCCTAAATTAGACTATTCAAAAGGAATACCTGATGAATCTAAAACAATGGTAGTAATCCCAACAATAGTAGGTAATACAGATAAAATTAAGAAAATGTTTGATATATTAGAATCATTCTATTTAGTAAATAAAACAGATAACTTATATTTTACTTTATTAGGGGATGTAAAAGCAGCTGACACAAAAGAAACATCATATGATGAAGAATTATCAAAATATGGTAGAGAATACGCTGAAAATTTAAATAAAAAATATAAAAAAGATATTTTCTATTTTATATATCGTAAACGTGTATGGAATAAAAAAGAAAATAGCTACCTTGGATATGAGAGAAAAAGAGGAGCTTTATTACAATTTAATAAAATCTTACTTGGTGAATATGTAGATGAAGAAAAATACTATAATGTCAATATGCTTCATGATAATAAACTAAACATTAAATATGTTATAACACTAGACACAGACACAAAATTAGTTTTAAACTCAGCTCTAAATTTAGTAGGAGCAATGGCTCACCCAATGAATAGACCAGTACTTAATGAAAGTAAAACTAAAGTAATAAGTGGTTATGGTCTAATGCAACCACGAGTTGGAGTGGATATTGAAGCAACAAATAGAAGTATCTACAGCCAAGTTTATGCAGGTATCGGTGGATTTGATACGTATTCAGCAGTTGTACCAAATGTCTATCAAGATGTCTTTGGTGAAGGAAGCTTCGTTGGAAAAGGAATCTATGATTTAAAAGTATTTAATGAAATATTAGGAGATACTTTCCCAGATAATTTAATTCTTTCTCATGACTTACTTGAAGGAAACTATATCAGATGTGGATATGTATCAGATATAGAATTAATAGATGATTTTCCATCTAAATTCCTAACAGATATAACAAGACATCATAGATGGGCAAGAGGAGATACTCAAATAATTGAGTGGATAGGAAATAGTGTAAAAAATAAAAATAAAGAAAAGATCAAAAATCCAATTAACTTATTAGGAAAATATAAAATATTAGATAACATTATTAGAATGTTCCTAAATCCTATGCTTTTACTAATCTTATTACTAGCCTTTACATGTGATGGATATATGCCATATATATGGATAGGAATAGTAGTACTTGAATTAGCTATTTCAATTATTTTCTTCTTAAGAAGTAAGATGGCTATAAAAGATAGATTTAAGAAGAGTATCTATTATAAAAATTTATATTTTGGAGCTAAAAGTATCTTATTAAGAGCTTATATAAGTTTTGCAACAATACCATTTTATTCAAAACTATATATGGATGCTTTCTTTAGAACATTATATAGATTATATGTAAGTCATAAAAATCTTCTTAATTGGATAACAGCTGAAGAAGTAGAAAAAACAGTTAATGGAAGTCTTTTAAATTATATAAGAAACTTTGCAATCAATATAATAACAGCCTTAGTATTTATAGTTATTGGTTTAATTACAAATAATATTGCTGCTTATGTAATAGCCTTAGTATTTATCTCTGCGCCATTTGTTTTATATTATGTTAGTAGAGATATAAATCATTATGAAATTGAATTAAAAGATAAAGAAGTAAATGAATTAAAAGAATTAGCTCGTCGTACTTGGATGTATTTTTCAGATAATTTAAATGAAAAAAATAATTATTTAATTCCAGATAATTATCAAGAAAATAGAGAAGAAAAACTAGATCATAGAACATCACCAACAGCAATAGGTTATTCTCTAACATCAATAGTAAGTGCCTATGAGTTAGAGTTTATTGATGAAGAAAAAGCAACTGATTTATTAATGAAAGTATTTACATCAATTGATAAATTGGATAAATGGCACGGACACTTATATAACTGGTATGATATACATTCTATGAAAGTATTAAAACCAAACTTTGTCTCAACAGTAGACTCAGGAAATCTTGTTGCTTGCTATATCGTTGCAAGAGAGTTTGCTAACAAATTAGGAAAAGAAGATATTGTAAAACTTGCTGATAAGTTAATAAGAAATACAAACTTCAAAAAACTATATACAAAGAGAAATGTCTTTAGTATTGGATATGATGAAGATGAAGGAAAACTATCTGGTTACAATTATAATAAATTTGCATCAGAGTCACGCCTAACATCATATATTGCAATTTGTTTAGGAGATGCACCATCAAAACACTGGTTCTCTCTTGATAAATCTCTAACAACTTATAAAGGTAAAAAAGGATTAATATCTTGGAGTGGAACATCATTTGAATACTATATGCCATTACTATTCATGAATAATTATCCAAATACTTTATTAGATGAATCATATAATTTTGCACATTTCTGTCAAAAGAAATATGTAAGTAAAATATCAAGACAATTACCATGGGGTATTTCAGAGTCTGCTTATAATGAATTAGATAATTCCTTAAATTATAAGTACAAAGCCTTTGCAACACCTTATTTAAAAGCTAAAGAGGAAAAAGATAATAGAATAGTTTTATCACCATATGCATCATTAATGGCCCTAGATTTATTCCCAGAAGATGTTTATGAAAATATGACTAAATTCAAAGAACTAGAAATGTATTCTAATTATGGAATGTATGAGTCATATGATTATGATAACCATGGTGTTGTAAAAGCCTATTTTGCTCACCATCAAGGAATGTCTCTACTTGGACTTACAAACTATTTAAAACAAGGTGCAATTCGTGAGTTATTCCATTCAAATATCAATATTCGTACATTTGAATTATTACTAAAAGAAAAAGTACAAATAAGAGCAGATATTGATTTAAAAATGGCTGGTTATAAAAAATATGATTATAATAAAGAAAAAATTGAAAATGATATTAGATATTATGATCAATTATCATATTTACCAGAAATGTCAGTATTATCTAATAAGAAATATTCACTTATCATGAATGATAGAGGAAATAGTTTCTCAAGATACCGTTCATTGCAACTTAATAGATATAGAAAAATAACAGAACAAGAATATGGAATTTTCTTATTTATAAAAGATTTAAAATCAAATTATATTTGGAGTAATACCTATGCTCCAATGAATATAAAACCAGATAAGTATGAAGTTATTTTCGCAGCCGATAAAATAAAATATATAAGAAGAGATAAAGATATATCTACAAAAACAGAAATCGTTGTCTGTAAATCACATCATGCTGAGATTAGAAAAATATCAATTTCAAATGAATCAAATGAAGATAAAGAATTAGAACTAACAACATATACAGAACCAATCCTTTCTGAAAATATGTCTGATGTATCACATAAAACATTTAATAATATGTTTATTCAAACAGAGTTTGATGAAAAGACCAATTCTCTTATTGCTAAAAGAAAAAATAGAGGAGAAACAAATGTTAATAGTTACATGTTAACTAAACTAATTATTCCTAATGCAGTAGAAGAATATACTTATGAAACAGAAAGAGAAAAATTTATTGGAAGAAATAATAATCTTAATAATGCCTTAGCTCTAAATAATAAACTAACAAATTATGCTGGAGATAATTTAGACCCAGTAATGTCAATTAGAAATAAGGTAGTTGTTCCAGCAAATGATAAAGTTGAAGTATATGTTTTAGTAGGATTTGGTAGAAGTAAAGAACAATTAAAAGATACTTTAAAATTCTATGAAAATAAATCAACTCTAGATAAAGAATTTAAGATATCTACACTAATGAATGTTATCGATACAAAGAATTTAAATATCACAGGAGAAAACATGAGAACTTACAATATCATGTTAAACTTCTTATATCAAACAACTAAATTAACAGTAACAGAGGAAAGAACTGAATTACTAAGAAAAAATGCTTTAGGACAAAATGGACTATGGAAATTTGGAGTAAGTGGAGATAGACCAATAATTACTGTTGAGATAAAAGACATTAGTGATATGAGTTTTATCTATGAAATATTAAAAACATTTGAGTACTATAAGAGTAAATCAATATTTGTAGATGTAATTATAATTAATAGTGAAACTGGTCAATCACAAAAGATTATAAAGAAACAAATTGAAGATGAATTATATCGTATGTATACATTGAATAGTTTCTATCATATTCCAGGTTCAGTAACAGTTATAAATAATGAAAATATTACTGAAGAAGATAGAAGTCTATTAAATATTGTTCCAAGAATTAGATTTGAAATAAAAAATCATATTACTTTGAAAGAAACAGTTGAACAATTATTAGAAAATGAAAAAGTAAGTGAATATGAACATTATGAATTACAAGATTGCATTGACTTACCAAAACCAGAAAAACTAACATTTGATAATGGCTTTGGTGGATTTAAAAATAATGGAAAAGAATATGTAATTTATAATAGAAACACACCAACACCTTGGAGTAACATTATCGCAAACGATACATTTGGTACAATTGTAACCAATAACGGATGTGGTTATACATATGCATATTCATCAGGAGAATATAAAATTACATCATGGACAAATGATATACTTTTAAATGACAAATCAGAAGGATTTAGATTTAATGGTAAAGAATTTGATCCAACAATATGTACACATGGATTTGGTTATTCAATTCTAGAAAATGAAACAGAAGATTTAAAAACAGAAATAACTGAGTTTGTTGCTGAAAAAGATAATGCCAAAATATATTTAATGAAAGTTAAAAATAAGCAAAATAAAAATCAAAAAACAAATCTAGAATTTTGGATTAACCCAACATTTGGAGACTTTGAGGAAAAAACAACTCGTCATATCTTATCAGAATTTATTAAAGAAGATAACTATTTAAAGATGAGAAATGTCTATAGTATAAACTATGGAGATGTAAATGTCTTTATGACATCATCTGAAAAAATTAGTGATTCAATATGTGATAAGATGCTTACAAAGAGTATCTCCATAAATCTTGAACTTGATAAAGATGAAGAAAAAATAGTTACATTCGTTCTAGGATGTAATACAAGTGAACTTGAAAATAAAAAATTAGTCGAAAAATATTCTAATGTTTCAAATGCTAAGAAAGAACTAAAAAATGTTAAAGAATACTGGAGTAAAACATTAGGAGTAGTTCAGGTTGAAACAGAAGATAAAGGCTTTGACTATATGATAAATGGTTGGTACCTATACCAAACAATCTCATCAAGAATTAAAGCCCGTGCAGGATTCTACCAAGTAAGCGGTGCTTTCGGATATCGTGATCAACTTCAAGACTCAATGAATATTGCTATGGTAAACCCAGCCTTTACAAAACAACAAATAATCAAGAATGCTTCTCATCAATTTGAGGAAGGAGACGTTCTTCATTGGTGGCATGAGAAAAATCATTTCGGTCTAAGAAGTAGATATAAAGATGATTTTCTATGGTTAGTATATGCAACAACAAATTATGTTGAAATAACAAATGATTATTCAATTCTTGATATTAATATTCCATTTATTTCTGGAGAAGAATTAAGTGACTATGAACAAGAAAAAGGAATAGTATTTAACTATACTGAAAAAGAAGCAACCCTATTAGAACACTGCATTAAGTCATTAGAACTATCAATGAGTTCCCTAGGAAAACATAAAATCCCACTAATGGGTGGTGGTGACTGGAACGATGGAATGAATAGAGTAGGTGCTAAAGGACAAGGAGAAAGTGTTTGGCTAGGATTCTTCCTATATGATGTTATCGAAAAATTTACTAAAATGGTAAAGAAATCTAAAGTTAAAATAGATACGACAAAATATACTGATTTTAATTCAAAATTAAAAGAAAATCTTAATAAAAAGACTTGGGATGGAGAGTATTATTTAAGAGCATTCTTCGATAATGGTGATAAATTAGGTAGCCATGAAAATAATGAATGTAAAATAGATTTAATATCTCAAAGTTTTGCGATTTTATCAGGAGTAGCACCAAAGGATAGAGTTGAGTCATCAATTAGAGCAGTAGAAGAATATCTTGTTGATGAAGATAGTAAAATAGTTAAATTATTAACTCCACCATTTGAAAAAACACTAAATAATCCAGGATATATTATGAATTATTCTAAAGGAATAAGAGAAAATGGTGGTCAATATACTCATGCAGTATCTTGGTATTTGATGGCTTTAATAAAAGCAGGTTACCATGATAGAGCCTATCGTTATTATCAGATGATTAATCCATCTAGTAGAACGAAAACTAAAGAAGATGTTAATAGATATAAAGATGAGCCATATGTTATCGCAGCTGATATTTATTCATCAGAATCATTTAAAGCTAGAGGTGGTTGGACTTGGTATACAGGTTCAGCTGGTTGGTTCTATCGTGTTGGTGTAGAAGAAATTCTAGGTCTACACAAAACTGGTGATAAATTAAGATTAGACCCACGTATTCCTGTTTCATGGACATCATTTAAAATGACATATCACTACATGGATACAAGTTATCATATTGAAGTTAGTAAAGGTAAAAAAGATGAAATTAAACTAGATGGTAAAACTCAAAACAGTGATACAATTAATCTTGTAAATGATATAAAAGAACATGATATTAAGATGACTATAAAATAACAGAAATAGATACTACAAGTATCTATTTTTGCTTTATAATAGAAAATTTGATATAATGACAAACGGAGATGACAGATATGGATTTACAAAAAGACCAATATATTATAGTAGAAATAATCCCTACGCATAGTAATCCAGAAGAAGGATTTATTGCTCAATTGAGTGCCTTAAAATTAGAAGGAACAAAATTAATCGATAGATTTGACTACCGAGTAGAAGACAGTTTATTAGGAGATAGTGATGTAAAAAGATTTATTCAATATGATAAGAATTCTTTTACCTATGTTAATAATATTTACTTTATTATCGAAAAGTTTAAACAATGGGCCAAAGATTTACCATTAATATTAATAGAAGATAATTATACATTACTATATTTAAAAGAATTAAAAAATCAAAAAGAACTTGTATATAAGTATTTTGATATTGAACCATCAGATGAAGCATTTATCCAAATGGTAGAAAAATATAAGTTGCAACCATCAGATCATTTGGTAGATTTAGTCTATGAAGCAATTATATATGAAGGAAACAATAAATAAATTTTAAATTTAACCAATAAGGAGAATTATATCTCCTTTTTATTTGGAATTATTAATGTTATAATATAAATAGGAGAGTGATTAAATGCTTAAGCTAGACTTAAAAACATATGCAGAAAAATTTATAGATAAAGATGAATATCTAAAATTATTAAATAGAAAAGAAGAAGTATTAAATAAATTTAATAGTAGTGACATGATAGGTTGGACAGAAGAAATTGAAGAAGAATTAATTGAAGATTTAAAACAAACTGCTCAAGAAATTAAAGAAAAATTTGATTGTCTAGTAGTAATTGGAATAGGTGGATCATTTCTTGGAAGTTATGCCTTTGATAAGATGTTTAGAAAATATTTTAGAGATGATAAATTTGAAATTATTTATGCAGGAACAACACTATCTAGTAAATATTTAGATGAATTAATAAGTTATTTAAACGATAAAAACTTTTGTCTTAATGTAATAAGTAAGAGTGGAACAACAATGGAAACAACTATAACATATAAAGTATTAAAAGATTTATTAAAAAGAAAATATCCAGAAAATGTCAAAGAACATATAATTGTAACAACAGATAAAGAAAAAGGTAAATTAAGAGAAGAAGTAAATGCTGAAGGATATAAATCATTTATAATACCAGATAACATTGGAGGAAGATATTCCTTCGCAACACCAGCTCATCTTTTACCACTTGCAATAAATTATGATTTAGATGAAATAGTAAAAGGATATAATCGTGGAAAAAGATTACAAGATGAAGCATTTATGTATGCTGCAACAAGAGTTGCCTTATTTAAAAGTAATAAATATGTAGAAAACTTCTGTGTTTATGAAGAAAATATGTCATATTTTACTGAATGGTTAAAACAATTATTTGGAGAAACAGAAGGAAAAGAAGGAGTAGGACTTCTTCCAACATCAACTGTTCACACAAGAGACCTTCACTCATTAGGACAATTTGTTCAAGAAGGAAATAAAATATTATTTGAAACATTTATAAAAGTAGAATCATGTCCTAATTATATTAGATATGAAGAAAATGATGTTCATACAATAAATAATATTGTAGAAGACTCTGTAATACGTGCTCACTATAGTGGAGGAGTACCTTGCCTTGAATTAATATTAGATGAATTATCAGAAATGAATATCGCAACAATGATTTATTTCTTCCAAATGGCAGCAGCATTCTCAGGATATTTATTTGATATTGAACCATTTAATCAACCAGGAGTAGAAGTTTATAAAAAAGAAGTAAGAGAATCATTAAGGAGTTAAAATGAAAAGAAGATATATTATCTCAATTATTACATTTATAGGTTTCATATTAATTACCGCACTATTATTAACAAATAATATAAAAGGATTTGACGATACTATATATAACTTCTTCTACCAACTTAGAGATAATAACTTTATAAAGACATTTTTTATCTCAATAACAAGACTAGGAGATACTATTTCGTTCTTAATAATATTGTTAATACTATTAATAATTTTAGAAAAAAAATATAAAATATTACTTCTAGCCAATGTTTCAGTAACAGTACTTGTAAATCAAGTATTAAAACATATTATTGAAAGACCAAGACCACCACTCGTTGAAAGATTAGTAACACAAAATGGTTTTTCCTATCCAAGTGGACATGCCATGACTTCAACATGTTTATATGGAATACTTATTTATATAATAAATAAAGAAATAAAAAATAAGAAGATTAGATACTCATTAATTGCACTATGTGTGTTTATGATTATCTCAATTGGACTAAGTAGAATATTCGTAAGAGTACACTATCCAAGTGATGTCTTATCAGGATGCCTACTAACTATAACACTATTAGTCGCAACAATAGGTGTTGTAAATCATTTTTTAGAAAGAGGAAAAAGTAATGAAAAAGATGTTTGTAAGTAGTTTTTATAATACATTGTTAAATAAAGAAGAGGCTATCCCAACCTCAACTATGTTTTCTATTGACAATATGAAACAACAAAATACTTATTTAACAATACTTACAAATAGAATGCTAAGCGATGTCTTATATTATAATCGAGATTATCCTTTTATAGATTATGTAATAGCATTAAATGGAAGCATCATATATGATGTGGAAAAAGAAAGATACTTAGCTAAAACTCCTCTAGACCAAGACATTGTCGATGAAATAGATGATATTACAAAAAATGAAATAGTAACATACTATACATTAAATAAATATTATCCATATAAACCAAAAGATGAAGTCTATAAAATAGAAATAAAAAGTACCAAGAAAAATAAAAATAGACTAGATATTTTAAAAATAAAATATACAACATTTAAATATGATAATAATGAATATTTAGAAATATCAAATACTACACCTTATAATTCTTTAATTGCTTTAGCAAATAAATTAAAATTAAATACTAGTAATATAATGGGAGTAGTTGGAAATTTATCTGAAAAAGAAATAATCCAAGAATTAGATAATTTCTATGTTGTAAGTAATAGCCCAAAACTATTAAAACAAGAAACATTAGATAGAACTAAGTCATGTGAAGCAAAAGGTGTAGAAAGCATTATAAATAAATTTTTTAAGTAAGGTTTTCCTTACTTTTTTTATTTGTTAAAATATTATGTTTATTATATAATATGTATATTGAAGGGAGTAGCATATGAAACTAATTGTAGAAAAAGAAGGAGAACTATTAGACTATTTATATAATAATCTAAATATGCCTAAAAAAAGAATTAAACAATATTTAACTCATGGATCAATCTATGTAAATAATAATAAAACAACTAAATATAATTATAAAGTTGTACCAGGAACAACAATAGTAATAGATACAGACAATAAAAATATTAAGGAACTACCATTTGATATTTTATTCGAAGATGACCATATAATTGTTGTTAATAAACCAAGTGGGTTATTAACAATCGCAACATCTAAAGAAAAAGAAAAAACACTTTATCATATAGTAAGAGAATATTTAGTAAGTAAAGATAAATTTGCTAAAGTGTTTATTGTTCATAGACTTGACCAAGCAACAAGTGGAATAGTCGTTTTAGCAAAAGATGAAAAAACAAAAAATAAATTACAAGAGAATTGGAACGAATTTGTCTCATTAAGAGAATATGTTGCTGTAGTACATGGAAAATTACCAAAAAAACAAGATAGAATTGTTCAAAACCTAAAAGAAACTAAAACTAATCTTGTCTATGTATCAAAAGATAAAGATGCTAAAGAAGCAATTACAAACTATGAAGTGATAAAAGAAAATGATAAATACTCAGTAGTAAAAATATTAATAGAGACAGGAAGAAAAAATCAAATAAGAGTTGCCATGAAAACATTAAAATGTCCAATTGTTGGAGATAATAAATATGGTATAAAAGATGGAGAAAGTAGACTTTATCTTCATGCAAATAGATTAAAAATGTATTATCCTGAATTAAAGAAAGATATCTTATTTGAAACAGGAACACCTCAAGAATTTAAAAAAATAATGAAATAGGAGAGAAAATGAAGAAACGTAAAAAAATGACATTTATCCCAATGTTTATTGTAATGGTAATAGTTGTTGCGGTAGTAGGTCTTTATCTAAAAAGTACAGTAAAAGAACCAGTTAATCAAAATGTACCAGTTAAAAAGGAAAAGAAAGAAGTATCAAAAGATTTATTTGGTAAGTATTATGAAAAAGCAGAAAGCATTTTAAATAAAATGACATTAGAAGAAAAAGTTGGACAATTATTTTTAGTAAGATATGATAAAAGTATTGTAAGTAAGTATAATGAAGACTATCCAGGAGGATATATATTATTTGCTAAAGATTTTGAAAATCATACAAAAGAGTCAATTAAAAATGAACTTGATTCTAATCAAAAATTAAGTAAATATCCTCTTATATTTGGAGTAGATGAAGAAGGAGGATATGTTACTAGAGTAAGTAGATTTAAAAACTTTAGATCAGAGAGATTTGCATCCCCTAAATATTATTTTGAACAAGGTGGCTATGAATTACTAGAACAAATGGAAAATGAAAAACTAACTCTTTTAAAAAGTCTAGGAATTAATTTAAATTTAGCACCAGTTGCCGATATTTCAACAAATGAAAATGACTTTATTTATAATAGATCATTTGGTTATGATAAAGATGCAACAAGTGAATTTATAAAAAATATGGTAACATATGCCAATAATAATAAGATTAATTCTTGTCTTAAACATTTCCCAGGTTATGGAAATAATGCTGATACTCACACAGGAGTCGCAATAGATGAAAGAGATTATAATAACTTTTTAGAAAATGACTTTAAGCCATTCGCAGCAGGCATAGAGGCTAAAGTTCCAAGTATTTTAGTATCTCATAATATCGTGAAATCTATTGATGATAAATACCCATCATCTTTAAGTGAAAAGGTAGTAAATGAGTTAAGAAATACCCTTAAATTTACAGGAATAATAATGACTGATGATCTTGCCATGGACGCAGTAAAAGAATATGTAGAAAATTCAAATGCCGCAACACTTGCGATAAATGCTGGATGTGACATGATCATAACAAGTGATTTTGAAACAATGAAGAATGAGGTAATAGAATCAGTAAATAATAAAACAATAAGTGAAGAAAAACTTAATACTGCAGTAAAAAGAATTATTGCGTGGAAGTATTATAGTGGTCTATACGAATAATAGTGATATAATACTAATGGAGGCAGAAATATGAGTAAAGAAGAACTAACAAAGATTATGCAAGAAAACAATGGTTTTGCAATAACAAATGGATATGAATTAGAAGATTACGAAGATGGAAAAAGCGCAACACTAAGAGTGAATTTAACTGAAAAATCACTAAATCCATATGGATTTGCCCATGGGGGACTAATATTTGGTCTTGGAGATAATGCTATGGGTGTAGTTGCAAAAACAACAGGAAGAAGTGCTGTAACATTGTCATCTTCAATAACATACTTACGACCTGCAACAGGTAAATATATTATTGCCAAAGCAGAAATGATAAAAGATGGAAAACAAACAGCATACCTAAAAACAGATTTTTATAATGATAATGATAAATTAGTCGCAACAATGGATGCCAATTATTTTTACGTTGAATAGGAGAAAAATATGGAAGTTAAAGAATTATTTGAAAAATATAAAGAATTACTTGGAAAAGAAGTTACATTAAAAGGATGGATTAGAAATCATAGAAAACAAAAAGAATTTGGATTTATTGAGTTTTCTGATGGAACATGTTTTAAACATGTCCAAATAGTTTATGAAAATAGACTAAAAGACTTTGAAAATATTCAAAAGTTACATAATGGTTCAGCTATAGAAGTAAGAGGAAAAGTAGTTGAATCAACAAAAGAACAAGACTTTGAAATTAATGCAGAAGAAATAATTCTTCTAGGAGATTGTCCAGAAGATTATCCAATGCAACCAAAACGTCATACAAGAGAATTTTTAAGAGAACAAGCCTACTTAAGACCAAGAACAAACTTATTCCAAGCAATATTTAGAATTAGAAGTGTTGCAGCTATGGCAATACATGAATATTTCCAAAGTAATGGATATTTATATGTCCATACCCCTTTAATCACAACAGCAGATTGTGAAGGTAGTGATCAAATGTTTAAAATTACAACACTTGATTATGACAATCTAGAAAAAGATAAAGATGGAAAAGTAGACTTATCAAAAGATTTATTTGGAGAAAAAACATTTATAACAGGTTCTGGACAACTACATGGAGAAACATTCGCCTTAGCTTTTAATAAAATTTATACTTTTGGACCAACATTCAGAACAGAGAATTCAAATACAAAAACACATGCAAATGAATTTTGGATGATAGAACCAGAAATATCATTCTGTGATTTAAATGGGTTAATGGATGTTGAAGAAGATATGCTTAAGTTTATTGTTAAATATGTCCTAGATAAATGCAGTGATGAGATAGATTTCTGTGATAACTTTGTCTCAAAAGGACTTAAAGATAAACTAACAAAATTATTAGATTCAGAATTTACAAGAATAACACATAGAGAAGCAATCGACATTTTAAAGAAAGCTGATGTAAAATGGGAATTTGAACCAGACTATAAAGAAGATATTGCTAAAGAACACGAAAAATATATAACTGAATATTTCAATGGACCAGTATTTATCACAAATTGGCCAAAAGATATCAAAGCTTGGTATATGAAGCTTAATGATGATAATGAAACAGTTGCTGCAGTAGACCTAGAAGTACCAGAAGCAGGAGAATTAATGGGTGGAAGTCAAAGAGAAGATGACTATGACGTTTTAATTGCCAGAGCAAAAAGTCTAGGTGTTGCAACAGATGAAATTGATTGGTACTTAAATCTTAGAAAATATGGAGGATGCTATCACTCAGGATTTGGTATGGGATTTGAAAGACTTGTCATTTATCTAACTGGAGTAGACAATATTCGTGATGTAATACCTTATCCAAGAACTCCAGGAAACTGTGAATATTAACATGGAGAAGCAAATGAAAGATAAAAAAATTACTAGAAAAATATCTCAAGGTGTCTACGTTCTAACTACAAAAAATGGTGGCTGCATAGTAGATGCCGTATCTCAAATAAGTGCTGGAGATAATCCTTTAATATCTGTTGCAGTAATGAAGAAAAATTATACAAATGAATTACTTCATAAAGAAGAAAAGTTTGCTTTATCTGTACTAGGAGAAAACGCAAATAGAAAATTAATAGAAACATTTGGAATGAATTCAATGCGAGATATTAATAAATTTGAAAATGTTAAAACCACAATGGTTAGTGATATCCCAACAATTGATGATTCCTTAGGATATATGGTATGTGAAATAGTAGATATCTATGAAAACGATACCCATACATTATTTATAGGTAAATTAATTGAAGCCGATAAATATAGTGATGAAAAAGAAATGACTTATCAGTATTACCAAGAACATAAAAATGACCTAGTTAAAATGAATAATGCCGAAGGCAAGACTGCTTGGGTATGTACAATGTGTGGTTACATATATTATGGTGATGAAATACCTGATGATTATAAATGCCCAATGTGTGGAGTTGGCAAAGATTATTTTGTAAAAAAAGAAAATTAATAATGTCTATTTACTGTAAATAATTAATAGTGCCTTTAAATCAAAATAATCTAGTGATATAATACAAACAGGTCGATAAATATGGAAATAATTCAAAATGAAACAAATATAGGTTTAATAAGAAAGAATAATGAAGATGTTGCTGTTACAGTAAAACATCCAAAAGATAAAAACATTATTCTTCTTTTAATTGCAGATGGAATGGGTGGAAAAGACCATGGGGAACTTGCTGCAAAATATGTCGCAGAAAAGATTGAAAAATGGTTTACAAAAAAACTACCTAATACTTTTAATGACCTAGAAAAATTAGAAGAAAACCTTGAAAAACAAATAATGAAAATAAATAACGAGATAATAAAAAAATATGGCTTGGATGAAATAGGTACAACTCTTTCAATGTCAGTTGTAACTAAAAAAGGAACATTAAATGTAAATATAGGTGATTCAAGAATATATATCTATAAAAATAATAGATTAATTCAAATTTCAGAAGATGACTCAGATGTTTGGTATTATTATAAATATGGTGCAGTGAAAAAAGATGATTTAAGATACTTTTACAATAATAATGTAATAACAGCATGTGTAGGACTAACAGAGAGTTTATGCAGAATTAATTCAATAATAATAAATAATGATTATGATATGATTATGCTATTCTCAGATGGTGTAACAGATATGATTACTGATAAGAAAATAAAAAAAGTCATTGAAAATACCAAGAAAAAAGAAATTCTCTCAACAATAATAAATGAAGCTGTAAATGTAGACCAACATTTAAGAATACCATTAAGACTAAAAATTAAAAAATATTCTAGATATGTTCTACCTTTTAAAGGAAGAGATAATGCTAGCGGTGCAATTTATATAAAATAATGTATAAAATAAGAAAAATACTCCAATATATTTATAGGAGGTTTTTTTATGAAAAAAATATTTTTAGTAATGATTACAGTCTTCTTTCTAACAGCTTGTGGTATGAAAGAAACACCAACAAAAGCTGTTGAAGATTATCTAAGAAAATATCAGGATGTTGATTCATCAATAAATGAGAACATGGAAAAAATATTAAAAATGGATGAATTAGATGAAGAACAAGAAAAAACATATAAGAGTCTACTCCAAAAACAATATCAAAATCTATCATATAAAATAATTGATGAAAAAAAAGATGGAGATAATGCTGAAGTAGAAGTAGAAATAGAAGTATTAGACTACAATAATACAAATAATAAGTCTATGGAATATTTTAAAGAACATAAAGATGAATTTACAGATAAAGATATTGATTTAGAAGATCTAAAGAATGTTAAAGAATTCATAAACTATAAATTAGATGAATTATTAAAAACACAGGAAAAAATTAAATATAATCTTACATTTAACCTAACAAAAGATAATAATAAATGGAAGATTGAAGAGATAAGTGAAGAAGATTTATTAAAACTTCATGGATTATATTAGAAAATTGTCATTATGACAATTTTTTTTAATTAATAGTATCTTTTATTTTTCAATAAAGTTTGTTATACTATAGTAAGATACGGAATAGTAGAGGGTGATATTGATGCTAGGGCAGATTGCGGAAATAGTAGATAATCAAGTTAAAATTAAATTAGGAATTGATATAACAGAACAACCAAACTTAGTTAATCTACATGTAATATTTGATGATGGTTCAGGAAAAAATGTAGTTGCAGAAATAGCTAATGTTAATAAAGAATTCATGACAGCTAATATAGTTGGTGAAATTGAAAATAATAACTTTATCCCTGGATCAAATTCAAAACCATCTTTTAAATCAAAAGTAAGATTAATTGAAATGCCAGAACTTGAGCTAATCTATGGTAAACAAGATACAACACATGGACTTACAAACTTTGGAACAAGTAATGTCTATAGTGGATATAAAATTAATGTTAGCATAAATGAATTCTTTAACAGCCACTTTTCAATATTAGGAAACTCTGGTGCTGGTAAATCTTGTACTGTTGCATCAATCCTTCAAAAACTATTCACAAGTAGTCCAACCCCACCAGTTAACTCTGGACTATTTTTCTTCGATGCATATGGTGAATATACAAATGCCTTTAAAGGATTACACGATGTAAATCCTAACCTAGGATATAAATCATATACAACAAATATAGTTGACCCAGATACAGATATTTTAAGAATTCCTATTTGGTTATTAGACCTTGATGATTTAGCACTATTATTAGATGCTAATTCACCATCACAATTACCAATAATTGAAAAAACATTAAAATTAGTTCGTATTCTAACAGGAACAAGTGAAAATGTTATAAGAAGAAAAAATGATATTATCGCAAGAGCCTTACAAGATATTTTATTAAGTGGTAATGATTCTACTAAAATAAGAGACCAAGTAATCGGTGTCTTAACAAAATTTAATACAGCAACCCTAAACCTTGAAACACAAATAGTTCAACCAGGATATACCCGTACATTTAAACAATGTTTATTTGTTGATAAAACTGGTAAAATGCAAGAAATGGAACTTGTAGTTGAATTTATCAGAGGCTACATTATTGAAGAAGTAGGTGGAGATGAATCCGATGCAAATCCATACTATACATTAAATGATCTAGAACTTGCTATGGACTTTGCTTTGATTAGTGAAGGTGTTTTAAAGAGTGATAAAGTCTTTGATAACGCTAATGCCATGAGTGTTCGACTTCATGCTTTAGCAACAGGTGAAAATAGACACTACTTTACTTATCCAAGTTATGTTACAAAAGACCAATACATTGAGTCCCTTTTATGGGATGCAAGAACAAATTCAAGAGTTCAAATGGTAAACTTTAACATCAACTATATCGATGACCGTATTGCTAAAGTTATTACCAAAATAATTTCAAGAATGTTATTCCAAAAAGCTAGTGTTATTAAGCCAAGAGGTAGTAGAGCTTTTCATATAATTATTGAAGAGGCTCACCGTTACGTACAACATGATAGTGATATAGAGTTGTTAGGATATAATATATTCGAACGTATCGCTAAGGAAGGTCGTAAGTATGGTATGTTCTTAGGACTAATCACACAAAGACCAAGTGAATTATCAGATACCTGTGTATCACAGTGTGCAAACTTTGTAATTCTAAGAACAATGCACCCAGTTGACTTGAAATATATAAAAGAAATGGTACCGAATATTTCCTCAGAAGTTGTTTTACAATTAAAAAACCTAAAACCAGGAAATTGTATTGCCTTCGGTAGTGCCTTTAAAGTACCAACATCAATGTATATTGATTTACCAAACCCACGTCCATTATCTAACAACGTTGACCTTGAAAAAGTTTGGTATACAGAGCCAGCTCAGCAATCAGCAGCACCGCAAGCAGCTCCAGTGCAACAACAACCAACAGGATTTATTCAACAACCACCGCAACCAATGCAAGTGGCCGTTGATCAACAACAATTAATGCAACAAGCAAACCCAGCAATGCAAGCAGTACAACAACAGCAAGCAATAAATCCGACGATGCTAACGCCAGCTGGTTAATATATAAAAGCATATATTTAAATTTATGCTTTGTATTTGATAATATTTATGCTAAAATTATATTGTAGAATATAGCATACATTTTATTTGGAGGACTAATATGAAAGAAAAAAATAATGTTAAAGACAAATTAAGCAAATTTTTTGGTGGGGCAGACGGAGATGAAGTAACAGCAACAGATGAGGAGTTTTATAAAACATCTCGTGAAGAATACCAAGATCAAAACGGTCTAGCAGGATCTAAAATGATGCTTCTAGAACCACGTGCATATTCTGAAAGCCAACAAATAGCTGATTATTTAAAAAATAGAAATGCCGTAATCGTAAACTTAAAAAGAGTAACACCAGATCAAGCAAAAAGAATAGTTGACTTTTTATATGGAACTATTTATGCTATAGGTGGAGATATTCAAAAATTAGGTGGGGGAATATTTTTATGTACTCCGAACAATGTTCGAGTAGATGGTAAGATAAGTGATGAAAGAGACCAACAAAGAGAAGGAGCAAATCATACTATTAGAGTAAAAGGTAAAGATTCGGTTGAAGAATTAGATTCAAATGAAGACGATTTCTTTTAGTATTCACCCTATATTTGAGGTGGTTCTATGGAAAAATTTAGCTATGAGGAAAATGGCTATAGTCGCAGTGAAGTAAATCAATTTATTAATGATGTAATTAAAGAAACAGAAGCATTAATAGTTAGAGTTAAATGCCAAAGACTAGAAATAGAACGCCTAGAAAAAGAACTAGAACACTACAAAGAATTAGAAGCGAATATAAAAGATACTGTTGCTAAAGCAGAAGAGACTGCAACAAGTATTAGAAATCTTGCTTTAGAAGAACAAAAGTTAATAATAAAAGAAGCTAAAAATGATGCATCAAGAATTGTTAATGATGCACTCTTAAGAGCAGAAAAAATTGAATCACACAAAAAAGAATTAGAAAATTATATAAAAGTTTTAAAAAGAAATGTTAAAGTAATAAGCGAAGAAATTGAAAATCTAAGCATAGAAAATCAGTAGACAAAAGTCTACTTTTACTTTATGGAGGACAAATGAGTACAAATAATAATGAAATAAATGAAGAAAAAGAACCTACAATAAAATTAGATAGCTTAAAAGATATAAAAACACCAGAAATAGAAGAAGAAAGCATTTCAGATGATGGAGATAAAAAATATACAACAGAAGAAAAATTTGTTATAACAGAAGACTCATCAGATGAAGAAGAAAAGGATACTAATGATAATAAAGAAGAATTAGTTGAAAAACCTGTAAGAGAGCCTGAAGATAAAAAGAAAAATATTAAACCAATAAACATCATTGGAGCAGTCGCAGCACTAGTTATAATTTTACTAATCGTGGTCATCGCAACAAGAGGCAATAAAGAAAAAGATACTCCAAAGAATAATAAAAAAGATGAAAATAGTTATGTTAGTAAACTAAATAAATACTTAAAAAATGGTTCCATAGATGATGAGATAAAAAAAGCTTTATCATCAGAAAACATTGATACAAAAGAAATAAAAATACTAAGTATGGATATTGATTCTGATGAAGACCAAGAATTAGTTGCTTATGCAGAAGACTCTGAAAAAAAGTTCATATTATATTTTGAAGTAGAAGAAGATATCTACCATGAAGATAGCCTTCAAGTAGATTCTGCTCAATCTATTGGATACGCTTATTCATTAAAAGATAAAGAACCATATTATTATATAGAACATGAAGGATTATATACAATTATAGGATATACAAAAACAGTAGAAAAAGAAGAACAATTCTTAGAAAAGTATTTTCCAATCACAAAAGAATATGGTAATACTCCATTTTTAGATAATGGAGAAATATATAAATTAGATAAAAATTTAGATGTAAAAAAAATAGATAAAGAAAAAATAACTGCAGAAAGTATTTTAAAAGATAATGATACAACTCTTTTCAAAATAAATGAAGCAGCAAATAAGTATATTTCTGATAAAGAAGAAGCCAAGAGAAAACAAGAAGAAGAGGAAAAAGCCAAAAAAGAAGCTGAAGAAGAAGCCAAAAAAGAGGCAGAAAAAGAAGCAAAAAAAGTTCTTGAATTTAATGGAATAAAACTACATTATGGAAAATATATTTCAAATAAAGAGAGTAGTATTACAAAAGTAACTTTAAATGAAGATGGAACAGGAACAGTAAATGATACACCATGTACATGGAAAGAAACTAAAAAAGCTATATTTTCTAGTGAAGAAACTCCAGTTCTAACATTTAAATGTGATGGTAAGGAATATGACTTTGCATCCCAAAAAGATGATAATTTAGCCAATAATGGTAATATAGATTTGAATTTTGTTGAATAATTTGTGTTGAAATCATAAATTAAATGTGTTATATTAATTTGCGAAAGCATGTGCGAAAGACGGAATATTTATAAGTTTATAGAGAGTCTATGTTTGGTGAAAATAGATAACAAGTAAATATTTAGATCACTTTCAAGTGCGATTTATGGATAAGATAAATACGGTAACGCGTTATAGTACTTAAGATAAGTTAATACTTATAAAATAAGGTGGTACCACGAACTATTCGTCCTTAGGGGCAAATAGTTTTTTTATTTATCTAACATAAGAATATAAAGGAGGAAAAAATGCTTTTAAATATTATTTTATTAGTAGTAGGATTTGTAATTTTAATTAAAGGAGCTGATGTCTTTGTCGATGGAGCAAGTGGTGTTGCTGAAAACTTTAAAGTATCAAAAATACTAATTGGTCTAACGATAGTTGCCTTCGGTACAAGTGCACCAGAGTTTGCAGTAAGTGTTAAATCACTATTGTCAGGTAGTGGAGATATAGTACTAGGAAATGTTATAGGTAGTAATATTTTAAATATTTTATTAATACTTGGAGTTGCATCTCAATTTCATTCATTGAATGTAAAAAATAATACAGTAAAAAAAGAATTACCAATAACAATATTAATCACAACATTATTCTCAGTATTAATGTTAGATAGTCTATTCGATAAAGGAGCAATTAATATATTCTCTAGATTAGATGGAGTAGTATTAGTATTATTCTTCTTAGTATTTATTTATTACTTAATTTCAATGGCAAGAAATAAGATTGATGAAGAAACAACAAAATCAATATCATTACCAAAATCATTCTTATTTGTACTTATTGGATTAGTAGGAATAGTTTTAGGAAGTAACTTTGTTGTAGATAGTGCATCATATATTGCTAAAGCACTTAATGTAAGTGAGAAAATGATTGCATTAACAATAATTGCCTTTGGAACATCTCTTCCAGAATTAGTAACAAGTGTTGTTGCAACAAGAAAAGGAGAATATGATATTGCCATAGGTAATGTAGTAGGAAGTAACATCTTTAATATTGGAATTGTTATAGGAATACCTGTTGCCATACTTGGTGCCATAGGAAATATAACATTTAGTTACATAGATATAATTGTAATGATTGTATCAGCATTATTATTATTTATCTTTTCATATAATGATTATAAGATTACCAAAAAGGAAGGAATTATATTTTTATTATTATTCGTAGTATATTACAGCTACGTTATAGTTAAGGGAGTGGGATTATGAAATTTAAAAAATTAGAACAAGGAAAAATCAATGAAGTAGAATCCAAATATAGTGAATATTGGGAAAAAAATAAAGTCTTTGAAAAAAGTGTAAATCAAAGAAAAGATTCAGAAAACTATGTCTTTTATGATGGACCAGCAACAGCAAATGGTATGCCAGGAATTCATCATATGATGGCAAAATTATTAAAAGATACAGTATGTAAATATCATGCTATGCAAGGAAAAAGAGTTGTAAGAAAAGTAGGATGGGATACACACGGACTACCAGTAGAGGTTCAAGTTGAAAAAGAATTAGGCTTTAATGGTAAAGGCGATATCGAAAAATATGGTATCAAAGAATTCAACCAAAAATGTCGTGAAAGTGTTTGGAAAAACGAAGAATACTTTACTAAATTTACAAAAGAAATGGGACAATTCATCGATTTGGAGCACCCATATGTAACATATAATAATGACTATATTGAAACAGAATGGTGGATTCTAAAGAAAATATTTGATGAAGGATACATTTACGATGGATTAAAAATAGTACCATGGTGTCCAAGATGTGGAACAGGACTAGCTTCACATGAAGTAGCTCAAGGATATAAAGAAATATCAGTAAATACTGTATATGTTCCATTTAAAGCAAAAGATGAAGAAAATACATATTACTTAGTTTGGACAACAACTCCATGGACATTACTATCAAATACAGCTCTATGTGTTAATCCAAATGAAAAATATATTAAATGTTTATCTAAAGGATATAATTTCATTATTGCTGAAGCACTTGCTAATAAAATTTTAGGTGAAGATTATGAAGTAGTAGAAGAATATCTTGGAAAAGATTTAGAAAACAGAGAATATGAACAACTTCTTCCACTAATTAAAGTTCCAGAAAATAAAAAGAGTTTCATTGTAACATGTGCAGATTATGTTACTATGGAAGATGGTACAGGAATTGTTCATATAGCTCCAGCATTTGGTGCTGATGACTACGAAGTAGGATTAAAATATGATCTAGCAATGTTAAATCCAGTAGGAGAAGATGGTTGCTATACAGAAGGGCCATGGAAGGGTAGATTAGTAGTTGATCCAGAATTAGAAATAGAAATAATTAAATATTTAGCAGAAAATGATAAATTATTTAAGAAGCAAAAAATGAACCATGATTATCCACATTGTTGGAGATGTAAGACTCCATTAGTTTATTATTCAAAACCATCATTATATATAAAAACAACAGCTAAAAAAGATGAAATTATTAGAGAAAATAATAAAGTAAATTGGTATCCAGACTTTGTTGGAGAAAAACGTTTTGGAAACTGGCTAGAAAACATGAATGATTGGGCCATCTCTAGAAATAGATATTGGGGAACACCAATACCACTATGGAAATGTGAATGTGGTCATGAAGAAATGATTGGTTCTCGTAAAGAACTTGTTGAAAAAGCTATTGAAAAGATAGATGAGAGTATTGAATTACATAGACCATATGTAGATGATGTTCACATTAAATGTCCACATTGTGGAAAGACTATGACAAGAATAAAAGATGTAATAGACTGTTGGTTTGATTCAGGTGCTATGCCTTTTGCTCAATATCATTATCCATTTGAAAATAAAAAAGTATTTGAAGACCAATATCCAGCAGACTTTATCTGTGAAGGAATTGATCAAACAAGAGGATGGTTCTATTCATTACTTGTTATCTCAACATTTGTAACAGGACAAACTCCATATAAAAATGTCCTAGTAAATGACTTACTACTAGATAAGAATGGTCAAAAAATGCATAAATCAAGAGGAAATGCTATTTCTCCATTTGAAATCATGGAAGAATATGGAGCAGATACAGTAAGATTTTATATGTTGTATGCATCTCCTGTTTGGACACCATTAAAGTTTGATGTAGATGGATTAAAAGAAGTCTATTCAAAATATATCTCTACATTTAAAAATGCTTATTCTTTCTTTGAAATGTATGCAAACGCTGATAATATTGATCCACGTGATTATAATATTCCAGTTAAAGAAAGAGAACTTATTGATAGATGGTTAATATCTAAATTAAATAAATTAATTAAAGGTGTAACAGAAGCATACGAAGAGTATGACTTAAATAAAGCCGCAAAACTAATTGTACCATTCTTAAATGATGATTTATCAAACTGGTATATTAGAAGTAATAGAAGAAGATTCTGGGATTCAGAATTAACAGAATCTAAAAAACAAGTATATCTAACTACATATGAAGTACTTGTTACACTATGTAAACTATGTGCTCCAATGACACCATTCTTAACAGAAGAAATTTACAACAAGTTAACAAATGAAAAATCAGTTCATCTAGCAAACTTCCCAGTAGTAGATGAAGAATTAATCAACGAGCATATTGAAGAAAGAATGGATCTTGTAAGAGACGTATGTAGTTTAGGACGTTTCGCAAGAGAAGAAGCAAATATAAAAGTACGTCAACCAATTAGTAATTTAATGTTACCAAAAGCAGATGAAAAACTTATTGGTGATTTACTTCCAGTAATTAAAGAAGAATTAAATGTTAAAGAAGTTGTATTCAAAGATAATATGAATGAATACTTAGAATATATTATTAAGCCAAACTTCCAAGTATTAGGTAAAACTTTAGGACCAAAAATTAAAGAATTACAAGAAGTACTAGGAAAATTAACATCAGATGAAATCAAGAAGATATCAGAAGGAAGCTTAAAAGTAAAACTTGCTGGAGAAGACTTTGAATTAACTAAAGAAAATACTTTAATTTCTATAAAACAAAAAGAAGGTTATGCTTCAACTTCTAATAATAAGACAATAGTAGTCTTAGATACAGAACTAACAGAAGAATTAATATTAGAAGGATTAGCACGTGAATTTGTAAGAAATGTTCAAGCTCTACGTAAAGAAAAAGACTTCATCATAACTGATCATATTAAAGTTTACTATAATGGAACAGATAAAATTGATGAAATGTTCAAACTATATAAAGACTACATCATGGGAGAAGTATTAGGTGATGAATTAATCAAAGATTCTAAACTAGATGAAAAATATGCTTGTCAATTAAATGATGAGAAATCATATATTAATGTAGAAAAAATTAAGTAAAGGATATGTTAATACATATCTTTTTTTTATTATCATAATGTTCAATTAAGCAAAAGTATAGTAAAATTATAATAGGATGGTAGATAGTATGAACTTAGATTTAGAAAAAGTATCAGAAATCTATGGAGAAAGTATTATTAAAGATATAAGTTCCAATGTTGGAGCTTTAATGAATAATCTCAAATATTTAGAAAAACTGCAATTCAATAATGCAGATGAAATATTTGAACAATATCCATATGCTTTTCTTCAAGATGAAGATACATTTAAAGAAAAAATAGACAACTTAATATTAACATTGGGTGTTGAATACATTGAAAAATTACAAGAAGATATGACCATATGGAGTATTTTAGATGAATAAAAAAGATAAAATATTAGAAATTTTATCTAAATATAATCTAAGTTTTAATAATGAAAGAATAAGATTACTAGAAGAAAAATCTACCCCTGAAGAACTTGATAGAATACTAAAATATTTAATGGAAGAATTAAACTGCAGTGAAAGAAACATTGAAAAATGTCCAGGTATTTTATGTGGAGATCTTGATTCAATAAAAGAAAATTATCAGTTTTTAAATGAAAAAAAACTATATAACTATAATATAAATACATGTCTACATATCCTCGCAACACCGCCAGATGTTGTAAAAGATACATATGATTACGTTGAGAAAACATTTTCATCAGATGCAATTGATAAAAATACTTCAGTATTAAAAGTACCTAAGAAAAGAATAGAAGAACTATATTTTTTATATGGTGAAGTATTAGATACTCAAACCTTACTTGGGATTTGTATCTCGAGAAGAACAATCCAAGAAATTGATGAGATAATCTCAATTTGTATAGTATATAAAATAGATATAACATCAACAGTCTTTAAACAACCACCACACGAAGTTCTAAAAGTTATAAGACTATGTAAAATTTATAATATCCCAATAACAGGAAGCGTATTCCATAAAAATTCAACAGACTTAGGAAAAATGATTAAGTTATGTATTGATAATAAAATAAAACTAAGAAACAGTATGTTTGCCTGTCCAATTGATTCGTTTATTGATATTATAAATTCTGCTAAAGAACAAGGACTAGATGTAAGTGGTTCAATATTTAGAATAACTCCAAGAACAATGGAGCGTATTGCTGAAATTGCTGAAGAATACTCTGCCCCTATAAGAATAAGTATGCTTCATTCACCACCTCAAGAAATAGTTAGAATACTAGAACTATGTCAAGAAGAAAAAGTTGAAGTCTGTGAATCCATGTTTGGAAAAAGCAAAAATGAAGTTAAGAAAATAATAGACGAATGTCGAAAAAATAATGTCAAAATAACAGGAAGTGTATTTAAAAGAACTGCTGATGAGTTAAAGGCTTCCTTTGAAATATGTGATAAATATAATATTCCAAAAGAAGGGGATGTTTTCTATCGAAGTGCTAATGAAATAGAAAGAATGGTTCTTCTTTGTAAGAAACATAAAATAAAAGTTGAAGCAACCATGTTCCATCGAACACCAGAAGAAGCCGAAGAAATAATAAATATGTGTATATGGAATAAAATTCCTATTACTGGTGGAATGTTTGTAAAAGAACCAAAAGCTTTAAACATGATAATTTCTGCATTAAAAAGAGCCAAGATTCCTTTTACCCCAACAGCTCTAAATAGAAACATTCAAGAAGTAAATCAAATAATAAAAATAATTGCAGATAAAGGAATAGAAGCATATCCTAATATATTTTTACGTACACCAACAGAAGTTTTAAATATAATTTCAACATGTGAAAAATATGGAATGAAACTATCTGGATCATACTTTCAAAAATCAGATACTAACTTTGAAGAAGTAGTTTTATATTGCAAAAAGAAAAATATCAAAATATCTAAATCAATGTTTTTCAGAACAACAGATGAGATTGAAGCTATATTAAGTATTTGTGAAGAATATAAAATTAAACCACAAGATGCCATGTTTAAAAGAAGTCCTCACGAAGTAAAAGAAATAATAGAGTCTTCTCTTGCGAAAACTCTACCAATAGTTGGTAATTCATTCCGTAAGAATCCAGATGGATTTGAAAGCATCATAGAAACTTGCAATAGACTAGGAATAGAAGCAAAAGGAACAGTTTTTAAAAGAACTCCTCAAGAAATAGAAGATATAGTAAAAATATCATTAGAATTAACAGGAAATATTCCGTCACCTAATACATTTAATAAAAATCCTGAAGAAGTAAGAAAAATAATAATATTGCTGCAAAAATATAATATCCCAATAACAGGAATAGTCTTTAATAAAAATGCCAGTGACTTAGAAGATACAATTAAATTTTTAAAAGAATTTTACGACGAAAGCTTTCTTTTACCTCAAATAATAATATATAATAAAGAACATCTACGAAGGACCCTTGGCTATTTTAGAGGAAAGGCTTGCTTAGATGTAGTAAAGAAAAGTTCAAGTATTTTAAAACTATCATTAACAGAAATAATCGATAGAGAAGGATTCATGTCTACCTATAATGAGATAAATGGAACAAATCTCTCACTTGTGACGAGTGACGGAACATTTAATCCAATAATGGGTTGGTCAAGAAGAAAATATGAAGAAGAAAAAAATAAATTAACTAAGCATCAGGAGAAATAATATGGAAGACGATTTAGATTTAAAAGAATTACTAAACAGGATAAAAATAGGACTTATTTTTATCCTTGTTGTAGTAATAGCCTTTACAATATTTATATATAAAAAGTTTGGAGCAGAAGATTCAAACGTCCTAGCAAAATTATCTAAAAATGATAATGTAAATATCCTTGTAGTTCAAAATAAATGTCCTAAATGTAATGAGATTAAAAAAATATTAAGAAATAACAACATCGACTATGTAATATTAAATATAGATAAAGATAAATACTATAATACAATATTAAAAAAATTAGAAATGACAAAAAAAGATATTACAGTACCATCTTTAATATATGTAAAAGATAAAAAAGTATATGCAACATTAGTAGATATAAGTGAAGAAGAATTACTAGGATTTATTGACAATTATAATATGACAAAATAAAGTGGAGTGATAATATGAAAAGAGTTGTAGCATTAGTTACAGGAAGTAATAGAGGAATTGGCGCAAGTTGTGTAGAAGAATTTGCAAAAATGGGAGCAAGTGTTATAATAAACTACTGCCATCACGAAGAAGAGGCGAGAACTCTCGCAAGAAGAATTATAGATGAATATCATGCAGACGTTATGGTAATAAAATGTGACATCTCAAAAGAAGAAGAAGTAGAAAACATGGTAAATACAATTATTGATGCTTTTGGAGGAATTGATATCTTAGTAAATAATGCTAGTGTCTCAAGAGACAGTTTATTACTTGATAAAAATGTTAAGGAATTTAAAAGAATATTAGATGTTAACTTAATTGGAACATACCTTTGTAGTAAATATGTAGGTAGAGTAATGCTTCAAGCAAAAAAAGGTAAAATTATTAATATTTCTTCAACAAATGCCCTAGATACATATTATCCAGAAAGTTGTGACTATGATGCCTCAAAAGCAGGAGTTATTTCTCTAACACATAACTTTGCCAGAGAATTCTCTCCATTTATAAATGTAAATTGTATTTGTCCAGGTTGGGTAAATACTCCAATGAATAAAGATTTAAGTATTGAACAAATAACTGAAGAGAAGAAAAAAATATTATTAGGAAGATTTGCTGAACCAAGAGAAATTGCCAAAGTAGTTTTATTTCTCTCATCAGCAAATGCTAATTATATAAATGATTCTATAATTCGAGTAGATGGTGGAAAATACAATGGATAGGAAGTGTTAATAATGAATAATCAAGATATAAAAGAGTTATTAGATAAGTGTGAAGATTATTGTTATGAACAATTTAAGAAAATAGATAGAGAATGTGAAGAAAACAGTCGTAAAGTTCTTGAAAGCTTCCAAAAAAATGGTATAGATGAAGCCTGCTTTCATGAAACAACAGGATATGGTTATAACGATTATGGAAGAGATACAATTGAACATGTCTTTAGAGATATATTTGGTTGTGAAGATGCTTTAGTAAGAAATCAATTTATCTCCGGAAGTCATGCCCTAAATGTCTGCTTTTTCGCATTACTTAGACCAGGAGACTTATTACTAAGTATTTGTGGTAAACCATATGATACCTTAGATGAGGTAATTGGTATAAAAGATAATCCAAGTTCTCTAAAAAGTTTTAATATAAAATATGATCAAATAGATTTAATAAATGATGACTTTGACTATGAAAAGATAAAAGATTATTTAAAAAATAATAAAGTAAAAGTAGTAGAAATCCAAAGAAGTAAAGGATACTCAACTAGAAAAAGTATCAGTATCGAAAAAACAGAAAAAGTAATTAAATTAATAAAAGAAATAGATAAAGATGTTATAGTCATGGTAGATAACTGCTATTGTGAGTTTGTCTCAAGCAAAGAACCAGTTGCCGTAGGAGCCGATATCATGGTTGGATCCTTAATAAAAAATTTAGGTGGAGGAATTGCTCCAAATGGTGCTTATATCGCCGGAAGACATGACCTAATAGAATTATGTGGAGAAAGATTAACTCTAGCAGGAGAGGGAAGAGAAGTTGGACCAAGTCTTGGTATAAATAGACAAATACTTCAAGGAATATATTTTGCCCCATCAGTAGTAGCATCAGCTCTAAAAGTTGCGACTCTAGCAAGTCTTGCCTTAGAAAAACTAGGTTATAAAGTTGAACCAAGATTCGATGATGAAAGAGTCGATATTGTCCAAAATATAATCTTTGGAAATAGTCGTGATTTAATAGAATTTACAAGAGGAATTCAAGAAGGTTCTGCGATAGACTCAAATGCAATAGTAGAACCAGGTGACATGCCAGGTTATGATGATCAAATAATTATGGCCAGTGGTTCATTTACTCAAGGATCATCAATTGAATTATCATGTGATGGCCCAATAAGAGAACCATATATTGCTTATCTTCAAGGATCCCTAACATATCAATATGGTAAATTAGGACTTATAAAAGCCATTGAAAAGTTACTAAAAAAATAGAATATTCTATTTTTTTTTTTCATATATTTTTAAAGAATGGAGGCTTAATATGATAAGTAAAAAAAATATTTGGTTCTTAACACTATTTAGTATAATCCTAATACTAGGAATATATTATGTTACTATACCTAATGACTTATTAGAAAAAATAAATATAAAAGAAAAAATAGAAAACAATGAAAAAGCAGTAGTAAAAGAAGATTCATCCCTAAATGCTCTAAGAGTCAGTAAAGAAACATCTAGACAAGAAAGAATAGAGTCAATAGAAACATCTCTAACAGATGAAAACTTAACAACAGAAGAAAAAAATAATTCCTTTGAATTATTAAAGTATTTAAATGAAATACAAGGATTAGAAGAAAAATTTGAAAAGAAAATAAAAAAAGAACTTAATCTAGATTGTTATACAAAAATAGATAATCAAAATGTAGAAGCAATATGTGTAAGTAACAAACATGATAAGTCTCTTGCCAATAAAGTAATGCGAATTATTCAATCATATTATAATGATAGAATAAATATAAGTGTAAAGTTTCAAAATAAATAATTAAACATAAAATACTCTAGGTGATATATATGAGTAACATTCTAACATCTAGAGAAAAAGAAATATTTGGATTATTAGTAAATAATTATACAACAAAAGAAATCTCAGAAAGGCTACATATCAGTGAAAAAACAGTTAGAAATCATGTCTCAAATGTAATTCAAAAGATAGGAGCAAATGGAAGAGTAGCCGCAACAGTAGAATTAATTAAATTAAATGAAATATCTATTTAACGTACTATTAAGGTACGTTTTTTCATACTATTAATTAGGTGATAATATGAAGAAGATACTTTATATAGTATTCTCAGTATTTATAATTCTAGTTCTCTCAACAATAACAAATATAAGTAATAACAATGTCTTAAGAACAAACTTTGAAATAGATAATGTAACTCATATAAATAATACAAAAGTCTATTTATTAAATGATAATTATTTTATAGAAGTAGGTATATTTATAGATAATATTCCCATAAAAGATAAAGCAGAAAAAATAATAGAATATTTAAAAATATCTGATAATAATACTTCATCATTTAAAGGATATATTCCTAAAAATACAAAAATAAATAATATTGAGGTAGTAGATAAAACATTATATATAGACTTTTCAAAAGAATTACTAGATATGGATTCTTCATATCTAAAAGGCTTAATTAAATCATTATTAAATATAAATGAAGTAGAAAAAGTCTCAATAAAAGTTAATAATAAAGAACTAGATAATTACAAAGGAGAAATAGAAGATATTCAATTAAACTCAGAAAATAATTTTCATAATCGTAAAGATATCAATAAAGTAGAAGTATTTTATTATAAGAAAGTAAACAATGAATTATACAATGTTCCAGTAACAAAATATTTAAATGATAACAGAGACAAACTAGATATAATAGTAGAAGAGTTAAAAGAAAAAATTCCTAGTAATTTAATAAGTTACTATGACTTAAAAATTAAATCTTACGAACAGAAGAATGATACATTAACAATAGATGTAGAAAAATTAGATGATAAATCAGTTAACCAAATAACAAAATCTATTTTTTCATCAACTACAATAGAAACAATAATATTTAAAGAAAATAATAAAATTAAAAAGATAGTTAATAAAAATGAATGATTATACCAAAAATATAAAAAAGTACTTGTTTTTCAAGTACTTTTATATTATAATTTAATTTGTCGAGCAAGACATTATGTCTACGTAGCTCAGCTGGATAGAGCAATCGCCTTCTAAGCGATCGGTCAGGCGTTCGAGTCGCCTCGTGGACACCATTTAAAAATAAAAGCCTTAGTAATACTAAGACTTTTTTGTTTACATTTTATAAAAAATAAAATTAAAATAGAAAAGAAATTATTATAAAGACATGATATACTTAAATAGAATTATAAAGAAGGTGATAATACGGATACCAAAGAAATAATCATTTTGCTTTTACTCGCAGCCTTACCAGTAGTCGTAATATTATTATTCATTTATTTAAAAGATAAAAATAAAGAACCACTTTCATTATTAATAAAACTATTCTTATCAGGATTTGTCTCATGTGTATTAGTTTTATTATTATCAGATATATTTGACTTTCTTCCATTTATGAGAGGTTCAGTAGGAAATAAGTCATTTCTAAACACATTATTATATGCATTCATAGGCGTTGCCTTAATAGAAGAAGTCAGTAAATGGTTAATGACTTATATTTCTGGATATCATAGTAAAGAGTTTGATGAGATATATGATGGAATTGTTTATTGTATCTTTGTTGCTTTAGGCTTTGCCTTTATTGAAAATATATTATATGTAATTCAAACATCTAGTTTTAATACAGCACTTCTAAGAGCTGTAACAGCCGTCCCATCCCATGCATTTGATGCAATATTCATGGGAAGTTATCTTGGCAAAGCAAAACAAGCCCAGATAAGAAAAATAAAGAATAAAGAAAAGAAATATTTAATATTATCAGTTATTGTCCCAACAATATTACACGGAATATATGATTTCTGTCTAATGTCAGGACAAGATATCTTAATGATTTTATTTATATTATTTGTAGTATATCTATATATTGTTTCATTACTAAAGGTACATAAATCATCAAAATATAATAGAAAAATAAAATTTAAAAATAAGTTTTGTGGTAACTGTGGTAGACTAGTTACTGGAGAATATTGTCCTAATTGTGGACAAAAACAGGAATAACAAGCGATGCTTGTTTTTTTAAAATTTGATATTTTTCATATACTAAGATATAATTAAAAAGGAGATGAATATATGAAGGTATTACTTTACACAGAAGGCGAAAAAGTTTTTTCAAAAAGTGGTTTAGGGCAAGCAATAAAGCATCAAATGAAAGCCCTTGAATATGAAAATATAGAATATACAACAAAGTTACAGGATGATTTTGATATTATTCATATCAACTTTTATGGACCAAGCTCTTATGCCCAAGCAAAGAAAGCCAAAAAGAATGGAAAAAAAGTAGTATACCATGCCCACTCAACAGAAGAAGACTTTAAGAATAGTTTTATATTGAGTAATAAAATGTCAGGAACATTTAAAAAATGGATTACAAAATGCTACGAACTTGGAGATGTAATAATTACTCCAACGCCATATGCTAAAAGAATTCTAGAGGGATATGGAATAACAAAGAAAATATATGCCATATCAAATGGAATAGAATTAGATAAATTTAAAAGAGATAAGAATAAAGCAGAAGCTTTTAGAAAAAAATATAATTTAGCAAAAGATGATAAAGTAATTATCGGAGTTGGGTTATATATTGAAAGAAAAGGAATTGTAGACTTTGTCGAACTTGCAAAACGCATGCCAGAATATAAATTTATTTGGTTTGGATATAGTCCACTAACTGCAGCCCCAAAGAATGTAAGAGATGCAGTTAACACAAAATTGGATAATTTATTGTTTGCAGGATATGTTGAACAAGAAGTAATTTCAGAGGCTATGAATGGTTGTGATATTTATATATTCCCAACGTATGAAGAAACAGAAGGGATTCCTATAATAGAAGCATGTGCTTGTAAAACAACAGCAATAGTAAGAGACATTCCAATATTTGAAGAATGGTTAGAAGACGGAGTAAATGTCTATAAAGCTAAAGATATAGATGAATTTGAAGAAAAGATAAAGAAAATAATTAATAAAGAGCTACCTTCATTAGGAGATAATGCCTATAAAGTAGCAGAAGAAAGAGACATTAAAAAGATTGGAAAAAGTCTTCATAAAGTATATGATGAAGTATTAAAAAAATAGAACTTATTTATATTTATAAGTTCTATTTTTCTTTACAGATATATTTAATAGTATCCCAACAATTAACATATAAGATAAAAGACTACTACCACCATAAGAAATAAAAGGAAGAGTAATTCCTGTAATAGGAAGTAATCCAATAGTCATACTAATATTTTGAACTTGTTGAAATATCAACATTCCAAGTATCCCTGAAATGATATATTTATCAGTATCTTCAATATGTTTTTTAGAAAGTATAATAATATTAATATCTAAATATATAATTATAAACAAAAGAACAAGAACACCAACATAACCAAAGTTTGAAGCAAATACTGCAAAGATAAAATCTGTTGAAGGCTCCGGAAAATATACTGGTGTTTTATTAAAACCATGTCCAAAAAGACCAGCTGAGCCAATCGCTGTCAAAGCATTTTCAAGTTGCAAACCAGATCCATTTTTCCAATTAAATATACGCTCAAGTCTATAAAAAATAGAAGAACCAAATAAATTAATAAATAATTGTTCTCTAAAATAATAAAGATATAAGAATGCTCCAGCAAGTAGTGCAACAAAACATCCTCCAATAACAAACCATCTAAGCCTAATACCAGAAGTAAAAAGCATTGATAAATAGATGACTAGGTATATAAAAACACATCCAGTATCAGGTTGAAGAAAAGTAAGAATTGATGGAATAAGTACAACAATAAATGTTTTTAAAATAAATAATAGTTCTTGATACCAATTAGGGTTATCATATTTGAATCTAAAATTATGAATCATACTAGCAAGAACCAGCATAATAAAAATCTTCATAAATTCACTAGGCTGTATACTACCAATTCCTGGAATAACAAACCAACACTTACTATTATTAATTGGTTTGGCAAAAAGAAGCAAGCCTAGGAGTAGTAAGTTACCAATAATATATAAAATCCATGTATGCTTATAAAGATATTCATTTTTTAATTTGTATAAAATAAAAACTAAACCCCAACCAATTAAGTACCAAATAGCTTGTTTTAATGCAAGATTACCTAAAGAAGAAGAGGTATACATCAAAGCACTATATATTGTAATAATACTGATAACTGATAAAAAAATAATTGATAAAAGAATTTTGTAATTAATTTTTTGCTTAATCATATTACCTCCATAGTATTATTATATCAAAAACAAATAGAAAATATTAATAAATAAAAGAAAGTGTAAAAAAAACAATAAATTCAACAAATTACTTGATTAATAAAAAAAAACACTTTAAAATGGAATATGTAAGGGTATGGGTTCGAGTGAAATGAAACTGTATTCTAAATTTATTATAGGAGGTGAAAATTATGGGTACAATTCATGTAGATGAAGAAGCACTAAACACATTAAAAAATGCATTAGCAACAGCTGGTCAAGATTATAAGAGTAATTTAGCAAGATTAACAAATTTAATCGAAGAAATCACAAGTGGTGATATCCAAGGAGATCCTGCTAATGATTTATTAGCTAAATTCCAAGCTAAAAGCGATACTTTAAATGGTCTAACAAGAACAATTGAAGAAGCTGAGGATTATGTTGGATTACAAACTACTAAGTTTGGCAACATGATGGGAGATTTAAAAGCTGGAATGAGATAATTTCCACTATTATAAAGAAAGGAGAACTCATATATGAATATTACTATTAATCCAGGAGCAGCAACAGATGATGCTGCACAAATCGATAGTATCATACAATCAATTACTGAAGATATGAAAACTTTAGATAATGCTATCAAGAGTACAATTCCAGAAGGAATTCAAACAACTTGGTCAGATACAGTAAGAGGAAACTGGGAAGGTTATTATACTGCAGATATTCCAAGTGCTATGGAAGATATGAAATTATCTGCAACTAACTTAAGATTAGCAGTTGATCAAGCATTAGCTTACGATCAAGAACAATAATAAAAATACATTGCGCATGCAATGTATAGGAAGAAGAGAATTTTTTCTCTTTTTCCTATACGTTACATAAAAAGGGAGAGTGGAAAAATGGTAGGACAAGCAACATACTATGGATATGATAGTGAGGGAAATTGTGTTGCTCATGGTACTGCACAAAGTGCTGGAGATTATATAAGTCCAGATGAAATTGGACAAGCAATTAACAATTTAGCAACAGTAATTACAGAACAAATAAATAACATTGCTAGATTATTAACGCAAGTAGGAGAAGATTCAAGATCCGCAATAGCAGTGCAAGGAACAAGTATGGAAGGAACTCTTGAAGAATTAAATCAAATAATAATGAGTTTACCAGAACAACTACTATCTGGAATTGAAGTACTATATGATAATGCTGTTCAAGCACAAAATGCATGCCAAGAACAATTGAATGCACAAATGTATAATAGCGTTGCCTCATACTCTGGCGTAGTGAGAATAGGATAAAGAGAAAGGGGAATTATTATGGGATTTTGGTCATGGTTAACAGGTCACGATGAAAAAGAATCAGACCTATATGCAAATTATGAAGTAGTTGGAGAAGTTACTGATGAATTAAACAGAATTGCCACTCAAGAAATCGGAAAAGCCGCCGAAGAAGTTGCTAAAGCAATTCAACAACTTAACTCAGCTAAGGGATTTGAAATGGTTGCAGAACCAATTGATGTTGCTGCATATGACTCTATTTTTGAATCAATTGGACAGTCAATTAAAGACGTTGGTACACAATTAAATGAAAAAGCAGAAAACATTAAAATATATGAAGAATCATCTCCTCTTGAAAAATTTGGAAGTACATTATGTATGGGAGTATTCAAAGTTGGTGAAGGATTACTATCAGTTGCTGAAGATTTAGGTGATGCTGTAGTAAGTGTTGTCGGATGGGGAGCTGGAGCATTAGGTGCAGATGGATTCCAAGAAGATTGTGCTAACTTTGTTAAAAAAGAATGGTCACATGATGTATTTAATTTTTATTACGATAGTGAATTTGCCAAAAAGAGTACCTTTACAGAAGACAGTGCTATAGCTGGAGGTTTGAAGATAGCAGGTAAGACTGTTGGTTACCTATATGCTGGAGGAGCACTTTCAGGAGCAATGGGTTGGGGAAGTGCAACCAATATGGGAATTGGTGCCATAAAAGCCTCTGGAACAACTTGGGGAGCAACAATTGCATCCGGTCTTGGAGGATTAGGTTCTTCTACAGAATCAGCATTAAACCAAGGCTTGTCATACAACCAAGCAATGGTACAAGGCTTAAAAGGCGGAGCAACAAGTGCAGCTCTTGCCTTTGCAGGTGGTAAATTAAGTGAAACAATGCAAGCACATGCAGCCCTAAAATCATTAGCAGGATCATCTGATGACGTAATAAATGCAGCGGCAAATTCAACAGACGATTTATTACGTATTACTGCTGGTTCATCAGATGATGTTCTTAAAGCAGCATCTAATTCAACAGACGACATAGCAAGAGCAGCGGCAAATTCAACAGACGATTTAGCAAATGCAGCGGCAAATTCTGCAGATGAAGCTGTTGGAGCGGCTAAAGAAACAGGAAAGGTTACATGGAGACAAGCACTTAAGGAATCATCAAATTATCAAGGATATACAGATGCTGTTACTAAAGCAGGAGTTAGATTTGGTGAGGCTCAAAGAGGAGTTGTTTCTAGTGCTAAGAACCTTCTTGTTGCAAGGAGTGGATTAAAAACCGGTGATGCACAAATGCAAGTTGATTACGATGTGGCTAAACAAGGATTTAAAGATAGTGTAAGTAATCTTGCAAAAGAAAATCCACTAGCACAAGGATATAATGCTACAGTAGGAAAAGCAGTAAATAGTGCTAAACAATTCGGCTCAAGTGTATCACAAAATGGTGTAAAACAAACTTTAGCAAATGGAGCAACAAGTGTAAAAAATGGTGTAAAAGGAGCAATTTCAAATGTTAAATCAGATGGACTACTAAAAACTGTAGCCAATGGAGCTAAGTCAGTAGGTTCTACTGTAGCAAAAGTTGCAACAAATCCTATGACATATTCAGTAGGAGCTACAGTTCTTGGGTCTACTATTAAAGAAAAGGAACAAAAAGATGGATGGACAGTTCAAGATATGGCTCAAAATGATCCAAATGTAAAATTAATGTCAGGTTTAACAGGAGAAGATGCTGTCGATGTAGCAAGAGAAAGATTCCACAATGGGGGATATGGTATTGAAGATAAAACATCATCAACAGAAGAACCAACATCTCAAACTCCAGATACAACACCATCTCCAACATCAACACCATTTGATCAAACACCAACAGAAGAACCAACAACTCAAACACCAGATACAACACCATATGATCCATCAACACCAACAACGCCAACAACGCCAACAACGCCAACGACACCTTATAGTCCGTCATCACCAACAACACCTTATGCACCAACTACACCAATCACAACACCAACGACTCCAATCACAACACCTACAACTCCAATTACTACTCCAACAACCCCAATTACAACACCAACGACACCAAAAACAGTACCTACAACACCAGTTACAACACCAAAAACAGTTCCAAAGACAAACCCAGTGACAGTACCAACAACACCATATGAAACAACACCAAAAACAACACCTTATAGTCCAGTAACAACACCAAAAACAACACCATATATACCAGTAACGTCACCAAAAACAACACCAAAATATGGTTATGAAAGTCCAAATAATTCTGACACAACAGGAAAACATACAGGTGGAGGCTATGGTGAAGATGGATATAGCTCATTTGATTTGGAAGACTCTGATAAGTTAAGTGAATTAGATGAATTAGTTAAAAATGGTTCTTCAATTGATGAAATAATTAAGAATAGTAAATATGCTAAGATTCCATCATCAACTAAACCAATCAAAGGAAAATCATCAGGTAAATCATCAGCAATACCAATTGCCGCAGGACTTTCAGTTGCCGCTGCAGCAGGAATTGGTGCAAAAGCCTATATTGATCATCAAAATCAAGATGCTGAAGAAGATGAATTTGCAGATGAAGAATTTGGTGAAGATGATGACTTCGAAACAGACGATTGGATGCCAGATATTGATGAATTAGAAATCGGAGAAGAAGATCCAAATGCCGCAGGATTTGGTGATAATGATATCGCAAGTACTGTAGAAGTAGATGGACTTGCTGAAGTATAAAAAGGAGGATTATAAAATGGAAATAGGAGAAAAATTTTTACCAGTCGGAACAGTAGTATTACTAAAAGGTGGAAAAAAAGAATTAATGATAATTAGTTACTGTATCGTACCAAGTGGAGAAGCATATGACAAAAATGGTAAAGTAACAGTAGAAAATACAATGTTCGATTACGGAGGATGTGTTTATCCAGAAGGAATGTTATCAAGTGACCAAATATATGCATTCAACCATGATCAAATAGAAAAAGTATTACATAAAGGATACGAAACAGATAAACAAAAAGAAATTTCAAAGATATTAATCGGAGGAATTGAAGAAAGAAACAAAAGAATCGCAGCACAAAAATCACAAGAACAAGCACAATAATATAACCGTAAAGGAGGCCTAAAAGGCTCCCTTTTTATTTGACTATAAAATAAATTTTTAATATAATAAATATAGAATGTAAAATAGGGAAAAGTATAATGCACAAATTCATTCTAGGAAGAGTAAAATACATAAAAAATAAGGGAGAGTGAAAAGATGATAGAACCAGCGACATATTATGGATATGATGATCAACAAAATGTAATTGTACACGGAACAGCTGAGGATGCAAGTAACTACATTAATCCTGAAGAGGTACAAAAAGCAGTCGAAAACTTAATGAAGGTGTTTGAAGAACAAATGAATAAAATTGCAACTAATCTTACCAAAATAGGAGAAGATGCATCTCAAGCAATTATCGTGCAAGGTGCGAGTATGGATGCAACAGTTGAAGATGCTGCAGCATCAATTAGACAACTTCCAGATGGTATTTTAGGAGATATAGAAAGTCTAAAAGATGTAGCAATCACAGTAAGAAATCAGATTCAACAAGCAAAAAATGATGAACTATATAATGCAATCGCTTCATATTCTGGCGTTACACAAATTAGATAATAAGAAAGGAGATTGAGTATGGGATTTTGGTCATGGTTAACAGGTCACGATGAAAAAGAGTCTGACCTATATGCAAATTATGAACTTGTTGATACAGTAAAAAGTGAATTTCAAAGAATCGCAACAGTAGATGTTCAAGAAGCACAAGATGCGATTAACGAAGCAATTGAACAAGTTAACAATGTAAAGGGAATGAGTGAGTATATTGGCTCAATAAATGCAGCAGGATATAATTCAGTCTTTGAATCGTTAACAGATACAATTGCTGGATTTGGAGAACAATTAGGTGCAAAAGCAGAAAGCATAAAAGAATATGAAGAAGCGTCACCACTTGAAAAGTTTGGAAGTACCTTATGTATGGGTATATTTAAAGTCGGAGAAGGTTTATTATCAGTAGGTGAAGATTTAGGCGATGCCGTAGTAAGTGTTGTCGGCTGGGGAGCAGGAGCCTTAGGAGCAAAAGACTTCCAAGAAGATTGTGCTAACTTTGTAAAAAAGAATTGGTCACATGATGCATTTAATTTCTATTATAATAGTAATTTTGCCAAAGCAAGTGCTTTCACAGAAGATAGCGCATTAGCTGGAGGATTAAAAATAGCAGGAAAAACTGTTGGATACCTATATGCTGGTGGAGCCTTAGCTGGTAAACTAGGTTGGGGCCAAGCAACACAAATGGGTGCTGGTATATTTAAAGCATCAGGAACTACTTGGGCAGCAACAATTACACAAGGAGTTGGAGGTTTAGGTGCACATGTCGATTCAGCGCTAAATCAAGGAATGACATACAACGAGGCAATGGGTCAAGGTCTAAAAGGTGGACTTACAAACGCAGCATTTGCTTTTGCTGGTGGTAAAATTAGTGAAACAATGCAAGCTAATCAGGCAATTAAAGCCGCAAACGGAAAAGGAAATCTTAAACAGGCTCTTGCTGATTCATCTAATTACCAAGGATATAATGATGCAATCACTCAAGCTGGTGTTAGATTCGGTGAAGCTGAAAGAGGCTTAGTTACAAGTGCTAAAGATGTACTTGTCGCAAGATCAGGTGCAAAATCAGGAGACCCACAAATGCAAGCTGATTATCAACTAGCAAAATCTAACTTCAAAAATAGCTTAGGTACATTGGCAAAAGAAAATCCTATTTCACAAGCAGCAGGAAGTATAAAAGGAGCAGTTACTTCAATTCCAACTGGTGTAAAAACTACAGTTGGAAATATTAAAGGAAGCATCCAATCTAATGGTATACTTAAAACTGTAGGAAATGGCATTAAGGGTGTTGCTGGTACTGCGGCAAAAATTGTTACAAATCCAACAACAGCAGCTGTTGCTGCAACAGCATTTAATTCATTGAAAAATGATAATGCAAAACAAATTGGTATAGAAACAAGAAAATATAATGAAATGTTGTCAACAGAAGATAGTGATGAAGACGACGGACAAGAAGGTCAAGAAAATCAAGAAATCTTCAATGTTGTAGAAGATCCAAGTTTACCAACAGGTCAGGAACCAGAATTAATAACTGGAAGTGGAGACAATGGTGGAAACGATGGCAACAATGATGGTGGAAATGATGGCAGCAGCAACGGTGGAAATGATGGCAGCAGCAATGGTGGAAACGATGGTAGCAGCAACGGTGGAAACGATGGTAGCAGCGATGGTGGAAACGATGGCAGCAGTGATGGTGGAAACGATGGCAGCAGCGATGACGGAAACGACGGTGGCAACAACGATGACAACAACGATGATAATAATGATGACAACAACGATGATAATAATGATGATAACAACAATGACGATAACAACAATGACGATAACAACAATGATAACAATAATGACGATAACAACAATGACAACAACAATAATGACAACAATAATAACAACAATAATAACAACAGTAATAACAACAATTGGGACAATGGTGGAAACAGCGGAGGCAACAATGGTGGAAACAATTGGGACAATGGCGGAAACAACGGAGAAAACAATGGTGGCAACAATGGCGGAGATAATGGAGGAAATACATCAGATACAGGAGATGATGATTCTGGAATACATTCCGGAGGAGAATACGACGAAGATGGATACAAAGATCATGAAATGGAAGGCACTGATGATTTAGATAATCTAGATGATTTCTTAGATGACGATGATAATTTAGATGATGACGAAGAAGATGAAGACTCAACAATTGATAAAGTAATTAAAGGCAGCAATTATACTAAGATTCCTTCAACATCAAAACCAATCACTGCTAAGAAGAAAAAGACAAATTCAGTATTACCAATTGCCGCAGGATTAACAGTAGCAGCTGCAGCAGGAATTGGTGCAAAAGCATATATGGATTATAAGAAAAATTCAGAATTTGATGAAGAAGAACAATATGATGAATACTCAAATGAAGATGATGGATTTACTACTGAAGAATGGCAAGGAGATAATGACACATTAGATTTAGGAAGTGCAGGAGATGATGAATATTTCTCAGATGATGATGACACTTCATATGAAGCAGTTAATTCTCAATCTCAAGAAGAATATAGTGCAAAACCAAATGATGAATTAGTAGAAGTATAAAAAGGAGGATTATAAAATGGAAATAGGAGAAAAATTTTTACCAGTCGGAACAGTAGTATTACTAAAAGGTGGAAAAAAAGAATTAATGATAATTAGTTACTGTATCGTACCAAGTGGAGAAGCATATGACAAAAATGGTAAAGTAACAGTAGAAAATACAATGTTCGATTACGGAGGATGTGTTTATCCAGAAGGAATGTTATCAAGTGACCAAATATATGCATTCAACCATGATCAAATAGAAAAAGTATTACATAAAGGATACGAAACAGATAAACAAAAAGAAATTTCAAAGATATTAATCGGAGGAATTGAAGAAAGAAACAAAAGAATCGCAGCACAAAAATCACAAGAACAAGCACAATAATAATAGTAAAGAAGACAAAAAAAGTCTTCTTTTTTCTTTATATTAAAATAATACATGATATAATATAAAATAGAAGAGAATATATAAAAAGATAAGAGGGAGATTAGTATGGCTAGCAAAGTAGATTGGATAACATGGAAAACTGAAACTAAAGAAATAATTAATCCTGATAAAGTACAAGAAGAACTTGATGCATGCTTTCAAGAATTTAATCAATATATAACACCACTAGTCTATGATCAATTAAAAGATGAAATGAGAAATGGTGGATTATCAAGAGACGCATTTAATATTTCAGGAGTGTCTCCAGCTTATGAAATTGCTTTAGATATAGTTGCAAAAATAGATGAAGTAAAAGAAACATTTAGAGAACTAAAAGAATATGTAGAAGTATCATTAGAAGAACAAAGAAAAATAGAAAAAAGACAATTAATAGATGAAATTCAAAAAAATATTGATAAAGAAAAAATAATCTTAGATAGCGTTAAATCAAGTCAAGGAGTAAAACAACATATTTGTAATATGGGAGAAAATCCTGAAGACATAATTTATATAATAAGTGATCGTATTAGAAAACTAAAAGAAAGACTTGAATTAGCAAAGAATTTATAGGTGATAATATGAGTAGAACGACAAAAATAGAAACAGAAAAATTAGTTGATAGTATAGACAGATTATCATCTATAGAATCACTTATAAATAGAAAAGATTTATCTGCATCTTTTTACGATATAGAAAGTATTTTCCGTGAGATAAATTTTATTCATGCTAATTGTCTTAACTATAAAGAATCAATGAATTCAATATATGATAATATAAGTTATATAAAATCAAGACTATCTCACCTAAACGAGACTTTAACTGAAACAGTTAACTCAGTTAATTCAATAGAAGAAATTACAATTGATAAACTAGTAGAGTTATCAAATATCTATCAAGATACACCAGCTGGTAATTGCCTAATCAATATTGCAAGACAAAAAAGTTTTCTTAATAGTCTTTCTTCATTACAGGCAACAAAAGAAATTACAAAAATTCCAGCGCCAACTCAACCAGTAGAAGAAGACTCAGGAATAAATACTGTTCCAATCGGAGTCGCTATAGGTGCAACAGGCGTTTTAGGTTCAATCGGAGCAGTTGCAGTAAATGAAATATACGGATCAGAATCAAAAAGAAAAAAGACCTCAAATGATGTTGTATTAGATGAATATAATGAAGAAGATGATTATAACTATGGTCCTAAAAAAATTACCCCAGCAAATACTCCATATCATGCTGCCAGAGAAATAAGAGAATCAGAAAGATTTTATGGAAACGAATTAGAAGACTATCCATATATAAATGATGATAATAAATAGTTATTGAAAAATAAGATAAATTATTATATAATAACAAACAGATGCGACGAATTTGAGGAGTACATATATAATTTTTCACAGAGAGTTCATGTATGGTGAAAATGAATAAAAATAATATATGGAAGGTAGCAGAGGAGCATGTATTCTGAAATTAAGTAAGAATTCCCGGGAAATTCCGTTAAAGATATTAAGCTACACATGTAGAAATTAAGGTGGTACCACGAACAATTCGTCCTTTGATGAATTGTTTTTTTATTTAGAAAAGGGTGATAACATGAAAAAAATAATGATAGATATGGACAACGTAATAACAGATGCCTGCTTCATAGAAAGAGTAAATGACTTTTTAGGAACAAACTATAAATTAGAAGAACAAACAGATTTTATTCTACAAAATCTAGTACCTGAAAGTAAAAGAGATGAGTATTGGAAATATATGCAAACAGCAAGTTTTTACGACCTAGATTGTCCTCTAATAGATGGAGCTTACGAAGCATTAGAAAAGATTAATAAAAAGTATGAACTATATATCACGACAGCATATCTTTATACTGATAGTAATCCTGATATAAGTGGAGATAATTTAAGAAATAAATATTATTATTTAAAAGAAAAATTACCATTCATTAGTCCCAAACAATATATATTTATTGAAAATAAGAATTTAATTGATTGGGACATTGCCATAGATGATAGAATACATAATCTAGAAAGTGCTAAAACAAAATATCTTTATTCAACATGGCATAATCAAGATATAACAGATGATGAATTAAATGAAAAAGGTGTAGTACGAGTCTCATCTTGGTCTGAAATAGAAAAAATATTAAAAGTATAGAAAGAAGGAAATATTATGTTAGATAAAAAATATGATCATAAACAAACTGAACAAGGAAAATATAATATATGGAAAGAAAAAGGCTATTTCAAAGCAGATAACACATCTGATAAAACACCATTTTGTGTAGTTATTCCACCCCCAAATGTAACAGGTAAATTACATATAGGACATGCCTATGATACATCAATTCAAGATGCTATAATAAGATATAAAAGAATGCAAGGATTTGATACATTATGGTTGCCAGGAATGGATCATGCTGCAATTGCAACAGAAGCAAAAGTTGTTAAAAAATTAAAAGACCAAGGTATTGATAAATATGAATATGGTAGAGAAAAATTCCTAGAAGCATGTTGGGATTGGACAAAAGAATATGGAGATAATATTAGAAATCAGTGGGCAGGGCTTGGATTATCAGTAGACTATTCAAGAGAAAGATTCACTTTAGATGATGATTTAAATAAAGCAGTTAGAAAAGTATTTGTAGATTATTATAATAAAGGTTTAATTTATAGAGGAGAAAAGATAATTAACTGGGATCCAGTTGCTCAAACTGCTTTAAGTAATGAAGAAGTAATCTACAAAGAAGAAAAGAGTGCCTTCTATCATTTAAAATATAAATTAGAGAACTCAGAAGAGTATCTAGATGTTGCAACAACACGCCCAGAAACTTTATTTGGAGATACTGCAGTAGCTGTTAACGAAAATGATGAAAGATACAAAAATTTTGTTGGAAAAAATGTTATTCTTCCACTTGTAAATAAACCAATTCCAGTAATTACAGATGAACATGCTGATATGACTAAAGGTACAGGATGCGTTAAAATTACTCCAGCACATGACCCTAATGACTTTGAAGTAGGTAATAGACATAATCTAGAAAGAATAGTAATCATGAATGATGATGCAACTATGAATGAAAATGCTAAAGGATATGTTGGACTAACTAGAGAAGAGTGTCGTGAAAAAGTAGTAGAAGATTTAAAAGAACAAGGACTATTACTTGAAATAGAACCTCTAACACATGAAGTAGGTCATAGTGAAAGAACAGGTGTAATGGTAGAACCAATGATAAAAAAACAATGGTTTGTAAAAATGGGACCGCTTGCAGAAAAAGTTTTATCATTCCAAAAAGATAAGAATAAGAAAGTAAACTTTGTTCCAAAAAGATTTGAAAAAGTCCTAAACCACTGGATGGATATATCATATGACTGGTGTATATCACGTCAATTATGGTGGGGACATAGAATTCCAGCTTGGTACAAAGATGGAGAAACATATGTAGGAATGTCCGCTCCAAAAGAAGAAGGATGGGTACAAGATGAAGATGTATTAGATACATGGTTCTCATCAGCTCTATGGCCATTCTCAACTCTAGGTTGGCCAGAAAAGACAAAAGATTTTGAAAGATACTTCCCGACAGACTGCTTAGTAACAGGATATGATATTATCTTCTTCTGGGTAGCAAGAATGACTTTCCAATCAGAATACATAAATGATGTAAGACCATTCAAAGATTGTGTAATTCATGGACTTATCAGAGACAAACAAGGAAGAAAAATGTCTAAGAGTCTAGGGAATGGTGTAGATCCATTTGATATGGTAGATAAATATGGTGCCGACTCTCTAAGATACTATCTAACAACAGATGGCTCAATGGGAATGGACTTAAGATTTGATGAAGTAAAATTAACTTCAACATGGAACTTTATAAATAAAATCTGGAATGCTGCAAGATTCGTATTAATGAATATTGAAGATTTAAAAGAAATTAAACTAGAAAATCTAAAACCAGAAGACAAATGGATTTTATCGAAATATGAAAATACAGTAAAAACAATGACTAAACACATGGATAAATATGAGTTTAACTTAGCAGGATCAGAAATCTATAATTTCACATGGTCATCATTCTGCGATAACTATATAGAAATGGCAAAGTATTCTCTAGACCAAGAATCAACTAAATCAACATTATGTTTTGTATTATCAGGAGTATTAAAAATGCTTCATCCGTTTATGCCTTTCGTTACAGAAGAAATATATTCAATGCTACCAGTAAAAGATGCAGAATCAATCATGATTTCAGAGTATCCTAAATACACTAAGAAATTAGTGTTTGAACTGGAAGAAGAAATAGTAGATGATGAAGTAGAATTTATCAAAAACTTTAGAAATGTTAAAGCAGAAAATAATATGACAAAAGAATTAAAGGTAATGTTTGATACTAAAGATTATAATGAACTTATAGTTAAACTATTAAAACTAGATGGTAATGTTGTAAAAGAACCATTAGGAATGAAAGCATACAAAGTATTCTCAAATAAAGTAAAAGCAACAATTTACTTTGAAAAAATTGAAACTAATGCCGACAAAGCTTTGAAAGAGCAACAAATCAAATCATTAGAAGAGTCAATTTCAAGAAGAGAAAAATTATTATCAAATGAGAACTACGTAAATAAAGCTCCTAAAAATATTGTTGATATGGATAAGCAAAAACTAGAAGAAGAAAAGAAAAAATTAGAAGAGTTATTAAATAATTAAGTATAACAAATAAAATGATTTCTATAAAAAAAATAAAAATATAATTGACTATATATACTAAATTTGATATAAATATTGTCATACGAAAAAAGAGGCGATATTTATGCGAATATGTCAAATCAATAATTTAATATATAAAATGAATAAAAGGATTCAATTGATTTAATTGGGTCTTTTTTTGTATTTAGGAGGTTATTATGAAAGAATTTGAAACAATTATTAGTATTTTAAAAGAAAAGAATCCTCAAGCAATAGAAGACGTTACCAAGGCTTATAAAATAGCTGAAGAAGCACATAGAGGAATATTTAGAGAAAGTGGAGAACCATATATATCTCATCCATTACACGTTGCTTTAAACTTATTAAAAATGGAAGTTTATGATAAAGATACAATCTGTGCATCTCTTCTTCATGATGTTGTAGAAGACACAAATATTACATTGAAAGATATCGAAGAAAGTATAAATCCAATAGTTGCTGAACTAGTTGATGGTGTAACAAAAATGCGTCGAATGAACTTTTCCACAAAAGAAGAACAAAATCTTGCTAATACCAGAAAAATAATAACAGGATTAACAAAAGACGTCAGAATAATATTAATAAAATTAGCAGATAGACTTCATAATATGCAGACACTTGAATTTAAACGACCAGAAAAGCAAAGAGAAAATGCTATAGAAACAATGGAACTATTTGTGCCACTTGCCTTATCAATTGGAGCATACAGTATTAAAAGTGAATTAGAAGATTTATCTCTTAAATATATAGAACCAGATGCATATAAAAGAATAGTTGAAAAAAGAAGCCAACTAAATGAAAATGAAAGAGCCTATTTAGAAGAAATAAAATTTAAATTAGCAGAAATATTAAAATGTAAAAATATCCCAAATGAAATAATTCTTCGTATGAAAAATGTTACTACAATATATAGAAAAATATTAAAAGGTTATGAAATGGAAAATATGTATGATTTATTCTATTTAAAAATACTAGTAGAAGAAGTAGAAGACTGTTATAGAACATTGTATTATGTTCATAGAAATATTCCCCCAATAAATGGAAGATTTAAAGACTATATTTTTAATCCTAGAACCAATCTATATAGATCACTACATACAACTGTAGCTGACCAAAGTGGAAGACTTCTTAAAACAAAGATAAGGACATTTGATATGGATAAAGTTTCTGCCTATGGAATAAGTGCTTATTGGAATCTACCAAAAGATAAAGGAGTCAGTGAAATACCTTTATACATGCCTCATGAACAAACTCAAAAATTGATACGAGAAAGAATTCAATTTGCTAGAAGATTACAAGAAATTGATGAATCATTTACTGAAAATAGAGATTTTATAAAAGAAATAAAAGGAGAACTACTTACAGAACATGTCTATGTATATGCCAATGGTGGCGAAATAATAGAATTACCATATGGTTCAACTGCACTAGACTTTGTTTGCCAAGTATCTCCAGATACACTAGATAAGCTTACTGGAATAATTGTTAATGGGAAAGAAAGAAGCTTCAACTATGTATTAAGAAATAATGATAGAGTTGAGGTAAAAACAGATGGACTAATTGACAGAGAAAACTGGGAAAACAGTGTTAATACACTTGTTGGTAAACAAAAAATTCACCGCCTTACTAATAGACAAACACAGTAACTTGAATTATAATATATATTATAAAGGTAGGAGACTTGTGTATGGAAAAAGAAAAAAAGTGGCTAAGAACAATAGGAATTTTAAAATGTATTATTGGAATACCTCTACTAAATATACCATTCTATGGAATAATCATGTTAGCAACAGGAATATATTTATATATTGAATCAAAAGAAAAAGAAGAAAAGATATATGAAAATAAATTTCTATTATTTTTATTAAGCATTCTAACCATAGTTGATGTACTAGGCTCAATTGCTTTATTTGTTGTTACATATAAAATTAATAAATATAAAATTAAGTCTAATGGAAATAAAGCCTCTCCAAAAAAATTAACAGTTACAAAAGAAAGTAGAAAAAAAGATATAATTCAAAAAATAGGCTTATTAATGATTTTAATTGCTGGTGTTCTTCTAGCAGCAAATCCTACAACATTTATAAGTGGAACAACAAAAGCAATAATACTACTTGTAATAGGTATAAGTTTCTTTGTAGTATCAACAATAGTTGAAAAAAAATATAAATTATCTAAAACATCAGAAACATATTGGGCATTAAGTATGACATTTATTGTCTTATCACTAGTAGAATTCTTATATTATAAAACTTTTGGTAATAATATTTCCTTCAATGGTACTGGAAAAAATATTGCTTATTCAATTACATTCTTTGTAATATCTATTTTGTCATTAATAACTAATAAAAAATATAAAGAAAATCCCGTTTTATTTATAAGTTATGCTTCATTTTTATTAGGAATTTATTATCTTTTAACATTTATTGGTTTAAGACAAATAGAAGTAATTGCATTATTTACAATCATCACTGTATTTATTAATGTCTTTTCTAATAGTAAAGGAAACATATTTAATCTTAGTAAAATAATTACCTATATTTTAATAGGATTCTTAATAACTCAAAAACATCCAAATAATATCTTAATATTATATACATCTATTATTAGTATAATTAGTATAAATTATTTAACATTTATAGATAAGACAAAAGATGAATCATTGATTAATATTATAGTTACTTATATATTAATATTCTTTGGACTATCAAATACAATAATGTCAGAAAGTCTTAATCTAGTCTTAGTATCATTAATCTCAAGTATTTATACATTACTTATTAATAGTTATATTGTTCCAATTAAGGAGAAAGATATTAATATAAATTTCATAATATATTCTATATTAACAATAATTCTATTATTTATAACTTATTCAAATCAAAGTTATCTTGGACCATTACTTATAACTTTAACATATATAATTGTAAATGTTATTTCAAAAAGAGGATTATTCAATACTTATAAAGTAGAAATCTCAAGTTTCTTAGAACCAGTCTCATTTATGGGATTATTTATCGCAATATCAACAACACTATTTAGAAACTTAGACTTAATTTATGCAATATCAATAACGACACTAGTATATTGTATAATTCATCATATTACGAAAAAAGATTTAACAAAGAATATTTATTACATCTCAATAATAACAGGATTATTTATCACATTAATAATGTGTTCCTCATCACTAAATCTTCCAACTACGATTATCACAATAATCTCATCATTATATATATTCTGTAAATCATTAGTAGACAAACACAATAAAAAGATTACAAAAGAATATTTAGCTATCTCAAGTATCTTTATGTTAACAAGTTTATTTGTACCATTTGTCTATATAAACATATTGAATATAAATATATTCTTAATATCATTTTTATTTGTATTTGTCATGTTACTACTAGTAATAATTGTAGATGCTCAAACAGTATCTAAAATAGCCTGTGTCTATGTAGTATTTCCATTATTATCTATATCATTACAAACAGATATGTCTTATATCTTAGGTAATATTTTAAATAGTTTTATTCTATTATATATGGCCTATATTGTAATTAAATTTTATATAAATAATAAAGTCTTAAAAAACATTATAAGTATATTATGTATCCTATTATTTACAAGACCATTATTCTTTGAAGCAAACTTGTATGCAATAATTTTTGTTGGATTAGTTGGAGTAATTTCAATAATAATAGGTATCAGAAAAGATGAGTTATTTCCTTTATTTATTACAGGAATAATTTATACTATAGTAAATATTATTTATAGATTTTGGTTATTATTAGATAGAATGCCATATTGGTTATATTTACTAATTGGTGGAATGCTTTTAGTGATATATGTAACATATTCTGAAATAAAGAAAGATGCCTAAAAGCATCTTTTTTTCGACAATAAAAAAGAATTATTATTTATATAATAAAAATGGTGAAAATATGAAAAAAAATATAATTATATGTTTATCATTTGTATTATTAGGATTAATAATTGGAAAAATAATCTTTTCTAATACATCAATATTAAATATAAATAATAATAAAAATAAATATTACTTTATCCAAGAAGGAGTCTACAACAATGATAATATATTTAGTAGTATAAAAAATATTAAAGAAAAAATATTAGAATATAAAAATGATAAAATATATGTCTATCTAGCAATCACAAAAGATTTAGAAGTTGCTAAAAAAATATCTGATTTATATAGTGAAAAAAATATCGAAGTCACAATAAAAGAAAAGTATTTTAATAATGAAGAATTCAAGAATAATATAGAACAATTTGATTTATTGACTAAATCTGCTAAAAGTAGTGATGAAATATTAAAAATTCAAGAAGTAGTTATAGCCAATTATATAGAAATAGTTAAAAATAAAGAATCTCTTTAAAAAAAGTTAATAATAATAAAGGGAGATATATGAGTAATTATAAAATAAAAGAAATACCTTTATTAGAAAGACCAAGAGAAAGATTACTTAATGTTGGAAAAGAAAATATATCAGATAAAGAATTAATATCTATAATATTAAAAACAGGTTTAAAAGGTAAAAATGTAAATGATCTATCAATAGATTTATTAAGAGAATATAAATTATCTGATTTAAAAGAAGTAAGCATAAACGATTTAATGAAAATAAAAGGAATAGGAAAAACAAAAGCAATAGAACTAGTTGCTGCAATAGAATTAGGTAAAAGAGTATTTTTCAAAGAAGAAAATAAAAAAGTAAGATTAGATACTCCAAAACTAATATGGGAAGATTCTAAATACTTATTTACAGGTAAAAAACAAGAATATTTTTATTGCTATTACTTTGATTCAAAACAAAATCTAATAGAAAGAAAACTTCTGTTTATCGGAACACTAAATACATCAGTAACACATCCAAGAGAAATATTTAAAGAAGCCTATAAATTAAGTGCCTCATCAATTATTTGTCTTCATAATCATCCATCAAATGATGTAACTCCAAGTAAACAAGATATAGATTTTACAAAAAAGTTAATTGAAACTGGTAATATACAAGGAATACCAATATTAGATCACATAATAGTATCAGATAGTAATTTTTATAGTTTTTATGAGCATAATATTAAAGACAAACAAAACAAATTATAATATAATGAATAAGAGAGTGATATTATGTATAACAAGAAAGATAACAAGAAAAAAATAATCGTCGAAATAATAACCATTATTATAACTATAATTTTTTTATTAACAGTATCTCTGTATATTGAAAGAGATGGTTCTAAATATAATGGTTTAAATAATATCTCAGCAAGTATTCAAAAAATAATAATGTATCCATTAACACATCTAGCTCATGATAATAGTAATAATGAAACTGAAAGTTATACAATTCAAAAAAAAGTCAATGAGTCCTTAGAAAAAGAAATAAAAGAATTAAAAGAAACATTAGATTTAAATAGAACACTAACAGAATATGAACCAATAAATGCAACAATCTTATCAAGAAATAAAAGTTACTGGTTTAATACATTAACAATTGATAAAGGTTCAAAATTAGGTATAAAAAAAGGTATGGCAGTAATAACTAAAAAAGGTTTAATAGGTAAAATAAATAAAGTGTATAAAAATTCTAGTGAAATTAAATTAATTACATCAGATGATATAAAGTTTAAAGTAAGCATTGCGATAAAAACAAATAATCAAGACAATTTTGCTATTATGAATGGATATGACACAAAAAAAGGTTTAATAAAAGCAACAGGAATAGATAAAACAACAGTTGTTAATAAAGGGGATGAAGTTCTAACAAGTGGGTTAGGGGAATTATTTCCAACAGGGATATTTATTGGAAATGTTGAAGAAATAGAAAGTGATAAATATAATTTAAGTAAAACAGTCTATATAAAAACAAAACAAGATTTCAGTAACATTCACTATGTTACAGTATTAAAGGTGACAGAATGATTCCAATTATAGTAATAATTACATCTTTAATATTTGACGGAGTATTAACAAACTATTTACCATATCTTGTAAATGATTTATCTTACTTAACTCCATTATTTACATTAACTTCAATTTTTATAATTTATCCCTTTTATCATAAAAATATAAAGAAATATTTACTAATAGTTTTTATAATAGGCTTTATATATGATTTATTCTATACTAATTTATTATTTTTCAATGCAGTTATATTTCTTCTTATAGGATTAATCTCAATGTTTATTCAAAAGAATTTAGAATCTGGTCCTATAAAATTAATATTTTATACAGTAATTATAATTAGTATATATGAACTAACACAAGGAATGATTTTATACGTATATAATCTTTTCCCAATAACAATATCAAAAATTATTTATAAAATAACTCATAGTTTAATAATTAATATTATTTATATAGAAATAGTCTGTATTATAATTAAATATCTTCCTAAAAAGTACAAAGAAATAAGTATAAACTAATACTTATTTTTTGTATATTATTTTATAAAATTCATATATATTACTAGGTGATAATATGAACAATAAATATGTAAGAGAAAGATTAGTATTGAAAAAAACAATAAGAAATAAAATGTATAAGTTATGTTTTACAATAATAGTATTTTTACTAGGAATGATCTCAACAAAAATATATCCTAAATGTAAAGAAATATTAAATGATAAAATATATACAGATAGCCTAAATATTGCAGAAAATAGAAATATATATGTTAAATATTTTAAATCACTAACAACAGAAGATAATACTAGGCAAGTTATGACAAATAAATTAAATTATAAAAAAGAAATAAAAAAAGAAAATGGAGTTGTCCTAACAGTAGATAATAATTATCCAGTTCCAGTACTTGAAAATGGCATAATAATTTATAAAGATAATGAAAAAATTATTATAGAACAAATTGATGGAGTAAAAACTAGTTATAGCAAATTAAATAGTAATGAATATAAACTATATGATTATCTAGAAAAAGGAGATATTCTAGGAAATACAGAATCAAATGAATTATTTCTAACTCTTGAAAAAGAAGGAGAATATATAGACTATAAGAAATATATTTAAAATAAATATTTTAGTATATGTATTTGCCTTTATTTCTATTGTAATAGGTGCTTATAAAGAATTTATTATCATAAGTACTTTAATAATAATTCATGAATTAGGACACTATTTAACTGCCAAAATATTTAATATAGAAACAATAAATATATATTTATATCCCTTAGGTGGAGTAACTAAAATGAATATGGATTTAAATATAAATCCTTTTAAAGAGTTATTAATATTAATAATGGGTCCGCTATTTCAAGTACTAGCTTATCTTTTATTATGCTTAGTATTTAATAAAGAAATAGTTAAAATGTATCACTATGGAATCTTAATATTTAATTTATTACCGATATATCCTCTTGATGGTGGAAAAATATTAAATATATTTTTAAATGTATTTTTCCCTTATAAAAAAACATATAACCTTGTGATAAAGATAAGTTATTTACTTGCCATAATAATATATTTAAGTAATAAAAAGTTATCAATTAATATGATAATAACTTATATAATGTTAATTGTCTTAATCAGAAAAGAAGATTTAAAAGAAGATATCTTATATCAAAAGTTTCTTTTAGAAAGATATCTTCATAAATATAATTATAAAAAGAATAAAATAATTTATAATATAAAAAATATGTATCGTTATAAGAACAATATAATAAAAGAAAACAATATAAAATATAGTGAAAAGGAGTATTTAAATAAAAAATATAATAATTTTTCTAAAAAATATTGACTTCTAAAAAATGCTTTGCTATAATTCAATTACTGGTGTTGAGAAAGACACTATGAATTATGGGGCATTAGCTCAGCTGGGAGAGCGCCACGTTTGCACCGTGGAGGTCAGCGGTTCGATCCCGCTATGCTCCACCATATTGAAATTAACGTTGATTATTCAACGTTTTTATTTTGTTTAAAAGAACTATGTTTTAATAATCAAAGTATGTTAGAATATAACTAAAGAAGGAGATTATATGAATAAAGTAATAGTATTTAGCCATGAAAGTGATGTTGATGGTCTTGGAAACATAGTTCTTGCAAAACTTGCATTTAATGATATTGACTATGTTTTATTGCATGATGTAGAAGCACTAGAAGTAACATTTAGAAAATATATTGAAACAAAAAGTCTAGAAGAATATGAAAAAATCTATGTAACAGATTTATCACTATATGACCCAGCTCTAACAATGGTTGCAGATAGTGACCTAAAAGAAAAAACATTAGTTTTCGATCATCATCAAAGATCAATTGATAGTAATATGAATCGTTATCCATTTACTAAAGTAATTGAACAAGATGAAAATGGTAAAAAATGTGCAACAGGACTATTTTATGAATATTTATTAGAAAATAATTATTTAAAGAGAACGAATGCTTTAGATACATTTGTTGAATACATTAGACAAGAAGATACATGGGATTGGAAGAAAACTGAAAATGGAACTCTTGCTCATGATTTAGGAATATTATTTAACATTATAGGAAAAGAAGAGTTTGTAAAACAAATGGTAAATAAATTAAAAGAAAATACAGAATTCTTTTATACAGAACAAGAAAGTAAATTAATTAGAGATAAAAAAGAATCAATTAGGATTAATCTTGAAAATATTATGTCAAAGGCAGTGTTACAAACTGATAAAAATAATAATAATTTTATAATAGTTAATTCTCCATATGAATATCGTAATGAAATATCAGAGTATATTTTAAAAAACAGTAATCCTAATAATATAAAATATATTTTAATTATTGCTTTAGATAAAGGAGAATTTGGTCAAAAGTCTTATAGAAGAGTTGTAGAAGACGTTGATGTTAATGTTATCGCTATGGAACATGGTGGTGGAGGACATCCTGGTGCTGCTGCAGTTGGTATAACAAAAGAACAAAGAGAAACATTTGATACAATGCCTCTAACAGAAGGATTAATTTATTTGTCAGAAGCAAAATATGAATAGTGACATAAATATTACCTACTAATCTACTATATTGGTAATTGAGGTGGTAATATGAGTCTAGCATATATGACAACAAATAGAGGAAAATATTTAAGAGTTCAAAAACTCGGAATAGAAAATAATTTAGAAATTGAAGAATACGTTGATGAGATAGATGAACTAGAAGTAAGCGATGTATCTGAAGTATCTAAAGACAAGGCAATAAAAGCCTATAACAAACTATTAAAGCCAGTTTTTGTAGAAGACAGTGGTTTCTATATTAATGGCTATCCAAATAAGAAAAATTATCCAGGAACTTTAGTAAAAAGAAGTGGAATAAGTACTAATATTGAACAACTTTTAGAAACAATGAAAGAAGTCGAAAATAGAGACTGTGAGTTTATCAGTTGTGTAACTTACTATGATGGAGAAGAAATAAAACAGTTTATTTCCAGTTCAAAAGGAGTTCTAACAACAGAGATAAGAGGAGAAATAACGGAAAACGCCAGAAGCAGACTTTGGCAAGTATTTATCCCAGAAGGATATGAAAAGACTTTAGCAGAAATGACTGATGAAGAAAGAAAGAGAAGAAGTGCTAAAACAAACTCTGCATTTCAACAATTTATAGACTGGTATGTAAATAAAAAAAGTGTCAATGAGAAAAATAAAGTAAAAATATATTGAAACCAGTTTAATAATATGTTAATATTTAGATGTAGGACAATCCTATATTTAATCATATGTCACGCGCATGATTAAATTTAAGAAGAAATTTCTTCTTTTTTTTTGCAAAATTTTGCGACAATCTCCAAAAAAAGCGAATAATACTTTTGGAGGTGATAAAAAGACAAGTGAAAGTAGTATTACAAGATGGTGCTAAAGATTGTGGTATATGTTGTCTATTATCAATAGTCAGATACTATGGAGGAGAAGTATCAAAAGAATATTTGAGAAAGATTACAAATACAACAAGAGAAGGTGTAAACTTATATAATTTATTAGAAGCGTCAAAATCCCTAGGCTTTGATTCAATCGGTGTAAAAGGAAAACTAGAAGAAATAAATGTAAATAACTTACCATGCATTGCCCATATTAATATCAATAAAAAATATAAGCATTTTATTGTAATATATAAAATGGATAATAAAAAGAAAACTCTTACAGTAATGGATCCCGCTAAAGGTAAAAAACAACTTTCTTATTCGGAATATAATTTACTGACTACAAATAATTATTTATTTTTAAAGCCAATAAAGAAAATCCCTATATTTAGAAAGAAACAAGTAATTTATAAAAATGTAAAAGACCTTTTAATTAAAAATAAGAATTATTTAATATTAATATTAATCACAACGATAAATTATTTTCTACTAAATATAATAACTTCATATCACTTTAAATATTTATCTGAACTGGTAATAAAAAATAATCTTTCAATAAATATAATAAAAATAAGCTTAACAGTAGGTTCTTTAATAATAATCAAAAATGTCCTTTCTTTTATTAGAAATATTATATTATATAAATGGAATAGCATCTTCGCACTTGAAATAACTACATTCACATATAAACAAATATTATTGCTTCCATATTTATACTTCAAAAATAGAACATCAGGAGAAGTTATCTCTCGCTTTAAAGATCTTCAAACCGTAAGAGATTATCTAACAAATATCTTTTGTATCCTTACAACTGATTTAATCTCAATCATTATCTTCACAACTATTATGATTAAATATAGTTTTAAATTAACTCTAATAATTAATATTACATTTATATTTATCTCGATAATAATATTAATAAGAAATAAAAGAAAAAAAGTAAATTTAAAAAAAGTAAAAAATAGTGAAGATATAATCAATTCATATATTATTCAAGGAATAAATAATGTAGATACAATAAAAGGCTCTCATTTAGAAAAAAGACTAATAGATAAGTTTATAATAAATTACAAAGTTTTATCAGAAAATGTATATAACTATCTTAAATATTTAGAAAAAGAAATTATGATTAAAGATAGTCTTAAAGATATAATGACAATAATAATATATTCCCTAGGAAGTTACTATGTAATTATAAATAAAATGTCCCTATCAAATTTAATTTTATTTCAATCCTTCATCTCATATTACATAGTAAACTATCAAAATATTATAAACACAATAAGTAACTACAATTCCTATAAAATCTCCTTAGAACGTATAGAAGAATTATTTATGATTGAAGAAGAAAATTTTAAGAATAATTATTTTTACTTACCATACACACTAAATGGAAATATTGAGATTAGAAATTTAAATTATAGTATTGGTACTAAAGTTATTTTTGATAACTTAAATTTAAAAATAAAAAAAGGTGAAAAGATATTATTAAGTGGAGAGAGTGGAACTGGAAAATCTACTTTAGTTAAAATGATTTTAAGGTATATTGAAACGAATTTTGATTCTATAAAAATTGATAATATTGATATAAATCATTATCATTTAGAAAATATTAGATCAAATATTACCTATGTAACAAATAATGAATACTTATTCAATGAAACAATAAAAAATAATATTTGCATGTACCAGGAAATAGAAGAGGAAAAACTCCAAGAAATAGTTAATATGACATATGTAAGTGATTTGTTAAAAGATAAAACTTTAGATACAATTATAGAAGAAAATGGTTTTAATATAAGCAATGGTGAAAGACAAAGAATAATACTTGCAAGAGCAATAATAAGAAATTCAAACATTTATATCTTTGATGAAGCATTATCACAAATTGACATTAATAAAGAAAAGAAAATACTAGAAAATATCTTTAAGTATATGAAAGAAAAAACAATAATCATAATATCTCATAGATTTAATAATAAAAAATTATTTGATAGAGTATTAAAATTAAGTAAAGGAAAAATAATTGAAGAAGAAAAATTATGAAAAAACAACAGGTATAATATTTCTATTAGTAATGTTGATAGTAATAGAAATAATAGTAATTGTAATTTTATATAATAATAAAATCTATAGCTACACAATAATTGATTCTTTGTATTTAGATGATAAAAATATAATGACTTTTGTAAATAAGGAGGAGAGAAATGTCTTATATAAAAATACATCTTTATATATAGATAATAAAAAAATAAAATACACAATATTAAAAGATAAAGGAGTAACTCTAAAAGATAATAAACAAGAGTATTATGAGATATATTTAAAATTAAAGATAAAGGGTAAATATAAACAAAATGATCATATAAAAATAACTATCCAAAATAAAAAGATTAAATTACTAAAAATATTTAAATTGATATGGGATGGTGATGTAAATAGTTGAGTTAAAAAATAATGAATTAGAAAAAATTAATGGAGGAGCGGTACCCTATATATGGATAGGCATTGCTGTAGTGACTTTAATAATATTCATATCAGGGGTAATAGATGGGATTGCAAACCCTAAGCCTTGTGGTTAAATGGAAGAATTAAAAGAAAATGAATTGAATAAAATCTATGGTGGCGACTCAATAACTGGTTCAGTTCTTAACGCCTTAGTAAATATTATGAAACTAGTACATGATGCTGGATATGAACTTGGTTCAGGAGTAAGAAGAATAGCCGATGATGAAGTATGCCCACTAAGATAACAAAAATAGTAAGAATATTTTTATTTGTTGGTATGTATATTCTAATCATTTTATATTTACCAATTTGGCTAAAATTTATTGCTTCGTTAGGAAAATATATAGGTATTTTTTTAAGAAATTTGTATTTTTTTGTAAGATAATGTTAATAAATTGTTGAAAAATGGTTGAAAATGCTTAAAACACATGATATAATTCATTTTAGTTAAAGCGAAGGGAGGGAAATTAGATGGCAACTAAAGTAACTGTTAGAGGAAATCTTGATCAAGCTCTAAGAAAGTTCAAACAAAAAGTAGCAAGAGACGGTGTCCCTTCTGAATGGAAAAAACGTGAAGCATATGACAAACCAGGAGTTAAGCGTAGAGCAGCTAAAAAAGAGGGCATTAAAAACACAAGAAAGAGAGACAGAGCAAATAGAAGTAGAGATAATTAATTTCTCTGCTTTTATTTTGCTTATAATAATATTATGGTATAATAAGTTAAGGAGATGAGATTATGGTAGAAAAATTAGAAAAAGACATGATAGAAGCCATGAAGAATAAAGAAAAAGAAAGATTAACAGTAATTAGAATGGTAAAGGCATCATTGAAACAAGAACAAATTGATTATAAAAAAGAAATAAATGATGACTTATTAATTGATGTTGTTAATAAACAAATTAAAATGCGTAAAGACTCAATAACTGAATTTGAAAAAGGTAACAGGCAAGATTTAATAGACCAAACTCAAAAAGAAATAGATGTCTTAATGAATTACTTACCAGAACAATTATCAAAAGAAGAAGTAGAAAAAGTTCTTGATGAAATATTTGAAGAAGTAAAACCAGAAAGTCAAAAAGACATGGGAAAAGTAATGAAAGCTGCATCAGAAAAATTAAAAGGAAAAGCCGACATGAAAGAAGTTTCAAACCTTATCAAGGAAAGATTAAATTAAAAGCATTATATGCTTTTTTTTTACGTATAATCATATACTTATAATGGTGATTAAATGACAAATTTAATAGATAATTATCTAAATAATAGAGAGTACAAAATGATTATAGATGAAGATAGTATATACATAGTAAATTACAAAAGATTATTATCACTAGAACAAAATTCTATTTCGATAATCATTCCTAAGAAAAAAATATTAATTTATGGAAAAGACTTAGTCCTAAAAAAAATAGTAGATGAGGAACTATTAATAAAAGGATCAATTAATAAAATAGAGGTAATAGATGAATAATAAAATAAAAATACGTATAGCAGCATTTAATAATAGTTATCTATTAAAAGACTTAATAAATAAAAAAATAGAATTATATGACATAAAAGAAGAAAAAAAGTATTTAGAAGTTATCATAAATAAAAAAGATTATAAGAAAATATTAAAAATAAAGACAATAAAGAAAATAGAAATAATAGATTATTATGGATTAAATAAATTAGAATTTGTATTAAAGAAGAATTCAGTATTTTTTATTCTTGTAATAGCTGGAATAATTGTAAACATATTACTATCAAATATAATATTTGATATAGAAGTAGAAACACCAAATAAAGTTTTAGAAAAAGATATTTTAAAAGATTTAAAAGAGTTAGGCCTAAAAAAATATAAGTTTAAAATATCATATAATGAAAAAGAAAAGATAAAAGAAGAACTAAAAAAAGTAAATAAAGATAAAATAGAATATATAGAAATTATTGAACATGGTACAAAATATATAGTTAAGATAGAAGAAAAAAAGATAGAAAATGATAATGATATTTGCGATGAGAGAAATTTAGTTGCGAGAAAAAATGCTCGAATAACCAAAATAAACTCATCAAGTGGCGAAATAGTAAAAAAAATAAATGATTATGTTACAAAAGGAGAAATACTAATAAGTGGTGTAATACACAATAAAGAAAATATTGTCGAAAGAAAATGTGTCAAAGGAAATGTTTTAGGAGAGACTTGGTATAGAATAAAAGTAGAATTAGATGAAAAGACCATAGAAAGAGTCTATACAAATAAAGAGAGATTTGGCTTATCAATTAATTTATTCAAAACCAATATAGAACTTTTTAACAATTTTAGTACTTTTGAAAAAAAAGAGTATAATATTATAGAAGGTAAGATTATTCCTATAAATATAGATCTAACAAAATACATAGAAGTAAAGGAAAAAGTAATCAAAAATACAATTAATAATGTTGATAAAAAAGCCTTAACAATAGCGGAAAAACAATTATTAAAAGAAAATAATAGCATAAAAGGTATTATAAGGAAAAAAGTTTTGAAAAAGAGTAGAAATAATAGTAAAATAATAATAGAAGTATTCATCGCCGCAGAGGAAGACATAACAGACTTTGCAAAAATCATACCAGAGGAGGAATTAAATGTTAGGACCACTCACTGATACAATTCAAGGAGTAGTTAATTTTACATGGCCGATGCTAATAATCTCCGTCGTGGTTATGGTGTCATTAAGATTAACTTATCTGATAAAAAATAAAACAAAAGTAGTAATATACAAAGAAATATTAATGTTATCATTCGCAATATATATTCTATGTTTATTCCAAGTAGTAACATTTCAAGATGGAACAACATGGGCAGGTAATAATTTTATTCCATTTAGAGAGATTTTGCGCTATAATATAACAAGTCGTTTGTTCCTAAAGAACGTAATTGGAAATATGATAATGTTTTTACCGTATGGATTTTTTATAAGCTACTTTTTAAAAATAGATAAATTAAAATTAACATTATTTCTTACATTTATCGCATCTATTTCAATAGAAATAGTCCAAATGTGTATAGGAAGAGTCTTTGATGTTGACGATATTATTTTAAATCTAGCAGGAGGACTAATTGGCTTTATAATCTATAAAATATTATTAAGGATTTATAATAGGCTTCCTAAAATATTTAGTAATGAAACAGTATTAAACATAATTGCATTATGTATTTTTATAGGAACATTAATTATTCTAATATAGGAGGAAAAATGAGCAGTAAAATAGAAGTTTTTTCAATGATTGATGAAGAGATAGAGGAATTAAATACAGTAGAAAAGGTACTATACAGTGCAATAGAAAAAGAGAATTTAAATAACGTTGTATTTAATTTAATAATTGTTGATAATAATTATATTCATGAATTAAATAAAACATATCGAGGAATTGATAGACCGACAGATGTCATTACATTTGCTCTTGAAGATGAAGATACAGTCATAGTACCAGATGAAGAAAGAATATTAGGAGATATCTATATCTCTATAGATAAGGCAAGAGAACAAAAAGACCAATATGGACATTCACTATTAAGAGAATTATCTTTTTTAGCAGTACACGGTTTTTATCATTTGCTTGGATATGATCATCAAACTAAAGAGGAAGAAGAAGTAATGTTTAAAAAGCAAGAGGAGGTACTAGAATCATATGGGATTACTAGAGAAAATATTTAAGAAAACTCCTAAGAGAATTAAAGATGAAGGAAACTTTTTAGAAAGATATTGGAAAAGCTTTTGTCATGCAGTTGATGGAATATTATATTGTATAAGATATGAACATAATATGATTATTATTATAATCGCTGCTATAGTAGTAACAATTCTAGGATTTGTCTTTAAAATATCTCCATCAGAATGGTTATTTGTAATTAGTATGATAGGAGCAATTAGTGCTTGCGAAATGATTAACTCCTCAATTGAAGCACTAGTGGATTTGACAACTCAAGAAATTAATCCCCTTGCAAAAATATCAAAAGATACTGCAAGTAGTGCAACTTTATTGTTATGCATAACTTCCCTTATTGGTGGATTAATTATCTTTATTCCAAAAATAATTGAAATAATAGGAGGATAATATGGTAGAAAAATTATTAGAATTACATAAAAATGCCTATGTACCTATATCACATTTTCCAGTATCTGCTTGTGTAATTACAAAAGATGGTGAAGAGTTTTTCGGAGTAAATGTTGAAGATGCATCAACAAGAGCTGGAACATGTGCAGAAAGAAATGCTATTTTTGCCAGTATGACAGCTGGTTATAAGCCAGGTGATTATAAAGAATTACATGTAATGGTTTCAAGTGGCGAAATAGGAATGCCTTGTTTTGTATGCCGACAATTAATTAGTGAAGTATATGACAAAGACTCTAAAGTATATTGTTATGATACTCATGGACGAGTAATTTGTCATACAGTAGAAGAGTTATGCCCATATCCTTTTGGAGAGGAAGATTTAAAATGAAATGTGGTTTTGTAAGTATAGTAGGAAGACCAAACGTTGGAAAAAGTACATTACTAAATAGTATTTTAGGAATGAAACTTGCAATAACATCTAACGTAAGTGGAACAACAAGAAATGTAATAGAAGGAATATATAATGATGACACATCTCAAATCATATTTGTTGATACTCCAGGAATTCATAAACCTAATGATAAGTTAGGCAATCTTTTAAATAAGAAAGCCTATACTAATACTGAAGGAGTAGATGTAATATTATTTCTAGTAGATGCCAAGTCTGGAATAGGTAAAGGCGATAGATTTATTTTAGAAAAGATAAAAAATAAAAATATTCCAATATATTTACTTTTAAATAAAATAGATTTAGTAAAGAATAAAGAAGATTTATTAAAACAAATAGAACAAATAAAAGACGAGTACGAATTTAAAGAAATTATTCCTATCTCAGCCATGAAAAAAGACAATATAAATACATTAATAGAATGTCTAAAAAAAGATATGCCTGAAAGTGAAAAAATCTATAGTGAAGAAGATTTAACAAATGTAACAACAAGATTTATAATGGCCGAATTTGTAAGAGAAAAAGTTTTAGAATTAACACATGATGAAATACCTCATACAGTAACTTGCTATGTAGAAAATTATGAGGAAGAAAAAGATTTAGTCAGAATCCAAGTATTAATCGTTGTAGACAGAGACAATATTAAAAAAATAATAATAGGTAAACAAGGATCAATGCTAAAAGAAATAGGTATTAGAGCTAGAAAAGATATGGAAGAATTTTTAGGAAAGAAAGTCTATCTTGAAACATATGTAAAAACTCTAAAAAATTGGAGAGATCAAGAAAAATATTTCATCGAACTTGGACTAAAAGATGAAGATGAATAAAATTATGAATAAAATATAAAATAAATCATCACTATTATAATAGAGGTGATTTTATATGGACGAAAAAATACTTTGGGAACTATTTAAAAAAACAGGAGATATAAAGTATTATAATTTATTGAAACAAATAAAAAAGAAGTGATGCTATGAAAATTGAATCATTCGAAGGAATAATTCTAAGTGAAACAAACTATAGTGAATCAAGTAAAATCCTAAATGTTTTAACAGATAAATATGGCATGATAGGAATTATGTCAAAAGGCTGTAGAAACATGAAAAGCAAATTAAGGGGAGTAAGTAGAAAACTACTCTATGGAACATTTAATGTTTATTATAAACCAAATGGTCTCTCAACCTTAATAAGCATTGATGTCATTAACTCCTTTTCTAAAACAATAATGGATTTAGAAAAAATATCATACGCATCATTTATTCTTGATTTAACAACTCAAGTCTTAAGGCAAACTGCAGATGAAGAGATATTTGGACTACTTAGAGACACACTAACAAAGATAGAAGAGGGCTTACCACCACTTCCTTTAACCAACATTATTGAATTGAAACTTTTAACATATTTAGGTGTTGCCCCAAATATAGATTCATGTTGTCATTGTGGTTCAACTAAACAAATCGTAACACTTTCAAGTAGTCAAGGAGGCTATATTTGTAAAGATTGTTATGATAATGAACAATTAGTGAGTGAAAAAACTATAAAAATGATAAGAATGTATAACTATGTTGAAATATCAAGTATCTCAAAATTAGAAGTAAGTAGCGAAGTAACAAAAGAAATAAACAACTTTCTAGATGAGTATTATGAAAGATTTACAGGACTATATCTAAAGAGCAAAGAATTCATAAGAAAGATAAACCAACTAACGTCATAAAAATAAAAACTTTATTTTTAATAAAAAATAATATATAATGGAATTGGTGATGCTATGAATTATATAGAATATGCTGTTATAGCGTTAGTCCTTATAGTTATTTTATTCGCAATGATTAAAGCAACAAAAAAAGATGCAGGACTAGATTTTAACAAATTAGTGGAACTACTAGGAGGAAAAGAGAATATTATCTCAACAGAAACAAATATGTCTCGTTTCAAAGTAACACTAAAAGATATAACAAAAGCAAATAAAGAAGGAATCCAAAAATTAGGCGCAAAGGGAATTGTTGAGATAGACAATCAACTTAAAATAATTTTAGGATCTGAATCAAAACAATTAAAAAAATATATTGAACAAATAAAATGACAATAATGTCATTTTTTTTCTATATTTCGACAAATTTCGCCAAAATGATTTGATATAAAATAATTGGTGATTAAAATGCAAAGAAAAATAGAAATATTAATAATAGCTATTCTAATAATAAACATGTTATTAATCATAAAAAAGAAACAAAAAGAGAGTCAAGAAAAAGAATTGATGAAAGAAAAGTCCATAAAAGAGGCTTTATTCCAACTAACACATGAAATTAAAAATCCTCTAGCTGTAATAAATGGTTATTTGGAACTATATGAATCAACAAAATCCCCTAAAAAGAAAGACAAGTACTTTAAAATAATAAAAAAAGAAGTAGGTAGAAGTCTAACAATAATTAATGATTTCTCAGAACTTGGAAAAATGCAAAAACTAGAAAAAGAAATATTAGACATTTCGTTATTATTTGAAGAAATTATAGAAGTACTTCAACCATTGTTTAAAGAAAATAATGCCATTATTTATTTCAAAAATAATGAAGAAATATATATTAATGGGTATTTTGAAAGACTAAAACAAGTATTCATTAATATTTTAAAAAATTCTCTAGAATCAAAAGATAAAGATTTTTTAATAGTTGAGATAAAAATAAAAAAGAATCTAAAAGATATTCAAGTATTTATAATAGATAATGGTAAAGGAATGAATGAAGCAGAAATGAAAAATATAAAAAAAGCATTTTATTCAACCAAAGAAAAAGGTTCAGGTATAGGACTTGCTTATGTAAAACAAATATTAGAATTACATGATGGAAAAATAGATTTTAAGTCAAAAGAAAAGAAAGGCACAACAGTAATTGTTACCTTTCCAATTAATAATAATAGTTATTAGTATTAGTAGGATAAGTAGGATATACTGGATAAGATGGATACACTGGATAAGGATAATAGTTATTTTGATTGTTGTTGCTTGCAAAACCATATCCAAGAGCAGTACCTGCAATACCTCCTAAAATAAATGGAGCAAATAAAAATCTATCATCTCCAGCTGGTATATATTGACCTTGATTATAATTGTTATACATCGTAATTCCTCCTCAATATATTTTATTAAAAAATAAATAAAATGTTATCAATACTAGTATTTAATAAAAAAATATAGTAAAATTAAATAAACAAAAAGAGGGATTATTATGGAAAGATTACAAAAAGTTATTGCCCAATCAGGCTATACATCAAGAAGAAAAGCAGAAGATTTAATTGTTAACGGCAAAGTAAAAGTAAATGGAAATGTTGTAAAAGAATTAGGAACTAAGGTATCAAGTTCTGATCAAATAGAAGTAGAAAATAAATTAATTACTAAAGAAGAAAAAGAATATTACCTAATTAATAAACCACGTGGTGTAATAACTTCAACAGAAGACGATAAAAAAAGGAAAGTTGTAACAGAATTGATAGACACAAAGGCAAGAATTTACCCGGTAGGAAGACTTGACTATGATACAACTGGTGCACTATTACTAACAAACGATGGTGATTTTGCAAATATAATCATGCATCCTAAAAGTAAAATTGAAAAAGTTTATTTAGCAAAACTTGAAGGAATCATAAAAGGAGAACAAATCAATAAACTAAAAGAGGGAGTATATATTGATAATGTAAAAGTTGTTCCATCAAGAGTAAAACTAAAGAAAATTAACTCCGAAAAAAATGTTTGTCTAGTAGAAATAATTATTCATGAAGGAAAAAATCATCAAGTAAAAAGAATGTTTGAAAGCGTAGGCTACCACGTAGAAAAATTAACAAGATCAAGAATCGGAATATTTACAACTGAGAACTTAAAATCTGGAGAATATCGTAAATTAACACCTAAAGAAGTCGCAACAGTTTACAGTTTAAAGAGCAAATAAAAAATACATATAAATGTATTTTTTTTATTAATTAAAATTATTCTTCAACTTCAATAGCGCTTGTTGGACAAACACCAACTGAATCTTTTGCTTCTTCTTTCTTGTCCTCTGGAACTTCAGCTACCTTAGCTTGAGATAGTCCATCTTCACCAATAACGAATAAATCTTCGTATGAAGCAACGCAAGCTCCACATCCAACACAACTATCTTTATTAACTTTTAATTTCATTTAAATCCTTCCTTTCTTAAAATATTATAAATGAAAAAAAATTTTCAGTAAAGACTTTTTAATGTAAAGTACAAAACGTAAAGTAAAATGATTAATCTTTTGTTTTTATATCTATTGTGCTAAACTTACAATAGAAGGTGATTTAGAATGCGAAGAATGGATAGGTATGAAGATGAGCAAACTTCAAGTCCTAAAAGATCAATAAAAAATCAAGAATTATATCAAGATATCTCATCAAATACAAAATACACAAATATCACCGATGTTACTAATTTAAATGCATATGAATTGCTAAATAGAGAAGAAAACACTAGAGAGTCATATCAACAAAGGAAAAGATATCAAGATATAGAAAACCAACCAAAATCAAAAAAAGAACTAGAAACATTTAATCATCTATATCCTAAGACAGAAAGAAAAATATATGATATAAACAGTGTCTTAGAAGATGCTAGAAAAAACAGAAAAGAACAAGATGAATTAGAAGAAAAAAGAAAGTTAAAATACACAAGTTACAATATCTTAGCTGGTGTTAACTTAGAAGAACTTGCTAAATATAGAGAAGAAAAGAAAAAAAGAAATGCTACTCCTGAAGAAGAAGGTATTCGTGAACTAATGGATACAATTGCTTCTAAAACACTAGCAGGAGAATTAGATAAAGAAACAACAGTAGATTTATTGAGTGATTTAATGGCAACGAGTGCTATGGATAAAGTTGCTCCTCAAAAAACAGAAGAACATGATGAGATAAAAGAAGCAATAAAAGAACTAGAAAAAGAAACAAATATTCAAACAGACGAACAATCATCAAGTGATGAGGAACAAGATGAAAAAGAGCAAAGTAGAGAAGAAGATGAAGATGACGTAACAGATCAATCAATAGAAATCGACATCTCAGAAACTGGTGAAAATAAAATAGATAATTCTTTCTATACAAAAAGTATGGACTTATCTAATGAAGATTTTGACATGTCAGATGACTTCCAAGAAAAAGGACTACCACTACCATTAAAAATACTTTCAATTATTTCTTTCCTAGCCGTAGTAGCAGTAACAGCATTTTTCGTTTATCAAAGATTTAAATAAAGAAAAAATATATTCAAATTTTTCTTTTTTTTTGATATCATACTATTAAGAGTGGTGATAAGATGAATGCAAAATTTATAGTAAATGACTATGCCTTAATTTGGACTCTTTTATTTCAAGCATCAATCTCTGATAGTATATTAAGACTAAAACAAAAACTATGGGATACATATAAAAATGAATATAATCAAACATATAAAGATAAAGAAAACATTTTAAAAGACTATAAGAACTTTATTCCTAATGATGACACAATATATAATATTATAATTGAAGATAAGAACTACGAAAAAATAAAAAAGCAAGTAGAAAAATATCGCCAAGAAATAATGAAATTATGGGATAAACATAAAAAAGAAACAACTGATTTAGCAGAAAACATTATAAGAATGGACCTACCAGAATATACTTTTTTTACGGTTAATAAAGAATTATCTGTAATGGACCATCCTTTAAAAGGAAGCATGATAATTGGTAAAACAATAGATCAAAAAAATCCAATGAACATTATATATGAAATACTATTATTTATAGTTATGAACAATATTAAAAAATACCAAAATGAAGACAATAATATAAAAAAGGCAATTGTTGAATTAGCTATTTTAAATGAATATGCAACAAGAGTAAATGATAGAAGCTGTTATTTAAGCGGAAATCCAGAATTGCTAACATTAAAAAGATATTTATATCCATATTGGTTAATGTATTTAGGAATAAAAAAAGAAGAGTTTCCAACATTTATGATGCGCGATAAAATATCTTTTGATATTGATAGATATGCATACGAAAAAGAACTTCAAAAAATGACATTAGAAGAGTTTATTGATTTTTGTGTAAGAAATAAAAAATACATAGTAGCAGAAGCAAGACAATAATAACAAGATAGGGGGTAATAAAATGGATAGTAATATAAAAACATTATTAGATAAAATTAATATTGGAGAAGAACATTTCCAATATTTTAATGATGCAACAATGTTCAGAGTAAGAATAAACAGTTCTGAAAAGAAGTGGAACTTTATTATTAATAAAGAAAACTTATTACCAGTAGAAACACTAATAAAATTAGAAGAAAATAAAATGCTTTTAAACGAAAATCTTAATGATATAGAATTCACTTTTAATATCGAAAACCCTGATTTAGAAATTTATAAAAGTTACTATACTGATTTCTTATTAGATAAACTAAAAGATGTTTTAACAGTAAAAAGTCTTTATATAGATACCCTTCAAATAAAAGATGACTTTCTAGTACTTATTGTATCTAATGAATTAGAATATAATAAAGTAGAAACATGTTTAGAAAGAATTAATAATTTCTATAAAAGAATGGGTTATAAATTTAATATAAATATCGAAATAAATCATGAAGAAAATATATTAGAAAACATTCAAAATGAACTTAATAATGAGATAGTAAATATTGATTTAACTAAAAAAGAAGCACCAAAAGAAGTTAAAGAAGAAGCCCCTAAAAAACAATATAGAAGAGAGGCAAAAGAAGAAAATAATGTAATCGGAAGAGGAATAAAAGAAGACCCTATAAAAATAAAAACAATAATAGGAGAAGATAATAATGTTGTTGTTGAAGCTAAAGTATTTGGAGTAGAGTATTTTGAATCAACAAAAACAGATTTTAAAATAATTACTTTAAAAATTACTGACTTCTCAGATAGTATCTATTGTAAAGTTTTTGTTAGAGAAGATGATGAATATAAAAGAATCTGTAAAGAATTAAAAGAAGGTAACTGGTATAAGATACGTGGAGCATCAGTAAATGATAAATACTCAAAAGAATTAGTTATTAATGCTAGAGATATCTTAAAAATAGATCATAATGAAGATAGTGTAAAAGATATTGCTGAAGAAAAAAGAGTAGAACTACATTGTCATACAAAAATGTCTCAAATGGATGGAGTTGCCGATGAAACAGATATTGTAAAACAAGCCATGAAATTTGGAATGAAAGCAGTTGCTATTACAGACCATAATGGAGTACAAGGATTCCCTCATGTATTCAGTAAAGTAACAGATTACAATAAAAATTTAAAAGAAGGAGAAGAACCTTTTAAAGCTATATATGGAGCAGAGCTTGTAATGATAGATGACTCTGTAGATATCGTTGTACGTCCAAATGATACAGTTATGCTAGATGATACATTTGTTGTTTTCGACTTTGAAACAACAGGATTTAATGCCGGTGGTGCCGACTCTATTATCGAAATCGGTGCTGTAAAAATGAAAGATGGCATGATTATTGAAAAGTATGATGAATTAATCAATCCAGGAAGACCACTACCTCAAAAAATAACAAAAGTAACTAATATTACTGATGATATGTTAGAAGGAAAAGATAACGAAGAAAATGCCATAAAAAGATTCATTGAATGGTTTGGGGATTGCCCAATGGTTGCCCATAATGCTAAGTTCGATGTATCATTCCTAGAAATGGCTTATAAAAAATATAATTTAGGAAAATTTACTAATCCAGTAATTGATACCCTAGAGTTATCTAGAACATTAGATAATACTTTTGCAAGACACTCATTATCTGCTTTAGTAAAAAGATATGAAGTTCCATGGGATGAATCTGCTCACCATAGAGGAGATTATGATGCTGAAGGAACAGCTTTAGTATTCTATAAAATGTTAAAGAAATTATCTAATCGTAATATAGAGAAAATGTCTGAATTAGATAAATTAGTAGATAAAACAGAAATCCATAAATATGGTAGTCCACATCATATAAATATTTTAGTAAAAAATAAAGTAGGATTAAAAAATCTATTCAAATTAGTATCTCTTGCTAATACTGTATATTTATATAAAACACCTAGAGTCTTAAGAAGTGTCATAGAAGAACATAGAGATGGACTACTAATTGGAAGTGGTTGCTATGAAAGCGAAGTATTTACAAAAGCTAAATCAAAAAGTGATGATGAATTATCTAACATTATAAGGTTCTACGATTATGTAGAAGTGCAACCTCCTGAATGTTATAACCATATGCTTCAAACAAATGATTTTGGTTCCCGTGCAGAACTACTTGCTCATATAGAAAAAGTTATTAGAGTAACAAAAGAAGCAGGAAAAATAATTGTCGCAACAGGAGATGTTCATCATTTAAAAAGAGAAGATAAAATTTATCGTGAAATAATTGTTAATCAAAAAGTTCCAGGTGGAGGAAGACATCCACTTGCTAAAAACGATATAAAAGAAATTCCTTCAAATCATTTTAGAACAACAAATGAAATGTTAGAGGACTTTAACTTCTTAGACCCACAATTAGCTTATGAAATAGTAGTGGAAAATACTAATAAAATAGCTGATATGTGTGAAATTGTAGAAGTAATTCCAGATACAGGAGGAATACCATTCTCTCCACGTGTAAAGTCAGATGATGGAAAAGAATATCTTGATTGTCCAGTTGTTGTTACAGACCTTGTTTATACAAGAGCAGCAGATTGGTATGGAGACCCACTTCCATATATGATTGAGGAACGTATCGCTACCGAATTATATGGAGATATTGTTTATAAAATAGTAACTGAAAGAAATCAAGACAAAGGTTTAAGTGATGAAGAATTCCAAAAAGTAATTCATAAAGAACTTCATGATGAAATACTAAAAGGTTCAATTAACATTAAAGAAATGGTAACTGAATATGTAAAAAGAACCACAGAAGAAGAATTAGATGAAAAAGGCCTAGAGAAAAAAGTCAAGAAAACATTAGGTGGAGTAATTGGTGGAGGATTTGACCCAATCTACTTAATTGCTCAAAGACTTGTTAAACACTCAAATGATGAAGGATATTTAGTTGGTTCCCGTGGTTCGGTAGGATCAAGCTTTGTTGCGACAATGATGGGAATTACTGAAGTAAACCCACTTGCTGCACATTATAGGTGTACAGAATGTAAATTAAGTATCTTTGATGATGAAGATGGTAATCCATTAGGAGCCAATTATTCATCAGGATTCGACTTACCAGATCATGAATGCCCTAATTGTCATATTCCAATGTTAAAAGATGGACAAGACATGCCATTCGCAACATTCTTAGGATTTAATGCCGATAAAGTTCCAGATATCGACTTAAACTTCTCAGATTTAAACCAAGCCAGTGCTCATGCATATACTAAAGTCTTATTCGGAGAAGATAATGTCTATCGTGCAGGAACAATAGGAACAGTTGCTGATAAAACAGCATTCGGATTTGTAAAAGGTTATTTTGAAGATAAAGAAATAACTGATGTAAGAACAGCCGAAATAGAGCGACTTGCGATAGGCTGTACTGGAGTTAAGAGAACAACAGGACAACATCCAGGAGGAATTGTCGTTATACCAGACTATAAAGATGTAGCCGACTTTACACCAGTTCAGTTCCCAGCCGAAGATGCAACAGCAGAGTGGAGAACAACACACTTTGACTATCACTCAATTGATCAGTGTTTATTAAAACTCGATATTTTAGGACACTCAGATCCAACTCAATTAAGACTTATTCAAAATCAGTCTGGAACAGATATTTTAAAAGTTCCTCTAGATGATAAAGCAACAATGTCAATATTTACATCTACTGATGCTTTAGGTGTAACAAAAGAACAAATAATGTGTAATACAGGAACATTAGGAATACCAGAATTTGGTACACCATTTACAATAAAACTAGTCGAAGATACAAAACCGACATCATTTGCTGAGTTGATTAAAATATCAGGTCTATCTCATGGTACTGATGTTTGGTTAGGAAATGCCCAAGAATTAATTGCTAATAATATCGTTCCATTTAAAGAGACAATTGGCTGTCGTGATGATATCATGGTTTATCTGATGTATCACGGAGTAAAACCAATAAAAGCTTTTAAAATAATGGAGTTTGTCCGTAAAGGAAAAGCATCAAAAGACCCAGAAACTTGGGCTGAACATGTAAAAACAATGCAAGAAGCTGAAATACCAGAATGGTTTATCGGTTCGTGTCAAAAAATTAAGTACATGTTCCCTAAAGCCCATGCGGCAGCCTATGTAATCTCAGCATTTAGAATTGCCTGGTACAAAGTTCATATGCCAGTATATTTCTATGCTTCATGGTACTCGTCAAAAGCAACAGATGTTGATGTAGAAAATATGATAAAAGGATATCAATCAATAAAAGCAAGAATTGAAGATATTCAAAGTAAAGGGTATGAAGCAACAAATAAAGAAAATGGACAAGCTGAAAGTTTAAAACTTGCATTAGAGGCAAGTGCTAGAGGTATAAAATTCTTAAATGTTGACTTATATAATTCTGATGCAACCGTTTGGACAGTAAAAAGTGATACAGAAATATATCCACCATTCAATGCCATAGATGGACTAGGAGATACAGTTGCGAAAAATATTGTAGCTGAAAGAGAAAAAGGGCCATTTATTAGTATTGAAGATGTTCAAAAAAGAGCAAAGGTATCAGGTACATTAATTGATAAAATGAAAGAAATGGGAATATTAAAAGATTTACCAGAATCTAATCAACTATCATTATTCTAAAAAGGGATAGAAATATTCCTTTTTTTGATATATAATCAAGTAAAGGAGAAATATATGAAAAATAAAAAGAAATTAATATTAATTATGCTTTTAACATTAACACTTATTGGAATACCAGTAGTTAATGCTAAAACAGATACTGGCTTTTATGCAGATGAAAAAGTAGAAATTGAAGGAGAAAAAGACCGTACAATTTTTGCTGCAGGAGACACAATAAAAGTAAACTCAATGGTAGATGGATCAAGTTTTCTTGCCGGAAGAAGATTAACAGTTAATTCATCACAAGATAATTTATTTGCTGCAGGACAGCAAATCTATATTGAAAATGCTGGTTCAAAAGAAGTATTTGCCGCAGGAGAAACAATAACAGTAAAAAACTCAGAACTTCGTGATATATTTGTTGCTGGAAACAGTGTAACAATAGAACAATCTAAAGTAAGAGATGCCTACATTGGTGGAAGTACAGTAATAATAGATTCTACTTTTGAAGGAAACGTAACAGTTAGTGCAGAAAAATTAATTATAACAGAAAACGCAGTAATCACAGGAGAATTAAAATATCCTGAATCAGCAGAGACAGATATTGCTTCATCTGCAACTATTTCAAAAACAAAGAAATATAAAACAGTTGATAATGAAAGCATATTTGAAAATAATCAATATGTTAGTTTATTAACAGCATCTTTATCAATGATTTTAATTGCTTTAATCTTATTATCTACAAATAAGAGAATGTTTAAAGAAATGAACAATGTAAAGAGGAGCTTACTAACTACACTTAATACAACACTAAAGGGAGCTGGATTACTATTATTAATCCCAATAATTGCATTTATATTAATAGATACAGTAATAGGAACACCAATAGGTATATTATTACTTCTAATCTATGGAGTATTATTCTATCTATCAGCAATCCCAACAGCATTTTATTTAGGAAGATGGATTATAGGAGATAAAATAAGAGACTATTATCCACTTACAGCCTTATCAATCTTTGTCTTATATCTATTAAGAATGATTCCAGTAGTTGGTGAAGCAGTAACTCTAATATCATTATTACTTGGATTTGGTTTATTTGAAACAGTAATAGTAAATCTAGTAAAAAAACAAGATGATGAACCTAAAAAAGAAATAGTTGAAGAAGCAAAAGTAGTTGAAACAGTAGAAGAAAAAGAATCAAAAGAAGAAACTCCAAAGAAAACTAAAACTACAACAAAGAAAAAATCAACTAAAAAGAATAATTTAAAAGAAAAAGAATCAAAAGAAAATTCTAAAAAGAAGTAATACTTCTTTTTTCTTTTATCTAAATAAAGTATAATAAAACTATATTAATAAGGAGAATTGTATGAATAAAAATAAATATAGTTATATAGGAGTAATATTTACGCTTATTGGAGTAACATTAGTCTCTTACTTATACACTAATCAATTTAAAAAAGAAGTAAATAATGATATAGCATTCATAGAACATATAAATAGTATAAGTAATAATGCTGAAATAATTTTAGATGAGAAAACTCCCCATAAAGCAACAATAAAATTATCAAATATAAAAAAAGAAGATAAAGAAATAAAAATAGTATTAACAGTAATGAATAAAAATACAAGATTAGAGTCAACAATAAAAAATCTAGAAATAAGTGGAAAAACAAAAGATTCAGTAGTAAGAACGGCATCATTCCCAGATGGTGCTAAAAAGACAACATTACTTCCATATGAGATAACTACAGTAGATGTCACAGTAAAAGTAAAAGAAGATATAAAAGAAATGTCATTTGATGTATCTTTTGAAGTAGATTAATAAGAAAAAAGTTTATCTTTTTTCTTTTTTTGATATAATTAACGCAGGTGAGATATTTATGGATAGAAGTATATTAATAAATAAAGATAACAAATTAAAGAAAAACTATATGCTTAAATCTAGCCTAATAGAAATAGAAGATATAAGTAATAATAAAATACAAATAGATAGTGAAACATATATTGCATACTTAGAATTAAGAGATTATTTAAAAACAATTAATATCGAAATAGGAATTACTAGTGCCTATAGAACAATTGAAGAACAAAATGAATTATATAATCAAGAAATAGAAAAGTATGGAGAAGAACTTGGTAACAAATATATTGCTAAAGGAGAATATTCAGAACATAATACATCTCTAGCTATGGATATCACATTAAAAAAAGACAATAAGTTTATAATAGACAAATTAGAATTATTAAAATATGGAGAAGAATTAAATAAAATTCATCAAGTATTATATAAATTTGGTTTTATTTTAAGATATCCAAAATATAAAGAACAAGAAACAAAATATTGTTATAAACCATGGCATATTAGATATATAGGTAAATTTATCTCAAAAATATTATATGAAAATAATCTAACTCTAGAAGAGTATAAAAAATATTATTCAGGAATAATTATATTAAATAAAAAAAGAGATTACACATCATATGATATTGTAAAAATATTGTCACATCTTTATGGATTAAGAAAAATAGGACATACAGGAACTCTTGATCCTCTTGCAGAAGGAGTCTTAATAATTTGTATAGGAAATGCAACTAAAATAGAAGAATTAATCACAGCAGAAGATAAAGAATATATTGCTGAAGTAAAACTTGGTATAAGAACAGATACTTACGATATTGAAGGAAAAGTTCTAGAGCAAAAGGAAATAAGCAAAGAACTAGATATTAAAAATGCTCTAGCTAAATTCAAAAAAACATATCTTCAAGAAGTACCAAAATATTCTGCTGTAAAAGTAAATGGCAAGAAACTTTATGAGTATGCTAGAGGTAATATAGAAGTAGAATTACCAAAAAAAGAAGTAACAATAAAAGAAATAGAATTATTAGAACAAACTAAAGATACTTTTAAATTTAGAACACTAGTCTCTAAAGGGTGTTATATAAGAAGCTTAATAAATGATCTTTCAAAAGAATTAAATTTTCCAATGACAATGACTTCTCTTTTAAGAACAAAACAAGGACTCGCAACAATAGATGAAGCCTATACCTTAGAAGAGATAAAAGAAAATAAACATAAAATGTATTCAATTGAAGATATAATAAATTTTCCAATAATAGTCGTAAATAATGAAGATGAATTTAAAATATCTAATGGAGTACCAGTAAATAATAAATGGAATATAAAAGATAAAGTACTATTTAAAAATGAAGATAATAAGTTATTAGGAATATATCAAAAAGAAGAAAATAAATTAAAAGTATGGAAAAACTTTAATAATCAATAATGAAATACTTGTTAAAATTGACAAATTATGAATAATATGATAAAATTATGCAGTCAATTAAGCACAGAAAGAGGGGGTTTATGTGCCAGATAAAATGATTAATTATTATGATGTTTTAGGAATAGACTTTAATGCCACAGCTGATGAGATAAAAAAAGCTTATCGTAAAAAAGCAAGAGAACTACATCCAGATGCTCATCAAGGAGTAACATTTACTGAAAAAGAACTAGAAAAGATGAGAGAAGAGTTTACTCTAGTGAATGATGCTTATGATACACTTGGAAATGAATCTAAAAAAATTGTTTATGATTTAAAATTAAAAGCCTATATTAATGAACAAAACCGCATTAAAAGAGAAGAAAAAATAAGGCAAGAACAAGAACAACAAGAACGTGAAAGAAGAGCTAGAGCTCGAGAAGAAGCAAGAAGAAAAAGACAAGAACAAAGAAAAAAGAATAATGAATTCCTAGATAGTATAAAAACAGCATACCAAGAAGTAAAAAGAGATGAAAGAAAAAATAACTTTAGTAGAAGACATAAAAAATTATCAGAAACATTTAATGATATAGATACTGATAATGTTCTTGAATTAATTGCTATTAAAATAGGAAGAGGAACAATTCATGTTGGACTTGAAGCCTTTTATCAATTATATAAATTATCATATATAAATAAAGATACAGTTCCAAAATTTGTTATAAGGAATAGAAGATTGGCTGCGGCAATACTAGCTGGAGCAATCATTGTAACAGGTGCAGGAAGTAAAAGTGATAATGATATAGTACCAGAAGCAAATGGAACATACATCACAACAGAAGTAACAACTGATACAGACAAATACACATCAGCAAATGAAAATGAACCATTAATAGGCTATGAGCAAATGAAAGAAGAAAATAATCAAGATGAGATTATTGAATTAACAAATATTCATCGTATAACTTATGGAGATACATTATCATACTTTGCAGAAGATGCTCACATTTCTGTTAGTGAACTAAAAGAAGAAAATGATTTAAATAGTGATAGAATCTATATTGGTAATACAATAAGAATTCCCTATATGATTAATGTTGAAGATTTAGAGTATTATACTGAAAAAGTAGAAGTAGATGGAAAAGATATTGAAACAATTGCACGTGAATTTCATACGACAGTAGATACAATATATCGACTAAATAGAAATTGTATAAGAAAAGAAAATGGAACATATATTATAGAATCAAATGAAATATTTGTACCAAACTTTATCTCAATAGAAGAATATATCGAATTAAAAAATAATGAAAAGCAGAAAACATTTTAATAAAATGTTTGAAATATCAACAAAACGTGTTATAATACAAAAAGAAAGGAGTGGGAAAAGAGTATCCCACTCTTATTGTTTATTTAGGAGGTGACTATGAAAGATAAAATAGCATCACTTGTAAATGATGAAATAAAAAAGTTAAATGTCTTTGTAGATGATGCATTTATAAGTAATGAGGAAGGAAAAAAGATATTTAATATTGTCCTTGATAGCGAAGAAGTTATTGATTTAAATAAGGTAACTGATGCATCAAGAATTATAAACAAAATAGTAGATGAACATGAAGAAGTATTAGAAGAATGTGATGAGTTAGACATATACTCAAAAGAGAAGGGAGATAATTAAAATGAATGGAAAGGAATTTAAAAAAGCACTAGATAATATTGTTTTAGAAAAAAATATTGATCCAGAAGCAGTTTATAGTGCAATGGAATTGGCACTAACATCAGCATATAAAAAGAATTTTAACTCAAAAACAAATGTCAAAGTTTTATTTGATCGTGCAACAGGAGAAATAAAAGTATATTCATACTTAACAGTTGTTGAAGATGATAAGATGACTAAAGAAGAATATGAAGATGCTTTATTTGAACGTTATGCTGAAGATGATGACTTAGATACTAAACCAGAAGTTGAAGAAACTAAAGAGTCTGAAGAAGAAACAGAGGAAGGTTCTGAAGGCGAAGAAGGCGGAGCAGAAAAAGAACAAATATCATTCTTTAATCCAGAAACAGAAATTAAATTAAGCGATGCTAAAAAGATAGATAAGACTCTAGAAATTGGAGATACTATTGATACTGAAATAACACCAAAAGATTTTGGTAGAGTAGCAACTTCAACTGCTAAACAAGTTGTCGTTCAAAAAATAAGAGAAGCAGAAAGAAATAGTATTAATGAAGAATTCGGAGACAAACAAGATGAATTATTAATTGGTACAGTTGCCTTAGAAGATACTGATAACTACTTTATAGATTTAGGAAGAACAAACGGAATTCTACCTAAAAAAGATTGTATCCCAGGAGAAAAAATAGAAATGGGTTCTCAAATTAAAGTATATGTATCTAAAGTAGATAACAATGGTAAAAATATGTTAATACTATTAAGTAGAACACACTATGGATTTGTTAAAAGATTATTTGAATCAGAAATTCCAGAAATTAATGATGGAACAGTAATGATTTATAGTGTTGCAAGAGATCCTGGAAACAGAAGTAAAGTTGCAGTATACTCAGAAAATCCAAATGTTGACCCAATAGGAGCTTGCATTGGTGAAAAAGGATCTAGAATTGCTAGAATAATTAATGAACTACACGGAGAAAAATTAGATGTAGTTAAATATGATAAAGACCCAGCTGTATTTATTGAAAATGCTTTATCACCTGCAAAAGATTTAACTGTTGCAATAACTGATCCTAAAAAATTAGAAGCTATGGTTATTGCTGATGGAGATAACTTCTCATTAGCAATAGGTAAAAAAGGACAAAATGCTCGTCTAGCAACACGTTTAACTAAATTTAAAAAGATTGATATAAAAACAACAGATCAAGCACGTGAATCAGGAATAAACTTTAGATAGAGGTATATATGAAAACTAAAAAAATACCACAAAGAACATGCGTTGTAACAAAAGAGTCACTTCAAAAAAAAGACCTTTTAAGAATCGTTAGAACACCAGAAGGTAATGTAGAAGTTGATGAAACAGGAAAGTTAAATGGAAGAGGAGCATATATTAAAAAAGACATCAATGTATTAAATCAAGCAATGAAGTCAAAAATATTAGAAAAGCGTTTAGAATGCAGTATAGAGGAAAGTGTGTATGAAACAATAAAAAATATAATAGAAAAGTGAGGTGAGTCATAATGATGACATTAGAAGATTATGCAAATGACGTAGAGTTATCTGTAGAAGAAATAAAAAAATTATGTGATAAAATCGGGATAAGCTACGATGATGAAAATTCATTATTAGACGATATAAGTATTACTTTACTTGATAACGAATTACAAGATAGAGAAGACTATATTGAAGGAGATTTAGAAGAATTAGAAGAGAAAAGACTAGAAGAAGTAGTTGAAGATAAGTCTTTAGAACTAGCATATGATACAAAAATTGATATAGAAAATTCTGAATCATTTACTAAAGTAAAACCAAAGAAGTCTTCAAAAGTAGAAAATAATAAAAAAGACTTTATAAAAGAAAGAAAGAAAATATATAAACATAGAGAAAAATTACAAAGTAATGAAAGTGAACAAGATGCAAATGTAATTCTTTATAAAGATGGAATGACAGTTACGACTCTTGCAGAAGAATTAGGTGTTGCTCCAGTAGAATTAGTAAAAAAACTAATGGGATTAGGAGTAATGGCAAGTATTAATCAATCAGTTGATTTTGATACTGCATCAATTGTCGCAGCAGATTATGAAAAAGTTTTAAAGAAAGAAGAAACTCAAGATATTTCTAATTTTGAAAATTATGAAATTGAAGACAAAGCAGAAGATTTAGTAGAACGTCCACCAGTTGTAACAATAATGGGACATGTTGACCATGGAAAAACTACTTTATTAGATGCTATCAGAAAGACAAATGTAGTTGCTGGAGAAGCAGGTGGAATTACTCAAGCAATAGGAGCATACTCTGTAAAATATAATAATAAAAATATTACATTTATTGATACACCAGGACATGCAGCATTTACTGAAATGAGAGCACGTGGAGCATCAATTACAGATATAGTAATAATAATAGTTGCTGCAGATGATGGAGTAATGCCACAAACAAAAGAAGCAATAGATCATGCTAAAGCTGCTGGAGTTCCAATAATTGTTGCAATAAATAAGATTGATAAACCAGAAGCAAATGTTGAAAGAATAATGACAGCCCTTGTTGAAAATGGTCTAACACCAGAAGAATGGGGTGGAGATATAATTGTTAATAAAATCTCTGCTAAAACAGGTGTTGGAATTGATGAACTACTAGAAAATATTTTATTAGTTGCAGAAATGCAAGAATATAAAGCAAATCCATCACGTTATGCAACAGGAGCAGTTATTGAATCAAAGAAAGATAACAAAGTTGGTTCAGTAGTTTCTCTATTAATTCAAAATGGAACTCTACGTTTAGGAGATCCAATAGTAATTGGAAACTATTATGGAAAAGTAAGAACATTAAAAGACGATAAAGGAAATAATATCGTTGAAGCTAAACCATCTACTCCAGTAGAAGTAACAGGTATATCTGAAGTACCAAGTGCTGGAGATAAATTCATGGCATTTGAATCAGAAAAACAAGCCAAAGAAATAGCTCATGAAAGGGAGTTAAGAGGAAAAGAAAAAGTAACAAATCTTAGTGGAATGAGCTTAGAAGATTTATTTGGTAGAATTAAAGAAGGACAAAAAGAAATTAATATTGTTTTAAAAGCCGATGTTAATGGTTCTCTTGAAGCCGTAAGAAATGCCCTAGAAAAAATAGATGTTGAAGGCGTAAAAGTAAGTGTAATAAGAGGCGGAGTAGGAGCAATCACTGAAAGTGATGTTGTTCTAGCATCAGCATCACACGCAATTATAATTGGATTCAATGTTCGTGGAAGCAATGCGACATTAGATATTGCAAAACAATATGGAATAGAAATCAAAACATATGACATAATCTACAAGGTAGTAGAAGATGTAGAAAAAGCTATGAAAGGTATGCTAGAACCAGAATTTGAAGAACATGTAATTGGTACAGCAGAAATAAGACAAATATTTAAATTCTCTAAAGTTGGTCTAATAGCAGGATGCCATGTTACAAGTGGTGTAATAAAGAATAACTTAAAAGCAAGAATTATTAGAGACGATATTATTGTATACAATGGTACAGTAGCATCTCTACAACATGAAAAAGATCAAGTAAAAGAAGTTAAAAAAGATATGGATTGTGGAATGACTCTTGAAAATTGTCAAGATTATAAAGAAAACGATATTATAGAAGTATACGAACTAGTAGAGATAAAGAAGTAATGAAAAGTACAATAAAAAAAGATCGTGAAAGAAAAGTTATAAAAGAAGAATATTTAGATGATAATAATCTTCTTGAAGTAACTATAGAAGATAAGATGGTCGTAATAGGAATAAGATATGTAGAAAGTCCTATATCAGGAATAAAAGAAAATATCTTATTAACTATGACGCCTGAGGAATACATGAAAGCCAAAGATAAAACATTTATGATAAACGATGAAAGAAATGCTATCGCAATATTTGAACAAAGAGAAGAAGGCTACTTTCTAAGAGACGTTTATGAAACAGAAGAGCATAGCTATGCTCCATCAGACTTTGTTGACATTGTATTCAAAAAAAGATTTCCACAAAAACAATTAACAAAAGAACTAATGAGTATATAAAAAATTAAGAGGAGTAGTGTATATGGCAAGTATAAAGATTGAAAGACTTAATCATCTTATTCAAGAAGAAATAAGTATTATTATAATGCGAGAAGTAAAGGATGAAGATATAAAATTTGTAACAATAACTGGTGTTGAAACAACAAGCGATTTAAGTTTTGCAAAAGTATATTACACAGTATTAGATGAGTCTAAAAAAGATATTGTTGAAGAAGCTTTAAAAAGATCTTCAAAATTCATAAGAACAAAACTTGCTGAGCGAATTGAAGTTCGACATACACCAGAATTAATATTTAAATATGATACATCTATTGCTTATGGGGAACATATAGAAAGAATAATCGATAAGATTCACGAAAAATAAAATGAAAATAAAAAAGAAATTAAAAATAGAAAGAAACGATAGTTGGGTATATGTTGTTCTCCTATCAGCCCTTTCTATTTTAATTAGTTCAATAAGAAAATATACATTCTCCATATCTGGTATAAATGTCGGTTTTACAGCAATCTTAATACCATTTATATATTATATAATTGTAAATAAATATAGTCGAAAGAAATCAATTATATCATTATTAACTGCAGTATTAAGTGTATCATTATATATAATTATTTTATCATTTGCATTAAATAAAAAAATAAATCAAATTCAATTAGCATCAGAAACACTTCCATTATTAATAAGTGGTTTAGTTACTATCTTTACATATCGATATTTACTAAAAAATACAAGAAAAAATAAATTACTATTATTTTTAACTTACATGTTTTCAGTAATAATATATAATTTACTATATATAATGCTTGTGATAAATACAGTCTCATTAACTAATTATTGGGAAAGATATCTTCTAACAACAATAATTGAGTTTATAATATTTATCCCATTAACATTTATAGAACCTAAGAAAGTTTAGGTTCTTTTTTATTATAATGGACCATTTGTACTAATTAAAAATAAATAATATGAATATATTATATAGTATGCATAAAGCATAATGTTAAGGGAGATAAATATGAATGACTATATTAATGATGCCTTTACTAGAGAGGGCGAAAATACAAATCTAGAAATTAATAATTTAAATGTGGGATGCATCACATCTAAAAATAATAAATTTGAATTGGACAGTAATGGAAACTTAACAGTTAATACAATAAATGCAAGTAATGTAGTAGGCGCAGTACTTGCAGATTCTATCTATCCAGTTGGATCAATTTATCTATCCGTTAACTCAACCAATCCAGGTTTATTATTTGGTGGAGTTTGGGAACAAATAAAAGATAGATTTTTATTAGGTTGTGGAGATGAACATGAAAATGGTGAGACAGGTGGAAGTACAAAACATAGTCACAAAGAAAGTACAGCTTATGGTGTTATAAATGGACAAGGATATGTTGGTGTTGCTCTAGAAAATAATCAGAATGAATCAATAGAAGGACTTTTTGGAGCAACAGTCACAACAGTAAATGCACCGATACCAAATGCTATAGATGGTGTGAGATTTTCAACACATGAAAGTAACAATTTACCACCATATTTAACTATATATATGTGGAAGAGAATTGGTTAGGTGGTATTAATGAAAAAAATAGAATTAATTGAAAAAAGAAAACTTCGAGAAAAACACTTTTTGCAAGAAGATGGAACAATTCTTGCCGAGGTATATGACACTGATATTCATTATCTGAAAAATGGAAAATATGAAGAAATAGATAATACTTTAATAAAAGATAAAGTTAGAAATAATGAAAGAGTTAGTCAAAATAATACAAATGAAACTAATAATAAAAATATTCAAGATACATATATTTATCCAGGAGATTCTAATTCTGTAAAGAGTGATAAGGCTTATTTAAAAGCTGGAGTAGAAAAAATTGATGGTGTTTTGCGACCTAACAGGACATTAATTAATTTTTCTTTGCCAACAATTGGTACAGGTAGTGAAGTTGTATATGCTACTCTTAATTTAACATCATATCCAACATATACTTTAAACCCAACACCTAGATTTGCAACAATTCACAGAGTCACAGCTGATTGGGATGAAGAATCTGCAAATTGGGATAATATGAATGATAAATATGATGAAAGAGTAGAAAGCATATTTTATGGTTCAAGAAGTGAAATAATAGAAGAAACTATTAGACCAGCTGGATCTTATTATGATGGTAATATTACTAATCTAGTTAAAAAGTGGTATAGAGGTACACCAAGATTTGGAGTTATGCTTAAGGCTATAGATGAGAGCGAATATATAGATGATGATTATCCAATATTTTATTCTAATGATAATTCATTTTCAGACGATAATAATCCAAGACCTGTATTATCAGTAGTTTATCGTAATCATAATGGTTTAGAAAATTATTTAGATTATCAAACTCAAATTTTTACTGATGGAACGGCTTATGTTAATACATATAATGGTAATTTAACTACGTTATTCAGACTTGGACACACTGTTGGTGGTAATTTACCAGTTAATTTGGAATTAATATATAATACAAATGATGTTGTCTTAGAAAATGAGACTTTCTTTAAAAAAGGTTATAAGTTGAATTTAGAACAAACTATTAAAGAAATAGATGGTAATTTAGAATATTTAGATGAAGATGGTACTATACATTATTTTAATAATAATGGAGATTCCAACATTTATAGTGATAATGATGGTTTAAATTTAACAATTGAAAAAACAGATTCTATTTGTACTATGAATGATATTAATGGAAATAAAATGATATTTACCAATATTGATAATGTTTATAGATTAACTAAAATTATTGACGTAGATGAAAATTATATTGACATCACTTTAAATAATGATAATTCTATTAATAAAATTACCGATAAATATGGTTATGAAGTTTCAATTACTTATAGTGAAAGTAATATTGTAGTTACTAGTCCTGATATGACTACTACATTGAATTATTCTAATAATTTATTATCATGCATTGAAACTATTAATGGTATTACTATGTTTGATTATACTGAAAGTGGTACTATTTCTACTATTACTGATGTTGCTGGTTTAAAGATAAATTATGAATATTATCCGAATTCTCCATATCGAGTATCTAAGGTAACACAAATTGGATTAAATAATACAATAGGAGAATACTTTACTTTAGATTATGGTTTTGAGACTACTAATATTGTTGATAGTAAAGGAAAAACTAAAACTTTAATTTATAATAGTTATGGTAATTTATTATCAGAAAATAGTTTGAGTAGTGGAGAGGATATTGATAATGCATATTCAATAAATAGAACATATGGTAATAATGAATATGCAAAAAATAGAATATTAACTAGTGAAATTCCAATTAGATATATAAAAAATTATTTAAAAAATACTAGTTTTGAAAGTGATGTAGATTGTTTTCAATCAGATAGTGAATATGTAATTAAAAGCTATTCTACAGATGAATATTTTTCTGGAAATAGATCTTTGAAAGTTGAGACTTTACATGCAGGACAATCTATTGAACAAAATATACAATTACCAAAAGGAAAATATTATACATTTAGTGGTTATTTCAAAAGTAGTGATTCAATTAGTATATCTTTAAGTTATATAGATAAAGATGGTATTGTTGTAATTGAAGAACAAAATATTAATTCTAATAATGAATTTGAAAGAGAAGATGTAACAATATTTTATGATGAAGAAGCAACAAGCAACTTATATATAAAAATAAATTTTCCATCCATTGGTACAACATATATTGATGATGTTCAATTAGAAGATGGAGAAGTTGCGAATAGTTTTAACATAATAGAAAATTCTGATTTTTCTGAAGGATATTCTGAATGGGAATTAGATGGAGTTTTATATGGTTATAAAGATATTGATGTCCAAGATTCTACATTTAATAATGGGAAAAATACGGCATTAGATGTAAATGTTAATCCAACATATGGTGATAAAAAAATTAATGTCCAAGATTCATTTTCAGTTGCTACATTTAATAATGGGAAAAATACGGCGTTAAAGGTAAGCGTTAATCCAACATATGGAGTTAAGTTTACAAAAACAATTCCAGTAAAAGGCAAGAAGGGTGATTTATATACAATATCATTTTGGTATAAAAATTTAGGTATACCTGGTTTTGGGCAATTTGCAGGAAGTTGTGTTTCAATATATTTTAAACCAGTCGGTCGTGATGCACAATATTGCATTGCAACAAGTGATTATTTTAATCCTAATGAAGATAAGTGGCAGTTTTTCACATATAGATCTCATGCACCAGAAGATTTTGAATGCGTTAAATTAACTTTCTTATTTGGCCATGAAGCAAATGATTTTTACCTAACTAATTTAAGTTTATTTAAAGATGTTACAAGTGGAGAGTATCAATATGATGGGAAAGGAAACCTTGTATCTATTACAGATCAATCTGGTAATAAAAATGTATTCCAATATGATAGTAATAATCAATTAATAAATTCCACTGATGCATTAGGAAAAAATTTTAAATATGAATATGATAATAATAAAAAAAGTAGAGTACTAAGTGCAATATCTTCTAATGGAATATCAAATAGAGTTATTTATGATAATAATGGTAATCCAATAAGAACTATAATATCTAAAAAGTACAGTAATGAGATTAACGATGGATTATATAAAATAAGAAATAAAGGTACCAACAAATATTTAAAAGCAGAACTAAATGTAGTTTTATTAGAAGAAAATGATTGCAGTAATACTTTATGGAAACTAGAAAAGAATGGTGACAAATATAAAATATTATATAGTATTAATCCAGAATATTCTATTTCTATAAGAAACGGAATTGTTGCGTTAGATGCTGAAGATACAAACAACTTATTTATTTTAGAAAAAAATAATGATTCATTAAATGGAACTTATCATATTAAGTATGAAGAAGAAGTTCCAAATGGAGTTATAGTAAAATTTTTAACAGTAGATGAAACAGTAGTAAAAACTAATACATTTAGTGATTTATCATCAAATATAGAATTCTATATTGAATTAGAAGAAGAATTATTTATCGAAAACAAAGCAGAGTATACTGAAGATGGTAGATTTGTGCAAAAAAAAGTTGATAGCGCACTTAACGAACAAATATATAATTCGAATATTATTAATGGATTGATAAATTCTGTAGTTGATAAAAATAACAATGTTTTAAAGTATACTCACAATACAAAGAAACAATTAATACAAATTCAGCTTGGCTCAAAGATTATTAATTATGAATATAATGATTTAGGATTAGTTAGTAAAATAAAACAAGATAATAAAGAATATTGCTTGTTCTATGACAATTTTTTGAATATTGAAAATGTAAAATTAAATAATAATATTAGTTTTATTAATAATATTTATGAAAATGGTTCTAAATTGCTTAAGACTATTTATGGCAATAATAATTTTTTATCATTTGAGTATGATCAGTTTGATAGAATAAGTAAAATAATAAAAATGGATAATATTGGATCATATAAATATGATAATAATGGAAATATAGTAAAGATTAATTCTGATTATAATAATTATAAGTATTATTATGATTCTGCAAATCGTTTATATAAGTATATTGATAATAAATTAATTGTTGAATTTAGCTATGACAGCGACAATTTTATAACAAAAAAGAAATATAAGATTAAAAATCGAAATAATGATATAGAACATACTCTAAATATAAACTATTTAAATGAATTGCCTATTAGTGTAAATGTTGATTCTGATATAGTTAGTTATAGTTACGACAATTTGGATAGAGTTAAATCAAAAAATATAAAGAATTTGTATAATATTTATTATAAATATAAATCATATGGTAAAAGAACGACAAATATTATTGAGGAATACTCAATTGATAATGATAAATATAAATATAAATATGATAAATATGGTAATATTATAGAAATATATCATAATTCAGACCTAATAAATAGTTATGAGTACGATTTATATAGTGAATTAATTAAAGATACAAATCATGAGTTAAATATCTATACTGAATATAATTATAATTTATATGGAAATATTGTTAAGCGCGTAACCAAGCAATTAGATACAAATGTTATTTTAAATGAACATGATTACATGTACGAAAATCAAGATTGGGAAGATCAATTAACTTGTTTTGATAATGAAAATATAGAATATGATTCTATTGGTAATCCTATAAAGATAGGAAATAATACTCTTTCTTGGATTAATGGAAAAGAGTTAAATAAATATGTTAATACATCAAAGAATCAAACTATAGAATATAAATATAATATTGATGGTATTAGAATATCAAAGACTATTAATGGTGTTGAAACTAGATATTTTATTGATGGACAGAATATCATGTTTGAAGAAACAAAAAAAAATACTATTTATTATTTATATGATTTAGATGGCATTATTGGACTAAATTATAATAATAGTATATATTATTTCATTAAAAATTATCAAAAAGATGTTATTGGAATAATTAATAGTAACGGAGAAAAAATAGTTTCTTATTGTTATGATAGTTGGGGGAATCTATTAAGTATTAAAGATAATGAAGGCAATGAGATTGTAGATGAGAATAATATAGGTGTTATAAATCCTTTTAGGTATAGAGGTTATTACTATGATAAAGAAACTAATCTATATTATTTAGGAAGCAGATATTATAACCCTAAATGGGGAAGATTTATATCAACAGATTCGTTTATTGGCTCTAATCAAGATGTTTTTTCAAATAATTTGTATTTGTATGTATCTAATAATCCAATCAATAATATAGATTGTAGTGGAAATATTATGATATCATTTAGTTTGGGAAATGCAGTTGCTGGTTTATTTAAGCAATCAAAAAAGAAAAATAATAAGAAGAAAGATCAAAAAGTAAAAGAGCAAAATAAGTCTAAAAGTAAATATATACCTAAAGTAACTACAAGTTCCACGCAAGATGGTAAATTAAATATTTTAAATAAGATGCTAAGAACAGTATTAATAGATTATTCTTTACAAACTGGAAAAACAAATACATCGGTTGTATATGATAGCGATAGCCCTGTTGGAATAGATTTTAACTTGAGTCCATTTGATCCTGGTGTTTCAATTCAAGTATCAACCCCTGTTGGTAATATTTCTCAATCATATAATTTATTTTCTTCTTCGACAAGGTTTGAAGGAAATTGGAAAAACAGTTGTGATAATAAAAAAACTAGATTTGCGTTTGAGACTGGATGCGATGCTTTAAGTTGTTATGCTCAAGGTGGAAATGATACTCTTACAGATAATGGTTATGTGTTTTCTTATAATAGGTTTACAGTAAGCAAATTAGTTGTTGTGATTGCAGTTGTTGCTCCTGAACTCTTAAAGTCAATTGGAGAATATGTAACATTTAAGACTCCTATAGAAATTTTTGGAAATATTTAAAAGAGATTTACAAAAAGTATTATGTAAATTATAATGTAGATAGTTTAGTTTTTTCTATAAATAGGAGGCTTGTATATTATGTGCAAAGAACATATAGAATTGTTAATATGCTGTTTTACTTATTTTCCTGCTTTAATATACTTTTTGTTTAATATAATAAAAGCAAAAGACAAAATACAAAGAGGAAAATATGCTTTTGGTTATTTAATCGTTATGACTATTCTTTCATGTATTCCATTTGACAAGATAATAGATATTCTCCCAATTCAACATCCAACTATAGAGAAAGCTATCAAATTTGACTATAATGATGATTCTTATACAAAAAATGAATTAATTTTCAAGAAAAAATATAATAACACATATTTTGTAACTGTGAGAGAAACAACTTCAAATTGGTATGAAGATAGAAAATATATTAGTGATATTTTTAATTGTTATTCAAAAGAATATAATGGCTGGAGACCAATATTGAAAATATATCAAGAACAAAAAGCACTAACTCTTAAAGAAGGTTATGAAATATATTTTTGTAACAACAAAAAAGACAAGGTAACAGGTGTATTTATAATCGTGTCTTCTTCATCTAATTTTAAAGAAAATGTCAAAATAGAAGACAAATATGGAACCAAGTTTGATTACATAAGAGATAATAAAAATGAACCAATTAAATATTCCAATCGAGATGAGTATATTTATTTAGGTATTGTTGATGAAAATTTGAATAAACATAATTATAATTTGAAAATTAATGGTAAAAGAATAATAGAAAACTGATTTAATTAAAATAATAAGCATCTATTGTATTGAACTGCACCCCTTAGAGTAGACATCAATAAAAAAGCAGTTTAATAAAAGTGT
>CAZHBS010000007.1:0-83894 GCA_964530845.1 uncultured Muribaculaceae bacterium
CCCACGTAGTCAGCTTGGAAGGCTGAGGTTCTACCATTAAACTACATCCGCATATCTTTAATCGAACCTCAGCCATAAATTTCCGAAGGCTAAGTCCGACTAATTAAAGTAGACATTTTTAATTATACTATATTTAGTATAAATGTCAATACTTTTTTTAATAAAACTAGTTAAAATTTTATTTAACTAGTTTTATTTTATCATTTAACCTTTGATATACTTGTTTCATATGCTCTTCTGTTGTGTTTTCTAATACTTCTTCTATTGGTATCCACTTTATATTACTATTCTCATCTTCTTTTATTCTTATTTGATCTTTTTCATCTGCTTCAAATATATATTCAACATCTAAATGTAGATGTGATGAGACAAATTTACCTCTTTTTATGTGATTATTTACTGCAACTACGTTTACTCCATATACTCCATCTTTTAATGATTTTACTTTTGTTAATCCTGTTTCTTCTTCTATTTCTTTTTTAATAACATGAAGTAGATCTTTATCTCCATCTGCATGTCCACCTACCCAGGCCCATGATTTATAAATATTATGATATATCATTAACACTTTTGTTCTTTCTTTATTTACAATCCATGCTGATGTTGTTAGATGAGCTATTTTATTTTCTCTTAGTAGGCAATTATCATTCTTTATTATAAAGTCTAATATTACATTTTTATCTTCTGCTTCTTTTTCATCATATGGTTCTAGTTCATCTATATCTTTTATTAAATCTTTTAAATCACAATTTAAGTAATCTACTATTTCATCAACTACTTCTTTTGGAGTTGATGCTCCTGCCATTATTCCTACTTTTGTATTTTCATCAATATTCAATTTTCTTAAGTCTTGTACAGTTTGAACTAAAAATACTTTTTTACAATGTTCTTTTGCAACTACTTCTAGTTCTTTTGTATTTGAACTATTTAGTCCACCTACTATAATCATGCAATCTACTTTTTCTGCAAGTTCTTTAGTTTCTTGTTGTCTATTACTTGTTGCATTACATATTGTTTTATCTACTTTTATTTCTTTTTTTACTTTTTCCTTAATCTTATTTACTAAGTAATCGAATTTTTCATTATTGAATGTTGTTTGTGATACGATAAATATCTTTTTCATATTTAATTCTTTTATTAAGTCATTTATATCTTCTTCGTTTTCAATTATAATTGAATTATTTCCTGAAAAACTTTTTACACCTAATGTTTCTGGATGATTCTTTTTACCAATAATTACTATAAAAGAATCTTCTTTTTCTTTATCAATTTTATTTCTTATTACTTTTATTTTTCCACATGTTAAGTCTATTACTTCAATATTTTTATTTTTGGCTTTTTCATATGTTTCTTTTAATTCTCCATGGGCTCTTATAATTACTTTACTACCTTTTGGAACTTCTTCAATTGAGTTTACTGTAATCATACCTTTTTCTTCTAGGCTATCTATTACTCTTTCATTATGAACAATTTGACCTAAACAATATACTTTATCATATTTATCTAGTGCTTCTTTGGCACTTTTAACAGTATTTGATACTCCATTACAAAATCCACTTAGTTTTCCAATAATTATTTCCACAATATCACCAAACTCATTATAACATAAAAGATGAACTTTAATTAGTCTGTTCATCTTCTTTTATTTTATCTATTAATTTTTGAGGCATTCTTCTTGCTCCTCTGATTGCTTTTAAGTCATAATCCTTTACTATGTCAAATGTATATTTATCTTTCGGATATCTTTCTATTAATTTGATACTCATTGATTTACTAAATTCATGATAGATTGATTCTTTATTACATTCTATTGCCTGACATTTATATAATATTGCAGAATATGGACTTCCTACATAAATATATACTATGTCATCTTTATTAATACCTTTGCTTTGTTTCCAATCTATAATATTTGTATCATTAAAGCAATTGATTATGTCCCAATACTTTGGATTGGCTGGGATTACCCATTCATTTGTTTCTACAGTATAATTGTAACTTTCTTGAATTAAATTAATTATTTCTTCATCAGGTACTTCATCATCTAGAATGATTGATATCCAGTACTTTTTATTCATATGGTATGCTTTATAAAAACCTTTTTTCTTTAATAAATCTTCTATTAATTTTTCGTTTAATTTGATATTTAATACTTCTACATCTTTATCTTCTTCATCTAGTTTATTTTTATTAATATTCATAATTATGCCATACCATTTTTTATTATTTTTATTTCTAAATACAGCAGAGGTATTATCTTCCCATAGAAATTCTGGTTCATCATTATATAATTCTTTTATTTTTTGTGCTATTCTATTTGATTGATTGTAAATAAAAGATTTTGTCATTGTACATTTATTCTTTATATCTTCTAGTAGACTAATATATTCATCTCTTACTTTACTTACAAACTCCCCTACTTGATTTTCTATTCTAAAAGACAAATATTCTTCATTTATTTCTTTATCTATTATTTTTCCTTTTACGTTGTTATTTTCTACTATTATGATTATCTCAAAGGAATTATTTAGAATGTTTTTCATATAAACATATTTATTATTTTCTTTTATGAAACCATATTTTATTAATTTATTTGTATCAATTTCACTCTTTTTAAATATTTCTTTTTCCATATTAATCAACTCTTTTTTATAGTAACATTTTTTAATAAAAAAAAGAAGTATTATGATAATGTTACTTCTACTTCTTTATCTTTATATTCTCTCTTATCAATGTAGGATACTGTTAATTTTACTTTGTCACCTTTATTTTTATTGCTTAGTACTCCTTGAATTACTGACATTGATTTTACTTCTTTTCCTTCTACTTTAGTAATAATATTACCTATTTCTAGTCCAGCTTTGTCGGCACCTGATCCTTCAACAATTTTTGAGATATAGAATCCTGTTGGCATATTATATTGACCATTTGATACTATGTTTCCTTCAATACCAATAGTTCCGCCACCTTCATCTTCTTTTCCATTCATTAATTTTTCAATTAAATCCTTAACATCTGTTATTGGAATAGCAAAGCCCATTCCTTCAATGCTTGCTGATGTTGATGAACCAGCTGATGAATATTTAGCAGAATTTATTCCAACTACTTCTCCAACATTATTTAATAGGGCACCTCCACTATTTCCTCCGTTGATAGCAGCATCTATTTGAATCATTTTTGATGTCATGTCATCTATTGTTACTTCTCTATCTATGGCACTTACTACTCCTGTTGTTACTGACTGACCATAACCTAGAGCATTACCAATTGCGATTATCCCATTACCTACTTTTAACTTAGAACTATCTCCGATTGTGGCAATTTTAATTGCTTCTTTTGTTTCTTTATCTAGAGCATTAAGTTTTACTGCAACTACTGCAACATCTTTTCTACTTGATGTTCCTTTTATAGTTGCGTCTACACTTTTTTCATTTACAAATTGTATTGACAACTCTTCTGCTCCTTCTACAACGTGATTATTTGTTAATATTAATAATTCAGTATCTGTTTGACTAATGATAATTCCAGATCCTGCTCCTTCAGCATATCTGTTTTCTCCATATCCAAAAAAGCTTGGTCCATATTGTCCAGATGAGACTAAAGTTTTACTAGTAATTGAGACAATTGATGGCATTACTTCTTCTACTACTTCAGATACATCAGTAATGTACACACCATTTGATTGTAATTTTTCTGTTTGTGTATAATTTAATTTTGCTTTTTCTTTTGATGACTTTGTTAGATTGTTAAAATCTAATAGACCTACATTATTAAAAGCTATTAATAGTGCAACCACAATAGCAATTATTGAGACACATACTATAGGATATATCTCTCTTTTTTTATCTTTATTTTTCTTTTTTCTCTTTTTACTCTTTTCTTCTAATTTTTCTTCAATTTCATCCATGGTTTTTCATCACCTCATTTATAATTACATGTATATTATACTACTTTTTTTATTTTGTGTCTAATTTTATTGAACCCTCTCTTAAAATTTTTATCTTGTCATCTTCTACTCTAACAATTGTTGAAGCTTGCTTTATATCAGTAGTTCCTCCATCAATAATTATATCCACTTTATCAGAAAATAATTCTAAAAAATCTTTTATTTCTATTCCTGCTTCTTCTCCTGCAAGATTTGCACTTGTTGTTGCGAGAGGATAACTTAATTGTTCTAATATCGTTAATGCAATTTTATTATTAGGAATTCTTACTCCTATAGTTTTTAAATTAGAAGTTAAAATATCTGGTACATTTTCTTTCTTATCTAAAATAATAGTTAATGCTCCTGGAAAATATTTATCCATTATTTCTTTTTCTTTAGCATTTATTCTTTCAACAACTAAATTTATTTTTTTCACAGAATCTGTTAATACATTTATTGGTTTTTCCTTTGCTCTTTCTTTTATATCAAATATTTTATTAATTGCTTTTTCGCTAAAACAATTACATGCTATCCCATAAACAGTATCTGTTGGGAAAATTACAATACCATCATTTTCGATTGTATTAACTACTTCTTTTAACTCTTCTTCATTTATTTTTTCTTTCCAATTAAATACTTTTGTTTTCATATAATCATCTCATTTCAATACTTATTATACTATAAATATGATAGAAGTTTTGTTATAATTTTATTGAGGTGAATTACATGGAATTACTTGTTAGAAATAAACCAGGCTTTTTTGATAATAAAGATTTTAAAACAATACAAATAAAAGTTATGTTTCCATTTAGAAAAAGTATTAATGATTACGCAATGATGCAAATTCTTCCTGGTCTATTGCATTTATATACAAAAAAATATCCTACTGAAAAAGAGTTTTCCATGGTACTTGATAAGAATTATGTTCTTGCATGTTTTTGTATCGCAGGTACTATTGGTGATTTAAGTTATTTATCTTTTAATATGTCTATTCCTGATACTTATGCGATTAAGGAAGATTTACTTGATAAGCAATTTGAACTATTTAGTGAGATGATTTATGATCCTTTGACTGATGGTAATAAGTTTTTAGAAGATAATTTAAAAAGAGAAGTTGAAGGTTTAAAAGTTAATATTGAAAAGATGCTTAAAGATACAGTTAGTTATGCACTTATTGAAGGAAAAAAAGAAATTGATGATGAAGGAATTCTTTCTGATTCTATATATAATCATATGGATGAAATTGATCTTGTTAATGCTTCTAATATTTATGATTTTTATAAAGATAAAGTCTTAAATAATAATCCTATAATATATGTTTTTGGAAATTATGATAAGAAAAAGATAACTAATCTATGTAATAAGTATATTTATAAGAATAAATTTAATGATTATAAAATTAAATATAATATTAAATATTATCTAAAACCTAGAAATGATTTTAATAATGTTACTAAGAAATCTGATTTCCGTAATTCTATAATGTCAGTTTACTATAAAGTTCGTGATATGAAAGATGAAGATGAAATGTATATTAATGCGATTAAGGAATTACTTTCTTCCCCTAGTTCAAGACTTCTAAATAAAAAATTAAGAGATGAGAATGAGTTTGTTTATTCTTCTTTTGTTGTTAATTATAATTCATTTGGTATATTAGGAATTCTTGCTTCTATTAATAAAGACAATGAAAAAGAGGTTGTGGAAAAAATCAAAGAAGTTATTAATGATTTAAAAAATGAAGAAATGGTTGATACTTTACTTAAGAGTATTTTAGAAAGAAGGAAGATTGGACTTCTTAGAATATTAGATGATAAGAGTGCTTTATTTACTGATGCGATTGTTGATGATATAGGATTCGATCTTACTTCTTACAAATATTATGAGGCTTTGTCTAAGATTACTGCTCATGATATTTCTTTATTTGTGGATAGATTAGTTCTTGATACTGTTTATTTTTTAAAGGAGGGAGACCATGAATAAGTTAGATACTGTTGTACTTGATAATGGATTAAAGATTTATTTGTATAGAGATTTAAGAAGACACTCTACTTTCTTTCAATTTACAACATTTTGTGGTGGAATAACTAAACATTTTAAATATAAAGGTAAGACTTATAACATTAGTGATGGTGTTAGTCACATTTTAGAACATTATTTAGTTGAATGTAATGAACTTGGTAACTTTTTAGATATACTTGGAGAAAGACAAATGTCTACTAATGCTTCTACTTCTCCTTATTGTACTTCTTATTATTTTGAAACAGTTCAAGATATCTTATTTGGAATAGATACTATACTTAAGGGTGTTTATAATATTAAATTTGATAAAGATAAACTAGAGAGTTTAAAAAATCCTATTAAACAAGAAGTTAGAGGAAGATTTGATAATAAGTTTTATCATTTAGGACGTCTTAGAAATAAAAATCTTTTTAAAAATATTGATTATATAGATGTTGGTGGAACTATTGATAATATTAGTAATACTACTATTAAAGATTTAGAGTTATTATATAAAGCATTTTATCGTCCTGATAATCAATTTATTGTTGTAGCAGGTAATTTTGATATAAATGAAGTTGTGGATAAAATTAAAGAATTTTATAAGGATTTAGTTTTTGAAGATAATAAAACAGAACTTATTCCTTATAATGAAGATGTAAAAGTACCAGTTAGAGAAGATGTTTTAGATTTCCCTACTCCAATGGATTATTTAGATATATCTTTTAAAATTAATATAAGTAAGTATTCTAATACAGAGTTATTAGATTTAGACTTTTACATTAATACATTTTTAGATTCTTCTTTTGGGATTGCATCAAATCTTCATAAAAAATTGGTTGATAATAAAATAATCTATGATGGGATAAGTTTTTCTAATTACTTTGCGGATAAATATCTTATTATTTCAATTGGTGCTTATGCATTAGATGTTGATGTTTTTAAAAATAATGTTTTAGACTTATTTAAAAATATGAATGAGTTTGATGAAGATTTTTTTGAAACTACAAAGAAGAGTTCTATTGTTAAACTTATTCTTAGAGATGAAAATATTTTTAAGATGGTTTCCCCATTAATTAATAATATTGTTTATTATAATTATCCTTATTTAGATGAGGTTGAGGATGTTCAAAAGCTAACTTATGATGAGTATGTTTCTGCTATTAAAGATATTGATTATAGTAACTATACAATTACGCATATAAAAAACAAAGAATAAAATTTTCTTTGTTTTTTTATGCTGATAGAGCCCAGATTTGACATGCTTCTCCAGCTACTGTTGAAACTGGCCATCTTTGATTTGATCTTTCTTCACTATTTGGATCTGATACTATTAACTGTCCATTATTGTCAATTCCACGTACGACAATGAAATGTCCACTTCTTGTAAAGTGTCCTGCTCGCATCGACAATATTAAAGTTTTTCCTGCGTTAAGGTTATTTACAATATTTGACTGACTTACGCCCATTTGTTGACAGTTAACTCCATATTCTTTGGCCATATCTCCAAAGAATGACCAATATGTTCCTTTACTACATGTATATCTTCCATTTCCTTTTGCAGCCATTTCTACAGGTGTTACTTCTTTACCTGTAAGGTTTGTTAAAACCATGGCCATCGATGTTGGTCCACATCCGTCTGTTCCGATAGTTCCAGTTGAATATGGTTGATTATAATTATATTGGTAGTAGTTTATAAAATCAGATGATGCTGGATCAACAGTTGTTTTTATTGGAGTTGCTTCTAGTCTAGAACTTGATGCGCTAGCTAGTGCTTGATTAATTTGTTGTTGTAAATTTGCTAACTCTCTTTGGGAATCATTTATTTGATTGGCAAATGCATTAGCGTTTGCTCCATCTTTATTAGAAACTGCGGCATTATAATTATTTCGTGTTATTTCTAGATTGTTTTTTATATATTCATATTGTTCATACAAGCTAACAGCTTCGGCGAATGAAGACATTTGATTTTCAATTGTTCCTCCAAAGTCTGATGCGAATGATTCTGCTTTTGAGACAATACTATCATATGAAGTTCCCATCCATAAGCCTGACAGTCCTGAGATTTGTTGTAAGTAACTTGAAATAATTTGAGATACTGCTTGTGCGTCACTTGATACTTGTCCACTACTTACCATATTTATCACACTACCTTTATTAAATTATAACATTATATTCTTTTTTTTAAAATGTTTTTATTATATAATTATAATAAGGTGATTCTATGAATGATAAATTAATGAGTTTTGTAAAAGATTTAAATGATATGAGCTTCTTAAGAGATGTAGACGTCCCAGTTTTAGATGGTTTTAAAGTTGTTCCTAATAAGGGAACATTATTTACAGCGGTTAGTGATGATAATTATATTGAACAATTTATGACTGATGGTATCCTTGATTATGGAGAAAGTTTTGAAAGTCATGTTGAAAAAGTTATTAACGATACAAAGAATTTTATGAAAGATGCTTCTATGTCAGGTGTTAATGAAAGTTTTATTTTTTTAAAAGACTACACTACTTTAAAATATGATTTTAAGATTTATATTCAAGACAATATTCTAAATGATAAAATTATTAGACAGTTTAATATTTATTTTATTGATAAGAATACTCGTGCCTTTTATGAAATTACTTTTTCTAGTAGAGCCTATTCTCTTAGTGAGTTAGATTATTTAAATAATGAGATTACTTCAGGTATGCTTACAACTGTTAATAATATGTTAGATTACATCAAATAAAAAATACCTTATTGGTATTTTTATTTTATTAAATTATCTCCATTAATTTCTGCTGGAATTGGTAAATTCATTAATGAAAGAATTGTTGGTGCGATATCTGCAAGTTTTCCTCTTTCTTTTAATTCTATTCCTTTTCTTGTGACAATAAATGGTACTGGATTTGTTGTATGTGTTGTACAAACTGATCCATCTTCATTTACCATAACATCACAGTTACCATGATCTGCAGTGACAATTAATGTTCCATCTATTTCTTCTATTTTGTCATACAATCTTTTTAGACATTTATCCATAAATTCAACCGCTGTTACTGCTGCTTCATATACTCCTGTATGTCCAACCATGTCTCCATTTGCATAATTTAATATTACTAAATCTAAATAATCTTTGTTTAATTCATCTAGTAGTTTCTCAGTAACCTCTTCTGCACTCATTTCAGGTTTTAAGTCATATGTAGCAACTTTTGGTGATGGTACTAATATTTTCTTTTCATTTTCTAATTCAATATCTTTATCTCCATCAAAGAAGTGAGTTACATGAACATATTTTTCTGTTTCTGCAATTCTTAATTGAGAAAGGCCAAGATTTGAAACATATTCACCTAAACTATTATTTATTTCTTGATGTGTAAAAGCAGTTAATCCTTTTACTGTATCATTTATTGGCATCATAGATACGAATTTAATATTATTAAATCTAGTTGTTTCCATTGGACATTCATCAGGATTTGTTATAGCTGTGAACATTTCTCTTAATCTATCTGGACGATAGTTCCATACTATGATTCCATCATTATCAGATAATTTACCTTCATTAATAACACTTGGCTTAATGAATTCATCTGTTATATCTTTTCCATATTGATCATCAAATACTTCTTTTGTTGTATCATATTTTTCTCCTATTCCATAGCATATTGCATCATAAGCAAGTTTAATTCTGTCGTAATTATTATCTCTATCCATGGCATAATATCTACCAGATATTGTTGTTATCTTTCCGAGATTTGTTTCTTCTATCTTGTCTTCTAGTTTTTTTATCCACATTGGAGCTGTTTTTATACCTGTGTCTCTTCCATCTGTAAATAAATGGAAATATATTTCTTTTATACCATTTTGTTTACACATATCTACTAAAGCTAAAAGATGAGAAGTATGTGAATGAATTCCTCCATCACTGATTAAACCCATCAAATGTAACTTAGAATTATTTTCTTTTACATGGTTAATTACTTTTAAAATGTTTTCATTTTTATAGAATTCTTCAGACTCTATGGACTGATTTATTTGTTCAAGTGATTGATAACATATTCTTCCTGCTCCTATATTCATATGTCCTACTTCACTTGTTCCCATTTGTCCTTTTGGTAATCCTACTGGTTGACCTGATGCTTCTAGGATTGTATGTGGATAATTTTCATTTAAATAATCAAGAGTTGGGGTAATTGCATTATCAAAGGCATTATATTTGTTCTTTGGTGCAATACCACATCCATCTAATATACATAAAACTGTTGTTTTCTTCATTATTATTCCTCCTTATATTATTATACCAAAAAAAGAATGTTAGCAAGCATTCTTTTTACATACATTTTTTTCAAGACAAGTAAAGATACATTTAATTGAATTATAAGATTCTTCTTTCATTTCTTTTGTTATTTCACTATAAGGGTCTTCTAATTTAGAACTTATTCCATCAACTTTTTCTTTAGCTTCTCCATCTACTATTGAGATAACATTTGGAGCAAAAATTCTTTTTTCATTTGTTGAGATTTCTTCACCAGAAGAACTTGTCAAAGTATAATCATCTAATACTTCACTTAATGCATCAATTAACTCCATATATCCTTTTGATCCTTCTGTAGTTGTTTTGGGTTCATTATTTTCATCTAATTCAATTCTATCTCTTATTTCTTTTACATCTACATAATATATTTCTTTATAATTATAGTCTTCAGCGCATCTTATTAATTCTTCTATCATACTTCTACACCATGGACATGTATTAAATCCAAAGTAAACTACAAATGTTTCTTTATTATTAATTTTTTCTACTATTTCTTCAGCTGTTGCATAAATAAAAGGATTATCTTCACTAATATTTAATTTTCTATATTCTTTTCCTGATGAAGATTTTGTTCCATTAATTGAGTTATATTCTTCTGCAAATTTAGAAGCATCAGTTTCCTTTTCTTCTTTTTTTGAACAAGCAGTCATTCCTAATAACAATATTGTTACTAAAAATAATGTTCCTATTTTCTTAAAAAATATCTTTTTCATTTTATCACCTAGGATAATTATATAAAACTTTCCGACATTTTTCTACAAAAAATAACTCAACTTTCGGTTGAATTATTTACAATTATCATTTAACTTTATTGGTATATCATAAGTTATATTTTTATCATCTTCTATTTCGGCGACTATTTCTAATGATAATTCATTTGAAACAAGATTCTTACAGGAAGCATTATCAACATTTAATCTAACATCTTTTAAGAAGTTTTCTAATGTTATATTATTTTTTTCATCACAAGAACTTATTTTAATTTTTTTATTACTTGTTTTCTCATATAAAATACAATTTATTTTCTTATAAATATTTTTATCTTCTTTTCCACAAAACTCTATATTAGAAATATAAATTGATGTTTTACTTTTATTATATGCAGCACTTCCATTTATCTTAAAGGAACTACAATTAGAAGATATTGTTTTAAATTCAAAGTTATTACTGTTATTTTTTATGACTAATAAAATTGACATATATATAACACAAACAACTATTACTATTAAAATAATAAATATAAAATTATTTTTCTTCTTTGATGTTTTCTTTTCTCCATTTAATATTTCATCTATATTAATGTTAAATTCATCACATATTTGTTTCATTATTGCGATATCTGGTACATTCTTTCCATTTTCCCATTTTGATACTGCTTGAAATGTTACTCCTAAGCGACTTGCTAATTCTTTTTGAGTTAAATTATTTTCTTTTCTTATATTCTTTATAAAGTTGCCAATTTTATCTTGATTCATAATTTACCTCCTAAAGAAACATCATTTTTTTATCATCTTTTCTTACTTCTTTAATTATACCCCCACCTAAACATTCATCATTATTATAAAATACACAAGCTTGACCAGGAGTTACTGATTTAACTCCTTGTGGATATTTGACAATTACTTGTTTATCATTTATCCATTCCAGTTCTACTTTAACTTCTTTTTGTCTATATCTAAATTTTGCAGTAGATTTTGTTACTTTTTCATTTGCTAGATAATTCACATTATCAACTAGACATGATGTGCTAATTAAATTTGAATTATCTTCTCCTAAACAAATATATAGAATATTCTTATTTAAGTTTTTTCCAGCAACAAACATTTTATCTTCTGTTCCACCAATATTTAGACCTTTTCTTTGTCCTATTGTATAATTCATTAAACCAAGATGTTTGCCAATTACTTCATTTGTATCAATATTTACTACATCTCCTGGTTTACTTGGGATAAAGTCCATTAAAAATTCTTTTAGATTTTTATCACCTAAAAAGCAGACATCTGTTGAATCTTTTTTACTTGCTGATGAAAGTTTATATTTTGAAGCAATATTTCTTACTTCGCTTTTTTCTAATCCTTCTAATGGAAGAATTAATCTTGAGAGAATTTCTTTTGGTACTTGGCATAAGAAATAAGTTTGATCTTTTGACTCATCTTTACTTTTATATAAATGTCCATCTTTTATTTTGGCATAATGACCTGTTGCGATATAGTCACAATTTAGATTTTTCATTTCTTGATAGAGAAAGTTCATTTTAGCTTCTTTATTACAAATAACACAAGGATTTGGAGTTATTCCTTTACTATAGTCTGTTATAAATTTATTTAAAACTTTTTCTTTAAATTCTTTACGATAATCTATTACATGATGTTCTATACCTAGAGTGTTTGCTGCTGCGACTGAATCTTCTTCATCAAAATTGTCAATAAACTTAAATGTTATTCCTACTACTTCATATCCTTGTTCTTGTAGTAAGGCTACTGATGTTGCAGAATCTACTCCACCACTTAATCCGATTGCTACTCTCTTCATACTTCTCTCCTCTATTTTATTTTCTTAAGTCTTAAGGCATTTAATATTACTGTTAAACTACTTAGTACCATAGCTAGACTTGCTAACATTGGATTTAGAGTTATTCCAATTGGTTTTAATACTCCTATGGCAATTGGGATCATTAAGACATTATAAATAAATGCCCAGAATAAGTTTTGTTTAATATTTCTTAATGTTTTTTCACTGATATTAATTAATTTTACTATTGAATTTAAATCATTTTTCATTAGTATTACATTTGATGAGTCCATGGCAATATCTGTTCCACTCTTTACACTTACTCCAATATCACTATTTGCAAGTGCTGGGGAATCATTTATTCCATCTCCACACATCATAACAAAATGTTCTTCTTTTATTTTCTTTATCATATCTGCTTTTTCACTTGGCAAGACATTAGATATTACTTTAGATATTCCTAACTCTTTACCAATCTTTTCTGCTGTTTTATTGTTATCACCTGTAAGCATGATTGTTTCAATATTTTTTTGATTTAATTTTTCAATAACTTCTTTTGAGTTTTCTCTTACGATATCATCTACTCCAATAAGAGCAATAATTTCATTTTCATATATTACATATATAATACTATTTCCTTGTTTGGATAAAATTTCCTCATCTTTTTGATGTTTATTATTTATAGAATATTTTTTTAATATTTTATTATTTCCTAATATTATTTTTTTATTTTTTATAATACCTACTATTCCTAATCCTGATATTTCTTCAAATTCTTTTACATTTATCTTTTCAATATTATTGTTTTCTAAATAATCTATGAAGGCTCTACTTATTGGATGAGCTGATTTAGCTTCAAGACTACCTGCTAACTGCATTATTTCTTTTTCTTCTAAATCACTATAATTAAATATTTTAGATATCTTTAATTTTCCATATGTAAGTGTTCCTGTTTTATCAAATACTATGGTATTTACTTTTGAGGCATTTTCTAATATTTCACTTTTCTTTACAAGAATACCATTTTTTATGCATACTCCTTCTGCTACTACAATAGCAAGAGGTGTTGCAAGACCTAGACTACATGGACATGCTACTACTAATATTGTTACAAATGTTGTTAGAGCTTCAGAGAAATTAGAACCTAATAACAAATAAACAATAAATGTTACTAGAGCAATAAGCATTACTGCAGGAACAAAATATCCTGATATCTTATCTGCAGTTTTAGCAATTGGTGCTTTTGATGACCCTGCATCTACTACTAATCTTACTATTTCTGAGATAGTTGATTCTCTTCCGATTCGTTCAGCTTTATATCTAATAAAGCCATCATAATTAAGGGAACCTGCAATTACTTTATCACCAATCTTCTTCTCAGCTGGTTTACTTTCCCCTGTTATAAATGATTCATCTAAGTGAGCATTACCTTCTATTATTTCTCCATCTACAGCTATTTTTTCTCCTGGTTTACTAATTAAAACATTACCTTTTTTTATCTCATCAAGTGTTATAATAACTTCTTTTCCATCTTTTTCAATAGTTGCTTTATTAGGAGTTATACTTACTAATTTTTGAATTGCTTCTTTTGTTTTATCTTTATTTATTCCATCTAAAATTCTTCCTAGTTTTACAAAGTATATTACTATAGCAGTTGATTCAAAATAAAGATTCATTATTACTGATAAATCTCCATTAAATATTTTAATCATATTTACAATACTATAGGTAAAACTACTTAATACTCCTAGTCCTACTAGTGTATCCATATTGGGAATTAAATGGATTAAGTTTTTATAACCATTTTTTAAGATATCAAATCCATATATAATAAATAAGCAAGAAAGTATAAATAATGTTGATGTGTAAATTATTGGATTCTTACTTGGATTTACTATAGCTGGTATTGGTAAATGAATCATGTGCCCCATTGAAATATACATTAATACTATCGCAAGAACTGTATATATAATAAAAAGTCTTTTTTCTTTTTTATTTTCTTTTTCTGGTTCAATATTTTTAAATATTCCTTTACTTACAAAACCAGCCTTTTTTATGTATGTTTCTAATTTTTCTTGATTTAGGATATTCTCATCATAGTTAATACTAGCATTTGCCATTACAAGATTTACTGTTGCGTTATTTATACCATTTTGTTTGTTTAAATATTTTTCTAGACCATTAGAACAAGCACTACATGTCATTCCATCGACTGACAAAATAATTGTTTTCATTTAGTTTTCCTTTACTTCAAAACCTAAATCTTCAATTTGTTCTTTTACTTCGTCTAGATTAACATTTTCTTCTTCTAATGTTACTTCACCAGTTTTATGATTTGCTTGAACTTCTTTTACTCCTTCTAATTCTTTTAGAGAATTTTTTATTCTATTTTCGCATCCTTCACAGTGCATTCCTTCTACTTTAATTATTATTTTATTCATATTTATCACCATTAATTATTATACACTATTTTATTTTAAGTATAAATATTTATTAGATGGAAATAATAATATAGGAGGTAGTTATGGATAATAATATTAATGTTTTAGATGAGTTATATAAAGGTTGTGATATGGGGATTCAAGCAATTGATATGATTCTTAATAAAATGGATAATCATGATTTTTCAGAACTATTAAATGAATTTAAAGATAAGTATATTGAGTATAGTACTGATATAAAAGAATTATATAAAAAATATACTGATTCTGATATACATGAAGTTAATACTGCAGAAAAGATAATGACTTGGTATGGTATCATGAAAGATACTATATTTGATGAAAGTGATTCTAAGATTGCAGAGTTACTTATTAATGGTACAAATATGGGTATTATTGAAGGAAGAAAGATACTTAATAATAAAAAGATGGATAAAGATGTTTACTATATTTGTTGTAAGTATATTAAATTTCAAGAGAAATATTTAGATAAGTTAAAAGATTATTTATAAGAAAAAAGTGCTTTTTTGGCACTTTTTTATTGGTTTACTTTAGTATCTTCTACTATGCTTGATTTTTGTCCTCTTAACATACTATGTTTATTCATTTTATCAAGAATTTCATCTTTTTTTCTTACTAAATCATAGTATATTCTTGTTCTTTCAGTATCTTTTTTATTTCTAATATCGTCTAACAAATTATATATTCCAAATCCACTAAAGTGTTCATTGTATGTTCTAAATAAATCATTTAGAGCGTCGAAGTTTTCTTTTCCTACTTCATCCCAAATTACTTGAATATTACCATTTGATCTACTTTCAATTATTTTTTGTTTAAAGGTATTGAAAAAGTCTCTAACTAAGAAAAATGTGTGTTCATAGCTTGTTGCATTCTTCATTGATGCTTTATTTGGAGTGTTAAATATATATATTCCTGATTCATGCATTGCATTTCCAATTTCTTGGGAAATTAGCTCATTAATAATTTCATTAAACAATTCATAACTTCGTATTTCTTTGTCTGAATTTAGGGTATCTACTTCTTTTACTTCTGCTCCTCCTATTGTTCCATTAATAAGTTCCCATCCACAATATACTTGGTATTGATTGCCTTCTACTTTATTTAACGACAATTCAAAAATATGGTTTAATTCATGGATTATATTATGGTCTAGGTATTCATCACCAGTAAACTTCATGGCAAGTATTGGATATGATCTATAGCCATCTTTTGTTTTAATTAAATTTGGGTTAATAAATGTTCCTACACTACTATCAAAATATAATTTTGCATTAAATGAGTTCTCTCTATCTAACAATCCTAAAGAATCTATTTTTTCTTTAATTCTTTTTATTTTTGGCTCTTCATTAAATAAAGCATTATTTCTTTTATTTCTTGCAGCATCTAATCTTTTTTGGATTTCTTCTACTGTTTCATATGTTGGAGTATATCTCTTTACTACTTCACTTTCTGCATATGCATTATAGTCTGAACCTAGTCTAATACCAATGGCATTATAGTACTTAATTCTTTTCTTTCTTATCTCATCTTTTTTCCAATCAGATTCTTCTTTACTTGCTAGTACTTCATCTTGTTCTTTACTAAATACTTTTAGAGGATGTTCTCCATCTAAACTTTCTGGAAAAAAAGTTTTTATATATTTATCAATTTCATAATTTGTTTCATTTCCAAGTAAATAATTTTTAACTACTTCTCTATTTATTTCTGGAATTAAATCAATATTTTCTATGACATATTCTTTATAATGTCTTTTGTTTATCTTTTCTTTAAAGGCCGCGTATTGCTCAAGATATGTATGAAATTCTGAACCTGGTCCAAAGTCTTTGTTATATTCATCCATTAATCTTGGTATAGATTCTGATAATTCATTTAGTCCTTTTATATCAGGATTATCTAGATAATCATCGTAATTATCTATTGTGATATTAGGATCAATCTTGTGAATTAGTTTACATGCTTCATCAAAGACTTTTTGATAATCCTTTTCGGCGTTTTCCAAGTTTATAAAATATGTCATCGCATTATAAACCCAGACTCTTACGTTTTTATATTTATCTAATACTTGATTAGTTCTAATCATTTCTTGGAACTCTTCTTCAGTTAGTCTTGGTTCCATTGATTTTAATGATTCAAAAGAATTACTTATATATTCTTCTCTTCTGCCTTCTTTTCCTAGATTATGCAATCTATAAAATTCTGCATAACTATTAATTGGCATGGTTGAATAAAATTCGAAAGATTTTTTATCTGTTAGTTCATCTAAAGGGATACTTATTTGTATTTTTTTTAGTTCTTCTTCTAATAATTTTCTTGTTTTTTCTTTTTTTAATGAAGATATTGTTGTTTTTATCTCTATTGGTGTCATATATCCAATTAGTAAAGCATTCCTAAATTTATCTTCTATTTCTTCTCTTCTTGAGTCTCCATAATATTTTGTAAATACTTCAATTAAGGTTTCTATCTGTTCATTTAAATATTCATTGCATCTTAGTAACTTATACTTATTATTCATCTGCATCACTTAATAATTCCTCAATTGTGCTATAGTTTGCAGGAAAAATTCCCTTTCCATGAAATGTTTCTATTTTATCATTTGTTTTAACTGTTACTAGAAATTCTTTACTGTCAATATTACCATCACTTCCATATTCATGTTTCCACATAAAAATAGTATCTAATAGTTCATCTTTAAAGTCTTCAGAAATATCATATTTATTATTGTTAATATAACAGATGTTTTTGGAGAATAAAACCAAAGCATTTAATGTATTTATTGCCCCATTATTTATATTTATTTCTACTGATTGAATCATTCTATCACCTATTATGATTATAGCATACTATTAAATTATTTTGTTCTATTATTGGGCACTTTACTATTTCTAGAATATTCTTCCATTTTAGCAAGTATTATATTTTTCTCTCTTTCGGCACTTTCTTTTTCTTCTCTAGATGGATATCTCTTTATAAATCCTTTACAATCGTCAACAAGTTTTGCTAATGCATTAAAGTTATCTTCTCCGACATAATCCATAATTAACTTTATGTTTCCTTCTTTTCTACTTGCAATAATTATATCTTTATATTTCTCATAGAATTCTTTTACTAAAAATACTAATCTTTCATAACCACTTTCATTATACACTGGTTTTTCATCAAATAGCTTAAATCCATCTTTTTGCATTTTAGAGCAAATATCTTGTGCGATTAATTCATTTATTGCCTCATTTATATATTCATATTTTCTGGAACTTGGTTTATTTTTATCTTGTTCTTCATCTACTAAAACTGTAATTGTATCCCAACCACTTATAACTCTATAACCTGTTTCATTTGCTTCTAATACATATTGTTCTGTTAGGTGATTTAGTTCATGTATGATATTGTGATCTATTTTTTCATCTTCTTTATCAAAGCATATAACTATTGGGCAAAATAACTCATATTTACCATTTTTTCTTATTATATTAGGAATATTTGCAGTTGCTCCATCATGCATTTCTTCTTCTAATTTTATTGGTTTAACTGTATCATATTTATCTACTTCTTCTTGGTATGGGATACAAATAAAATGGTTCTTTTGAATTTCTAATTGTTCTTTTCTTTTATATTCTTCTCTTATTTCATATATTTGTCTTTTTTCTTCTTCTGATAATAAATCATCATATGGTGAATGTGTGTATGATGAAGGTTCAAGAATCTTTGCTATTCTTTCTGGTGGAGCAATTGCATTTGAATTTAAAAATTCTTCAGCTTCTTTTTTTATGTCATCAGGTAAAAAAGATAATACATTCTTAACGAATTCTCTATAATATTTTCTTTTGATTTTTCTTTCTATTTCCCATGACTGATGAACTAATTCTTCATATCTTTTATATTTGCTCATTCTTTCATTAAATTTTTCTAGCATTTCTGGAAGAAGTTCATATAAACTTTCTAACTCTTTAATTAACGGATGATTTCTATACTCAAGGATATTATTCGCAGTAATGTTTATGTCTATTTTATTGAGTAGTCCTCTCAGTTTGCTTAATATTTTATCTATTCTTTCATCATCTCTATTTTCTTTTTTATCTAATTCTTTTAATAATTCTTGGTATAAGCAAACATTGAATCCATCTAGACATGATAAGTCACCAATACCCATTACATCATCTGTTGTTAAATCCTTTATGTATTCACTTACTATTTTTTTTGTAGCGTCTTTTTGAAGTTCGGTTAAATACATGCTAGCACTTGATGGATAAAAATATGGAATCAATAATGTTTTAGAGAATGCTTCTTCTATTCTTTCTCTTTCACTTTCACCATAAAATCTTATAATATATTCCTTATATTTATTAATGTTTTCTCTTAATATTTTCTTACTATTAAGTATTTTTACTATTTCTTTCTCAGTCATTTATATCACCAATTTTATTATAACATGTTATAATTTCTGTAGAGGGATTTTATGTACTTTGTTCAAAAAAACTTAACACGTCTTAATAATTTAGGATATACATACTTTCTTGATCCAAAAGAGATGCTTGAAGTCATGTCTAAACTTAAGAAGAATGGTTATTCAATCTATTATCCTTATAAAGATAGTGAGAAAGTAATTATTTATAAAAACAGTATTCCAGATGTATTACTTTATGAAGTTCATTCTAAAGTTAGTTTAAGACATCAAGATATTTTAGGTACTTTATATTCTTTAAATATTTCTAGTGATTTATTTGGAGATGTTTTAATTATTGATGGTCATTATTATATTTATATATTACCTATTCTTAGAAATTATTTTGAAACTAATTTTATTAATATTCGTAATTCTTATGTTGAACTTGAATGTATTGATTTAGACACTTTAATTAATTATGAGAGAGAATATGAAAAAATAGAGTTAATTGTTTCAAGTAATAGGATTGATACTGTTATATCTTCAATTCTTCATACTTCTCGTGGTAATATTGATGATTATATTAAAAAGAAAGAAATTATGCTTAATTATGATTATTTAAAAAATGAATCTTATAAATTAAAGGATGGAGATACTTTTAGTATTAAGAGGATTGGTAAATTTAAATATAATGGGATTATTAAATATACTAAGAGTAATCATTTAATAGTTGAGATTTTAAAATATAAATAAAAAGAAATAGAGTTTTCTATTTCTTTTTTATATTTAATGAACCATATCTAATGTCTAAGTCTACTAGTCCATTTATTCCATCTACTTTTCCATCACTGCATACTTGCCATACATCATATGGTCCAGTGTAATTTGTTTTTTCAGCATTATTTGTATAATGTGCTACCCAGACTGGAAAATCAATATCGTACCAAACATCTAATAAATAGTTTTTTGATGAGTATAACATTCCTGTGTATTTATGTTTATTGGCAACTTTATTAAATGCTTTAGCCATTTCTTTTAAGTCATAAAAACTTAAATCATAATATTGGAAGTCGGCCCAATTTTCCCAGTCAAAGACAATTTCTAAATCAATTTTATAATCTTTTGTTTTTTCTATTAACCATTTTGCTTCTTTTTCAGCATCTTTAACTGAGTTAGCATATGAATAAAAATATATTCCTACAGGTATTCCTACATCATTAAATCCTTTAATATTTCTTATAAATTTATTATCTTCAACGTATTCTTTTCCAATTCCATTTCCTCTACCAACTCTTATATAGGCAAATTCTACTCCAGCATTTTTTACTTTTTCAAAATCAATATCTCCTTGCCAATGAGATATGTCTATTCCAAAGTGAACATTTTCTCCTTGATGTTTATTTTTTAATTCATTAAAATCAGTATATTTTGTAATTGGTTGAGGATTGCTTGAACCAGTTGACTTTGGTCTATTTCTTACTGTTAGTGTAAAATCATTAGAAGCTTTGTTTCCTGCAGAATCTTCACAGACAAATTTAAGATTATATGTACCTGGTGTTTTTGTATCATATTCTCCTTCAATAGTGCTTTTTGGATTTGCATCATAGTCATCTCCACAGAATATTGATTTTGCAAGGTCATCTTCAAAGTCAGTGTAAATTGATTTTGACTTTGCAAGTGAAATCATCGGTGGAGTATTATCTACTACTTCTATCTCAACACTATGTTTTACTGGATATCCTTCATCTGTAGTGTACTTAAATTTAATAGTTTGTTTTCCTAGTTTTTCTGTTTTTATTACTGGATCTGTATCTAGTTTTCCATTTATATTTTTTATAAGTGATGATAGTTTTATTTTCTTATCATAGTTTGAATAAATGGATATTTTATCAGTTTCTAGTTCTACTATTTTTTCGGCATGAGCTACTTTATAGTTCCAATAGATTTGTTTTCCTATAAAAAATGAAGCTACTAATAGTACTAGAACAATAACAATTATTATTACTTTTTTCTTCATAAACACCTCTACTTATCTAATTCTTCGAGTGCTTTAGCAAGTTGATCTGGACAAGATGTTGGTTTCATACCACATTTTATTCCTTTTAGTTTTTCTTTAACTACATTAATATCTTGTCCTTCTACTAAGGCAGCAATTCCTTTTAAATTTCCATTACAGCCTCCTTGGTATTTTACATTATATATTTTATTATCTTCTACATCAAAATCTATTTGATAAGAACATGTTCCTTTTGGTTGGTATGTCTTATGCATATTATTTACTCCTTATCTTATGTATTATTTTCATTAAGTTATAATGCCATGTTATTGGTAGTTCATATTCTCCAATTAATTCTTCTACATAGCCATTAAATCCTCTTTTGAATTCATATATTCCATAGTCTTTTGGATGTTCATTTATATTGGCTGGTATTCCATAGAAATTATGTTTTTTGAAGCCATTTTCAATACCATATTTAATTAATTCCCATTGAATTAAATATTGTGAATTAAATTTCATATATTCTTCATAATTACCACTAGCAAGATATATTACTTCTGGTTGAATTAAAATGAACATTGAACCTGATAGTGTAATGGTATTACTTCCATTCTTTTCTATTATCTCAGTTGATTCTCTTATTCTTTTATCGATAGCAGCAATTTCATTGTTTAAGTTCTTTTTAGCACCATCATTGTATTTAGCATCACTAAGACTTTTTATTTTATCTTCTTTTTCGACTCTTTCTTGTTTTAGTCCTTCTATATACTTAGATAAATCTAATTCTGTTATAAAGTACTTTACTTCATTTTTATCATGGAATAGTTTATACATTTCTTGAAAGTATTCTAACTTTCTTACTTTGAAACCTTTACGTGCTCCTGTTTCAATCATTATATTTTCAAATCTTTCTAAGTCATCATAACCTATCTCATTTACAGAAATACCAAATTTTTCAGTCTTATTTATTTGGTTTCTTGTATTTGGTTTCATTTCTTTTAATATTTGTTCTTCTGATTTTCCTTCTAATCCTAGAGAGAACATCCAAATTACTTGTTCTGTTTCTTCTATTGGTACCTTTTTAAAACCAAGAGACTTTAATTGTTCAACTGTATCGCGATGGTCTTCTCCACCTTCAACTATATTTCCGTCTATATCTCTTTGTTGATAGATAAGATATGGATCTACTCTAAATATATATCCTTTTTTATCTTTGATATAATTTTTTAATTCTTTAGTAAAAAACTCTACTAATTCTTTATCATTAAAATCTAATAGATAACCTCTTGGAGAATAAAATTCATATTTTCCAAAATGTCTTTTATGACTTAAAAGCATTGTTGCCGCAACAAGATCTTTATCTTTTTTTACTCCGACATAATCAGTATTCCAGTTTGATTTTTCTCTTAATTTTGATATTTCTGGAGCAGATAAAAATGTTTTTAGAGGATGATTTTCCCAAAATGTACGATATTCCTTTTCTGTTATTTCTTGAAACTTCATATTATGCACCTCATTTTCTATATTAATATTATACCTTTTATTTACAAAAAGAGAAAGTAAAATAAAAATTGTAATAAAAATATTACAATTTTATGATTATTTGTTTTGATTTGTTATTTCTTGAATCTTTTCTACTACTTTATTTGCACCCATTCCATCAAGAGCTCTTAAAACTTCAATTGGGATTGCAAAAATAATGGTATTAGATTGATCACTACTTAAATCATTTAGTGTTGCTAAAGTTCTTAAGTGTAAAGCACCAGGGGAAGCTGCCATTGTTGCGGCTGCTTGAGCAAGGTTATCTGCACTTTCTTTTTCACCTCTTGCTTTTGTAATAACTGCTTCTTTTTCTCTTTCAGCTTCAGCAACTTTAGCAATAACTCTTTTCATTTCTTCTGGAAGTGAAACGTCTTTTAATTCAACATTTTCAACTTTTATTCCCCAAGGATCTGTTGCTTTATCAATTACTGTACATATTTCAGTTGAGATTTTTTCTCTTTCAGATAATAGTTCATCTAATGTAACAGCTCCTACGGCATTTCTCATTGTTGTTTGAGCTAATTGACTTACTGCATAATTGTAGTTTTCTACTTCATTAATTGCTTTTCCTGCATCAAAGACATTGTAGTATAAAACAGCATTTATTCTTACTGAAACATTATCTTTTGTAATAGCTTCTTGTTCTGGAACATCTACTGCTTTTGTTCTTATATCTACTTTAATGAATGATTGAAATATTGGCCAAATTACATGCCATCCTGGTTTAAGTATTTTTGAAAAATGTCCTGCAACATACAATAGACCTCTTTCATATTCATTTACTTGTTTAATTGAACATAATGCAATTATCGCAATTATTATTAATATAGTTATAATCATAATTTTACTTCTACTCCTCTCTAATTTCATTTTATCACTTTGGATTTTTTATGTAAATAAAAAAAGACTCATACGAGTCTTTATCATTATGATCTTGCACATCCATCTACTGATAGAACTTCTCCTGTTACATAACTTGCCATATCACTTGCTAAGAAAAGGAAGGCATTAGCAATATCTCTTGGTTCTCCAATTCTTCCAAGTGGGATTGTTTTAATTAATGGAGCAATCATTTCTTCTGGTAATGCTGCAACCATGTCAGTTTTAGTAATTCCAGGAGCTACTGCATTAACTCTAATTTTTGATGGGGCTAATTCTCTTGCTAGAGACTTAGTTAATCCATTTACGGCAAATTTACTTGTTGGATATCCAACTCCTGATGGTTGTCCATAAATACTTACCATTGAGCTTGTATTTAGAATTACTCCGCCACCTTGTTCTTTCATAATTGGTACTACAGCTTTACAAGCATTAAAGATTGCATTTACATTTAATTTCATTATGCTATCAAAATCTTCTGATGTTGTTTGTTCAATTGGATTTTTTGCAGAGATTCCAGCATTATTTACTAAAATATCAATGTGTCCATATGTTTCTTTGATTTCTTTGATAGTTTTTTCTACAGCTTCATAATTTCCTAAATCTGGATAATAGCCTTTAACAGTCATTCCTTCACTTTTTAATTCTTCTACAGCTTTATTAACAGTTTCTTCGCGTGAACCAAATAAAACAACTTCTGCTTTATTTTCTTTAAAAGTTCTTACTATTTCTAATCCGATTCCTCTTGTTCCACCTGTTACTATAGCTACTTTATTTTCTAACATAATATATATCCTCCTTTATATTACCTACACGTATATCATATCATACTAATTTTTTCATTGTAAACATTTGTACATTACATTTACATTACTAGACAAATAAAAAAAGAGAAAATAAATACTATTTTCTCTTGATTTGCTGTTTTTCTTTTGCTCTTTGATACATGAATTTTGCTCTATCTATTTCTTTATCTAACTTATTGTCTATTTTATCAACTATCTTATCTTTTCCAATTAATGTTGCGAATAAAATAATTATTAAAATTACAATTAATAGAAGAGTTACAAATAACAAGATATTAAAATTATCTTTTTTTCCTCTTGTTGTATCTAAATAACTATTTGTTAGATAGGCATCATAATTATCTTTTGATATGACTACTTCATTTTCTGCCGGAACAAAGTTTGGAATATTTTTGATAGCAAGTTCTTTAATCTCATCTGTTGTGATTACTGGATAGCCATATACCTTTTTGGGATTTGGAACTCTATCTATTCTTTCATATGTATAATCAATTATATTTTTATAACTATCATAGTCATCTTCATCTATTGCGATAATATATGTGTGCCATAAACCAGTATCTTCTGTTTCAATTACAAAATGAAGGCCAATATTTGTATCACTAAAATAGGCAAATTTTTCAGACATTTTTGAAACTTCAATATATGTATAGTCTTCTACTGTTTCAACTTCTGACCATGGTATTACATTTCTTTTTTCTTCAAATATCTTATATGCACAGATGAAAAGAATAGTAATGATTGCAAGATATACTAAACTTAATACCATCTTTATCGCAATTTTTTTCTCTTTTGCCTTTCTTTCCATTATTTTTACTCCTCTTTTTTCTTTAATCTTGGAATCCATTTATTTATGTATTTGAAGTCTCCTGTCTTCATACATATATATCCGATAACTGAGAATACTATAGCTCCAATAAAATTTACAAATAAATCTTTCATTGTATCTATTAGACCTATATCTAGATATCCTCCATCTATTGTTATTAATAATTTATTATTTTTATCATAGATTTCTGTTTTGCCAATATTTTCTACTATTATTGGAACATTTTGATTTTCGGGATTTATTTTTACTGATTGAAATTTTTCAATGATTCTGTCTTTCTGAGTGTCTTTTCCAAAATACATATCAACTGTATGTTCACCAAACTCCCATAATACACCAATTGTCATTGAAAATGAAAACGCTACTAAAGTTGCAAAGGCTGGTGTCATGTTAATATGTACACTGTCACTATTATTTAATATGTCAACTAGTGAGAAACCAACTGCTGCACATAGAAAACCATTAAGTGTATGAAGCATTGTATCCCAGTGTGGAAATATGCCATAGAAGTTTTGAATTTCGCCTAATATCTCTGCAGAAAAAATAAAGATATAGACAATTGATTCAAATGTTTTAGGAAACTCTATATGAAATTTTTCTGATACTATTGTTGGGAATGTAAATAGTATTAATGTTAATACGCATAACGCAACATTGTTCCAGTTTCCTTTTAGTCCCTGCTCAACCATACAGAATATTACCAATACTCTAAGTAACACAAAGACAACTATTCTTTTTCTTCTTTCTCTAATATTATGGATATTCTTTTTTGTTTCTTTTTTCATATTTACCTCTTATCAGCAAATAACTTGCCTACATTTGCATTTGGAATTTGCATTTTCATATTTTGCTCTACTCTAAATACAAACTTATTTGTATCATTTTTATATTCTTCTCCATCAATACACCAAGATGTTTTTAATTCATCAATAAATTCTATTTCAAAATTATTTGTTTGAAAATATGTTATTTCAGTAATATCTTTTACATCCATTGAGTCAACTTTTGCGAGTAACTTAACAAGTTCTTTTTTATTTTTAGGATTGGCTAAGGCTACTTCAAACCTGTTATCATCTAACTTAACATTATAGTATACATCTGGTTGCCCTGCTATCCTTGATGAGTTTGAAATAAATATATATGAATATACTCCTTCATATTCTTTGTCATCTATTTTGAATCTAATTTTATAATGAGTTAATGAATTAAGTAGTTGCTTTGCACCATATATTAAATAGGCAACTTTTCCATATTTCTTTTTTAATTCTCTAGGTGTTGCATAGGCCATATCTACAAAATCGCCAAGACATGCGACATAGACAAATGGAGTATCATTTATATAACAAATATCTATCTTCTTTCTTTTTCCTTTTAAAATTGTTTCAAGATTTTCATAAACACTTCTATCTAGTCCATACATACTTCCAACATCGTTTGTACTTCCCATGGGAAGTGGCGCAACTACAAGTGGCTTACGTCTTTGAAGATTGCCAGATACTACTTCATTTAAAGTTCCATCTCCTCCAGCTACTATAACTAGGTCTATCTTATTATCTAGTCCTTGAATTATTTTTTCTGCATCTCCTCTTGCTTTTGTTAAAATTATATCTGTTTCATAACCATAGTTTCTTAATATATCGTAAAACTCTTGATATGTAGTTATCTTCCTTTTCTTTCCGCTTTCAGGGTTCATTATGATGACACATTTTCTCAATAAGAACACCTCCAATTTAACTATATTTTACTATTATTTTCTCTTAATGTCTATGATAATAAAAGAAGAGTTATAACTCTTCTACAAATGTTTTTTCTAATTTTTTGAAAATTAAGTATCCAACTACTAGAATAATAACGCTTAATACTGTCCATATTCCTAACCATTTAAGATCTGGTATTTGATGATAGTATAGTATTGAACGATATGCCTCTACTAATACCGCCATAGGATTTGCATGCATTACCCATTGGAATTTATCAGGAATCATATTTGATAAATAAACAATTGGTGTTCCATAAAATCCTAAAGTCATTGCTATTTGAACAAAGTGAGCAATATCGTTTACAAATACTGTTACGGCTGATAGGATAAAATTTAATCCTAATATTAAGATATATTCAATTAATACTAAAACTGGGAATAATAGTAAATGAACTGAAAAACCTACTCCACTAACCAAGATAAATATAAACATTATAATGCAAGTTATTAAGAAATTTATTAGTTGAGATGTTGTTACTGATAATGGGATAATTTCTCTTGGAAAATAAACTTTTTTAAGTATTGCTCCATTCATTGTTACAGAACTTGTTCCAGTAATTAAAGCTGTTGTGAAGAAGTTCCATGGTATTAAGGCTACAATCATAAAAATTGTGTAGTTATCTACCTCTACTCTTAAAATATATGGGAAGACAAAGGCATAAACTGCTAACATTAAAAGCGGATTTAAAAATGTCCAAATTACTCCTAGCCAAGATCCTTTATATTTTCCTCTAATTTCCTTTTTTATATTTGTTTTAAGTAGTTCACGATAATTATATAATTCTTTAAATACGTTCATTCTAATCACCCACAAACCTTTATATATTCATCTAGAACATCATTTACTTCGCCATCCATACGTATTTTTCCTTTATAAAGCCAAACTGCTCTAGTACAGAATCTTTTTACTTGTGGCAAATCATGTGTAACTATTACTATTGTTTTTCCTGCTTCTTTTAATTCTTTTAATTTAGCTAAACATTTATCTTGGAAGTGTCTATCTCCAACTGCTAATATTTCATCAATTAATAATATTTCTGCTTCGACATTTATCGCAACAGAGAATGCAAGACGCATATACATACCTGATGAATATGTTCTTACTGGATTATCAATAAACTCGCCTAATTCAGAAAATTCAATAATTTCATCTATTTTGGCATCTATTTCTTTTTTTGTTAATCCAAAGATTGAGGCATTAAAATAGATGTTTTCTCTTCCAGTAAAGTCTTCATGAAATCCTGCACCTAATTCAAGTAAAGATGTCAATTTTCCATTGGTAGTTATTTTACCTTTATTTGGATAAATAATCTTTGTCATTAACTTTAATAAAGTAGATTTTCCACTACCATTTGTTCCAATTAAAGCAACACATTCTCCCTTTTTTATTTCTAAATTAACGTCTTTTAATACTTCTAAAATATCATCTTTGTTTTTGTTTTTCTTTGAAAAAAATAAAATTTTTTCTTTTAAAGTATGAGCTTTATCATAGTATAGTTTAAATCTTTTAGATACGTGATTTACTTTTATTGCTATATCTTTTTCCACAAAACTACCTCTTTCCACTTATCATATTATATAATACTTTCTATTTTTTGTAAAACTATATATATTAAGTATACTAATTTTAAAATTAAAATACAAGAAAAAAGAAGGTTACCCTTCTAATAGAAATATTTCATTAAAATTGCAGTTAATTTAGCATATCCTAAATCACTTAAATGAAGACCATCTGTAGTATATTCATCTTTCATTAGTCCTTCATCATTTTTAAATTTTTTATTAACATCAATATATGTTACTTTTTCTTCTTTTGCGTAATGTTTTTTTAGTTTCTCATTTATTTTATCAACATCTTCTATATGTCTTCCAAAAACTCCTTCATAATTGTTATTTAGTGGTAATAAAGAAATAACAAATATATCACATTTTGGTCTGTTTTCTTTTATTTCTTCTACTATTAAATTGATATTGTTATATGTTTGGTTAACTCTTTCTGCATCTGGAAAATCTCTTTTATAATAGATATCATTTGTTCCAATTAATAAAAATACTTTCGTTGGATTATATTTATAGACTCTATTTTCCATATCTTTTAAGATATCTTCTGTACAATGTCCTGATATTCCACTATTAATAACTGGTAGATCTTCATATATTAAACTGGTTTTATATAGGTTCATTAGAGAGTCCCCTAATAAAAGAATATTTTCATTTTGGCTTAGTTCTTCATCTCTTTTTGAGGAATCGTTTTCGGCAGCGTATACTCTTATACTAATTGTTAATAATAGAACTATTGTCATTATAAATATAAATGTTTTTTTGTTAAATTTAATCATGTTCATCTGTCCTTTTATATTATTGATATATATATTTCATTAATATTTCTGTAAATTTTGTATATCCTAAATCATTAAGATGTAATCCTTCTCTTGTATATTCTTCTCTCAATAATCCGTTTTCATCTTGTAATTTTGAATTAGCATCTATATATGTTAGCATCTTATCGTCTTCATACGTAGTTCGTAAATTAAAGTTTATCTCATTTATTACTTCTCTATCAAATTCTGGGGTTGCTTGTGGAAGAAGATTATCATTTATAGGTAATAAAGATACAAGATAAATTTTACATTTAGGTCTATTCTTTTTTATATTATCAATTATTTCATTTATTCTATTAGTTATTGTATCAATTAACTCTTCTTTTGGAAGTTTATCCTTACTGCCATAGAAATCGTTTATTCCTATAAGCAAAAATACTCTTGTAGGATTATATTTATAAATCCTGTTTTCCATATCACTTAATATATCACTTGTTGTGTTTCCAGCAATACCACTATTAACTATTGGTAAGTCATCAAAGATATACTCTGTCTTATATAAATCAAATAATGAATCTCCTAAAAAGACAATGTTTTCTGTTTGATTAAATTTCTTTACTTTTTCTTCTTGTTTATCACTTATTGCATATACTTTGTGGGATGTTCCGATAAATATTACTAGTAAAATTATTGTTGCAAACACAAATATCTTTTTCAAGTTTTTCATTTTTCTCCCACCTTTTTTTTATTATACCATTGTTTTAATCAACTTTTTCTAATTTACACTTTTTTATTTATTTTTTACGTTTTTTTACACCATAAATTTTACAATATGCTTTTGTCAATGTTTTATTTTTTTCTATTGTTCTTCTAAGAACTCCTCTATTTTCATAATATTGATTGTCTTGATAATCTGGTACTTCTGCTTCTAAATAATCAAATGCTCTATCAATAAATTCTATTCCAACTTTTTCATCTTGTTGCATTCTTTGTTGAATTGTATAATTTGTAAGAATTCTTACTGTTAATCTGTCTATTCTGTCTTTTAAATAACTTTTTCCTTTTGAATATTTTCTTATCATATCAATTATCTTGATAATATCAAAGCATCTTCTATCTCTTACTGTAGTTTCACTATTTCCATGAATTAGATAATGATTAAGACAAGCATCTACTTTACCTATTCTCTTTGCCTTATCTAGGGCTTCTATAACGAATGGAGCATCTTCATACTTTAAGTTTTCAACAAATCTTATATTATTATCAATCAATAACTCTCTTCTATATAGTTTTGCCCAAGGACATAGATATTCTGTAATTATTTCAGGATTTTCTTCAAGAGAAGAGTTCTCAAAGCTTGGCACTTTTGCTTCTTCTACTCTTCCATCATCATATTCTTTATAGAAATCACATATTACAACATCTAAATCATCAGATATTGCTTTTTTTAGCATTCTCTCACAAGCATCTTTTTCTACATAGTCGTCACTATCTATAAACATTATATAGTTTCCTGTTGCCTTTTCAATACCAAAGTTACGTGTTTTTCCTATACCTTGATTTTTATTTTTATAATACTTTATTCTTTTATCTTTATATTGTTTTATAATTTCTTCAGTTTTATCTGTTGATCCATCATTTACAGCAATGATTTCTATGTCTTCGTATGTTTGACTTAATAATGAATCTAGACACTTACCTATATATTTTTCTGCATTGTATGCTGGAACTATTATGCTTATAGTATTTTTCATCTAATCACTCCAATTTAATTATAAACTAAGATAGTTATTTTATCAATTAAAGAAAAAGTATCTTGCGATACTTATATTACGTATATTATTAAAACCATTATTATGGCATAAACAATTCCTGTTATTAATAATTTTTTATCTGATAATATTACTTCTATTGGATCTCCATGAGAGTTTCCTTCAATATTTAAACTATATAATTGAAGGATTACTAACAATAATGGAATTGTCCAAAAAACAAGGTCATTACCAATTCTATTTATGGTACTAATATCTGTACACCATAACGTATATGATACTACTGCAAGAGCTAAGGCTACATACATATTTTTATCTAGAAAGTCTTTTGTATAATATTTTAAAACATTTCTTGATTTATCTCCATTTTTTATTATTTCATTTCTTCTTTTACCAAAACCTAAATAGAATGAACCAAATATTACAACTAAGTATAAATATTTAGATACTTCTACGCATGTTGCTTCTCCTCCATACATTATTCTTAAAACAAATCCTGATACTAATATTACAACATCTAATATTGGTATATCTTTAAATGAGATACTATATAAGATATTTAGAAGAATATAAATAATTGGAATTAAAATTATTAGAAGATTATTTGTTGTTTGATATAGATATGTCATTAAAATAATAGTTAGTATAGAGATAATTCCGATTACTATTAAGGCTTTATTTTTAGAGATTCTTCCACTGGCAAGTGGTCTATTTTTCTTTATAGGATGATTTTTATCTTTTTCTATATCATTTAAGTCATTTATTATATAAACAATACTTGATGATAATGAAAAAATAAGTACTGCTATTAAACATTTTATAAGTAGATTGGTATTAAATAAATTATTACTAAAGAATATTGGTAATAAGATAAGGGCATTTTTAAGCCAATGTTTTACTCTTATTAATTTTAAATAATCTTTCATATTATTTTTCTTCCAAGTTCTCAGATATTATATATCTTGGTCTTTGTTTTGTTTCACTATAGATTTTTCCAATATATTCTCCAATAATACCGATACTTATCATTTGTAATCCACCTATAAACCAAATTGAAATTGAAAGGAATGTCCAACCTGCAACTGTTGCGCCTGTAATTTTTCTTATTAGTGAATAAATCATTATTCCAATACTAACTAACAATATTACAAATCCTAGTGTACAAATTAATCTTAATGGTTTTACACTGAATGATGTGATACCATCCCAGGCAAAGTTTAGCATTTTCTTTAATGGGTATTTTGATTCTCCAGCAAATCTTTCATTTCTTTCATAATATACTATATCTGATTTAAAGCCAATAAGTGGAAACATTCCTCTTAAGAATAAATTAACTTCTTTATAATTAGAAAATTCTTCTAATACTCTTTTTGTTGTTAGACGATAGTCTGCATGATTATAGACACAGTCTACTCCTAGAGCTTTCATGAATTTATAAAAGCCTTCTGCTGTTACTTTTTTAAAGAAAGAATCTTTTTTTCTAGAACTTCTTACTCCGTAGACAATGTCGCATCCTTCTTTATATTTTTCGATCATTCCATCAATTGCGCCTATGTCATCTTGTAGGTCAGCATCCATTGATATTACGATATCGGCATAATTTTTTGCAGTCATTAATCCACCTAACAAGGCATTTTGATGACCTCTATTTCTTGATAATGATACTCCAGTAAACAATTTATCTTTCTTATTAATATCTTTTATTATTTCCCAAGTTTTATCTTTTGATCCGTCATTTACATACATTACTTTGCTTTTATTAGATATCTTTTTTTCTTTTATTAAACTTTCTAATTTAATTTTTAATTGTCTCGTTGTCTCTTCTAAAACTTCTTCTTCGTTATAACATGGAATAACCATATATAAGATTGGTTCTTTTTTCATAATACTACCACCTTCTATGTTGATTATATCATGTTATAGTTTTAAAGCAAAATAAAAGTACGAGCGTTCTCATACTTTTACTTGGTCTCATCAATTATAAATAGTAACATTTCACTTGCTGTCCAGGAATGCAATGGAGATATTTTTAGATTATTAAATCTGTTTTCGTAAGATGCATAGTTTTCGTATTTTGCATTGGATGCATTTTGTTCCCAACTTAATGGATACAAATTATTATTAATAGGAATTACTCCTGAACCTATTTTATGTCTTATGGCGTATGTTAGATATGGGAATAATGTATCTGGTTCTGCTTGGCTCTTATCTTTTACATCATAATTACTCCACCAGGTCATTTTAGAATAAGCATCTTCAGTAATACTATTAATATCATATTTATATTCTCTTCCAATACTTTCAATTCCAAGTTTATACCAAAGATTTTGATATAGATATTGATCTCCAAAGTCTGTTTTACCATATGGGTAATAACCATCTTTATTACTTTCAGCAAGACGTTCTGCTTCTTCTTCTATCTTGTCAATTAATTCATTATTTGGATTTTTTGATTTTGAAATTAAATATAATAGTTCTCCTAAATTGTCTGTCTCTTCGACACCACTATTTTGTTTATCATATATTTCTTCAATGTTATCTATCCAATCAGTTACTAAATCTAGGTTATTTGTTTTTTCTAAAACCATTGTTGTGATAGCAGCATCTCGATACCAAACATTATCATAAACAATTACATTTGGATATATTTTACTATCTTTTATATTAAATAATATTTCTCCATAAAGGACTTTTTTAATATTTGAATATTTTTCATTTTCAAAACTATAAAGATTTATCTTTTTATCTGTTCCTTTTATTATCTCGTCTTGTCCATTCTTAATGAAATGAACTCCTTCATTATCTTCTTTAATTTTTATATAATCATTTTCTGCTGTTTCAATTATTACACTATATTCATTAGGAATTAATAAATGAGTCTTTTCAGTAAATGAATATAAAACTTCATTAGTCTCTATATCAATTAAGACATTAGGTTTATAATATATTTTTTTTCTATTTCCTAAGCCAAAGAAATAATAATCACTCCAATTTAAATCATTATTTGTCGCATGATTATAACTTGCTTTAAAGTCATTATATTCTTTTTGATATTTTTTAACACTTTCTATTTCTTCTTTAAAATACTCTACAAATTCTTTATCTAAATAATCTATTTTTGTTTTAGATTCTTTTACTTCGCTCTTATTATTTAAACTGAATATTAAAAATTTATTATATGACTTTGTATTTTCTAGAGAAAAGAATATTAGAGAAATAAGTACTAATATAGAAGATATAGTAACGATATTTATTATTTTCTTTTCATTTGATAAGTTTTTCTTAATTAATTTAAATATTAAATTTACTAATACTATTACTAAGACAATTATTATAAATTCAATAATAATTGTTTTTGTTAGACCAAAACTCGCTACTAAATAATTAGTATTTAAAATGTCTTTTGCATAGTCTATTATCTTTAAATAGATATTTGTATTAATAAATAATTCTATAATTAGGAATATATATAAAAATATTTCTATAAACTTTTTAAATTGTTTATTTTTATCATTATGAAAGTTAATTCCAAATAATAGAATTATTCCATATAGAAAGTGCATTGAATATAAGAATGCTCCTGTATTTCCATATATTAGATGAAGACATGTATTAAAACCTAAAATTAGGATTAAACAAATATTTTCATAAATATTACTTGTAAAGTTTCTTACTAAAAGTAATATTAACAATATATAGAATATTGTGATTAAGATAAAATTTATTATTGATGGATCAATAAAGTCTAATCTATAGTTTAGACCAGTATAATTTATACCATAATCAATCTTTAATTCTATATCATTACTTATTAGTGAATTATAATAATCATTTACTAATACATTTTTAAATGTATCTTTATTAATAACAGTTGATGAATAATCATTTTTTTCTTGAATTACACTTGTTTTATAAATTAATGGAGTATTGTGCCAAACAACTTTTTGAAATATATTTAATCCAACTAATAATATTAAAGGTATTATTGTCACAACTATAGCTTGTTTTAAATTTATCTTTTTTGATATCCATAAAATGAATAGGACTATTAAATAAACTACAAAATTAGTTATTGTGAAAGACAAGTTCATTAAACCTAAAATAATTAATATTGTTAATGAATATTTGTCAATTGTTGTTTCTTTTTGTTTTTTTAAATAATAGTACCATAATAAAATTAGGAATAGAGCTGCAAAATTATATGTTTCTATTCCACTTGTAAAGATTATATTTGAGAATGAAAATAAATATACCATTGATAGTATTATATTTATTTTATTATCTTTATTAAATAGATTTAATATTTTATAAATATATAGTGTAGATATTGATGTAACAAGACTTGATATTATTATAATTGATAGAGTTTTATTCATTACTAAGCCACTTAATAAATATACTAATGGTTGAATTAATAAAACAAATAATGGATGAACATTCACTCTATCATGATTGGCAAGATATTCTGTTGCATCATTAATTACTCTTGATGTATCTGAATCAAATAATAAATTATAATTATTTTTAAAATCAAAATTATATGTTAGTGTTACTCCTAAAAATAACATTATAATCAATGATGTGATAAAAATGGTTTTTTCTTTATTATTTAATTTCATACTGTCACCTATACTTCTATTTTAGTTATAACGTTTTTCTTTACTAAATAAGCTTGTTCTGCAAATTCAAACATAGGTCTATCGGCTTTAATTGAGTCTGAGAAAAAGCATTTGATTTTTTTTCTATATTTAGCTTTGTATCTTTTTACTTTTTCATAATCATGACAATTTAATGATTCAAATTTACCTGTTTCTTTATTAACAATTGTTGCGATTACTTTAACATTAAGAATCTTTTCTAATGGTTTTAATAAAAATTCAGGTGATGCTGATATAATAACATCTGTTTTTTCTCTTTGATCAAGATACCATTCTTTTATTTTTGAATAATTCATTATCCAAAATCTATTTACTAGTTCATCAACATTATCTATTCTTTTTAAAAATGAAAAGATTTTTTCTTTAAATTTTGTTTTATCATATATTCTTAATAGATATAATATTGCTCCTAATAATTGAGTTGGTAATTGAAGTAAGATCTTTTTATTTTCTTTCAAACAAAAGAAATAAAAGTCTACAGATGAATCACCATCATAAATTGTTTCATCAAAGTCATATGCATTTATCATTTTATATTGTCCCTCTCTGTTTCCTTAATAATGTATATTGGTCTGGACTTAACTTCTAAATATATTTTAGATAAATATACTCCTATTACTCCTAAGAAAAATAGTTGTACTCCACTTGCAAAAATTATAATACAAGCAAGAGATGGCCAACCTGAAGTTGGGTCTCCAAACACCAATGTCTTTAATATTATAACAATTATTGCGATAAATGCAACAAAACAAAACAATAATCCTACATATGCGGCAATTAAAAGGGGTTTTGTAGAGAAGGCAATTATCCCTTCTAAGGCATATTTTATTAATTTTTTTAGATTAAATTTTGATTCTCCACCAACTCTTTCTGGAGCTTCATATTCTAACCATTTTGTATCAAAACCGATAAAACCAAATATTCCTTTTGTATATCTGTTGTACTCTTTCATTGAGATTATAGAGTCAACCATTTTTCTAGTCATTAGACGAAAGTCTCTTGCACCTGGTTTTTCTTCAGATTCTGATATTTTACTTATAAGTTTATACCAACAATTCGTTAGTGTTTTTCTAATAAAATTATAACCTTTATGACTCTTTGTATATAAAGCAACACAATCATAGTCCTCATTTTTTATAATTTCATACATTTCTTTTAACATTATTGGAGGATCTTGCATATCAGCATCCATTATTGCAGCATAGTCTCCTGTTGCTGCTTCTAATCCAGCAAACATTCCAGCTTCTTTACCAAAATTTTTTGAAAAAGATATATACCTAACATGCTTATCATTTTTTGCAAGATCTCGTAGTATTCCAAGAGTATTATCTATTGAACCATCATTTACAAAAATCATTTCAAATTCGACATTATTCATTTCTTTTGAAACTCTAAGAGCTTCTTCATAAAAATAAGGTATTGAATCTTGCTCATTATAGCAAGGAACTATTAATGATATCTTATCCTTTTTTTTCATTATTACACCTACTTCTTATTTATTTTAGCAACCATTTTAGGGCTAATTTTTAAAAGCATTTTCTTTATTTTTCTAGATAAAGTATCTGTTAATAAATTATCATATACTTTGTCTTCTTTTACTTTTTTTAAGTACTCTTTATATTCTTTTTTATTTAATTCACATATTTTTAATAATACACTATTAGCAATAAAACTTTTAAATACTTTTCTATCTACATTAACTTTATTTATTTCTTTATTTAAGAATAAATAGTGATTATAGAAATCATGAACTTTTCTTTTAGTCCATTCATAATCTGGAGTATTCATTATACTTCCACTTCTTCGATAATAATTATATCCTATATATTCTATGGAATTTACTTTACTTGCTTTTATTACTATTAAAGGAGTTAGACCAAAGTCTTCATGAATTGTACCTTTTTTAAATTCAAATTTTTCACGATTGTAGTAATCTCTTTTTATGGCATAACACCAAATACTTTCAATATAGTGATACTTTACAATATTATTAAAGGCTTCTTCTCCATTTAAATTTGTAAATGGGAGTTCATTATAATCTGTTATTTCATTATTATCTGTTACTGTTCTTACTTGGAATCTTATTAGGTCTGGATTGTTATCTAATGAATCATTTATTTTTTCTAGTAATTCTTTATCCCAATAATCGTCACTATCTAGAAATAGTAAGTACTCTCCTTTAGCAAGTTTTTCTCCTTTGTTTCTTGCTTCACTTACTGAGACATGTTTTGTACGAACTATTTTTGGTTTATATTTTTCAATTAATTCAATACTTTTATCAGTTGAACCATCATCTACTACAATTAGTTCATAATCTTTATATGTTTGATTAATAACACTTTCTACACATCTTTCTATATATTTTTCAACATTATAAACAGGAATAATTATACTGAATTTTGGCATTAAACCACCTCATTAAATATTTTTTCTAGGCTTTCAAATCTCTTTTGTTGAATTTGTTTGTAATCAACTTGTTTCATTTTTCTTTTATTTTCTTTTAGTATTTCTTTTACTTGTTTAACCATTTCTTTTTCATCTTTAGAAACGATATGAGCAAAATCTCTTCCAATATTCATTTGGGAATCACTTACATCTACTGTTCCAATTATTTCTTTATTTAAAATAATTGCTTCTTGATAGATAAGAGCAAATCCTTCATAGTCTGATGTTAGAATAACATAATCTGCTTTTTCTATATATGGATAAGGATTATATTGCATGCCCATAAATGTTACTTTCTTTTGAAGTTTTTCTTTTTCAACTAAATCTTCATACATCTTCCTATCTGGACCATCGCCAACTATCCATAAAGCAAGACAATCTATTTCTTTTACAAGGTTAATAGCACGAGAGACTTTTTTAGAATGGTCTTCTAGTCTTCCAACGAATACTAATAGTTTTTTATTTTTTGGTTTTTTCGCATCATTTGGTGCTTTACTCATCATTGTTATTTTATCAACGTCAGCAAATGTTGCGTAAACTTCACATTTATCTTTTAAGTTTTTATATCTTTTTATGAAATTATCTTTTGATTCATTCGTGACAAAGATTAGTTTTCGATATTTTTCGACATTTCTGTCATTAAAGAATTTATAGAATTCATCTTTATCTTTATATACTAATGTATAATCACTATGAACAAAGAATGATGTATTATCACTTGCTATTCTTGCAATTCTATCTGAACTTAGGCTATATGTTGCGTAGCAAGCTGCATAGTCATAATTCTTATAGTTTTCGATAGCAAATAACATTTTTCTTAACATATTAGTTACTTTTCTAATTAAAACATTAGAATTACTTGATACTTTTACTTCTTTTAAGATTACATTTTCATTTACTCTATCTAGAAGCATACCTGTCTTTTCTTCTAAGACAACTGTTATATTATATTTTGTATAATCAAATTGATCTAAAAGAGTTATTAGAGATGTTTCTATTCCACCTACTACAAAGCTTACTGTTGAGAATAACAAATCTTTTTTCTCTCTTTTACATAAAGATAAAATAATTATTATTGAGATAAAACTTACTGATGGAGCTGTCATGATATGACCTGTAAAGAATGATAAGAAAATTATTAAGAATAATGAAAGTATTTTCATGGTGTTATTATAACATTTTATTTTATAATTATTTAATACTTTATATAGAAGATATAATACAATGATATAGTAAATTAAAAATCCTATTAAACCATGACTATAATATATATCAAAGTAGTCCATTTCAATAAGTTTAGTCTCTTTATCATTATTAATATAACCTATTCCAAAGAGTTTTTCATATATTGATGAATTATTATATATTTCACTTTTATTTTTTAAGAATTCTAATCGTGATGAAAAAATAAAATGATCTATATATTTTTCACTTGTAAATACTTCAAAAATATTATCTAATTCTAAATAATCTAGATGCGTTTCAATATTCTTATAAAAGTTTGTTTTAGGGACTATTAATATTAATCCAATGCATCCTGATAAAACTACTAATAAAGAGATAGATAATTCTTTATACTTCTTTTTCTTTATTAATTGAATTCCTAAATAAATAATACTTACTCCTAGAATGATTGCTAGAGTCAATAACGGTGTTTTAGTACCCATCATAAGTATTACAACAAGATATATAAAGGACATTATAACTATTGGGATAAGTTTTTTTGTCCTTACAAATAATATAAACATTATTGGTGTTAGTATTGAGATTATTCCACTTAATTCATTTGCAGAATTATAAAATCCTAATGTTCCTGCCTTAGTTATCTCATAGGCTTTATAGCCAAGTCCAAATAGTGTTGGGACAAATAAAAATATTAGATATAAGAATAATACTGTTAATAGTGTCATATCACTTATTCTTATCTCATCTTTTATATAATATAGAGAAATAAACATTATTGGAAAATAAAATGTTCTAATTAAGTTCTTTATTTCTGGTAATAGAGATGAATCTTTAAAGACAAGCATTCCTATTAAATAGAATATAAAATAGAGACCTATAATTAAATAAGGAATTAATACTTTTTTCTTTTTAAAGATAAATAATACTGTTATGCAGATAAAACATAAAAATAGTATTCTTACTATTATTCCAATAGTAATATCTAACTTAAGTGTATTAACACATATTCCTGTTAAAATATCTAATATTGGTTGTAGTAATAGAAATATAGCGATAATCCTATTTATATTTTTTTTAATGTATTCATTCATATAATCAACCTCTTAGATAGATTATAACATGATAAAGTTAATTTATATAGTTTTTCTTACTTGTAAAGTCTATTTTATTTTATTGTAAACAATGGACTTTTATAGTGTATTTTAGTAAAATATATATAGACTGGAGGATGATAAAGTGGCTAAAAAAGATAAAAATAAAAAGCCCAAGAATATAGTTGAAAAATTAAGTGATGAAGATTTTAAAGTAGAAGAAGAAAATGAACAAATTGTTTCTAAAGAAACCGAGAAAAATGATAAGAAAGAAACATTTTATGAAGATATTGAATATATAAAGGATAATTCTAAAAGAAAGAAAAAATCTATCGATAATAATAAATTAAAAGATTATAAACATCCTTTTATAAGTTTCTTTTTAATTATTACGATGATTTCTTCTGTAGTTTACTTTATTGTTAATATTATTGATAAGGAAGCTTCTATATCTAATCTTGTTAATAGTGCAATACTTTGTCTATTCTCTATTATCTTTTTAGGTGTATGCTTTACTATAAAGAAGAAAAATAAGAATATGATGTTATTTAGTTCAATTATTTTACTTGTTTATTTCTTAATTAATATTAATTTTTCTTTAAATATTGTTAAAACTCCTATTAATGAAGTTATTAATTTAAGTGGAAAAAATATTGTTGATGCGATTGAATGGGCAAATAAAAATAATATTAAGGTATCTCAAGAATATGAGTTTAGTGATTCTGTTCCTGAATATAAGATTATTAGTCAAAGTGTATTATCTGGCACTAATATAGATAGTGTTGATGAGATTGTATTAACTATTAGTGAAGGACCTAATCCTTATAAGGAAGTAATTATTCCTAGTATGATTACTTGGGATGATGAGAGAGTAATTAACTTTGTTAATAAAAATTATTTAACTAATGTTGTAGTTGAATTTGTTGAATCTGATCAAGTTAAAGATACTGTTATTGAACAAAGTAAAAGTGGTAATTTACTTAGAAATGATGAATTAAAATTAACTTTCTCTTATGGTGAAGGTAATGAAGAAAGTGTTAATATGATTGATTTTTCTAATAAGAGTGAATTTGAAATAGAATTCTTTATGAAACAACATCATTTAAAATATAAGTTTGAATATAAGTTCTCTGATAAAATTAAAAAGGGATATGGAATAAGTCAAAGTATTAAACATGGAGAAGCAGCTAAGGTTGACGGAGATGAAGTTGTTGTTACAATTAGTAAAGGATCTGAAGTTAAGGTACCTAAACTTACTAATATGACTGTTACTAAGATTACTGATTGGGCTGTTAAAAATAAGTTAAAGCTTGAATTTAGTGATAAATATGATGATTCTATAAAGAAAGGTAATGTTGTTAGTGTTGATCATGAAGTTGGAGATATTATTGAACAAGGAACAACAATTAAGGTTACTCTTTCTTTAGGTAAATTAAAAATGCCTGAATTTAAAAATGCCGATAAATTTTATGAATGGGCAGATAGATATGGTATTAAATATGAGGTTGTTCATGAATTTAGTAATGATGTTGCTGGTGGAGAAATAATTAGCCTATCTGCTAAAAAAGGACAATCTTTAAAAAATGATGAAGTTATTAAAATTACTGTTAGTGATGGAGCTAAAAGAAGTGTTCCTGATGTTGTTGGATTAACTAAGAATCAGGCTGCTAGAAAATTAGAAGATGCAGGACTAAATTATAATTTTGTTTATAAAAATAGTTCTACTGCTAGAGATAAAGTATTATCTCAATCAATGAGTTCTGGTAGTGAAGTACCAGATGGCACTACTATTACTATTACATTAAGCAATGGAAAGACTCCTTCAAGTGGAAATAGTGGTGGCAATAACTCTGGAGGAAATAACTCAGGTGGTAATAATTCTGGTGGTAATAATACTCCTCCACCACAACCTACATGTGATACATCTAAGGGTGATAATGTATGGTTTGCAGCTGGTAATACTGGTGAGGAAACATATACAATGATTAAGACTCAAAATTCCAAATTTACAGTAAATGTTAACTATGTTGATAGTTGTCCAAATGGAAATAAAACTAGTGGTACATTATGTAGTAAGAATGTTAATGATGGTTCTTGGGTTTCATATTGTACTCCTATCTCTATAACTGTTGTTAAATAAAAAAAATAGAAGAATTTAAATTTCTTCTATTTTTTTATGATCAATTCTACTACTTTATAGTTATCATTATAGGTTGTGGATAATTATTTTTAAATGATATTAACTCCTCTACTCCGTATAAATATTCAATAAACTCTTCAATTTTTTGAAGAGCTTCTTTAATTATATATTTGGAATGTTTATTTTTTTAGATAAGTCTAGTTTAAATGATACTCCTCCTATGGCTGTTTGATACATTTCTATTCCGTTTGTATCTAATGTCATACTAGCATAGGAATTATTAATTGTATTCATCGCAAGTGTCTCATCATAACCGTCAACTACAGCCTTAGCCGTTGCGATATATACTCCGTAGAGGGTATAGAAAGAGGCATCACTTTGTTCTGAACTTTTTTCTAATATCTTTCCATTTAAATTAAAATCTAATTCATATTCTTTATCTGATACTACATTAATTATTATCTTGTTATCTTTAGTAGTTGATTTTATTGTCATAGTTCCATCTTTGGTATATTCTTTTATAGCATTTAATTCATTAAATTTATTACTTATTTCTTTTAATTTATCTTGATAATTTGGCTCAGCTGGTTTATTTTCGCTTACACTATCACCTGTATAGTTGTCATCTTCTTCTGTACCTTTATTAAATATATGCATACTATCAAGGGACAAAACTCCATATGCCATCATACAAAAAGATATTATAAGTAAAACTAAGGCAACTATTTGGCCAAGTGATGTTTTATTACTTTTTTCCATATCTCCTCCTTATTATAATAATATCACATTTAATTTTAGCTGAATTATCTAATTTCGGGTATTTACATTATCTTTCCACAATAAAAGTAGCATTTTAGGCTACTTTTAATTCTATCACATTACCTTTGTCTTTATTTAGCATAAATTGGTATGACTTATTATTTATTGTTATCTTTTTATCATCAAGTTCTCTTCCAAGATTATCAGTAAATTCATGATAGTCTACTAAATTAGATTTTGTTGAGATATAAATCTTATAATTTCCTTTTGGTAGACTTGAGATATCTATTGTTGAATCATACCAGGCTCTTGTCTTATCTAGATTATCAGATTCTGGTAGGGCTACTTTGTATAGTCCATTTGTGATACTTCCTAGACTATATTTATATGTTTTGTAATTATCTTTATCTTCAAATATTATTGTTCTTTCAACTGTTTTATCTGGAGCTAAATCCATTCCATATGAGTATGATGCTCCTTTTAAATGAAGTTTATTATTAGTAAATTCAAATACTCTCCATACATCATATTGATTATAATAACTACCAACTGTTTTTGCTGGAATATCTTTATTTCTTACATATAATGTAACATTACTTGTTCTATCACTATAGTTATTTTTAATGTTTACTGTTTTATTTGTTGTTTGATATCCAGTTATTTCTTTATTATATAGTTTATTAGTTATTGCTGATTTAGAATATCCTGTTGGAGATGATGCTTCTACTTCCATTATGTAATCTCCTAATGGTAACTTATCAACATCTATTTCAATTCTAAACCAAGAATGTGTATATTTATATCCATCTGCTGAATATATTGGTCTATTTATACCAGTTAAATCAGTAATTCTTGTTGCTTGTTGTTCATACTTTTTAGAACTATCATTAGTATTTGTAAAGATTATTTTGTATTTAATACTTTCTGATAAAGTATTATTCATTCCACCAATTGTTTGGTATCCTTGAAGTGTTAATTTATTATTTTTAACATCTAAATAATCAAAGAAGAATGTTCCATTTTTTTGTTCTATATCAGTGACTTCTACTTCTATTGTTTTTTCAACTTTATTTGATGAGGTATCAGTAACTTGATATGTAACTTTATATTTTCCAATTTTCTTTGTATCAACAGTATTTGTAATTACTTTTATTTTTTTAGTAATATTTCCATCTTCTGGATCTGTTGCGGTTACACTTTCATATGGATCATATACTGAGTTAATTACTATTTTTTTATTTGAAGCATTAATAACAGGGGCTCTATCTTTTACTACTTCTACTTTTATTTCTTTAGTTGTTTTTTTATTATTTTTATCTGTTACTTCATAAATTACTTTATATGTTCCGAGTGTATTTATATTTACAGTATTAGTTATTACTTTAATGCTTGAAGTTAAATCTCCATCTTCAGGATCTGTTGCGGTAACACCTTCTAAAGCATTAAATGGTTTATTTATTGTTATTTGTTTATCTGTTGCATTGATTACCGGAGCTTTATTTTCTTTTATTGTCACTGTTATTGTTTTTGATGTTTCTAATCCAGCTGAATCAACTACTTTATATGTAACATTGTATGTTCCAGGTGTTTTTGTATTAACATTATTGCTTGTAATTTGGATTTTACTTGTTAAGTCTCCATCTTCTGCATCGTATGCTGTTACATCTTTTTTAGCATCAAATGTTGCTCCTTCTATTAATGTTTTATCTGTTGCGTTGACTGTTGGAGGAGTATTTTGAACAACTGATTCTGATAAATCTATCCAAATTTCATCTTTATAATTCTTTAATGTATATCCATAAACATTATTATTTGTTGTTAGGCTTACTGGTACTTTTAACCAAGTATCTGAACCTACAGTTGATTGTTCAAGAACTGGGAAGTATGTATATTCATATAATCCACTTATCTTTGAGTATTCTTGGTCTTCTCTATTATAGTTTACCCATGAATACATATTAGATGTGTAATTATTGTGAATTTGACCATAGACTGTATTAGTAAACTTAATACTATCAGCACTTACCCATTCTTTTTGATCATGCCAATAATCACTTGTTACAAGATAAGCAACTGGTTTATTATTAAGCATTGCAGCAGTATATACCATTACATATCTATCTTTTAATAATGTTGCACCTGTTTTTGATGTTAGAGATGGATCATAAGTATATGGAGTGTTTTTAGTAGTTATAGCTACTTTTGGTTTTAATACTCCATCTTCTACATATAAATCATATTCATAATCTTTATTTTCATATTCTGTTACATCATTAGGAGAGATATATCCATTCTTTCCATTATTTATTTTTTTAACTTTACTTGCTTGTACATAAACATAGGCATTCCAATTATAATCTCCTGAAAAATATATTTCGTTATAATTTGAATCTATATTTAAGTCGCTTACAACTTTATACCATTTTTCTCCATTATTTGTTACTTCATCAACAATTACTACTGCATCGTCACATTCTGGATAGTTATATATCCATTTTGATGAAGTTGATGGACCACTATAGGCTGGTGTTGTATCTTGAGTAATTATTCCTAATTGATAATAATTGTAATCTTGTAATCCATAAGTCTTATCAAAATTATAATAATGATTTGCCATATTCTCAGACCAATAAGAATCTGATGCATATGAGACGTTCATTCCTATCCACTTATTACCAAATTGTGGACCAAAGTATCTTCCATCTCTTGGATGAGCATATCCATATGTTACCCATTTTGATGCATATCCTAAGATACTACTTGAGAATGAGCCATAACTTTTTGCTCCATTTATTGGATTAGAGTCTACTGCATCAAGTCCAAAGCCATTATTTTTTACAACTGCTAAATAACTTCTTCCATTTCCAGTTTCATTTCTACTGAGACTTAATGATAATAAGGCATTTACTCCATATTTTTCTTGGGCATAATAGAAGTATGTTCCAGAACCATATAATCTTGATGTTCCACTCGGAGCTGAATAATACTCTCCATTAAGACTTCCATCAAATGTAAATCCATAAATATTTTGTTTATATCCTAATACATTTCTAATATATTCATCTATCGTAATACTTGAGTATGTTGTTCTTGTATGATTTGATAAGTACATATAGTAGTTGTAATATGGATCATTACTATTAACTGCATTTGCTCTTGTATTATTTTTATAATCAATTACTAATTTTGTTAAATCATCGTAGAAATAATGTCCATCATAGCTATAGTAGAATCCTTTATTTAACATAGTTGGTTTTGGACCTATTTCTAATGAATAATAACTTGGAGAATCTTGAACTCTTGTGATTAAGTTATGAGATATTGAACTTTCTGTTACTGTATAACTACTTGCTGATTTTACCCAAGTCAGTGGAACTATTTCATAATCGTCTTGGGCAACCCAACCTGTAAAGTCGGCAATTTCTACTTTTGCCATGTAAATATGACTATCTGCTGAATAACTTGTATCTAGTAGTCCAGCATCTCCACCACGATATTTACCATGATTAAACATATATGTATATCTTCTACTGTTTAGGCTATCCTTTATATAATAATAAGTTAATTGTGTAGGTCCTTCTGTTAAATCAACAAGTGCTTGATTGGCGTCAACTATTTTTGTTAGTCCATTTACTTTTGTCATAATTGCCAAATCACTTGCACCATTATTTTTCATGAATTGCTTGGCTTCATTAAATGTTCCAAAGCAAGATACACTTTGAATGCCTCCATCTGAATGAAAGCCTGCCACTTCAAAGTTTCCACACAATTCTCTATATTTATAATTATTTTTATCGAAGGCATATACATTTTTACATGTAAATAAAATTGTAAATATTGTTAGTATTAAGAATAATCTTCTTTTTTTCATTTGTACCTCCCTATAAATCTATAATTATATTATATCAATAATGGTTTTATAAAGATAGTAAATAAAACTAAAAGAATGGTTTTTACGTTTATTTTACAATTATTGTTATCATTGAGTTTAAGAATTTGAAAAAAGCCTTATTTTTGAGTATAATTTATATTATAGTTATTATGATTGGAGGAGTTTTATGTCAGAAAAAAAAGAAAAGAGATCTAAGCATGTTTTTTTAATAATAATGATTGTTATTTCTTTGATTACTAGTATTTTTACTATATATAATATATTTTTATTTGAAGGGATTGAATCACTAATAAGATATATTGTTATTGGTTTATTTATAATTATTGATTTAATTATTTTGTATAAGGGTTATAGATATAAATCTGGTAAAGCTAAGAAGAAATCTAAAAAAATAATATTTATTTTACTTTTAATTATTTATTCAATTATTTGTTTTGTTCTTGGATATGCCCTATTTTACTTCTATGGTATGGCAAATAGTGTCAATAAACAGGATGTTACTTATACTTCATACCTTGTTGTTAGAAGTGATAGTGCTGTTAATAAGATTGAGAATGCTAGTAATTTAAAACTTGGATTATTAGATGATGAAAGTAATCCTGATGGATACATTATTCCACTTGAAATGATTAATAAATATAAATTACAAGATTCTAATGAAATAGTTGATTATGATGATTATACTTCTATGCTTGCTGATTTATATGCAAAAGATATTGATGGAATGTTTATTCCTAGTGGATATGTCTCAATGTTTTCTTCAATTACTGGTTATGAAAATATTGAAACTGATACTAAAGTAATTGGAAAACAAAGTAAAAAGATGAAGAAAGCTGCTACTTCAAAGGTAGAAACATCTTCATCTGGTAAGAGTGTTACTGAACCATTTACTATTCTTTTAATGGGAATTGATTCTACTGATGAAGTGTTAGAAAAAAACGCTGTTGCAAATGGAGATACTTTAATATTAATAACATTTAATCCTAAAACATTAAATGCAACTATGTTATCTATTCCAAGAGATAGTTATATTCCTATTGCTTGTTGGTCTGGTAAACCTGAAAATAAAATTACCCATGCTGCTGCTTACGGAAACGATTGTATGATTAATACAATTCAAAATTACTTTGATATAACAATTGATTATTATGCAAAAATTAATTTTAAAGGTTTAGTAAAGCTAGTTGATGCTGTTGGTGGAGTTGAGGTTGATGTTCCTAAGTATTTGTGTACTGATGACTCATCTCGTTGGTCTCAAGTATGTATTCAACCTGGTAGACAAACACTTAATGGTGAGGAAGCATTAGTATTCGCAAGAAACAGACATGATCTTGAAAATGGTGACTTTGGTCGTGCTAAACATCAACAAGAAATTATCATGGCTTTAGTTAATAAAATGAAAGATATTAAAGATGTTTCTACATTTATGAAAATACTTGATACAATATCTAATAGTATGGATACTAATCTTACTACTAAACAAATATTATCTTTCTATAATATTGGAAAAGATATTATAAAGAAGAGTTTAAGTAGTGATGATGCTGAATTAATTACAATTCAACAATTATATTTACAAGGTATTGGTCAAATGATTTATGATGAAAGAGCTAGAATGGTTTTATGGGATTATATTCCTAATAAGACAAGTAGATCAGATATTATTAATGCGATGAATGTAAATCTTGAAAAGATTGGTCACAGTGCTGTTAAAACATTCTCATTCTCAATAAATACTCCTTATGTTAAAGAAGTTATTGGTGAAGGTCCATATCGTAGTTCTGATAGTTATAAATTACTTCCTGACTTTACTGGAGATACAATGGAAAAAGCTAAAAGAACTGCTTCTGAATATGGTGTGTCTGTTAAGTTTATTGGTACATCTGGTACTGTTGTTAGTCAGAGTGAACCATATCGCAGACGTGTTGATTTAATTAAGGGTGACGTTACTCTTACATTATCTGGTGGAGTAAAAGATAAAGACAAAGATGATGAATTAGATGATGATAAAGATAAAGATGATGATAAGGATAAGGATAAAGACAAAGATGATGATAAAGATGATGATGTTAAACCTACTCCATCAATTAAACCATCACCTAGTCCTGAAGTTGAAGAAGGCGATGTTGCTGAAAAAGAAGAGTAATCTTCTTTTTTTATGTTATAATGAATTCAATTGGAGGTACTATGTTAGATAAAGTTAAAAATGAAGTTGAAAGTTTATTAGAAAATGATAATTCAGGACATGGAATGGAACATATTAATAGGGTTCTTAATCTATCTTTAGAGTTTGCTGATGCTGAAAAAGCTAATAAAGATATTGTTGCTTTAATTGCCCTACTACACGATGTTGATGATTATAAGCTATTTGGTCAAGAAAGTTCTGAAAAGCTTTTTAATGCCAGAAAAATAATGGATAATTGTAATATTGATAAAGATACTCAAGAACAAGTTTGTTCTGCTATTAAAACTATTGGTTATGGTAAAAGATTAAAAGGAGTTTGTCCTACTACACTTGAGGGAAAGATTGTATCTGATGCAGATATGTGTGATGCTTTAGGAGCAAACGGAATACTTCGTACTTTTATGTATCAAATTAAAAATAATACTCCTTTCTTTGACAGGAATTTTTTCCCAATTGATGATTTAACTGCTGATAAATATAAGACATGTGCTGAGACAGGAATCTCTCATTTCTTTGATAAAATATTAAGAATTAATTCTTTATTGTTAACTGATTCTGGTAAACGCGAAGGTAAATACAGACATCAGTTTACAGTAGACTTCTTATATCATTTTTTTGATGAAGAAAGAGCTGATGAGTGGAAAACTTATTTAGATAATTTTTTAAAAAACTATAAATAAAAAAGAACTACTATTGTAGTTCTACTATACTTAATTTATTTTCATCATGAATTAATATTATTGTTGCTGAAGACTGATATGACTGAAAGGCTTCATCAGTATATGTCCATGTTACTGGAACATAATATGCTTCATTATCTGTTTTTTCGCCATATGCATATGGCTTTTTTTCTGGTTTATTAACTGTTATTTCTCCAACTACTGGAAGTTTTTGATTTCTATCATTGTAAATATTACTTTCTACATATTTATAATATGTATTTTGAGCAGTTTGTAGAAAGTTATCCAATGCATTTTTGTAGATAAAGTCAACTCCACCAATATCTGTTTTAGCTGCTTTATCTTCTAATGAATAAAAGTCATATACAAACATTTCAGATATCTTTTCAGCATATTTTTCTTCATCAACTTTATCGGCATTTAATATTTCTTTTAGTTCATTAAACATTTCTTTATATTTTTTTGTTTTATTTTCTTTAAGTTGATAACCATACTTATCTAGTTTATCTAATACTTTATATTCTTTAACTTTTTCTTTATCTTTTGGAACTAAAAGTTTTATTGATAGAACCCCTACTATAATTGCAATTACTAGTACTAAAACTATTATTAAATTTCTTTTTACTTTCTTTTTTAACTTCATACTGCTCCTTTCTAATCTTCTAAAGTTAGATTTTTCTCTTTATTTAGGAGATCAAACACTATCATATTATTTGATACTTCTAATAACTTGTTAGCGTATTCTGTATTATTTTTTATTTCTTCTTCTGTTATTGGTAAATCAGCAAGTGCAAGATAAGCTGCTTTTTGACTATTGTAGTAGATTTTATTTGTTACCCAGTTTCCATTTGGGAAGACTACGATATTGTTTCCTTTTATATTAAAAATATCATTTCCTAGGGCATACTTATTTTTTATTCCAAGCATGTTTCCTAATGTAGGTAGTACATCATACATACCCATTACATTAGTTACTTCCATATTAAGATTTGTTCCTTGCATATCTTTTGTCCAAATAATAAATGGAACTTTTCTCCCTAATTCATATTGGTATGAATCATATTCTTTATAATTTTCATCTTCCTCATCATATAACTCATTTGTTTCTTTATTATAGTTATATAGTCTATTATAGTCTTTTCTTGGAAGTCTTGCATCATGATCTCCATATAATACAAATACAGTATTTTCAAGTAGTCCTTCACTATCTAATTCTGTTAGAAAATCACCTAAAGCTTCGTCTGCATAATGAATTGATTTAAAGTAATTTCCTAATTTTGTTCCTTCCATATATGGATGTGATATTTCTTCAACTGTTCCGTCTTCATGAGCTATTGTTTCTTTCATATCTACTGGAAATTCTCCATATTTATCTACATCAGAAAATGGTGTATGATTTGAAAGCATTAATAGAACTCCATACCATTTTTTATTTTCTTCATTTATTTTCTTTAATTTTTGAACAGATTGTTTAAAGAATTCCTTGTCTGATAATCCTAGTCCGATAGTATTTTCTTTTGTAACTTTATAATCCTTTTTACTATAGAACCTGTCATATCCTAATTGACTATGCATCTTTCTTCTATTCCAAAAGTCTGCATTATTGGCGTGCATACTAAATGTATAATAGTTTTGTTCTTTTAATAATTTTGGTATTGAAATATAAGTTCTGTCTGAATATGATACAAAGGCTGTTCCACTTTGAGTTGGCATTAATGATGTATTATATGTTAATTCTGAATCACTACTTGTTCCAACACTTACTTGTGAATAGAAGTTTGAGAAGAACATTCCTTCTCTTGCAATTCTATTTAGAGTTGGAGTTACTTCTTGTCCATTAAATGTTAAATTCATGGCATTTGTCATCATACTTTCTCCATGTATTACAATAACATTTTTTCCTTTAAATACGTTTGTATATTCATTAGTTGTACTTTCTGGTTTTCCTGTAAAATAATCATTAAACTCTTTATTTGCTTTGTCATATCCAAACATTGAGTTTATTTTTGGTTGAATTGAAATTATTAAGTCATTTGCTTGGTAGACATAGATTCCGAATCTCATGACAATATATTCCTTATTCCATTGTTTTATAAATCTTGATACATCTAATGATGTCATTGTACATATGAACAATAATCCAAGTGCACCCGCTAGAGATAGAGACTCTATTGTCTTTTTCTTTCTATCTGACTTTAAATCTACTTTTTTGTAATAATTTTTCTTTTTTAATTTTAAATGAACTGCTAATAATATTATTGGGCCAATTATATAAATCATATCTTTTGGTTGCATAACATTTTCAACAACAGCATCTCCAACATCTCCAATATATTGTGTTAGAGAAAGCATTGATATGGATGCGAATGATGTATAAAATGTATAGTATATTGAGTTTATTACGCATATTGCGGTAAAGAAGATATTTGCAATAAACAAATATGTAAATCTATTTTTTGGTTTAAATAAATAAGCAAATGATCCTACTAGTATAACTACTGCTGTATCAGCAATAATAGCTTTCCATGATAAAATGTTTTCTAATGAGTGCATACAAAATATTCTCATAAGTGTTGAACAAGCAACTGTTGTAATAACATATGTTACAAACAAAATATTTTCTTTGAAGTATTTTCTTATTAAGTGTTCTTCTTTGGCACTTTTTATTTTTTCTTTAACATTATTTATAAATTTATTTAAAAAAATCTTTGTTCTTTTCATATTGACCTCACGAGTATAATTATAACATTTTTTATTGTTTATTTCAACTTTCGCTATAAGACAAAAAAAGAAGAATTATATTATTTCTTCTCCTCTTTCGGTACTGGCATTTATAATCATACCAAATACAAATATATATGAAATTAAGTATACCCATAATAACAATACTAGAATATTAGAAATACTTCCATAAAACATATCATATCTTGCAAATTTATCTAAATAAAATGAAAATATTTCTGTTGAAAGAATCCAACCAATTGAAGTAAACATTGCTCCTTTTGTCGTAGTTTTTGCAGGGATTTCTTCATCTGGAGCAATTATATATATTATCTTTATATTAAAATATAAGACAAGTAGTATAATTGGATATTTCAATACAACTAGTATCTTATGAATTATATCTATTGCACTATTGCTTCCTGTTAATTCAAGTATTATTCTTGCTAGAGTATCTCCAAATAATGGTACTGCTGCAAGAAATAAGAATAGTCCAACAATCATTACTATCATTATTATGGCTTTTATTCTTCTTTGAATGATATTTTTTGGTTCTGTTTTATATATTTCATTTGAAATATTTATCATCGAATATGTTCCATTACTTGCTAGTAAAAATGCTGAAATATAAAATACTGCAATATTAAAGTTAATTCCATTGCCAATAATTATGTCATTTAAAATATTGGCAATTGCTTCTGGTACAGAGCTTGCAATTGCTACCCTAATTGTCTCTACTGAAATTGATAATGTTGCAGCAATTGTTGCGACTAGAGCTACTAAAGGAATAATGGTCATTACAAGAAAAAAAGCAAGCTGACCTGGTAGTATTCTCATTTCAGGCTTGCTCAAATATTTGATTATTTTTAAAATGAAGTCTTTGGCATTTTCCATTCAATCACCTATTTGTATTCTTCTTTATTAGTAATCATCTCTAATGTTGCTTCATTTATTGCATCATCTAATGTTTTAATTTCATCTGTTATCATACTAAATCCAACTGCTGCGCCAAACTCATGTGGAAGATTTTGCATTTCTTTAGATAACTTTTTAGTATATGTATTTATTTGTCTGCTGTTGTATCCAACTAAATAAATTAAGAATTCATTACCATCTGTTCTAATTATTTCACTATTTTCAAGTTGGGTATTTACAAGTATTCCTGCGGCTTTAATGATTAGTTGGTCTCCTTCTTCATGTCCATAGTTATCATTAACATATTTAACATTATTTAAGTCAACCATTACTATTGCTTGTGGGAATATTTCACAGTCCTCCCATTCTTGCATCTTCATATTTAAATAGTTTCTATTTTTTAGAGATGTTAACATATCTGTATATTTATGTCTGTCTATTGTCTTTACTTTTTTCTTCTTATTTTTTTGTTTTAAAATAAGCATTATTAGTCCAATGATAATTAATGGTGTAAAGATGATTATTAAGACATAAGTATATACTTGTTCAAATGTTGAATCTTCTAATATTGAGGCATTTAAATTTTCAATTCCTGAGTTTCTATAATTATAGTATGAATTAGTATTTATTATATAATTGAATAAGTCATAAAACGTTTTATTGTTTTCTTTAACCATGAACTTATAGTCATTCATCATATTATCATTATATAATAGTTTTAATTTCTTAAATTTATTATTTTGATAGTATGAATATATTTCTTTATCAACAACTATCATTCTATCTCCGGCATTTTTTACTAAATCATCTATATTATTATATGTCTTAATCTTTGCTCCTGAATTATTCTTGAAATAGTTATATAATGAATCATTTGAAAGCATTACAATATTTTTATTTTTTAGACTTTCAAATGAGCTAACTATATGTTTATCTTTTTCATTACCTAATACAACATAGTCTTCAACAAATGTTGAGATTGTTGGAAGATACTCATCTGTTGAATAGTTATAATAATCAAAGTAAATATCTACTTCACCTTTTTTTATAGCTTTTTCTAAATCTTTTATTGATGAATATTTTTTATATTTAAAATTGATATCTGCTAAACGAGAGATTCTGTCAATATATTCTCCTGCTATTCCTGCAACGTGTCCGTTTACTTTCTTTTCATATGGAACATTTTCTACATATCCATATGTATAATTCTTTGAAACAAGACTTGCTCTTTCTTTAGCAGATATACTATTACTTTCTAAATAATATTCTAAATATTCTTTATTGTATTCTTTAATATAATTTAATTGTTTCCATTTATTATAGTATTTTTTAATAATGGTATTTAATGTTTTGTCTGAATCACTTAATGTAAGAACTACTTGTTTTTTTAACTCTGTTAAGTAGTAATTTATACTATATTTATCTATTTCTATAGTGTAGTCTAAGTACATTATATTTGGTACTACTACCATATCAACTACATCATTATTTAATGCAGTATATAATTTAGAGATATCTTCATAAGCAGTATATGATAAATTAGAACCACTCTTTAGGTAAAAACTAACGTCTTCTTCATCTTCTTTTAAAACTCCTAGTTTTAAATTTTTCATATCTCTTATATGTACAATTCTTTCATGAGTTTTACCGACTACTACATAGTTATCATTAAATAGAAATAAATCATTATCTGTTAGTTTAGCATTATTATCTAATATTTTTATTCTATAACTTTTTCCTGTTGGTTTTTCAGTTTTTAAATATGATATTTTGTTAAATTCAATTCCTATATTTTCTTCAAAATCATTTATAAAGTCAAAAATTACTCCGTTACCATTTGTTCCATATAATGGATAATCGTTGACAATTTCAAAATCAAATTCTTTATCAGAATTGTCTTCTACCCATCTTTTTTCTGTAACTGTTAAAGTCGTTGTATGATTTTCTTTATTATAGTATCTATAAACAAATACGAAGGCAATTATTGCGATTAAAAATGGAAGAATTATTAATACTTTTTTCTTCATAATAGTCCTCCCATTCTATCTGTCTTTTGTCCATGAAATTGCATCTTTTGCACGATGCTTATATCCTAATATTGGATATTGGTCTTTATTTGTATCATTTTCTATTAAAAATTGAATATCAAAATATGATTTTTGATCAGATGTAAAAACTTCAAGAGCTTTATCTCCAAGTGACTTTGCAGTTGCTTGGTCTACACCTTCTTTTGTCTTAATAGTAACATAGATTACTTTTCCTGACATTCTGACATTTACTTTATCAGCTGATTCTGCAACTTTTTCTTCAACTTCTTTTTTTTGATTTGAAGTTAATTCTACTTTATCTCTTCCATCTAGTCTATTTCCGTAGATTGCTTTTGATTCATCAAACATTATTGTTCTACTGAATATTAAGACAGCTACTACAGCTGCAACAAGAAGTACAACTATAAATACTGCTAATTTATGTTTCTTTATAAATTTCATATTATCACATCCTAATATAATATTTATTATACACTATGATAAGTTCTTTTTCAATGTAGAATTATTGTAACTCCTCTATTAAAATATCATTGGCCATTTTAGGATTAGCTTTTCCTTTTGTTTCTTTCATTACTTGACCCATTAAATATTTTATAGCTCTATCGTGTCCTGCTTTATAGTCTTCTACACTTTCTTTATTATCTTCTATAATCTTTTTAATAACTTGTCTTATTTCAGAATCATCTGTTATATTTTCAATACCATTTTCTTTAATTATTTCATCAATTGATGAGTCTTTTTCAAGAATGTTATCTAATATTTCTTTAAGATTTTTACTTGTTATAACATTGTTTTCATATTTTTCTATTAAATCAAGGAATCTTTCTTTAGTAAGTGTTGTATCTGTTATTAATTTTTCTTCTCTATTTAAGTATGCAGAAATGTCTCCTAATAACATATTACTTGCTATTTTGAAGTTTGTCTTGGTATCTAATAGAGTATTGAAATAATCACTTAATGATCTATTTTGAACTAATTTATTGGCATTTATTTCTGATACACCTTTTTCAACATAAAGTTTTCTTCTCTCATCTGGTAACATTGGAATACCTTTTTTAGCGTTTTCAATCATTTCGTCTGTCAATATAACAAATGGGATATCTGGTTCAGGGAAATAACGATAGTCATTTCCAGTTTCTTTTATTCTCATTAGTACTGTATCTTGTTGTTTATCATCAAATCTTCTTGTTTGAGGTTTAAATGTTTCTCCTGCTTCATAGATTTTTTCTTGTCTTACTATTTCTTTTTCGATTGCTAAACCGACATTTGAAATTGAACCTATATTTTTTACTTCAGCTTTTGTGCCAAATGGGTCACTTTCATTTTTTCTGATTGAAACATTTGTATCGACTCTCATTGAACCTTCTTCAATTTTACAGTCACTTATATCACAATAAAATAATAATTCTTTTAATTTTTCTAGATATTTTTTAGCTTCTTCACTACTTGAAATACATGGTTTAGTTACTATTTCAATTAGTGGTACTCCTGCTCTATTGAAGTCAAGTAATGTTTTTTCACCTCTATGTGCACTCTTACAAGTATCCTCTTCAATATGCATTTCTTCTATTTCAATTTTTTTCTTTTTGCCATCTACTTCTATTTCAACATATCCATCATAGCCAATTGGAGTTCTACTTTGTGTTATTTGATAGTTTTTTGGATTATCTGGATAAAAATAGTTTTTTCTATCAAAGTGCATTACTTTTCTTATTTTACAATTTAGAACAGTTGCTGCTCTTATAGCTAGATTTAGGACTTCTTCATTTAATGTTGGAAGTGTTCCTGGGTATCCAAGGTCGACAACATTTGTTAGTGAATTAGCCATTTCTCCATATCCATTAATGGAATTTGAAAATATTTTAGTCTTTGTTTTTAGTTCTACGTGAACTTCTATACCTATTGTTGGAATATATGACATTATTTTTCACCTCCATTTGGTTCTAAATCTAGGTTTAATTCTTTTTCTAGACAACTTGCTAGTTTATATATTTTTGCTTCTTCAAAAGAGTTTCCAATTATTTGCATACCTATTGGCATACCATCTTTATCAAAACCAATTGGTAAACTAAGTCCTGGTAGTCCTGCCATGTTAACTGGAATTACTAAGACATCATCCATAAAGCTTTTACTTGGATCATCCATTGGATCATCTAGATTATAAGCTGTTGTTGTGGTTGTTGGTCCTATAATTAAATCATATTCTTTGAACTTATTCTTAAAACTTTTTCTCATATCATCTCTAATTGATAGTGCTTTATCATAATATGTTCTGGCATTCTCTCCACTTAATAAGTATGAACCAACCATAATTCTTCTTTTTACTTCTTCTCCAAAACCTTCTTGTCTAGTTTTATAGTATACATCATTTATGTCCTTTGGTTCTTCTACTGAATGACCATAGCGAATTCCATCAAATCTTGCTAAGTTTGAAGCTGCTTCTCCCATGGCAATAATTTGATATAATGTTACAGAGTTTTCTACGTAATCAATATCTATATAATCTACTGTTGCTCCTTTTGATTTTAATAATTCAATTATTTCTTTTACTTTATTTCTTATTTCAACTGAGACAATATCACTCATAAAGAAGTTTGGTACACCTATTTTCATACCTTTAATGTCTTCTCCAATATATCTTGTGAAGTCCTCTTCTTCTTTGTTTACGGATGTTAGGTCTTTTTCATCTTTTCCAACTAAGGCATTTAAAAGGACAGCATTTTCATAAACATTCTTTGTCATTGGTCCTATTTGGTCAAGGCTTGATGCAAAAGCTACTAGTCCATATCTTGAAATTCTTCCATATGTTGGTTTCATTCCAACTATTCCTGTGTATGATGCTGGCTGTCTAATTGAGCCTCCAGTATCGCTTCCAAGAGCAAATAAAACATCTCTTGCTGCTATTGTTGTTGCAGATCCTCCTGATGATCCTCCTGAAATCTTATTTTTATCCCATGGATTTTTAGGAGCTCCAAAATATGATGTTCTTGAAGATGAACCCATAGCGAACTCATCCATATTAGTTTTTCCAATAATAATCATATTTTTTGAATTTATTTTTTCCACAACTGTTGCATCATATATTGGAATAAAGTTATCTAATATATGTGATGCGCATGTTGTTTTTAATTTTTTTGTAATAATATTATCTTTTACAGCAATAGGAAGACCAAATAAGATATTATCTACTTCTTTATTTTCTAATTCTTTAGCTTTTTTAATAGCATCTTCTTTGTTTAAAGTAATATAAGCATTTAATTCTTTATTATTTTCTATATTTTCAAAAGTTTCATTAACTAAATCTATTGGTTTAATTTTCTTTTCTTTTAATAATTTGTTTATTTCTTCTATTTTTTTGTTTAAATACTTCATATTATGCACCTTCCCCGCCACTTATAACTACTGGTACTGAAATATAGTTTCCACTATGACGTGGAGCATTTTCTAGTACTTCTTTTGGTGATAATATTTCACCTGGTTCATCTTTTCTTAGTGCAGTATTTTCTTCCCAACAAGCTATTAAGATATCTTCATCATATCCTTTAACTTCATTTATTTTTTCAACATCATCTAATAATTTTTTTAATTGTACTTGATATTTTGATATTTCTTCTTCTGTTATTGCAACCCTAGCTAAATCTGCTACATGCAATACTTCTTCTCTTGATATTTTGTCCATGGTCTATAAAACTCCCTTCATAACGCACATTTATTATAACATATTATTAATACAATTAAAAAAAGAATTGTATTAATAAGCAATTCTTTTATCTTTTTATTTTCTATCAATACTATTTAATATTTTTGTTACTTCTTCTTGTGCAAATTCATTTTCAACTCCTGATATTGTTATTTCATATGGACTTCCCAGATTAAAATTTATTACATAATAATCATCACTATATTTTACAAAATATCCTTTTAAATCACCTTCTAAATAATAGAATTCATCATATGACGATATTGTACACTCTCGATATGCTTTTGCTGCATAGTCCAGTTTTATTTTTTTTACTGGTGTAAAAAAATTATTCTTATCATTATAATGTTTTTCATGATATTTCAGTAAATCTGCCGGATCTTCGATACCATTTTCGATAAATTCATTAGATATATTATATAGTATATTTGAATGCATTCCTGTTGCTTTCTCCATGTCATAAAAATAGTCTTCATAATTAGTGCATACACTTATATATGAAAATGGCTCATTATTTTCTTTTAAACCTTTTGTGTATAAATCACAATTGTCTGTTACTAGATAACTTTTAGCTTTATCCGTTGTTAGAACAAAGTCTTCTGGAATATATATTCTTATATTTCTATCAAATTCTTGATTGTACATTAAATTATTTTCCACAGTCATTGTGGAAATATTTCCTTTTCTTGGAAAATTATTATTTTCGTTTTCATCATGATAATTTGTCATTGTTCCATAGAACCAAACTATACACGATTTATAAATAATGTATATTATCAAAATTAATACGAAATATTTTAATAAAGTTTTTAAATAAGTCTTTAATCTTTTCTTTTTAACCTCTATAGTATAACTTTCTTCATCTATATCTTTTCCTTGAAATAGTTCATTTACAGTTACATCTAATTCTTTACAAATATCATTTATTAATGAATAGTCTGGTAGACATCTACCTGTTTCCCATTTAGATATTGTTCTGTTACTAACTCCTATTTTTTCTGCAAATTCTTGTTGCGTCATTTCTTTTTCTTTACGTTTTTTTTGAATAAATTTTCCAATACGCTCTTGATTCATTTTGCACCTACCTTTATTACAATTTATATTTTTTTATTAATTTTTTAAAGGAACTAAAAAGAGAATTAGTTATTTTTACTACTTTTTTCTACTAAATTTATATCTACGAATTTAATTCTACATGACAATTTTTTTATTTTATTTTTGATTTCATTTTCTATAGATAATAGTTTATAAACTTTAATATTTTTTAAAACATAGACATCTAACTCAAGTACATAATAATTTCCATGTCTTTCTAATTCTATATTTTTATATTCTATTTCATCATAAGCTTTTATTATTTCTTTTATTTTGTTTTCAACTTCTTTATTTTTTTCGTTTACTCCTACAAGCTGAGAAATATTTTCTTTAAATAGTTCTATTGATGTTTTATATATCAAAAGTCCAATTATAATACTACCAATTGAATCAATATATTCTAAAAGTGGAAAATAATCTTTAAAAGCAGATAATATTATAATAATTACTACTCCTAATGAAGATGTTACATCATCATGTGCTTCTATTCCTGATGTAACTAATATTGTACTATGTTTTTCCATACCTATCTTATTTAATATTTTAGATAATATTAATTTAAAAATTATTGTTATTATAATAGCTGAAACCCATAAAGGATGCGATGTTACTTCTTCTCCGTTAAAACTATTTATTATCGTAAATGTACCTATCATAAAGATTAGGGCAGCGATAAAGATATTTACAATATATTCTACTCTTCCATATCCATCTGGGTGGGTTTGATTTGCCCTTTTTCTACTACATTTTGTACCAATATAAGCAACAATATCTGAAATAAATCCACTTAATGAATAAAATCCATCGGCTAACATTGATTTACTACTACATACTACTCCAGCAGATATTTTTATTATTGATACTGATAAATTAATTATCATACTTAGTATTATTGTTCCTACTTCTACTACCATATACTCTCACCTATTGTTATTTTAACATAAAAAAAAGAACTAGGTTCTTTTAATCTTGTAGATAACAATTATTTAAGTAAAGTTTTCCTGGTTTCTTCTTTGTTTTAAAATCATACTTATTAATCGTTCCTGATATTGTGATATATTCATCTGTTGAAACTTTTTTAATGTCATCATCATTTGACATATTACATTCCATTACAAGAGTATATTTATCTCCTTCAGTATCTCTATATGATATAGTCATAGTATTTTCTTTTTCACTAACTGACTCTAATGTTCCAGATATTTTTACATACTCTTTTAAATATTTCTTGTATGAGAATGATTCATCATTAGCAAATTCTATTGCTAAATCTATTATATTAGTTTCTATTGGTTTAGCGTTATATTTCATAAACCAAGAACCTAATTTTATACATTTTTTACCATTAGTTGCATTATATTTAATAACTTTATAGCCTAAACCATAATAAGCTTTTGATCCTCCATCTTTATATGTATGTAGAGGTATAGCAAGGAATGGACCTTTTTCATATTTTGATACAGCAATTATATCTACTGTTACAGCTAAAATGATAATTATTATTAATGCAAAAACAATATTAATTCTTGTGTTAACTGGATTCTTTTCTTTTTTCTTTTTTGGTTCAGCTTCTTCATCTATAATGATAAATTCTTCAATATTCTTTTCTTTCTTTTTCTTTTCTTTTTTCTTTTTCTCTTTTTTTGATTTTTCTACTACTTCTTCAAATTCTTCTATTTCTTCATCATCTTCGAATTTTTCATCTAGTTCGAATTCATCTATATTATCATTTTTATTAGTCTTTTTTTGATATTTAACTGGTTCTTCAACAAATTCGTATTCATCATTATATAGATTTAAGATTTCTTCTTCTTTATTTGATAAGATAATTTCTTCTTCACTATTTTTTTTATTCTTTCTTTTCATACTATCTATGCCCCTTTGCAACGGCATTATTATATCACATTTTTATTAATATGTAAAGTTAATATACTTTTTATGCATTTAATTTTTCTTCAAATTCTTTTTCTGTCCAGATAGGGATTCCAAGTTCTTGGGCTTTTGTATATTTACTTCCTGGATTTGCTCCAACGATTACAACTGATGTTTTCTTTGAAACTGATGATGATGTTTTTCCTCCAAGCAACTCAATTTTTTCTTCTGCTTCTTCTCTTGAAAATATTTCTAAAGAACCAGTAAGGACAAATGTTTTTCCAGAAAAGTCTTCTTTTTCTTCTACTTTTTCTCCTGTATAAGTCATATTTATTCCTAAATCTTTTAGTTCAGCTACTATGCCACTATTATGACTATCTTCAAAGTAGCTTATAATGCTTTTAGCAATTGTTTCTCCTATATCTGGAATAGTTACAAGTTCATCTAGAGAGGCATTTTGGAATCTATCCATTGTTTCAAAATGCATGGCCAAAATTTTTGCAGTTTTTTCTCCAACATGTGGTATTCCTAATCCAAAAATTAATCTTTCTAGAGAATTACTTTTACTGTTTTCTATTGCTTCTAAAAGATTAGATACTGATTTATCTCCATATCCTTCTAGTCTTATTAAATCTTTTTCATGTTCTTTTAATGAGTATATATCAGCGATATTGCCAATAAAATGAAAGTTGTAAAAGTCTTCCATAATTCTATCACCTAATCCATCTATATTCATGGCATTTCTAGATACAAAATGAATTAAACCTTCAATATGTCTTGCAGGACACTTAGTATTTGGACAGTAATAATCAACTTGTCCTTCTTTCTTTACAAGTTTTGTATGACACATAGGACATTCAGTAATCATTACAAAGTCTTTTTCTTGACCTGTTCTTCTTTCTTTTTTTACTTCAACTACTTCAGGAATTACATCTCCTGCTTTTCTAATTGATACAATATCTCCTATTTTTAAGTCTTTTTCAACAACATAATCTTCATTATGAAGTGTAGCACGTGATACAGTTGAACCAGCGATTATTACAGGGTCTAAAACAGCATTTGGAGTAATTTGTCCTGTTCTTCCAACTGTAAAAATAATATCATTTAATTTAGTTAATACTTCTTCTGCAGGAAATTTATAGGCTGTTGCCCACTTTGGATATTTTGCAGTAAATCCTAGTCTTTGTTGTTGACTGATATCATTTACTTTAATTACTACACCATCAATATCATATGGTAAATTTGGTCTTAGATTTCCTTTTTCTTCAATATATTGAATTACTTCTTCAATAGAGTTAACTAGCCTATTATTGGGATTAGTTTTAAATCCTAATTTGTGCATATAGTTAATTGCTTCTTCATGTGTTTTTAAGCCATAATCTAGTGGATTAGGAAGATGATATATAAAGTTATCTAGTTTTCTTTCAGCTGCAACTTTAGAATCTAATTGTCTAATTGAGCCTGCAGCAGCATTACGACAGTTTTGAAGGAGAGTTTCTCCTTTTTCTTTTCTTTTTTTGTTTAATTCTTCTAATGTTTTTTTGTTCATGAATATTTCTCCACGAACTTCAATGTCTACTTCTTCATCTAACTTTAAAGGAATTACTTTTATTGTTTTGGCATTATGAGTTATATCCTCACCTGTTGTTCCATCTCCTCTTGTTGCAGCTCTCACAAGTTTTCCTTTTTCATATAATAATGATACTGATAAACCGTCGATTTTTAACTCACACATATATTTTGGAGTTATTCCTTCTTTTTTAATTCTTTCATCAAATGCGATTAATTCTGATTCAGAAAATACATCACTTAGAGACATCATTGGAATTTTATGATTTACTTTTTCAAATCCTTCAATAATTTTTCCACCAGCATGTTGGGTTGGAGAATAGTCTCTTATCCATTCTGGATGTTCTTCTTCTATCTCATATAACTCTCTTAAAAAACTATCATATTCTTGGTCAGTTATTGTGGGATTATCTAGGGTATGATAGTTATAATCTGCTTCGTTTATTATTTTAATTAATTCTTCCATTCTTTCTTTCATAAAAAAATCACCTACTATTATTTTATAATAATATGATGATTTTTTAAATCTTATTGATAATATTTTACTTTATTTTTTGGATTACTTCTTTCTTTTAATTCATATAATGAACTATTAAAACCTTGGTCACATAATATGAATGTATCATTATCTTTTATAACTTGTGTTTCTTCACTCCAGATGTTTCCTTTTAAATATTCAGATACTTTTTTAGCATATTCTATTTGATATCGTTCATAAGTAATTAAACCTTGTTCTAAATCACTTTTTAGTTTTCTAGCATTTATTGTTGCAATTTCTTTAATAATATCTGCCTGTTGTTTAGAGCCAGTTAACATTCTTTTTTGTCTATCTATAGAAAATATTAATCTTATTATTTCTTCTTTTGTTGAATATTTTGATAATTCATTAATTAATCCATTTAAATCTGCATTAAAATAAAATTCTTGCATTTTTTCTGGACCAATAATATTTTCTATTCCTTTAGCAAAAAATATATCTACATTATTTGATTTTACGTATTCCATACCTTTTGTAAAAAACTTTTCTGTTAAGTATTCTGTATATCCTTCATTTAAAGATAGCCCTAAAAGATATGGAAGTTCAAATCCTGATAGTATTCCATCTTCTAACTCTTTTGTACTTGCCATATGTAGTAACTCATGAATTAAAGTTTCTTTGATAGATTCTTTAGATGCTCTTCTGTCTTGATAGTATTCTAATTTTATTTTATTATCATAATCATAATAACCTAAAGATATACAATAGTATATTGAAGTTGGCACTTTATAAATAATGTTACTTATCTCGAGACTTTTTAATCTATAAAGCATTGCTCCTATCTGATCTTTTGAAAACGACTTTATAAATTTTTCTATAAATTCTAAAACAATTTTGTTATATTCATTGAATCTTAAAAATTCGCTTAAATTTGTTGAGGAATATGATTGTTTTAATCTACTCATTGTACTTAATTCTAGATATTTATAAATATCAGATTTTAAAACATGATACAATATTTCGTCAGTAATTGATTTGAATCTTATCACAATATCCCCCTTTTCGTATGGACTATTGTAACATAAAAAGAAAAAAGTGTAAATTACTCTTTACACTAGTTATTCTATGTATATTTTTTATTTTTGAGTGCCTGTTGAAAGTTTTGGTACTACAATATCATAAAATTTCTCCGAAAAAACATCTCTTTGTCTTTGACAAAATTCAGTCCATGCTTCTAATGTTTCTTTTCTAGTTACTTCACTTCCTAATAGAAGGAATGAATTATAATCTGGTAATTTTTCTGATACTATATTTTTATCAAAGAATGGAATTGCGTTATCTGATGTTAGATTTGTATGAATATCTTTTTCAGATATGGCTCCAGTACTTAAAAACATAACTGTTCTTCTCATTTTTTCTACATTAGAATCGCATAGTTCAAATAGCTTGGCAAACTCACTGCCAATTATTTTTTTTGATAGACAGATCTCCCAAAATATTTCTGCAGTACTGTCAATTTCCATTGAAACTTGATCTTCCCACCATTTTGCTCCATCAAGAGTATGATAAAATTTATAGTCTATAGGTAACTTTGAAATTCTGTCTGCAACTTCTAAGCATGCATTTCTTGCATCTATATTTCCAGCTGCTACCTGTTCCTGTATTCCATTAGATTCTTCTCTATGTGTCTCTTCACTTTTAGGTAGGCGTTTACAAAGTAACTCATATTCACTATTTATTTCTTTACAGATTTCACTGCGCTCTTTAATTTCACATTCGTTCCTTGCTAGATCAGGATGATATTGTTTTATTAACTTTAAATAGTCTTTTCTTAATTCCTTTAAGCTTTGACAATTTTTAAAATATTTTGACATTATAGTCACCTTCCATAATTATTGTATCACATAAAAGTTTCTTTCTTTTACCTTCTGGCATTGTATACGTTTTTTTACATATTATAATAAAAAAGAATAAGCTCTAGGTTTGCTTATTCTTTACATGTAACAATTTTGTTTTTATTCATCCCATAGATGATTTGGATATTCTCCTGTTTCAACTAAATTCTTTAGAGCTTCTTTTACACTTTCTGCATCTTCTTTATACGTTACTCCATACCATGTTGCGGTTGTTGGGATAACTTTACATGTTGCGTAATTTTCATCTATTGTTTTAAATAATATATCTGGGATTAAATATTCACATTTATCAAGTTTTTCTTTATTTTTTTCTAAGAATTCTTCAAAGTTGTCTTCTATATATTTGAATATACTTGGAGTAAATAAAAGCATATTCATTGATACTGTATCATCTTCATTTACTTCAAATTCTGGTAATGTTTCATCTAATGGCTTTGCCATTATCTTACCTGATTCAATTCTTCCTACAGAACTTTCAGTAAGTTTTGTTAGATGACCATTTTCTACATTACATACTCCTCTTTTTACTGCTCCATTTTCTGTAATTGTATTTTTTACTAAGTAACCAATCATTCCGTACGGATATGGTTTTTCATCTGTTTCATTTTTTAAGAATTCTGCACCTTTTACGAAGGCATCTCTTCCATAGAAATCATCTGCATTAATCATCATGAATGGTTCAGCAACATTATCTTTGCAACAAAGAATTGCATGGGCTGTACCTAATGGTTTTTCTCTTCCTTTTAATTTCTCTTTATATGCTTCTGGTACATTATCATTTTTTTGGAAACAATATTCTACATGAATATGTGGTTCTACTCTTGCCCCAATTGTTTCTTTAAAAATATCATAGTTTTCTTCTTTAATTAAAAATACGATTTTGTTAAATCCCGCTTTAATAGCATCATATACTGAATAATCAATAATAAATTCTTCATTTGGGCCTAAAGGCGTTATTTGTTTTAAACCTCCAAATCTGCTTCCCATTCCGGCAGCAAGTATTACTAATGTTATATTTTTATTCATTTTTCCTCCTAGGCTATAAGTTAATAGCTAACTACATTATATCATATGAAGGAGTTTATTCCAAATAATATTAGTTTACCTTTGATAACATCTTATGTTGTTTCATTAATTTCTTTATTCCGTGAGGGTGTTTAAAGGCTACACTTACTAATGTATTTGTAACTTCTACTACTTTTCCTGTTCCAAATGTTTCATGATATACTACATCGCCTACTTGGTAGTCAACATTTTCTTCTCTGAAAACATCTTCTTTCTTTAATTTTTCTGTTTGAGCCTTAGGTATTTCTGCTTCTTCTACATTTGTTTCAATTAATTCTTTACTAATTTCGCTCATGAATCTACTTACTGGATTAATTTGTTCTTTACCAAATAATGTTCTTCTTCTGGCATTTAATAGATGAAGATCATCCTTAGCTCTCGTTATCGCAACATAGCAAAGTCTTCTTTCTTCTTCTACTTCAGAGTTTTCCATTAACGAATTCATATGAGGGAAGATTCCTTCTTCCATGCCGACAACAAATACATGATTGAATTCTAGTCCTTTTACAGAGTGAACTGTCATTAAACTTACTCTATTTGGATCATCTTTATATTCTTCAACGTCACTTATTAAACTTATTTCTAGTAAGAATTCTTCTAGTGAGACAACTCCTTCTCTTTCTTCAAAAGATTTAGTAATTGATTTAAATTCTTCTAGGTTTTCAAGTCTAATTTCTGCTTCTAATGTCTTTTCACTTTCAAGTTCTTGTTTTAGTCCTGATGCATCAAGTACTTTATCAATTAATTCAGTTAGTGTTAATTCGTTTGAAATAGACTTTAATTTTTCAATTATATTTTTAAATTCAAGTTCTTTTCCAGAACTAATCGCATCATATAAACTAATTCCATTAGCATCGGCAATGGCAGTTAAATTTTCTATTGATTTTAGACCAATTCCTCTTTTTGGTGTATTTATTACTCTTAATAGAGAAACATTATCTTTTGAATTGTGGATTAATCTTAAATAGGCAATTAAATCTTTTATTTCTTTACGAGAGTAGAAATAAAAACTTCCGACAACTCGATATGGAATATTTTCTTTTAGCATTTCTTCTTCTAAGACACGTGACTGGGCATTAGTTCTATAAAGAACTGCTATATCTTGATATTCAACACCTTTTTCAATTAGTTCTTTTACTTTTGTAGAGATATATTTTGCTTCATCTTTTTCATTATATGCTCGATAATATTTTATCTTTTCTCCTTGTCCTCTTGCTGTCCACAAATTTTTATCTTTTCTCATTTTATTATTTTTTATTACCTGATTTGCCGCATCAAGAATTGTGCTAGTTGAACGATAATTTTGCTCTAAAAGTATTGTTTTTGCATCTTTATAGTCATTTTCGAAATTTAAGATATTTTTATAGTTAGCTCCTCTAAAACTATAAATACTCTGAGAATCATCTCCTACACACGTAATGTGTCTATTTGATTCACTTAATAATTTAGTTAAAATGTATTGTGCTTCATTTGTATCTTGGTACTCATCAATTAAAATATATTGGTATTTATCTTGATATCTTTTTAGAATATCTTTATGCTCTCTAAATAATTTTATTGGTAGTAATAATAAATCGTCAAAATCTACTGAATTATTTCTTCTTAGTTTTTCATCATATTTTTCATAAACTTCTTTTACTACTCTTTCATATTCACTTACTGCTAATCTTTCATAGGCTGCAGGTGACATAAGCTCATTTTTGCAACTACTTATTTTATTTCTAATTGCTTTAGCATTATATTCTTTTGGGTCATAATTCATATCTTTCAATATCTTTTTTACTACTGTTAGGGAATCATCACTATCCATAATAACGAAGTTTCTATCATAACCTAAGGCATCACAATTGTCTCTCACTAGTGATAAACCAAAACTATGAAATGTTGAGATTGTTAATTTTTTTGCTTCTTGTCCGATTTGAGAATAAATTCTATCTTTCATTTCTTTAGCAGCTTTATTTGTAAATGTTATGGCTAAAATACTATATGGACTAACTCCAAGTTCTTCTATCAAATATGCTACTTTTGAAGTTAGTGTTTTTGTTTTTCCAGCACCTGCTCCTGCAATAATTAAAAGTGGTCCATCATTATACAATACTGCTTCTTTTTGTTTTTCATTTAATTCATCTAAATTCATATTATTACCTACTTCCTGTCTTTTTTATTATACATTAAAATAACTAATAATCAATCGAACAAACAAATAAAAATTAAAAAGAGATATTAATGAATACCTCTATATAATAATTCTAATTCTGTATATTTATTATTTTCTCTTTCTTGATCATCTTTATCAAGTTTATAGTCTTTTTCAACAAAGAGTTTATTATTATCTTTATCGTCAAAGCTTGTGATTTCATTTATTGGGTTAAGATAATCTTCTTCTTGTTCAACCACTTTATTAAAGTCTGCATAGCTTTGATACTCATAATCATCAGCATTTGTATCTTCATAATCTTGTTCTGGTTCTATCACTTCATTAAATTTTGCATACTCTTGGTATAAACAGTCATTTTCTATTGCATCTTTTGGTTGCTCAAAAGTCTTTTCTTTATCATCAGTTCTTTTAATTGCTTGATATGTATAATTATCCTCTAATGGTTGAATAATATTTCTATTTACTGTCTCAACTACTTTTGGAGCTTCTATATCAATTTGTGGAGCAATCAAATTACCATTTTTTATTGGTTCTGTAATTTCCTCATTCATGATATCTTTAATAGACTCTTCGATAGTATCTTTTTCCACATTATATTCTTTTAATTTACATTTTTCTTCTTTTAAGATTTTTGAAAATAATTTGTAATCTTCTAAAGTAAATCTACTTTCAAGTTCTTTAAGATTTGATTGTTCATTAATAGATACTTTATTATTTTTTCTAATTGTTCCATATACATAATCTGGTATATTTAATGGTTGATAGTTTTCTGGTAATATCTTTACTTTTTTCTTGATTACTACTTTTTTTACGTTTGGTGCATAGTTTTTCTTTAAATAAATTAGAATAATTTTATATACTACTAAAAAGATAATCCATAATACAAAGATAAAACTAGAAATGTCTATTAGAGCTGATACTTGCTTATTTCCATAAATAGATTCTTGACTAAAAATATCTAGTTTATTTTCATTTATAACATTTAATATTAATAACATTAAATAAGTCATTATTGAATATACAATTATATTTAAGTTTCTTATTGGTTTTGCTGATTTAAAACTAAATATTGATATCCATAGAATAATGTTTGTTATTATTATAGCGACTAAATATACTGCTAAGTTTGGAAAAAAAATTACCACAAATAAATTATCCATCATATATGATAGCATTTTTCCAAGTGATGAATGGTATGAGAATATGGAAAATGTCACTATAAATATTGTTAGAATTATATAAGTTAATTTTTGTTTAATTTGATTTTTAGGATTAGACATTGATAATCCGAGTCCTAAAGCAATTAACATTAGGATAACAACTATATATAGTTTTGAACTTTGTGTTACATCAAGAATAACTTTTAATTTGTCTATTGTTGACATTTTGCTCATACTCTCACCTTCTTTTATTCTTCTGTATTTGTTAATTCTGCAATATATATTGTTTGAGATGTTGATTCATAATTCGTACATGTAATTAATGTTAGTGTTGTTTTATCATAATCTCTATATATTGCAATCTTACCCGTTTTTGGTTGCTTATATATATTTTTTATTGTATAAATATATTTTTTATTTTTATAAGAGACATAAGCAGTATCTCCTATTTCTAATTTATATAAATCATTGAAAAAAGAATTCCAGCCTGTTCCAGAGTGACCAGCTATTATAAAATTACCTTTGTCTACATCTGGATAGTTGGCACCTTCCACAACTAATAAATTAATATCAACATTGTTTTCTGGTGATCTATTATCTAGAAAGCCTTTTGTTAAATTTATTTTAGGTATTGTTAAATAACCAATATAGCCTTCTGCTACTTCTCCAGTTAAACCTTCATCTTTAATTTCTTCTCTTGTTTCTTCCTCTTCAACTAATTCAACTTTTACTTCTTCTTTTTTTTCTTTTGAAGTATAAAATTCTTTTGCCATATAATCATAAGCCATTATCTTTCTTTGCTCTATATAGTTATATGATAGGAATATTCCTCCAACTAATATAATTGCTGCTCCAATAAATGCTGATGTATATGGAGATGTTTTCTTTCTATTTATTGTAGGCATGTTTCTTTATATAAACAAATCCTATAGAAGAAATTATTAATCCAATGATTATTGTAATTGATGTTTTAGATGCTGTATCAGGAACTGGTACTTCTTTAGCATTTTCAAAAATTATTTGATGTGACTCGTGATCTTCATCTACTGTAAATTTTACTATTCTATCACTTTTTATATATCCAGCTGGTGCTGCAACTTCTTCTAATGTATATGTTCCATATTCAATGTCTGTTAAGATTTCTGCTTCTGTTCCAGTTACAAATTTATATACTATTTCTCCTGCAGAATCTTTTATTTGCATTGTTGCTCCTGCTAATGGTTGTTTAGTTTCTTGATCTACTTTTGTAATATTAATTACTACTTTTTTTGGTGTATTTTCAAATGATAAACTAATATTTCTATTATCATCTGTTACTTTAAATGTTATAGGATTTTTATTTAAAACATATCCAACTGGGGCACTTTCTTCTACTAACTTATATGTTCCATTACCTAAATTTTTAATTATGTGAGCATTTATAGTTGTTGTCCATCTTGTAAGTTCTTTTCCACTCTCATCTTGTAAGACAAGAACTGCTCCTGCTAATGGTTGTCTTGTTGATGAATCGATTTTTGTAATTGATACTTTTACTGGGGCAATTGATAATTCTAGTGAGTGACTTGCATTTGATGTTTTTGGTACAACTTTAGCAACATTTTGCATATTACTATTTACTGGTTGATATTCTGCTATTTCATATTGTGTTTCACCTATTGCTGTTGCTTCAACTTTTATCTTAGTTTCTGCTGATGAAAGATTCTTTGTTGGAACTTTTATTTTGAATGCTTGACTTGAAGGTAACTCTATTTTATTATTTGTTGATGTTGTATTATCATTTCTTATAATTACTGTTCCTTCTGGAGCATTTTTCAACTCTATAGTATATTTTGTAGCATTTTCAAGACTTGCTTTAATTTCTTTTGATATGTAATAATCTCCTGATAAAGATAGAGTATCATCTTGAGTACTTAAAGTTATCTTAGGTTCTTTTGCTGTATTGATTGGATCATTTTTATGACTTAGTCCTGCTTGAACTAGGCTTTTTACTTTGCTTCTAAGTCCGTAAGTATCAGAACCACTTTGTTTAAATTGTTCACCTAAGTTTTGTGTTCCTCTTGTTTCATCTAAATACCACCATACTGCAGTTTGGGTAATATAGTAATCTTTGTCTTTTTCACCTGTTATTGATTTGTGAGGATATCCGTTTTTAATAATATATAAAACTCCTCCATCAATTAAGTTACTATTTTGAACAAGATTTGCTGTTGTACTTTGAGCAGTTTTTTTATGCATATTTAAGCAATATAGATAAGTACCATCTACATCCATCTTGTAATCAAATCTAACTCCAGCAATATATTTTCCAGTTTTTCCTGGAGATTTTGTTAATGTAATTGATTGTGGTAATGCACTAACATTTAAAATTGTACCTACCATTAGTACTGATATAAAGATAAATGATATTATTTTTTTTAACATATATATTCCCCCTTAACAATGTTATATATTCTAGCACTTTTGTCTTTATTTTTCAAGAAAAATGCCTCTTTTCTCAAAAATTTTATTACCTAAAATATCGTATATTTCAAAACATCTATTTTCATATATCATGAATGATGCATTATTGTTCTCTTTTGGAAGAGAAATTGAACCTGGATTTATAAAAATATTTGTATCTTTTTCTTTAATAAAAGGTATGTGAAAATGACCATAAACTAGAACAGAATTTGTTTTATTCCAATTATTTTCATTGTGATAATCACCATGCGTTAAATAGATACTTAAACCATCTGTTTCTATTACTCCTTCTTTTATTATTGGAAAGTCACTTACAACTTGATCAACATCGGCATCACAATTTCCTTTAATACAAATTATTTCTTCTTTATGTGAATTTAGAAAATCTATTACGCTTTGAATATCATAATCTTCATTCATTTTATTTCTTGGTCCTATATAATATAAATCTCCTAAAACTACTAACTTATCACATTTAAGTTTTTTGTATTCTTCCTCAATCAATTTTAAATTTGTTTTTATACCATGAATATCAGATATAAACATTATTTTCATATACTCACCTCTTTTTGATTATAACACATTTAATAAATAGACATACAATACATTGTTAGGAGATTAATATGAATAAAAAATTATTATTTTATATTTTGTGTTTTTTAATTATTTTTATTTTTATGGCTGCAGTTTTATTTGATTTTAATAAAGATAAAAATAATAGTAATGGTTCAACTGACGTTAAACTTGAAAAGATTACTTTAGCTGAGGTTGCTCACACTGTTTTTTATGCACCAATGTATGTAGCAATTGAAAATGATTATTTTAAAGATTATGGAATTGATGTTGAATTAATATTAACAAGTGGTGCTGATAAAGTTGCTTCTGCTCTTATATCAGGAGATGCTCAAATTGGTTTATGTGGAGCTGAGGCTACAATCTACATTTATAATTCAAAAGAAAAAGATTACTTAAAAACTTTTTCACAATTAACTCAAAAAGATGGAACATTTATTGTTTCTAGAAAAAAATATGATAAGTTTTGTTTGGATGATTTAAAGGGAAAAACATTAATTGGTGGTCGTGCGGCTGGTATGCCTGAAATGACTTTAGAATATGCTCTCTTAGAAAATGGTATTAATCCAAGAAGCGATTTAAATATTGATAGTTCTATTGCTTTTCCAGCAATGAGTGGAACATTTATTGGGGGCTATGGAGACTTTGTAACATTGTTTGAGCCAACTGCAAGTGAAGTGGAAAAACAAGGATTTGGTTATGTTGTTGCAAGTGTTGGAGAATTAGGTGGCATCGTTCCTTATACATCTTTTTCTGCAAGAGATAGTTTTATAAAGAGTAATTCTTCATTAATTGCTAATTTCAACAAAGCGGTTCAAAAAGGACTAGATTATGTACATACTCATACTGATAGTGAAGTTGCAAAAAAAATTATTAATCAATTTCCTGATTCTAGTTTAGATGAAATTACTTCTGCAATAAAGAGATATAGAAAAATTGAAGCATGGCCTAAAAATACTAAATTCCAAGAGGATAGTTTCAATCACTTACAGGATATTATGATTAGTTATGGGGAAATTGATGAAAAAGTTCCTTATAGTAAATTGATTTATAGTATTAAAGATTAAATTAATTAACACAGAATTTTAAATTTTCTGTGTTTTTATTATTAGCATTATTTTTTATAATTCATAAATTATTATGTGGAGGTTATTAAATGAAAATATTAGAAATATCACATTTAAAGAAAAGATATCAGACAGATAAAGAAGAAATAATTGCTCTCGAAGATATTAGTTTTGATGTTTCTCATGGTGAATTTATCTCAATTGTTGGACCTAGTGGTTGTGGAAAAAGCACTATTCTTTCGATACTTAGTAATTTAATTGATAAATCTGATGGGGTTATTGAAATTTATAATAATTGTAAGATTGGATATATGTTACAGAATGATTCTTTACTTCCGTTTTTAAATGTTTTAGATAATTGTTTAATTGGATTAAAAATTTCTAAATCTCTTACTGAAGAAAATAAAAAGTATGTTATAGATTTGCTAACCAAATATGGACTTAGTGACTTTATTTATAAATATCCAAATAATTTGTCTGGGGGAATGAAGCAGAGGGTTGCTTTAATTAGAACACTTGCAGTTAAACCTGATATATTACTTTTAGATGAGGCTTTATCTGCTCTTGATTATCAAACTAGATTAAATATAGGAAAAGATATTTATGAAATAATTAAAGAAGAAAAGAAAACTGCTATTATGATAACTCACGATATTGCAGAAGCAATAAGTATGTCTGATAGAGTTATTGTTTTAACTAAAAGGCCATCTAGAGTGAAAAAAGTATATGACATTAAATTAGAAAATAAGAGTGATCCTATCAGTAATAGACAAGATAAGAATTTTTCAAAATATTTTGATCTTATATGGAGGGATTTAAATGAATAGTTATAGTTTGGAGCATCAACAATTTCTTAAAAATAAAAAGAAAAGAAAATTTAAAGTATTATTTTGGAGATTGTTCATTATAGTTATTTTTATAGTTATTTGGGAAATATTATCAAGATACAAAATTATTAATTCTTTTTTATATTCTTCTCCTTCGAATTTTTTTAAAACTATTATTTCTTTATCTTCTACTGGGGAATTATTTAAACATATTGGAGTAACTATTTATGAAGTACTAATTAGTTTTATTTTATCTGTTGGCCTTGGAATTATTATTTCCACAATTCTGTGGAAAAACAAATTTATTTACGATGTAGTTGAACCTTATATTACAATTATCAATTCTTTGCCAAAAGTTGCGATGGGTCCCCTTATTATTTTATGGTGTGGTGCAAGTATTAGCTCAATTATTTTTATGAGTTTACTCATTAGTTTGTTTATAACTATTATTAACATTTATAATGGTTTTAATAGTGTCGACGAGAGCTATATTTTGATGCTAAGAAGTTTTGGAGCAAGTAAATGGCAAATATTTAGATATGTTGTTTTTCCAAGTAATAAAGAAAATATTATTTCTACTTTAAAAGTTAATGTTTCGATGAACTTAATTGGTGTTATTATGGGAGAGTTATTAGTTTCAAAAAAAGGTCTTGGATATCTTATAATGTATGGGTCTCAAGTATTTAATATTGATTTAGTTATTACTTGTATAGTTATATTAGGTCTATTATCTTATGTTATGTATTATGTTGTTAATAAAATTAAATAACTTGTTAGATAATTAAACTTATAGTTACAACAATAATTCCTATAGCAAAACCTAGATATAATGGTTTTGTTTTCTTATATTCTAAGGCTTCTGGTAACATTTTATTTACCGAAAGAGTTATCATTATCCCGGCAACTAAAATAAGTAACATACTTAGCATTGACTCTGTTATGAAGTTTTTAAGTATTATAAATGTAAGAAATGCTCCAAGTGGTTCTGCTAGTGCTGATAAGAATGTATACTTAAGAGACTTTTTAATATTTCCTGTTGCATAATAGATCGGTACGGCAATGCTTATCCCTTCTGGGATATTATGAAGGGCTATGGCAACACATAAAGATAGTCCTAAATTAAAATCTTGATAGGTACTCATAAATGTTATTATTCCTTCTGGTAGGTTGTGCATAACTAATGCGATAAAATTAAGTAATCCTAGTTTGTAAAGATTATTGCATTTCTTTTCTTTTTCAATAAAATTATTTAGTATATTTGTAAGAATTATTCCAAGTGTAAAAAATATTATAAAATAAGTTATGCTTAATAAAAAATTGTTTCCAAGATTTGGAAGAGAACTGGGAATTAAATCAAAGATACTTACCATTAACATAACTGACAAAGATAAACTTAATGAAAATGTGATAAAATTATCTTTTTTCTTTACTGGAATAAATATTCCTAAACATCCTAGCATTGTTGAAAGTCCTGCAATTGATGAGAGTATAAATGACCATAATATATTCATAAAAATCACCTTTATTTAAGAATATGTGATTTTTTTATTTTTATTAAAAAAGAAGACTTAAAATTACTTTTTGTCTTCTTTTAATTTTCTATAGAATTGTTTATTATTTGTTTTGCTTTATCAATTACTTCTTCAATAGATAAATTATCTGTATTTATTATTTTATAATTATAGTCATATTTATCTAAGAAATCTTTTAATTTATCATAGCCATATTCTTTCATTGTTGGTTTATTTAAATCTGGATCATTGATATTTCTATCTTTAATTCTTTTCATTCTTGTTTCAGTACTTGCTTCTAGAAGAATTGTTAAATCTGGTTTACCAAATAAATCTATTTCTGTTTCAAAAATCTTTTCAGTAGATTCATTACCATTCCAAAAATAATTTAATAGAACATGTCTATCCATTACTACATTTTTATTTTTGTATTTTTCTAAAGCATAAATATCTCCTAATGCAAGATACCATGATATTAATTTGTCACTTGCACTTGTGAATAATTTTTCTGATATTCTTAATAAATGTTCATCTTCTATTTCAAATAATTCTTTTAATGGATCTTTTACATAAGTAAATTCTAAATCTTTTTCAATAGACTTAGCTACTGTTGTTTTACCTACTCCATCCATTCCTTCTATTGCGACTATCATAATTATCCTTTATTTTAATAGTTCTTTTAGAACCATATATTCAATATCATGAGGTAATACTTTATTATTATCAATTAAGTTAAAGAACTCATCAATTGATACATATTTAGCATCACTTACCTCTTCTTCTTGGAATGATATATCTTCTAGTTTAAAGTCTTGTCTTAATATGAATATATCGACAAACTCTTTACTATTAATATCTTTATAAAGTATTTCTTCTCTTGTTGTTAGAACATAGTTTAGATTATCTAAATCTACTTTTATGCCTATTTCTTCCATTCCTTCTCTTTTTACTGCATCAAGTGAAGATTCTCCTGCACTTATATGTCCTGCAAATGAACAGTCCCATGTATCTGGATATAGTTTTTTATCTTTACATCTATATTGTAGTAAGATTTCATTTTTACTATTTATAATCCATACATGAACTGATTTGTGCCATAGTCCTTTTGCATGAGCTTCATCTTTATCAACAGTTCCTATTTTTTCTCCTAGATGATTATATTCATCAATTATTTCTTTTGCCATTCTAATCCTCCATATACTTCTAATTCTTTTTTTAATTTTTCTATATTGCCATCATATAGTATTGCGTTTACTCCACTATTAAAGGCATTTTCAACATCCATAGTTTTACTATCTCCAATGTGTAAAACTTCACTTGGTAAAACATTTAATTCACTACAAACTTTTTTAAATATTTCAGGTGTCTTTCCTCCTGTATTAAAGTTGTCTACACAAGAATATGTCTTTTTAAAATCTTTTATTTTATCTTTTAGTTCATATTCAATAAATGTATTTGTAGTTGTGGAAATTATTATTTTAGGAAGTGGAATACTTAATATTAATTTATATAATTCTTCATTAATTTTTGGTTGAATATCCATTTTCTTTAATTCATCTAATGTATTAAAACTTAGGTATTTTTCCCAGTACTTGTCATCATAATATTTAAGATTATATACTCCATATCCTTTGAATTTTTCTTTTAGTACTTTCTTGGCTTCATCAAGTGTTATATTGAACTTTTCTGAATACTTTCTTGGGAGTAGTTCTATCCAAAAGTAATCTGAGAAACTACTATCTGATAGTGTTCCTTGTAAATCTAGACTTATTACTTTAATCATGTTTTTCTTTTACCTTTACTAAAGAGAATATATCATAATCTTTTAAATCTTCTCTTCCATTTAAATACTCAAGTTCTGTTATATAGACAAGTCCTGTAACATTTCCACCACTTTTTTTTACTAAGTTTATTCCAGCTTTTGTAGCTCCACTTCCTGCCATAATATCATAGACAATTACAATATTTTCTCCACTTTCAACTGCATCATCTTTTATTTGATACTCTGCTGTTCCATATTCTTTTATAAATTCTTCACTATAAAATTTTCCAGGAATTAGATTTGGTTTTCTGATTAAAACAAGTGGTAAATCTAGTTCATAAGCAAGAATTGAACCGATAGTAAAACCTTTTGATTCTATAGCGGCTATTTTATCAACTTTTTTATCTTTTAAGAAACATTTTATTTCTTCAATAGCAGATTTTCTTGCTTTTGGGTCTTTTAATAAATAAGTAAAATCCCAAAACAATACATCTTTTTTTGGAAAGTCTTTATAACTTCTTACATAGTTTTTATAATCCATATATCCTCCTACTATTTTTCTATTAATATTGCACGTGATGGTGCAGCATCTATTCCTGTTACTTTAACTGGTAGACAGATTAGGTCATATTCTTTTTCTTCAGTATCTTTTAATCTTAAATTATCTAAGCAAATTATATTTTGTTCCATAAAGATTCGGTGAATATTAACTTCTCCGTTTCTTTCAAAACTTTGATAGTCATAACCAATTAGTTTTATTCCTAAATCTCTTAAGTATTTAGCAGCATCTTCATTTAGAGCTACATGATTTGGATTATATTTTTCCATAGGGTCATAAGAGTTTTTCGTTTTTAACATAATTCTTGTTGACTTAATATTGTGTTTCTTTAAATCTTCTACTGTAATATAGTCATCAACGTCAGTTAAATCTATTACTTGACAGTCTCCCATTAATACATCGAATGGCACTTCATCACTTTTCCATTTTTCATTAAATAAGTAAAATGGTGCATCAATATGTGTTCCTGCATGAGAACCAAAGTCTAGCCAAGTAAAATTAATTGGTGCTTCTGGTTTTCTTGCGACTGGGATTAACTTTGGTTGATCATCATCTATCCATACTATTGTCTTTTCATTTAGTTCCATTGAAATATCGACTATTTTCATTTATATTTCCTCCAATTCTTTATTTATTTCTTTAATCCATGAATCATAATTTCCTTTTAAACTTTGAAGAGCAAGTTTAATAATTTTAAATCTATTATCTTTATAGTCTTCTTTAATCGTTTCTGATACTTTGTCAATTTCATCTTTTATCTTTTCGAAACCATTCCAATAATCTAAATGATTTATTACTGGCATTGGTGACCATGCTGGTGCATATAGTTCAAATACTTGATCTAGAAAGTCTGAATATTTATTTTTATCATATAATTTCTCATCTAAATATTTAAAGATGTAACGAATAATATCATTGTTTCCTACATAGTTTTTTACTTGAAGTTCTTCTAAATTATCTTTTAATTTTTCTAGTAAATTATTACTATCTATTATTCTATTTAATTTATCATAGAATGAATCCAAATTATTTGTTTCAATTTCTTTTAGTTCATTTAATAAGTCAGATAAATAAATTTTTTTAAATTCGTCTTTAGAAATAAAATAATAATAGTTTATTAAATCAATTCTATTTTCAAATGGATAGGCGCCATTTCTGTAACACTCTAATTCTGTACTATTATCATATAATGTGAAGGCAATTCTTTCATAATCTTTAGGATTATCTACGAACATACAAAATGCTGATAGCTTAAATTCAGGTTTCATGTTAAATAGTCTTACCATTCCATTGAAGTTTCTAATTATAGTTCCTGCATTAATGTATTCATCAAATAATAAGAATGGTTTATTAAAGATGTTAGATATTTCTGTACCTTTTAGTATTTCAATAAATTTTTTTGTTGAATCATCATATTCTTTTTTATTACTTATACTATCATATATTGTGAATTTATCATTACCAATAAAGTCTTCTAAGCTAAACTTTTCGCACTCTATTTCTAAAGCTTTTCTTCGACTTATATTATTACCATTTATATTTATCTTTTCTTCTGATTCTTCTCTACTTAAATAAGTATTAAACCATTCTAATAAATTGAAGTCTAAATCTCTAGGAATCTTTATCTGAATTATTTTAAAATTTCTTTTATTATACTCTTTTAATTTTTTAATGATTTCTATTAAAGGAGATGTTCCACTTTCAATTACTACGATATTTTCATAATTTGATTCATTAAACTTTTTAAATATTTCTTTAGCAAGATTTATACTTTCTTTATTATTCATGAATCTAAATTTTTCATTAAATTTTGGATGAGTAAACATTGTTAGATTATCTACACTTCCAAATAAATTATTCATATTAGTACTCCTTTGCGATATTTATAAATTTTTCTATTTTACTATGATCTTTTCTATCTTTTCTTAAATAACTTTCGCTATAGCAACTAATTCCAGTTGATACATCTACTCCATATGGCATTGTTTCTTCTATTGCTCCTCTTACATTTTCTGGATTTAGTCCTCCAGCAATATATACTGGTTTATTTGTTAAACCAATTAATTCTTTGCACAATGTCCAGTTATTTTCTTTTCCTGTTCCACCTGTGTAGTTACTGTCTCTTGAATCTAGTAAGAAGAAGTCACAGTATGGTTCATATAATTTTAATTTTTCTTTAGCTTTTGGATCTGTTGAGACAACTGTTTTAATTATTTTTCTTGTTGTATTTTCTCTTACTTTAATAACTTCATTAATATCGATATCTTCTGAAATTTGAATACCAGTTGATTGGATGTAGTTTGCAAGAGCTAAAATGTCATCTGCATTAAATAAGTGTGTTACTAAAAAGCTGTCTACTCCTTCTGGAAACTTTTTAATAGTTTCTCTTACTAGTTGAGCATAAGGTTCAACTTCTACTGGTAAAACTTTTCCTCCCATTACAAATCCTATTGCATCAGCTCCTAACTTTACAGCAGCAAGTGCATCTATCTCATTACTTATTCCACATATTTTTGTTTTCATTTTTTCTCCTTTATCTATATACTCTTTCTAAATAATCTTTTCTAAAATCTTTTAGATTTTTACTTTTACTTATTTTTTTTAGTTCATCAAAGCCGTCATAACTTTTTATTCCATCTTTTGTATGAATATTTATTTTTCCATAACAATCAATAAAGATATTAAATATTTCATCATCTTTTATTTTATATTCTTGTTCGATAATATTACTGTCTTTATATTTTTCTTTACACTTATTTGAAACATTTTCAAATTCTTCTTGTGTTATTTCAAACATCTTTTCAAAATTTGAACCATATCCACTACTTAGAAATTTTCCTAATTTCCATCTATATACTTTTCCTTCTAATAACTTACCAATATTAATTACATCATCTAAATTTGTCTTTCCAACCATTGTATTTATTTTAATTTTTATATTCGAATGGTTCTTGTTTATGTAATCAATTAACTCTAATACTAATTTATGATGGTTATTTACTGCACATGGACGCATTTCATTATGAATATCAGGGTTATACGAATCAAGTGGTAAATTAATTGAATCAATATAGTTTAGTACTTCTTTTCTGTTCATTAGTTCAATTCCATTTGTTGAGATTATTGTCATAATACCTTTTTCTTTGCAGTACTTACATATTTCTACAATATCTTCTCTTAGGAGTGGATCTCCTCCTGTTAAATTAATTGCTTCTATTCCATATTCTTTTAACTTATCAATTATTTGTTTTACTTTTTCTAATGGAAGTTGTTTTCTATTTTCTCGCCAGTTTGCAAAACAGAATTTACAATCCATATTACATATCGCAGATACTTCAAAGCATATATAATTTATCATTTTACTCTCCTATTATTTCACTTATTTCATCTTTAATTCTGTCATAGTCTTCTTTAAAGCTGGTTAAGTCTCCATTAATATCTAAGTGATGAAATTCTTCTCCTCTTTGAGTTGCCTCGGTTGCCCCTGCAACATTTACTGCTCCGATAGACTTTATTCTTACAATCTCGTAACCAAAGTCTTTCATTTGTTTCATCTTTAATGGATTATTTGTAAGCATAATTACTTTTTTATTTGTATTTAAATAATCTAGAATTACTGGTGTAATTTTATAACCTATTCCATCACTTTCTCCTCTTGGATCACCATTAATTCCTATTGTTGTGAAACCTCCATACATTGTTGTTTTATAAGTTTGTTCTGATGTGTATTCTCCTCTGTGTCTAATTGATGCTCTCTCGCTAAGATCAAAGACAAATTCATTTTCTGTATAGCCACTTCCCATACCATTTTGGGAATCAACATGTAACATTACAAAACCTAGTTTTCCTTTATTTTGATATATATGTTTTCCATTTTCATATTTATATTGTTCTTGTACCCATCTTTCAAAATCAT
>CAZHBS010000008.1:0-81979 GCA_964530845.1 uncultured Muribaculaceae bacterium
GCAATCCGGGGTTTGTAAAACTTGGTGATTTGCTTGGAAAAGAAAGATTATTTTCTTATATTGATAAATTTGGTTTTGGTAATAAAACAGGTGTTGACTTAAATGGTGAGTCTACTGGTATTATGTTTGATTTAGATAGAGTCGGTAATGTAGAGAGGTCTACTACTGCGTTTGGCCAAGGAATAAGTGTTACTCCCATACAACAAGTTATGGCAGTTAGTGCTGTTGTTAATGGGGGATATTTATATAAACCTTATATTGTTAAAAGTATAAGTGATAATACAAATACAATTTATAAAGAAAACGATAAAAGTTTAGTTAGAAAAGTGATTACTGGTAAAACTTCTTCAATAATGAGACTTGCGCTTGAAAGTGTAGTTGCGAAGGGTGGAGGAAAGAGTGCTTATATTGAGGGGTACAGGATTGGAGGTAAAACTGGTACTGCTCAGAAAAGTGTTAATGGTAGTTACTTAGTTAATAATTATATTATGTCTTTTATGAGTGTTGTTCCAGCAAATGATCCAGAAGTAGTTTTTTACTTAGCAATTGATAATCCAAAGAATACAGCAATGCTTTCTTCTTATACAACAACTCCTATCGCAAGAAGAGTTCTTCTAGATATAATTGATGCATTAGGTATAGAAAAGCAAGAAGATGGTCTTGAAAAAGATTTAGAATGGAATGATAAAATATATTATGAAGTTCCTGATGTTATTGGGTTAAGTGTAAAAGATGCTAAAAAGGAACTATTTAACTTTGAGGTTGTTATTGAAGGAAATGGAAAAAAAGTTCTTGAACAAACTCCTAGTGCTGGAGAAAAAATTGAGGATAGAAGTAAAGTTAGAATTTTAACTGAATAATATTATTTATATATTGTTAGTTTCTTTGTTTTCGGGTTAACTTCTAATGTATCTACTTTAGTTGGCGCATATTTATTTTCTTTGTCAACGCAATATGCTTCAAATATAAGACTTGTTTCTGTATTTTTAGATGCAACTACAAAAAATGGGTAAAAATCTTTAAAACCTCTAGTTGAAAAATATTGTGATTCTTGTAGACTAAAAATAGCATTTGAAAGAGATGGCAAGTAAAGACTTTTAAAATCATCTTTATATGCATAATAATGATGGTGTCCTTCTAGTGTTATTGTTGTTTCATCTTTTTCTCTTTGCAATTCATCGTTTTCTGGATATTTTAGTTGCGGTATAAAGTGCTCTAAGTTGATTTTTGCATAGTCATCCCAGTTTAGTAGAACTCTTTGCATACCTAAAATATCAATCTTTTCAGAATCTGTATAATAGGGTATTAATTTAAGATATCTTTTAATTGTTGTGTAGTCATGATTTCCTAATAACAATTTTATTTGTAATTCATTTGGTATTGCTTCTAGGGCTTTTTTTAATTCAGCTCTAACTTTTACTATTTGATCGTTATAATTTTCATTCCAATGTTGTGGGGCAGTAGTTGATTCAATTAAGTCTCCAGCATGAATTACTGTTTTTATATTTTCTCTTAAGGCTGTATTATAAGCATAATCGGTAAATGATTTGTTTTCAAATTGACCATTTCCATGATGTGTATCTGATACAAACATTATCTTATCTCCAGTTATTTCTGTTTTACATATAGGATATGGCATGCTATCTGTTCTGCCTTCTCTAAATAGTATTTCATTTTCTATGAGCAATTTTTGTAACTCTTTGTATTCTTCTTTAGAAAGTAGTCCTTTTTGCATTCTATCTAATAATTCAAGTATTTTAATTTTATTTTCTTTAAGCATATTATGTCCCCTTTTTTCCTCGAATATTATACATCTTTTTACTGAATTATTCTACATATAATTATAATTATGTATTGAAATAAAGTTTGTTTTTGGTTAAAATATACACCTAATAGGAGGGAACAGTATGTCTAATTTGGGAGAAAAATTAGAAGGCTCAATTAAGTTAGATGGAGAAACTGTTTTCTTTCATCATTTGAGTCAGGATAAGGAAAAATTAAAATTATTTAGAGAATCTTTAATGAATGGAAAGATTGGTAATTTTGATCAAAATCTTATTTCGAGACTTAGACAAATGTATTATGGATATTATTCTGCTATTATATATTTATTTGGTTTTCCTACAACATTTGATAATATTGGTAGTAAGGTTGAGTTACTTGCTCATGCTTTAGAAGATAAAGACTTTCAAATTGTACATGGTTCTACTGATTCTTCGCGTGATATTCCTTTCTTTATGTATGGGGTAGAACACTTGGATAGTGACTCTTGGATAGAAGTTAGGGAAGGACACAAGATTTATGTTTATGATCCGTTTTCTTTATTAAAGTTTGAGAAGGATATATTTTATCAATTAGAACATCCAAATGTAACAGGAGTTGTATCAAAGAGTACAGTTCAAGGACATAAAATGTATAGAGAATCAGAATTTAGAACTTTAACGGATGGTTTTAATTTTATGTTAACTAAATCTATTCCTGAAATGGAGAGGTGTATTCCTAAACATCCATTTAGAGATATTTTAATTCCTGAAATGTGTAGATTTAAAAAACTTGTTAATTACGAAAAAATTGTACTTGATTATGAAGGCTTTCAAAAAAAGAAATCTATTGATTAGATTTCTTTTTTGTATACTAGTAATTGACTACTTTTATTATCTCCGTTGTAATTACCAGTTAGTTTATTGCCTACATAGTAAGCATATTCTGAATAATTTGGAGTTGGGAGAACTTTAGACTTTTCTTTTAAGATATTATCTTTAAAGGCATTACGATATTCTCCTATAGTTACTTCTTTTATTTTTACTTTGTTTGTTGCATTATATCTTTTTATAAAGTCTTTTGTTCCTCGCATAAATGCTTTATAAATTTCTTTTAAATCTGTATTTGAGTGATAATTAACATTTATCTCTGCTGTATTATAGACTGCATATCCTTCTTTTCTATTAACATATATAGTCATTTTACCAATTATTTCTCCTTCTTTATTTCTAATTACTAGATTTTGGGAGTCTTCATTGGTCATACTAGCACGCATAATTCCGGCACCAGCACCTAAAATATGAGCACAACAATTACAGTATTTACCTAATACTAAATTTTCATAATCTTGTCTTGGGAGCCATTCATAAGTAAAACTATTTGTTCTTGCTTCTTCTTTTAGATTTTCTCCATCAAAAATATTTGGGCCTATTTGGTTTGACTCTTTTATTATTTCTTCTGCTACTTGCAAAACTTCTTTTTCAGAGTAGAATTTTTGTAGAAAATCTGCGAGTGGTCTATTTTCTTCTGTAACCCCATCAAATTTACTTAATAGAAAGTAGTCTAAGCATTTGTCTAATGTCACTTTTAAATGCCTTTGTTCTCCACGATGAGATGTTGATGTTTTAGAGATTTGTCTAAACGAATTATAAATTCTTGATGTTATTCCAGAAGTTTTTTTCTCTTCTTCAAGTAGTGTTTCATAGTTTTCTAAAAAGAATTTTATGAATTCATAATCTATTTCTTCACGAGGAACTAAATCAGTAAATATTGTATGAATTCTATCTCCTACTACAGGATTGGGAACATTTTCATTTACTATTTTTTCACTCATAAAGGTAGTTGTTTTTTGACTTAATATCCCGTCATCTGTAAATACACCAAGAACATTGCATAAATTAAGTAAGTCGTTTAAATTTTGTCCATAAGTATCATCTAGTGTTTTACTATTATTTAAGAGAATTTTAATATTTTTATTATAGTATTTAATTAACAATTCTTGATTTCTTTGAGAAACATTTTTATAGAATACTGGGTTATAGAAGAATCTATCATATCTTTGGTATTTTTCTAATAAATTACAATACGCGATTAGTTTATCTATATCTAAATCTTCTTTATCATCAAAATCTGCCATTCTTATAAATCTACTTAGTGATTCACTATAATTATTTAGTATTTTTATTAAGTCTTCTTTTCCTATTTTTCGCATTATAATTGCAGAAAACAAGAATTCATCTTTTATTCCGCTACTTTCAATTATTTCTTTAATAATTTTTGCAATTCTTCTATTTGCGATTTCTTCTATATAAGCATAATCTGTTGCGAATTTAGTAAATAATTCTTCCATATCTTGATTTAACCAAATTCCTTGAAGAACATTATGGCTTTCTCCATTTATATGAAGAAGATTTATTATAAAACTTATTAATTTATCTGGATCATTTTCTAATCTATTTGAGGTTTTTGATAATTTATCTATTTCTTTTTTAGTTATTTTTATTGTGTCATAGTCTTTTATTTGAACGTAATAGGTTCCATCTTTTAATGAAAATATTCTAACATTACCTGATTTATTATTCTTGAGATAATATTCTAATTCAGTTTTTGTTTGAAGCATATTGAAGTCCTTTGCTGGTACTTCATAATCTGAAAATACTAGAGTAGTATTGTCATGAAATGTATTTGGAGAGATTGATTTAACTGTAGGAGGTATTACTAATCTTTTAAGATTTTTAGATTTTGTAAATACTTTTTCATTGATACTTTCTAGGGTAGGTGGAAGAGTTACTTCTTCAGCATTTGCAAATATATCTTCAGTATTTCCACATAGTGTTGTTATACCATCTTCTATTTGAATTCTTTTAAAAGGAACATCTACTTTTTCATTTGGGAATTTATGGGCATATGTTAAGAAGGCTGCTCCATAGTTAGAATGATAAATTGATAGGGTATCTAAGTTGTCAGATCCTGTAAATGATGAGGCACCAATACTTTCTAGTTCTGAAGGTACATATAATTTTTTTAGATTTTTAGCATTTTCAAAAGCATAATTTGCAATATTATAAGTTAGAGAAATTGTCTTTACTTCTTCTCCATCAAATGTTCCTATTTTTTCAGGATAGTATCCAACTATATATTCTTCTTTAGGGGAGGCGATAGCGTATTGAAGTAAAAGTCCTTCTTTATCTATTAGGGCAACATCTTCATCACTACGATATTTTTCATTTTCTTCATCTACAGTTATTTTTTCAAGGGATGCCATATTAGAAAACGCACCTATTTCTATATTGGTAGTATTTTTAGGAATATGAATTTTTTTAATTTTACTTGAACCATATAGTGCTTTATGACCAATACTTGTAGTTGTTTCTGGAATAGTAAATTCTAATAGGGAAGTGCAACCTGATAGGGCATAGTCATCAATATATGAAAGTCTTTTAGAATTATTAATTCTTCTTAGATTTTTACAATCTTTAAATAGTCCATATGAATAATAACTTAGTGAGTCTGGAATAGTTATTTCTTCAAGAGATGTACAATTGTTAAAAGCAAATTCTCCTACTAATTTTAAATTATTTGAAAGAGTTATTCTTTTTAGATTAGTGCATCCTTCAAAGGCTCTATCTCCAATTTGTTCTACAGAGTCTGGAATAATTATTTCTTCAATATCTAAATTATCTTTAAATTCTTCATTTTTTATTCCTTTTAAACCATCTTTTAATATTAATACTTTACCCATTTTCTTTACCCGTTTTCTTTTTTATTAATAGTCTTTGAGTTGATGCCCAGTCACCATTATATGACCATGGTCTTAGTGAATACTCACCAAAGTTTATTGCTTGATGAACTGTTACTACTGGATGTTTTTCTGTTGTCATTTGATTTAGAATAGTATTTCTTGCACCACCAATTGTAATTTCTTCGATTGGTCTTTCAGGATTATTTTTATTGTATTCTTCTAAAAAGGCATTTGCTCCTCTAACTAAAGCATCATAAATCTTTTCTAAATTATCTTCTGTTTTATAGTTAAGGGATGACTCTACATTATTAAATACTGCATATCCTTCTTTTCTATTTACATATAATGTAGCTTTAGCAATTATTTCTCCAAAGTTATTTCTGACTACTAGGTTTTGACAATCTGGTGAAATCATACTTGCACGCATAATTCCTTGCCCAGCACCTTCTACATGAGCACAGCAACTACAATATTTTCCAAGTATTAAATTATCATATGATTGTTTTGGTAACCATTCGTAAGTAAATCCAACTCTTTCTTCTTTTAAATCTTTTTTTGGATCATTATCGTATATTAATTCTCCTGTTTCTTGGTCTAGGGTTACTTTTGTAAAGATATTTCTTGGGGCATCAAGAGACTCTTTATAAATTCTTTGAGCTTGTTCCCATGTTTCATTTCTGTCATACCAAGCTCCAATTAAATAGGCTAGGTCTTTATTTTTTTGATTTACTCCATCAAATTTTGTACTAGATAAGAAGTTTCTACATTTTTCTAGTGTAACTTTTAGTTTTCTTTGATAGCCTTTATTTGATGTAGAAGTTCTTGAGATTTCTTTAAAGTTTAGATATATTCTTTGAATGAAACCAGATTTTATTCTTTCATCTCTAATTAAGTCATGATAATTATTTAAAAAGAATTCAGCAAACTCTTCATTATATTCAATATCTCCTGGAAAGTTAAATACTCTATGGATATCATCTCCAACTATTTTGTGATTATTATCTTCTCCTGTTGGAAGTTTATCAGAAAGTATTTTTTCTGTAATAAATGTTGCAGCTTTTTGTCTTGTGATATCATCATCTTCTAAGGCTCCTAAAATTTTCATAAGAATTAATAAGTCATTTACATTTTGAATAGAAGTTGTAGCATTATTAAGTACTTGAGATGATTTTAACAGTCTTTTTGTATTTGCATCATAGACTTTTAATAGTTCTTCAAACAATGGATTATTAGCACAAGCAATAAAAGCTTTATTGAATAAATACTTATCTTTAATATTATATTTTTTAATTAGAGAGACGAATTTTGCAAGTCTATTATCTTTTAAAATACTATCAGTAATTCTATTTTCTTCTTTATCATTACATTCTAATAACTTACTTTCTTCAATTACTTTAGTAAGTAAATCTTGGTCTAGTTCTACTAATATTTTAAATATATCTGGATTTAGTTTTGCGAATAGTTTTTTATTAAATAGTAGAGGATTGTCTATATTTTTTTCTCTAAATGTTTCGATATATTTTACAACAGCTGCAAAGTTACTATCTTTTAATATTTCTTTTGTATCATCATCATCTTTTTCAGTTAATTTAGATTCTCTTAATACTTTTAAAAATAACTCATCGTTTGGTTTTAGACTTTCATATAATATTTTTCTATTTTCGGTAGACATATATTTCATTAATATACCATCCATCAATTCACTATAAGCAATATTATGTTCTTTTAAACAATTCATGAAGTCTAAGAAAAGAATTGGATTATCTTCAATAAATTCTGGATTAGTACAAGATTCTTCTATTTGTTTTTTAGTTAATAATGTTACAGTGTCTCCTTGTTCTATACGGTATGTTCCATTACTTAAGACATATAATCTATAATTTCCAAAATAGTTGTCATTTTCTACAAAGGATTCTAATTTTTTTGTTTCAAATCCATTTTCAAAAATTAGTTTTGTTGTTGTGGGAAGAGCTTTTTCTTCAATTCTTGTTACTTGATTTGGTATTTCTATTTCTTTTAGTTCTGTACAATCATTAAGGGCAGTACTACTTATAACATAACCATGTTCTTTTGGAAGAGTGATTTTTTTAACTCTTTTAAAGCCTTGTAGTGCTCTTGGAAAGATATTTACGACATCTCCTTGGAATTCTACATGTTCAAATGGCATAGCAGCTTCATTTGCTGGTTTATCTTCAACATAATATCTTCCATGATCTCTTAAATTAAAGCCAGGACATGTGAAAAAGTCTCCAGACATAATATTTAATTTTTTTAGTTTGCTGCAACCTTCAAAAGCTGTACATTCTATTTCTTTGGCACAGGCACATAATGTTAGTTCTTCTAAATTCTTTGCTCCTGCAAAAGCATATGGTGAGATATAAGAAATTGGTTTTATTACTGTTTGACCAACAAACATTTCATTATCTATAACGTAATCCTCAATAGAGTAGAATCTGTCTTTTATTCCTGATGCATATAGGACTAGACTTTGTTGATCTTGATTGATTAATATTTTATGATCGGGTGTTGTAAATGTATTATTATGTTCTGAATTAATTCTTTCTAAACTATCCATGTATGCAAATGCTCTATCACGTATTTCTTTTAAATAAGGTGGAATATTTAGTTCTTTAACTGAATTACAACGCATAAATGCTTCTTTTTTTACTTTTTCTAAAGCGATTGGAAAGTCAATTGATGCAAGTTGCGAACAATTATAAAAAGCTCTTTCACCAATTGTTCTTGTCATAGGATTGAATTTTACTTTTCTAAGTCTTTTACAATTACTTAATATTTCATTATTTATGTTTTCAATATTAGATAAATCTATTTCTTCAAACCCGCATCCTGATAGAGCATAAGGGGACAGGTTACGTAAATATTTTATATTATTAATTCTTGATAGGTTAGTACAACCTCTAAAACATGCAGTTGGAATAGATGGAGATATTAGATCAATATTTGTTAGGGAAGTACAGTTTTCAAAAGATCCTTCATTATAATTTCCTACAAATTTAGGAATTTCTTTTAGGCTTCTACAATTTCTAAATGTTCTTTTTCCAATAGGAATTTTATTTCCTTCAAATGTTATAGTATTAAGATTAATACAACCATCAAATAATCCATCTGGAAGGGATGTTACTTCTTTATTAATTGTTATATTATCTATACTTCTACAGTTTTTAAAACAATCTTCTCCAAATTCTTTTACGTTTTCTGGAAAGGTAGATTGCTTATAGCATCTTTCAAAGACTTTGCTTCCTAATTTTTTAATTTTAGGAGATAGTTTTATATCTAGTTTTGGACAATTTCTAAATAATTCATCAGGAAGAGACGTATAAATATCTGGTAAATGTACTGTTTTTAAGCTTTTACAGTTTAAAAATATTTGTTCATTTAGTTTTTCTACAGTATTTGGTATTGTTATTTCTTCAAGAGAATTACATCCAGTAAATGCTCCCCATTCAATTTCTTTTACTCCTTCTGGTATGATTATTCTTTTTAATCTTTTACAATCTGCAAAACATCTATATGGTATTTTTTTGATATTTGGAGGAAGAACTATTTCTTCTAAATTCTCACATCCTAAAAAGGCAGCTGGTCCAATATATTCTAATGTGGACGGTAGAGTTATTCTTTTTAAATTAGTACATTCTGCAAAAGCTCTTTCTCCAATATGAGTCATGCCTTCTTCTAATACTACTTCTTCTAATTCTTTGTTTTTAGCAAATTTAAAATCTTCTATTTTTGTGCTATTTGCTTTTATATGATTTTCTTTCACAACTATCTTCCCCCATACGTACTTAAGTAGTTATATATTATATATCTTTTTCTTTAAAAATCAAGGAATTTAGAGGTATAAGTTGTTGCCTTTATTTATTAGTCATGCTATTATAAATAACTATTAAGGGGGGTCTATTATGGAAATTGAAGCAACAATTAAAAGTCCTGTATGTATTAGACTAGGTAAAAACTTGAATGTATTAATTGAAAATGAGAGCGGTAAGAGTGAATATCCACTTGAGCCTGGAGTAATGTTTGGAGGAGAACATTATGGTTTTATTTTAATTAGTGATATTAATGGAAGACAAAGAGAGACTATTTATCCAACACAAGGTGCTATACAAGCTATTGGGATGAAAAATAATGTTTTAAGTATATTTGAAGATGGTAAAGATAAAGATTGGAAATTTGATAAAAAAGGAAGATTAATTCGTGCAATTGATAAAGAATCAATAAGTGATGAATTAAGAAAAGCTGATATTATTGTTAGAAATTCTGATATGTTTACGGGAGAGCCAATTCTTGTAAATCCTATTAGAATAAGAGTTTCAGAAAACCCTGAAAAAAGCAAAATATTAGGAGATATCGAATATCCTTTATATCCTGGAGCAATGCTTGGTAGTCTACATTATGGTTTTGTAATTATAACTGGGGAAGATGGATGCGAAGTAGAAAGAGCGTATCCTACTCAAAATAGAGTTGAAGCACTTGGATGTGAAGGTAGTCCGTTTGGGGATTTAAAGGTATTTGAAGAAGGAAAATATCATTCTTGGGTATTTACTTTTGAAGGAAAATTTAAAAGGAAGTCTTCCTATAATGAATTTTCTAGAAGAGATAAGGCTTATGTTGATGAGAAGTATGGATTAGAAGACGAAAGTGGAAATTCATTTCAATTAAAAAAGAAAAAAGATGAGTAGTGATATTTATGCATGTTTGGAAGTATGTTAAAAATTTAGATAAGAGTGAGGAACTTGATGGACAATTAGATAATCAAAAAGATAAAGATAGTTCTTTAGAAAATAGTAGTCAAGATATTAAACAAAATGAAGAACAGAGTGAATCTTTAGATAGTTCGATGAATCAAGAACAGCAACAAGAGCCTGAAAAGGGTGAAAATGAACAAGATATAGATAAAAAAACAAGTTCAGGTGATGATGTACAAGAGTCAATAGATGCAGAATCTACTCAAAGAGAAGATAAAAAAATTGATAATAATGAATCAGGTCAAAGTGAGAAGTTAGATGATTCTTTAAGTAAAGATTCTAGTGAAGAAGATTCTACAAAAGATGATTTAAGGTCTAGCTGTGATGACAAGAAAAAAAGTGGAGAAGAACAGTACGCAGAAGATTCTCTAGTTAATAATAAAGGTGATACTCAAACAAAAGAAGTTATTGATGAACAAGAGTCCGATGAAAAAAAACAGCAACAACCAAGTAGTCAGTTAAATTCTAGTCAAGATCAAGAACAACAAGATACACAAAGTGGAAGTAGTCAAGGCATTGAGTCTGAAAAGAAAGAAGAAAGTCAATCTTCTCAAGAAAGTGATACTCAAAATAATAAAGATGGTGAATCCCAAGAAAAAGATGTAAAACAGCAGGAAACACAAAGTAGAGGTAGTCAAGGCAGCAAGCCTGAAAAGAAAGAAGAAAGTCAATCTTCTCAAGGAAGTGATACTCAAAATAATCAAGATGGTGAATCCCAAGAAAAAGATGGAAAACAGCAAGAAACACAAAGTGGTGGTAGTCAAGGCAGTGAGTCTGAAAGTGTAAAAGATGGTTCTAGTCAAAGTGAATCAGGTAGTTTGCAAAAAGATTCTTCTGATGGCAGAACTCGTGATCAACAAGATGTGCAAAATGGAAACAATCAGGGACAAGGGTCTAATATTTCCCAAGAGACTGATTCAAGTAGTTTAACTTCTAGTGATGTAGTTGATAAAGATGAAAAACTTCTAGATAGTGTTGATAATAAAACAAAAAATGATACTCAACAAGGTGATAGTTCAAGTGCAAAATCTAAAGAAGATAAGGTAGATGATAAAGACGGAGAGACTAAACAAGATAGTTTAACTGATTTATCAGATGAGGCTTCAGAAAATAGTAACGGATTTTGTGATGAACATGATGATAGAGTTGATGGTGAAGAAAAAGAACATGAATTGTTTGATGAAGATGGTCCTGAGGGATTGGAGCAACATGTTGTTAATAGTGAAAATACTGATGAAAGATTACAAAGAATTAAAGATTTAAGAGATAGACTTTTAGAATATGCAAGAAAAAAACAGAAGGATGAAGAAAAACAAAGTGTTGAGACAGAGAAGAGACGTTTACAAGAAGCTACTGAAGAAGCGGTTGAAAGCGAAGAAGAAAAATATGAGTTAAGTGAACATACTAATCAATTTTTAGATAGTTTGAAAGAACTTCCTTCATTTAAAGATAGAAGTCGTGGACCAGGATATGGAATTGATACTGATAGTTATACTGATGTATCTGATTCAGTTATTAGAACTTTAATATCTAAATTTTTAAATAGAAGATTTTGTAAGAGAGATACAGATTTAAATGTTAGAAGTAATTCTTTAGAGAAAGCTAGGGGTTTTTATAGATGGGAAGTTAAAGATGTAATAACTCATTTAAAGACTCATCAAGTTACAAAGGTTTTAGATGATAAATATGGTTATCAATATGCAAATGGTAAAAATGAGAATGTTCCTTTATCATTCTATTTTGATTTGTCTTGTAGCATGAGTAAGTATTCTAATTTACTAGCGGTTATTGCGATAGAATTACTAAAAAAGGGTGTAAAAGTATTAATAGGTTTTAATGAAAGAGTTAATGTACAAATAGATAGTATTAAAAATAATGTAGATGTTTTAGATCTTGCAAGAATGTTACAAACTGCAGGTTATTCAGCATATGCATCTAGTACATCTAGGTCTAGATTATCAAATAATGGGTTATTTAAATTTAAATTTATTGATGAAAATTTAGATAATTATTTAATAAAAAAAGGTGCAGAAAAATGTGTTGTTTTTGCTGATTTTGATCCAGTTGATGAAGTATGTAATTTATCATTAGCAACAGATGTTTATTGGTTTTGTTTTGAAGATGATTTTAGTAAGATAGATGCTAGTGGTTTTCATGGATTTATTTATAAAGTTAAGGATGAAGATGATATTGCTAGAGGACTAATAAAAGTTAGTGATAATAAATTTGAAGCTTTATGTTTTACAGATAATCCAAAAGAATTTGTTAAAAGAAAGGAGTAGTTTATGATAAGTTTTAGTGAATTAAAAGATAAAATGTTAGATGAGGGATATTTTGCAACAGACGAGTTATTATATGATGCATATAATGCTTTATGTATGTTTGAAAATAAGAAGAGAGGTTCTGGACAGGATATTTTTGCAATGTGTTTAGAGGGCCCTCCTGGAGCAGGTAAAACTGAATTTGCTAAAGTATATACTGCTATTTGTAATAAAATATTTAAGAATGTTGAATTGGTAGATTATCAATGCGATGCGACTACTGGTAAAACAGAACTTTTTGAAGATATTAATATTAGTGCTGCTATTAGAGGGGATGCCGATAATGTAAATATTCCTGGTAAACTAATTGAGGCAATAAAAAAAGTAAATTCTGGGAAAAAAGTAGTTTTATTTATTGATGAGTATGATAAAGCAAGAGAAGAGACAGATGCTTTCTTATTACAATTTTTACAATCTGGAAAAATTAATTCTACTCAGCATGGTGATATGGAAGTTTATGAAAGAGGAAAAGGTAATTTACAAGTAATTTTATGTAAAAATGATATGAGAGAAGAATTATCTGGTCCTTTATCAAGACGTATTAGAATTGCAAGGTTAGATTATATGGAACCATCTATTTTCTATAAGGTTGCAAGTCGTGTTTTAATTGAAAATAAAGATGATGCAGATAAAGTTGATAATGGTCTTTTGAACTTAGTTGTTTTAATGTATGAACAAGCGTATGCTAATAGAGAAGTTTATAATAGACTTCCATCTTGTTCTGAAATGTTAACTGCTATTGAGGATGCTGATAGAATATTAAAAAGAGCAAATGCTCCACAAAATATTATTTATCACACAATAATTAAGAATATGTTTAAATCAGTTGATGATATTAAAACTTTTGAAAAAGGATTAGAAAAGGCTAAGACAGATGATGGCAAAAAACTTGCTGAACTTATTAAGAAAATGAAGAGTACTGATTCTATGAATGCTCCAGTTGACTTAAAAGTTTTAATTGCTGATTCTGTACTAAAAGATAGACGCGATGAACTTGAAAATAAGAAAAATGAATTAGTTGCATTGATTGATGAATATCAAGATAAGTTTAGAGAAATGGAAGCTAAAAGACAAGAAAGTATTGATAAGGAAGTTCAAAGAATTTTACTTGAAAATGGAAAACTTGTAGTATCTAATACTCCTAATGCAGAAAGCTTATTCGATGATGAAGCAGCTTTTATTAAGAGAGGATATAATGTATTTGAAACATCAAATAAAGATTGGATAGATATTGGAGAAGTAATGATTCCTGATTTATCACAACATGATTTTATTGAAAAACTTAAAGAGTATTCTGGCAGTTTAGATATTAAAGTTTATGAAAACGGAGTTTTAATTCATGATAATGGAGAGGCAAAGTTAATTGTTGTTTGTGATACATCTGATGGTACTTTAAGATATAGATTTTTAGCAAATGATCCGGTCGTTGCCCCTTCTTTCTTAGCTGATATACATAGCTTTATTGCATTTATGAGGGATGTTTATAATAAACAACCAAAAAATCCTAAACAAGTAACTAATCAAGTTGTTGGTTCTATTGGAGCATTTTCTGTTAATGCACTTGTTTATAGTGAAGCAGATTTAGATTGTGATATGGAAAGAAATAATGTTTATCATGTTGATTGTTCTCATACAATTGAAGATTTAGATAAACTTAAAGATATAGTTCTTAAAGCAAAATGCGATGACGATAATAAAGTAATTGCAATGTCTAGGGAAGTTTTAAAGGGAAAGGCTAAAGTGATGCAACATGAATGATACAAGTTTATTTACTTTAGAAAATAATAGACAACAGTTATATAAATATTATGGAGTTGATTCTGATAGTATTAAGGAGTTTATGTCTTCTGTTGCAACTGTTAGTGAAGAGGAGGCTAACGCTTTAGGTAAGGAATTATTTGAACTAATATCTAAAAAAGGATATAACGACAGTGATGGTAAGGCAGTAGCTCTAATAAAAAGAGGAGCTAATGTTGAATTTAAAAATGATAAAAAAGGGGATTATGCACTTTTAGTATGTGCAAGAAAAGGCTATATTGAAACATTTAAAGTTTTAATAAAAAGAGGAGCTAATGTCAATCAAGTAAATAATTATTTTACGACTGCTCTTATGGCAGCTGCGAGACATGGTAGATTAGATATGGTTAAAATATTATTGCTATTTGGAGCTGACATTAATGCAAGATGCCTAGATGGAGACAATGCATTATTTAGTGCTAAAAGACATGGACAAAAAGCGTGTTTTGATGAACTTTTAAAAGCAAATGCAATACTTACTACAAAGAATTTGGCGAATGACACTTTTCTAGATGTTGAGGGTGATGTTTCATTTGACACTAAATTTTTAGAAAGTAGATTTCGTGAGACAGTGATAAGTGTTAAGGAAGAAGATGCAACTGAATTACTTGATGAAGCAAAACAAAAAGTAAAGAGTATCTTTCCTTATTAAAATAAGAATAATTTATTATTCTTTTTTTTGTTTATATGTTAAAATTAATATGGTGATACAGATGGATGAGACTATTGGAGTAAAGGGTGGCAAGAGAGACAGGAAACGTTCTCTTATTATAAGTCAAAACAAAAAGAAAAAAATAATTGAAGATAGAGAAGATAAAGAACTTAGAGAGTTAGAAAAGAAAGTTAAAAAACAACAAATATATACTTTGATTAAAACTTTGCCTATTGTAATAGGTGGAGGTACTGTTAAAACTCTTTACGATGTAGGTAGTGGTAAGTCTAATACTGACTTGGAAGATGAAAATTCTAAATGGAGAATTAAAGAGTATGATGCTGATATTTCTTCAAAAACTCAAAATGATTTTGAAAGAGAAAAAAGAAAGAAGATTATAACTACTCCAGATGGTGATAAAGTGGTTGTTTATGTATCAGATGATTTAGTAGATGAAAAAAATAATAGTCAAAATCCTCAAGATGTTGAACACAATGGTAGGAATACTAAAGCAGATGGTGATAAACCTGTAGGCAAAGTTTCGGATAATGTTGCTCATGTGTCTGGTAATAATAAAACAAGAAGTGATAATGTTTCTGGAAGTTTAGAAGATAGAAATGATAATTTACTATCTAACAATGATTATGTAGTAGATGATTTGAACTATGTTGATGGTGACTTCTCTGATTTACCAAGTGATGTTCAAAGTAAAATTCAACAATTAAAGTCTAGAAAAATAGTTGATGAATATGAAAAACAATTAAAAGATATTAGATATGATTTAAGAAGAGTAATTTATGAATATAATGTATTAGTTGATGAAAATGATAAAGTTGTACTTAGTAAAGAAGCAGAGGTATTGCTTGATAAGTTATCTGATATTATTTCAAAAATAGAAGCATTAAAATCAAAACTTCGTGTAGAAGATATTGATAAATATGATGACAACTACATATATTTTCTTATAGAGGAATATTTAAAAGAATTTAAGAAGGGTAAGTTAGTTGACGAGATTAAGGATTCTCCTTTATATGTAATGATTTCTAGTAAGATTGATGAGCTTGAAAATAAACGTGATGATCTTGATAAAAAAGTAACTGATAAAAAAGAAAGACTTGAAGAAAAAGAAAAGTCTTTTGAAAATATGAAAAAAAGATATTATTCAGTAGATAGACTTAATAAAGAATTATTAGACTTTCAAAATAGTCAAGATCGTATGCTTAAGGAAATTCGTGAAAAAGTAAATAACGCTCTTACTGAAAAAGAAAAGATTGAATATGAGTTTGTTGGAATGAATATGATGTCTAGAAGGATGCTTAGAACAATGAATTTTTTAATGTTTCTACCTGGTCCAAAGTATGCACGTGGAGTTGCAGCAACTACTGCTGCTCATTTATATTTTCTTAATAGTATTTTAAGACCTAGAACTAGAGCTAGAAAGTATCGTGTAATTACTGTCAAAGATTATAGTAGTGAAATATTAAGTAGTATTGATTCAATTAATGATGCGATTAATATGCTTGATAGAACATCTTCTCAGATTGATAAAATGATTGTTGAGATTAATGATAAGTTTAGAGATTACTTTGGAGTTATTCCAGAGTGTGATGAGATGATTAGAAATCTTAGAAGAATACAAGATGAAGTAGAAGAAAAAGAATATGAGATGGAAAGATTAAAAAGACAACAAGAATATGAACTTGAGAAGAACAATGCGAAAGTAAAGAAAATTGGTGAATATCCTGTCAATTAATGGCAAAATAAGTTTTATTTAGCATATTATTTTGTTATTTATGATATAATTATTCAAGAAACGGAGTTGAAAGACATGCTATTACTTACAAAAGCTGTTTTTACTGTTATGATTGGTTTTTTGTCTTCTGTAATATTGGGATTGTTTATGATTCCTATATTAAAGAAACTTCATATAGGGCAAAGAATATCTTTGTTTGTAGGAGATAGTCATCGCAAAAAAGAGGGTACTCCTACTATGGGCGGTTTAATTTTTATCGTTCCAACTGTAGTTGCGACGATTGGTTTAATTATTACTGATAAGATAACTTATACTTCAAATTTAGGAATTGTTTTGCTTGTTTGTATTGGTTATACCTTAATTGGTTTTTTAGATGACTTTTTATCAATAAAAAAAGGTAATAATGAAGGACTTACAGTCTACCAAAAGTTGCTTATGCAAGTTTTAATTGCGATTGGTTTTTTCTATATTTATATGAGAAGTGGAGGACAAACAGCTTGGGTTGTTGGAACTTTACATATTGATTTAGAACTTGGATGGTTATATGGACTAGTAATATTATTTGTTTTAGTTGGAGCAAGTAATGCAGTTAATTTAACTGACGGGCTTGATGGTTTAGCTGGAGGACTTAGTGCTATTGCATTTGTCGCTTTTGCTTTGATTTCCCTTTCTGTGGGATTTGAAGATATTGGTTTGTTCTGTTTAATTCTAGTCGGAAGTTTATTTGGATTTTTAGTATTTAATACACATCCTGCTAAAGTTTTTATGGGAGATACTGGTAGTTTAGCACTTGGTGCTATTATGGGTGCTATTGCAATACTTACTCATAGAGAGTTAACTTTACTAGTTGTTGCATTTATATTTGTTATTGAGACATTGTCAGTTATTATTCAGACAGTTAGTGTTGTTTTATTTAAGAAAAAGATATTTTTAATGACACCTTTACATCACCATTTTGAAAAACTTGGTTGGTATGAAAGTGATATTGTTAAATTATTCTGGGTTGCAGGACTTGTTCTGGCAATGGCTGGAATAATATTTGGAGTTTGGATTTAGAACTATTTATAGTTCTTTTCTTTTGGTTAATTATATTAATTCATGATATACTAATTATGGGAGGCTATTATGAAAGAAAATATTTGGAAAAAATATAATGATGAAGATATTAATTTATTAAATAATATTTGCGATGATTATCGTAAATTTATTAGTGATAATAAAATTGAAAGAGAAGTTGTTTCAGCAACAATTGAAATATGTCGTGATGCAGGGTTCGTGGATTTAGAAGATTGTATTAAGAATGGAAGACAGTTACATGCAGGAGACAAGGTTTATGTTAATAATCGAGGAAAGAGCATTGCTTTATTTGTTATAGGTGAGGAAGACATCTTAAATGGTATTAATATTTTAGGTGCTCATGTTGATTCTCCTAGACTTGATTTAAAAGCAAGTCCTTTATATGAAGATGAGTCTCTTGCTTATTTAGATACTCACTATTATGGTGGAATTAAAAAGTATCAATGGGTAACACTTCCTCTTTCTATACACGGTGTTGTTGCGAAGAAAAATGGCGATGTTGTAAATGTTGTTATTGGAGAAGATGCTGGAGATCCTGTTGTTGGAATTACTGATTTACTTCCACATTTAGGTAGTGAACAATTAAAGAAAGAAGCTAGTAAGGTTATTGAAGGAGAAAAACTTGATGTTTTAATTGGAAGTATTCCTGCAGATGGTGAAGATGATTCTGTAAAGAAATATATTCTAGATATATTAAAAAATAAATATGATATTGAAGAAGATGATTTCTTATCTGCAGAACTTGAAGTTGTTCCATCAGGTAAGGCAAGAGACTTTGGACTTGATAGATCTATGGTTATGGCATACGGTCAAGATGATAAAGTATGCGCTTACACTTCTTTAAGAGCATTTTTAGATGTAGATAAGTGCAGGAGAACAATTAGTTGTATTTTAGTAGATAAAGAAGAAATTGGTAGTGTTGGAGCTAGTGGAATGGAATCTAATTTCTATGAAAATGCTATCCAAGAAATATGTAGTTTATTAGGACATAATGAAGTATATGCTTTATCTAGAGTACTTAAGAATTCTTATATGCTATCAAGTGATGTTAATGCGGCATATGATCCACTATACAGTGATGTAATGGATAAGAGAAGTGCATCTTACTTTAATAACGGAGTAGTTTTCTGCAAATATACTGGAAGTCGTGGTAAGAGTGGTAGTAATGATGCTGATGCTGAATATATTGCTAAACTTAGAAAGATTATGGATGATAATAATGTTTATTTCCAAATATCTGAACTTGGTAAAGTTGATGCTGGAGGAGGAGGTACAATTGCCTATATCTTAGCTAATAAGAGTGTTAATGTTATTGATTGTGGAGTAGGAGTACTTAGTATGCATGCTCCATGGGAAGTTACTGCTAAAGCTGATATTTATGAAGCTTATAAATGTTATGTTGCATTTTTAAAGAATGCTTAATAGTTGAAAATTTGTTATAATCTCATCTAATATTTAGATGAGATTTTTTTTATTATATTTGTATTTACATTATTATATTTCCCATAGTATAATGATTTTAATGATAGTAGTTTCATTAAAATATAGGGGAGCAATTTATAATTGCTTTTTAAAATTTTATTTTTGTTGTATGTTTTATATGTGAGAAATATTGGAGTTTATTTTAAGAGGTGAGATTATGAAATATATGAAAATTTCTTTAATGATTATGGCAATATGTATGACTTTAACTGCTATTAATAGTTATGCACTTGAGAATGGAGAAGTACATTTTGGTATGGTAGTGATTGACTTTTGGGGGTCTTATAAGACTGCCTTGTATAGAAAACAAACGGATTCTCCACAATATGCTAGAGTTTCTTCTTGCAAAGGTGTTACTTCTGGTTTAAATATTGGATCTCAGGCAAGAACAGATAGATATGAAGTTAAAGAAGGAGATTGGACAGATTTGAGTGATAGTAATACGCAATTATTAGGAAAAGAAACAAAAGTTGTTGGCGCATTGTATGAATTGAATTTAAAAGATAATAATATACTTGAAAAGTGTAACTTTGTTGGAAGTTGGACTTATAATTAAAAAGTAGAAATAATTATTCTCCAATATTTTTTACGTTTTATGTGAGGTGTTTTTATGATATTAAAATTGTATAAGAATTTCTTTATTGTATTGGGATTAATGCTTGTTGTTATTGCTATTTCTTTTCTTCAATATAAGGAAAGTTATTTTCCTGCAAAACGATATCGCCAGTATGATGAGTTAAAAATTAAATGTAAAGATAGTTATGATGATGATATATGTAAAATATATGGAATAACTGATAAAGAGTCATATGAGAGAGAAGTTAAAAATAATATATATAAACAAAGAGAAGAACTCGATATTAGAGAACTTGGATTTACCACTTTGGAATTTTATCTTTTCTATTATGTATCCATTTTTATGCCTCTTATTATGGCAATACTTGTATGTCCAATGATTTTGCGTGACACTAATACTGGTTTTTATGAGCATGTTTTAAGCAGAGAAGATTATAAAAAGTATATATTCGATAAAATAAAATCTATATCTATATATTCCCTTATTCAACCTCTTTCAATATTAATTATTTTTATTATTGCTGGAATTATAACCAAGTTTAATTTTAGTCTTAATAATTTTGCCCCAGGATTGGCAATTTATTCATCGCTTAAAAAGAGTCATTTTTTCTTTAGTATTTTTCTTATGATTTTTTTATCTTTTTTGACTAATTTTATTTTTGGTATTATTTCAGCAATAGTTTCTATTAAAGAAAAATCTTCTGTCGTTGCGATTATTAAATCATTTTTAATATGTGTAATTGTTGTCGTTTTAGATTATTTTATTGGAGTTATGTTTATACATAGTATTATACCTTCTTCAATAATTGCAGAAGAAAGCTTGCCCCGTAGTTTTGATGTTTTAACTTATTATATTCTTGATAAAAATATGAGTTTTCCTTTAGTTTTTTTAAATATACTTTTATTATTAGTTATTTCTTGTTTAGTATTTATTAAAAAGTATAGAAGAAAGGAGAACTTTTATGCAGCAATTGAAAGAGAAAATACATCTATATAATTCATATATAAAATATTATATATCCCAAAATTCTTTTAAAGGATTATACTTACTTTCTTTAATTGTTGCTTTTTATGGTGGTAGTTCAAGAAGAATTAGAGGGGACTTTCTAGATGGATTTATTTCTTCTTATAGTTTTCCTACATTTGTTATTCTGTTTTTTGTACTAAATATTGTTAATGCAATTATGTTTAATAGATTTTTTGATGGAGTATCACATTTTCATGATATAAGAGTAGGAAATAAAAAGCATATTTTAAAAGAGAAAATAATTATGTCTTTAATGTTGTGCTTTTATTTTAATATATTGTTTTTTATGGTTAATTTATCTTTAATATTTATGCATAAAGGTGGAATTATATTTAATGATTTATATTTAAATTATAATATCAGTAGGTTAACATATTTTATTTATTCTTTTATAAGACTATTATTGTTTACATGTATTGTTGTTATATATAATGTTATACTCTATGAAAAATATAACTTTAAAGTTGTTATAGTTGATTTTTTGTTTTTACTAGGTTTTTGGCTTATAGGTTATAAAGATGTTAATACTTTTACTTTAAATATTTATTATATAATTATGTTTGTTAAATTTGTGAGTTTTAAAATTGATTTATTATGTTCTGTTATAAGTTTAATATTATTGTTTGGATTTTCTTTTATACTTTTAAATGCTCGAAAATTACAAAATAATATTTTACCTGTTATTATAAGTGATACTAAATATTTAATTAATAAAAAACTTAATATCGTGATTATTTATTTGTTAGTACACTTTCTTCTTTTTTATTTTTTTAGAAATATAAAAACTGATTATGAATTTATGTTTGGACTAAATGTTGATTTTAATAATTTCTATATTATTTATTTTTTATCTTTTGTTTTTAATGAGGTTACTTATATTTTTATACTTGTTAAATTGTTTGAAAAAGATCTTGAATATATGTATTCAGTTATATTTAGTAGATTAAGAATTAGTAATTGGTTTATCTCAAAAATTTTATCTTTTCTATTTATTATTTTATTTTTGAAGTTAGTTGATTATTCTGTATTTTATTTATTTTTTAGATTGGATTTGTTTATAGTTATTAAGTATTTAGTTTCTGACATTTTAAACATACTTATAATTCAAATGTTTATTACTATTATTAGTTTATTAAAAAAGAATAAATATTTATATATTATTTCATTTATATTAATGGTCATTTTATTGCCTAAAAATATTTTATCTTTATATGATTATAAATTTATAATTTTATTTATGTTTATTGTTGTAAATGGTGCTTTTATTTTTATAAGTAAATTAAAAAATAATACTATTTTTAATTTGATTGGAGGAAGTTATGATAGAAATAAAAAATATTGTTAAGAATTATGATAATACTGCTATATTAAATAATGTGTCTATTACATTTGAAGAAGGAAAAATTTATGGAATTATTGGACGTAATGGTAGTGGTAAGTCTGTTTTGTTAAAAGTAATGAGTGGTTTTGTTAAACCAGAATCTGGTGAAGTTATTTATGATGGGGTTGATATTAATAAAGAAGAAGTGTTTCCTAAAAATGTTGGAATTTTACTTGATAATGGTGGATTTATACCTAGTTTAACTGGATTTGAAAACTTATCTTTATTGGCTTCAATTAATAAGAAGATTGGAGATGCTCAAATTAATGATTATCTTGAAAAAGTTAATTTAACAGCTGATAAGAATAAAAAATATTTTAAATATAGTCTTGGTATGAGAAAAAAATTGGGTATTTGTCAGGCTATTATGGAAAACCAAAAATATATTATTTTAGATGAACCTTTTAATGGAATTGATAAAGATAGTGTAAATATTATTTTTAATCTTTTTAAAGAATTAAAAAAAGAGGGTAGGACATTTATTATTACATCTCATATTGAAGATGATATTAAAAATTTATTTGATGAAGTTTATAAAGTTGAAAATGGTGAGTTAGAAAAAGTTTCTAATCAATAGTTTATTTTAAGTAGACAAAGATGTCTACTTTTTTGTTTGGTCTTTTATTTTTTTAATTTTCATATATTTTTATAGGTGGATATATGAAATTTGATAAGACTTTATTTTTTACAGTTATTGTTCTTTCTATATTTGGACTGATGATGATTTATTCATCTTCTTATATTTGGGCTGAATATAAGTTTAATGATAGTTTTCATTATTTAAAATATCAGGGTATGTTTTTTATTATTGGAATTATTATAATGGTTTTAGTATCACGTATAGATTATCACGTATATTACAAATATTCTAATCAGTTATTAATATTTGCTTTTATATTGCTTATTTTAGTTTTAATTCCTGGAATTGGTAGTGTTAGAAATGGTAGTAGAAGTTGGTTTGGAATAGGTGGTTTTGGAATACAACCAAGTGAAGCTGCTAAAATTGTTCTAATTATTTTTACTAGTAAATATTTATCTTTAAGTGATAATTATATTAAGAATTTTTTTAAGGGAGCAGTTCCAATTTTAATTGTTGTTTCAGTATTCTTTTTACTTATTATGTTACAACCAGATTTAGGTACTGGTCTTATTATGTTTTTAAGTATTATATCTATTTTGTTTATTGCAGGTATATCTATGAAGTTTTTTATCTTTGGGGGAGTAGTTGGAGTAATTGGAGTTATTATTTTAATTGTTATTGCACCATACAGAATGGATAGAATTACTTCATTTATTGATCCTTGGAGTGATGCTTTAGGTACTGGTTTTCAAATTATTCAGAGCCTATATTCTATTGGACCTGGTGGTTTACTTGGACTAGGTTATATGAATTCTATACAAAAACATTTTTATTTGCCAGAACCGCAAACTGATTTTATTTTTTCAATTATTTGTGAAGAGTTTGGAGTGCTTGGAGCTTTTATTGTAGTTGGTTGTTTTTTAATTCTATTTTATAGAGGCATAAAGATAAGTATTAATGCGAAGGATTTATTTTCAAAGTATTTATCTTTTGGAATTCTCTTTCAAATTATATTTCAAACTATTATGAACTTAATGGTTGTTGTTGGACTTATTCCTGTAACTGGAGTAACATTACCTTTTCTTTCTTATGGAGGTTCTAGTTTACTTGTTAGTATGGCAAGTATTGGTATTATTTTAAATATAAGTAGATCTTAAAAATAGTGTTTAACATTTAATATGATGGTTTTGATTATAAATATATGTTATAATTTTTATGATAGGTAGTTTATAGTAGGATGGTGTTACTGATGAGAGAAAATATTACTATAGAACAGTTTAAGGAGTTTAAAAGTAGATTAAAAGTTATTTTAGATCGAGGAGAATCTATTTATGAAGCGCATATAGGGGATGAAAATTTTAACTATAATGAAGTTGAAGCACAACTTGTTGAAGAATACTTATTAATTCAAAATGAGTTATTAAGTTATGATTTGAGTTCTATTCCGTATGATGAGTGGAGTGATGTTGAATTAGTATCTGATGAAAAATATCCAATAGACTTTACTGGAACAAATGCAAATATTGATTTTTCGTTATTAACTTTTTCTCCTTATATTAACTATAAAAGTTGTAATATTAGAAATATTGAAAAGATTGGGAGAATAATTGATTTAGAACATTTTGATGATGATGTCGTAAAAAACAATCCTAAATATTTTATACCTAGTTCTTTTCCAGATAATGTAAAAAATAATATATATAGTAATAATTTATCAATCGACGATTTATTTTCTCTTTCTAATGAACAATTTAGAGAATTGCAAACTAAGAAATATATGAATTGCTTTAATCTTACTACTAAGGGTTTAGTGGATAATATTGGTTTAGAAAATGCAATGAATTTATATCTCAAATCACAAGAAGAATATGAAACTATTTTAAAAATTTATTCTATGCTTGCTTTGGAATTTGAATATAATATATCTACTGCCGATTTTTGCGATGATTTCTATAAAGATATAAGAAATGCAGACATATCTCAACTTAAAGATGTGTTTTATTCTTATTTAAAGAAAACTATTTTTAATGAAAATAAAAGAGGTAGGCTATTAAAAGTAGAAGATTTTCCAGAATTATTTGTTAAGGAAAATCAAGATTTTTTTTTACTTGATAGTGAAGTAGATGAAAATCTACGAAATAGATATTATACTTTACAATTAACATTTGATGATATTATTAAAAATTATTCTTTATTTAGAAATATTCCTGTTTCTAGGTTTTGCAATGACTATGAGTATGATGATTTTGTAAGCATATTTGGAGAAGATGGATTAAAAAAAGTAATAGAAGAATATCCTGAATTTATTAAATATATTTATTATGGTAATTTAAGATATCAATTTACTAATTTTGTTAGAAATAATAATTTAGTATTAAATAATATTGATGGTGATTTTAGAAGTCAACTAAAAGAACAATTAATACCTTTTTTTGAATCTTATAATCAAATTAAAAATAAAAATCAACTTATGTTATATAATCCTGATTTATTTATTTTAGATAGAAAACAAAAGTTGGTATTTGACTTATTTGGAATAGATAATATTAGAAGACTTGAAGAAGAATATAGTTTCTTTGAATTTGGTAAGAGTGGGGATTCTTATAATTCATTGGGCATGCTTGATTTAATTTCTGAATACTTTACTAGAACTAATTTAAAAAGTGCTTTTAAATTGGCACATATTGATTTTAAAGATGGAACATTGTCTTATGATGAGTTTTTAAATGAACTAGCTAAATGTTTAGATTTTATGAGAAAAGATGAAGCTTTTTCATTTGATGATAGTTATGATTTTATACAAGGAAAATTTAGAAGTGAACATCCTGATATATTTATGAGTTTAGAGTTTCCTGATGAATTAAGAAAAGCTTTTTATAATAATAAAATTGATTTGGACTTTTTGTATAATAAAAAAGAGTATTTAAAATATTTATATGATAGAAATTTAAGCAATACTATTTCTTGTAATATTAAATTAATGTTACCTGGATTTGCAGGACCAAATGGAAGTGTTATTCCAACTTCTGTTAGTTTTATTGATAGTTATGCTTCAAAATATGGAAATGAAAAGTTATTAAATCTATTGTCTAAATATGGAAAAATATTAGATGGTCTAACTATTTCTAGTTTAAAAGGCGAATTAGAAGATGAAAGATTAATTGAAGAGGAAATTAAGACAGCAATTTATGCAAAAATAGTTAAAAATAATGTTAATGATAAAATTTATTATTCATATTTAACTAATTGTTACGATTTTGTAGAGTCTTATCCTGATATATTTCTTGATTTAAGTAGTTTAACTAGTATTAGTGAGGAAGAAAAGAAGAGATTAACTGATGCATTTTATACTAGAAGAATGAAATTTGAAGATATTAGAAAATATCCTGAACTAGTAGATGTTTTGAAAGATAAGAATCTTGAAGTTCCTTTTAGTGGAATAAATGATGGGTATTCAGTTAGTGATTTGGTATTTCTAAGAGTATTTGGTAATGAGAAGTTTTTAGAATTATGTTCTAAATATGGAAGATATTTAAATGGTCTTGCTTCTGAAATTTCTAAGGATGTTGATTTTAAAAGTATTGATTTAAATTATAATGATGTAGTTAATAAGATTGAGAGTATAATTACAAGGAAATGTTTTAATGGACAGATTTTATATACTCCTGATGATGCACCTGACTTTTTAAAAGAAAGTTATTCAAAATTATTTTTAAGTGATGATGCACCTGAAGAATTAAAAAAATATTTCTATAATTATGGTAATAATTATCCTATGTCATTTGAAATTTTAAGTGATCATAAAGAATGGCTACCTTACTTAAACGATAAAGAGATTCTCACAGCTTTTTTAAAAAATCGTCAGTTAAGTAATGGTATTGAAAATTATTTCACATTATTTGGAATGGAAAATGGTCTTAAATTAGGAATTAGAAGAGCCGAAACTGTAAGAGAAATGATTAGGACACGTAAAGTTGATTTAATGAAAGACTGGTATGATAAAACTGGTGGTAGGTTTATTCCTGATTATGTAGTAATGCAGAATTTTAGATTTGAAGATGCTGATAGGTTTTTGGCATCAGGAGCTAACTGGAGTAACTTAATGCGTATCAAAAATTTTGCTAAAAATGCAGAATCAAGAGATGCTATGCTAAAGGTTTCTTATTCATTTGGAGTTTTTGATTATGATCAAAGAGGGTACAAATACACACTTGATTTATTAACTGGTTTACCCAAACATGTTGGTGAAGATAAAGGATATATCTTTGAACAAATTGATAGTCAGATTAATCAATTAATAAACAATGAACTTGATAGTTCAATAGATGGTGGTCTTTATGTTGAGTTATTAGATTGTTTAAATAGTGAAAATGTTGAGATTGATTTAGGTGGAGATATTTTTAGTCAAATATATAGAAAAAATAGTGATGGTAGTTATACTTTTACTTTAAATGGTCAAAATTGTCGTAAGTCAATGCAAGCAATCAGAAATATATTAGAAAAATATAGAGATTTTCCAATTATTTCTCCAGAAAAAGCTCATCAATTATTTAGTGGGTTTGATTTAAAATATGACCCAGTATTTAGAGAATTTTTAGTTCAAAATATTGATGAAATTTTATCAAGCTCTGAATATGTGGGTTTAGTTTCTAAAATACAAAGACAATTTAATGAGATTAAGGCTTTTAATAGTAATAGATTTCTTACTTGGGACTTAGCGGTTAGTTTTGTTCAAACAAATAAGTATAACAATATAGAAATTGGTAATGAGAGAGTTGCCGAAGTTTCTGCTATTGCGGGATATTCTCAAGCAGACTTTAATAAGCTTCAACAAATATATAATTATGGAAAGCAAAGAACTTTCAGTAGTATTCCAAGAATTGAAAATACGACTGATATGCATGGAGTAAAATATACTTATGAAATATTAAGACTTGATGATCCTCTTGCTATGGCGATTGGAACTTTAACTGATTGTTGTCAAGAATTAAATAACTGTGCTGAGGTTTGTATGGAACACAGTATGGTTGATAAAAATGGCCGTATTTTTGTAATTCGTGATGAGGACGGAAATATTGTTGCTCAAAGCTGGGTTTGGCGAAATGGTGATGTTTTATGTTTCGATAATATTGAAATACCAGATAAAGCTTTTACAAGAGCAAAAAGTAGTCATGATGGACTTGGTAGAGCAAGTTTTACTGATGATGTATTTGAAATATATAAACAAGCTGGACATGAATTAATGGAGAAAGATGCAATTGCATATAAGAAACTTTTTGATGAAGGTAAAATTACAGAAGAACAATATGAAAGTTTAAGACTTGGTAAAATAACAGTTGGACTTGGTTATAATGATATTGCTGATTCACTTAGAAAACATGCAGCAGTTGATAAGAGTCATGTTGTAGGACCGTTAAGATTTGATCCTCCAGTAAAACTTGATAGAGATCTTTATACTAGTGATTCTGTTGTTCAATATGTTTTAGAAGAAAGAGAAAACAGAAAAAAATCTCTTGGAGAAATGTTTTATTTATATAGTGATGAGTTTATTGAATATACTGACTCAACGTTTAATGAAAAATTACTTTTATCACTTGAAAAACTTGAAATGGTTACAAAAGATAATCCACGTTACTTGGATACTTCTGTTAGTTCTAATGCTGATTCTAAGCATTTAGTTTCAGAAATTGTTGATAATTATGGACTAAATCCTAGTAAATCTAAAATAGTAATGAATCCTAATTTAGCAATCATTTATGAAGATAGAGGGGATACTATAAAAGTTGCAGATTTATTTTTCAATACAGTTATTGATAATGACGAACAGCATATGAATATTGAAGAAAAAGTTGTAATGCAAATGAGACTTGCTTTTGAGCAAATTGCTGATGGTAAGAAGATAGATATATCTTCTCTTAGCCCAAAACAAATAGAAATGTATGAAAAAGCTATGAGTCTTACTAATGAGATAGATATAGAAAGAGGTGTAGAGCATGCAAGATAATATTAATGTTATGATTAGTAATGTTTTAAAAGTTGATAAAACTGGATTAAGTAAAAATCTAAAAGATATTATTATTCAAATGAAAAGTGTTTTATTAAATAGTAAAGATATTATAGAACAGGCTAATTTAATCGATATAAATAATAATAATGGTTTTATACTTGATTTTAATATTATTGAAAATATTTTTTCTAATTTAGAAAATGAAAATATTTTTTATGGTGATGTTACTCTTTCTCAAAAAGATGACGTTAAGAAAATAGTGTATGGAAGAGAAATTATGGATATTGGTAATGTTGTAGTTATTGATAAAGGTAATCCTTATACTATTATTGAAATGGCTATTAGAAATATTATGGCTGGCAATACAACTATTTTTTCTAATAATGGTTTTATGTTTGGAACTAATCAATTATTAGTACAAATAATGCAAAGTGTATTAGAACAGTTTAATTTATCTAAATATTTTATTCAGATGTATGTATCAGAGAAATTTGATGAAGTACTAAATAATTTTGCAAATATAGATTTAATTGTATGTATAGGAGATTATAATTTACAACAGATGATTGTAAATCAATCTCACAATAAAGTTTTACTTAGTGGATATGAGAATTTTGATTTATATATAGAGGATACAACTCACTTAGGTTTCTTAAATAAGATTATGAATACTGGATTAAATATTCAAGTTTATATAAATAAAGATACTAAAGTAGATTGTGAAGGAGCTATTATTGTTGATGATATAGATGAGGCGATTGCTCAGATTAACTATAATGGTAGTCGATTTGCTACTGCTATTTTTACGGATTCTAATTTAAATGCTTCTAAGTTTATTAGAGAAGTAAAATCACATATTGTGACAGTTAATACAAGCCCTACAGTCGAAAGAATTTTAGATATTAAGCAAAGTGATTTATTTAATGAAAAGACTATTATTTATCCATTTACTTTTAAATTAGATAATGCTCAAAATATAGAATTATAGATAACTTTAATGTTATCTTTTTTTTCGTTTTTTAGGACGCTTTTTTGTTAAGTTATTGTTTATGTGTGTTATTATAAGTTAAAGGAGTTTTTATGGATATTAAGATAGATAATGGAGAAAATGTATTTAATTATAGGGTTGCAGTTGTTATTCGAAACAATGATAAGATTTTGGTTCAGGTTGATGATAGGGTGTCTTATATTACTTTATTAGGTGGAAGATGTAGTTTATATGAGGATTCAATTGAGGCGGCAATTAGAGAAACTAAGGAAGAAACTGGTATTGATACAAAGCATGTTAAAAGTATTGGGATGATTGAAAATTTTTTTAATTCAAGTTTTAATGGTAAAAAGTATCATGAGATATTACTTGTACATGAATTAGAATTTAATTTATCTGATTATTATGATTATGAAGAAATTGATAATATAGAAGATAGTAAAAAAGATCATTTAAAATATGTATGGAAGAAGATTAGTGATTTAAAAAAATGTGATTTCAGGCCAGATTTATTACTTGATTTACTTTATAAGAGTTCATTTCAACATATTATTAATAAAGAGTGAGATTATTTATTCTTAAGCACATTTGTGCTTTTTTATTTTATTTTTTAATCAGAATTAGAAGCTTAATATCTAATAATGGTTTATTTATAATAGAAAGCGACAAGTTGGGCATAATAAAATGATTATTTTGTTTTGATTATTGTTTATGTATGATACAATAATATATATGGTAGAGGTGAGTTTATGAAGTGTGCTAAGTGTGGTAGCGATATTAATCCAAATGATAATTTTTGTATGTCATGTGGAGAACCAGTTAAAAAAGAGAATGTTAGTCAAGAAAGTGTAAGTGAAGGAAGTTTGGAAGGTACTAATAATCCTATAAACAATGATGTTGTTTCAAATGATTCTGTGACTGTTACTAATAATGAAGTTGTGCCAAGTGATTCAATGACTAGTACTAGTAATGATTCTTTAGGAGTTAGTCAAACTCCAGTAAATAGTGAGCCAGTTATTGTTGAGAGTGTTAATGCAGAAAGTGAACCAGTTATTGTACAAAGCAGTGCTGTTACTGCTAATGATACTGGAAATATAAATAATAATGTTAGTCCTCAAAGCAGTAGTGGTACAGGAAACACAAAGTCTTATGCGGAGAGAAATAGTTATAAGCCATTTATTATTACATTATGTGTTGGAGGAATTTCTTTTGTAATTCTTATTATTTTGTTTTTTGCTGTTGCGATGGGAACAGTTGGTAATTTGGCAAATGGTGATTATTTAGAATGTGTATCTGATTCGGGACGTGTTACTTTAGGTTTTTCTGATGATCAGATGATCTCATATAGTGCTTTTGGTTATGATTTTGATTATGACACTGAAAAAATAAAAGTTAAAAATATTGGAAAAGATGCTTATATTGAGAATTTTAATAAATCCTTTGTTTCTAATACAGTAAATGGTCATTGTACTTATAAAGATAAACCATTAAGTACAGGTGGCAGTATTAGTAAGACTATAACTGTTGGTGATAGTTATTATGGTTATGTAGATATTCCAAGTGATTGGAGTAGATTTTATGATGTTGATGGAAACAGTGCTTTACAATATAGTTATGCTGATGTGTTTATTTTATCAATGGACGTTGTAAATAATAGTTCAATAGATGCAAAAACTGCTGCAACAAACTTTTATAATAGTGTTTCTGAATCTAGTGATATTACTGGGTTAACTGCTGCAACTGTTAAAGTTGGAAAGTATGAAGCATATCAAGTTTATATGTTTTATCCTAGTGAAAACTTATTTTTAGTTACTTATTGGTTTATGGCAGATGATGGAGCTGTTCATTATCTTGCATTAGAAGGACCAGAAGAAGTATCTGGAAAGAAGATAAGTGATTTCCTAAGTATTCCTGAAAGTTTTAGATTATTAGATGAAAAAAAGATAGCTTATTAAAAGCTATTTTTTTGTTTAATTAATCATATTTGCAAATTGATCTTTTGTAACATCTCCAACAATTGGATATCTTGGTACTATGTAATGATTGTCACTTCTTTTTGCATGTCTACTTCCTCCTGCAAAAGCATATTTTACTCCTAATTCTTGAAGTGATTGTATTGATTTATTATCATATTCATAGAATGGATAACAGAATGTTGTATTGTCTTGTATAACATCTAATGATTTCTTTATATCTTCTTTTATTTCATCTTTATTTAATTTTAGTATCTTTCTACCACTTGCTCCTCCGTGCATATCAAATGTATGTGATTGAATATCTAAGTAAGGAGATTGATAGTTTGCGATATCCCACCATCCTGCGATTAGGAATAGGGTTGCATGCATTTTATATTCTTCTAGAACAGGTATTAAAATATTACCATTATGAGCACCTGTTCCCTTAGCTCCATCATCAACAGTAATTAAAATTGATTTTTCTGGTATTTCAATTATTCCATCCATCCAATCAGAAAATTCATGAATAGTTAGAGTTTTATAATTGTTTTCTTTTAAGTAGTCTAGGTGTGATCTGAAAAGGTTTTCTTCTAAGCAGATTGTTTCGTAAGGAATACATTCAACACCTTTTTCTTTATTAGTGAAGAAGTGATAGTTAACTACTGGAACTGCTTGATTAGCTGACGTTTGCCATCCTGTGTCTGCTACATCTTCACCACTTGCCATTCTTACATAATCATCAATTAATGTATATCTTTTTGCTTGATAACGATTAACTTTTTTCTTATCATCATCTGTTGTTGATTTCTTATTAGTTGTTTCAAATGTTATACCATCTTTTTCGTCGAACTTAGCAATTTCAATTTTATATGTTTCTTCAATATTTTTAACATTATCATTTACTTCATTTGTTGAGAGTAAAACTGCTTTTTCTTTTAAATTTTTATAACCATTTAAATAGTCTAGATAATCATTTTTAGTAATAAAGTGATATCCTGCTTGAGATATTTTTGTCATATGAGCAATGACACTTGCTTTTTTTAAACATATGTCTTCACCACAATTATCATCTATTTTTTCATAATATATTACACTTACATATTTGGCTTGATTTTCATCTTTAGATTTATTTAATTTTTCTTCTTTAATTCCTTTATCTTTTTTTAATTTTAGAGTCTTATTGAATAACTTTACATAATAGTAATTATTATCCATGTACTCAACATTTAAATTAGTATTTTTTAATGTAATAATTTTTTTATCTTTATCATATAAATCTTTTTCAGATGTTAATTTTATAGTTAAATCTAATGGAAGATAATTTGTATCTTCAACTTTTATTTCTTTTTCTTTTGTTTTTTTAATTACATTATATTTTACATAGAAGTCTGTATCTTTAATTTTTAAATACTTATTTTTAGTAGTTTGAGTTTTTAATTCTTCTAGTTCTAAGTATTCTCCTTTTTTTATTGTTCCTATTTGTTTCTTTTTAGAATTATATAGAGATGTATCTTTTGTTGTGACTACGAACTTATTATAATTTTTCTTAATAGTAGATAGAGCATTATCTTCTTGTATTTTGTATCCTATTAATCCGGATATAGCTAAGACAACTACTAGAATTATTATTGGGATAATAAATCCTTTTTTAGGTTTTAATTTTCTTTTCTTTTTCTTTCCTTTTTCCATAACATAACCACCTTTATTCACTTATAATTATATGATATGTTTTTTCTTTTTAAAAGAGTTTTGTTTTAAATAATTGCTTTTTGATGCTATAATATGGGGTATGAGGAGTGGTTGGCATGAAAATAGTTATAGTTGGTGGAGGATGTAGTGGAGTAGTTTCTGCTATTTTTGCGAAAAGAACTAATAATGAGGTTACTATTTTAGAGCGAGGAGATAAACTATTAAAAAAACTTTTATTAACGGGAAATGGTCGTTGTAATTACTTTAATGATAATCAAGAATTAGTTCATTATCACAGTAGTAGTCAATTAGTTGATAAGTTCATTACGAAGGAGAATATTGATTTAGTTTTAGATTTCTTTGATTCTTTACATATTGTTCCTAAAATTAAAAATGGTTATTATTATCCTTATTCTAATCAAGCTTCTACTATTAGAGATGCGTTTATTGATAGAGTTAATGAGTTTGGAGTTAGTGTTAAATGTGATTATTTGGTTAATAATATAAAAAAGAGTAATAATGGATATATTATTAATGATGAAATATATTGTGATAAATTAGTACTTGCGACTGGATCTTTTGCTTATCCTAAGACTGGTAGTGATGGAATGGGATACTCTTTTTTAGAAAAATTAGGTCATAATATTAAACCGGTACTTCCTAGTTTAGTACAACTTACTAGTGATATGAAGTTTTGTAAGTTATTAGATGGAGTTAGAAGTGATGTGGTTTTAAGCTTATATATTGATAACAGGTTTATTAGAGAAGAGACGGGAGAAGTTCAATTAACTAGTTACGGAATAAGTGGTATATGTACTTTTAATTTAAGTTATTATGCTAATATTGGACTTTATAATAATAAAGATTGTAATATTTATATTAATTTTGTTCCATTTATAGATGGAGATATAGAAGAGTGGTTTAATAATAGATGCGATATTACTTTATATAGATTACTTTGCAGATGCCTTAATAAAAAAATAGTTGATGTTATATTTAAAGTTTGTAATTTATCTGAATATGTTATGTTTAATGAGTTAAGTGATAAAGATAAGAATTTATTATTTAATACTTTAACTAAATTTAAATATCATATTACTGGTAATAAAGGTTTTGATAATAGTCAAGTATGTAGTGGAGGAGTAGATTTATCAGAAATTGATTCTAAAACTTATAAATCTTTAATTAATGATAATTTATATATATTAGGTGAGTTGGTTGATATATGTGGAGATTGTGGTGGCTATAACTTAACAAGTTGCTTTATAAGTGGTATTAGATCTGGAATGGATTTAGGTGGTTTGAATGATTAGAGTTAGACAATTAAAAGTTCCAATATTAGAAGATAATGAAGCTTATTTAAGAAAGAAGATTTCTAATAAATTAAAAGTAAAAGATGATTTTATAAAGAAAGTAATTATTACAAAGAAAAGTATTGATGCGAGAGATAAGAATAATATTTTTTATGTTTATGAAGTATTAGTTGATTGTTTGAATAATGAATCTATTTTAAAGAAGAATAGAGATTCTAATATAGAATATGGTGAAGAAGAAAAGTATACTTTTACTCCTAATGGTAAAGAAGTTCTTAATAATAGAATTGTTATTGTTGGAAGTGGACCTTGTGGCTTGTTTTGTGCCTATATGTTAGCTTCATGGGGATATAAACCAATTGTTTTAGAAAGAGGAGATTCGGTTGATATACGAGTTTCTAAAGTAGATGAGTTTTTTAAAACTAATAAATTGGATGTTAATTCTAATATTCAATTTGGTGAAGGTGGAGCTGGTACTTTTAGTGATGGTAAACTTAATACTTTAACAAAAGACAAGTTTAGTAGACAAAAGAAAGTATTTGAAATATTTATTGAGAATGGAGCTAATCCTGAAATTATGTTTGTTAATAAGCCTCATATTGGAACTGATGTATTGAGAAATGTTATAGTTAATATGAGAAATAAAATAATTGAAGCAGGTGGCGAAATAATTTTTAATTCATGTGTTACTGATTTAGTTATTAAGAACAATAAGATTGAAGGTGTTGTTGTTAATGATGACTATGTCATTGATACTAATAATGTAGTTCTTGCGATAGGACATTCTGCACGTGATACTTTTTATATGTTAAATAAAAATAATGTTTCGATGAAAAATAAAAATTTTGCAGTTGGATTTAGAATAGAACATCCAAGAGAGATTATTGATAAAAGTCAGTATGGGGAATTCTCCAAAGTTTTAGGGGCTGCAAGCTATAAACTCACTCATCAATGTAGTAATGGAAGAAGTGTTTACTCTTTTTGCATGTGTCCTGGAGGATTTGTTGTTAATGCGTCATCTGAAGAGGGAAGAGTTTGTGTTAACGGAATGAGCAATTATAAAAGAGATGAGAAAAATTCTAATAGTGCAATTGTTGTAAATATTTTAGCTGATGAATTTGGTAGTGAATTGTTTACAGGAATGGAGTTTCAAAGAAGAATTGAAGAAGCTGCTTACAAAGAGGGAAAAGGATTTATTCCTGTACAATTATATAAGGATTTTTGTGAGAATAAAGTAAGCAATGAGCTTTTAGAAGTAGAACCAAATACGTGTGGTGACTACAATTTTGGTAACTTAAATAATGTTCTACCTAAAGAGTTATGTACATCTATAAAAGAAGGTATAAATGCTTTTGGTAAAAAGATTAAGGGCTTTGATATGGATGGAGCAGTATTACTCGGCGTAGAGGCTAGAACTAGTAGTCCAATTAATATTATTCGTGGGGATAATTATGAGAGTAATATTTCTGGGTTATATCCTTGTGGTGAAGGAGCGGGTTATGCTGGAGGAATTACAACTGCTAGTGTAGATGGAATTAGGGTTGCTGAAGTTATTGCTTCTAAATATGCAAAATTAAGTTAATTAAATAAAATTAAATAAAAAATCAGAATATATACCAAAATTCTGATTTTTTTGTTAAAGGATTTTTTCGTTTTTAGGTTTTTTTAATGTTGATTTATTTAAATTACTTGTTTGTATGGATTACTCATTTATAGTAATATTCCTTTCGGGAATATCAGTTGTTGGGTGTCTACCTCCGATTATTATAGAGAGGAGGTTTGAGAGAATGAAAAAGCGAGAATACAATATTATATTTCTTCGCCACATATCACTCATTTTACTACTTACAATCATTTTGATTTTAGTAATAAAAAAATGACACTTAATTCTAGCTTGAATTAAATGTCTCCAAAAAACATAAGGTAGACATTCAACTTGGAAAAACTGAATGTTCCCTTTTTTGTGCAAGTTTCCTTGACAATTCAATCGTATCATATATTTAGATTACTGTCAAAGTTCATTAATATGTATTTTTATTAAATTTGTTAATGGATTATTTATTTTTCTTTAATTTTTTAAATTTAGTATTGGATATTTGTTATTTTAAAGTATATTATAATCTTGTTTTTTTTATTTTGTCATTTGCTTTATTTGCTACTTTAATGTATTTTTGCATCGGGAACTTCAGTTGTTGGGTGTCTACCAAATCTCACAAAAGAGAGGAGGTTTGATAAAATGAAATTAAAAACTTTTATTTTAAAGTTCTTAAAATTAGTTTCTATCATTTTACTACTCATAATCATTTTGATTTTAGTAATAAAAAAATGACACTTAATTCTAATTTGAATTAAATGTCTATCTAGCATTTAGGGTAGACATTCAACATACAAAAACTGAATGTTCCCTTTTTTGTGCAAGTTTCCTTGACAATTTAATCGTATCATATCATTATACCTTTGTCAAAAATATATTATAAATATTAATAGTCTTTAATAATTTGTTATTTTATGGTATAATCTATTAATGTTAGGAGTTGATTAAATGGATTATGTTAGCTTAGATTGGCTAATACTAATTGTTAGTTTTGTTATTTCTATAGGTTCACAAATTTATATTAATAGCAAGTATAGAAAGACTAGCGAGATTCTTTCACAAAAAGGTCTTAATGGTAGTCAAGTTGCGAGAAAAATATTAGATGATAATGGGCTTTATGATGTTAAGGTTTGTGAAGTAAGTGGTATGTTAAGTGATCATTATGATCCTAGAAATAAAACAGTTAGATTATCATCTGAAATTTTTGATGAGACAACTGTTGCGAGTTTAGCTGTTGCTGCACATGAATGTGGACATGCTATTCAAGATAAGGAAGGTTATACTTTTTTAAGAATTAGAAGTGCAATAGTTCCTTTCGTAAATATTGCTTCTTATTTAGGATATATTTCTATTCTTATAGGTTTATTTTTAGGAGCTTTTGGATTTTTTACAATTGGTATTATATGTGAGGCTATTATTTTAGTTTTTCAATTAATTACTTTACCAGTTGAATTTAATGCATCTAGTCGTGCTTTAAATGAACTAAAAAGACTTAATTTAGTTAGCAATTCTGAGCTTAGTAATTGTCGTGGAATGCTTGGAGCTGCTGCAATGACATATGTTGCATCAGTTGCGACTTCCGTTTTACAAATCATGAGACTTTTAATGCTTGCTAGGAGAGATGATTAATGGTTAAGGTTGTTAATAATTACTTAGATGCTAATTGCATTACTCATAGTGGTACAATGCATGCAGATGAGGTTTTTAGTACTGCTTTTTTAGAACTTTTTAAGGGAGATGTCAGAGTTTTTAGAACTAGTTCGATTGATTCTTTGAAAATTCCAGATGATGTTTTTGTTTATGATATTGGACGTGGGAAGTTTGATCATCATCAAAATGATGCTTTAAAAAGAGAAGATGGAATTACTTATTGTTCTTTTGGACTTTTATGGAAAGAGTTTGGAAAGCAATTTTTAAAAGAATATGGAATTGAATTAGTTGATGAAGTATGGAATGCAGTAGATAAGGATCTTGTAGAAGAAATTGATGCAGATGATAATGGAGTTTTTGCAAAAGTTGATGCAAGTTATAAGGTAAAGACTATTCCTGGAGTTATCAAACTTTTTAATCCAAGTTTTGATTCTGGACAAATTGAGTCTGAACAATTTTTAAAAGCAGTTTTAATTGCTAGAAGTATTTTAGAAGAAGAAATCTTATATATTAATGGTAAATGTATAGCTGAAAAACGAATTAAAAATATTATAAGTGAACTTAATGGTGATGAAAAATATCTTGTTTTAGATTCTTTTCTACCATATGAAGAGACAATTATTTCATCAGATATATGTAAGAATATATTATTTGTTGCTTATCCATCTAATAGAGGAGGATATGCGATAAAGACTGTTCCAAAGTGTGCAGATGACCATAGTGCTAGAATGCTATTTCCTGAAGAGTGGGCAGGACTTGAAGGAAAAACTCTAGAAGAAGTATCTAATATTTCAGGACTTGGTTTTTGTCATACAGGTAGATTTATCGTGACATGTCGTGATTTAGATACTGTGTATGATGTTTTAGAATTTATTTGTAAGTAGAGGTGTAATATGCTAAAGAAAGATTCTTTTAAAAATGTTGTTTATATATCTATTATCTTTTTGATAGCTATTATTTCAACTTATAATATCTATTATAAATTTCATGGAGATATTTTAATTGATGATAGTTCTGAATCTTTGGATATTGCTTATCATGATACAAATGGAGATCAGATTAAAATTACTAAAGTAACTCCTGTTACTGATTCAGTTGGTTTATCGTCAACTGCTTATAATCTTGATATTAAGAATAATTTGACTATTCCAGTTTCCTATATGATAAAAATTGAAGATGATTTAGATGCGATAAGAGAAGATGAATGTGGAGAGAGTTTAATAGGACATGAAAATATTCGTATTTCTATTAAAGAAGGTAAAAAATCAAATAGAATTTATAGTTTAGATGAATTAATGGATGGAATATTATTAGAAAGTAGTCTTGATGCTTTAAATAGTACAAATATTGTTATTCGTACTTGGGTTGATTTTGATACAGAATTAACTAGTGGACTTGATTTACATTATCATGGTAAAATTGTTGTTGTTGAGGAAGAAGTATGAATATAGATTTAAATCCATTATATAGAAGAAATGTTGAATCAATTGATGTTAGTGGACTTTACAATATACCAAGTAGTTATTTTTGTGGTAATGATATTATAAGTATTGATAATGTTAAAGTAGAAGGTTTAATTGATTTAGATGAAGAAGATAATACACATATTAATTGTAAGATTAATGGTGAGTTAATATTACCTGATTCAATATCTTTAGAAGAAGTTAATTATCCATATTCAATTGATTATGATGATCTTATTGAAGAAAATTGTATAAATAGTGAAAATTTGCTTGATATTTTTCAGTTTTTATGGGAAAATATAGTACTAGAGGTCCCCTTACAATTTACTAAGGTTAAAGATCTCAGTAAATTTCATGGGGATGGATGGAAATTGGTTAGTGAAGATGATATCAATAAAAGCAATAATCCATTCAGTGAATTATTAAAAGACTATGATAAGGAGTGAGATACTATGATGAAATTAGACATTCAAATGTTTGCTGTTCCTTTCCGCAAAGTTTCTAAAACTAGAAAGAGAATGAGAAGAAGTCACAATGCTTTAGAAGTTCCAGGAATGACTAAATGTCCTAGTTGTGGTGAAATGATTAAACCACATAGAGTTTGTAAAAAATGTGGAACTTATAAAGGAAAAGTAGAAGTTTCTAAAGAAGAAGCTTAGTTAATGTATTAAAGCCTGCACAAATGTGTAGGTTTTTTGTTTATTAATAATTGTATAAGTGTAATTATTCAGTTATAATAGAAAATAAATTATTAATTATTATTCAGGAGGTTTATGTATGGCTGATGAATCATACAATTTTGTATTTGATGAAGTAACAGAAGAAGATATTATAAAAGGGGCTATAGAAAGTGATGTTCCTGTTTTTTTACATGGTAGATCAAGTGAAGGGAAAAGTTCTAGAATAAAACAAATTGATCCTGATTGTGAAATAATATATTTAAGAAATGCATCTTTAGAAAGTTTAAATGGTAAGAGTGCTTATAATAGTGCAACTGGGGAAATGATTGATATTAAACCTACTTGGTTGGTTAAACTTGAGAAAAAATGTGAGGATGAACCTAATAAAATTCATATTTTGTTTTTTGATGAATTGAATAACGCATTACATACAATTCAGGGAATGGCTTTTAATATTATTTTAGATAAAGAAGTAAATGGAAAGTGGAGATTGCCTGATAATGTTAGAATTGCTGCTGCAGGTAATGAATTAAGTGATTCTGTTTCAGCTAATACTTTGGCAGAACCTTTATTTAATAGGTTTGCTCATGTTTATATTAATACTACTCTTGATAATTGGCTTGAGTGGGCTAGAACTCCTAAAAAGAAATATCAGAGACTTGATTATGTTGCTGAGGAGGAAAGAGATTTTCCAATTCATCCTGCAATTTATGCATTTATTACTTTAAAGTCGCGTTCAAATATTGATGTTTTAAGAACAAAGTTTGATGGGATAAAACCAAATGCTGATCCTAGAAAGTGGGAAATGGCTTCTAAGATGTTATATGCAACAGGCAATCCATATATGATTCGTTCATTAGTAGGAGAAGGAATTGCAGCTGATTTTGCTAATTTCTGTAAAATTAAAATAATAAGTTTAAAAGATGTTATTGATGGTAATTATTCTTCTAAAGATTATTCTGTATCAACCGATAAACAGTTAGCAACTGTTCTTTCTCTTTCGGTGGTTGATGAGGACCATGTTATGGAGGTTAGAGAGTTTATTAAGAAAATGGGATTAGAAATGCTTACTATATTTGATGATATATGGGCAAAGGGTAATAAAAATAGAGAAAAGATTTTAGAAGATTTGCGAGCTGTAGGTCTAACATGGAGTAAGAGAAAATGAAAAAAATAGATTCAGAATCATTAAAACAATTAATAAAATTAAATGAATTTCCAATTTTAGTTGAAGACATTCCTAATGAGTTATTTGAAGATGCTGTAATTTTAAGTAATGATTGTGATGTTAGTGAATTAAATGGTCATTATGAAGAATTAGAATTTGTCCCTCCGATTTGGTATGGAGTTTTATGTGATAAATGTAGAAGCAAAGACACTATTTTAATAATAAATGCGATTAATAATTCAGATTTAGATGAACAACTAAAATTTGTTGAGATATTAAAGTATCGAAAAATATCAACTTTTGTTCTTCCTAAAAATTGTATTATTATTGTTACGGCATATAACTTAAAAGAGAAACCAGTTGCACAAGAAATTTATAGTTTAACAGCACATGTATAAGGATTGTTATGAGTAAAAATATTGATATTATAAAGAAAAAATTAATTGATAAATATCCACAATTTGGTAGTCTTGTTGATTGTGTTGATTATGTAGAGACTAAAAATGTTGTTGATTATAATGGCAATCCAACATTTGCAACTGATGGAAATACAATTTACTTTCATCCAGATTATTTTGAAAAGCTTTCAGATAGCCAAAAGATTTTTGCCTTTGCTCATGAGATATGTCACATTGCTTTTAATCATATGGAAAGAGGCAAAGGGAAAGATCAAGAATTATGGAATTATGCAACAGATGCCGTTATTAATGCTTTTTTAAAAAAAGATGGATTGGAATTAGTTGAAGGAGCTGTTAATTATCCGTGGGCAATGTTATATGATGCCGAAGAACTTTATGAAAAATTATTGAAGAAGAAAAATAAGAAAAATAATAAGAAAAATAGCGAAAATAGTCAAAGAGAAAATGATAGTAAAGATGCAGGACATGATACACATAGATTATGGGATAATAAGTCAAAAAAGAAAAATGATGAGATAATTGATAGGGTACAAAAAGAGTTTCAGGATATTGGTGAGAAAAAGACATTAAAGAAGAAAAAACAGAGTGAACTAAAAGAAATTTTAGAAAGAATTAAAGCGGCTATAAAGAATACTAAAAGTGATAGTACTGGAGAAGAAACAGAGAAAATACAAGTTGTTGTTTCTGGCGTATTTGGACCAGGCACTTTGACTGAAGAAAAAAAAGTAAAGTTTGATGATATAGGGGACGGATATCCATTAATTAATTGGCCATTAATTTTAAAAAGACAAAAAGAGGTTGTTGATTATGATTGGTCATATCAAAATGCATCGATTGAAGATGGTATTTTAACTTCTCATTTAGATGAGAATGCTTATAAAGTTGCTTATGAAACAGAAATCGTACTTGATACTAGTAGTTCAATAAGTGATGATTTACTTAGAAGTTTTTTAAGAGAATGCAAGAACATTTTAACATTTTCAAAAATTAAAGTTGGTTGCTTTGATGTTAAATTTTATGGATTTAAAGAAATTAGAAACATGAGAGATATTGATGAATTTGAATTTGTTGGAAGAGGAGGAACTGATTTCAATGTAGCTGTTAATGCATTTTCAAAAGATGCTGATAATAAAATTATATTTACAGATGCAGATGGCTATGCTCCTGATAAGGAGATAGATGCAATATGGATAATTTTTGGAGACAAAGATATTAAGCCTAGAGGTGGTAAAGTAATACACATTGATTCACAAAAATTAATTAATTTAAGTCAAGAATATTATCCAAAGGTTTTAGAAAAAAAGTAGGTGAGGTAGATTAAAATGAAAAAGACAAGTGTAATAGTTAAAGGTATAGATACTTTTGAAATTAGTGTATTAATAAACAATATTGCTTTAGTTTATAGTATGGAAGGTACATCAGGGTTATTAGATATTAGAGATAATAAATTAATGGGAAAAATGAGAAGTTATTATACTCAATATGATACTCATAGAAAGTTTTATACTCAAACTTGGTCTGATGACAATAGCAATAATAACAATAATAATGGTGATAGTAAAAAAACTTATATAAGAGTATGTGATGCGAAAGATGGGAAAATCTTAGTTGATGATTGTGAGCTTCTTAAAATATTTAGAAATAATTATGAGGCTTTTTCCGTTAGAACATTAAAAGATAACAAAGTACATTTATATGATATTTATTCAAGTCGTAGTAAAAATAGTGTTTTTAATTATGCTTTAGATGATGCAGAAAAGTTACTCGATAGATATAATGATTCATTCTATGTTTTAACAAAAAATAGTAAGAAAGCATTATATTTTAGTAATTGTTATGATAAGTCACCTAGAATGATTACTGATTTTTCTTATGATAATATTGAATATGCTGAGAATGTCTTAATATTTACTAGTAATGGTAAAAAACATTTTAGGTTCTTTGATTCTATAGATAATAAGAGCATTGAATTTGATGAGATTAAAATAGATGAGAATAATAAGAATATTCTTTATGGAATAAAGGGTAATACAATTTACGTTTATAATACAGTTTCAAAAGAGCTTATGCTTCAGACTGATGCTGATAGTATTGAATATATTGGAAAAGATGGAGATTCATATAATGAATTTTATGGTGAATACTTCTTTAAAATAGTTAAGAATGGGAAATGTGGTTTATCTAGTTCAAGAATTGATAAATCATCTGATAATAAAAGAGTTGTAGAACAAACTGTTTTATTAGATACATTATATGATGATATTGATAGAGGAAAATATAGTAAAGCTTTTTATTTAGAAAAAAATGGATTAAAAGGTTTACTTGTTGGAAATGGTAATAAACATCAAGTAATAGAACCTGCATATGATGATATTACCAATTTGTCTGATAATCATTATTCATTTTTAAAGAATGGACTTTTAACTATAAAAAAAGTATCTTATTATGATAGCCCTAAAACAATAATAAGTGAATGTCAGAATGTTGAATCTGTTGGATGTGGTTATTTACTAACTAAAGATGATAAAAAAGGTTTACTTGTAATTAATAGTAGAAATGGAAATACATTAATTGATCCAGATTATGATGATATTAAAGAAGAAGCAGGATTTTATTATATTACACATAAGCGTGGTAAATATGGTGTGATTTGTAGGGCTAAAACTATTATTCCTAATAGATATGATGAGATTAAACTTGGTGGTGAATGTCAAAATTCTAAAGGTTTAAAAGATTCTAAAGTATTGTATTTTGCTTTAAAAAGTGGAAATAGCTATGAACTTGCAAAAATAGACAATTATGAGTATTGCGATTGTGATGTTCAATTTGTTAATAATCATAGATTTAGTAGTATTGATTTTTATAATCAAATAATGGTTTTAAGAGATGAGAATTATACATATATTTATAGTTATGATGAGAAACTTTTAAAAACACTTCCAAGTAATGCAACTATATCAGAAATAGATGTTTCAACGTCTTCTTATGATAAAAAATATTTTTATGAATTAGATGGAAAAATTTATTATTATCGAGATGGAAAACTAAGTGAGCAATATAGTGAAGTAAAAGATATGTTTGTTACTAGATATGAATCTGATACTGATGTTTATGAAGTAAAATCTTTAAATAGAGATGAATATAACTCTTTTTGTCAGATGATTGATGAAATGAGTGATGAAGATGCTGAAAGTACATTACAAGACTTTGCAAGCAATAAACAAAAGGTTAAGTCAAAATACCCTAGAGTTAATTTAAATAGGATACCTAAAAATGAAGAATAAAGACTATACCATTGGTATAGCCTTTTTGTTATTTATCAGTTATTTTTTTTATTTTACTATATTCTTTTAATAATATATCTTCTATGTTTTTTGGACAATTAGCAGGAGAAGGACTTGGCAAGTATAGAGCTTCTATATGAGTTTTAGGATAAATTAATTTCGTATATAAATCATAAGCTTTTTTTCCTGTTGTAAAAATTGCTTTTATATTAGATCTATTCAATATTTCGCTCAAATCATTTGGTATGGGATTTTTAATTGAATTATCACTTGATCCGTTTATTTCACAAGACTTTAATACGTCAAATAAAGCTATGTTGTGTTTATATAAAAAATCTTTTCTTTCTTTAGTAGTTGTTCCTATTTCTTCATTATAAACTTTACTTAATGTTTTCCAAAATCTATTTTTTGGATGAGCATAATAAAATTCTTGTTCTCTTGATTTTACTGATGGCATCGTTCCTAGTATTAGTACTTTTGACTCATTATTATAAATTGGTTCTAATGGATGAATTATTTCCATAAAACACCTCTCAAATATTAGTATTATAACATACAATGAAATATTGTTTAAAAATGAATTATAAAATATAATTATATTGATAGGTGATTTTATGGAGTTAAAGTTTTTAGGAAGAGGTGCTGCGTTAAACCCAAAGGAAGGTAACACTTCAGCATATTTTGTTATAGAAAATGATTTATTTATAATTGATTGTGGTGAAAATATTTTTGAAAGAATAATTAATAAAAATTTATTGGCAAATAAAGATACAATAAATGTTTTTATAACACATACACATTCAGATCATGTAGGAAGTATAGGCTCATTATTAACATACTCTTATTATGTATTAAGTAAGAGAGTTAATATTATATATGGAAATAAAGAACATAAAAAGATGATTGAAAAAGTTTTAAATATTTTTGGATGTGAAGAACATATTTATAATTTTGTTAATGTGAGAGAGTTCTCTAATAAGTACGGAGATATTAAATTGATAAGATACATTAAAACTGATCATTGTGATGTACTAAAAAGCTATGGAATTATGTTTGACACAACTCATGGAATTATATATTATTCTGGAGATACTAGAGAGTTGGACTATATCATTAAAATTTTAAATAGCAAGAAAAGAATAGATAGAATTTATCTTGATGTGACATCTGCTAATTTCGTTGGGAACGTTCATCTTTATATTGGAATGATTAATGACTTAATTTTGGAAAAAGATAAAAAGTACATTTATTGCATGCATTTTAACAGTGATGAATGCATTAATAAAGCATTAGAATATGGTCTTAATGTTGTAGATGTTGATTAAATTGAGGTTTAATATGTCTAAAATTAGTAATATTTTAACAATGATTGAATACTTAAGTACTGGAAGAAAGTATTCAATAAAAGAATTGTCTGAGAAATTAGAAGTAACCCCAAGAATGATTAGAGTTTATAAGGATGAGATAGAAAAAGCAGGAATATATATAGATACAATTAGAGGACCATATGGTGGTTATATTCTCAATCAAAATGTAAATGTTCCAAAAAGATTTATTACTCCGTCTGAAATAGATATTGAAAATAGAGAAATATTTAATAAAATAAATAGAGCGATAAAAGAAAAAAGAAAATGTTTTATTAAATATTATTCAAAGGATAAGATGAATATTTCAGAAAGAATTATTCAACCCCGTGAAATTATTTTATATGGTAATGAATGGGGAGTTGCTTCTTATTGTGAAATGCGATGTGAAGCAAGACATTTTTATGTAAATAGAATTATAAGTATAGAAATTTTAGATGATTTTTTTAACTGACAGATATATTTCCTCTTCTTTTGTTAATATTAAATTAGCAAAGGAGGTTTATATGGAACATATTTATTCAAATAACGCGGAATATAATTTTGAAACGTTAGAAAGGCGTATATTAGATATTAATAATCCTGAGTATGGAAAATATAATGAAGTAAGAAGGATGCTTAAGAGTATTATAAAAAATAATAATCCAAGTTTAATTATGGCAACAGGGGGATCAAAGACAGTTGCACATTTTCTTCAATTAATATTAGAAAGTAATGGAGTTATTTGTGAAGTAGTTGAACCTAGAGATTTTACTCATAAGAAAAATATAAATAGTTTTTCTAATTTAATAGTCATTTCGGCTAGTGGTAATACTAATGGGATAGATGTTGCTTTAAATAATTTTAGAGGAAATAAGTTTCTTTTAACAGAAAAAGAAAAAAGTGGCGATTTTGAAGTAATAACTTGGGGAAACTCTAAAACAGAAAGAGAGAGGAGTTTTATCTCTCTTGTAACAAGCTTAGGACCAATTTCATTGTTTTTAGATTCAGTTTACTTACTTGATAAAGATATTTCAAAAGAAGATGTTAGTAAAGTTAATGAAAAAATCAAAGAATTATTAAAGAAGAGTAAAGAAAGAGTAGATAGACTTACTGCTGACTATAAAAGTATACCTTTAGTTCAAACTATTAGTGGGTATGAAAATAGGTGTTCTGCTGATGCAATAGAGTCTAATTTAGTTGAGACTGGAGCGATTCCAATAATTATGCATGATAAATCATCTTTTTGTCATGGCAGAAGTAATTTAATTTATAGAAATCCTAATAGCAGTGTTATATATTTATTAGATGAAGAAAACGAACTTGATAAGTTACTTATAGAATTATTATCAAATGAGTATCCTAATTTTAATGTGTTTAAAGGTGAAGAAAATGATAAATATTTTAGAGAGTTTTCTCTATTATTACAAATGTATTATTTATCAAGAAAAATCGCTGATGATAGAGGAATTGATTTAACTCAACCTGATTATAATCCTAATATTGTTAAAAAAGTATATACATATAGAGGCAAAATGTAGATAATTAAAGTGATAAAATTTATTTTTTAATCACTTTTTCTTTGTTATAATAAATAAAGGTGATTATATGGAAAAGATTATACTATGCCCAAATGAATGTAAGATGAAGTTACTTGAAAAGTATGAAGAAGAAAAGTCATTACATTCAACTAAGTTTATAAATAAAATAGAATTTATTGATAATTATTTCTTTAAGTATGATGAGAGAAGTATTGCTTATTTAATGGATAAATATAATTATAATATTGATACTTGTAAAGTTTATTTAAATAATTTATATTTTATCGATTTAGATAAGAAATACAAAAATAAGAAACTTATCTTTTTACAAGGGTTAAAAAAAGAATTAATCGATAATAAGTTACTTACATTTAATGAGAGCTTTAGGACATTTGTTGCTGACAAGACAATTATTGCAGAACATTATTTTAATTTAGATAAGTGGCTTACTAAGGTATTGAATTATGAATTTAAGATTGATAATTATAATATTAATAAACTGGTATATAAATGTAATACTTTAGAAGATGAAGTTAGATTTGTTTGTATAAAGATTAGAGAATTACTTGATAAGGGGATTAATATAAATAAAATTCATTTATGTAATGTTGATGAAGAGTATTATTACACAATAGATAAATTATTTGGATATTTTAAGATCCCTATTAATATTCCATATAAAGATTCTATATATAGTAGTGTTGTTGTAAGAGACTATTTAAATACTTTAGAATTAGATTTAGATGATCCTTTAAAAAATAATATTAATAAAAAGATTATTTCAGTTTTATCTGATTTAGTTTATTTAGATAAAGATAGTTATTCTTATAAAGCTATTTTAGAAGATAAGTTAAAAAATACTTATATGGATAACGATATATTAGATAATGCAGTTAATATTAGAGATTTATATAATTATATTTTTGATGATGATGATTATGTTTTTGTACTTGGATTTAATTTAGATAAGTTACCTAAAACGTATAAAGATATTGATTTTATATCTGATAAAGACAAAGGCGAAGTATTATTATATGATAGTGTTTATTTAAATGTTAGAGAAAAGAGTATTGTTACTTATATTTTGAGTAATATTAAGAATTTATATATTAGTTATAAATGTTCTAGTCCTTTTAGAGAATATTATCCTTCTAATTTAATAGATGATTTAGGTCTAGAGGTTATCTCATGTGACTTAGATAATTATTCTTATTCAGATGATTATAATAAAATATTACTTGGTGAGTATTTAGATAAATATTATGTATATGGAGAAAAATATAAAGACTTAGATTTATTAAATTCTAACTATAATATTAATTATAATAGTTATAGTAATAAGTTTAGTGGTATAGATAATGATTTATATTTAAAGAATTTAAATTATCCTTTAAAACTATCTTATAGTTCTTTAAATGACTATTTTAATTGTAATTTTAAATATTATATAAAGAAGGTATTAAAACTTGGGGGGTATGATGAAACTTTTGATACAATACTCGGTAGTTTATTTCATTATATATTATCTATTTATAAAAGAAGTGATTTTGATTTAGATAGAGAATGGAATAAATATTTAGAAAATAAAGATTTAAAAATAGGAGAAACTGTATTTTTAGTTAAGATTAGAAAAGATATAGACGAATTACTTAGTATTCTAAAAAAACAACAATTAATTACAGGGTATGATGATGAATTGCTTGAGAAAGAAATTACTATTCCTGTTAGAAGTGATATTAGTGTAGAGTTAACTGGTTATATTGATAAAATAATGATGTATAAGAAAATTAGTGATACATATTATTCTATTATTGATTATAAGACTGGTTATATAGATACACATATTGAACCATTAAAATATGGATTACATTTACAATTACCAGTATATTTATTATTAATTAATAAATCTAAGATATTTGAAAGTCCTATATTTACTGGAATATATTATCAAAATATCTTATTTAATTATCCTACTTGGAGTAGTAATCTAGAAAAAGAAACTAATAAAAGATATATGTTAAAGGGATATAGCAGTGATGAAATAGATAGACTTGAGAGATTTGATAGTACTTATAATGATAGTGAACTTATATATTCTATGAGTTATAGTGAGGATAAAGGATTTAGTAGATATACTAAATTAATTAATGATGATACTTTAATGGATTTAGTTAATTATACTGATAATATAGTTAAAGATGGAGCTAATTCTATTATTAATGGGGAGTTTAATATTAATCCTAAAATATATAAAGATGAAAATGCATGCGATAAATGTAAGTTTAGAGATCTATGCTTTTATACACAAGATGATGTAGTATTACTTGATGAAGTTAATGATTTATCTTTCTTAGGAGGTGAGTAAGATGGCTTTTACTGAAGAACAAATGACTGCAATTAATTTAGATGGAACTAATATAATTGTTTCAGCTGGTGCAGGATCAGGAAAAACTGCTGTATTAACGGAAAGAGTTAAAAGAAAAGTATTAGGTGGAGTACATGTAAATGAATTATTAGTTTTAACATTTACTAATGCAGCTGCAGCTGAAATGAAAGATAGAATTAGAAAAGTTATTGCGGCTACTCCTTCTTTAAAAGATGAGATGAATTTAATAGATGGAGCATACATTACGACATTTGATTCATTTTCTTTAAGTGTAGTTAAGAAGTATAGTACAAGATTAAATATAACTAATAATCCTGTAATTACTGATGAAGTTATTATTGATTTATGTAAAAATCAAATACTTGATGAGATATTTGATGAGAAATATAAATCTCCTAGTAAAAGTTTTTTATCTTTAATTAATGATTTTTGTTATAAAGAAGATAAATCTCTTAAGGGTTTAATATTAAAAGCTTATAAGAAGATTGAATTAAAATATGATAAAACAGAATTTTTAAATAACTATTTTAATATATTTAATGAAGAAAAAATTAATTTATTTATAGATCAATATGTTGATTTAATAAAAGAAAAACAAAATACAGTTAAAAGTCTATTGAATGATGCTGAAAGTTACTTTGATGGGGACTTTATGACTAAAATGTATGATTATTATTCTAAGTTTTTAAATGCTAAAACATATGATGAGTTTTTAATTAGTATTGATGGTAGAGGACCTGTTGCTCCAAGAGGTAGTAGTGATGAAGGTAAAAGGATTAAGAGTGCTATTAGTGATACGATAAAAGATGCTAAAAAGTATTTTATATATGAAAGTGTTGATGAGATAAGAAAAGAACTTATAGATAGTTCTAATAATACAAAAGAAATTATTGATATTATAACTTTATTAGATAGAAGATTAGAAGATTATAAGATGAGTCATAATATGTTTTCATTTAATGATATTTCAAGACTTGCGATTAAAGTTGTTTTAGAAAATGAAGATATTCGTCGCGAATTAAAATATTCTTTTAATGAGATAATGATAGATGAATATCAAGATACATCAGATACACAGGAGATGTTTATTTCTTTAATTGCAAATAATAATGTTTATATGGTTGGTGATATAAAACAATCAATTTATAGATTTAGAAATGCAAATCCGGCAATATTTAAAAATAAATATGATTTATATAGTAATACTGATAAGGGTGAGAAAATTGATTTATTAAAGAACTTTAGAAGTAGAGATGAAGTATTAAGCGATATTAATTTGTTATTTGATGATGTAATGGATAATGAATTTGGTGGAGCAGATTATCAGGTAAGTCATAGAATGATATTTGGAAATCAAGATTATGTAAATAAAGGTAAAACTGAACAAGATTATCACATGGAGTTCTTAACATATGATAAAGAAAGTTTAGGCAATATTACTCCAGCTATGCAAGAAGCATTTATAATTGCAGATGATATAAATAATAAAATTAAAAATAAATATCAGGTATTTGATAAAAAGACTGGTTCTTTAAGAGATTGTAAGTATAGTGATTTTGTAATATTAATAGATAAATCTAGTTCATTTGACTTATTTAAGAAAGTATTTGAATATAATAAAATACCGTTATCAATATTAAAAGAAGAATCATTTAAGAAAGATAATGATGCTTATATATTTAAGAATTTATTAAAATTAATTATTTGTATAAGTAAAAATGATTTTGGAGAAGACTTTAAATATGCATTTGTTTCTTTATCTAGAAGTTATTTATATAAAATAAGTGATAATGAAATATATAATTATATTATTAATGGTAATTATAAGGAATCAGACTTATATAAAGACTTAGAAGAGATAAGCAGAGAAGTTAATTATTGCACGCCTAGTTCATTAATTAGAAAAGCCATTACCAAGGTGGAGTATGATTTAAAATTATTGAATATTAATAATATTAAAGCTAATAGAATTAGATGTGAGTATTTTTATAATTTAATTAAAGATTATGAAGTTAGTGGGAAGACTATTTATGATTTTATAGATTATTTAGATAATATATTTACTGGAGATTATGATTTAAAATTTAATATTAATAGTGATGTTGCTGATTCTTGTAAGATAATGACTATACATAAATCTAAAGGATTAGAGTATCCTGTATGTTATTTTACTTTACTTTTTAATAAGTTTAATTTTAAAGAATTAAAAGATAGAATTATATTTGATAATGAATATGGTTTAATTATGCCTTATGTAAATGAATATTATAAAGATACAATATTAAAGATATTATTAAAGAATAGAACTAAAAAAGAAGAGATTAGTGAAAAGATAAGATTATTTTATGTTGCGACTACTAGAGCTCGTGAGAAAATGGTTTTTATTATGCCTAAAATAGAAGAGACAAGTGAATGCAGGGGAGTAGTTCCTAATTATATTAGGAATGATTATAATTCATTTTTAAGTATTATTAAGAGTATTTATAGTATTATTATGTCATATGTAAGAGAAAGTAATGTTGTTGCTGATAGAAGATGTTTAATATCTATTAATAAAGATAAATATGAAAGTCAAAAGGATGCTAAAATTAATGTTAAAGATATTAATATAGAAAGTAATATATTAGAAGAAAAACATTATTCTAAAGAGCAATTACATGTAATAGAAAAGGATGAAAAAGAATTACTTGAATTTGGTACAAAAGTACATGAAATGTTAGAATTAATTGATTTTAATAATATGGAAGAGATTAATAAAATAAGTAATTCTTATATTAGAAATAAAATAATTAATTTTATTAATAGTGATTTAATGAAAGATTTAATTAATAATAAGATGTATAAAGAATATGAATTCTTATATAAAAGTGATGGAGTTATTAATCATGGAATAATTGATTTATTAGTTGAATGTGATGATTATTATGTAATAGTTGATTATAAATTAAAGAATATAGATGATATTAATTATGATAAGCAATTAAATGGATATAGAGAATATATAGAGAAGAAAACTGGTAAAAAGACTTTATGTTATTTATATTCTATAATTGATGAAAAATATAGAGAAATTGTAAAATAGACATTGTTAATTGACAGAGTTTTAGATTGTTAAAATGTTGTGATATCAGTAATATTAATAATCCTATAAAAAATTAGTAAAGAAAAATGGGAAAATATAATATTCAAATTAATATATATATAGTATACTATATTAGTAATCAAAAAGCAGAATTGCCCTTATATTTTGGTTGAATTTTGTAATTTCATGTATTTTTCCTTGTAAAAATATAATATCTATGTTATAATATATCAAGTCAACCGATAAGAGGTTAACTTTAGAAGGGGTGTTTTAGATGAATGAATATACATACGTTGAATCAAAGAAGAACGTGAAAGAAATGGTTAGTTTTAAAGTTTTTTCATATAGACTTTGCAAGAGAATATTTGATATTTTTGCGAGCTTAGTTGGTGTTATTTTTTTACTTCCTTTGATTTTAATTGTAAAAATTGCTTATATGATTTCAGGGGATTTTAAACCAGTATTTTTTGTTCAAAATAGAATTGGTAAAGATGGAAAAGAATTCAAATTTTATAAATTCCGCACCATGGTTCCAAATGCTGATGAAATCTTATTTAAAATGCTAAAAGAAGATAAAGAATTGGCAGAAGAATATAATACTAACAAAAAATTACGTCATGATCCTAGAATTACAAAAATGGGTAATATTTTACGTAAAACTTCATTAGATGAACTTCCTCAATTATTAAATGTTTTAAAAGGAGATATGTCTATAATAGGTAATAGACCATATTTACCGAGAGAAAAAGAGGACATGGGAATTTATTTTAATTCTATAGTTGCAACGAAACCTGGTATAACTGGTTTTTGGCAAGTTAGTGGCAGAAGTGATGTAAGTTTTCAAAAAAGATTAATTCTTGAAAAATATTATTCAGAGCATTGTGGATTTAAAATGGATATTTCTATTTTCTTTAAGACTTTTAAGGTTGTTTTTCACGGAAAATAAAAAAAATTAAACTTGCATAATGCAAGTTTTTTTGTTTTATAAGATTTTATTATTAATAACTGTTATAAAACATTGATATATATTGTTTTTTGTGTTATAATATACACCGTTGTTAGATATATTGCTATTTACAAATTTATATAACAATGTCCTGAATGTGTTGTTTATAGATAAAATATAAGGTATAATAGTCATAGTATCATTATAGTAGTGTATGGTAATTTTATGATAATTATATTTTTATTTTTTCTATTAATTTTCAAGCGTTTTGTTTATGTTATTTTATTAGGCGAATAAAAAGGTATTATTTGAGTAAAAAGGGGAATATTTATGAAAAAGAATGTTTTAATGGTTCATAATTTCTATCAAATTGGTGGTGGTGAACATACTGTTTTTAATAATGAGGTAGAGTTATTAAGAAAACATGGGCATAAAGTGATAGTTTATACACGTGATAATAAAGAAATTAACGAGTCTTTAATAAAAAAAATATTATTGCCATTAACTACAATTTGGTCATTTAAAACATATCGTGAAATAAAAAATATTATAAAAAAAGAACAAATTGATATTGTTCATTGTCACAATACATTTCCTTTAATTTCTCCATCAGTATATTATGCTGCGAGAAAAATGAAAGTTCCTGTAGTTCAAACTATACATAACTTTAGATTTTTATGCCCGAAAGCATTATTTTATAGAAATGGAAAGATTTGCGAAGATTGTTTAATTAACAATAATTTTAAATCTGCTATAAAAAATAATTGCTATAGAGATTCTAAAATACAGACTTTAGTAGTAGCAGCAATGTTAAAAGTGCATAGAAAACTAAAGACATATGATAAAATAAACTATATATTTTTAACGAACTTCAATAAAGAAAAATTCAATAAGCTAATAGATACTAATAAAAACAACGTATTTATTAAACCTAATTTTGTAGAAAAAAAGTTTGATTTAAATAGGCCTGAAAAGTGTGACAGTGTTTTTCTTTTTATGGGAAGATTAGATGAAAACAAAGGAATTAAATTTTTAGTAGATTCGTGGAAAAAAATCAATAACTATGAATTACATATTTATGGAGACGGAGATTATAAATATTATGTCGAAGAAGCCATAAAATCATGCAAAAACATAAAATATTATGGTTTTAAAGATCAAGAAACAATATTTAAAGATTTAATAAAATCATATGGTTTAATAATTACGTCAGAATGTTATGAAGGGTTTCCTATGACGATAGCTGAAAGCTATAGCTTGGGTATACCTGTCTTATCTTGTGATATAGGCAATCATGCGTCAATAGTAAAAGATGCAAAAGCAGGTTGCTTATATAAAATAGGTGATAGTGAATCTTTTAAAGAAAAATTAGATGATATTATAAAAAATAATAAAGAATATAGCGATAATGCTTATTCTTATTATGAAAACGTGATATCACCTGATAAAAACTATGAGGAGATGATTGATATATATGAACAAGCAAAATATATTAAATAAAGCACCTGAAAGAGTAAATGTAATAGGTGTTCCAATTTCTGCCGTCAATATTGAAACAGCTTTAAAGTTTTTATATGAAAATTTTGACGAAACACGTGGAAATTATATTTGTGCATCAAATGCTCATACTACGGTAATGGCTCATGAAGATTCTGAATATTTAAAAGTTCAGTCTGAGTCTATTATGTCACTTCCGGATGGCAAACCATTATCAGTTGTTGGAAAGAAAAAAGGATTTAAAGAAATGGAAAAAACAACTGGACCACACTTTATGATGTCAACATTTACAGATGAAAGATTTAAAGACAAAAAACACTATTTTTATGGTAGCACAGAAGAAAATATAAATTTATTAGTTAAAAAGGTGAAAGAAGATTATCCGGATTTAAATATATGTGGATATGAACCTTCAATATTTAGAGAATTAGATGAAAAGGATTTAGAAGAATTAATAGAAAGAATAAATAAATCAAATGCAGATTTTGTTTGGATAGGTATTGGTGCACCAAGACAAGAAAAATTAATGTATAGACTTAAAGGCAAGACTAATTCAGTTATGACTGGTGTTGGTGGTGCTTTTAATATTTTAGCTGGGTTGGTAGAAGATGCTCCAAAATGGATGCAAAATGCTGGACTTGAATGGTTTTATAGACTTATAAAGGATCCTAAAAGATTATTTAAAAGATATGTTGTAACCAATTCAAAATTTATTTGGTATAACTGGAGGGATAAAAGTGAATAAAATAGCTACTAGAGTACATGCTTTAATGATATTATTATTAGTGGTATTTGGTAATGATATGTTAAAGTTTACAATAAATAGAGTTAGTAATCTGCCATTGGTTCTATATTTTTGCATTTGTTTTTTTCATATTATAGTTTCATATAGAAATAATAAATTTAAACTAATAGATACGGAAAAAAAAGTATTAAGATATCTTATTTGGATGTTCGCTGTTATATGTTTATCTATATTAGGTATATATAGATTATTTTTATCAAACATATTGGCATTTGATAAAAGCTTTATTGTAAAACAAACTCTATTTTTCTTTTTGATTCCAATTGCAATATCAATGTATATATGTTTTATACATGATAGAGAGCATATTGAAAAGTTATTAAACAAATTCAGTCTAACTATGCTTTTACTACTATTTATATTATCTTTTAGAGGATACTGTTCTCATACAATATCATATTTTTTTATACTAATTATATCATTTTATAATGTTAAAGAAAAAAAACTATTTACTAAAATAATAACTATAGCAATAACTGTTTTATTTCTAAGAAATATGGCTAGTTCAACTGGATTGTTAATGTTAATCATATATCTTATAATGCTTGTATTTAATACAAAAATGATAACATTTATTCAAAGAAAAAGAAAATTATTATATTTAGCTATATGTGTATTACTAGTTTATGCTCTTTTTAACTATAATTCCATTTTGCTTCTACTAGAAAGAATTGATATAAATTCATGGTGGAGATTTACATATTGGAGTAATGAGTTTAGAATTTTAAAGAAAACATTGTTCATGGGCGTTGGATATGGTAGCACATATGCAACAGTCGATATATTTAATACCTTAAAAGGTGGATTTATAGATCCTTTGACGGGAAACACAATTAATACAGTTAGTGCATTATTTACAACAGGTCAACATAATTCATATATGAACGTATTATATAGAACTGGAATTGTAGGATTAATATTCTTCTTAATATATACTTTTGACTTAATGTTTAAAAGTAAGAAATATATAAAAAATAAATTTGATAGTATGGCATTTATGGCTTTTATTAATGCTAATATAATAATAATTTTTAATGTTGGACTTGAATCGCCACAATTTATTTTGGCTTATTATTTTGGATTAGCTGCACTTTTAAGCTTAAGAAGAGTCAATAATTAAAATTTTATGAGGTGGAAAATGAAAAATAATTATATAAGTATAATTGTACCAGTATATAATGCGGAAAAGTACATAGAACAAACCCTTGATTCTATAATAAATCAATCATATAAAAACTTTGAATTAATTCTAATTGATGATGGATCAAAAGATGCTTCTTTAGAAATCTGTAATAATTATGAAAAAAAAGATGACAGGATAAAAGTTATACACATAGAAAATCATGGTGTGAGTTATGCAAGAAATCTTGGAATAGAGCAATCATTAAATGAATATGTAATATTTGTTGATTCTGACGACTTACTTGCAGATGATGCATTGGAAAAAGTAAATAAACTGATAAACGAATGCAAAGAATTTGATTTAATTCAAACGAGTCATATAGAGTTTTACGATGATACTCCAAAAGACTATGCAAAAGTTTTTGACAGTAAGATGCTATCAAATGAAGAATTATTAATAGCAACAACTACATTATTATCTGGTATTACAAGAAAAGATAATATCATAATACCTGGTCCATGGTGTAAAATATATAGAAGAGAAAATCTAATTAAGTGGAATATAAGATTTAATGAAAAGTTTTTTATGTATGAAGATGGAATTTTTAATTTAGAATATCTATGCAAATCAAAAAAAGTATATATATCTTCTACAGTAACGTATTTATATAGATTGTCAAATGAATCCTCAGCAACACGCTCATTTAAAAGTAACTATTTAGAGCAAAGATATAACATGATTAATCATATAAAGGAAATAGTTTCTAATAATAATTATGATGAAAAATATTATCACATCTTTTGTTTAGAAAGTTTATTATCAATATACTATTTTTACTTATTCAATCCTAAAAGACCAATTGGTTACAAAAATACTAAGCAAGAATTTAGAGAAATAATTAATCATTGTGAAATAAAAAACTCATTAAAATTGAAATTTATACGTGAAGTAAGTCTAAAGAAAAAAATTATTTTTTTACTTTCATCTATGAAACAGTACGAAATCTTAAAAATAATATATACAATACAATCAAAAAGGCGATGATTAAATGAAAAAAGCAGCAATAATTACAATAATGGGTAACAATTATGGATGTAGATTACAAAATTATGCGGTTAATAAATATTTAACAGATATGGGTTTAGATGTTGAAACTATTCCAAATAATTACTTCACAAATATTGAAAAATCTTCTTTTAAAGATGGATTAAAATATGTGTTAAGTCGTATAAAACATGAAGTAGTATTGAGAGATGGAGCATATAGAACAAATACTTCTTTTTTTACTACAAAAAGAGCAAAATTATTTTTAGATTTTAATCAAAACATAAAATTTAGAAAAAAAACTTTTAATTTTAAAGATAAATTGAATTACGATTATTATATAGTAGGATCAGATCAAGTATGGAATCCATACTTTGGACTTCAAGATTTAGGACTACTCACTTTTGAAAATGACGATAATAAAAAAATATCTTTTTCGGCAAGTTTTGGTGTAAACGAACTCCCAGAGAATAAAAAAGAAATAATGGATAAATATATAAGTAAATTTAAGAAAATATCTGTGAGGGAAGAAAGAGGAAAAGAAATCCTTGAAAAACTAACAGGTCGAAAAGATATTGAAGTTCTAATAGATCCAACAATGCTTTTGACAAGTGATGAGTGGGATAAGGTATCTAAAAAGCCAAAACAATTAAAAAGTAATAAATATATTCTAAATTATTTTCTTGGTGAAGTATCAGAAAAGAGAAAAAAAGAAATTGAAGAGTTTGCTAAGAAAAATGATTGTGATGTAATAAATATACTAGACAAAAATGATTCATTGTATGAATCAGGACCTTCCGAATTTTTATATCTAGAAAAAAATGCATTTCTTATTTGCACAGATTCATTTCATTCATCAGTCTTTGCAATCCTTTATAATAAACCATTTATAATTTATGATAGAGAAGATAAACTAGAAAAAATGAATTCAAGAATAGATACATTAATATCAAAATTTAAATTAGATGATAGAAGATACAATGGTACAAATATAACGGAAGAAAATTTAATACATGATTATTCGGAGGCATATAAGATATTAGAAATTGAACGTAGAAAGAGTATGAATTTTATAATGAATTCGCTAAAATAGAAAGGTTGTAATATGAATGATAGTAAGAATAGGAAATTAGGCGCGATATTATCATATGTATCAATTGTAGCAACAACAATTGTGCAATTAATATATACACCATTTTTAATCAGAATGTTAGGGCAAAGCGAGTATGGTCTTTATTCATTAGTATATTCAATAATTGGATATTTAACAATACTTGACTTAGGCTTTGGAAATGCAATAGTGGTTTATACTTCAAAATATAGAGCACAAAAAAAATATGATGAAGAGAAAAAATTACACGGAATGTTTTTTTTAATTTTTTGTATAATAGGCGCAGTAGCAGGTTTAATAGGTATAGTTCTATATTTTAATGTTAACAACCTATTTGGAGCAACAATGACAACTGCAGAATTATCAAAAGCAAAAATAATGATGATAATTCTAACTATAAATATTGTTTTAACATTTATATTCAATATTTATACATCTATTCTCAATGCTTATGAAAAATTTGTATATCAAAAAGTAATTTCTTTGTTAAATACAATATTACGTCCATTAATGATGATTCCATTGCTATTTTTAGGATTTAAATCTATAACAATGGTCCTAGTTATAACAATATTAAATTTAATAATAATGCTCTCAAATTATCTTTATTGTAGAAAAAAGTTGAATATTAAAATTAAATATCAAGGATTTGATAAAACAATTTTTAAAACAATATTAGGATATTCTATTTGGATATTTCTTACCATAATAGTTGATAAAGTTAATTGGAGTTTAGATCAATTTATATTAGGAACAGTATCAGGAACAATTGCTGTATCAATTTATTCAGTAGCAACAAACTTCAACTCACTTTTCTTAAATATTTCTACAGCATTAAGCGGTGTTTTCTTGCCAAAAATGAGTAAGATGATTTCTGAAAATTGTACAGCAGAAAAATTAACTGATGAGATGATAAAAGTTGGTAGAATACAATTTTATATCATGTTTTTGGCAACAACGGGTTTTATTATGTTTGGGAAACAGTTTATAATTTGGTGGGCTGGTAAAGACTTTAAGGAATCATATTATGTTACATTATGTTTAATATGCCCTGCATTTTTTTCACTAATACAGAATCTAGGTCTTAGTATAATGCAAGCAATGAACAAATATAAATTCAAGGCAATATCTACTTCAATTGGTGCTATATTTAATGCGATTATAAGTTACTTTTTAGCAATAAAATATGGCCCAGTAGGAGCTGCGTTTGGAACAACAATTGTTTTGATTGTTTGCAATACAATATTGATTAACATATATTATTATAAAGATCTCAAAATTGATGTTATAAAATTTTGGAAGAATATATTCATGATGGTAATAAAATTTATAATACCATTATTGGTAACAATTTGTTTGATTTATATGATAAGAATTGATAGTATCGTAAAATTTGTCATATTAATAGTTATATATGTTGTGATGTATTCTTTAGTAGCATATAAATTCGTTTTAAATAATTATGAAAAAAGTTTGATAAATTCTATTCTCGTCAAAGTAAAAAGGAGATGATATAATATGGAAACAATTTTATTAAATGATAATAATAAGATTCCCGTAATATGTTATGGAAGTAATATAGTACCGTATGATTGTAATAGTAAGCTTAAAGTTATATTGAAAATCATAAAAAAAACTTTAACTTTTAAGTTTAAAGAATTAAAGAAAGATTTTTCGATATTACAAATCATGAATGAAATGAAAGAAAATGATATAAACGCAATTGATACATCGAGAGCTTATGGACTTAGTGAAAAACTAATTGGACAAAAAATAAAAAATAATAGAGATAAATACTATATAATAACAAAAATTTCTAATAGCGATCAATATAGTGGAACTATTGAACAAGCAGTATTAGAGAGTTTGAACAGAATGAATATCAGTTATATTGACTTGTTATTAATACATTGGCCAGTTCCTGGAAAGTATTTGGATACATGGAAAAAAATGGAAGAGTTAAAGGATAAAGGAATATGTAGGTCAATAGGGGTTTGCAATTGTAACGAACATCACTTGGAAGATATTATGAAGATTGCAAAATATAAGCCCGTGGTAAATGAAATAGAGTGTCATCCACTTTTTACACAAAATAATTTAAGAGAATATTGTAATAAAAATGGTATAAAAATATTAGCTTATACTTCAACTGCAAGAATGGACGAAAGATTAAATAAAACATGTTTAGTTCCAATAGCTAAGAAGTATAATAAGACTGTAGCCCAAATAATATTAAGGTGGCATTATCAAATAAATAACATACCTATTTTTAACACAACAGTGCCAAAAAGATATAAGGAAAATATTGATATTTTTGATTTTAATCTTACAGAAACTGAAATTGAAAGTATTTCCAAAATCAATATAAATAGTAGATTAAGATATGACCCTGAAAATTGTGACTTTAAACAACTGTAAGGAGGAACTAATATGTTTTATAAAATAAATAATATAATTAATACTTTTATTTTTTCAATATTATATAAAAGTAAAATTAGAATTCATGGAAAGTCATTGATAAAAAAACATAAAACTGCAAAAATAAATAATAAAGGTATATTATCATTAGGGGTAAATAGTTTAGGATGTGATGGTAGAAGTACATTATTAAGACTAGATAAAGATTCTAATCTAAATATTAATGGGAGTTTTACATTATATTACGGTTGTGATGTTATTTTATTTGAAGGTGCAGAACTTAATGTTGGCACTACTTTTATAAATAGTGATGCTAAAATAAGATGCCATAAGTCAATAACTATAGGAGATGATTGTGCAATATCTCATGATTTTACAATTATGGATTCTAATGCACATTATTTAGATGGTGATAATAAGACTAAACCAATTATAATAGAAGACCATGTATGGATTGGTACAAGGGTAACAATTTTAAGTGGAGTTAAAGTTGGAAAAGGTGCTGTTATTGCAGCTGGATCTGTTGTCACAAAAGATGTACCAGCTGGTTCACTAGTTGGTGGCAATCCCGCAAGAATAATAAGGGAAAATGTAGAATGGAAAGCGTAGGGTGATTGCTATGGAAATTTGGTTAGAAAAAAAGGATTGTACAGGATGTAGTGCATGCGCAAATGTTTGTCCAAAAAATGCAATTAAAATGGTAGAAGATGAGTGTGGATTTATTTATCCTGAAATAGATCATGAACTATGCATTAATTGCGGATTATGTAAAAAGACATGCCCTATTGTCAATATTACAGAGAAAAAGACATCGGAGCAAGAAGTTTATGCTTGTTGGTCTAATGACGAAGAAAATAGATATATTAGTACATCTGGCGGTTTATTTACTGAATTTGCGAAATCAGTGATAAATAAAGGTGGATATGTTGTTGGAGCTGCTTATAATAAAGACAATATGGTTGAACACAAAATAGTAAATAGTATTGATGCCCTAAAAGAACTAAGACAATCAAAATATTTGCAAAGTAATATTTTAAATTCATATAAAGATACAAAAAAACTTTTAGATGAAAATAATATTGTTGCATTTTGCGGTTCACCATGTCAAATAGCAGGTTTAAATTCTTACTTAAAAAAGGAGTATAAGAACTTATTAACTTTAGAATTTATATGTAGGGGGATGAACTCACCTAAAGCATATAAATGTTGGTTAAGTGAAATAGAAAATAAAGAACAGAAAAAAGTTTCAAGAGTGTGGTTTAAATATAAAATCAATGGATGGAATTCATCGCCAAGATGTACAAGAGTTGATTTTGCTGATGGAACTAATATAGTATATGATGGTGATGATAATAAATTCATGAGTGGATATTTAGGACCGAACTTATACATAAGGCCTTCGTGTGGAAACTGCAAATTTAATGGTATTCAAAGGCAAGCTGATATTACTCTAGCTGATTTTTGGGGAATAGAAAAACAACTAGATGATGATAAAGGAACATCTATGGTTTTAATTAACTCAGAAAAAGGAAAAGAATGTTTTGATTCTATTAAAGATAGAATATTTTATGAGCAGAAGCAAATAGAAGATGTAGCAAAAGGAAATGTATGTTTTACAAGTTCAGTGGAGATTAACAAGAAGAGTGAAAAGTTTCTTAAAGAATTGAATGAATTAAATTTTACAGAAAAAGTTAATGAATATTCAAAAACGAGTATTACACAGAAAATAACAAAAAAAATTAAACAAATGATTAAAAAGATTACTAAAAAGTTTTAAGAAGATAATATTAAGAAAATAAGTATAGGAAAAGGTGAAATATAATATGAATAAAAACAAAGAAAATATTTTGCTTAACTTTACTAAAGGAATTTCATGTTTGGGAGTTGTACTTATACACGTATGTTTTCCAGGTATTATAGGAGAAATATTAAAAAAGATATTCAGCTATGCGGTTCCATTATTTTTTATGATATCAGGTTATTATATATACGGGCAGAACATAGAAGTAACAAAACGAAGATTAAAAAAAATTATAAAATATTTTATATACAGTTTTTTAATTTATTTAGTGTTCAATATTATTAAAAATTATAATCAGCTTTTAATTTGGATAAGTCAAATATTCAATTTAAAAAATATAATAAAATTAATAGTTTTTTGTACAATAGATTGGGCAATTCCATTATGGTATCTAATTGCAATGATAGAAACTTATGTTTTTTGGATAATATTTTATGAAAAAATCAATAAAGGAACATATAAAATGATTTTACCAATATTGTTTGGCTTACAAATTATTAGTGTTACCATATGTGAAACATTAGATTTATCTTGGCTTTTAAAAATAAATTTCATAACAAGAGCCCTACCATGGTTTATGTTGGGATATTCTTTTGCAGAAAACGAAAGCAAAATTGCAAAAATTTCAATGCACAGTATCATACTATATATATTTATAGGAACCATAATAGCAATATTGCCCACTATTATAAATACTAGAATCAAGTTTGAATGTATAGGATATATTTTGATTGCTCCTTCAATATTCGCTATTTCATTGAAATTTCCAGAAATCCATATAAACAGTATCATAGAATTCATAGGAAAGAAACTTTCATTATATATTTATGTTTTTCATGTATTGATAGGCACAGTAATACTTACATTTATACAAAAATTATTTGGTATAAATGAAGAAAGTATTTATATGTATTTTCACCCAATAATAACAATAATGATAACGATAACTTTTTCATATATATATTTTAAAATTATAGAAAAATTTAAGAAAGACAATACGATAAACTAAATAAATAGGATTGTCTTTTATTTTACACCTAAAAATATATGCTATTATAAATTACTATAAGAGACAATAATATGGAATTATGGTTACAATAGAAATAATATAGAGATGGATATTATAGCATTTATGATAGACTTATTTACAATTAAATTAAGTGTTTCTTTAAATAATAACTAGCAAAAATAGTATTGACTATAATAAAAAATATAAATATAATATTAATCAAAAAAAGTAGTTGATTATAATGAATAAGAAAAAGAATGAAGATAATGTATATGAAGAATTAATTAAAATAATTCAAAGAGATTTAGACATTGAAAAAGAGCAATCAAATATAGTATGTTCACAAGGAAATGGCAATATAATGACAGTATCAGTATTATCAGTAACTTTAACTGTTATAATATTTGAACTAATTGATAGATTAAAAGATCAAAGAATTATTATAATTATATTCTCATCAATTTTAATATTTGTTTTATTTCTTTCCTTATTCTTTGCCACATTATCACATTTTATATATAAGCAAGCATATCCTGCTAGTCCAAGAAAGTTAATAGATAATATTAATAATAAAAGAGATGTTTATGAAAAAGATGGATTTTATAAGCAAAATATAAGCGATTTAACTTCAATGTATGAGTCATTATTACATAATAATCATAAAAGAAAAATATTTCTAAGGCTATCATTTATAGGAATATGGGCATTTTTAAGTTTATTCTTTATATTTGGAATAGTATTATTAATTGTTATATAAAAGGAGGTAAATTATGCAAGTAAAAGATGCAGAAAAAGAAGAAATAAAAGTTGATGATTCTGATATAGTACCAACAGAAATAAGAATGGAACTTATTAAAGAATCAGAAAAGACTAAGACAAAACCTGAAGATAAAAAAGAAGAAAATAAAAAATCAAAATAAATTGAGTGATTTAATCACTCTTTTATTTGTATAAAATTTAAATAAAATAGTATCATAGATACTGAAAATATTGACAAAGTAAAAACAATATAATATAATTAAAGCACAAAGAGAAGAAAAAGGAGAAAGGAGGATTATGTTTCAAGTAGACAACGAAAAGATAGAAGAGCAATTAGTTTTACTAAAAAGGAAATTGATGGATAACAGCCGCAATATAATAATTAAAACAGAAAAAGAAAAAAATAAAATATTTGCATATTTATATAATATAACAAGAAAACATATAATAGATATATTAATGAGCATTGAACCTAGTGAATTTGAAGAAACAAAAATAAGTAATGACAAAAATCATTTAGGAGAAATATTATATGTGTGGTCACCAACAAGATATTTTGTTGCACAGAATGGTGAAGAAAGAAAGATAAAATTATATATTAAGACATCAAATCCTAATGAAAAAAGCCCTGTAATTGTTATATCTTTTCATAAATATGGAGATTATGATTAAATGAATAGGAATGAAACAAAAAAGTTTATGAGAAAATTATGTGAAAATTGTTTAAAAGAAGTATCATGTACATATCATGAAAGAGAAAAAAAATTAAAAGTAGAAAATAAAGAAGTAAAGTTTAAAGAAAAATATTATATATGTGAAGAATGCCATAATGAATTTTATGATGATTTATATGATGAAAATATTAAAGAAGGAAACAAAGAAATAAGAAAATTAAATGGAATTATTACTATTGATGAAATAAATGAAATAACTACAAAATATAATATTGGAAAAAAGCCTCTATCACTTGTATTAGGACTAGGAGAAATTACAATAACAAGATATTTAGATGGTCAAAATCCTACAAAAGAAAATTCTGATTTATTAAAAAATATTTTAAATAACCCATTATTATATGAAATGTATTTAGAAGTTAATAAAGATAAAATAACTGAAATTGCATATAAAAAATCTCTTGGAAAAACCAAACAAATTGAATTAATAGAAAATAAGTCAAAAATATATAGTGTTACTTTATATGTAATAGATAAGATAAAAGAAATAGATACTTTAGCTATTCAAAAAATATTATATTTTTTAGATGGAATGTCACATTTATTTTTAGATAATTGGTTATTAGATACTCAACCAGAAGCATGGAAATATGGACCTGTATATAAAGAAATATATGAGTGTTTATCTTATTATGGGTATAAGAAAATTGACTATAACGAATTATTAAAAGAAAAAACAATAGATCTAGAAGAAAACGAAAAAATATATATAGACACTGTTTTGGAATCATTTGCATGCTATAGTTCTGCAATTTTAAGAGAAATGACACACCTTACTGATCCATGGATAAATGCAAGAGTAGGATTAAATGCAAATGATTCCTCTAATAGAATAATTAGCCATGATGATATAGAAAAATATTTTAATAAAGTAGCTATCGAATATAATATTAAGAATTTATGCGATATAGAAAAGTATTGTAACTCATTGTTTGAAAAATCTAAAGATATACTTTTTAATAAAATGTATATAGATAATTTAAAGAAATAATATTTAATTAAAAATATCATTATATAGTGTATTCATATGATGTTAAAAAAAATTTTTTGAAAAAAGTTAAGTTTTAATAACGAATGAACTTAACTTTTTTATTTAGATTGATAAAGCTATGTTAATTTAGAATTATTTTGATAATTTGTATTTCTCTATTTAAAATGATATAATCTAATCAATTTATTGGAAGTGAAAATATGGATTTTAATGTTTTCTTTAAAAATAATATTTATATTATATTTGGAATATTTATTTATTCGTTATTTAATAGAGATTATCATAAAGATTATAATTCTAAAATTATTGTAATTTATTCAATAATTATAACTCTATTTTTAACTAATACTTTAAATATAAAGTATATGCTAATTATTTTTTTATTAATTTTCTTTTTTCAATTTGAAATTTTTATTGATGATGGATTTAAGCATAAAATATTAAATTCATTTATTGATAAGATAATTGATTTTTTGTATTTGTTAATCTTTAAATTTAGATTTATTTTATTTATTTTTTTACTTTTGCTTATTAATAAGGTTAATTTTAATAATATAAAAAATGCTTCTTTATTTTATTTTATCTTTTCTATATCAATTTATATATTCCTTGTCTTATTTATAAATAGTATTTTTGAATTAAATAGTTTTGATTATATCATTAATAAAATTAATATTCCTTTATTTGGAAAATTTAAACCATTAGATGATGAAAAAAAAGAAATACTTACTTATATAGAAGATAGAACATATTTTGAAAGAAAAAATACTTATAATTTTTTTAGTTTAAGTATTGTCAAATTAAAAATTGAGAGAATAATAAATATTATTATAAAAATAATAAATAAAGAAAAAAATAATAAAAAAATTATAAATGTAAAAATTTTAAAGAATACATTATTGAATTTTTAAATTTTATTAGAAGACATATAAGAGGATATTCAACGCTTGAAATGCAGCTTTATAGACAAATTGCAGTTAAAGATGGATATAATAAAAAATATCAAAGAAAAATTGCAGAATTATTTTATAGTCAACTTATTTTTAAAAATCTTAAGAAATATTTAAAGTTAAATTACGAGCAAGTATCTGAAAATAGGTATAAATTGTATTTAATCGATAGATATTTAGAATTTGCACCAGTATTTTTAGGCAAATATAAATATGATAATTATTATGATTTATTTGGAAAGAGAAAAGTAAGCAATTGTGATTTTTTATTTTATACATTATGTTTATCTGGTAAGTTAAATAAAAATGATATTATTACTAATAATAAAATTAATATTAAACTTATAAAAAATAAATATTATTCTTATTTGCTTAAATTCAAAATTACTGATAAAGAGCTTTCTAAAACAATTAAATTTTTTAATAAAAAAAGAGTTTAACAAAAAAAATATAATTATAAAATAAAATTTGAGATGACAGTTTTCTAGTATATAAAATAAAAAGAACTTATAGAATGATTAAAGTATAAGAAATAAGGAATGATAGAATTGCTTGTAAAACATAAAAATCCTACAGAAGAAAGTTTTTTAATTTGGATGAATAACTTTTCGGAAAGTTTTCATCCTTTCGATGAAAAAAGATTTTACATATTTGCTCATTGTATTTTTTCATATAATTCTAAAAAATGGTTAGATAAAGATTATTTTACAAGAAGGATTTTAGAAATAAAGCCACATTTTGTTATTGAAAATATTGAAATATTTTATGATAGACTATTGAATTTAAAAGAATATGAATCTTGTAGTTGCTTACAATCGACAGAAATATTGGAAGGTAAAGGATATAAACAAATTCAAGTTATTAATAATAGAATTGAAAATGTAAAAATTAGTGAAGATGAATTTAATCATAATGGAATTTCAAAAAAAGAGTTTATAAATAGAATGAAAAATAGTGATTAGAGAAATAATAAGGAGAAAAATGTTAAAGAAAATTTCAATAAATGGATTAAGAGGGTTTGGAGAAAAACAAGAAATAGAATTTTCAATACCTTATGGAAAAGAAGGAAAGTGGATTAAGTATACAGAAGAATATTATATATGTTGTTAATGCAATAAAAAGTTTTATAGTAATTTAATTGTAATCATTTGAGAGATGATAGTTTATTAAAAAAATTAAAAGAGATTTTTATTTAAATAAACTTATAAAAAAGATGGTAATGGACTTGTATCAGTTTTAAATTTATGATAATATAGTAATGTCTTTGAGATATTACATGGCCTGTTGGTGAAGTGGCTTAACACATTACCCTCTCAAGGTAACATTCACGGATTCGAATTCCGTACAGGCTACCATTTAGTTATTAAGTTCCTGATGGAACTTTTTTTATTATTATGTTATGATTTATTATAGAGGATGTGTTTATATGGAAAATATAAAATTAGATTGTAATATTAACATTAGAGATTTAGGTGGTTTAAGTTCTAATGGAATTAAAGTTAAAGATAAATTGTTTATAAGATCTGCTTGTATTGGGGATTTATCTGCTAATGATATAGATGTTTTAGTTAATGATTATAATTTAAAAACAGTTATTGATTTAAGAAATAGTTATGAGATTGATACTGAGGCTGATGTTCCAATAAAGGGTGTTAAAAATATTAATATTCCTATTCTTGCTGAAAGAGTAGATGGTATTACTCGTACTCGTACTAAAGCAGATGTTAGTAAAGTTCCTAATATGTGTGATTTATATTTACAAATGGTTAGTAGTGATAGTTCTAGTTTACAAATTAGAAAGATATTAAAATTTATAATGAAAAGTGGCAATAAAGCTATTTTATTTCATTGCTCTTATGGAAAAGATAGAACTGGTATTATCGCATTACTTTTACTTTCTATGCTTGGAATTGAATATGATGAGATAATGAAGGATTATTTATACACTAATACTGTTGCTAAAGACGAATATGACAAAGATTATAAATTATTACTTGAGAAAACACATGATGAAGTTTATGCCAGAGAATATAGTGAAATCCATCTTGCTAAAGAAGAATATTTAGATGCTGCATATAATTACATGGTTGATGAGTATGGTTCTGTTCTTAACTATATAGTTGATGGGCTTGGTATTAGTAAAAGAAAGATTGAAAAGTTTAGAAAGAAATGTGTAGTTGAGGTGAATGATTAATGGATTATGTAACATTAAATAATGGAGTTAAAATGCCCATTCTAGGTTTTGGAACTTATTTTCCTACACATGATTATACAGAAGCAGCAATTTATAATGCTTTATGTTTAGGATATAGAATGTTAGATACTGCAAAATGGTATAATAATGAAGAAATTGTTGGTAGAGCGATTATGAGAAGTGGAGTTCCAAGAGAAGAGTTATTTATCACAAGTAAGTTACAATGTTGTTCATTTGATGATACTATTAATAATGTTAATGATTCACTTAATAAAATTGGCACTGATTACTTTGATTTAATATTAATACATTGGCCTACTAGTGAATTTTTAGAAACTTATAAAGCTTTAGAATATTTATATGATATGGGTATTGCTAAAAGTATAGGCGTTTCTAACTTTAATGAAAAATTATGTACTTATTTATTAAGCGTTTGTCGTATAAAACCTCAAATTAATCAAATTGAAGCAAATATCTACTTTCAAGAAAATAAAATGTATAATTACTTAAAGAGAGTAGGGGTACAATTCGAAGGATGGGCAACATTCTGTGAGGGATACTGTGATATGCTTAAAGATGAGACATTAATAAGTATTGGAAATAAATATAATAAGAGTGCTGCTCAAGTGGCTTTAAGATTTTTTATTCAGAAAAATGTTATAGTTTTACCTAGATCACATGATATTAATCATATAAAGGAAAACTTAGAAGTATTTGATTTTAATTTAAGTGATGAAGACTTAAAATCTATTGAGAGCCTTGATAAAAAAAGGCAATATTCAGGTTGGCCTCAAACTATGTTAGAAGAGACTTATTATTAGTATAATTTATTTTGATTGAATAAATTTATATTATGTGATATATTAAAGTTGGTTATGAAAATAACCAATATATTAAAGGAGTTATAAATGGAAGATTTTAACAGAATCTTTAACTTAGAAAAGAATTTTAATGAGAGAAATCAATTAATTTTATCTTATTATAATGACAAGATAAGTTGTATTGATGATAGTAATAGAGTTGATATTTTAAAACATGATTTGAAAAACTATGAAGATTCATTAGATGATATTAATAGAAGATTGTCATTATCTGATAGTTTCTGTGATAGAATGTCTTTACTAGTTGAAAGAGATAAATATTTAGAATCATTAATGCTAAGTTGTGGTCTTAGTGAATCTGAATAATTAAATAGAAAGGTATTTTTTAATACCTTTTTATATTGAAAAAATATCTCTTTTGTATTAAAATTTATATAGTAAGATAGGTGAATTGTATGGATAAAAAGGAAGAAGAAGTTGTTGAAGAACCAATAATGATATCTATGTCTGATTATGAAAATGGTGTTTCTTTTGATGATACTAAGACTATTAGTAATGATTCTAACTCATCTAATGTCGATAATATAATACAGCCCATAGAAATACCTAGCGAGATAAATAATAATGATACTAATTTGGCTAATAATATTGAGACTACTAATAATGAGTCATCTTTTGATAATACTTCTGTTAATGATACTAGTCTTACTAATAATGTTATAGAAGAAGATCCTAATAAAAATAAGAAGAAGGATAAAAAAGAAAAGAAAACTAAGAAGAATAAGAAAAATAAAGATAATGATGCTGAATTAGGTTCTAGTTTAGATAATAATATTAAAAGTGATGATAATTCTAAAGCTAAGAGTAAAAAAAATAAATTTAAATTTAGGGAGAAGTCTAATGATGATAATTCATCTTCTAAAGTAATTTATTTATTTCCTAAGAAGGTATTTGATGTTTTCTCTTTACTTGTAGTTGCTTTACTTATGTTTTATATAGCTTATTTATATTTAGATTATAAAAATAGACTTGATGAGACAATTTATTCTTGTACTCCTGTTGATATTGGTAATGAAAAGACTCTTGATATTAATTCTACATTAGTACAAGACTTATACAAAAAAGTTAAAACAACTATTTTGGAAGATTATGCTCAACCTGAATGGGATAATACGATGAGACTTTATCTTGCTTATAGGCAATTACATGAAAATGATTTTTACGAGTCTAAATGTACATTATTTAAAAATGATGCGATGGAGCCTTATAAATGTGATGTTAATGGATTTACTCCTCGGGCTTTTAAAGTTTCTTCTTTAGTCTTGGAATGGAAAAAATTATTTGGAGAGGAGACTCCTATAAAACTTGATAATATTAAACTAAAGAATTCTTGCATTGGAGGATTTCAATATATTCCTGAAAGAGATGAATTTGTTGAGGGATATTGTGACTACAATACTACTACTTCTTTTAAAGTTACTAAGAGTTTAAAAGAGGCTACTACTGATGGGGGAGAGATTATTTTAAAAGAAGATGTTAAGTATCAGGAAAACGAGAAAATGGAAAAGCCTTCTTATTTAAGAAGTGGTACTTATATTTATACATTTAAATTAGATATGAATTACAATTATGTTTTAGTTAGTAAAATATATGATGAAAGGTAAATGGTGTGTTAAATGGAAGTTAAATGTGTTGTTACAGGATATCTTGATGAGAATTGTTATATATTAATTAAGAATGGAACATGTTTGGTAGTTGATCCAGGAGATGATTTTTTAAAGATTAAGGAAGCTATTGGAGATAATAAAGTACTTGGTGTTTTAATTACTCATTCTCATGTTGATCATATTGGAGCTCTTAGAAATTTCTTAACTAAGAGAAGTATAAAAATATTTAAAAAGAGTAATCTTGAAGAAAAAGAGTATGAAATTGGAGAATTTAAATTTAAATGTATTTATGCTCCAGGTCATTCAAAAGATTCAGTTGTTTTCTACTTTGAAGAAGAGAATTTTATGTTAATTGGAGATTTCATATTTAAAGATAGTATTGGTAGATGTGATTTACCTGGTGGTAGTGTTGATGATATGAGGGAAAGCGTTAGTAAAATACTTAAATATGATGATAGTATTACCTTATATCCAGGACATTATGAGTCTACTACTTTAGGTAGAGAAAAAGAATGCAATCCTTTTTTAAAAGATTAAGTACCTATGTACTTTTTTCTTTTGCATTTGAATTTAACTAGTTTTTATGGTATTATATATAGACAAATGAGGTGGGGTTATGAAGGTTTGGACTAAAGTTTTTATAAAAGACCGTGACAAACAAGTAGATTTAATTGCGAAAGCATTAACTAATTATATTTATGAATGCGGTCCTATTAGAGATTTATCTTTCAAATATAATATTTCTCCAAGTGATAAGAAAAAGATTGATCAGTTTACTGCTAATAGAGTCGCTGGACTTTTAATGTTATATTTATCAAAAGATATTAAGAGAATTAATGACATCGCTAATAAATATAATGTTAGATCAAAAATAGATGAAGTTATACCAGAAATAGAAGGATATATTGATAAATAGAAAAAAGACTTATTGTGATAAGTCTTTTTTTATAAATACAAAATTATTGTAAAAAATCCTACAAGCATTGATATAAGCATTATAATAGTTGCTATTTTCATAACCTTATTATTCATTTTCATGCACCTCTTTACTTAATTATAAAATAATTATGATATTTTGTAAAACTCTTTAATATATATTAATAGGTGATTATATGATTAAATTTATAAAAAATAACAAAATATTATCATTATTAATATTATTAAGTTTTATCGCAATTGTTTTTGGAATATTTTTTAATGTACTTATAAGTGATTCTAATAAAGAAATAGTAAGTACTAATATAAATAAATTATTAAATGGTAATATTAAAGTTAATTTCTATGATCATATATTTGAAATTATTTTTATAGGAATTGTTGGAATATCTATTATTGGTTTTATGTTTAATTTAATTATATATTTATTTAATCTTTTTATTGTTTCATTTGAAGCAAGTTCTTTATTTATAAATATTGGTTTTAGTAATATATTTACCATTATATTATATATATTTCCTAGATTATTATATTGTATAAGTTTATTTATAATATGTTTATATTCTATTAGTTATTCAATATGCTTATTTAGAATGGTATTTAGAAATAAAAATTATAATTTAAAAAATATTACTAAAAAATACTTAAAAGTACTGGGAATTTGTATTCTTATTATATTAGTTTCTAATGTTCTTGAAATAATTATTTTACCTAGACTTAATATTATAAAATTATAAAATATGTCAATTTACACTTGATATTTTACATTTATAATTCTATAATTATAGATAGGAGGGTAAATTATGAAAGAATTAAATACCATATTAACAGAATTAGGAATTAGTAAAGTAAGATTAGCTAAATATTTAGGAGTTTCTAGACAAATGCTTTATAATTATCTTGCGATAGAAGATATTAATAATTGGCCTAAAGAAAAAGCAGCTAAGTTACTTAATTTACTTAATATAGAGAATATTGAAGGATTAAATGATTTAAAAATAAATGGAGATTATATAATTGAAGTTGAAAATAGATTAAATGAAGGAGTAAAAGATTCTTCTAGTAAAGAAGTTATTGCTGATTTAAAAGGATTTAATAAGAAAGAACAAGAATTATTATCAGATATAATTAATTTATTAAAAGAGAAATTATCTTCTGATAAGACAAAGGATTCTTATAATGCTTTTATATATTTATATCATTTTTTACAATCTATGGAGACTAATGAAGAATTAAAATATGTTTTAGCATATATGTCTAAATCTTTGGGATTTACTGATCCAATGGAGTTTTATTTTAATAAAGATAAACAATATATATTTGAAAGTATTATGTTTAGTGCAATGACATTATATAATAATGGTGGTAGTTCTAAAGCTAAACTTGGAGAGGCTCATAAGAGATTTGAACAAAATATAGAACAAAAGAAAGAAGAAAAATTATCACGTACACAAGAGTTAAATACTGTAAAGATTCAAGCTTTAAAAGAATTAGGTTATACTGAGATTAATGAAGATAATGCTAAAGAAGTGTTTGAAAAGATAGCAGAGATTCAATCAAGAAAAGTTTAAATTTTTCTTGATTTTTTTTAAAATATTTATTATTCTTATAAAAGAAGGTGTAATATATGATGAAAAATAGATTTACAATTAATAGATTGATTGGAAGTATATGTCTATTAGCTGTATTATCTATTTTTTCTATTTAGAAGAATCATTATCTTTAGTGGTTCTTCTTTTTTTATATATTAATCCTTTAAAGAGAGGTGTTTTATGAAAGATAAAAAGATGACATATGACATTGGAGATATGCCACCAATAGGAAAAAGCATAATTTTGGCATTTCAGCATCTATTTGCAATGTTTGGTGCTACTATACTTGTTCCAATACTTGTAAATGCTGCTGCTGGTAAAGAAGTACTTACAATACCAGTTGCATTAGTTACTTCTGGAATTGGTACATTAATTTATATTGTATGTACTAAATGTAAAAGTCCAGTATATCTAGGAAGTTCTTTTGCATTTATTGTTCCAATTGCTGCAGCATATGCTAAAGGAGGAATTAGTGGAGCAATGACTGGTGTAATGGCTGTTGGTTTATTATACGTCGTTGTTGCAATTATTATTAAGTTTGTTGAAAAAACATGGCTTGATAAATTATTACCTCCCGTTGTAATTGGACCAATGATAATGGTAATTGGACTGGGACTTGCACCTAGTGCTATAGGACAAATTGGACTTGCAGAAGGTACTCCATTTGATTGGAAAGTTCTAGTAGTTGCTTTAGTTTCATTCTTAACTACTGCTTTCGTTATGACAAGAGCTAAAGGATTTTTAAAGATAATTCCATTCTTAGTTGGTATTATTGTTGGATATATAGTTTCTTGCTGCTTAGGTATGATTGATTTTAAACCTGTTTTAGAAGCTAGTTTCTTCCAAGTACCTAAGTTTGTTATTCCATTTGTTGATTATAAATTAAACTTTGCAGCTTTAATTACTATACTTCCAGTTGCATTAGTTACTTTATGTGAACATATTGGAGATCATACTTCTTTAGGAAATATTATTGGAAAAGATTTATTAAAAGATCCTGGACTTGATAGAACATTACTTGGTGATGGTATTGCAACATTTGTTGCTGGATGTTTAGGAGGACCTGCTAATACTACATATGGTGAAAATACATCAGTTGTTGGTATGACTAAAGTTGCATCAGTTAAGGTTATTGGAATGGCTGCTATATTTGCTATTATAATTGGATTCTTAGGCAAATTTACTGCTCTTATATCAACTATACCTAGTGCAGTTTTAGGAGGCGTATCATTGCTTCTATATGGCTTTATAGCTGTAAATGGATTAAAAGTTCTAATTAAGAATCAAGTTAATTTTGAAATAAGCAAAAATGTTGTAGTTGCATCTTCTATGTTAGTTATTGGTTTAGGTGGAGCTGCTGTCTCAATTGTTAGTGGTAATTTATCAATTACTATTTCTGGTATGTCTTTAGCATCACTTGTTGGTATCATCTTAAATTGTATATTAAAGTCTGAAGAAGATGATGATGCTTTAATTTTAGAAGATGCTAATAAATATGAAAGACTTAAAAGAGAAGTTTTAGAAGAATTACGTGCTGAATTAAAGACTGAAAAAGTTGTAAAGAACAATGATTCTTCAAAAAACGATAAAGTTAAGGAAGTTAAACCTTTAAAGAAAACAACTAACAGTAAGACAAAAACTAAGGAGAAAAATAAATAATGAAAAATGTTACTGAATTAAAACATCCTTTAATTGAACATAAATTGTCTATTTTAAGGGATAAGAAAACTTCTACAAAAGAGTTTAGAGAAATTATTAAGGAAATAAGTATGTTCTTATGCTATGAGGCTATGAGAGATGCTAGTCTTGATCCTATTGAGATTGAAACTCCTATTAAGAAGATGAAGACTAATCATTTAAATGAAGATAAGTATGCTTTTATTCCAATATTAAGAGCTGGACTTGGTATGCTTGATGGTGTTATATCAGTAGTACCTACTGCTAAAGTTGGACATATTGGAATGTATCGTAATGAAGAGACTTATGAACCTGTAAATTATTTCTTTAAGGTTCCTGCAGAAATAGAGAATAGGGAAGTTATATTACTTGATCCTATGCTTGCAACAGGTGGATCTGCAATTGATGCGATTGATTTGTTGAAAGAGAAGGGGGTAGAGAAGATTAAGTTCTTATGTATTATATCTGCTCCTGAAGGATTAAAAAGAGTTACAAAGAAACATCCTGATGTTCAAATATTTACTGCATGTATTGATGAAAAATTAAATGAAAATAAATATATTGTTCCTGGTCTTGGAGATGCAGGAGATAGAATTTTTGGTACTAAATAAATAGTGTAGGGGAGTAGTTAAATATAACCTACTTCTATCTTTAATTATTTATTTTAGTATTAAGTTAGATACGATTATTTTATAAAAAAAACTACAAATCATTATTAGAATATGTAGTTTTATTTTGTTTGTTTTATGTAATTATATAATTAATACATTATTTCAAATAATATAGCGCAAACTGCTAGCATTATTAAACATCCGATTACGAGTTTTAAATACATAATTGTTCTGTCTCTTAGTTTTCTAAAATCTCCATCATTCATATATTTTACTCCTTTAATACTCGCTTATGCAACTTCCTATAATTGATATTATGTTAACTTCTATATATAATTATTTTTTTGAAATATTTACTCTTCTCTGATAATCCGTTTATTTATTTTTTCTTTTATAATTATATTATACATTATATTGTTTATTTAATAATGAATTATATATGATTTAATTTTTATTTACGTTAAATTTAATTTAATTAAAATGTTTTTATTTATATGCTTATATACATATATCCATACTATGTCCTTATATTTATTATTACTTATTTCCCGGTTATAGTACACTTCCCCTCTTCTTTCATTTTATCTTTATTTTAGGGGGATGCATTCTAAGCGATTTAGATTTATTTAGGTGGACAGTTGTTAAGCTAAATTCCTCAGATTTAATGGGTTAATTTTAAGAAATTTAGAATTAAAGAGATGGATGATTGTATATCTAATTTTATTAGATTTAATGCATGTTTTTAGGTTATTTGTCCATATTATTATTAGGAGGTATTTATGAGTAAGAATAATAAAGTTAATACTAATATTAATTGCGATGTAACAAGTTGTGATTATAATAATCAGGAGAAGGGGAAGTGTTCCTTAGAAAATATCAATATTACAACTGATGTTAATAGGAATAAATGTAATGATTGCTCCTCTACTCTATGTCAGAGTTTTGAAAGTAGTGGAGGTGTCATTACTGATAATGAATATGAAGTTGTAGCTGAAAATACAGAAGAAGAGGCTGAATGTTGTTAGCCTCTTCTTTTTTAATATTTAAATTTCATGTACTTACTCTACTCTAATTCTTCTAAGAAACTTTTTCCTATTTCTGTAGGAGGCATATCAAAGTTATCTGCTATGGTTGCTCCTATATCTGCAAATGTATCAAATGGTGGCAATTTATGAGGGTTTTTAAAGTTCCTGCTATAGATAATAACTGGTACATTTTCTCTTGTATGATCATTTCCTCTAAATGTTGGATCATTACCATGATCTGCAGTTATTATGAGCATGTCATCTAATTCAAGTCTATTTAATATTATTGGAATATTTACATCTAATTCTTCAATTAATTCTGTATATCCTTGAATATCTCTTTTATGACCACATATATCAAAATCTGATAGATTTATCATACATAAACCAGTAAAATTTTTATCTATGATATCAGTAAATTTATTTATTGCTTCATTATTATCTGTTGCTTTAATAGTTTTATTTATGCCTTCTCCGTCGAATATATCGTTAATTTTACCTATGGCAATTACATTATAACTATTATCTAATAAATCGTTTAAAACGGATCTTTTTGGTGGTTTAACGGCAAAATCTTTTCTACCGCTATTAATAAATTTATATTTGTTTGGATTCCCATTAAATGGTCTTGCGATTATTCTTCCAATTCTATAGCCACATTTATTTACATAATCTCTTATTTTAGCACAATATTCATGTAATGTTGCGATTGGAATACAGTCTTCGTGAGCTGCAACTTGTAGGTCTGAATCAGCTGATGTATATATTATTAATGAACCATAGTTATATTGTCTTTCTCCTAATTCTTGGATTATTTTATCATCTTGACAGCAGTAATTACCAATTATATTTCTTCCAGTAATTTTTTCTATTCCTGATAGTAAATCATATCCAAATCCATTATTAAATGATAAGAATGGATGTTCATTTTTAATTCCTAATATTTCATAGTGTCCGTTAAGAGAATCTTTACCAGCATTTTTAGGTTTAGCAATTGTATAATATGCATCGACATTATCATTTTCACTTAAATTTAATGTGTCTAAAAATCCTATCTTTTTAAGATTTGGTAAAAATAAGTTTTCACTTTCAATAACATGTCCTAGAGTATTTGCTCCATTATCTTTAAAGTTAATTGCATCTATTGCTTCCCCTACTCCTACTGAGTCTAATACAATTAAGAATATACGTTTAAATTTCATATATTTCCTCCTTATTTAGTACTTCTATAGTGATATTTATTGTAGTCATCTACTACTTTTTCATCACTTACTCTTGTGTAGATTTTTGTTGTTGAGATATCTGAATGTCCTAACATTTCTTGTATGCTTCTTAGATCTGCTCCCCTATTTAGTAAATGTGTTGCGAATGAGTGTCTTAGTGTATGTGGCGAGATGTTTGGGTTAAGACCTTTTTCTAGAAGCAGTTTCTTTAATAGTTTAAAGAATCCTTGTCTTGTAATACCTTGACCATGATTATTTACAAATAATTTATTACATGGTTTATCTTTTAGAAGTTTATCTCTCACTTTTAAATATTCTTCAAGATAGTAGATAGCATATTCTCCTAGAGGAATATCTCTTTCTTTACTTCCTTTACCAAGTATTCTTATTTGACAATTTATTGTATCAATATCATTCATTTCTAGATTAATTAGTTCACTTATTCTTAATCCACAACCATACATTAATTCTAACATAGCTTTATTTCTATAGTCAAATGGACTATCTAGCTTGATATCTAGAAGATTATCTACATCTTCCATACTCATTGATTTTGGAAGAGATTTTTTTAGTTTTGGTCTTTCTATAAATTCTGATACATCTTCTTTTACTATTTTTTCTTTTAATAGATACATATGAAAGTTTTTAATTACTGTTAAATTGTGAGCTATTGTAGTTGTTTCTTCATTATTTCTTTCTTTTAAAAAATCTTTTATATGTTCTGGTGTTATGCTCTCTACCCTATTTATTTTATTTTTTTCTAGAAATATTTTATATATATTTAAATCATTATAATATGAGTCTTTTGTTTTATCTGAATGACCTTTTTCAAATATACAATAATTTAAAAAGTCTTGTATCGCATCTTCTATATTCATAGTATCACCATTATAAGTATAGTATTTTTTTATTGTTTTTTCAAGCAAGGAGCTTATTCTATATTATTCCATAATAAAACACTCTATTTTTGAGTGCTAATAATTATAGTAGGAGGTAGGACTCGCACTATCCCTACATCTCTTTTGACCACTAGGGTGTGTGGACGCAAGATTTTTCCACCTCTCCTACTATATGATTATATCATTTTTGACATAGATTTAAAATTTTTTATCTGGAATAAGAATTGACTGATCTGTTTTAATACCATTCAAGATGACATAGATCTAAAACTTTATTCGATTATATAACGCTTGAATAACAGTTTTAATACCATTCAAGATGACATAGATCTAAAACTATCTTGCATAAATTTATTATTATCTTCTTGTTTTAATACCATTCAAGATGACATAAATCTAAAACGTTGGCGTCGGTCTAAAAGCATTGAAGCTTGTTTTAATACCATTCAAGATGACATAGATCTAAAACCAATGAAAATGATAATAATAATATCTTCGTGTTTTAATACCATTCAAGATGACATAGATCTAAAACTCCATTTGGAATCTTTCAGCACCTTTATAAGTTTTAATACCATTCAAGATGACATAGATCTAAAACAAATTGAAACCATTAAATGTTGAAGATTCAGTTTTAATACCATTCAAGATGACATAGATCTAAAACTT
>CAZHBS010000009.1:0-65325 GCA_964530845.1 uncultured Muribaculaceae bacterium
CTCTTTTTAATATACTGCTTTTTTATTGATGTCTCCTATTTGGGATTCACATCATTCTTAGCTTTTTTTGTTTGAAAAATTCGTTTTGATTTAGAAAATTTTGTAAATTTGTAAGATTTTTGTTGTCAAAAATATTTTGTTAGAATTATAATAGTAAGTTAATAAATGATGAAAGGAGAATGAGCATTTTGGAAAAAGAGAATAAAAAAAGAATACAAAGTCTATTTTTAAATTTGTTTTTATTTATACTTCTAATGTTTAGTACACAAGTTAATGCACTTGAGGCATATTCAACATATAATGATCTTAATACAGTTGTGTATAATGCCAATGATTGGACACAATTTAAGAATAGAACTAAAAAAGAAATTAGGGAAAAGTATGATTTAGTTAAGACAAAAGCACCAACATATGTTGACGGAGAAGAATCAACATATTATGATGTTCCTGCATCTATAAATAATCCATACTATCAGGGTGTTGTGTCACAAGATACAATAAATATAATGACAGCAGAGACAAACTTCTATAGATGGTTAATGGGATATAGTGAACTAAGAAGTGTAAACACAAACAGTGATTCACTACAGATTCAAGCCTTAGCACGCCAATATGAAATAAATAGAGGACATGTACTACATGATGAAAACAAACCGGCTGACTTTCCAGCTGATTTATGGGAACTTGCTAGACCAATAAACCACAATATATTAGCTTATTATGCTTCCCCTAGACGTGCAGTATCAGCATGGTTAAGTGAAGGATATAATTTAAGCACTAGTACATTTGATACAATAGGTCATAGAGTAGCATTAATAGATCCACTTGTAGTAAATGTTGACTTTGGTTATTCAGGAACAACTGCAATAGGTTTAATGCATACTGATTCAAATGCTAATACAAATGTTGCGTATGGAGCTTTTCCAAATCCTGGTTATGCACCACTAAATAACATATATATTAGTGAGTCATCTTGGTCTGTTAAATTAAATCCTGATACTTTAATAGTAAATGATGAAAATAGCTTGGTTGTAAAAGTTACAAATTTAAAAACAAATCAGTCATATGATTGTACTATTGCAAAAGGTAATTTAGAATATTCTGACCCAATGTATACTGGTGACTATTTGATATTTGAACAACCTAAACCTGAAGATAGAAATTATTATTGGTGGGAAACTTATAATGAGGGTGATAAATTCAAGGTAGAGGTAACTGGATTAACTGATAAATCTACTTCTAAAGCTGCAAAGTTAGTATATACTACAGAGTTTTTTGATTTAAATAGTATTGATGTTAATCCAAATAAGGTAGTTTCTAAAATTGATGTTATTAGTAATCCTAATAAGACGTCATATTTACTATCTGAATTTGATACAGATGACCCAGAAAATAAAATAGATTTAGTTGATTTAACTGGAGGAAAAGTTAAAGTAACTTTTGATGACAATAGTACAAAAGAGTTAGATTTAAAAGATGTTAATGTTGAATTAATTGATGATTATCCTGGAATAGATAATAAATTAAGAATTACATATAATGAAGACAATAAAAATGTTGAAGCATTTATCAAACTTTTAATATTAGATGATTTTCAATTTTCAAATACATCTGGATATTATTCATCTGCCACTTATGGAGATAAACTTTCAAGTATTATATTACCAGATGAGTGGTTTGGAAAATATGAATGGGTAGAAGGAAACAATACATTGGTAGGTGATTCTGATAAGTCTGGTTTTGCAATTAGAAATCATGAGTTAAAATTTGTTCCAGATGATTCTCAATATAATGAATTAACATTAAGTGTTCCAATTAGAGTTGCACAAGCAGATTTCAAATTTGTTGTCCCAACAAATCTTAAAGCTTATGCTGGAACTAAAGCAGAAAATATTATTTTACCTCAAGGATTTGAATTGGAAGATGAATCTTGTAGTTTGATAATCAATGAGGGAAACAATAAGTTATATGTAAAATATATTCCAATTGATTCTAATAATTACAAGGAAACGAGACATATTGAAATTAATGTTGAAGGTATAAAAAATGCACTTAATTTTGAGACTCCAACTGGACTTACTGCAACATATGGTAATACTCTATATGATGTAGAAAGCCAACTTAATGCATTTAATACAAGTGATGGTGCATTTAGCTTTAAAGATGATTTAGATACACTTGTTGGAGATGCTGGAGAAAATGAATTTACTGTAATTTATACTCCAACTGATAGTAAATATAGTGCTGTTGAAGTTAAAGTTAAAATTAAAGTTAATAAAGCTATGGCAAGTGATGTAATTATTCCATATGTTTCAACAATCACATATAATCCTAATAAAACCTTAGGTGATGTTAAATTACCAAGTGGTTGGAATTGGGCTGATGAGACTATAGTTCCTACTGTTAATAATAGTGGTTATGATATAGTTTATACACCAAGTGAAGAGAACTTAAAGAACTATGATTATTCTAATGTTCAACTTACTAAGCATATTGTAGTAAATGTTGAAAAAGCTGATCCTACATATACTATTCCAACAGGTATTAAAGCATATAAAGATATGACTTTAGCAGATGTTGAATTACCTAGTGGTTTTACTTGGAAAGATTCTACAATAAATGTTGGAAATACTGGAGAACATGAGTTTTTAGCAACTTATACTCCTAGTGATCTTGATAATTATAATATTATTGAGAATATTAAAATTAAGGTTAATGTTGGTAAGGCTAAACCTTCATTTACTGTTCCAACTGATTTAGTTGCAACATATGGTGATACTTTAGCTGATATCACTTTACCAAGTGCAGATAATGGTACATTTAGTTTTGCGAAAGACGCTAGTACTAGTGTTGGTAATGCTGGAGATAATGAATTTACTTTAATCTTTACTCCAAATGATTTAGATAATTATGATGTAGTAGAGACAAAAGTTATAATTAAAGTTAATAAGGCAGATGGAGGAGTAATCAATCCACCAGTAGTTAGTCCTATTACTTATAATCCAAATACAAAACTAGAAAATATTCCATTAAGTGAAGGATGGGTTTGGGATAATAAGACAATCGTTCCAACTGTAAATAATCATGGTTATGCAGCAACTTATAAAAATGCTGATCTTGATAATTATTATTATCAAGGAGATGCTACTGCTGTTGTTAACTTAGTTGTTAATAAAGCTAGACCAAATATTCCTTCAAAACTAAGTCTTATTGGTTATAAGACTATGACACTTGCATCAGTTGTTTTACCTGAAAGTGAAGATGGAGTTTATTCATGGAATAGTGATGTTGATACTGAACTTGTTTTAGGTACTATGACATTTAGTGCTAAATTTACTCCAAATGATTTAGATAACTATGAAGTTATTGATAATATTGAGGTTGTAGTTGATGTTTCTAAAATGAGACCTACATATACTATTCCAACTGATTTAGTTGCAACATATGGTGATACTTTAGAAAGCATTAGTCTACCTCAAGGATTTACTTGGAATAATCCAACTGATTTAGTTGGAAATGCTGGAGACAATAAATTCTTTGTAACTTATACTCCAGATGATACTGATAATTATGCAATTGTTAGTGATATACCTGTAATTGTTAAGGTTAATAAAAAGGTTGCTGATTTAGTTACAATTCCAACTGTAGATACTGAATATGTTTATAGTCCTAATAATACTTTAGGAGATATTCAACTTGGAGATGGTTGGACTTGGGATGATCCTAGTATAGTTCCAACTGTTGGAAATAGTGGCTATAAAGCAACTTATACACCAGTTGATTCTAATAACTATGATTATTCTAATCAAGATTTAAATCCAACTATTTTAGTTAATGTTGTTAAAGGTACTTATGATTATGAAATTCCAACTTATATTTGGGCTTATTGGGGAGATACTTTAGAGGATGTTTATCTACCTTTAGGATTTACTTTCCAAGATAGTCTTGATACTTCAGTAGGTGAAGTTGGATATCAAGAATTTAAAGTTACTTATACACCAATAGATTTAAATAACTATAATATTAGTAAAGATATTGTTATCAAAGTTCTTGTAGAAAAGAAATGGCCAGAAGTTTCACCTTTAGATGAAATTACTGTAGATTATAAAGATGGAATGACTTTAGGAAATATAAAATTACCTGAAGGATGGTCTTGGTACAATAGTGGTTGTTCATTAACAGAAACTGATTATTATGAAGTTGTTTATACTCCAAAAGATACAGAGCATTATGCAACTATTTATGATATTGTTAGAGTTGTTGTTAAGAAACCATTTAATAACAACGCTAGTACTAATAAAGTTTTCTATGGTAATGGAAGTGTTTATGGTGAATCTTCTAACAATAATAGTAATAGTTTAGCTTCATCAGATAATGATAAAGAAATTAAAGTTGATTCTGAAGATGAAAAAGATAATACAGATGAAGAAGACGATGATAGTGAAACTTCTAGTCCAAAGTTCCCATGGTGGATACTAATACTAGTAGTAGTTATAATTGCATTAGTTATTGGTTATTCTAAATATAGTGAAAATAAGTAATTAAAAATATCCCTTTTGGGATATTTTTTTTGTTTTTTCTACTTCTATTTATGATATTATTTTGATATAATTGGGATTAGAGTAGGGTGTTTAATATGGCTAAGATAATTAGAGATGTAAAACTTAAAACTAGTGATATTAATAAAAATAGTGGCAAAGAAATCTCTCATACTATTAGTAAAATAAAAGAACATGAGATGAGATATACCATTATTTTGACTATTATTTTTATGGTTCTTATAATTGTTGGTTTGTATATATTTATTAGTGTTAGTCCTAATTACTTTGGTAATTATTATGAGGTGCCTGATATCACTTATTCTAGTGAATTAATTTCTTTGGATGATCATGATGTTTTAAGTGATGAAGAAGGTAAGTATACTGAAAAATATGAAGTTTATTTTTCTAATAATACTTATAAAAACATTAACTATGTTATGAGATTAATTAATGATGAAGATGCGATATCTAATTGTAAATGTAGCGATTCAATAGTTGGGTATGAAAGAATTAGATACTCTATTAATGATGGAGAGGTTAGAAACTTTAATGATTCTGACATGATAATTGATACAGGTTTAATTGAAGCTAATACTAATCAATCTATGAATATTAATTTTTGGATAGTAGATAATGGAAATGAAGAAAATCATTTCTTTGGAAAGATTCTTATAGAACAGTTTGAAGATATGGATGAAGAAGATTAATTTTCTTCATCTTTTTTTATAATATTTTCGATTATTCTATTAGTTAGATAAATGTCTTCTAAATATGAATAGTGATGCTTATTTTTATAAATAATTAGAGCTGAGTCTTTAATAATTTTTTTTAAAAGATAAGCATCTTTTAGAGGAGTATCTTCATCTTTTTCTCCCCAAATAATTAGTGTTTCTGTTTTTATTTTTTTATATTTAGATTTTAAATTTACTTTAATGATATTATTAAATGTTTTTTTCATAATAGGACTTAAATCTTTATAATCAGATGATGAGAATTTTTTTTCTATTTTCTTGGCTAATTTCTTATTAATTTTTTTTATTATTTTAAAAATCTTTGTTTTGAGATAAAGTTTTAAATTAAATCTTTTTATTCCTGCGACATCTATAAGTATTAGTTCCTTAATATTTATTTTTTCATTTAAGATTGATACTAATCTTCCACCAAAGGAATGTGCTATGATGATGGGATTAGTTATTTTTTCTTTTTCTATCATTTTTAATATTAATTCTATATAGTCTTCTAATAATAGTTCTTCTTTTGGTTCTTCACTCATACCGAAACCAGGGTAATCCATTATAAAAATTCTATTATCATCTTTAAAATAATCAATTATATATTTAAATGTTTCTTTAGTATTTCCCCAGCCTGGAAGTATTATAATATCTTGGCCTTTACTATTTGTTTTTTCATAGTACATTGTTGATTTGTCAGTATTTACATACATATTATCACCTAGTGTATTTTATGTATCCTGTAAAATGATGTGAAAGGTCTTGTTAAGGTGAGAGGGGGTATGGTATAATTAAAGTGTCAGATAGATACGAACAGGCTCTATTAAAACCGACTAATATAACGATACGGGAGTCTTGATCAGTTATCGGTGTTGAATACTCTTTATATGAGGATCCTAATGATAACGTATGGACACCCACCTGTACAAACGCAACAGGTTTTATCGTTGCCGTCGACGTATCTTCATTCTGACTTTTTTTGTTGATTAAAAAGGCTTTTTATGATAAAATATGCCTTGATAGAGGTGAATGATATGTTAATTTTACCTATAGTGAATAAAAAAAGAGTTATGAATGTTGAGATTAAATTAAAGGGTGCTTCTAAAGTTAAAAGAGGTATTGTTAGCGAAAGAGATATGAGTGAGATTATTGTTAATCGTGAAAGATTTTCTCAATCTAGTTTTAGTAATTCAAGAGATAAGAATGCTCCAATAGATTTTATTAGAAGTAAATCACTTTTATATCCAAGAAGATTTTTAGTTACAACTAAGAGAGAGGATATAACTCATGGATTTGATGTTTATGAAGTAGGGCAACCTCCTAAAAAGGTAACTGAGGGACTTGATACATTATATAGTAAGGCAATTCTCGATATGAAAAATGAAGTTCCTAAAAAGAGTCAGAGAGGAAGATATGTTTCTTTAGAAGAACTTGGTTTTTTAGATGTTTTAGGGGACGAGAGAATTTCTAAATTACAAAATTTAATTAAGAATGGTAGAGGAGATTTAGGAAGAAAACTAGAAGAAGCTGGTTTAATTGATATGGTTGAGTTAATCGATTATTTCAATAGTTTTGAGTGTAGTTTAATTAGTGATTCTGCAGTTGGCGAAGATAGTATTCAAGAGACAATAGATGCTCTTGGAGTTATTAATTCACGTGATTATCGTAATTTGAAAAAGTATTATAATATGGCAAAAAGTAATACAGATATTTATACTAAAATTAGTTATATAAATAAGATTGTTTATGATAGACCGTTAGTTTTAACAAAACAAGCAAGTGGCGGTAGACAGTTTGTTAAAGAAAGAGAGTATAAGAATGCAGCTTAAATTTTCAAGAATTGCTAAAGTTATTGGAGAAGATAATTTAAATGTTTTAAATAGTAAATCTGTTTTAGTACTTGGATGTGGTGGAGTAGGTTCTTATGTTGTTGAAGGACTTGTTAGAAGTGGAATTGGAAAAGTTATTTTAGTTGACTTTGATATGATAGATGAGACAAATATAAATAGACAAATAATGACTTATGAAGATAATGTTGGTACTTTAAAAGTAGATGCTTTAGAGAGAAGAATAAAAAATATTAATAGTAATTGTTCTGTTGTTAGGATTAGTGAATTTATTAGTCTAGATAATATTAGTTTATTATTTAATGAAAATATTGATTTTTTTGTAGATGCGTGTGATACAGTTAGTACAAAAAAATGCGTTATTAAAGAATGCAGTGAAAGAGGGATTCCTTTTATTTCTTGTATGGGAACTGGAAATAAACTTGATCCTTCTAAATTAGAAATAGTTAATATTAATAAAACATACAATGATCCTTTAGCAAGAGTTATTCGTAAGTATGTTAAAGATGAAAAAATTAAGGGTAAAGTAATGGTTTTATCTTCTACAGAGTTACCTGTTAAGGTTGGAGATAGAGTACCTGGTTCTTTAATGTTTGTTCCTGCAAGTGCTGGTATTATGATTGCTAGTTATATTGTTAGATTATTTATTAAGAAGTTGTAAAAAACTTCTTTTTATATTTCCTGTTTTTGTGTTTTTTGATATACTTTATTTAGAATAGGGATGTGTTTTATGGGAAAAAAGAATAAAAAAATGACTATGAATACATATATGAATCAAAAAAAAGTAAGATTAAAAGACTATAATAAGAAAAAGAAGTCTCCTAAGAAGCCTTTAATGATTAGTGGTGGAGTTACTATTGGATTTGGAATTGTCTCTATTATTTTATCTTTAGTTTTGGTGGGCTTTACTATTCAAAAGAATTTTAGTTATGAACATATTAAAGGGTATGTTATTGATGTTCAAGAATATAATTTATTTGGTGATTTTTTTAAATCTACTGTTGAATATGAAGTGGATGGACAAATATATAAAATAGATAGATTTCTAGTAAGTCGTGATCCTGATAATATAAATTACAAGTATGAAGTTTTATATAATAAAGATAATCCTGAGGTTTCATATCTTCTTAGTAATGAGATTGATAAGACTGTTGATTTAGTAATACTTGGTATTTTAATTATATTAATTGGTTTTATTATTTTTAAGATAGGTGATAATATGCCTGAGGAGGTTGTATTTGATGCTTTACTTGAAATACCTAATCCTAATGATATACATTTAAAAGAGGTTGCTGAAGAGAAAGCTCGACTTGCTGCAGAAAAAGCAGCGTATGAGGCAGAACAGGCGCGTATTGCAGCAGAGGAGGCAGCAGCGAAGTTAGCAGCTGAACAAGAAAAAAATAATGGAATTACTCCAGCTATGAAGGCAGCAATGGCAGCGCAAAACTCAGAGATGGATATTGCTTTCTTAAATATTGATCCTACTAAGATGATGCCTAAGAAAGAAGTTAAGAAAAAGAATACTAGTGATGATGGACTTAATGCTGCAGAAAAAGCAGCTAAGGCTGCTCAAGGAATGGACATTGTATTCCAAGCAGTTGATCCTAGTCAGTTTGAATTAAAAAAGAAAAAGGCTGTTAATACAGCTGATGATGGACTAGATCCTGCACAAAGAGCAGCTAAGGCTGCAGCTGCAGCTGAGATGAATATTTCTTTCTTACCAGTTGATCCTAATAATGATCATACAGCACGTGGAGGACATGGTAGAGGAAAAAAATAAAGGACATAAGTCCTTTTTTTTATAATTTTCTATATAATCCAATTACTTTTCCTAGTATAGTACATTCTTTTAAAATAATTGGTTCCATTGTATCATTTTCTGGTTGTAGTCTAAAATAACCATTCTCTTTATAAAATGTTTTAACAGTTACTTCATTTTCATTGTTCATGGCAACAACTGTTTCACCATTTTTTGCAGTTTTTTGTTTTTCAACTATTAAAATATCTCCATCATAAATTCCAACGTTAATCATTGATTCTCCACTTACTCTAAGCGTAAATGTTTCAGATTTTGTTGAGACAAGATTTGATGGTAATGAAAAATATTCATCAGGCATTTCAATTGCTTCTATTGGAGAGCCTGCTGTTACTTTTCCAAGAAGAGGAACATCAACAATTTTTTCATCTTTTTCAAGATATTCATTTGGAACTAAAATTTCGATAGTTCTATTTTTATTGTCGTCCTTCTTTATGTAACCTTTCTCTTCTAATTGTCTAAGATGAAAATGTATTGTTGCAGGAGATGAAAGTTCTGCTGCTTCTCCGATTTCTCTTACAGTAGGTGGATAACCATTTTTAGCAATTAATTTTTTTAAAATATCTAGTATAAATTTTTGTCTACCAGTAAGTTTTTCCATAGTATCACTTCCTTATAAATTTATTTTATCATTACTTTACCATTTAGTCAAACAAATGTTTCAATTTGTTGTTGACACGAATTAATGTTCGATATATACTTTTTTTAGATGAGAGGAGTGATATTATGAATGGAGATTTAAAGAAAGGGATTAAGACAGGCTTAGTTATTTTACTTTTATATATTTTGTTTATTTTATATTTGTTATTTGTAAGTGATAATTATCAGAAATTATGTTATTAATGTTTTAAATTATGTTATACTAAATAACAGGTGATAGAATGAAAAAGATTATATTAGTTGATGGAAATAATTTATTGTTTAGAAGTTTCTTTGCAACTGCTTATCAAGGTGTTATTATGAAGAATTCTAAAGGTTTTCCTACTAATGCTTTATATGGATTTATTAATATGATGAATAAAATAATTAAGGATGAAAATCCTAATTATATTATGGTTGCTTTTGATAAAGGAAAAACGTTTAGACATGATAAGTATGATGTTTATAAGGCTGGTCGTGCAGCTATGCCAGATGAGTTAAAACTTCAATTTCCTAAAGCGAAAGAAGTTCTTGATACAATGGGCATTAAGCACTTTGAAATAGATAATTATGAGGCTGATGATATTATTGGGACGCTTGCTAAAAGAGTTGATGAAGAAGATGAATTTATTGCGACTATAATTAGTAGTGATAAAGATTTGTTGCAACTTATTAGTGATGAAGTTACTGTTAAACTTTTAAAGAGTAATGATTATATTATGATGACTAGAGATGAATTTTATAATACTTATCAAACAGAACCAATTAGAATGATTGATTTAAAGGCTTTAATGGGGGACTCATCAGACAATATTCCTGGAGTTAAGGGAATAGGTGAGAAGACTGCAATTAGTCTTATTTCTAAATATGGTAGCCTAGATGGTGTTTATGAACATTTAGATGAACTTACTCCTAAGACTCGTGAGAAGTTAGAGAATGATAAAGATAATGCTTATATGAGTTTAGATATTGCGACAATATATAGAGAAGTTCCAATTGATTTTAGTTTGGAAGATTGTAAGTATCTTGGACTTAATTCAATGGATTATAAGAGAGAACTTGAAGAATTAGAGTTTCATTCGTTATTAAAGAAATTAGATTTTGTAGAAGAAGATGATTCTTCTCGTGAGGTAAAAGAAGAAATACCATTAGTAATAAAAGATATTGATTCATTTAAATTAAAAGATTTTTCATTTTACTTAGAGACTCGTGGTAGTATTTATAGTAAGAGTGATATATTGGGTATTGGTATTTATGATGGTGAGAATGGTTACTTTATAAAGCCAGATGAGATTCAAAAATATAGTGAAATATTTAATAGTGATGTTTTAAAATATACATACGATTATAAGAAAAACTTAGTTGTTTTAAATAATTTAGTTAAATTTAATAATGTTGTTTTTGATACAATGATTGGAGCTTATTTACTTGATTATGTTGTTAAAGATGATATTAGTTTTGTTGCACGTAGTTTTGATTATAATATTCCTGATTATGAAGAATTATATGGAACAGATAAGAGACCTAAAGAAATAGACGATGATAAGTTAAGTAAGATTTGTTGTCTTAAAGCTAAATTTATATACGAGAGTCGTGAGAAAATTTTAAATGAGTTAAAAGAAAATGAAGAACTTGATTTATTTGAAAAAATTGAGATGCCTCTTACAACTGTTCTTGCAGATATGGAAAATACAGGAATTAAGGTTGATAAAGATTATTTAGGTAATGTTGAGAAACAATTAAAAAGTAGTATGGATGTACTTGAAAATGAAATATATGATCTTGCTGGCAAAAAATTTAATATAATGAGTCCTTCTCAACTTGCTAATGTGTTATTTGTTGATTTAGAGATTCCTTATCCTAAAAAGGTTAAAGATAATAAATATTCTACAAGTAAGGATATTTTAGATAAAATAGAATTTGTTCATCCAATAGTTGCTAAGATACTTGAATATCGTACTTTATCTAAGTTATATACTAATTATGCAGTTGGATTACAAAGTGAAGTTAGAGAAGATGGAAGAATTCATACAATATTTACTCAGACATTAACTCGTACTGGTAGACTTTCTAGTATTGAACCAAATCTTCAAAATATTCCAGCTAGAAGTGACTATTCTAAACTAATTAGAAGTGCTTTTATTCCTGATGATGATTCAGTATTATTATCTAGTGATTATTCTCAAGTAGAACTTAGAATTTTTGCACATGTTTCGCAAGAAGAAAACTTAATTAAAGCGTTTAGAGAAGATTTAGATATCCATACTAAAACTGCTTCTGATATATTTCATGTACCGATTGAAGAGGTTACTAAAGATATGAGAAGAAATGCTAAAGCAGTTAACTTTGGTATTTTATATGGTATTAGTGGTTTTGGATTATCTGAAGACTTAGGCATTGATATTATGAGTGCTAAAAAGTTTATTGATAGTTATTTAGAGACTTTCCCTGGTATTTCTAAGTATATGGAAGAAGAGAAAAATAAGGCTTATAGAGATGGCTATGTTAGAACTTTAATGAATCGCAAGAGAGTAATTGAAGAATTAAAGAATAAAAATTATTTAATTAGGAGTAGTGGTGAGAGAATGGCTCTTAATACTCCTATTCAAGGTAGTGCTGCTGATATATTAAAGAAAGCTATGGTTGAGATATATGATGAGTTTAATAAACGTGGATTAAAGAGTAAGATGCTTATTCAAGTACACGATGAACTTGTATTTAATGTACTTAACTCTGAACTTGAAGAAGTTAAAGAAATAGTTAGAGATATAATGGAAAATACTTTTAAATTAGATGTTCCTTTAAAAGTAGATATTGAAGTTGGAAACAACTGGTATGAAGCGAAGTAGGAGATGATTTTATGCCTGAAAAACCTGAGGTAATTACTGTTGTTAATAAGTTGATTCCTGAACTTGTTCATAAAGAAATAACTGGTTGTAATATATTTTGGGATAATATTATTGCTAGTGATATTGATTTTTTTAAGAAGAATATAATTCATCAACATATAAATGGAATTACAACTCGTGGAAAATTTATTGTTATTGAATTAGATGATTATTCTTTACTTATCCATCTTCGAATGGAAGGAAAGTTTGTTTTTAGAAATAAAGGAGAAGCTATTAACAAGCATGAACATGTTGAATTAATACTTGATGATTCTATTAGTTTTAGATATCATGATGTGAGAAAGTTTGGAAAGATGTATTTAATAAAAAAAGAAGATACTTATTTAGTAAAACCTTTATCAGAACTTGGCTATGAATATTATGATGAGGAGTTAACTCCTGAATATTTAATAAATAAATTTAAGGATAAAAGACTTCCTATTAAAACTGTTTTACTCGATCAAAGCATAATTACTGGAATTGGTAATATTTATGATGATGAAATATTGTTTATGAGTGGAATTAATCCTTTTCGCCAAGCTAAATCTATTACTTTGGATGAATGTAGTAAAATTATTGAGAATACTAGAACTGTACTTGAAAAGGCTATTAAACTTGGAGGTACTACAATTAAGAGCTTTACTTCATCTGAAGGTGTTCATGGTTTATTTCAAAATGAATTATTGGTTCATGGAAAGGGTGGAGAGAAGTGCCCTAAATGTGGCAATATTCTAATCAAAGATAGAATTGGGGGAAGAGGTACACATTATTGTCAACATTGTCAAAAATAATAGTATTTTTACTATTATTTTTTTTATTATTCTTATATAATATTATTGAATAAATTTGGAGGGTGATGTAGATGAAAAAAACAAAAATAATTTGTAGTATTGGACCTGCTAGTGATAGTGTTCCAGTAATGGAAAGAATGGTTAATATGGGAATGAATTGTGCTCGTATTAATATGTCTCATGCTAATTATGATAGTGTTTTAAAAACAATTGATGTTGTTAGAGAGGTTCGTAAAAAGACTGGTCAACACATTGCGATAATGTATGATACTAAAGGACCAGAATTTAGAACACTTGAATTTGAAAATGGTGGAGTTAGTATAAAAAAAGGACAAACTATAAAAATGGTTATGTCACAGGTTCTTGGTAATAAAGGACAATTTGGTGTTAATCATCCAATTGCGATTACTTATTTAAAAGAGGGAAATCATGTTTTAATTGATAATGCGCTTCTTGATTTAATCGTTACTGAAAAAGGAGACGACTATGTTGTATTACAAGCTTTAAATGATGGTGAAATTAAATCTCATAAGACTATTAATGTTCCTGGAGTTGATTTGAATCTTGAATTTATTAGTGATGTTGACAAGAAAGATATTGAGTTTGCTGCAAAACATTCATGTGACTATTTAGCTTTATCTTTTGTCTGTTCTAAAGATGATGTGCTTGCAGCTAAAAGACTTGTTGAGGATGCTGGAGGAGACGCTAGAATTATTTCTAAGATTGAATCTCAAGCTGGAATTGACAATATTGATGAGATTATTGCAGCAAGTGATGGAATTATGGTTGCAAGAGGAGATTTGGGAGTTGAGGTTCCAATGGAGATGCTTCCAATAATTCAAAAAGATATTATTCGTAAATGCCGTGAAAATGGTAAGTTTGCAATTGTTGCGACAGAAATGCTTGCTTCAATGTATTCTTCACCTCGTCCAACTCGTGCAGAAGTATCTGATATTGCCAATGCAGTGTTAGATGGAACTGATTGTGTAATGTTGTCAGGTGAAACTACAGTTGGAAGTTATCCAGTTCAGTCTGTTGAGATAATGGGAAAGATTTGTGAGTATGTTGAGTCAACAATTGATTATACAAAGCATGTTGCATATAAAAGACAAATTGATGTTAGTGATACAATTTCGAAACTTGCAGTTGATGCGGTTGAATATCAAGATATAAAACTTATTGTTACAACGACAATGACAGGATACACTGCTCGCAAGATTAGTAACTTAAGACCAAATTGTACAATTCTTGCATGTTGCCCATCTAACCATATTGCTGAGAAAGTTACTTTAAACTTTGGAGTTAAATCTGTTGTAACATCTATATATGATAATATGGAAGATATTATTGAAACTGCAAGAGTAACTGCAAAGAAAGAATTTAATTTAAATGATGGAGATTTAATTGTCTTTACTGGAGGATTCCCACTTGGAAAGACTCATGAGACTAATTTCATTAGAATAATTAAAATATAATAAGTAAACGTTTAGTACTTCACTTTGATAGTGAAGTTTTCTTTTTGTGTAAATGTTGAATTAAGAACAAATGTTTGATACAATAAAATTGTAGGTTATTTACATGGTTAGGAGGATAGGATGAATCAAGAAAAAATGCATTTAATAAACAAAATATTTAATAATGAAACAATAAGAACAGTTTGGGATAAAGAGGAGGAAAAATACTATATTAGTGTTGTAGATATTGTCGGAGTTATTTCAGAAAGTGATAGACCAAGAAAATATTGGAGTGATTTAAAAAGTAAATTAAAGCAAGAAGGAAATGAAGTGTCCGAAAAAATCGGACAGTTAAAATTAAAGTCTCAAGATGGTAAATATCGTTTAACTGATGTTTGTGATATTGAGGAGATGTTTAGAATTATTGAATCAATTCCAAGCAAGAATGCCGAGCCTATAAAACAATGGTTAGCAAAATTAGGCAGTGAAAGAATAAATGAGACGTTTGATCCATCGTTAGCAGCGCAAAGAGTGATTGATTTATATAGAGCTAAAGGCTATGATGAAAAGTGGATTGCTAAAAGAATTAAAGGTATTCAAGACAGAAAACAACTTACAGATGTTTGGAAAGATGGCGGAATAACTGAGCAAAAAGAATATGCAATTCTAACAAATGAAATTTACAAAGAATGGTCTGGAATGACTGCTAAAGAATAGAAATCATTTAAAGGGTTTAGAAAAGAATCTTTAAGAGATAATATGAGTGATATTGAAGTAACGTTAGCTGATTTAGGTGAGTTAGCAACAAGAGAAATAGCTAAAAAGAAAAAACCTAAAGGTTTAGATGAAAATATTGAGGTAGCAAGACGTGGTGGAAAAATCGCTGGTAATGCAAGAACTGACTTAGAAAATGAGATTGGTGATAGTGTAGTTACTAGGGGTAATGTGTTAAACTATGAATATGAAGATGATAAAGAACTTGAAATGAGGTAAAAATATATTGTTAATGGTGAAAACTTTTTGTTATAATTAAGATGGTGATAATATGAGTGATTCAAAAATAAAATTATATGATATGGAGACTCTTGATGAGAGAATTAATTATTTGAAAAGTAATGGTAATTTACTTGATAAGTATGAGAATATTAGAGATGTAATTGATGACTTTTATGGTAATATTTATATTTTACTTGAAGATGGTTCATTATATATTAACGATACTTTTGTAGAGAAAGATATTAGTTTTATACATTTACAAGATACTACGCAATTGTATGCGATAAGTAATGATAATAGAGTTATACCATTGCTTGATTATAATGAGAGTCTTCAACAATATATTAGTAATAATAGTATTCCTTATAAGGAAATAATTTGTAGTTATTTATCTATTGTATGTTTAACAACTGATGGTTTTATTAGATTTATTTCTAGTGAACCTAATGTATGCGTTGATTATAATAACTTAGTTAATGTTAAAGATATTGATTATTTAAATGATGAAGATGTAATTACTGTTAGCCATGATGGAGAAAACTTTACAAATTTATTTATATAAAGAAAAGACTATATTTTAAAATATAGTCTTTGTAGTTTTTGAGTTCCATTTTCTAAATAGAAATAATGGATAATATAAGGGATAAATAATAATAGTGTAATTAAGAATAATATAAAAAGGGGGATTGATTCTATTATTAAGAATCCTAGAAAGAATAAGATTGCTGCGATACCTGTAAAGAAAGTAACAATTAAATGGACTAATCTTTCATGCTCAAAAAATTTTATTTTTATTAAGACTTCTTCTTTGAGGTCTTTTTTCTTTTTATTGTTTTCTACATACTTAATATATTCTTCTAATTCTTTTTTCATTCTAATTTATCTCCTAAACCAGAATTGTCATATTCTTCATCCATTAATAATTCATGGATTTCTTCTTCTTTTGTATCTAGGAATACTTCTTCAATACGATCAACTCTACATCTTTCTGCTTTAATAATTGATTCTATTTTATCAACTGCTTTATCTATTTCGTCATTTACTACAACATAGTTATACTTTGTTACTTCATTTATTTCTTTATAGGCTTCATGGAATCTTTTAATTATTTTTTCATTTGATTCAGTACCTCTACCTTTTAATCTTTTTACTAAATCTTTTAGAGAAGGTGGCATTATAAAAATAAACATAGCTTCTGGAATTAGTCTTTTTACATTCATAGCTCCTTCTATTTCTATTTCTAATATTACATCTATTCCTTTTTCTACTTTTTCTTTTATATATTCTTTAGGTGTACCATAATAGTTTCCAGCATAGTTAGTATATTCTAGAAAATAGTCTTCTCTAATTTTCTTTTTAAAGTCCTCTTCTGTTAGATAATAGTAATTTATTCCTTCTTGTTCTCCTTCACGGGGAGCTCTACTTGTAGCAGATACTGATAACCATCTTGTTTTATTATCATTTTTTAATAGTTCCTTAATAATAGTTCCTTTACCTGCACCAGATGGAGCAGATATTACAATAATTTGACCTGTGTTTTTACTTTTTATCATTTTCTTCTCCTTTATAAATAATTCTTTTAAATTCTCTTTCTGTTAGATTTTCATTATGAATAATGTCATATATTTTAGTAGTTTCTATTTCAAACTCTAACATCATATCTTTATTTCTTTCTATTTTACTTATTAATGGTATATCTAGATTATTCTTTATCCCATTTAGATATTTTCTTCCATTATTATTTAAACCTAATATTCTAATATAAGTAATTTTAGTCATTTCATTTTTTAAGTCTTTAGTAAAATTACATAGAATATGATTTAGAAGTCTATTTATTTTATTATAAGTATATCTTTTTGATTTAATATTATTAATTAGTTCATTATAATTATTTGATTGATTAATTACTTTTTTTAGAGTATTATCTATTCCTTCATCTACTGTTTGATATAAGGATAAGTCTTTTTCTGTTATTATTTTATATTTTAATATACTAAAGTAATTATCTGGAAAATGAAGATTATTTAAATAATTTAATTCAATACTTGGGATATAGTCTTTTATATTGTTTAAATCATTATTATTTTTCAGAGATTCTCTTATAGATGTTGCGGAAGATAATATATCTTTTTCATGATAATTATTTGTTCTTTTAATTGTTTCATATTTCAATTTATAGTTATTTTTATATATTTCTTTTATATAACTTATTCCTAATAAATCATTAGGAGTAGTTATTTTTTTATTTGTTAAATCGAATAGGGCATTTGATAGGGCTGTAGGGTAATTATTACCAAATTTAGAGTATATTTTTACTAGTTTATCAAAGTCTTCATTATCTACTTGTGTTTTGGCGATTAATTCTAAGTCTTCAATATTGTCTGATTCGCTTCCAAAAATTATTTTTTCTACTTGTAAGTGCTCTAATAAAGTTACGGCTCCATAAGCAAAGACATCTGCTCCTTCTGTTGCGAATGGGTAGGGAAGTTCTATTACTAGATCTACTCCTAAGTTTAAGGCAATTTCACATCTTTTCCATTTATCAATAACAGCTGGTTCTCCTCGTTGAGTAAAGTTTCCTGTCATTATGGCAATTAAGGTATAATCTGGATATTTTTCTTTTATTTTGTCGATGTGATATTTATGACCATTTGTAAATGGATTATACTCGGCAATTATTCCTATGGCTTTCATAATATCCCTCTTTTCTTTTTTTGTATTTTATCATATTATGGATAGTTTTACAATTGACATAATAGTTATTAATAGGCATAAAATGTAGTGTAAAGTATTTATATTGACGATGTTTTTTTTAAGAAGTGTGATATAATTTGATTAACTGGAGTGATTGCATGAAATATATTGTAGTAGCTGGTGGTACAGGAGGACATATTTATCCTGCTGTTGCGATTATCAATAAGATTAAAGAGAAAGATAAAAACAGTGAATTTTTATACATTGGAACATTAGATAGAATGGAAAAGGATATTATTCCAAAACTTGGAATTGATTTTGTTGGGCTAGAGATGAGTGGTTTAAATAGAAAGAATATATTTTCTAATATCTCAGTTATGAATTTATTTTTTAAAGCGGTTAAAAAGAGTAGAAAAATTATTAAAGACTTTCATCCTGATATTGTGATTGGAGCAGGTGGTTATATTACAGCACCGGTTTTATATGCAGCACATAAAGAAAAAATCCCAGTATTAATTCATGAACAAAATTCGGTACCAGGAGTTTCTAATAAGTTTATTGGTAATTTTGCAGATAAAATATGTGTATCTTTACCTAACAGCTTATCTTTATTTCCAAAAGATAAAGTAGTTTATACAGGAAATCCTAGAAGTGAAGAGATTATTAATGTTTCAAAGGTTTCTAAAGAAAGCATTGGCTTTTCTAAAAATAAAAAGTTAGTTATTGTTGTTATGGGGTCTCTTGGTAGTATTACTATGACAAAGAAAATTAAAGAATTAATTCCTGGTTTTAATGATAAAGATTATCAGGTATTAGTTATTACAGGTAAGAAGTATTATGATGAATATAAAGATATAGAATGTTCTAGTAATGTTAAAATTGTTCCTTTTATGGATAATTTAATTAATATAATGAAAGATAGTGATTTGATTGTTTCTAGAGCAGGAGCAAGTACTATAGCAGAAATAACAGCAATTGGTCTTCCAGCAATATTTGTTCCATCTCCTTATGTTACTAATAATCATCAATATAAAAATGCTCATGAACTTGAAGAAGATGGGGCTTGTTTAATAATTAGCGAAGAAGAGTTTTCGAAAGATGTTATCATTGATGCGATTGATAAAGTCCTTGGAGAGGAAGACTTATATGATAAAATGTCAAAGAATAGTAGAAAACTTGGAATTGATGATTCAGCAACAAGAATTTGGGAAGAAGTTAGAAAGATTATAGGTGATGTGAATGGCAGAGATAATAAATAAACTTAAGGGTTTAAACATTGGTAAGATTGATGAGAATGTTTCTTTAAAAAAACTTACGACTTATTGTTGTGGTGGTAAGGCTAGATATGTTGCCTATCCAAAGAGTGTTAATTGCTTAATTAAGTTACTTGATTTTTTAAAAGAAGAAAAGATTAAATATAAATTAATAGGAAATGGCTCTAATTTACTTTTTAGTGATAATTTATATGATGGTGTTTTAATTAAACTTAGTGAATTTAATAAACTTAAATTTTTAAGTCATAATAAGATTAGAGTTGGAGCAGGATATCCTTTAATTAAACTTAGTTTATTAACGGCTAAAAAGTCTCTAACAGGACTTGAGTTTGCAGCTGGAATTCCAGGAACTGTAGGTGGGGCAGTATTTATGAATGCTGGAGCTTATATGTCTGATATGGGATATGTTGTTGATTTGGTTAAAGTTTTAACTCCTAAGGGAGAGATTATTAATTTAGTTAATAAAGAAATGAACTTTCATTATCGTAGTTCTTTTTTACAAAAAAATCCAGGTTATATTTGTTTAGAAGTAGTTTTAAAATTAAAGAAGGGTAAGAGAGAAGCAATTGAAGAAGTTATTAATGAGAGAAGAAAGAGAAGAGTTGAATCTCAACCATTAGAATACCCTAGTGCTGGTAGTGTCTTTAGAAATCCTAAAGATAATTATGCTGGTAAATTAATAGAAGATGTTGGATTTAAAGGATTAAAACATGGTGGAGCAATGGTTAGTTTGAAACATGCTAACTTTATAGTAAATTTTGATCATGCTAGTAGTAGTGATGTTAAATATTTAATTGATTTATGTCATGATAAAGTATTGGAAGAATATGGAATAGATATGAAGATAGAACAAGAATTTGTTAATTGGGAGTAATTATGGCAAAAAAAATAGTCAAGAAAACAAAACTTAATGTAGTTAACTTTTTAATAGTTCTTATTGTTTTAATTGGACTATCTTTTTGTGTTTATTTATCATTACAAATTAAGATTAAAAATATAGTTATTAATGGTAATAGTTATTTAAATGATGATTATATTATTAACTTAGCAGGAATATATGATTATCCAAAGTTTATTACTTTTAATAGAAAGACGGCTTGTAGTAAATTAAAAAAATCAGATTATATAAGTGATTGTTCTATAAATAAGAAATCTGGTTTTGTACTTAAAGTTAATATAGTTGAGAATAGAGCACTATTTTTTGATACTAATAGTGATAAATATGTTTTAGAAAATAAAGAGAAAAGTAGTGGAACTTATACTTTTAGAGTACCAAGACTTCTTAATTATGTACCTGATAAAAAGTATGAGAAATTTATTACAAGTATGAGTAAAATAAATAAAGAATCATTATCTTTAATTAGCGATATTGAATATAAACCTAATGAATATGATAAAGATAGATTTCTTTTATATATGGATGATGGTAATATGGTTTATCTTACACTTACTAAGTTTAAAATGATAAATCTTTATAAAGATGTTGTTCCACAATTAGAAGGACATAAAGGAATTCTTTATTTAGATAGTGGTAATCATTTTATTATTAAGGAGTAGGTATGGTTAAATTTATTAAAAAGTATTATATATTTATTTTTATATTTTTCTTTTTTTTAATATTTAATTTAATTATAAGTCCATTAAATTTAGATGAAGTATGGAGTTATGGTTTTAGTAATAATCTTTATAATGGATTAGTTCCTTATAAAGATTTTAATATGGTTATAACTTTATTTCAGCCTTTTTTATATTCATTACCAATGTATTTATTTGGAAATAGTTTATTAGTTTATCATTTATTTCATACAGTTATTATTACTTTGTTCTTTTATATAACTTATAAATTGATAGATAAAAAAGTATTTATAATTTTACCTTTTTTTATATTTCCAATGAATATAAGTTTTCCTAATTATAATTTTTTATTATTATTTTTATTTGTACTTGTTATTTATTTAGAAAAGAATTCTGGGAGTGACTATTTAATTGGATTTATATTAGGACTTTTGTTTCTTACTAAACAGAGTGTTGGGTTATCTTTATTTTTAGTAACATTCTATTATATTAAAAGTAGGAAGTTCTTAAAAAGATTAGTAGGATTTATTGGACCTATTTTAATATTTTTAATTTATTTATTTATAAGTAACTCTTTATTTCAGTTTATAGATTTGTGTTTTCTTGGTTTATTTGATTTTAGTGGGAATAGTAAATTTAATATTTGTATTATTTTTACATTTATTCTTTTATTTATATTATTTTTATATTTAAAAAGAGATTATAAGAATATTTATATTTATTATTTTATTATGTTTATAAGTATTACTGTTCCTTTGTTTGATTATTATCATTTTATGTTTTTCTTTATTAGTTTTTTAATATTCTTTTTGATGAATAATAATATTAAGATTAAATATTCTTATATTGGAATTATTATAAGTATTATGTTATTTATTAATAGTTTATTTGATAATCATATTAATATTAATAATTATCCTAATAAGATTAAGCATTTTGAGTATAGATATTTAGATAAGAATTATATTAAATATACTAATGATACAATAGATTTAATGGATAAATATAATAATAAAGTTATATTTATTGGAATTGAGGGTTATTATTTTAAGATTATTAAAGATATTCCAATTAAATATTATGATTTAGTTAATACTGGTAATTATGGTTATAATGGTTCTTTAAAACTACTTAATAATATTAAAGAATTAGATGATTATGTATTTTTTATTGATAAAGATAATTTAGGTAATCAAACTGATAGAAATTTAGTTAATTATGTTTTAAATGATTGTTTATTAATTGAAGAGGGAAAATATTATAGTGTTTATAAGAACTTTAAATAGAAAATACTTTTATTAATATTTTTTTTATAGTATAATAAATTTTGAGGATAGGAGATGGAGCTATGAACGAGGTTTATACTGGTATTGATCTTGGTACTGATAGTGTTAAAATCGTTGTATGTGAAAAATCTAATGATAGTTATAATGTTTTAGCGTGTTCTAGTTATCCATCTACTGGAATAAAGAATGGTTTTATTACGGATAGTAAACAGGCTGTTAAAAGTGTTAGTGGTGCTGTACGTGAGATTAATGAAAAACTTGGTTTAAAGATTAATAAGGTAGTTGCTTGTGTTCCTCCAAGTGGTTGCAATATGGACATAGTTTCAGGTGAGACAACTGTAGTTGATTACAATGGAATTGATGGAATGGATGTTAGTAATGTACTTGTTAATGCTTTAAAAGAAGTTGATTTTTCTCATGATGAACTTGTTACAGCAATGCCAATTCACTTTACGATAGATGATGATGTAACTGTTCATGATCCTAAAGGAATGAGGGGTTCAAAGCTTAGTGCTAGAGTGGTTGTTAGTACTACTCCAAAAGAAGCTTTATATAAGATTTTGGAAGTATTAAAACTTGCTGGACTTGAGACGATTGATGTTAGTTTTACTTCTTATGGAGACTATTACACGGTCAATGAGAAAAAATTTGACGAATTAGTTGGAGCGGTTGTTAATATTGGAGAAGAATCTACTAACGTTTCTATTTTTAATAGAGGAATTCAGATAAAAAATGGAGTTATTCCAGTTGGAAGCTGTAGTGTTGATAAAGACTTATCTTATGCTTTTAAATGTAAGTTGGATGTATCTCGTAAGATGAAGGAAGAGTTTGCTTTTGCAAGTGCAAGACTTGCTGATTCTAATGATATTATGACTATTCAATTAGAAAAAAAAGAAACTAAAGATGTTAATCAAGTAAATGTTTCTAAAGTAGTTGAAGCAAGGGTTAGAGAGTTATTGAAACTTGCTAAAAATGAAATAAAAAACTTAACAAACAGAGAAATACGTTATATAATAATAACAGGTGGTTTGAGCGAACTTAGTGGCTTTCAAAACTTATGTGATGAGGAGTTTGGTTTTGTTTGTAAGGTTTGTAATATAACGACTTTGGGAGCTAGACATAATAAATATAGTAGTTCTTTAGGAATTATTAGATATTTTAATGATAAACTAGATTTAAGAGGAAAAAAGTATAATATGTTTACTAAGGAAGAACTTGAATATCTTTCTTCTAGTAATGTAGATTATGAAGAGATTTCTAAATATATTTTCGAAGGAGTTTTCGATGATTAAGGAGGCAAAGTTATGGTAGGCGGATTAGAGATGGATCAATTAGCAAAAATCAAGGTCATCGGTTTAGGTGGTGGTGGTGGTAATGCCATCAATAGAATGATTGAGTCTGGAGTTAAGGGTGTAGAGTTTATCGCAGCTAATACAGATTTACAAGTTCTTAATTCATCTAAAGCTGATGTTAAGATTCAAATTGGTGCAACTTTAACTGACGGACTTGGTGCTGGTGGTAAACCTGAAATTGGTAAGGAATCTGCACTTGAGTCAAAAAAAGAAATAGAAGATGCATTAAGTGGTGCTGATATGGTATTTATTACTGCAGGAATGGGCGGTGGAACTGGAACTGGTTCTGCAGCTATTGTTGCAGAAATTGCTCAAGGACTTGGAGCACTTACTGTTGCGATTGTTACTAAACCTTTCTCATTTGAGGGAAAGAGAAGAATGGAAAATGCTTTGGCAGGTTTAGAAGATTTGAAAAAGCATGTTGATACTTTAATTGTTATTCCAAATGATAGATTAAGAGAAATTATTGATAAGACTACACCAATGCTTGAAGCATTTAAAGAAGTAGATAATGTACTTCGTCGTGGTGTTCAATCAATTTCTGATTTGATTGCTGTTGTTGGACTTGTTAACTTGGATTTCGCAGATGTTAAGGCTGTAATGGAGAAGAGTGGACGTGCAATTATTGGTATTGGTATTGGTATGGGAGAAGATCGTGCATTAGAAGCCGCTAAACAAGCTGTTTCTTCACCACTTCTTGAAACTTCAATTGAAGGAGCAACTGATGCTATTATCAATATTACAGGTGGAGTTAACTTAACATTGTTCGAAGCAGAACAAGCTGCTGAAGTTGTTAGAAGTGCAGCTAATACAGATATTAATACAATATTTGGTTCTGTTATTAATGAGAATTTAAGTGATGAAGTAATTGTTACTGTTATCGCAACAGGATTTGATAAGAAGAAACAACAAGAGAATAATTCTTATGCCAATAGTGCAGCAGAATTTTCTAATGTACAGGTTAATTCAATTCAACAACCACAAGTATCTCAAGGACAACCTACTAGACGTAGTAGAGATGATTTCTATCAACCTGAGGTATTACAAAATGATGATGACGATGATTCTTCTTCTGGAAGTGATTATGATATGCCTGCATTCTTAAGAGAAAGAAATTTTTAAAAAGACTTTAATAGTCTTTTTTGTTTTAAAAGTTATCTTGATAAAAATACTTTTTTCTGTTATTATTAATATGTCAAAGAAATTTGCATAAAATAAAAAAGGGAATACTTAACTTCGCAATGTTGAGTACTCACCGCATAAATTTGGTTTGCACTTAATCTTGTTAGATTGAGTGCTTTTCTTTTACGTAGATTACTATATTACTAAAGTAAAAAGTAAGGCTATTAGTAAAAAGATAATAATGATAAGCGATAAAATCAAAAGATCTTTCTTATACATACTATCAGCCTCCTTTCTTTTTAAAAGGCGGCAAGCACTCAACTGTTAAAGTATTCCTAAATTTATTATATCATACATTTGTTCTTTAAATGGTAATTTATAAAAATTGTTAATTGAGATAACAAAAGATAAATTTAAATATAAATATTAATTATAAAAAAACATATTATTTTTTAATAATATGTTTTTTGTTCCCATTTCTTTTTCTTTTCTGCAGCTCTAATTATTTGAGATAGGATATTTAAGGCAATTTGTTCAGTTTTTCTATTAATATCTCTTAGTGGATTTAATTCTACTAAATCAAATGACAGAATATCATTCATATGCTTTATTATTTGTTCATTTATTTTCATAGCTTCTTCTTCAGTTATACCATCATATTCTGGTACTGATACCCCAGGAGCAACTTTTGGGTCTATTATATCCAAATCGTAACTTACGTGTACTCCTTTTGTTTTGTATCCAGCTATTTTAAAGGCTTCATCCATTACAGCTTCTATTCCTTTTTCTCTTATATCTTCTGTTGTGAAGAGAGTTACTCCAGAATATTTAACATTATCTTTTTCTTTTTCATCAATACTTCTTGCACCTACTATGACACAACGTGATGGTTGAATTATTTTTCCATCATGATAACTTCTTAATTCACTACATTTATATCCTGTTATAGCTGCGAGAGGTAGACCATGAATATTTCCTGTGATAGTTGTTTCAAAAGTATTATAGTCTGTATGAGCATCTATCCAAATTATTCCTACATCGATATTTGCTTTTACTGATGCGAGAGCTGAGGCAATCGCAACAGAATGATCTCCTCCAATTAATATTGGAAAGTATTCTTCTTTTATTTTTTCAACTATTGATTTATATAATTTTGAATTGTATTTTTCTATTTCAAATTCATTTTTTCTTCTATCTGATAAATTTCTACTTTTAATAATTGATGTATCTTGAGGAAACATCATACTTTCGCCTTTATAAAAAGTAGAAATATCATTAACTAATTGTGTTGGACCTAGACTTGCTCCATCTATATGGACACCTAAGTCAGAGCCTGCTCCGAAAATCATTGTTCTCATATAATCACCATAATCATTTTATTACAATTTATTTATTTAGACAAGCAAATGCTTTTAATCTATTTGTTTTTACTGTATAATAATTGTTAGGTGATTTTATGATAAGATTAAGAGATTTATATCCAGAGAGTGATAGTAATGTAGAGATTAAAGCAATTAAAATTAATTCACGTGATTGTACTCAAGGAGATATTTTTGTATGTGTATCAGGTGTTACTGCTGATAGACATGATTATATAGATGATGCAATTAAAAATGGCTGTAGTGCTGTAGTTGTATCTAAAGATGTTGGAGAGAAGAGTGTTCCTATTATTAGGGTAGAAGATACTAATAAAGAACTTCCTTTATTATGTCAAAAGTTTTATGATTATCCTAATAAAAAACTTAAGATGATTGGTGTTACTGGAACTGATGGTAAAACTAGTACAACAACAATTATTCAAACTTTAATTGGTGATGATGTTTGTGGTTATATTGGAACAAATGGAAGAAGTTGTAGAGGACATGTAGGAGATAATCCTAATACAACACCTGATGCGCAAAACTTATATAATTATTTAAGTGAATTTGTATCATTTGGTTGTAAGTATGCATCAATTGAGACTTCAAGTGAAGCATTTTTCAGAGGAAGATTACAAAACTTAGAATTTGATATTTCAGCAATTACTAATATTACATCAGAACATTTAAATATACATGGTTCATTTGAAAATTATTTAGAGTCAAAATTAATGCTATTTAAACAAACAAAAAAAGATGGTTATTCTATTTTAAATCGTGATGATGAACATTTTGATGAGTGTCTTAAAGCTTGTTCTGCTCATGTACTTACTTATGGTGTAGGAGAAGAAAATGACTTACAAATAGTATCTTATAAATTACATCCAGATCATACTGATATCGTATTTAAATATAAAGATAAGGAATATAATATAGTTAGTCCTTTAATGGGAGACTTTAATGTTTATAATTTAGCTTGTGGTCTTTTATGTAGTATTGCTTTAGGTTTTTCAATTGATGATTTAATTCCAAACATTTCTAAAATTAGAGTTGATGGAAGACTAGAATTGCTTGATACAAAGACTCCATATTATGTAATGGTTGATTATGCACATACTCCTAATGGTATTTCTAAACTTCTTAATTTTGTGCATACACTAGATATTAATAGAAGTATCGTAGTAATTGGACAAGCAGGAGAAAGAGATTATTTAAAAAGACCAGTTGTTGGTAGATGTGTATTAGAAAATGCTAGTTACGCAATATTTACTATGGAGGATCCTAGAAGTGAAGACCCTATGAAGATATGTGAAGATATTGTCGCAACAAGTGATGATTTAAAAGATAAATATAAAATTGTAATAGATAGAAGTGAAGCAATTAGAGAAGCTATTAATATGGCTAATGATAAAGACATGGTTTTAATTCTTGGAAAAGGGAATGAAACTTATGAAAAGTTAAAGAATGAAACAATTTATTTTAATGATATAGAAGAAGCATTAAAAGCAGTTAAGGAAAGAGAAGAAAAATGTCACTAGGTAGTGACTTTTTTTTAATATTGTGATATAATATGTACGTTTTTGGGGGTTAGTTATGTATACATTTAAATATAAGTGGGATGACGCTGAATTAATTGGATTTCGTGAGTACTTTAGTAAATTATATGATAAATCTATTAGAACTTATAAAGATAATAATGTTTTTATTGATCCAGCTGAGGTAGATACAATTAAGAAATCTTTTTCTTATTTAGAAGATTATTTAAAGTATTTACTTGATAATAATTATTTTACTGATAAATTAGATTTTATTCGTGGTGTGATTAATTTGAAACTTGTTTATATATTACCTCAATCTTACAGAGAGAAGTTTAATGGTTTAACATATGAACAAGTTACTTATTTTAATCCAGATATGATCCCTTTTAGAGACTTAGATGAAGAAGATACATTTAGATTAGCTGTTAATCATGAAATGTGTCATATCTTTTCAGATACAAATGACTTCTTTTTTGAAAAATTTAAGAGTGAAATTTTTAATGATTATAGAATTTTAAATACTTATGATGATAGACTTGATTCATATTCTTTTGATGATTTTAAAGCCGGATTTGATTTTTTAGATGAAGCTCTTTCACAAAATATTGCAGAAGATGCTTTATGCAGTTTTAAAAAATGCAAGAGAAGAGAATATAGATATGGAGAAAATAAGAATCTTAATCCAGGTGGAGTCTTTAAATATAATTTTTATCAATACCAAGAGTTTCAAGATATGGCTAGTAAATTTATTCATTTTATGGGTTACAGAAATGATAAAGATTCGGCACTTGAGTATTTTTCACAAAGATATTTTGATAAAGAATTTATAGTAAATGCTTTTTATTCTTTCTTGGATGATTCATCTAAAATAGTAGATTTTTGTACTATGCTTGTATGCATGGGAAAAGTTAAAAAAGCATATTATGATTGTATGGGCGAAGATGTATCTTGCTATATCAAATTATTTGATGAGATATATCAAAGAAATGTCCAATATAGTGGAGGAGGCTATCAAAAAGTTAAAGAATAGTTTCTTCTTTTTTTTTAATATGTTATATTAATAGAGGTGAATAGTGTGATAAAAAAGATTATTAAAATTATTCTTTTAGTTATATGTATTGTAAGTATATTTTTATTTTCTTCTGATAGTGCAGAGGAATCCAGTAAAAAAAGTAATACAATTATTTATAGAGTTGGAGAACTTGTTGTTGGGCGTAAGTTAACTAATATTGAAAAGGATCAGGCCGTTGAAAAATTTGTTTTTATTGTTAGAAAAGGAGCTCATTTTTCAATATATTTAGTCTTAGGATTTATAGTTATTAGTTTGCTTAAAGAATATGGAGTAGTTAATCGTAAGTTGATTTTTTATTCTATAATATTTTGTATATTATATGCGATTAGTGACGAGGTACATCAATACTTTGTACCAGGCAGAAGTTGTGAAGTTAGAGATATATTAATTGATACTAGTGGATCAGCTGTAGGAATATGGCTATATCTATTTACTAAGAAAATAAGGAGGAGACTACATGAATAGTAAGAAACAATTTGCTAAGACTACATTAATTATATTTTTTGGTAAAGTTTGTACTCAATTAATTTCATTTTTTTTACTTCCTTTATATACAGCTTATTTAGATAAGCAACAATATGGTATAGTTGATTTAATACAAACTTATGTAACATTATTTGTTCCATTAATTACTATGGAACTTGAAATGAGTATATTTAGATGGTTAGTTGATAATAGAGGAAAAGATTTTGATAATCATAAGGTTATTAGTAATAATTTCTTTATATTGTTAATTGGTTTATCTATTTTTACTGTTGTATTTTTTATAACAACATCATTTGTAGATATTCCTTTTAAATGGATTATTTATGTTGATGTATTAGTTTGTGTTTTATCAGGTAACTTTTTACAAATATCTAGAGGAGTTGGAAAGACACTTGATTTTTCAATTAGTTGTATATTAACTGGTTTAACTACTGTTATTTCTAATATTATATTAATAGTATTTTTAGGATTTAGAGCAGATGGAATGATTATATCTATGGCTCTTGCGAACTTTGTATGTTCATTATATTTATTCATTAGATTAAAACTTTATAAACATATGGACTTTAAATTAGTTGATAAAGCTTTAATTAAAGAAATGTATAAGTATTCACTTCCACTTGTTTTAAATGGAGTTAGTTGGTGGATAATTAATGTTAGTGATAGAAGTATTATTACTTTTGTACTTGGAGCATCTGCTAATGGAATATATGCAATTAGTAATAAATTTCCAACTATTATTTCTAGTTTAACTGGTATTATTAATATGAGTTGGAGTGAGTCAGCTTCTTTAAATATTAATAGTCCAAATAGAGATAAGTTTTATTCTGATGTGACAAATACGATGATTAAATTATTTGTTGCTTTAGGAGCAGGCATGATTGCTTGTCTACCATTTGTATTTCCTATTATGATAAATCATGAGTTTAGTGAAGGATATCTTTATATTCCACCGCTTATTATCGCAACATTGTTTAATGTACTTATTTGTTTATATAGTCAAATATATTTTGCAAAAAAATTATCTAAACAAGTAGCATCTATCACAATAATAGGAGCAATTATAAATGTAGTAGTTAATGTTTTATTAATTAATGTTATTGGTTTATATGCTGCATGTATATCTACGATGATTGCTTATTTGTTTATGGTAGTATATAGACACTTTGATATGAAGAAATATGTTAATATTAAGATTGAGAAGAATTTAATTATAAAGAGTACTTTAATACTTATATTTTCTATAGTATTTTATTATATAAATAATTTATATTTAAATATATTTAGTTTAATTGTAGTAGTAATTTATGCATTTATTTCTAATAAACAGTTTTTAAAAGATAGTTATAATACTATATTAGGTAAAATTAAAAGATAGTTTTTAAAACATATAATTTGTGATTATATGTTTTTTTATTTTATACAGGTTAATGCTTGAGAAATTAAAATTTTTATTATATAAATTTTTAATATTTATTAGTATTTGGATAATTGATTTGATAAATTGCTTATTTTACTTGAATAATTTTATATGTTATAAACTTATAAATCGCGATTATTAAAGACTGGAGGTTATATTATAGAAAATATTAATAAAGAAGATTATAAGTATTATACTTGTAGATATGATAGAGCTTTTAAAGAAGTTTTTATAAGAGATAATGATACTACGTTATTAAAGGTTTTGCTTGAAAACATACTAGATATTAAGATTAATAGTATTACTATTAAAAATAACGAATTAGAGACTGATAATGTTCATGTTAAAAGAAAACTTGTAGATGCGGTATTATATACTGATTATGGGGCTATTAATATTGAAGTTAATACTTCATTTGAAGAATATACTAGAATAAGAAATACTGCCTATATTATGAATATATATAGTAAGTATTATTTAAAGGGAGATGATTATAGTAAAAAGACTAATTTTGTTCAAATTAATTTAAATTATAATGTTAAAAAAGACTATTTAATTGATAATTCTATGCTTAAAAATAAAAATAATGAGGTTATTTTAGATAATTTTATGATTTACGATTTAAATATGGATAAGTATTTAGAATTTTGGTACAATAAAGATGAGAAAGAAATAGAAAAATATAAGTATTTAATAATGCTTGATTTGCCTAAAGATGAGCTTATTATTCTTTCTAAAAGAGATAAGGTGGTATCAAATTATATGGAGAAGTTAAATACAATAAATGAAGATCCAAGATTTCAATCTTATATGAGTGCAGAAGAAGATGATAGAAAGATACTTAATTCTATAAAAAATGAATATTATGATAAAGGCGTTGAACAAGGCACTTCTAACAGAAATATAGAGATTGTAAGAAATATGAAGAAGAATCACTATAGTACTGAGGAAATATCAAATATTACTGGAATGTCAAAAGAAGAAATAGAAAAGATATAGATAGAAATTAATAAACATATAATTTAATGGTGATTATATGTTTTTATTTGAAATAATAAATAGTTTATTTCATTTTACTGGTAGTTATTCTACTGATGCGTTTTTAGAACCTTTATCAGTAGAGGAAGAAGAGTATTGTATAAAAAATAAAGATAATGATATAGATTGTCGTAACAAATTAATTGAGCATAATTTAAGACTTGTTGCGCATATTGCGAAGAAGTATGATTCTAAACTATGTTCTCCAGATGATTTAATAAGTATAGGGACTATTGGTTTAATTAAGGGAGTAGATACTTATAAAGCATTACATAATGTTAAGCTTACTACTTATTGTTCTAGGTGTATTGAAAATGAAATATTAATGTATTTTAGAAAGAATAATAAATATAGTAGTGATATTTCTATTAATGATCCAGTTGGTTATGATAAAGATGGTAATCCTATTGAGATACTTGATGTTTTAAAAGTAGAAGATAAAGATTTAAGTTTAGATGTTCAATTAAAAGATAATTTAGATCTACTATATAAATATATTGATGTATTAAATCCTAGAGAAAGGGATATTATAATTAAAAGGTATGGGTTATATAATAGTGATATTTTAACACAAAAGAAGATTTCTAAATTGTTTGGTATTAGTCGTAGTTATGTTTCAAGAATTGAGAAGAGAGCAATTACTAAATTACTTAGAGAATTTATTAAAAATAATAAGATTTAATTGATTAGATATTTATTTATATTTGTTTTTTGATTATAATATAGGGTAGAGGTAGTGAAGTATGGGAATTAATAAGAAATTTATTATATTTGGAATTTTAATTTGTATATTATTTGTAGGAATATATTTTGCTAATTATCTTTTATTTCCACAAATTAAATTAAAGGGAGGAAAAAAGATAGTTGTTTCATATAAAGATAAGTATTCTGATAAGTATAGTGCTAGTTATAGGGGAGATGACATAACTGATGATGTTGTTGTTGAAGGTAAGGTAGATACTGATTCATTAGGAACATACTATGTTACTTATAAAGTTGGTAGTGGTATATTTTCTAGAAGTGTTAAAAGAGAAATAGAGGTTAAAGATACTAAAAAGCCTAAAATTGAACTTGATGATAAAGATATATATTTATGTCCTGGTACTAAATATAAACCAGTTAAAGTTAAAGCTAACGATGATTATGATGGAGATTTAAGCTCTAAAGTCAAGAATGAGGTTTTTGAAGATAGAGTAGTTTATAGTGTAAAAGATTCTAGTGGCAATAAACGTAGTATTACTAAAAAAATAGTTTATAAAGATGTTGATGCACCTAAAATTGAACTTGTTGGTGGAGAAGTAATTAATATATGTAGTAATGATGTTTATAAGGAACCGGGATATAATGTTCTTGATAATTGTGATGAAAGAATCGAAAGTTCTGTTGATGGTAGTGTTGATACTAGTGTTGTTGGGGAATATGAACTTACTTATAACGCTATTGATAAGGCTGGCAATAAAGCTTCTTTAAAAAGAAAAGTTGTTGTTTCTGATAAAGATCATGAGGGAGTTGTTTATTTAACATTTGATGATGGACCTAATCCTGGTACTACTGATGTTATTCTTGATATATTAAAAGAAGAGGGAGTTAAGGCAACATTCTTTGTTACTGGATATGGACCTGATGAGTTAATTAAACGTGAACATGATGAAGGACACACTGTTGCATTACACACTAATGTTCATAATTATGCTGATGTTTATGCATCAGATGAGGCTTACTACAATGATTTGCAAGCAATTCATGATAGAGTACTTAATATTACAGGAGTTGATTCAAAATTTGTTCGTTTTCCTGGAGGAAGCAGTAATACAGTTAGTAGAAGATATTCTAGTGGAATTATGAGTAGACTTACTGAGGGCGTTCTTGCAAGGGGATATAAATACTTTGATTGGAATGTTTCATCAGGAGATGCAGGAGGTACAACTGATCCTAATCAAGTATATGCCAACGTTGTTAATGGTTTGCGACATGATAGAGTTAATAATGTATTAATGCATGATGTTAAAACACATACAAGAGATGCATTAAGAAACATTATTAGATATTGTAAAGAAAATGGATATGAAATTAGAAGTATAGATAATTGTTCTACAATGGTTACTCAAAGAGTCAATAATTAGACAAATACTTGCTTATATGATATAATTACAAATAGTTCTTTTTGGGGGAGAGACCAAGTATAAGAATTGAGGGAAAAATATGAGTGAAGAGAAAAAATGTCAAGGATGTGGCGTAGTATTACAAGATGATAATGTTTTGAATGAAGGATATACTACAAACTTGGAAAATGATATTTGCCAAAGATGCTTTAGAATGAAAAATTATGGTGAATATCAAGTTGTTGCTAAATCCAATGATGAATATATTGATATATTAAAAGAAGTTGGTAAAACTAAAGACTTAGTATTATATATTGCAGATTTACTTAATCTTGATAAGAATATAGAAGAAATTAGAACTATTATTCCTAATAAAATGATACTTGTATTAAATAAAATAGATGTTTTACCAAAATCAGTTAAAGAAGAAAAGATTAGAAAATATTTTGAAAGTAAGAATGTTAATTTTGAAGAGATTATAGTTATTAGTACTGCTAAAAATTATAATATAGATTATTTATTAAAAAGAATAAAATATTTTCAAACAAGTAAAAATGTTTATGTAGTTGGACATACTAATGCTGGAAAGAGTAGTCTAATTAATAAATTAATTAAAAATTATTCTGATAATACACAAGAACTTACAATGAGCCCACTTCCATCTACTACATTAAATTCTATAAGTATTGATATTAATGATCATTTAACATTAATAGATACTCCTGGATTAGTAGATAGTGGTTCTATACTTAATCAAGTAGATCCAAAGATGGTTAAGAAAATATCTTGTAAGTCTGAAATTAAGCCTCGTACATATCAATTAAAGAAAAATCAGTCTATTGTTATTGAAGATTTAATTAGAATTGATTATGTTGAGGGTGAAAGAAATAGTTTTACTTTATTTGTATCTAATGATTTAAAGGTTAAAAGATTACTTAATATATTTAATAATAAAGATTTAAAAGATAAGAATAAAATTAGATTTGATCTTAAGTATGATGAAGATCTTGTTATTAGTGGATTAGGTTTTATTAAAATAGTTGATAAAGGCGTAATAGATGTATACATTGATAAAAATGTAGATACATTTACTAGAAGAAGTTTAATATAAGACTACTGAAAAAGTAGTCTTTTTCTATGACTGAATTTAAATTAAATGTTTAATGTAAGTTGATAGTTGATATATCAAACAAATGTATGTTATATTGCAAGTAGATACATGGTAAGTTTAGAAAAGAAAGTGAGGATTAATGAAAGATAACAAATTAGAAACAATTTCAAATTTATTTGAAGGTAATGAAATAAGAAGTATTTGGGATGCTGAAAAAGAGGAGTACTATTTTAGTGTAGTTGACGTCATTAGTGCGTTGACAGACAGTAGTAATCCAAGAAATTATTGGAATATGCTAAAAAAAAGAATGACTGATGAAGAGCAAAGTGAACTGTCCACAAAATGTGTACAGTTGAAAATGAGGGCACATGATGGAAAAATGCGTGAAACAGATACATTAGATACCAAAGGTATACTAAGATTAATTGAATCTGTTCCTAGTCCCAAAGCTGAACCTTTTAAAGTTTGGTTAGCTAGTTTAGGCAGTGAAAGAATTGATGAAGTTTTTGATCCTGAGATTGCGATTAAAAGAGCAATAGATTATTATCGTAAAAGAGGTTACTCTGATAAATGGATTGAGTCTAGATTGAAAGGTATACTAGATAGAAATAAATTAACTGATGTGTGGAAAGATGGAGGTATTACCGAAAATTATGAATATGGAATACTTACTAACGAAATATATAAAGAATTGGCTGGTATGAAAGCATCAGAATATAAAGCATATAAAGGATTAAGAAAAGAATCTTTAAGGGACAATATGTCTGATATAGAAGTTGCACTTACTGATTTAGGAGAAGTTGCTGCACGTGAACTTGCTAAAGAACATAAGCCTTATGGATTAGAACAAAATAAAAAAGTTGCGAAAATGGGTGGACATGCTGCTAAAGTTGCGAGAGAAGATATTGAAAAGAATTTAGGTAGGACTATTATTAGTAATCAAAATACACTTAACTATCAATATATTGATGAAAATCATAAACTTGAAAATAAATAATATATTAAACATCTATTTAATAGATGTTTTTTTGTACTTAATTAAGTCCTTTAAAAACATAATTGTAAATTTGTTGTAAATGGACTTTTTAATTGGTGTAATTCCTTTACTTTTTATGACTATTTGGGTAATATATAATTAAGTAGTGGTTGATAGTGGTAAAAAGTGGGGGATGAGATATGCTTATAGGAGAATATCATCATACAATAGATGAAAAGGGAAGGTTAATAATTCCTTCTAAATTTAGAGACAGTCTAGGTGATAAATTTATCATTACTAGAGGTCTTGAAAATTGTTTATTTGTCTATTCACTAGAAAACTGGGATAAAATCTGTAATAAGTTAAACTCACTACCATTTACCAAGAAAGATGCGAGAGTATTTAATCGTTTCTTTATGTCAGGTGCTACAGATGTAGAATTGGATAAGCAAGGAAGAGCAAATATTTCTACTCCTTTGATTCAATATGCACATCTTAATAAGGATTGTGTTATAATCGGTACTGGAGATCGACTAGAAATATGGTCACAAGAGGATTGGAATGCATTTTTCGATTCTAATAAAGACAATATGTCAGACATAGCCGAAAATTTATTTAATGAGAGTGTGGATTTATAATGGAAAAACATATAAGCGTACTTCTCAATGAAACTATTTCCTCCCTAAATATTAACGAAAATAGTGTCATTGTAGATGCAACATTAGGCTATGGTGGACATAGTAGTAACATCTTGGAGAGAATAAATAAGGGGTATTTATTCGCCTTTGACCAGGATAGTGAAGCTATTCGGCATAGTACCGATCGATTAAATGCGATTGGTACTAACTTCACTATCATAAAAAGTAATTTCGTAAACATGTCAAGTGAGTTAAAAAAACGTGGCGTAGAAAAAGTTGATGGAGTATTATTTGATTTAGGAGTTTCTTCTCCACAGTTAGATGATGCTGAAAGAGGTTTCTCTTATCACAATGATGCAAAACTTGATATGAGAATGGATCAAAGTCAAAAATTATCAGCTTACGAAGTTGTAAACAATTATTCAAAAGAAGATTTAGCAAGAATCTTTTATAAATATGGTGAAGACAAGTTTTCTAACAATATTGCAAAGAAAATTGTAGAGTATAGAGAGACTAAGCCAATTGAATCTACACTTGAGTTAGTTGAGATAATTAAAAGTGCAGTTCCAATGAAGTTTAGAATTGATAAACATCCAGCTCGTCAGATATTTCAAGCAATTAGAATTGAAGTAAATCATGAGTTAGATGTGATAGAACCTGCATTAAATCAAGCATTAGACTTGATAAAAGTTGGTGGAAGAGTTGCAGTTATTACATTCCATTCTTTAGAAGATAGAATTGTAAAAGATGTTTTTAAAGAGAAATGCAAAATTGATGATAAGGTAAAAGGTCTTCCAAATATACCTGATGAGTATTTACCTGATTTTCAATTGGTTTATAATAAAGCTATTGCTCCAAGTGATGAAGAAATTGAAACTAATCCAAGAGCAAGAAGTTCTAAATTAAGAGTAATAGAGAGAATAAAATAGAGGAGAGATATTATGAGTAAGAAGAAGTCAAAACAAAAAAGTTCTAAATTCGAAAAACTTTTATATACATTTACAATATTTTTATTAGTTGTTGCTCCTATATCAATTGTTTTTTCAAAAGCAACACTTGCAAAAGTTAATTTTGAAGTAGAAAGACAGAAAAAAGAAATTGATGCTCAAAAGAAGACTAATGAGTCTTTAGCAATGACAATTGACGAGTTGGCTTCACTTACTATGATACAACAAGTTGCAGAAGAACAAGGATTGAGTTATAATAATAATAATATTAAGACCATCGTAGATGAGGATTAAAGATTATTAGGACGTGATGAAATGAAAAAGAAAAGAGTTAAGAAAAATAATATTCGTTATTCGGTACTTATTATTGTTTTAGCTCTTTTTTTGTTTGCTGTAATGATTGGAAGAGTTATTTATTTAGGAATTTCACCTAGTGTTGATGGAGTTAATTTGCAAAGTTTAGCTAGCAAACGTACAACAAAGACTGATATTATTTCGGCTAGCCGTGGAACTATTTATACAAGTGATGGAGATGCTTTAGCACAAAATGTTGCATCTTATAAATTACTTGCTTATTTGGATCCTAAACGTACAACAGATCCTAAAAAACCATACCATGTAGTTGATAAAGAATATACTGCCTTAAAACTTAGTGAAGTTATTGATATGAGCTATGAAGATATTTTATACAGATTAAATAAGGATAAAGATGGACTTAAACAAACTTATTTTGGGGTTGCTGGTAATAATTTGAATCAAATTACAAAGAAGAAGATTGATGACTTAGAACTTCCGGGTATTGGATTTGAAGAGAGTTTTATTAGATATTATCCAAAGGGAGATTTTGCTTCATATGTAGTTGGTTATGCTAAAAAAAGTGATGATGATGAAACAATTAAAGGAGAACTTGGAATTGAGAAGGAATATAACACTATCTTAAAGGGTGAAGATGGGTATGTTACTTATCAAAAAGATTTAAAAGGTTATAAGATTCCAGATACTAATGAGATTAGAAATGATGCAGTACAAGGAAAAGATATTTATTTAACAATTGATTCTAATATTCAGTTTTTTATTGAGCAAGCAATTAATAATTCTCATAAGACTTATGATTGGGAATGGTTTACAATTACTATAATGGATGCGAAGACTGGGGCAATTCTTGGAACTGCTACTAATCCTAGTTTTGATCCTAATAAGAGAAATATGACTAGATATATGGATGTGTTTTGCCAGACTCCATATGAGCCTGGATCAACAATGAAGACATTTACTTATATGGCTGCGATGGAAAATGGTGTTTATGATGGAAATGAGACTTATAAGTCAGGAGTTTATGTAACAAGTGATGGTACTGAAATTGGTGACTGGGATAGAAATGGTTGGGGAGTTATAACTTTTGATAAAGGTTATGCCTTAAGTAGTAACGTTGGAGTTATCAATATTATTGAAAGGCATATGAATAGTTTAATGCTACGTCAATATTTTAAGAGATTGGGCTTTGGTAAAAAGACAGGTATTGAACTTAGTGGTGAAAGTGCTGGTAAGTTAGGGTTTAAATATGAAACAGAGATATTTAATGCTGGATTTGGACAAGGTATTACGACTACACCAGTTCAAAATGTTAAAGCAATGACACCGCTTACTAATGATGGAATATTACTTGAACCATATATTGTTTCTAAGATTGTTGACTCTGAAACTGGTAAAGTAACTTTACAAAATGAAAGACATGAAATTGAGAGAGTTGCATCTACACAGACAGTAAATAAAATGATTCAATTAATGGATGATACTGTTAATGGGTATGGAAATACAGGAAGTGGTTATAGAATTGCTGGAGGAGAGTTGATTGGAAAAACTGGAACAGCTCAGATAGCACGTGAAAATGGAGGAGGTTATTTACAAGGCAAGTCAGATATTATTTCTTCTTTTGCAGGAATTTATCCAAAAAGCAATCCACAAGTTATAATTTATGCCTCAGTTTCTAAACCAACTAACGGAAGTCAAAGAGCAATTAGTATTCCAATTAAAGAAATTGTCAATAATATTTCAAAGTATTATGGTAATAACGATACATATAATAGTACTGTAATGACAGTTGAAAAGTATACTGTTCCAAGTTTTGTTAATAGAAAAATAGATTATGCTAAGACTGCTTTAGATGCGAAAGGAATATCATATCAGATTATTGGTAATGGAGATAAGATTGTAAAACAAACTCCTACTATGAATTCAGATATTACTTCTTTTGATAAGGTATATTTAATAACAAATGATTTAAATATTAAGATTCCAAATGTAGTTGGACTTTCTTCAAAAGTTGCTGGAGACTTACTTTCAACACTTGGTGTAAGTGTTAAATATGAAGGTGTAGGTTATGTTATTAGTCAATCTATTCCTGAAGGTAGTGATATAGCGAGTGGACTTGAGATTACTCTTGGCCTTGCTCCTAAGTTTAATGATAATGAGTCTATAACTGATGAGAACGGAAATACAGAAAATGAATAAAAAGATTGTTATTATTTTGGAAGTATTATTTGTAATTATTGCTTTTGGGTATTATATTTTAAAAATAATGATACCAGAATACAGAGAAATGTATGGTTCTAGTGATAAGTTGTTTTCTTATAGTAAATATAATTCAATGTATGAATTTTTATATGAAGATGGGACTAATTTTAGTATTATTGTTGATAAGAATGGTATGGTTTATCATATGTTCTTCTTTGACAAAAAGTCACTTTCACTTTATAATCATAAGATAGAGGGTATGAGCATTAAAGAGGCAGTTAACTCAATATTTTCTATTCTTGGTGATAGAGGTAATTTAAATATAATTTATTATGAAGATAATGGGATTAGTAAATATATTAATAATCCTAATATTATTTATACGAAGTCAAATGTAGAAGACAAGTGTAGGGTACTTGGAATAAATGTTAATGAGATGGATGAGATGCTTTCTGATATGGACTTTTATTCTAAAGAAATAATTAAATATTATAAGAATAATAAAGATAATGAAATTAGAGAATATTGTGATAGTGTTTATATGATAATAGAAGATTATGTAAGAACAAACAATATCACTAATTTAGATATAAATAATACTGATTTATTAATTCATATGATACCTACAGCAGAGGGATTATATCCTAGTACTAATAGTTGGTATTACGTAGAAGATAGTAAAATATATGCATATATAGAATTTAATGATGATGGATTTTGTTATAAAGGATCTATTGATTCTGTTATAGAAGGGATGTGCAATTAGGTGAGTAGTAATAAGAAAATAGTTAAAATATTTTTAATATCTCTTACATTTACTTTAATTGTTTTAACTGGTGGATTTGTTTTTCTAACAATGAAATTTAGGGAACTAAAAAGTAATGTTGATAGTTTTGATGTATCATTTACCGATATTCAAAAAGTCTCTTCTATAAAAGGTGGAGATAATGAGCCAAAAGGTAAATTAGAGATTACTTCCCTTGGAAAAATAGTTAATATGGATTTTGATTTGTTTAAGGAACATGATCAATTATTATATGATATTAAAATTGCTAATAGGGGAACAATTTCTGCCTCTATTGTAAATTTGTTTATGAGTAGTGAAAATGATAGTGATGTTGTGATATCTTTATCTGATTTAAGTGGGAAGATAATTGACCCAGGAGAAGAGATTACAGCACGACTTAGTATTTATTATAATGGCAGTCATGATGAAAATCTAGAAAATGGAGATGTTCAAAAAAGGGTTATTGATAAGAAAGTTTCTGGAAAAATTGGACTATTAGTTGAATCAAATACAAACAATTAGAGTAGTTTGACAACTACTTTTTTTTTGGTATAATTAAAATAGTAGGATGTGGTCACATGAGAAGTTTACTAAGAAGATTACAGACATTAGTATTTGTTTTATTATTAATTACTATTGCAGTTGGATTAATATTTTTAGGTTGTGAATACTATAATATAACACGTAAAAATTATCCTTTTGGAGTTGTGATAGATAGTCTTTGGAGTAAGTATGTTGATATTGCAAGAGTCGATGAAAAATACTATTTTGGAGATAATTTTAGTATACGTGGTGATATAGATGTTAATGTTAATAGTGGTGATTTGTATACTAAAGCATTGACAGATCAAGAATATTTAAAAAAATATAATGCACTTCATAATTTAAATAATATGGATATTAATTATAATTTACAACATGATACAGAAAATAGAAGATTACTATTTGAACTGAATGAAAAAATAATCAATGAAGAAATACTTAATTATAAATATTTAGTTGATGATTCTACTGGGTATGTTTATATTAAAGATATTTTAGATGGGTTTATTAATGGCGGAAATGATAATTATTTTGAGATGATCACTGTTAAGGAGAATACTAAATCTAATAGAAATTATTTATATAATTTTATTAGAAGTTCTTTAAAGAAAAATATTTTATCTGATTATATTACTGGTAGTGATGTAGATACTTATATTGATAATAAGAATGTAAGTACTGGTCTTGTTTCTTTAAGACTTGATAATAAGACTGTTAGAAATATATTTAATGGGGTTATTAGTGATATTAAAGATGATGATCGAGCTAATCTAATTATGAGTAGTATATTTGATGATTTTTCTAAATATAAGATTAATGATAAAGTTAAGTATTTTAATAAGAATGAGAGTTATACTATTAATATTTATACTAGTAAAGTATTACATAAACCTTTAAAAATTGAAGTAGTTCATGTTGATAAGAAAAGTAGAGAAAGTATTTCATATGAAGGAGATTTAGATGAAGGATCTTTCTATTATGTTTTAGATAATAATGTTAAATATAGTGCTAAATATGAAAGCACTAAGGGAAAGAGCTTAATTGATATATTTAATGCAGGTGGAAAAAAGATAGGTGGAGTTAATGTTACATATGATAAAAATAATGTGATGATTCTTGCTAATGGTGAATTTGATAAAAAGATATTTGATATAAGTTATTCTTCTAAACATAAGAATTATAAAAATGATAAGTCTTTTGATATTGAGAGACTATTAGAATTAAAAATAATAGATGGAGAGTCTGAGATACTTAATGGTGATATTCAATATAATATGAGTATAGAAAAGAATGCAACTGTAAGAGCTGATGTAAGTGAAGCTATTCTATTATCTACTTTAGATGAGACTAATAGAAATATATATGATAATTTAAATGATTTAGTTAGAGAAAAACTTTATATTGCGAGGTAAATTATGGAAGAGAAGAAAGATAAGAAAACAACTAAGACTAGAAGTAAAACTGCTAGCAAAACTACTAGTAAAAAGAATGTAGAAAGTGTATCTAATAAAACTAATATTGATAAGAATACAGTAATGGAGTTTATTTCTTCTTATAAGTTTTTATATAGTGCTTTAGCTATTTTATTTGTAATTGTATTGATACTTGGAGTTGTTACTTATAGAAAAGTTAGTGAATTTAATAAAACTACAGGAGATATGGTTTTTCCTTTAATAGAAGAAGGAGCTCATACTGCTTTTAGTCTTGATTTATTTGAACTTTCTAAAGAAAAAGATTATACAATTAAAGTTTCTAATTATAGAGGAGATAACATTAATAAAAATGATGTTAATTATACAATTAAAATAAGTAATTCTAGTGATACTAAGGTTATTATTACTAAAGATGAAGATAAAAACAACTTAATCACTGATCAAAAAGAGTGTACTATTGAGGGTGATAAAATGGATAAGAATACTAAAAAATATACTATTTATCATATTTCAATAGATAGAGATTCTACTATTAAAAAAGGCGATAAAATTAATATTGAAATTAATAGCTAAAAGAGGTCAACTTCGTTGACTTTTTTTTGTCTAAATGATAAACTTTAATAGTATAATGTGTAGTAATGACGAATGGAGGAGTTGCGATGAGTTTTGATATGGAGAATGAGAAAGTACTGATGACGAAGGATAATCAGACTATTGAATGTGATGTTTTATTTACTTTTGATTCAGAAGATACAATGAAGTCTTATGTTGGTTATACTGATCATACTTTTGCGAAAAATGGGCGTAAGAATATTTATGTTTCTTCATTTAATCCATTAAATCCTAGGGCTGAACTTGAAGATATTAAAGATCCACTTGAACTTGAAATGATTAATGAAGTTTTAGTTAAAATAGATGAGGATAGCAAATAGTTCGGAGGTAAGTGTATGAAAAACGTTGTTTATGAAGAAGAATTAGTTCGTGAAGAAATATATAAAGGGACTTTAATCCTTGAAGGTAGAATGAGTGAAGTAGAACAAAAAGAAAAAATCTTTGAAATGATGAGAAAAGATGGTGTTACTGTTCCAAAAAAAGATGAGATAGAAATAGGTTATGTTGGAGCAGATGACAACGATGGATTAAGTGAGACTCAAACAACTGATTTTGTTGTAACACATGTTTATAAAAAACAAGTTCCATATCAAATTGAAAGAGAAGAGGTTTTCTCTTGTGAATATGTATTAGATGGTTTAGCAATTACTCCTAAAGAACAGGAAAAAAAGATTATTCAAATGATGAAGAATGCTGGTGTAGAAGTACCTGATAATTATGAAATAGGTTATGTTGGAGCAGATGATAATGATGGATTAAGTGAGACTCAAACTTCTACTGCAGTTGTTTATAAAGTTACTAAAGAAAGAGTAGAAAGTGAAGAAATTGGTGAAGCACTTGCTATTCGTGATGAGTTAGAGTCTTTAAAAGAAAGTATTAAAGCTGCTACTAGTAGTGATGAGGTTGTAGAACTTTATAGTAAAGTAAGTAGTATTGATTCTAAAATAGAAGAACTTAATAAAAGTAATTCTCGTGATTATGAAGAACTTGAAAGAATTGTTTCTAGTCTTGATTTAGAGATAAATGAATTAGAAGAACTTTTAGAATCAAAAGTAGAAAAATTAGAAAATAGTTATGAAAAAATCAAAGAACTTATGGGTTCTCAAGATGATAATTTACTTGCTCAAAAGACAGAAGAAAAAGAAAGACTTGATTCTATTAGAAAGACAATTGATGATTTAACTAAGAAAATTGATGAGTCTAAGAAGAATAGAAAAAAGGCTGTAAGAGATTTAGAAACTGCTAAAGCTCTTGGGTTATCTGCTTCTGAGTATTTAGAAATAACTGATAATACGAAGAAGAAAAAACTTATGGATGCAATTCTTGATGCTAAAGGTCTTGGAGATATTATTGCAATTCCTGCAAGTGAAAGAAATAAAGAACAAAGAGACATATTAAAAGCTGCAAGACTTGAAATTAAGAATGAAATAATTGATTCAAAGAGAGAAAATAAAGAGACTTCTGTTCTTAAATTAATTGAAGCATTATATGGAGTTGAGACAGAGGTTCAATTAAAAGGAAAACAAAGAGTTTTAATTGTTAAACAAAAAGCGTTAGATAATATTCGTGATAATGCAAAACAATTACCTGAAAAGATTAGAGGAGAAGCTCAAGTTAATTATGTACCTGGAGATGCTCCAAAAGATATGGTTGAAGTTATGTCTAGTACAACTTCTTTAGTACCAGTAGAAGAGAAGCATGAAGAAATTGTACCAGTTGAAGAAAAACATGAAGAAATTGTTCCAGTTGAGGAAAAACATGAAGAAATTGTTCCAGTTGAGGAAAAACATGAAGAAGTTACTCCAGTGGATGAGGTTAAACCAGTTGAGGAGAAAGATACTCCAGTAGAAGAAAGACAAGAAGAGACTCCTATTGTTTCAGAAGATGTTGTTGCTAATGAAGAGGGACTTGAAGAATTATTTACATTCTTTGTAGATATTAAAAATCAAGATAATGTTTATGTACGTAAGTATGTTTTTGAAAGATTTAATTTAAAACCTGTTAGTGCAGAACATGTTAAAGTTAATGGAGAAGAGTGTTATCAAATATCACTTGATGATGCAAGATATGTTTCAGGTAATGCTAATAATAGTTATTCTCCATACAAAGTTAGATTTGATAGTATTGAATTTGATAGAGAACATGGTTTAGTTGAACAGTTTACATTCTTTGTGGATTTAGATGATAAAGAAAAAGTATATGCAAGAAAATATGTTTTTGAAAGATTTGGTATTGCAAAGGCTTCAGAAAAGCCTGTACGTATAAATGGTGAATTATGTTATGCAGTTAGTTTTGATGATATCCGTGAAATTTCTAGATTAGCTGATAATGATTATTCTCCATATCAAGTTAATTTTGATTCAGTAGATTTTAATATCAATAAGAAAAATGTTATGGCAAGTGAAAAGCCAGTAAAAGAATTTTTAGATAAGTTTGTTATTTATCTTGATAATGATACTGATAAGATATATGTTAATAAACCAGTATTTGAAAGATTTAATATAGATGAGTTTGGACTTCCTGCTACAATTGATAATGTTATTTGTTTTGAAATTAGTAAGGATGATGCAAATTACATTTTAAATAATGCTAATAATACTTATTCTCCTTATGCTGTTGAGATTAAGAAAGTTAAAGCAGAAGTTATTTCTAAGGATCATGAATTATATGATAATGTTGAAAAACGTGGCTTAGTTGATAAATATACAATATTTAGAGATGTAGATTCAGGCAAACTTTATGTTAGAAAACCAGTATTTGATAGATTCCATGCTAATGCAATTGGAGAAGAAGTTCGTATTAAGGGCGTTGCTGGATATGAAATAAGTGAAAGTGATGCAGAATATATTCTTTCTAATTGTGAAAATAATTATTCTCCTTATACTGTTGATTTTGTTAATCTTCGTGTTAATAAGGTTAATAATACAGAGTCTTTAAAACAAGAAAAAGAAGAAGTTAAGAGTGAAGAAATTAGACAAGAAAGTCTTACGAGTGAGTCTAGAGGATTAACTGATAAATATACAATAATTAGAGATTCTTTAAGTGGTAAATATTTTGCGATGAAACCAGTATTTGTTAGATTTAATATAGAAAAGCAATCTGAAGAAGTTAGAGTAAATGGAGTTGCTTGTCATGAGATTAGTCTAAGTGATGTTGAGTTTATAAAAGGAAATGCTAATAATAGTTATTCTCCTTATATAGTAGAAGAGAAGACGTTACCATTAGGAATTACTAATGATAATAAAGATGTAAAAGAGAAGTTTACATTATATAAAGATATAAATAGTGATAGATTATTTGCTAATAAACCGGTTATTAATAGATTTAATTTAAATAAAGATACTCAAGAAGTAAGAATAAATGATGATATTTATAATGAGTTAGATGAGGAAGATGCTAAGTTTATTGAGGATAATGCTAATAATAGTTATTCTCCTTATGAAGTAGAAAATAGAGAAATACCTTTAGGTCTTAATAGATTAGAATCTAATACTAATAGTCGTGGTGTTACTGAAAGAATTACATTATATAAAGATATTCATAGTGATAGAATCTTTGCAATGAAACCAGTATTTAAGAGATTTAATCTTGAAGAGGTTGGAGATGCAATTAGAATAAATGGAGTTGCTTGTCATGAGATTAATCCAGAAGATGCTTTATTTATTGTAAGAAATTCTGATAATAGTTATTCTCCATATCAGGTTGTATATCATGAATTGCCTCTTGGACTTGAAAGATTAGAGAATGACAATAAATTAGATAGTGAGGTAGTTGTTGATACTCCTCGTCGTGATAGTTATACTATTTATAGAGAAACTGAGACTAATAAGTTCTATGCTGGAGACAGTGTAATTGATAGATTTAGATTAGATAGAATGAGTGGTGCTATTTCAATAGATGGTGATGAAAACTATGAAATTAGTGCAGACGATGTTAATTATATTGTATCTAATAAAAATAATAAATATTCTCCTTATGATGTAACAATTAAAAATATCACATTGGAGAAGAGTAAGAAACCAATAGATACTATGCCTAGTGCTGATATTCCTAATCCAATTGATACTAAAGCAGTTGCTGAGGAACAAAAAGTAGAAGATGGACATGATTCACAAGAAGAAATAATTAATCTATTTAGAGATTTAAATGATAATGATCAAGTTTATGCAGGAAATGATGTATTACATAGATTTGGAATTAGTCCTACGTCTCCTGGAATTATTATTAATGGGGTTGAGGCTCACAAGATAAGTCGTGATACAGATCAAATAATTAATAGTATTGCAAAGATGAGTCATAATCCTAAAATGATTATTAATTATACTGATGTTTATCTTGAAAAACAAAGAGATGCTAGTACTCCTAGACCTCATGTTGAAGAGATTATTGATAAATTAACTAGGGGGTTAGATATTAGACCAAAAGATCAAAAACGTTATAGGGCAAGTAATATTAAAGTGTCAAAGTCTTTTAGTAGTGAGCTTAAGAGTGGTAATTTTGCTTATAATATAGTTCATATTATTCCTGCTACTTTAAGAGCTGGAGTTAATTTCTTTAGAAAATTAAGTGGTAAGATTGTAACTACTAAAAGAGCAAGAAATGCTATGCAAACAATTGAAGATAGACTTGATGAATTAACTGATGAAGAATTAGAGGTATTATTTGATGAATATAAAGGTAGTCAGTTAAAAACTGATATGAATAATCAAATTAATCCTTTAATTCTTGATACTATTAGAGAATATGGTTTAAGAAAAGTTGCTAAATTAAATGATGAGATTAGAGTTAATTATGGAGAATTATTTACTATTCTTGGAGAGATAAAAGTTCTTGAAGAAGAAATTGCTAAAGATGATACTACAAAAGATAGTGCTGTTATTTTAAATAGTGAAAGAAAGAGAATGCTTGAATCTGCTGCAGGCAATGTTCGTAAAATATTGAAGTGTAGAAGAGAAGCAAATAACTTACTTTCAAGTGGTGTTCATGGTATTGAAGAAGATTTCAAGGCTGTTTCTACTAAATTAAGTTATGTTGGATTAAGATTTGGTAAGACTAAGAAGTTTGATAATGAATTACAACATAAATTAGGCGATTTTGGTCGAAATTTGAATACATCTTTGGCTTGTAATGATGCTGAGGGTATTGTTCAAAGTTTTATGGGACTTGAAAGTTGCTATTATGATAATACTGAAATACGTGGAAGTTTAGTTGGCAAGAGAAGTGTTGGTTCTAAATACTATACACCTGTTGCTGAACAGTTTGATTATCGTGATGATCCATTTATGAGAGATTTACTTTCTACTATTGCAATATCATCTGCTGCTGTATCAGCAATTAATGCTTATAGAATTCATCAAATTGAATCTGATGAGATAAGTAAGACTTTACAGCAAGTTCAAAAAACTGGTGAGGAAATTGCTGGCAAGAGAGATGTTATTCGTGATGGAATGGAAGCTCAAGCTCATCAAGATGTATTAAATGTTGCAAATGTTCATGAACGTGCAGCACTTGATTCTACTGGTTGGAGATTTAATGGAGCTTATCGTGCAGCCGATGATTTAGGACATGCTACTTATAATCAATTTGGTGAACAAGTAAATCAAAGTATTAATCAAGTATGTTCTGATTACTCACAAGGATTTATTACTCAAGCTGATGCCCTTCAAAGAATGGCTGATATTAGTAATAATGCTCAAGCTACTTTAAATGATGTAGTAGAGAGTAGTTTAGTAATCTTAAAAGATTATGCTGCAACTCATCCACAATTTGATTTAACAGCAGTTCAAGAGTCTATGGAATATATTAGTGCTCATCCTACTGCTATTGCTGATATGAATCAAGCAATGGTTGATATTACTAATCTTGCTGATACACTTTCTTCACAAAATATTACGCATCTTGCAAGTTTAGCTGCACTTCCTAGTGATATGGCATCTACTTTGGTTTGTGCTGCATCATCTGCAGCCCTAGCAACATATGTAACAAGTAAGATGAAAGGATTTAATAAAACTAAAAGTACATATACTGAAGAAATTGCAGGAATGATGGATGATTATGTTAATGATGAAGATTTAACTGCTGCAAGAGCAAGATAAAGACAAAAGTACCAATTTGATGTGATAAACTAAATGTAGACAGTATAAAAAAGATACAGTCTACATTTTTTGTTACAATAATTTTAATAGGAGTATATTTATGAGAAAAAATAATATGAGAACACCAGAGGAAAAGGAAAGAATTGTTATAAGATTTTTAAATGGTGAGTCAGCAATAAAATTAGCCAATGAATTTGAAACAGATAGACATAGAATTTATAATTGGGTTAATAAATATCAATCTGAAGGATTAGAAGGTTTAAAATCAAAAACGGGTAAACATTCTTCTCATCATAAAAACAAGGGAATACATTTAAGAAAACCTAAAAATAAAATTGAAGAACTAGAATTAGAATTAATGAAAAAAGAAATTGAGATAGCTACATTAAAAAATGTTACATAGCGAAAGGAGTTGGGGCCGAAAAGGAATACGTTACTACATTCGACAAGAGTATAAAATAATAAATGAATATAAAAATAAATATTCGATAAATTTATTATGTAAATATATGTCAGTAAGCAGGTCTGGATATTATAAATGGAAATACAGAAAAAATAATCCTAGTATAAGAGAAATAACTAGGCAAAATGATATAGAGTTAATTAAACAAGTACACACAAAACACAAGGCTCATGGATATCGATGGATAAATAATTATATTAGAAACTTATATGGTATTTATTATACAGATAATTATGTTCATAAATTATGTAAATATGAGAATATAAAATATCAAGGTAAACATTATCAATGGAAAAAGCCAAATGAAGAGCATGAAACTTTTAATAATCTAATATGGAATGGATGGAAACATTTAACTAAACCATATGAAGTAATTATTTCAGATATGACTTCATTTTGGGCAAATAAAAAATACTATGAACTAACAATGTATTTTGATGCATGGAACAAGGAAATAGTCGGTTATGGTTTATCATCTAGAAAATGAAATAGAAATACTTATATCGATGGATTAAACCAAGTTTTGACCAAAATAAAAGAAGAACAAATTGAAGAAACCATAATTTTACATACAGATCAAGGTTCAGTTTATTCTTCTAAGTCATATAACAATTTTCTAAAATATTTTAATATCCAACGTTCTATGTCCCGAGCAGGAACGCCAACAGATAATCCAGTAAATGAATCTTTAAATGGCTGGATTAAAGAAGAATTGTTTATTGATTTCGATTTGAAACATTGCGAAGATATCCCAAATCTAATTAAATTATATATCAATTATTATAATAACGAAAGACCAAGTTATGCATTAAATTATAAAACCCCAATCCAATATAAAATTGAGTCAGGGTTTTGATGTATCTTTTTATAAACTGTCTACATTTTGTTGACTAGTCTAATTGATTATGATTCTTCTTTAGTAGATGATACTCTCTCTAATGAGAGTGATTTATAAAAATTTTGAACCCAATTAAAGATAGTGAATTTGCACTATCTTTTTTATTATAAAAAAGTATTATGGAATTTGACTTTCTTATAAAAATATTGTATAATACACCGCGAGGGGATGAGTATGAATACAGATTATAATTTATATAAAATTTTTCTTTATTTATATGAAGAAAAAAGTATTTCTAGAACTGCTAACAGATTATATGTTTCTCAACCTGCAGTCAGTTATAGTTTAAAGGAACTTGAGAATCAGCTTGGTTACACATTATTTTATCGTAATAGTAAGGGTATTGAACCTACTTTGGAGGCTAAAGAGTTATATTCTTATATTTCTACTGCATTTAATATATTACATGATGCAGAGGAACATATTAAGAATTTAAATAGTCTTAATATAGGTTGTATTAGAATTGGTACACCTTCACATATTGGTGTTTTCTATTTAGCAGATTTTATTGCGGATTTTAGAAAGATTTATCCAGGTATTAAGTTTGAGATTATATGTAAGTCTACATCTGATATGGTTGATATGCTTGAGACTAGAAAACTTGATTTAATTGTAGATACTTTACCAATTAATAGTAAAAAAGATGTTTGTAAAGTTACTTTATCTAAATTACATAATTGTTTTGCATATAATAAGAATATTATGAAAAATGTATCTATTAATAAAGTTGAGGATTTAAAAAATTATCCTTTGATTTTACCTAGTGCTACTTCATCTATTAGATTAAAACTTGATGAGTATATGGAGTCTCAAAATGCTAAGTTGATGCCAATTTTAGAATCATGGACAACTGAAATGATGCTTGAAATGGTTAGACGTGGAGTTGGTATTGGATATTTTGTTAAAAATGTTATTGATACTCAAAATGATAAAGAAAATTTTGAGGTAATTACTTTTGATGATGAATTACCTGCAGTTGATGTTTGTTGTGTATATATAGAGGATTTTTTAACATCAGCTACAAAGAAATTTGTTGAATTATTAGGAAGCAATAAAGTAGGGGAATAAGTATGAATTTTTTATTAAGTGACGAAAGAGAAATTTCTAATGAGGATTACGAAATTAGAAAAAAATTATATGACGAGTTTATGAATTTACCAGAATCTTTTTTATCAAAGATGAGACATTTACAACCACAGGTTGGATGTTTTAATAATTGTGGTTTTTGTAGTAAATTTTCTGTTTGTAAGAGCGAGTATTGGAGTCTTCCTGCTCTTAGAAATATAATAGCAGCGATAAGGTGCGTTGCGAAAAAATATACTAAAGATGATGTATTACTTGCATGGGATAGAAGAGAGCATCGCATAGGAGTTGTTTTTCCATATTTAAACAATGATATATCTGCTTATCCATATTTAGACAAATATATTGATTTATGTTATCGTGAATTAGGTACTAGAACAAGAATATCTACAGTTGGTTTTTCTAGACACAATAAGGTTCTTAATGATATGCATAAAAGAATTTGTTCAAATGACTGGTTTTATGCATTAGCTGGAGTTAGACTTTCTATTACACAATATGGTCGTGTATGGGAAGATAATTCAAATAATAATTCTTTATCTGAATATTGTTTGGATCTTGCAAACTTTCTAGATATATATAGACCTTATTATGAAAAGTTTGGTAGTGGTTCTCGTAAAATGTGTTGTGAACTTAGATTTAATCCACTTGTAGTTAATAGTCGAGTATTTACTTTTAATTATAATAATAAGTTTGTTATCGCAACTGGTAATTATTTATATATTTCACATGATGAGAATGTTGTACTTAATGAGACATTTATTAGTGATCCCTATAAACATTCTCTTAATTTAAGTAATGAAGGAGTTTCTTTTACAGAATATAATCTTGATTTTATAGTTAATTCTTATGAAGAATTAGTTAAATATTTGGATAATAATACATTAAATTATGAAAAAGATGTAGAAGTTTACTTATTTAAAAATAAAGATGGGATTTATTATTCTATTGATCCTAAACTTACTGGTAATGGTAATTATGGTATTAATATTTATCCTACTACTGATGTTAGAGTTAAATCTGGTTATATAATTACTGAGAGATTTTTCTTAAATGCTTTATATAATTTTAAGAAGAGTAAAGGACTTAAATTATCTGAATTATATGAAAACAGTAGTTTTGATGATTGTATGGAAATTATTAATCTACTTAAAGAATATTCAAACTATTATTTAGAAAAGGGTAAAAAGGAAAAGAGTGAATATATTATTAATCATGTTATTCCAATAATTGATGTTTATATTAAAGCACTTAGGGAAGCTAATTATTCATCTGATGTGTTCTTTGATAAGAATTTTACTATTGATACAGGTATGATTTGTAATTTAGGAAGAGCAATTAATTTCTTTAAAGGAATTACTAAGTTTATTAATGAACCACTCACTCCTATACATGAGAGAAATTATGGTAGACATTGTTCTACTATGAAACAAGAAAATTATGTATGGTTGCTTGGATGTGATTTTAATGATAATCTAGTTATAGAGAAACTTGATTTATTTAATACAGCTTCTGTTGAAGGACAAGTTTCATTTTCTAAGAAATTATATATGGATGGATTTAATATTAAGATAAGTGAGAATGAGAAATATTTATATCCAGGAGAGGTACAATAATATGGCAATAGAGTTTTATAAAGAATTCGGGGATTTAGGTTATTTAGCTAATTATTCTGATCATGGTTTTTATGAAGATGGAGTTTTTTATAAAACTGTAGAACATTATTATCAAGCTAATAAGTTTTCTGATTTATCTATTAGAAATAGTATTATTAATGCTTATACTCCAAAAGAAGCTTCTACGATTGGAAGAAATCCTTTAAATAAGAGAATTGATAACTTTTGTGATTCTAAGCTTGTTGTAATGGAAAAAGGGGTTTATTTAAAGTTTTGGAATCATAAAGATATACGTAGTAAATTAATTGAAACTGGTAATGAAGAAATACTTGAGATGACTACTAAAGAGAATTATTGGGGAGTTGGTCCTTTAAAAGATGGTGAAAACCATATGGGTAAGATTCTTATGAAAGTAAGAAGTAGAGTAAGAGAAGATTTAAAAAAAGAGATAGTTAATAACTGTTTTGGAAAAAAGATTTATATTTTAGGGCATAAGAATCCTGACACTGATTCTTTAGTATCTTCTTATATTCTTACTAATATTTTAAAGAGTATGGGACTTGATGTGGTATATAGCGCTAGAGATGATAATTATACAGAAGAGAGTATAAAAAATGATTATTTAGATGAACCTTATATAGTTGATGATTATAATAATAAATATTTTATATTAGTTGATCATAATTTACTTGATGGTATTTCTAAGACTCAAGTTATTGGAGCAATTGATCATCATAGAATTACAGGAGAAGTTGATGATTTAATTGAGATTGAGTATGCTTCATGTTCATTACTTATTTATGATTTATTTAAAGATGAATATCAGTTTTCTTCTCATGAGAAGGAATTAATTTATATTGCTACTGCATCGGATACTGATTTCTTATCTAATAAAAGATATAGAGATTATGACAAGAAGTTAGTTAGTGAATTAGGTGTTTTTGATTTAGATAGTTTAAAAGATAAATATCTTGAATTAAATGATTTAGAAAAAGACATTAATACAAATTTATTTAGGGATTATAAAGAATATAATTATAATAATACTAAGATAAAGAGAAGTTTAATTAAATGCAATAGAAGTGATATGGATAAGTATATTGATAAGTATCTTAAAGCAATGGATGAGAATGATGTTAATTTAATTCTTTGGTGTATATATGATAATACTGGTAGTTTTGTATGTTTTAATGGAAAAGCAATTGAACTTCCATATTTTACTACTAGTACAAATATTGCGCTTGATTATTTAAAAGAAAAGAAATATTTATAATATTTCTTTTTTCTATATAAATTTTTTTTATCTAGTTATCTACATATAAAGTTTTTTTATATATTTCATTAAAAATATATGTTTGTTTTATAGTACTTGATGAGTTATTATAATGACAGATGTAATTGATTGAAGGTGTTTATATGAAAGATGAATTAGTTAATGATAAAAATCAGGCTTTATATGCTTTTTATTCGGCAAAAAAGATATATTTAGCTCAAACACCTTCAAGTTTTCTCTTAATAGAAAAGAAAAACGATAATTATAATTCTGGTGTTCTTAGTTTATCTTCTAGAAATACTGTTGTTATTAGTAAGGACAATGGGATGTTAATATTTCCTAAAAAATAAAAAAATTGTTTTTTGTTATAATACACCTTATGGTGTTTTTTTGTGTAAAGTACTATTTTTTTTATTTTGTATTTTTAGATTTATGTTAGAATTTATATAGATAATATATTGTAGGTGAGTTTTATGAAAGATAATAGAAGAAGAAAAAGTAGTGGAGCAGGTTTTGTTATTTTTATTTTAATATTATGTTTAGGAGCATGTGTTACTTATATTGTTTATGATAAGGTTAATTCTGGAGAGATAAAATTAGATATAAATAAAAATGAAGAAAAAGAAGATAAAAGTACTGTTAGAGATTTAGGCGAAGTTGAGAAGGTTGGACTTCTTACTTTAATTAAAGAAAAGTATAATTATTTATTAGGACAATATTATCCAATAGAAGAGGTTAGTAGTCTTAGCAATGGTCAATTAATGAAGATGGGAATTAATGTATTACGTTCTAGTTATAAATTTAGTGGAAGTTATAACGAATCTTTTTTAGAAGATGAATTTAATACTTATTTATATAAAGTTGATTTTAAACATGAAAATATAATATGTGGATGTGGTAGTAGAGCATTTATTTATGATAAGAATACTAAAACTTATTCGGCTGATCCTGCTCATACAAAGCATGATGTATATGATGAAGGCTATGTAAATACTGAAGTGTTCTATACATCAGGTGAAGTTAAGGATAATGAAGTAACAATTAATGCTCATGTTTTATATGAAAGAGTATGTAAGGGTGCATGTACTGTACAAAATGCTTATTATAAGTCTTATGATGATGCATCTAAGATGATCAATCCTGTTGTGGGAGATCCTACTTCTTTAGTTGAATATCACATTAATGAATATGATTATGGGGAGATTAAATGGAAGTTACCTACTACTATTTATAAGTTTATTATAAGTGATGGTAATTATAAATTAAAGAGTGTTACTTTTAGGTAAAAAAAGATCTAAATATAGATCTTTTTGTTTTATTATTCATCTGCTAGATTATCAAAGTATCCTTGAATGAATACTACTGGTGTTCCTTTATCACCACTACCACTTGTTAAGTCACAAAGTGATCCAATTAAGTCTGTTAATCTTCTTGGAGTTGTTCCTTGAGTAATCATTTTTCCTTTTAAGTTTTTGTCTTTGTTTCTAATTTCATTTTTTATGGCGTCTTTTAATTCATCACCACGCAAATCAGCATATTTATTGTCAGAGACAAATTTTAATTTAATTTCATTAGGTGTTCCTTCTAATCCGCTAGTATAGGCAGGTGATACTACAGGATCAGCTAGTTCCCAAATATGACCAACTGGATCTTTAAAAGCTCCATCTCCATAAACCATTACTTCGATATTTTTACCAGTTTTTTCTTTTAAATCTTTTTGAATTCTTTCAACTAGTTCTTGACCAGTTCTTGGGAATAATTTTAAGCGTTCTTCTGTTGATTTATTTGAACCCAACATTCCATATTTTTCATTGTATCCGCTATTTCCTATTGGACTATTCATTATTTCATATAAACCAAATACTTTAGCATTTTTTTCCTCTAAAAGACGTTTTGTTTGATATCTTGTGTGGATATCACAAGTTAAAACATTATTAGTATATTTTAAGATATCTGTTGGGTCATTTGATAAAACAAATTCTGCTTTACATCCTTCATTTTCAATTAGTTCTTTATAGAAATCTAACATGTTGATTCCAGTAAATGGATGTAACCAGTCTCCAAATGTTTCTTTATATTCTTCTTCTGTAATTACTGATGATGTATTATATTTACTTTTAAATAATTTTTCTTCATCAAGTATACCATTTCCTACTTCATCTGCTGGAAATGATAGTAATACATATAATTTCTTTGTACTTCTTGCGATTGCTTTTAAGATTATTGAAAATCTGTTTCTTGAAAGTATTGGGAAGACAATTCCTAATTCTTCTGGATTATTAAATTTATTTTTAATGTCTTGTACTACTTCATCTACTGTTACATAGTTTCCTTCAGAAATACCAACAACAGCTTCAGTTATTGCAACTACATCTTTATCATGAAACTCAAAGTTGTTATTATTACTAGCGTTAATTACTGAGTCTACAACAATCCTTCCTAAGTCATCATTTTCTTTTATGATTGGGGTACGTATACCTCTAACCACAGTTCCTAAATCTCTCATTTAAAACCTTCCTTTCAATTTGATTATAACATTTACTTTAGATGAATATAATTCTTTTACTTAATAATTATTTTTGATATAATTGATATGTATAATATATAGTTTTAGGATTTGGTGATTTTTATGTATATCAATAATAAACTTGTGATTGGAAAGAATAAAGATAATTTGAATGAAGTTTTTTTAGTGCCTAGTATGATTAATAGACATGGATTAATTACTGGAGCAAGTGGGTCTGGAAAGTCAACAACTGTTAAAGTTATGGCAGAGACGATGTCTGCATCTGGAATACCTGTTTTTTATATTGATGTTAAGGGAGATTTAGCTTCTATTTGTAAGGCTGGTACTCTTAATAAAAATGTTGAAGATAGAGTTAATGTGCTTGGAATTGATAACTTTATGTATCAAGAGTTTCCTACAAGATTTTTTGATGTATTTGAAAAAAGAGGTATTCCAATTCATTCAACTGTTACTAATGTTGGTTCTAGACTTTTATCTATTATGCTAGGTCTTACTGATGCTCAAGAGGGAGTCTTAGCTATTGTTTTTCAAATTTCTAAAGATGAAAATTTTATATTAAATGATTTAGATGATTTAAGTAGTCTTCTTTCATATGTTTTAGATAATAGAGAAAAATATTCTAAGAAATATGGAACTATTACATCTATGACAATTGGTTCTATCCAAAGAGAGTTACTTGTATTAAAGCAAGAGGGTGGAGATGCTTTTTTTGGTAAACCCATATTTGATTTAGGTGACTTAATTCAATATGATAGTAAGGGTTATGGTTATGTTAGTGTATTCGATGCGAGGGAACTATATAAAAAACCTACTTTATATGGAGTATTTTTAATTTGGTTACTTAATAATTTATTTGATAGTATGCCAGAAGTAGGGGACTTAGATAAACCTAAACTTGTATTATTCTTGGATGAAGCACATTTAATGTTTAATAATATGCCAAGTAATATTATTAAGCAAGTTACTCAAGTTGTTAAATTAATAAGAAGTAAAGGAATAGGACTTTATTTTATTTCGCAAACTCCTAATGATATATCAGTAGATGTTCTTGCTCAATTAAGTAATAGAGTACAACATGTACTTAGAAGTTATACACCAAATGATGAGAAGATTATTAGGTCTGTTGCGTCTTCTTTTAGAAGCAATCCAGAGTTTGATACAGAAAAAACTATTAGTACATTAGGAATAGGGGAAGCAGTTATATCATTTTTAAATGAAAATGGAGAACCTAATATATTAGAAAAAGTTTTAATTCTTCCACCACAAAGTTATATGGGAGTAATTGATGAATATGACAGAGAAAAAATTATAAATGATGATTCACTTTCTAATAAGTATAAGAGAGTTGCTAATGATGATGGAGCTTCTATAAAAATTGCTTCTATAGCTAGTAACAAAACTGTAGATGAAAAAGATGTTAAGAAAAAGAAAAGTAAGAAAGACAAAGAAAGTGATAGAATCTTAAAGAGATTTACTAATAAAGTAATAGATAAGACTACTACAAAACTTGTTAATTCTATTTGGAAGATTTTTAAATAATTAATAGACTATATGCCTATTTAATTACAATTGTTTTATAAAAATATAATGTAATGCACAGAAATGTGCATTTTTTTCGTGGTATAATAAATAATTAAAGGAAGTGGTAGTATGAATAGCACGGATATTGAAAAAATAGCTACTAATAAGGTTGAAGAACTAATTTTAAAAAATAGTGAATTTTTAAGTCCTTATATTAATTCTAATGATAGAACTCCCTTGTGGGATGGAAACATTTATATTTATAATAATAATCCAAAAACTAATTGTACATTTGAAGGGAAAATTGACGTTCAAATAAAAGGAAGACAAGTAGATGGTTTTAAAGATAATAATACTTATCAATTTAACGTTGAAACTTTAAAGGGATATCAAAAAGAAATTAAGGGGACTTTACTTTTAGTTGTTGATTTTATAAACATTGATAATTATAAAATATATTATTGTAATCTATTACCAGTAGATTTATATCAGATTTTAAAAGATTTAAAAGATAACCAAAAAACCGTTTCGTTAAAACTTAAAGAAATAAATGAAGATACAGCATTAAATTTTGAAAATGTATGTATAAATTTTTATAAGAATTCTATTAGGCAAGCTAATAAGAAAATAATAGAAGAATCAGAATTTAATAACATTGAGGAACTTAATTTTGAAGTTTTTGCAAAGCAATCAGAATATGAAGAATATTTGGAAGCTGCTGATGTATATACTTATGCGAAAATGAAGGGTACTCATGAAGAGGTTGCAACTGTTAAAGGTGAATGGATGTCATTTTCTACAATTAAAAAGAATATCTATGTAAATGATAAAAAGTTTTATTCTAAATACACCGTTATGGGTAAAGATAGTAACGAATTAGTAGTCGGACCAATTACAATAGAGTTGTTTAGTGGAAAAATTCATCTTAAATTAGAAGGAGTTCCTAAAAAAAGAATAAAAGATCTCGAATTTATTATTAGTGTTTTAAAAGAACAATATATTATGTTTGATAATATTAAGTTTGAATTACCTTTTAATGATATTGAAATGGTAAATAAAAACATTGATATTTATAGTAAACAGTTAGAATATTTTAAGAAAGTTGTTAAACTATTTAAATTTTTTAATACAGAGTTTGATATTGATTATGATCAACTAAATGAAGTTGATTTAAGAAATTTACATCATTTGATGAATTTGTATGATGGAATATTTACAAATGATATAAAGGAATTACAAAAGTATTATATAATTATCAATAAGTATAAATTTATATTCGTTCCTGTATTTAATGAAAATAAGATTTATAATTTTTATTCACAAGAAATGATTGATAACACTTTATGTGTAATGATACGTGATGGTAAAAAAATTAAAACAAGTGTTTATTCTAATTTGTTACCAGAGGAGTATTTAAGTGTAAATAATTTTAATGAGAAAATAATACTTAAGAGTTTTAAAAATATTGAATTAAATGATGGCGTATTAGATTCAATTAATTTACTAATGTTAAGTTTTTTGAAAGCATATGATCAATCTTATGATAGAAGATACTTAGATTTAGCAGATAAATTGAGCCAAATTATTTGTAAAAATAGGATAAATGATATTGATTTAATTAATTCTAAGCAAATAAAATTTAGAAAAAAGAATTTATCTTTTAATGATAAAAAGATGTTAAAGACAATTAGCGAAAAGGAAGAATATAAAAGCAATTATCATATTTTATGTTGCATAGATATTTTAGTAAACAATACTTTTGATTTTGATAAACATTATAAAAGCATGAAGAAAAACGATAAAGAAATCTTCAATGAATGGCCAATTTATAATTTAATAAAAAAATAGTATATCAATTTTGTCCTTTTTAAAATTAAAATGTTAAAATTAATTTGTGAAGTATTTACTATTTTATATAAATTTTATTAACGCATATTTTCAAACACACTTAAATGTGCTATAATTTAAGTGTGAAAGGAAAAATAATATGGATTACGAAAATGAAATCTTAAGATTATTTAAAAATGGTTATTTGACTACTAAAGATGTTACTGATAATAATATTCCTAGGACTTATCTTACTAAACTTATTAAAGAAAATAAAATAGAAAGAGTAAGTCGTGGAGTATATATCAAAAAGAACGTTTTAGTAGATGAATTTGTAGTTTTACAAACTAAAAGTAAATTTGCTATTTATTCTAATACAACAGCACTTTATTTGCATGGATTTTCTAATAGAATTCCTATTAAATATGACATTACAATTAAAAGTGGTTACAAAGGTTCACTTCAAAAGAAAGAGAATGTTAATTTATTTTATACAAAGAATGAGTTACTAGATTTAGGGGTAATTAACTATAAATTAGATTCTGGTAATATTATTAGAGTTTACGATTTAGATAAAACTATATGTGATGTTATTAAAAATAAAAAGAAAATAGATGCAGAAATTTTTAATAAAGCTATTAGAGAGTACTTTTATAGTAAAAAGAAAAACACTTTAAAACTATATGAATATGCTAAAAAGATGAATATTTATAATAAAGTACGAGATACCTTCGAGGTACTTAAATGATTAAAAATAGGGATAGTTTAAAAGCAAAAGCATCTAATTTATCTAATAAAACTAATATTCCTAATAAATACTTAATTCAAAACTTCATGTTTGAAGCTTTATTAAAAAGAATATCAAATTCTAAATATAAAGATAAATTTATAATTAAAGGAGGGCTCTTATTATCATCTATCTTTGGAGTAAATTTAAGGAGTACTATGGATTTAGACACTACTATAAAAGGATTCCCATTAGATAGAGAAACTATTACTAAAGTTATTAACGATATTATTGGTATTGAAATTGGAGATAATATCAAACTTGAAATAGAAAACATTAAAGATATTAGAGAAGAAGAATTATATTCTGGTTATAATGTCAATTTAAAAGCAGAATTTGATGGTCTGAAAACTAATTTAATGATTGATATAACTACAGGAGATGTTATTACTTATAAAGAAGTTGAGTTTAAATATAATACTTTATTTGATAATGAAGTCATTAATATTATGACTTATAATTATGAAACCATATTAGCAGAAAAGTTTGAATCGATAATTAGTAGAAATATAGATAATACTAGAATGAAAGATTACTATGATTTATATATGTTTGTTAATTTAAAGTGGGACGATATTAATAAAGATACTTTAAAAAAAGCAATTATAAACACTGCAAAAAATCGTGAAACTTTAGATTATATAGATGATGCTAGTGAATATATAGAATTAATTAGTGATGATTCAAGATTAAAATCACTTTGGAATAGTTATAAAAGTAATTATGATTATGCAAAAGATATAGAGTTTGCTGATACAATAAATGCTATTAAAGTAATTAGTGAAGTTGTTGTACCAGGTGAAGTTTAAGTAGAAGAAAGTAAAAATGGCTAAGAAAGTGATAGAATCTTAAAGAGATTTACTAATAAAGTAATAGATAAGACTACTACAAAACTTGTTAATTCTATTTGGAAGATTTTTAAATGAATTTATTGCTTTTGGTTTATGTATGCAGACATTTAAATATAATGGTAGTTTATTGTATATTAAAGTTAATAATGATATACTTATAGTATAAGGTAGTGTGTTTATGAAAAAAGAAATTGTTTCTAATATTTATTATAATTTTATCTATATTTTTTATGAGTATTGATACTATTAATGCAAAGGACTCATCAACTTTTAGTGGAGAGAATACAAAAAATTATAGATATATTGATTCAAACGATATAAAGTTTGCTGATAAGACTTTAACAGCAAAATATAATCTTTCAGTAATGAGTACGATGTTAGCAAGAGTTAATGAGTTATTGCAAAAAATGTTAAATGATACAAATACTGATTTTGATAAAAAAAATGCATTAATAGAAGTTAATTCTTTGATTAGTCATGTTAATTTGATATATAATACAGATATTTTTGATGATAAGTTATTTTCTAGTCAAGATTATGATTGTATTATGTTAGATTCTAATAAGGTATGTCTTAATTTAAAAACATTGGATAGTACGTTTCCTAAAAATATTACAGATAGTAGTACTGAAATAATAAATATGATTTTAAAACAAACTGAAATTGTTGAAAATGATTTGAATAATGTTAATAGTGTTGCAAATTATTTAGAGAATAATAAGATATATGGACACAATTATTCTGATTTTATTTATGATCAGGCGCAAACCTTAATAAAGTATGTACAAGAAAAAGAAGGCCTATTAACTGAAGTTCATAGTATATTGCAAAGACAAAATGAATTACTTACAAAGTTATCAAATGGGACTTATGAATCGGCTGATTTTGAAGCAGTTAGGAAAGAATATATTCAACTTAATGAAGAACATAAAAGAATAGTAGAAAATCTCTTATCTGATAAGATGTTTCTTTTAAATAATAAGGAGACAATTGTTCCAAAAATTGATGATTCTTTTATTAATTTTATTAATATGGACTTGTCAGTTGATAATGTTTCTCAAATGATTGATAATGTAAAAAGTATGCTCGTTTTATTATCTACGCATAGGCCAATACTTGGATCTATACAAAATACTGCAGAACATTATATTTTAAGTGCTGATACTAGATTTTTTGGTGAACTAACTATTAGTAAAAAAAATGTTAATAGTGATGGTGTCTGTTTTGTTGGTGTTTTTGATGAGAATAATAATTTAATAAATGTATTCAAAACAGATCTTAAGACAGATAATGAAGTATTTACTATTTACTTACCAATTCTTGATGATACGGTAACTTATTCTATTTGCGAGACAGATGAAAAGGGAAATAAAAAAAGTGATTCTAATTTATTGTTGGATAAATCTGAGATTGTTTTTTCTCCAGATAATTTACACGAAAAATTAGTTATAACTGATAAAATATATGAAAATCCTAAAACAGGTATTTATGGTGTTCTTATAGTTGGAATTATTTATATTATCGTAGTAAGTGTTCTTTATTTATCTGTTAAATGGAATAATAAGGTTTTACTAAGAAAATAATATTCTTCAAATAATATAAATTAAGATAAATATATATTAAGAAATTTTATTAGGTTAGAGATAAAACTCTAACCTTTTTGTTATATATATTATTCTTTTTAATAATATATAATGAGGTGGGATATGTTTTTTAGAAAAATTGATAAAAGAATTAAGATTTTATTTTTAATAATGGCATTGTTACTTATTGTAGTTATTTTTAGAGTATTTTATATTCAAGTATTTGATTATTCTAAACTTAGTGATTTAGCTAATGATTTATGGAGTAGAGATTTAGAGATTGAGGCTGATAGAGGACTTATTTTAGATAGAGATGGTAATGTTTTAGCAGATAATTTAACTACGGCTTCCCTTATGCTTGTTCCTAATCAAATAAAAGATAAAGAAACTGTTGCTTTAGAACTTTCGAAGATACTTGGAGTTAGTTTAGATGAGATGAAGAAACATGTTTATAAAAAAACTTCAATTGAGAGAGTTCATCCAGAAGGCAGAAGACTTAGTAATGATGTTGCTGAGAAGATTAGCTCTTTTAATTTTGAAGGAGTTTATCTTGTAAAAGAGGCTAAAAGATATTATCCATATAAAGATTTACTTTCTCATAGCCTAGGTTATGTTGGGATAGATAATCAGGGACTTGCTGGAATTGAACTTGAATATGATAAGTATTTAACTGGAACTAATGGGAAAATAAAGTATTATTCTGATGCTCATGGAAATAGACTTAAAAAGAGTGACGTTTATATTGCGCCTGAGTCTGGAATGAATATTAATTTAACAATATCTTTACCTATACAATTATCTCTTGAAAGAGAACTTGATAATATAGTATCAATGTTTTCTCCAGAGATGGCTTTAATGATTGTAGTTAATCCTAAAAGTGGAGAAATACTTGGAATTGCATCTACTCCTGATTTTGATCCTAATAATTATAAAAATTTTAGTAGTGAAACATTAAGTAGAAATTTACCAATATGGTCTTCATATGAGCCTGGATCAACTTTCAAGATAGTAACGATGGCAAGTGCAGTAAATGAAGGGGTAGTTGATTTAGAGAATGATCATTTTTATGATTCTGGTAAAGTTAATGTAGATGGGTCTATTTTAAAATGTTGGAAGAGTGGAGGCCATGGTGATCAGACTTTTTTACAAGTACTACAAAATTCTTGCAATCCGGGGTTTGTAAAACTTGGTGATTTGCTTGGAAAAGAAAGATTATTTTC
>CAZHBS010000010.1:0-63433 GCA_964530845.1 uncultured Muribaculaceae bacterium
TGTGGCTCAGGTAAGAAATATAAGCAATGTTGTGGTAAATAATAAGAAAGTCCAATTCACTGGGCTTTTTTTTAAAATATATGCTATAATAATAACCAATTTGGAGGAGACAATATGACTAAAGAAGAATACGTAAATTCTATATTTGTTCTTATGCATAAATTAAGAAATACTAAAAGAAAAGGTTGGTACGATAAAAATATTCAAAGAGAAAGAGTAGAAAGTGTAGCTGACCATATCTACGGATGTCAGATGCTTGCTTACGCTATGAAATCTGAATTTGATTATGATGTTGATATTAATAAAGTTATCTTAATGCTTGCAATTCATGAAATTGGAGAAACAATAATTGGAGATATTACTCCAGAAGATATGCCAAGTAATAAAAAGACTGATTATGAGCATGAAGCAGTTAGACAACTATTAGAATTAATTCCTAATGGTAAATATTTAGAAGAACTATACAATGAATTTGAAGAAAGAAAAACAAAAGAAGCCCAGTTTGCCTATCAAATAGATAAAACAGAATGTGATTTACAAGCAAGATTATATGAACAAGATGGATCATTCCAACACAATTACGAAAAATATCTATTTACAGAAGAATGGATTGGTTTTGATAGAAGAAGAATTAATTTTGATGAGAACTTTGATAGATTATTAGAGTACGTTACTAATAATGAAATGGAAGTAAAAGATAATTCAGAAAATAAGATTCAAAATGTTGTAAGTTTTTATACAGCAACCAACTCCTTAAAAAATGTTCAAAGAACAGGAGAAAAGATTTGGAATATAAAACAAGAACATTTTGGAAGTATTGCAGAACATATTTATAGTGTTCAAATGCTTGCACTAGCTATATATTTAGTATATGGAACAGAAGTTGATATAACAAGAATCATAAATATGCTTAGTAAACATGAATTAGGTGAAATAAAAATAGGAGATATTTCTGCACTACTAAAAAGCGATAACGATAGAAATGAAGAGTGGAATGCTGCTGTATCAGTCGCAAGCCTATTGTCAGATAAAAATCTACTTTTAGATGATTTATCAGAATTTAATGAATCAAAAACTAAAGAATCTATTTATGCTAAATATTGTGATAAACTAGCTCCAGATATTATAAGCAAAATATATGATCAATTAGGTTTAATAGACTTATCAAACCAAGAAAATAATCCTCTACTTAAACATCCTGTAGTTGCAAGATACTTAAGTACGGGAAAAAGATTCTCTGATATGTGGATTCTATATGGTCAAGAAGTATATGACTATCAAGAACCATTTATCTCAATCTCAAATTATGCACTAAACAATGAATTAACAGAACCATATACACAAAAAATCAAAATTAAATAATATGAAAAAAGATATCAAAATGCGGAAGATATCTTTTTATAATGTAAAAAATATAATTTATTGTGTAAAATATTAAAAATGAAAGCTACTTATTAAATAGAAAAAGTTATAATGAAAATATAATAATATAAAGTATAGGAGAGTAGTATGAAATTAATAATTAAACAAAAAATATCATTTCTTGATAGCTATGATGTTTATGACGAAGAAGGAAACATTGTATACAAAGTAAAAGGAGAACCTTCTATAGGACATCAACTTAGAATATACAATGCAGAAGGTAAAGAAGTAGGACTATTAAAAGAAAAAAATGCAACTTTATTCAGAGAATATAAAATGATTATAGATGATAAAGAGGTAGGAGAAATTAATGAAAAATTTTCAGTAGCAAAACCAACACTAGAGTTGAATTGCAAAGACTGGAAAATAACAGGAGATGTATTTGGATGGGACTATACTGTAGTAAATTCAAATGATAATCCAGTTGCAGTAATAAAAACAGTTCATCTTAAATTAACAGATACATATGAAATTGATGTAAAAAAACCAGATGCATTATATTGTTTAATGATTACAATCGCAATAGATGCTGCAACAAGTGATTTAATACATAGCTAAAAGAACAAGACTATTAGTAAAAACTAATAGTTTTTTTATTAAAAAAATAACATATAGTAAAAAATACTATAAAAATATTGACAAACAAATTACATATAGTATAAAATACAATATGTAAGGAGGGAATATGAAATATTTAGAAATAGGAGCAACAATATTTGGTTTAATACAGGGCTATCTTGCAATGGTAAACAAAAGAAGCAATTGGATTGCTTATATAATTCAAATGACATTAATGGTATTATTCTCATTAAGTGTTCATTTATATGGAGATGCATTCAATAGTTTCGTATACATCTTTGTAGGAATAATTGGTTTCATGTTATGGAATAAGAAAGGAGAAAAAGGAATATCTAAATGTTCTTTAAAAGAAAGAATAATATATCTATTAGTAATGACAATTGGAACATATATTGTATTCTTGAGTTTAAGTAAAACAGATGACCCACTACCATTAATAGATGCATTCACAACAGTATCATCAATAATCGCAACATATTACATGGTTACTAAAAAATTAGATACATGGGTAATATGGTTTGTAAATGATATTTTCTATTGTATAACTTACTGGTTATTACCAGATCAAGCTCTATATTTATTAGGACTAAATGTTATTTGGACAATAATGGCGGTAGGAAGCTATATTAATTGGAAAAAAATAATGAAAGAAGGAAATTAAATGATTAAATTATTTTATTCTGGAACATATAATACAAGACATGAATTAATCAACAAAGATAATGTTGAAGAAATGTTAAAAAATGATATGAGAAGCAAAATAGTAGGTGATGTAAGTAAAACTATTTATCCATCAGACAATGTAGTCTTAAAAAACAATAAAAATATTAGATACATTGGAGGATTTTACTATGAAAAACAGGATAAAAATAAAACAGTTTGTGAAAATGTAGTATCAGAAGAACTAAAACAAATAGAAAAATGTGATTTAGTAGTAGTAAACTTAATGAACTATTCAGCCATTGCTTCAATTACAGAACTACTATATGCCTCAATGTTAAAGAAAGAGATAGTAATATTCTGTGATTCTAATATTACAAGTTATAACGTAGAAGGAGAATATTGGTTTCCAATACTTACTAGCAAAGAATTAAACAAAAATATTCAAATAAAATATGTTGAAGATGAAAAAGAAATAATAAACTATATTAATGAATTAAAAGAAGCATAATGAAAGGAGATAAAATGATATATTTAGAAGGAACAGATGGAGTAGGAAAGACGTCAACAATAGAATGCTTAAAACAAAAAGGAATAATTTGTCAAGATAGGAATAAAGAAGTAATATCAAAAAATATGTTGTTTGAAATACCAATGAAAGAAAGAGTTAATAAATATGAAAAGTACTTAATAAAAAATAATGATATTATAATAATACTAATAAATAATTCAGAAGAAGAACTAATGAGAAGAATTAATTCAAGAAAAGTAATAAGTGACTTTGATTTAGATGCATTTAAATATAATAAACTATATCTTGATACATATAACTATATGAAAGATAATAACATGCTACACAATAAATTATACTTAGTAGATTGTACTAATCTTAATTTAGAAGAACAAGTAAATAAAGTAGAAGAGGTAATTAAAAAAATAAATGCCTAGTATTGCTAGTCATTATGTAGTAGCAAAACAAGTTGGAAAGATTCTAAATTTAGAAAATGACGATTACTTATTAGGAAATATTCTTCCAGATATAATTCAAGAAAATAATAGTCACTACAAAATTCAAGGAACATATTATTTAATTCCAGATATAAACAAATTTATCAAAGAAAATAATTATAATAAAAATATATTTTTAGGATATCTTACACATTTACTATTAGATAAATATTTTTTAGAAGAATTTATTCCAAAGAATATTCTTAATTACAAAGAAATACAATTATTTGAAAAAAATATAATGTATAGTGAATATACAAGTATTAATTACACACTAGTTAAAAAATATAAATTGGATGTAAAACATATAAGTGATATAATAAATACAACAAATTTAAAAATTAATAAAGAAAAAGTCCAAAAAAACATCATGAGTTTAAATAATAAGTCTATATCAAAAACAAGATATCTAGATTTAAAAAAGTATATTAAGTTTTTAAATGATATATCTGTTGTTATAGCTAAAGATTTAAAAAAGGTGGAATTAATATGAAGGTAAATATAGATTGTTGCTTCTTTGTGTTAGAAAATATAACAAATGAAAATAAAAAAAGAAATGATGATAAAAAATTAGAATTATTAGTAAATAATAATAACAATGTTATAAGTGTAACATTTGATGGAATAAGTGATATAAAGACTCAAATAAAAGAAAAAATAAAGAAAATTATAAATAATGATAACTTTCATTTAGAACAAGTCTATACTTTAGGAGAAAAAAGATTCAATAAAGATGGAATAAATATTATTTATTTAGGAATTACTAATAAAGAAAATATTTCTAGTCTTGATAATGACTATAAATTAGTAGATATTGAGATAAAAAAAGATGAATATGTTTCATTAGATAAAGAAATAATAAAATATAGAACAAAACAAATAATAGAAAATAATAGTATTGAATATATTCATGAAGTTGAAACAAAAGATATTGACTTAGAGAAACAAATAATTGAAATAATAACTAGTTATAAACAGATCATTGCAAAAATTGATAATACAGATATAATGTTTAAGTTTCTTCCTAAATACTTTTCTCTAGAAGATGTAAGAATTATCTATGAAAAGATAAAAGATGTAAAAGTTGACAAATCGAACTTTAGAAAAAGAATAATGAAATATTGTTCTCCAACAGATAAAATAGTTAATAATAAAGGTTATAGACCAACTACTTTATATGAATTTGTCTTAGATGAAAATGATAAGTGGATTTAATAAAAGATATTAAAAAAAATAATATCTTTTTATTTGTACAAAAACATTAAATAATTAAATTATGATATAATAATATAAGAAACAAGATATGTTTAATAATTCGAAAGGAGATTAATATGATTTATACAAAAGAAGTAGAAGAAATGTGTCCTGTAGCAAAAGGAGTAGATCATGGACCAGCTCCAATTCCTGAAGAAGGAAAATGGGTAAAAGCAAAAGAAATAAAAGATATTTCTGGTCTAACTCATGGTATAGGATGGTGTGCACCACAACAAGGAGCATGCAAATTAACATTGAATATTAAGGAAGGAATTATTCAAGAAGCCTTAGTAGAAACACTAGGATGTAGTGGAATGACTCATAGTGCAGCTATGGCAGGAGAAATTCTTGTTGGAAAAACAATCCTAGAAGCATTAAATACAGACTTAGTATGTGATGCAATAAATACTGCAATGAGAGAATTATTCTTACAAATAGTTTATGGAAGAAGTCAATCAGCTTTTTCTGAAGGAGGACTTGCAATTGGTGCCGGACTAGAAGATTTAGGAAAAGGTACGAGAAGTCAAGTAGGTACAATTTATTCAACTTTAAGCAAGGGACCAAGATATCTAGAATTAGCAGAAGGATATATTGTAGAAATTGGATTAGATAAAGACAACCAAATAATTGGTTATAAATATGTTAATCTAGGAAAAATGATGGATAATATTAAAAAAGGCATAGAGCCAATGGAAGCAATCGAAAAAGCAAGTGGAACATATGGAAGATTTGATGAAGCTGTTAAAAAGATTGACCCAAGAGAGGAGTAGTTACTATGGCATTATTTGAAAGTTATGAAAGAAGAATTAAACAAATAGAACCAGTAATGGAAAAATATGGAATTAAAGATTTTGATGATGCAAGAGCAATCTGTAAAGAAAAAGGATTTGATCCATATGAAATAGTAAAAGGAATTCAACCAATCTGCTTTGAAAATGCATGTTGGGCATATACATTAGGAGCAGCTATTGCGATAAAGTCTGGTAGAACGGAAGCAAGTGAGGCAGCCAAAGCAATAGGAGAAGGATTACAAGCATTCTGTATTCCAGGAAGTGTAGCTGATGATCGTAAAGTAGGACTAGGACATGGTAATCTAGCAAGTATGCTTTTAACAGAAGATACAAAATGCTTCGCTTTTTTAGCAGGACATGAATCATTTGCAGCAGCAGAAGGAGCAATAGGAATTGCTAAAAGTGCAAATAAAGTTAGAAAGCAACCATTAAGAGTAATTTTAAATGGATTAGGAAAAGATGCAGCTCAAGTAATCTCAAGAATTAATGGATTTACTTATGTAAAAACTGATTTTGATTTCTATACGGGAAAAGTAAAAGTTGTAGAAGAAATAAAATATTCCGATGGAGAAAGAAGCAAAGTTCGTTGCTATGGAGCAAATGATGTAAGAGAAGGAGTTGCTATAATGCACCTTGAAGGAGTAGATGTTTCAATAACAGGAAACTCAACAAACCCAACAAGATTCCAACATCCAGTTGCTGGAACATACAAAAAAGAATGTATTGATATGGGTAAAAAATACTTCTCAGTAGCAAGTGGTGGAGGAACAGGAAGAACACTTCATCCAGATAACATGGCAGCAGGACCTGCATCATATGGAATGACTGATACAATGGGAAGAATGCATTCAGATGCACAATTTGCAGGAAGCTCATCAGTACCAGCACATGTAGAAATGATGGGGCTAATCGGAATGGGAAATAACCCAATGGTAGGAGCAACAGTAGCCGTTGCCGTAGCTGTAGCAGAAGCTTGTAAATAAAACCAATTTAATTAGATGTTACGTATGTAACATCTTTTATTTTTTGATAAATATTATAATTATTCATTAAATATATTTCAAATGCTATCTATTTGCAGTTAAACATGGTATTATTAATTTAATAAATGGCGTAAACTACTATCGAAATTACTATTTATGCATGATTGTCTAAAATAAAGAAAGTGAATTTATAAAATGAAAAGAAAAAAGGTCTTAATATTAACTTTTGTTGGTGTATTCTTAATAATTTTAATAATAATAACATCAATTATATTATTTTGTAAAAAAGATGATAATAAAAACAATGAAAATGATAATAATAATATCTTTGTTGGCAAGTGGATTTATGATGGGGATATTATTCAAAAAATTATAGATAAGAAAGATGGTAATTTAGTAACTGACACAAAGATACTTAAATATATAGAAATATATAACGATAAGACATATAAAATGTATTATGAAGAACAAGTAGAAAGTGGAACATACTCGATAAATAAAGATAAAATAATACTAGCTGATAAAACAAGACTTATTATTGACCTATGTTCTATTAAAGGTGATGACTTAATTTGTGAAAATCTACTATCATTTCATAAAGATAAATAATAAAAAGAATCTCAAGAAAACTTGAGTTTTCTTTTGTGTTATTTCAAATGTAAAGCCATATTTTAAGCTTTCAGTTATTGCTAAAGAAAGCCAATATACCATGGTGGGGATTTTTTTTCCATGGTATAACGTTTATTTACTTAGCAAATTAGCATTTAAGGATGGATGGATATTTTTAATAATTTTCTTACCAGTAGGACTACCTATAATTTACGTCCTTTTAGGTATAAAATCACTTATAACATTTTTAGTTAAATTACAAGAAATAATTATGTTCATATATAGCCTTGCCTTTACATTTTGTTTAGGAAAAAGCTTTGGACGAAACGGATTAATCATAATTTTATTTTCATTCGTAGTAATCCCAACAATAGCTTTATCAAAGAAATATAAATATGAGTAAAATGTTATATAAAGAAAAGAATTAAGTTGAATGATTTTTACATTAACTTAATTTTTTTAAAAATGTATTGACAAGTGTACATTATACGCATTATAATCAATTTGAAACACGTGTATAAAATACACATATACATAACACGTGCAAAAATTTTACTAGGAGATGTGTAAAATGTACACAAATAAAACAACTATAGGAATAATTGGTATATCTCATACCTATAAATCAATTATTAAAGCCCTAAAAAAGTATAATTATAAAATAATAATATGTGATATTGATAATACTAAAACACTTAATGAACCATATGAAAAATATAATGACTATCACGACTTATTATCAATAGTAGATATGGTCTATGTCGCAACTCCGCCGAGTACCCATTTTGAAATATCAAGCTTCTTTTTAAAAAATAATATTAAAGTACTCTGTGAAAAGCCATTAGTAACAAATAAAAAAGATTTAGATATTCTTTATAGTTACAATAATTTATATAATGTATTACATTTTTCATATGGAGAAGAAATAGAATGGTTTATTAACAATAATTTAAAAGAAAAACCAAATAAAATAATTTGTACGATTAATGATCCATACATTTTAAATAAAAGTATAAAAGAAGATAAATTAAGTCTTCATGGTTCTTATTTAGACGAAACAATTAATCCTCTAAGTGCTTTAAGAAGAATTTATAATAAAAATTTAACATTTATAAAGTGTAATAAATATTTCTATCGGGATGATATATATGACTATAAGTCAGACTCAATGTTTAAATTAGATGATATAGATATAGAAGTACATACTAATTGGAATGAACAAAATAATAAAGAAAAATATGTTGATTTATATTTTACTGATAAAACAATTAGATTGGATAGTGTAAATGTAAAAGTAATAAATCTAACAAATAATAATGTCTTATTTGAAAGTAATAATAATAGAATGGATATGCATTATATAAATGCCTTAAAAGATATTACTAATAATAAAGAGGTCTATGACAATTTAAATAATGTAATATTAGATGGAGAGCATAATGCAAAAAATTATATTTATTAGTGGAGTTCCAGGAACTGGTAAAACAACATTAGCCTATAAGATGGCTCTAAAATATAAAATAGACAAAATAGTAAGTCTAGATTTATTAAAAGTTACATTAAAAACTTTCTATAATGATAAATATATAAATACTACAACTCATGAAGCATATAAATTAGAAAATTTAAATGTAATAGAAGGTTTTTTAAAACATTGTAGTGTCGTAAATAGTTATTATGAAAAGATAATTAAAAATATAAAAGATAAAACAATCATTGTTGAAGGAGCAACAATTACTCAAGATTTTATTAATAAATTTAATGAATATGATTGTCAGAGCATTAATTTATATGTCAAAAATAAAGAATCACTAATAAAAAGATACAAAAAGAAAATGAAACAAAGAAAAAGTAATTGGATTGATAATATTAACGAAATAATGAAAATTAATCAATATTTAAAAGATAGTTTAAAAAATAATATAGAAATGGAAGAAGGAATTATAGATGAAAGTATATTTAAATAATACAGGAACATGTACAAGAGTAAAACTATACGGAAATGATGTAGAAAGTTTATTAAAAGAAAACAATTGTGAATTTGTAAATTTAGAGGATGCAGATTATATATTTATAAATACATGCAGTTTCTTAGAAAGTAAATCAAGTTATTTTTTAAATAAATTGAAAGAAATAAACAAGAATTTAAAGAAAAAGCAAACATTATGTGTAATAGGCTGTTTAGGAGGAACACATAAAAAAGAAATAGAAGAAATAAGTAAAGACATAATCATTTTTAAAAGAGATATTACTGAAATAAAAGATTATTTTAATTTCAAAAATAACATCAAGACAAAGTCAACTAGTGTAGAAGATACTCTTCCAACTGATAAAAAAATAATTTATATTTTTAATAAATTAATATTACATAGTAAGCACATAGAATACAGATTAAAAAGAGATAAAGTTTGTTATCTCCAAATATCAAGTGGTTGTCGAGGAAAATGTACATATTGTTCAGAAAAGTTTATTACTAAACTAAAAAGTAGACCAATAAACGAAATAATGTCTGCCATAAATGATGGAATAGAAAGAGGATACACTTTATTTGGACTAAATAGTGACGATGCATCTTGTTATGGAAAAGATATTGATACCAATTTAGAAACATTATTAGAAGAAGTAGTAAAAATAGATAAGGATATTTATTTTTCTATTCCAGAATTTAATCCAAATGGACTAACTGATAAAGTAGTAGAACTACTTAAAGATAAAAAGTTCTTATATATTACAGTACCTATTCAAAGTGGAAGTGATAGAATCTTGAATCTAATGCAAAGACCTTATCAAATAGAAGAAGTAGTAGAAAAAATTAAAAACATAAAGAAAAATAATAAAAATTTAAGAATAAATACTCATGTAATAGTAGGATTTCCAGGAGAAACAGAAGAAGATTTTAATAAAACAAAAAGTCTTTTAGAAACAGGACTATTTGATAGAGTAAAAGTATTCATGTACAACGATAGACCAAATACAGTTGCCTCAAAAATGGACAACAAAATAACAAAAGAAATAAAAGAGAAAAGAAAAAATGAACTATTATCTGTAATAAAAAAACAAAATCTAAAACATTTTTCTATAACAAACTTAATTTTAAATAGGGAGCAATTAAAATGATAAAAGTATTAGATTATTTATTAGATGAAGATGACAATTTTTGGATAGTAAATGCTATATATGATAATAATCCGTATGGTTATATGGTTTATCAAGTAGACATTAATGGAGATAGATACAATAATATTACAAAAAGAAATTATTTAAAGAAAAAATCTAAAGAAATAATTAAAATTCCTAAATATAAAAAAATATTTTCTCCAAGAAAATTCTATAGTAATAACAAAAACAATTTAACAGGTATTTGGAAAGAATATGTAGAAGTATTAAACGAAATAGGAATAAAAGATAATGACATTGGTATATTTGGATCGTACTTAGTTGGATTTAATATAATAAAAGATATAGATTTCGCTATTTATGGAGTTAATAACTTAAAAAAATATTTAAAAAATAAAGATTATATTAATAAGAAATTAAATGTTACAAATATAACAGAAGAGCATATTAATTATCAATGCGATAAATTTAAAGATTTTTTTCCAAAAGAAACAGATGGAAGAAAAATAATTTCAAGAAATATAACAGGAATCCAAGTAAAAAAAGGAGTTCTATCAACTCCAAGATTTGTAGATAAAAAAAATATAGTAATTCCTAAAGATAATGGTCTAAGAAAAGAAGTAAATTTAAAAGTAATTGATTCACTTAAAACATCAATGTATCCTCGAGTAGCCAAAGTTCTATATAATAATGAAGAATATGAACTTACGACACCAGTATGGAAATATGAATCATTTTTAAGAGACAATGACAATATCATTGTTAGAGGATCTATCCACGAAAAAGAAAAGAAAATAGTTTTATACTCATATGAGGATTATGTTAAGTTTATATAATAGTAGATATAGACATCATTTACTCAAAGTGATAAAATAAAAAGCAACTTAAGGAGGAAAAGTTATATGAAAGATGTTTATTATAAAGTAGATAGATACCTTGAAAAAAATAATTTTTATAACGCGACAGTAGAAGAACAAAAAGAAATGGTCGAAGAAGGGCTAAAAGAATATGCCTTAGAAAAGATTGGACAGCTAGATTTAGTTAAAGGATTAAATTTATCAAAGAAAAAAGATGAAGTATCCCTTGATGAGTTAGTAACTATATTAGGTGAATTAATTCCTAAAGATAAACACTTTGATACGCTTCGTCATCTAACACATTATATATTAAATGCTGCTGGAGTAATGCAAGGATTCTCAATAGTTTGGATGGAAAAGCCAAATCCTGAGTTAATTGAAAAGCCAGAAGTACATTTCAATGAAGGAATATGGGACAAATTAGTTTGTCATAGAGAAACTTCATATGTTCAAACATTTCACTTTGCACATCAAACATTTAAAGATGAGTTTAAAAAAACTAGAGCAAATAAGCAATTAATAAAGGAAGAAAATTAATAGTAGCATTATATAAAGAGGTGAAAATATGTTAGTAAAGTCAAGCGCAATAGATAGATTATTAAGAGAAAATCCTAACTTAGGAGAAAGAAGATTTGGCCTTCCAGACATTGGAGTAAGAGATGATGGACAACATTTTAATCCAACAGTTCAAAGTATTGCTGATGCAATAGACTATTATGGATACGAAGTAAGAGATGAAAATATTGTCACAATGCCAGATATTGATTTAGGAAGTGGAAATCCAACTAAATTCGAAGCATTCCCATTATCAATAGAAGAAATGAAAAAAGGCCTAGATAGCCAAGATATGTATAAATATCCATATACTGAAGGTGACGATAGAATCAGAAAAATATTGCTTGATTATATTGAAAAAGAAGGATTTGTAAATACAAGACCATATAATTATAGTGATATAGATGAAAAAGGTTTATCAGTGCATAATATAACTTTCTTACCTTCAACTTCAATAGCTTTTAATTTAATAATAAATATAATTAGTAATCCAGGAGATGTTATATTAGTAACAGGACCGAATTATGGATTATTTACTATAAGAGCAGAAAGAAATGGAGCAGAAGTAGAAGTATTACCTCTAAGACAAGAAGATGAATGGCTAGTAAATCCAAAAAGACTAGCTGAAAAAATAGACGATATTAATGATAGTTTGCAAAAAGTCTATAATAGAAGAAAAGGATATGTTCCAAGAGTAGTAGCATTCTTAAATGCTAACCCAAATAATCCAACAGGAAAAGTAATGGGAGAAAAACAAGCTAAACTTCTAGAACAAATTGCTGACGTTTGTGAACGAAGAGGAGTATTTATTATAGATGATCTTGTCTATAGAGATTTAACATATGATAAAGATAATATTGCTAAACCTATAGCTACAATACCAGGAATGTTTAGAAATACAATTTCATTATTTGGATTAAGCAAATCTTATGGTTTAGCAAGTTTAAGAGCAGGCTTTGTAGTTGCTGATGAAATAATAATAAGAGAACTAGTAAATAGAATCTTTCAAGAAATGGATTCTTCACCTGATATTGTTGGAAGAGCTCTTGCCGGAGCATTTAATACTTCTAAAAGAAGAGAACAAACTTATGAAAAATACTTTACTAAACTAAGAAAAATATATATTGAAAAATTTCAACTGTTAAAAGGACTAGTTGATGGAATTGACTCTGTTGATAAAGAATATAAAAAAGTAGTAGAAGATAAAATAAGAAAAACGATTAAAGAAGAAGATATTGATACTATATTAAAAGGAATACCTTATGTGACATTTCCAAAGAAATTAGAACCAGAATCAGGTTTCTTTGCTGTATTGGACTTCACTAAACTAAGAGGAATGAAGTTTAATGACTTTACAATCACAAGTGAAAAAGATTTACTAACATTTTTCTATAAAACATCAAGAACAAGATTTTTAGTTGGACAAAGTATCTCATGGCCAAATGAAAGTGAAATGGTTGGAAGAGTAACCTTTGCTATAGAAGATGAAAAAATAATAGTAGCACTTGCTAATATGAATAGAGCAGTTCAGAAGTTAACTAAAAAAGAAGATTATATAATCAGAAAAAATGAGTTAAAAGATCAAGAACAAATGGCTCATATAAAAATAGATGGCTGGATAACAGCATATGATAAAATAATTGCCTCTAAATATTTAAAGTCTTTAGATTATGAACAACAAACAGCAAGATATATCGCAAGTTTTGATGAGTATAAAGATCTTGTTTTAGTCGCAGTAAGAAAAGATGAAGTTCTAGGATACTCTTGCTTTAACTATAAAGAAGCAACTGGAAAATATGATGCCGAGTTGGTAAGCTTATATGTTAAAAAGAGCGAATCAGGAAAAGGAATTGGTTCAAACCTATTGATTGAAACAGCCAAAGAACTATTAGACCACGAAAAGAAAAACATGATTATATGGTGTTTATCAGATAATGTTAATGGAATAAAATTCTATGAAGGACTTGGTGGCACAAATGTTGAAACTAAAATTGCTAAAATAGGCGATGAAGAATGTAAAGAATATGGATTCTATTTTGATCTAGAAACAGTTGTTGGAAGAAAATAAAAAGAACATTAGTTCTTTTTTCTTTTATGTATCTCATCTAAAAGAGATAATTTTTTAATTTTAATATTATCTTTACCAGTACCCAAACCAACATCAGGTTTAACAACAGGTCCATGATAATCACTACCACCACTAATTAATAAGTCATACTTTTCAGCAAGTCTCAAGTATTCATCAACCATCTCTTCATTATGATTAGAGTGATATACCTCGATTCCATCTAACCCATAAGAGACAAGTTCTTCAATGAAAGTATCTAATTCACTAGGAGATAATTCTAAAGAATGTGGATGAGCAATAACTGCTAAACCATTAGCATTCTTTATTAATTCAATACATTCTTTTTTAGATATACCCTTAGCAACGTCCCTGACTTTTTCATAAGCTTCTACTAAATATTTATCAAACGCTTCTCTTACAGTACCAGTAATACCTTTATCAACAAGCACTCTTGCAATATCTGGTCTCCCAATATTAGTTTTTTTATTTAATATAGAAAGAATATCTTCAGTATCTAACACAATTCCATAATCTTTTTTTAACTGACAAATAACTCCTGCAACAGAATATAAACTTCTATTGTGTAATTCTTCCATTTTTTTATTAAGATTCTCATTCCAAATATCTAAATCATATCCCAAAACATGCATTCTTCCAACTGGCACTTTAACAGATATCTCAATACCAGGAACAACTTCTATATTAGAGTGTTCTTTTTTTATTCCTTGAACACCTAGTAAAGTATCATGATCAGTAATTCCTAAAGTAGTTATTCCTTTATCTTTTGCCATCTCTATGAGAGTGTCAGCATCATATTCTCCATCACTTGCACTTGTATGTGTATGCATATCAATTAAATTATTATTCATATTTACCTCCTAATTTTAAAACTTTATTTTCACAAGCTGCAACAGTATTATCGAAAATACATTTTGCTTCATCTACATATAATGATTTATCAATTTCTGGGAAAAAGTGTGTCAAAACAAGTTTTTTAACTTTAGCATCTTTCGCAATGCGAGCAGCCTCACTTGCATATAAATGATTATTACCATTTCTAACTTGTCCATTTAAAAATGTCGCCTCACAAATTAAAATATCTGCACAACTTGCATGTTCAACTAATGTATTTCCTAAAAAACCAGTATCAGCACTATAAACAAGTGAATTATTATTATCCACAATTCTTGTGGATAAAGTTTTTATCTGATGTGGATTTTTTGAAAAATCTATTTTCATATCTCCAATATTAATTTTTGTATGTTCATCATATTGAATAAATTCTAAAAAGTGTTCATCTCCAAAATTACTTAATAATAAATAATCTCCTAAATCTTTGTCATTTTTTACATCTCTAGGAATATATACCTTTATTCTTTTATCAAGCATTCCTAAATTATGATAAACATAAGATGCATATCCAATAGATAATAAGTCTCCATAATGATCTTTATGTAAATGACTAATAATTATATTTAAGTTATTTAAATCATCAGGTAACTTCATATTTCTAGTAATACCAGGGCCACAATCAAGTAAAACTTTATCTTTATCACTACTTACAAGATATCCTGGACAATTAAGACTTTCTTTACAATAAGGAGAAACACTACCTAATATTTTTACTTTCATAAATTACCTCGGATACTTCTTTTGCATTGCATGTTCAACATTATCAGTTACATATTCTGATACATCTTCATCGATTGAATATATTTCTTTAACGACAGATGAAGAAATATGTTGAACATCACTTGATGGGAATAAACAAACAGTATTAATTTCACCATCACTTATTTTTCTATTAATTGCAGAAAGCTGAATTTCATAATCAAAATCAGTAACACCTCTAAGACCTCTAATAATTGCGCGACATTTATATAATTGTGCAAGTCTAACCGCAGCTCCCTCTCCAGTGACTACTTTAATTCTCTCATCATTTTTAAAAATTTCTTCAATCAACTTAACCCTCTCTTCTAAAGTGAAAAAAGAATTCTTTTTAGCAGAATTTTTCATGACAGCAACTACAACCTCATCAAATAAATTACTAGCTTGTTCAATAACATTTATATGTCCCTTAGTAATAGGATCAAAACTACCTGGATACAATACACTTTTCATAAACCTTTTCAACATCCTTTCTTAATTTATTTATATCCCTATTTTCTAAAAAAATATCATAAGTATTATCTTCATAATTAATTCCAGCTTTATCTCTTTTTAAGAAATAATCATATGTAACAGTTCCACCAGATCTTTTAATAACTCGTTTAACTCTATCTTCGAATGGAGCGTCTACCCAAATCTTCAAAAAACTATTCTCAAAATATTTAGTTTTAGGAAGAAGAATCCAATCAAGCAAAATAATCTTATCTTTATTATTAGAAATAATTTTATCTATAATTTTTTCCATATATGGCCAAGTAATTTCAGTAAGTTTATCCATTGCATCACTACTTTCAAAAACAATTCTTCCAAGTTTTTTTCTATCAATTTCTCCATTTGTAAGGACATCATCACCAAAACTATTTGAGATATCTTCAAAAACATCTGGAATAGTAAGTACATAATGAGATATTTCGTCAATATCGATATGCATAAATCTATCATCTAAATCTTTTAGTATTCTAGAAATAGAACTTTTACCACTTCCACTCTTACCTACAACAGAAATAATCATTTTTCTCACCTCTAATTGCATTATATTAAAAAAATATATATAATTAAAATACATATATGTTATACAAAACATAACTGGAGGTTATGATATGAATATAAGTTTAGATTACTATAAAATATTTTATATAGTTGCGAAGAAAAAGAATATTACAAAAGCAGCAGAAGAGTTAATGATAAGTCAACCAGCAATAAGCAAGTCCATAAAAACATTAGAAGAACAATTAGGTGGAAAATTATTTGTTAGAACGAAAAAGGGAGTAGCTTTAACAGAAGAAGGAAAAGAAATTTACAAGTATATAGAGCAAGCTATGGAATTTATCAATAATGCAGAACATAAATTTTCAGATTTAATTAATTTAGATACTGGAACAATAAGAATTGGAATAAGTACAACTTTAACAAAAAAATTCTTAATGAAATATCTTGAAGTATTTCATCGTAAATATCCTAATATAATTATTGAAATAAGAACAGAACTAGCAAGTAGATTATTTGAATTATTAAAACAAGGACTTATTGACATTGTCATATTAAATCTTCCATATATGAAAGATCTAACAGACATAGAATTAGTAAAAGTAAAAGAAGTACAAGATGCTTTTATAGTAGGAGAAGATAGAAAAGAACTAGCAAATAGAAAGATATCAATCCATGAATTACAAAATTATCCTTTAATACTTCAAACACAAGGCGCAGTAACAAGAGATTTCTTAGATAACTATGGAAAAGAAAATGGTGTTACATTTGTACCAGAAATGATATTTTCAAGTTTTACTTTAGTTTATGAATTCGTAAAAGCAGGATTTGGTATAGGATATACAACAGAAGAATATATAGAAGAAGAATTAAAAAATAAAAAGGTCTATAAACTTGATATAGAACCAAAAATACCAAAAAGACACATAGGAATAGCTTATTCAAAAAAGAATACTCCAAGTTTTTGCACAAAAAAACTAATTGAAATTATTTTGGAAGATGTTAATACAAAATAAAAAATGTCTATGACATTTTTTTATATATATTTAATAAAATTAATAAACATAATAGCTAAATCTTTAGGAGTATCACGACAATCATTAATTAACCAATTATAATAAATGTTATATAAACCACCAGCAATAAAAGAACATCTGTATTTGTCTTTATTATTAAGTGAATTAGAAACAAATAATTTTTCAAATTCTTCTTTCATAAAATATAATTTATTTGCTTTTAATAAAACATTACCTAAATCCCTATATTCATATAAATGATCAAATAACATTATCATATATTCTTTAAACATTTTAGAATCATATTTATTATATGCATCATATACAAAATCATTAGTAATATTAGATACATAATATTTTAGAATGTCATCAACAGAATCAAAATTTCTGTAGTATGTCATTCTAGACATTTTAGCTTTATCAACAATATCTTGTACAGTAATTTCTTCATAATTTTTAAATTTTAATAAATCAACTAAAGAATTAGCCAAAAATTTTTTAGATATTTCACTTTGTAACTCCATAAGTCCCCCTAAAAATAAAAAAAGATAAAATTATAGAAATAATTTTATCGATGTTATAAATATAACATTATTTTGATTTTAAGTCAAATAATACAAATTTATACCAGTTTAAACAACAAAAACTGATAAAAGCATTATGAAAATATCAGAATGTGCAAAAGAATTGAAAATTTGCTTGCAAACACAAATTAAAATATTATAATTTAGTTAGGAGGGTTATATGAGTAAGGAAAGAGCAAAGTTTTTATCTTCTATTTATTTAATAATAGAAAATGATGAAGGAAAAATACTATTACAAAGAAGACAAGGAACAAAATTATGGCCAGGATATTTAGCATTACCAGCAGGACACATAGATGAAGGAGAAAATGATCCATATGCAGCATCTATTAGAGAAGCAAGAGAAGAATTAGGCATCATAATAACAGAAGAACAACTACAAGAGCCTTTTGTAGTATGCAGAAGAAACAAGTCACTTCCGCCATATTTTGATGTTTATTTTAAAGTAACAGGATTTGAAGGACAAATTGAAATAAAAGAACCAGAAAAATGTAGTGAACTAGTTTGGGCAGATCCTAATAATTTACCTGAAGATGTAATTGATTTTGAAAAAGAGGCAATGATTAAACACCAAGAAGGAATAGATTTTTCAAAAACATATGCCGATAATGAAAAAGTATTAGTTAAAAAGACAAAAGAATAAGAAAATAAAATCTTATTCTTTTATTTTACAAAAAACGAAAAATTATATGCTATAATGATAATAAGAATAAAATAGAGAAGGTGTTTATATGTATAAGATCTTAAGAAATGAAAAAATAAGTCCTAATTCATATCTTATGGAAGTAGAAGCTAAAGAAGTTGTAAGAAAAGCAATGCCAGGACAATTCGTAATCGTAATGGCAAAAGAAGATAGTGAAAGAATTCCACTAACAATATATGATTTTGATAGAGAAAGTGGCATCTTATCTCTTATATTTCAAGTAATAGGTGCATCAACTGAAGAATTATCAACAATGCAAGATGAAGTATTCGCAGTAACAGGCCCTCTTGGAAAAGCAAACGAAATATGTGCAAATCCAGATGAGTTCAAAGAAAAAAGATTAGTCTATGTTGCAGGAGGAGTTGGAATTGCTCCAGTATATCCTCAGGTAAAATATTTAAGAGAAAAAGGTTTTGATGTAGATATAATTTATGGTTCAAGAGAAAAAGATTTACTTTTAATTAGAGATAAAGCTGAAAATGTTGCTAATAAAGTATTTTATGCAACAGACGATGGATCATTTGGCGAAAAAGGTTTTGTTACAAACATATTAGAAAGAGAAATCTCTAATTATGATATTTGTGTTGCAATAGGACCAGTAATAATGATGAAAAATGTTGCTGAACTTACAAAAAAATATAATATGAAAACAATAGTCAGCATGAATCCATTAATGGTCGATGGAAGTGGAATGTGTGGAGCATGTAGATGTGAAATAGAAGGAAAACCTAAATTTGCTTGTATTGAAGGACCAGAGTTTGATGGACATAAAGTAAACTTTGATTTAGCAATGAAGAGAATGAACATATATAAAGAAGAAGAAAAAGAAAAATGGGAACAAATGAAAAAATCCCTAATGAATGAATAGGAGGTGTTAAAAATGAATGATGAAAAAGTAAAAATGAGAGCACAAGATCCTGAGATTAGAAATAAAAATTTTGAAGAAGTTGAATTAGGATATACAAAAGAAGAAGCTTTAAAAGAAGCAAGTAGATGCCTTCATTGTAAAATTCCAAAGTGTGTTGAAGGATGCCCAGTAAACATTATGATTCCAGAGTTTATCGCAGCATTAAAAGAAGATAATGTTAAAAAAGCTTATGATGTTATAAGTGAAACATCCTCTCTTCCAGCAATCTGTGGAAGAGTTTGCCCTCAAGAAAAACAATGTGAAGCAAAATGTATAAAAGGAATTAAGGGAGATGCTATCGCAATTGGTTCTCTTGAAAGATATGTTGCTGATGAAGCAATAAAAAATAATTTTCAAACAATTATAAAATCTCCTAAAAAACATAAAACAGTCGCAATAGTAGGAAGTGGACCTGCTGGATTAACTTGCGCAGGAGACCTAGCTAAAGCAGGATTTGATGTAACAATATTTGAAGTATTACATAAGGCAGGAGGAGTTCTTACTTATGGTATTCCAGAGTTTAGACTTCCTAAAGCAATAGTAGAAAACCAAGTAAAAAGTTTAAAAAAATTAGGAGTAAGAATAAGAACAAATATCCCAATTGGTAATGCGATAACTCTAGATGAATTAGAAAAAGAATATGATGCTGTATTTTTAGGAACAGGAGCAGGACTTCCAAAATTTATGGGAATTGAAGGAGAAGATGCAAGTGGTATTTTCTCAGCAAATGAAATTCTAACAAGAATAAATTTAATGAAAGGTTTCAAAGATGATGCCAAGACTCCTATTAAACATGCAAAGAAAGCCTATGTAATTGGTGGAGGAAATGTTGCGATGGATGCAGTACGTTCTCTAAAAAGACTAGGAGTAGATGCACACATCATGTATCGTAGAAGCATGGAAGAACTACCTGCTAGAAAAATGGAAGTAGAACATGCAAAACAAGAAGGAATAGTCTTTGACTTATTACAAAACCCAGTAAGAATATTAGTAGATGAACAAAATAATGTAACAGGTATGGAAGTAGTAGACATGAACTTATCTGAACCTGGAGAAGACGGAAGAAGAAAAGTAACAGAAATTGAAGGCTCTAATCATGTAGTAGAATGCGATATGGTAGTTATGGCGTTAGGTACTGGACCAAATCATGAAGCACTAAAAGAAAGTAATATAAAATTAACAGAAAGAAATCTAATAGAAGTAGATGGAACAAAGACATCTCTTGATAATGTATATGCCGGAGGAGATGCTGTAACAGGAGCAGCAACAGTCATTCTTGCAATGGAAGCAGGAAAGAAAGCAGCCAAAGAAATCATAGATAGATTCAGTAATAATGTCGAAGAAATGTAAAAAATTCAAAAAAACATTGGCAAACAATTGATAAAATGTTATATTTAAGTTGGACAAGGTAAAATCTAACCCTTGTACATAAGAGGTAAAAACAAACGGAAGGTGGTGAATATAAATGAACGGAATGAACATAGGACCAGAAGAGGTAGCACAACTTGCAGAAAATATAAGAGATGTAAAAGCAAGATACGAAGCAGCATACAATGCAATGTATGAAGATTTAGAAAGCAATATGGGACCAGCTGGATCTGCAAAAATGTGGCATGGAAATAGAGCACAACAAACTCTAACAGATGCACAAGGAAAGAAAGATACATTTCAAGAAGTAACAAGAGTACTAGAACAACAATCTGATAAATTAAATGAACATGAATCAGCATGGAAGAATTTTGATGCATAGTTGTTAAAAAATATTAATTGATGAAGGGAGTGAGAACATGAACGGAGCAATAGGAATTGATTATGCAGAAGCTGATGCACTATTAGAACGTTTAAATGCAAAAAAGACAGAAATAAGTACATTATTTGATGAAATTAATGGAGAAATCGTTTCACAACTTCGTAGAGTATACGAAGGTGCTGCTGGAGAAGCAATCGCAACTAGTATTACATCAAGCACACAAAGAGCAAACGAAGCTATAGATCAAATGATTACACAAATTAAGACTAGAATGGATCAAGACAAAGCTGATCAACAAGCAACAGATCAAGCTTTAGCAAATGCACAATAGTTAATGTAATTACAATAGAAATTACGAATAGCGTAATTTCTTATTAGTAGAGATTAGATTTTGCTATTCTCCACTAATAAGAAATTAACAGTATAAAAAGAACAGAGAATAAAAGAGGAGGTACAACATGAATGGTGATTTCACAAGAGAGAATGTAGTTGGAGAAGATGGAAATACATTTGAAGCATATGTAACAGAATTTACGCACACAACAACAGACGAGTATGATGGTAAAACATATACGTCTAAAATGCAAATGATAGTAAATCCTGAAACAGGTGCAACGATTGTAGGAAATCCAAATGATGGATTCTATTTGAGTGTTCCTGATGAGAGCGGTAACGTACGCGAATATGTAGTTATGCAAAATCAAGATTATAATGAAGCATCTATGAAAGCAGGAGCAGCTCAAGATATTAGAGACTTGGCATATTTAATAAATAGCGATTTTGTAAATGCAGATGGAGGAACTGGAGCCTTAGGAACTTATCAAATCTCATCATATGGACCAAATAGAGAACTTAACGAAATTTCAACTGGAGGATCATATGGTGAGACACAAAAAATGATTATTAATGGAAAAGAAGTTGAAGTTGCATTATTTAATCCAGAAAATAGTTATAATTTTACGAATGATTTTGATTTCACTAAAAATTATAAATTAACAGACAAAGCTAATACGCCTCAAGAAAATCCATCAGGCGAAAATACTCCTACTACTGATCAGACAACTACTGGTGGAGCAGGAACAAGTTCAAATTCATATTCAAGTGCGTTTGCTGGAGCAGAAGGAATATTTCAACAGGGATTAAACGGACAAGCAACTGCTGATTTTCCTTGGATTTCAACAGAATATGCAGATGCTTTTAGGACACAATTTATAGAAGAGGGAACATTCTCAGGAATGTATACATATGAACAATTTAGATCGTTAATAGATGAAGCAATTTCTACTGCCAATCAAGGAATAAATTTAATTATGAGTGAAAATGGTTCTGGAAAAAAGGTTGAAAGAGTTAATGCATTAAGAGAAGCAAGTCAGTTAACAGAAGAATTTCAAAGAGCAAAAGAGTCAATGGATTCACAAATATATAGAGATGCAATCGTAAGGTATAATGATAATGTAGAACAAGCAAAAGTAGAAAAAACCAGAAAATTATTGCGACAGGCTTGTGAAGACTATAATAATACGAATACAAAGGTTGTTTCTAGATATACAACAACAGACTATGATGGAGCTAGAGCAGACCTAGGAGATAGAAGAGGTAGTATTTATCGAGGAAGAACAAGTGAAGATGGAGTAACAGAATATCATGTATCAATATATGATAAAATTGATTATGATGGTGCTTGGTCAGGAATAGACTTTGGTTGGGGTTTATTCAACATGAAGACAGACAGAATGGTTGTTGAGTTAGAGGCAAGAGGAGTACATGTACAACTAGAAGATAGACCAGATAATACAAGATAAAAAGGAGAGTGACAAAGATGAACGAAAATTTAAAATTTGATGAAAGCACATATGAAACAGTAGTCACAATCCTTCAAAACCTAAAACAAGATATCGACGGTGTAGACGAACATAATAATAGTGTATTATCTGCATTTCAAGAAAATGGCATGTCAGCATATTTAGCAGAAGCCTATGGATCTGAACTAGATAATCTTGATAGCATTGCACAGGAAATTTATGAAAAGCTAGAATTATTATTTACAGGAGAGCTTAGTTTAGAAGCAGGAAGAGAAGCATATCTCCAAACACAACAAGAACTTATTGGATCTTCTGATATTACTGGACCAGGAGGAGGCGGTGAATCAACGCCTGGAGGACAAGCAAGTGTAGCTAGCCAAGCAGGTCAAGTAAATCAAATTAGTCAGGCTAGTCAAGAAGATGAAAATAGAATGGTAGATCCTGTAGTCCCTCAAGCAAGTTTATTAAGTCAAGCAGGTCAAGCAACGGTTGTAAACCAAGCTGGACAGCAAGTATTGTATGGACCAGGTCCGGTTAATCAAGTAAATCAGACACCACAAGTTAGTATAGTGACACAGGCATCTCAGGCAAATCAAGCAAGCCAAATAACACAAGCGAGTGTAGTAACACAGGCAACTCAAGCATCTCACGTGAGTCAAGCGACACAAGCAAGCATTGTATCTCAATTATCTCAAGCAACACAAGCAAGTATCGTATCTCAATTATCTCAGGCAACTCAAGCATCTCACGCAAGCGTTGTATCTCAACTATCTCAAGCATCACAAGCATCTCATGCAAGCGTTGTATCTCAATTATCTCAAGCATCACAAGTAACGCAAGCTTCACAAGTTTCACATGTAACTCAGGCTAGTGTAGTAAACCAAGCAACACAAGCTTCACAAGCATCTCATGTGACTCAAGCAACACAAGCAAGTATGGTAACTCAAGCCTCACATGCTGGGCAAGCTTCGTATGGAGGACAAGCCAGTCAAGCCTCACGTGGAAGTTCAATTGGAACTGGAACTTCTAAAGGAAAGAGTACAAGTGGAAAAGGAAAGAATGCAGCTAGTTCATTGAAAGGTGCAGCAGGTAAAAAAGCAAGCAATATTATAGATGCAATTGAAAAAGGTGCAGCACGTCTTGCGAAAGGAATTTCACCAAGATTTTCTGGAGAAGACGGAAGCGGAATGAGTGCAGCAGCAATTGCAGGAGCTGGCCTTGCTGGAGCCGGTGTAGCGCTTGGAACAGGTATATTAGTTGGAAAGAGATTCCAAACATATACATTTACACCAGAAGATTGGGAAAATGTTGACGAACCAACTAAAGATGCAATCCTAAAAGATATGAATAAAGCTGAATTTTCTGAAAGTGAAATAGAAACATTTAAGAATTCAACATTCAAGATTAGAGCTAGTGAACTTAATGAACATACTAAGAAGATTACTAAAGCCAATGAAATTGACGAGACATTAGAAGAACAATTAAAAGCGGTATATAATTATTCATTGTTTGATGATGAAAATAATATAGTTAGATACTTTACATTTATCACAATGATACTAGATGGAAAGAAAGCAACCGATGACTTTAATATGTATAATATATTGAACCCAATATTGGGAGAAGAAGATGAGGCAGACTTTATTTATACAGGTATCTCGATGGAAGAATATATAGTTGATGAAGATGATTCAGAAGAAATAGAAGTAGAAGAAGCAGAACAAGAATCTGAAGAAATTCAAGAAGGACGAAGTGTTGATGCCGTAGATAAAGAATGGCTAACAGGAATTGGATTGGATAATAATTAATTTTTAAAATAAAAAAAGCAATCAAGAAAATGATTGCTTTTAAAGTAATTATAGGTAAAGACTATATATTTGAAAACAATAAAAACTTATGTTATTATAATTATAAGAGGTAAACAAAATGAATGATGATAGAGAGTTAGATTTAATATATAAAGAGTATGAGGAGTTAGTAAATTCGGTAAGGGCCGATGAATTACGAGCTCATCCACAACTATATCATGTTGCAATAGAAGCAACTCAAAAATGTAATGCACATTGTGAACATTGCAGTATAAGTTGCGATGCTCAAGCAAAAACAGAAGAATTAAAAACAGAAGAACTAAAAAAAGTTTTTAGAGATATTGCTGAACGATATGATCCTAAAAAAGTTAGTGTAGGATTTACTGGTGGAGAACCTCTTGTTAGACCCGATCTTATTGAATTAGCAGAATACGCAAGGGATTTAGGTTTTTCGATGAGCCTTACAACAAATGGAGCTTTATTAACTAACAAAATGATAGATAAATTATACAATGCAAATGTAAGGAATATCGCTATTAGTATTGACGGACTACAAGAAACGCACGAAAACTTTCGAAAACTACCAGGTTGTTATCCAAAATTGTTAAAAAGTCTAAGAAAAATGCTTGAGTATGAGGGAAATTGTGTTGGAGTTACAACAGTCGTAAGCAAAAAAAACATAAGTGAATTAGAAGAATTATATAAGCAATTTGCTGATATAGGTATACACTATTGGAGGGTTTTCGGTATTGATCCTGAGGGAAGAGCTCTTGATGCTAAAGACATTTATCTTGATAGAAAAGATTATGAATACATGTTTGATTTTATGGAAAGAAAAAACAACGAAGGAAAAATGTCTATAACTTATGCTTGCAGTCACTTTATTGGTTTTGAAAGAGAAAAGCAAATAAGAGGTGCAGGGTGCTTCATGTGCCAGGCTGGTTTAGGAATAGCAAGTGTATTAAGTAATGGAGATATTTTTGGCTGTTCAAATATTCCACGACTTCCTGAATTAATACAGGGTAATGTAAAAACTGACAATTTTGTTGATGTATGGGAAAATAAATTTGAAGCATTTAGAAACCCTGATAAACTTATTAGCAAAAAGTGCAAAGAATGTAAATATTGGAGATATTGCCGAGGAGATGCAATGCATACATATGACTTTAAAAACAAAGAACAATTGGTCTGCATGAAAGACATCCTTGGGTTTGAATAGAGTGAAATAGTCACTCTATTTTTTAAATAATAAAATTACGTTATGAATAAATGTAATATAAACACATAAAAGCAAACAAAAAGAGCAATTAAATTGCTCTTTATCTATATATAAGAGGATCTTCACACCTTCAGTGAACCTTCCTCTGATAATAATATATGCGATATTTTAAAAATAATACTAATTATGTATAAATTTACAAAAGTATGATAAACTATAGTTGAAATAATAAATTGATAGGTGATAAACATGGAAATAAGAGAACAATCAAAACAACTAGAAAATAATTTAGACACAATAAATAATTTATGGAGGTTACTTTGACATCTCATCAAAGAAAAAAGAAATAGAAACTAAAGAACAAATAACTGCCGCCCCATCATTTTGGGATGATAGAAAAAAAGCAGAATCAGTACTAAAAGAGATAAATGACTCAAAAGATATTGTTAATAAAGTAGAATCATTAAAAAATGAAATTGAAACTAACATTGAAATGCTAAAACTATTAGAAATAGAAGAAGATCAAGACTTATTTAATGAAGTAAATAATAATATAAACATAATTTCAAAAAAAATTGATGAACTAAATACACTGTTATTACTAAATGGTCCATATGATAAAAATGATTGTATCCTAGAAATACATCCTGGAGCTGGAGGAACTGAATCATGTGATTGGGCTAGTATGCTTTACAGAATGTATTTAAGATGGTGTGAAAAGAAAAACTACAAAGTAACATTGCTTGACTATCAAGCAGGTGATGAAGCAGGTATAAAAAGTGTCTCAATCATGGTAAAAGGTCTTTATGCCTATGGTTATTTAAAAAATGAAAAAGGAGTTCATAGACTAGTAAGACTTTCTCCATTTGATTCCAATAATAGGCGACATACATCGTTCGCATCAGTAGATATAACACCAGACATTGATAAAGATGTTGACATCGAAATTGATGAAAAAGATTTAAAAATAGATGTCTACCATTCAAGTGGAGCCGGAGGACAAGGAGTAAATACAACAGACTCAGCTGTTAGAATTACTCACTTACCAAGTAAAATAGTAGTTACTTGCCAAAATGAAAGAAGTCAAATTCAAAATAAAGAACAAGCCCTAAAAGTTTTAAAGAACAAACTTTTAATGATAAAAATAGAAGAACAAGAAAAAGAACTAAATAAAATAAAAGGTGACCAGTCTAATATTGAATTCGGTTCACAAATAAGAAGTTATGTAATGCATCCATATTCTATGGTAAAAGATCATCGAACAAACACTGAAACAAGTAATGTATCAAAAGTAATGGATGGAGATATAGATGAATTTATAGAAAATAATTTAAAAGAGGGATTATAATATGAATTTTTTTTTAAAGAATAAAGAATTTATTAATTATAATACAAAGAAAACCTTTAAGAGATACTTAGAGTTTCTTTTAGGTTGCCTAATAATTGCAATCTCTTATAATATGTTTATCTCACCAAATAACCTTGTACCAGGAGGAGTAGGAGGAATTGCAGTTATATTAAATAGCTTATTTGGACTTAATAATTCAACAGTAATGATAATTCTAAATATTGTTCTCTTAGTAGTAAGTTTAATATTATTAGGAAAAGAAAAAACAAAATCAACAATAATGGGAGCTATATTATTTCCTGTACTAGTAAAATTAACAGAACATATTAATATTTATTTTCAATATGATACATCAAATATTTTATTATCAGTACTAGTTGGAGGAATTACTTATGGATTTGGAATAGGACTAGTATTTAAAGCGGGCTTTACTACAGGAGGAACAGATATTATTAATCAAATAATAGCTAAGTATGGTCAAACTGGTATGGGAAAAGCCATGCTTATGAGTGACGGATTAATCGTTATATCATCAGGAATATTCTTTGGAATTAATAGTATGATGTATTCAATTTTAATATTATATTTAATAAGCATTATTTCAGATAAAGTATTACTTGGAATATCAGACAATAAAATGTTTTATATAATAACAGAAAAAGATATAGAAATATCAGAATATATAATGTCAACGCTCGGACATGGAGTAACAATATTTAAAGCAGTTGGAGGATATCATAAACATAAAGGGAATGTTTTAATGACAGTACTTCCAACAAGAGAATGTTACAACCTAAAAGAAGGAATAAAATTACTAGATAAAGAAGCTTTTTATATTATTACAGATTCATATGAAGTTGTTGGAGGAGAATAAAATGGAAGAAATATTAAATAAAATAACAAAGAAAAATAAAGTCTCAAGAATAATTCTTTTAATAATATCATTATTGTTAAGCGCAATTGTATATAATATCTTCCTTCTTCCATTAAGTATCGTAACAGGAGGCTCAGGAGGAATCGCCACAATTACACATTATTTATACGATATACCATCATCATTAATGATATTCATAGTTTCCGCAACATGTGTCTTCTTCAGTTTCTTATATATAGGAAAAGAGAAAACAGTAGGTTCAATAATTGCTAGTGTTGCCTATCCAATCTTAGTACAATTAACATCTCCTCTTGGAGGAACAATTACAAATATAGATGATAAGTTACTACTTATAATATTTGCCGGAGTATTAGGCGGAGTAGCAAATGGATTAGCCTACAAAACAGGCTATAATAACGGAGGATTAAGTATTATCGGTCAAATCCTATATGAACTTAAGAAAATCCCAATCACAAAAACAACCTTTGTGTTAAATGCCTTAATAATAATTATTGGATCATATTTCTTTGGACTAACAAATACTTTATACGCAATAATTTATATTTACATATGCAACATAGTAGCAGATAAAGTTTTACTAGGAATATCAAACAATAAAGCCTTTTATATAATTACAGATGAAGAAAAGAAAGTAAAAGACTATATTATCGATAGCCTAGGACATGATGTTACCGTTTTTGATGTAAAAGGAGGCTTCCTAGAATCAAAAAGAAAAGTAATTTTAACAGTAATACCATCAAGAGAATATTATAAAGTAACAGAAGGAATTAAGATGCTAGATAAGGATGTTTTCTTCGTTGTAACAGATTCATACCAAGTTGAAGGTGGCAAATAATGTTAAATAATAAGTAATAAGATAGAAAAGTGTCTACTTTTCTTTTTTTTAGCCTTGAAATTATGCTATAATTAAAACATAGGGTGGTGATTAAATAGTGGATTTAATTAGACTCAAAAATGTAGAGAAAAAATATAAAAATGGTGTAACCGCAATCTATGATTTAAACCTAGCAATTGAAAAAGGTGCATTTGTATTCGTAATAGGTGGATCAGGTAGTGGAAAATCTACATTTATTAAAATGTTATATCGAGAAGAAAAACCAACTAAAGGTCAAGTTATTGTTGGAGGATTAGATGTAGCAAAACTAAAAAATAGAAAAGTCTATAAATTAAGAAGAAAATTAGGAATAGTCTTTCAAGATTATAGATTGTTCCCTAAATTAACTGCATACGAAAATGTAGCATTCGCCTTAGAATGTTTAGGTGAAAAGAAAGATGATATAAGAGTTAAAGTTCTAAAAGCATTAGAAGATGTTGGGCTTAAAAATAAAGTACATAGTTATCCAACTGAGTTATCAGGAGGAGAACAACAAAGAGTAGCAATTGCAAGAGCAATAGTCAATAATCCTAAACTATTATTATGTGATGAACCAACAGGAAATCTAGATCCAGAATTAAGTATGGAAGTAATGAAAGTACTAGAAGATATCAATAATAATAGAGGGACAACTATTATAATGGCAACACATGATAAAGATATTGTTAATAAAATGAAGAAACAAGTTATTACACTAGAAGATGGACATTTAGTACATTTCAGAAAGAAAGGAAAATATAACAATGAAGCTAATTAGAATGTTTGGAAGATGTGTAAGAGACGCATTTAAAAGTGTAATAAGAAACTTTAGTTTATCATTAGCTTCAATATCATGTATAACAATAACTTTAATAATAGTAACAGTTGCCCTAATTGCCTCATTCAATGTAAGAAATTTTACAACTACAATCGAAAAAGATATGACAATAGTTGTATTTTTAAAAAGTGATGCTACAGAAAAAGATGCTGAAAGAGTAGAAAAACAAATAAAAGAAATAGATAATGTCAGTAAATATGATTTCTTCACTAAAAAACAAGTAAAAAAACAAATGCAAGATGAATCAGATGTATTTAATACTGTACTTGAAAACTTTGATGATGAAGATAATCCATTAAAAGATACATTCCAAGTAAAAGTAAAAGATATCAATCAAATTGCAGCAACAGCAAGAAAAATTGAAAAAATGAAGAATGTTGCAGTAGTAAGATATGGAGAAGGAATGGTAGATAAAATGGTAAAAGCCTTCTCATCAATAGAAAAAGTAACATATGGAATAGTTATCGCTTTAATATTAGTTACAATATTCTTAATAGTTAATACAATAAAATTAACAATCTCATCAAGAAAAAAAGAAATAGAAATAATGCGATTAGTAGGAGCAAGTAACCTAACAATAAAAACACCATTTATTATAGAAGGAATGATTTTAGGATTACTTGGATCAATTATTCCAATAATAATCTCAACATTCGGATATACTGCATTCTATAGACATTTTAATGGATACTTATATTCAGAATTAGTTAAATTAGTATTACCTGAACCATTTATCTATCAAGTTGCTTTAATTCTTTTAGGAACAGGAATTTTAGTAGGTATGATAGGTTCTGCAAGAGCAGTAAGGAAGTACTTAAAAGTATAATGAAAAAATTAATTCCAATAGTCATAATATTAATTCTACTAGTAAATATATTTGTTCCTATGGAAGTAGAAGCTGAAACATTAAGAGAATATGAAGAAGCTTTAGAAAAATATAAAAATGAGCTAAGTAATACTAACAACCAAATAAATATAAGTAGAGCTGAATTAGAAAAAATAAGAAAAAGAATTGCCGAAATAGAAGAAGAGATATCCGAAGCAGAAAAAGAAGTTGAAAGACTTGAAGATGAGATAAAAAAGAATAATGAAGAAATAAAAGAAAAAAAAGAACAATCTAAAAGATTAATGGAATATTATCAAATATCAAATGGAGATAATATTTATCTAGAGTATGCCTTTGGTGCTAGTGATATTACAGATATGGTATATAGATTATCCATTGTAGAACAATTAACAGAATATAATGATAAAGTCATGAAAGAATTAAAAGAACTTATTAGACAAAATCAAATAAAGCAAAAAGATTTAGAAGCTAAAAAAGTTGAACTTAATGGACTAAAAGATGATTTATCAAAAGAAGCTGCCAAAGTACAAGGAAATATTTCCAGTATGGAAGGATTAATTCCAGATATTCAAGGACAATTAAGTACCTATGAGCGAAGAGTAAATTATTTAAAGAGTATTGGTTGTCGATCTGATGATGTAATTGGAGTCGATTGTGCTAGAGAAAGTACAGTAGATGGATTTGTAAGACCAGTTGTTGGAAACTATTATATTTCATCATATCATGGATGGAATGGCTATAGTGGACATAAAGGATATGATTATGCACAAGGTTGTGGAAATATAGTAAGAGCTGTTGCTAATGGTACAGTATACTATGTTGGAAATACTAAAGATATCTATGGTGCCAAAATGATTATGATAGTTCATAATTATAATGGTAGAAAGTTATTCTCAACATATGCTCACTTATCAGGATATGCCGTTAGTGAAAACCAAGAAGTTTATGCTGGACAAACTATTGGATATGTTGGAACTACAGGATATTCAACAGGATGCCATTTACATTTAGAGATGTCTCAAGATATGGGATGGGACTATAACTGGCCAGGAAACTACTGGACATATGTAAAATATATAATTGATCCATGGGAATACATTCCAAAAAGATAAAATCTACACACTAATTAAGTGTAGATTTTTTTATTAAATAATGAAAATTAAATGTTAATCAAAATAATAAACAAGTTTTGAATGTATGTTCAGTCTCTACTGTTAATATATAATAAAATTATAATGGAAGGAGAATAATATGAAATTTGTAAAAAAATTAGTGACAACAGCTTTAGTTGTTATATGTTTAACTGGTTGTGAAAATAAAAAGACTAAAAAAGCATCTAAATAAGTGCTTTTTTAACTGTATGTGAAATTATGTAAAATTTTTTTTAAAACCATAGGGAATAGAATAATTTATTATTATATTATGATATTATGATATACTTTAGTCAAATAGTAGAGGAGATATTTATGAAAAAAATATTTATTACAATACTTGCTTTAGTACTTATATTAAAACCAACTATTGTAGATGCATCACAACCATATTTAATTAAAGAGTGGACCAGAAATGAGGGAGAAACTTATGATGATGCAATAGACTGGACAAACTATTTAGAATTAGATGATGGATACATTATCGCATCGCTAGGTGGAAATGGATATGCATCATTAAAAAAGATAAGCAAAGATGGAAAAATAACATTTTGGTCTAAAAATGTTGATAGAGGATTATACTTTGGAGATATGCATTATTACAAAAACCATCTTTATATTACAAGCTGGGATGGAGTAGATGGAACATCATTATTACAAATGGATAGTGAAGGAAATCAATTAAAGAAGATAATCATTACACCTGAAGTGGACAATGACTATGCCTATGCTGGAGAATCATTCTTACGTGGTAATATATTATATTTTGTATATAAATCATACGAAGATAGTGGAATGTCAGATTTCGGGTGTGCACCAGAATTTATCGCAGAGATTAACCTTGATACATTAAAAGTAGAAAATAGTTTAGAAAATTTTTATGATTATACCGATGAAGAACTTAACTATATAACAGGAGGAAAAACAGAATTAATTTCGGAGAGAATGAGTCACATATATCATAAAGAAGGATATGATACGTATATGTCTCAAGAAATTATAACAGATAAGTATAAGTATTATTGTGGATATTTATATAATGAAATTACTGAAGAATCAATAGGAATAGTCGTAAAAGCAGATTTTAATAATAATATTATATGGAAATATGAACCAGGAGCTGAAGTCTCAGCAGAGTTTTATGATATGGCTTATATTGGAAATGACATGATAGCTGTTGGTGGATATACCTACGATTATACTCAACAGGAATACATTTCATCTTATATTAATGTAATGAATGGTAATGGAAAGATTGTAGAAAGACATAATATAAAGGAAGAACTTGGTGGAGTAGTTAATGGAGACTTAATTGTTCTAAATAATATAAAAAATGGTTTATTAGGACAAGTTGTTGCCTACGACTACGATACAGATACATATCAACTATATACAATTAAATATTCTACTCCTCAATTTGATATAGAAAAAGAAGTTAAAGGAGAAGGAAAAATTAGCGTAATACCTAATGCCATGGAAGGAGAAGAAGTTGAATTTAATATAGAACCTGAAACAAACTATACAACAAAAAGCATAGTAATATATGATGAGGCAGGAAATAAAATACCATACAATGGTAACAAGTTTATAATGCCTAAAGGAAATGTAAAAATAGTTGCAGAATTTGTTAAAGTAAATAATCCAAATACAAGTAACAATTTATATATAATTATGGCACTCACAACAATTATATTGGTGCCAGCTCTACTTATTAAAAAGAAAACAACTTCATAAAGAGATAGATTTCTATCTCTTTTTATATACCATAAAAACATGAATAAATACCGCCTATACATGATATAATTTGAGTAGATAGGAATATTAATAGTTATGAAAACAAACATTCATTTCATCTGAAATGGATATGTTGATGCATATATTAGAAAAACTACACATAAGTTGCATATTTAAATTGTCCAATAGATTTTATAAAGTTATTAATTTCCTAAATAATTTAAATAGGAGATATTGTGAATAAAATAGGAATGCCAAGAAGAGTGCCATATAAATATGGTATAGAAAGAGTACAATCAGTACAAAAGGCACCATTTGATCCAAGCCAAGAAAGAGAAAAACAAAATGAAGATAAAAAGGAGAAACTTTTAAGACAAAGAACATTTCTAAATGAACTACGTAAACAACAAGAAATGTCTAAAAAATTAGAAGAAAATAAAGAATCATATGAAAAAGCAAAAGTCAAAAGCTTAAATTGAAACTTCAACCGCACCACATGGTGTGGTTTTTATATGCTTTATTAAAACAAAAAGATATGTTATAATAACAAACTATCTTGGAGGGGTTTATGGGAAAGTATAGGTACGATATTGGCACAGGAAACAAATATTTATTTGGTACTGAAATAGAATTTACTGGAGTCTATTTAGATAAGCTAATTAAATTGTTTAATGAAAATAATGCTCCAGTTAGATTTGCCTTAAGCCACAAAAGTACAGGGTATACAAAATATGATGAATGGTATCTAGATAAAGATGGGACCGTAACAATAGAAGAAGATGGTAAGCTAATTGGCGGAGAACTATCTAGCAGAATATTAACAGATAAGAAAAAAGCCTGGATGGAATTAAAAGATATATGCAGTTTATTAAAAAAAGCAGGAGCAAGTGCAAATTTTAATTGTAGTAATCATGTAAGAGTAAACTTATCGTGTATTCAAAATGATCCATATTTTTTTGAGGTATTCTCTAAATTAATCGCAATCTACGAACCAGAAATTAAATTGTTTTACATGGGAGATGATTATCAAACAAGAAGAACATCTTTTGAATATGCAAGAGATTTATCTGGAAGTCTATTAGAATATATAAATGCTGTTGATTTTAACGATTCAGAATTCTTTTATAAATTTAAAAATCATAGAGGAATAACATATTTCTCAAGAAAAGACGCGATTAATTTACAAGACTATACTGATAAAAGATTAATTGAAATAAGATATCCAAATGGAACGATTAACGAAAAAACAATTCAAAATAATATTAATTTTACTTTAAAATTAGTAGATGCGATAAAAAGAGAATTGTTTGATCCCAAAGAACTTTCTAAAAAAGTAGAAGAAGGAAAAGAAACACTATGGTTAAATAGCTTATTTGGTGAATACAAAACAAAAGAATTTGAACAATTAGTACGAACAATCTCAACATCTGAAGAAGATGTTGACGATATAATGAGTCAATATGAATATGTATTATCTAGAAAGCCTCGATAATTATAATCATAAACTAGTAGATTTATTGTTTTTAAAAACTATAAATGATAAAATTATGTAGTATTTTACAATTTATTTAGATTTTTATAAAAATAAAAAAGGAGGCCACGAAAATGTTTGAATTAGTATCAAAATATGAACCATCAGGAGATCAACCAGAAGCAATAAAAGAACTTGTTGAAGGTATAAAAGAAGGAAAAAAAGAACAAGTACTATTAGGAGCAACAGGAACTGGTAAAACATTTACTATTGCTAATGTTATTAAAGAAGTTAATAAGCCAACACTTGTACTTGCTCATAATAAGACTTTAGCTGGGCAATTATATGGAGAATTAAAAGAATTATTTCCAAACAATAAAGTCGAATATTTTGTCAGTTATTATGACTACTATCAACCAGAAGCATATGTTCCATCAACTGATACTTATATAGAAAAAGATTCCTCAATTAATGACGAAATAGATGAATTAAGACATGCTGCAACATCAGCTCTAATCAGTAGAAGAGATGTAATTGTAGTAGCCAGTGTTTCTTGTATTTATGGTATCGGAGAAGTTGAAGAATATAAAAATAAAATGCTTACATTGTCTGTTGGAGAAAATATTGATAGAAATAAAATATTAACAAAACTTGTTGAAATGCTATATGAAAGAAATGATCTTGATTTTAAAAGAGGAACATTTAGAGTAAGAGGAGATTCAATAGAAATAATTCCTGCGAATCAAAATACTCAAGGATATAGAATAGAACTATTTGGAGATGAGATAGATAGAATTTCTGAAATAGATACTCTTACAGGAAGAATAATTAATAATTTGAAAAATGTTTCATTATTTCCAGCTAGCCATTTCGTTGTAAGTGACGAGAAATTAAAAGCAGCAATTGTTAGAATAAAAGATGAACTAAAAGAAAGACTAGAAGAACTTAAATCTCAAAATAAATTACTAGCTGCAGAAAGACTTGAACAAAGAACTAACTATGATTTAGAAATGTTAGAGGAAACAGGATTTTGTTCAGGAATAGAGAATTACTCTGCACCAATGGCAGGAAGAAAAAAAGGAGAAACACCAACAACATTAATGGATTTCTTTCCTGATGATTATTTATTAGTTGTAGATGAGTCACATGTAACTCTTCCTCAAGTAAGAGGAATGTATAATGGAGATAGAGCTAGAAAAGAAAATCTTGTTGAATATGGCTTTAGACTGCCTAGTGCCTTAGATAATAGACCATTAAAATATGATGAATTTGAAAAGAAGATTAATCAAGCAATCTATGTTTCTGCAACACCAGGAGATTTAGAATTAGAACATACTAATAATCAATACGTTGAACAAATAATTAGACCAACAGGTTTACTAGATCCAACGATTGAAGTTAGAAAAACAGAAGGACAAATAGATGATTTAGTTGGAGAAATTAATGACAGGATTGCAAGAGATGAAAGGGTTCTAATCACAACACTTACAATACACATGGCCGAAGAGTTAACTAACTATCTAAAAGATTTAGATATAAAAGTTGCATATCTACATAGCGAAGTAAAGACTCTAGAAAGAATGCAAATAATTCATGATGTTAGAGCAAAAAAATATGATGTATTGGTAGGAATAAATCTTTTAAGAGAGGGACTAGATATTCCAGAAGTATCTTTAATAGCAATATTAGATGCTGATAAAGAAGGTTTCTTAAGAAGTTCACGAAGTCTAGTTCAAACAATTGGTAGATGTGCTAGAAACGCTAATGGTCATGTTATATTATATGGTGATAAAATAACTGATAGTATGAGATATGCAATAGATGAAACAACTAGACGTAGAAAAATTCAAGAAAAATATAATCTTGAACATAATATAACTCCAAAAACAATAATTAAAGATATAAGAGAAGTAATAACTAATACAGATGCAAGTAAAGATAAGAGCGATAAAAAGAAAATGACTAAGAAGGAATTAGCTTTAGCGGCTGACAGACTAGAACAAGAAATGCGCGAAGCAGCAAAGAACTTAGATTTCGAAAGAGCCATGGAGTTAAGAGATATTTTATTTGAACTAAAGTCACAATAGGAGAGTATTATGGAAAATGTTGTATTAAGAAAAGGAAATCTTTATAATCCATTAACTCAAAGAATAGACAAACTTCTTTTAGATTCTGACCAATATGATTTAGAAATAACAATAAATGGAAATCCAAGATATTTCAGAGTAAGATATACAGATTCATCATTTAAAGCAACAGAAGGAAAGCCTAAATCTTTTTTCATTCATCGATATAACGCAAGACCTATTAATCCAGAAGAAGCTAAAAGTTTTACAAAAACAAGATTTTTTAGAGAACAATTTCAAGAAAAAAGTATCTTTCCAAAACAATTAATGATTGAAAGCACGGATTACTATGCCTCTCTTCAAAGAAAAAGAGGAAATAAAAATATTAATAATAGTAAAGTAGTTTATAATTTTACATTACCATCTCTAGGAGAAAGAAAAAAGAATGATGTTAATTATTATGACGTAGAAATAGATTTAGTAAATAATAGATACTATGTTGTATTCATAATAGAAAAAGTAAATGATTATGGTATTCAACGAAGAGAACCATTATATATGATTTATGAAAAGAAAGACTTTGCTACAATGAAATCAAATCTTGATGAAATAATACTAGATATCGCAATAAAAGAAGATTATCCTCTAAACTTATTAGAATATGTCTATATCGCAACTGGTGGAGATTATAAATTAATATCTGAGTTCTTTAATTTATTAGATAATGCTAAAAGTATTGAGACTTTATTAGAAAGCCCATTAATTATAAAACTTATAGGTGCAAATCATGATATTAAAGCTGAAATAATAAAATATTTAGAAGGAGAACAAGACGACATTACTTATACATACAATAATCGCAAACATGAATAAGGAGAATTATGCAAAAATATCGAAAAATATATATTGAGATAACAAATAAATGTAACTTAAATTGTTCCTTCTGCAGTAAAGTAACAAGACCATTAAAGACAATGTCATTAAAAGAGTTTGAAATAATATTAAAAAAAATAAAAGACTATACGGACTATATATATCTTCATGTTAAAGGAGAACCTCTATTAAATCCAAATATAATAGAAATGGTCTCTCTAGCAAACACTTATAATTTAAAAGTAAATCTAACAACAAATGGAACAATATTTAACAAATATGCCAAAGAACTTGGAAAGTGTTCCAATTTAAATAAGATAAATTTTTCTCTTCATTCAGAAAACAAAAAAGAAAATTACTTTGAAGAAATATTTAATAACATAAAATATCTATCAAATAAAACAACTGTTATCTATAGACTCTGGACTTTAAATAATAATGAGTTAGATGAGAAATCAACAAATATTGTTGAAAAAATAAAAGAGTATTATAAATTATCCCCAGAAGATGTGGCAAAAATAAAACATGAAAATAATATAAAAATTTCTTCCACAATATATGTGGATAAAGATAATGAGTTTGAATGGCCAGTAATAAATAATCACAAAAGTTGTGGATACTGTTATGCCCTAAAAACTCATATTGCGATACTTGTAGATGGAACAGTAGTTCCCTGTTGCCTTGATTCGGATGGAATAATAAATTTAGGAAATATTTTTGAAGAAGATTTAGAAACAATTATAAAAAAAGATAGATATCAATTTTTAAAAAAATCTTTTCAAGATAGAAATCCTAAAGAAGAATTATGTAAAAGCTGTACATTTAAAGAAAGACTAAACAAAAGCATTTATTAAAATGCTTTTTATTTGCTATAATTAAATTATAAAAGGTAAAGGTGATATTATGATATTAACTATATATATAATTTATCTTGCTATTTTTTATTTATCAATACCAGGACTACTTCATAAAGCTGGATATGGCTGGTGGTTAGGACTTATCCCAGTATATAATGTTTACAAATTATTTGAAGTTTTAAAAATAAATATAATAATATTTCTAGCATTAATAATAGGAATTATTTCTCCTATAAGTATATTTTTCTTAACTCTAAGCTATATATTTTTTCCATTTTTAATAACAGATGCTTATGGTAAAAAATATCTAACTGCATTTCTTACTTTGCTATTTCCATTTATAATGTATCCATTAATTGCATATAAAATAGGAAATTATTCATATATGGAGGATTAAAATGAAGTACTTTGTAAGACACAAAATCACAACAGTTATATTAATAATAGTTTCTATATTAATATATATTAGTTATACAAGTGTATTAGAATTTGAATATGAAAATAGAACAAGTAAATATTACATAAATAGATTATATACATCAGAACAAAAAACATATAAATATTATTTAGATGATAATGAAAAAATAGCTTATGATAATCTATTAGAAACAGTGAAAGAAAAAAAGAAAGTAATAAACACTGAAAAAGTATTTGAAAATGCTGATAATCTTCAAATACCTTCTTATTATCAAAAAGCAGAAAAAGCATTAATAATAGATCATCCAGAAATAGTAGAATTATTATTAATTAATTATGAAACGACTCCAAATAATTTAAAAATAAATCTGACATACATAGATAATAATATTTTTACAGAAGAAATAAATGTTTTAAGAATGAAAAAAATAATAAATGATCTATCTCGCGCAACAATAGATATGTCAGATAAAGAAAAAATAAAATATGTCTATGAATGGGTTCATAAAAATATAAAGTATGACGAAAATGATTCCAATAAAAGTACAGTTTATAATGCTTTAATAAAAAAAGATGCTAATGCTTTAGGAATCTCTAAAACTGTTCAAATAATATTTTCAAATATTGGGATAGAGTCATCTATTGTAGTTGGAAATACTTCTAAACAACATACATGGAATATTGTTAGATATAATGATGAATACTATTATTTTGATGCCACTATAAAAGAAAATAAAAAAATAAAATATAATGGTCTAAATAATGATAATTTTAAAGAATATAAAATGGATAATGATTCTTGGTATCCAACAATTTTAAATAAGAATAAGTTATACAAATAGTCTTTTTAGACTATTTTTTTGTAAACAATAATAAAAAAAATATAAATAATCAAAAATTCATAAAAATATATATTATAATTATAATAAGAGGTGTTCTTATGAGCTTAAATAGAGAAATGTACAACTCAGTAGAAGAGATAAATGGATATTATTCTACATTTAAAAATGAAATTAATGGAATGAAGCCAGAACACGTAGTTAAATACTTTAAAATTAAAACAAACTTATTAAAAGAAGAAATAAAATTTATAATACAAAACGATAAGTCTAAAGACTCAATAGAATATAAAGAACAAAAAGCATTAAAAAAAGTAATGACTAAAGCCTATGGTTTGGTTAAATTAGCTTGCGAATATATTATTCATGAAACTCCATATGATGTTCAAATATTAGGAGCTATTGCCCTTAATGACGGCTATATATCAGAAATGGGAACAGGAGAAGGAAAAACATTAACTGCCACAATGCCAGCCTATCTAAATGCTTTATTAGGACACGGAGTTCATGTAATTACACCAAATAATTATTTAGCTTCACGTGACCAAAAAAAGATGAGTAAAGTCTACCATTTATTAGGATTAAAATGCGGACTAGTTGAAGAAGGACCAATTGATGTAGAAGCAATTGAAAATAAAAAAAGAGCCTACCAAGCAGATATTACTTATGGTTCTTCAGCTGCTTTTGCCTTTGATTATTTATTTGATTCAATAGAAACAAATAAGAATCGTCTAGTACTAAGAGATGGCAAACCATGTTATGCAATTATTGATGAAGTTGACGAAGTCTTGTTTGATGATGCTAGAGTTCCATTTACTATTTCTGGTCATCAGCTAGATGAAAAGTATGCCCTAAATGATGAAGAAAAAGAAAAGCAATATCAAAGCTTAGAAGAAGCAGTTCGTGCAACAAAATTATTTGCAAATCAAGTTAAAGTATTAAGACATAAAGAATATGAACATATAATGAGTGCCGACAATCGAGATGAATATGAAGAATTAGATAAAAAAGTAGCTCTAATTGTTAATCAAAATACAGATGAACATGTTATAACAACAAGAGGTTATGCACTATTATTTTGTCATTACAAATTTAATGAAATAGCAAGAGTTCTAAAAAAACAGAATCTAACACATCTATCTATGAATGAAGTAGTAGATCAAATAGTATCTGGAAAAAATAAAGTTTTAGAGCAAATGTTTGATGAATATTCTGGAAAAGATTTAATAACAGAATATGATTCTATTTCAAAAGCTATAATGGCTTGGTATATCGTGAAAAAAGATAAAGACTATACAATGAAGAGAAATGAAAATAGAGAATATATTATCTCTCCAGTAGTAAATGGAAGAACAGCTGATAAAAGAAAATATAGTAATGGTCTTCAACAAGCAATAGAAATAAAAGAAAGAATGTTAAATCCAATAATAACAATTGCCGAGTCAAAGATAAACGATACTTTAGCATCCATCCCACCAACATCTTTCTTCGGAAGATATTATAAATTATCTGGAATGACAGGAACTTCTCTTGAAGAACCAATGAAAGAAATGTATGGACTATATACTTATAAAGTACCACCTCATAGACCTAAAAAAACAGTTGATAGAGGAGATGTTTATTTTGATTCACCAACTGCAAAATATAATGCTATATTCAAGGAAGTTTTTGAATCTTATAAAAAAGGACAACCAGTATTAATCACCACAACTTCAATTGCCAAAAGTGAGTCTCTCGCAAGATTCCTTGAAGAAAAACTCCATAGTATTGGATTAAATATTCATATCCCAGTATTAAATGCTAATGTTAATAAGCTAGCCGAAGAAGCATCAATCATATCTAAAGCTGGAGAACCTGGCGCAATAACTATCTCAACAGAAATGGCAGGACGTGGAACAGATATTAAACTTGGTGGAGAATACCCAACTATTAGTGAGTCAAGACGCGATGTAATAACGTATTATATAAATGAAAAACAAAACAATCTAGGAAGACCTTTAACTGACTTTGAAAGAAAAGAAATAATTAATGCTGTAGATACAAACTCTCGAATGGAACAAATAGTAATCGCTACAAATAGAGCTCAAAGAGAAAAAATAAATCAAAGAAAACAAATGGTTGTTAATGCTGGAGGCTTAAAAATAATAGGCTCAGGACATTTTAAATTTACAAGAATTGATAATCAAGTAAAAGGTCGTTGCGGAAGACAAGGAGATGTCGGAGAAATTATTTTCTTTAGTGACCCAAGTGATTTAGCAGAAATAGGTGTTCCTAGAAAATATGTAGGAGCTCTAGGAAGAGTCGCAATAGATAATCCTTATGAAGAAAATAAAGGAAAAAAACTATCAATTTCAAGTTTAATTAGAAAAGCTCAACGACAAGCAGAAGATAGACAATATCTAGGAATTAAAGCAGAACAAGACTTCGATGCAAAAGTATTAGAGTTAAGAAATGAAGTGTTTGAAGAAGCTCAAAGAGCAAAAAAAGAAGACAATTATATGCCTATTATGGAAAGATATATCAGACAGATTGCAACAAGAATTGTTATGACAACTACTCCAAAAGGAACAAATCTATCTCAGAATATCTCTCCACAAAGAGCTAAAATAGATGCTCCAAAGTTAACAGAATTTACAAGAAAAATATTAGGAGTTTTAATTGAAGAAGATGACATCCAAGCATGTAGCAGCGTAAAAGAAATGATAGACATTATAAGTGGTGCTGCAATGAATAGATTAAAGGACATGAACTCTAAAAACTATCGTCCAGCAACAAATAAAGAAATTAAAAGAAGAGTAGATCAATCTCTATCTAGAGTCTGGTCATCATTTGAACAAATGCTCGAAAGAATAAAAGAACAATATAATGTAAGTGCTATGACAGGAATTGACCCTAAAAATAATATAAAAAATTATATTAACCTAGCATTTGATTATTGCTTTGAAGGAGAAATAGTCAATCTATTAAGCAGTATATTAAATGTTCATTATGGAGAAGAAGGAAAATATATAACAGAACTTAGAGAACTACAAATATCTCCATCAGAAGTAAAAACAATTCCAAAAGAAATAGAAGAAGAAAAAGAAAAAGGTAGAAGTAGGTAATACTTCTATCTTTTTTATTTGAAAATATCATCATAACTTGAGAATCTGTCATGATCATAACTATATTTAAATTTTAAATTCTTATTTTTATAAGCCTCAAGCAATTTATCTTTTAACAATTCTTCATTCCCGTCATCAAAATATTCTAAAGGAATAATAAATCCATTAACTCCATCGACAACACCAACCTCATGAACTGCAGGAACATCAGTTGTAATTACTTTAGTATTTGCAGACAAAGCCTCAATCATTGAATATGGAAGAGCCTCAGATTTACTAAACTGAACTAAATAATCTGCATCATACATATAATCAACAGCATTTGTAACACTTTTTCTAAATATAAGACCTCCATGATTTTCCTCAGTCACATCAGTAAAAACAGACCAAGTATACGGAATTCCTTCTGCATCTAAAATATCAGCTGCCTTCTTTATACGATTAACTCCTTTTTCTTCAGAATTTCTAATTGCCGAAATTAAAGTCAAATGTGGTTTAATTTTACTCTTCTCAAAAGTAAAAGGATTATAAATATATTCTATATTATCAGTAGGAAAATATCCTTTTGCTCTCTCACTAGAAACCTTTGATACAGCAATATATCTATCGTATATATCATCACTATATTTAGCAGCATTCTCAAAATCAGACATATTTCCATGAATAAAGAGATTACATGATTTTAAACTATGAATATTAACAGGATAGAAATATGTTGCATATGTTACTACAAGATTATCACATACATAATCACAACTTGGATCAAACTGAACACATTGAAAATATTCTTCAAATCTTTTTTTAGTAACCTCATTAATATTAGTATAAATAATTACAATATCACGATTCTTATAAACTTTTCCAATTTCAAGAAGCCAAGTTATATATCCATTAAACAACCCATTACAAAAACTTTCCATATATATAATATTCTTGTAGTAAAAAGGAACTCTTCTATTTACCATACCAAATATATCTATAAATTCTCCATCTTTATTATGGTAATAAATTACTTCAGGAATAGAAGTACGTACATTAAAAACATTAAGTATTAACTGATTATAATCTTCTTTATCTACAAAAATATACATTTTTAAAAATAATTCTTTTTTAAAAACATAATTCCAAATATATGAACCTTTTATAGGTACTATAATATCAAGTTCAGAAGTAGTACTTCTAATCTTTAATTCACGTTTAAAATCATAATTTATTCTATAATTAATAAAACAACTATCAAATTCTTCATCATCTATTTTATTTAAAATACTACTAAAATAATTACTACTTATAGAATCTCGACTATCAATAAATGATATATATTCTCCCTTAGATTTAAATAGATCTGATATATCTTTATATTTAATAATTTCTACATTATCAGGAACATTATCTAAAGTTAAATCATTACTACCAATAATAAAAGTAGTTAAAACTATATCATTCATAAAACCACATCCTACTATAAATATAACATAAATTAATAAAATAAATATCTTTAAAGTAAAAAAAAACACAATTTGTGATATAATATGTGCTGGGTGATGTCCATGGACAAAATTATAGTTAAAGGTGCAAGAGAAAATAACTTAAAAAATGTTAATATAGAATTACCAAAAAATAAGTTAATAGTAATGACTGGTTTATCAGGAAGTGGAAAAAGTTCTTTAGCTTTCGATACCATATATGCAGAAGGTCAAAGAAGGTACGTAGAAAGTTTATCTGCGTATGCAAGACAATTTCTAGGTGGTACAGAAAAACCAGATGTTGATTCAATAGAAGGATTATCTCCAGCAATATCTATTGATCAAAAAAGTACAAATAACAATCCTCGTTCGACGGTCGGAACTGTAACAGAAATATATGACTATCTAAGATTAGTTTATGCAAGATGCGGAACTCCAATCTGTCCAAATCATAATATTCCAATTACATCTCAAAGTATTGAAGAAATGACTAATAAACTTCTAGAATATCCAGAAGGAACTAAAATGATTATAATGTCTCCAGTTGTACATGGAGAAAAAGGAACACACAAAGAAGTATTAGATAATCTTAGAAAAGAAGGATATGTAAGAGTAAGAATCAATGGAGAAATGTATGATTTAGATCAAGAAATTAATCTAGAAAAGAACAAAAAAGATGACATAGCTGTAATCATTGATAGATTAATATTAAAAGAAGAATCTAGATCAAGACTATTTGAAGCCCTAGAAGCCGCAACAAAACTATCAAAAGGAAAAGTTGTTATAGAAATACAAGGAGAAGAAAAGAAAGAATTAGTCTTCTCTGAATCATTTGCCTGCCCATATTGTGAATTCTCACTTCCAGAGTTAGAGCCAAGACTATTCAGTTTTAATGCCCCATATGGAGCATGTGACGATTGTAAAGGACTTGGAGTAAAACTACAAATAGATGAAGATTTACTTATACCAGATGATGAAAAGTCAATAGAAGAAGGCTGTATAAAAACATTAACAGATGACCCAGAAGGAATGGATTATCAAAAACTAGAATGTTTATGCAAACATTATAAGATTAAAATGAATGTTCCATGGAAAAAACTAAAAAGAAAAGACCAAGAATATATTTTATATGGATCAGATGAAATAGTTCATTTTCAATATTCATCAAAAAGTGGAAATAAATATAATAAAAAAGAATATTATGAAGGAATTATTAATAATTTAGAGAGAAGATACTTAGAAACATCTTCAACATGGATAAGAGAATGGTTAGAAAATTACATGGTAGAACATACTTGTGACACATGTGGTGGAGCAAGACTAAAAGATGAAGTACTATCTGTAAAACTAGGCAATAAGAATATTAAAGAATTAACAGATATGTCTATAAAAGATTTAATCCCATTCTTTGAAAATCTTGAACTATCAGAAGAAAAGAAAGAAATAGCAAAACTAGTTATTAAAGAAATATTAGATAGATTAAAATTCTTATCAAATGTTGGTCTAGAATATCTAACACTAAGTAGAAGTGCCGGAACATTGTCAGGTGGAGAGTTTCAAAGAATAAGACTAGCTACTCAAATAGGATCACATCTAACTGGAGTCTTATATGTATTAGATGAACCAAGTATTGGTCTTCATCAAAGAGACAATGACAGATTAATTAAATCAATGCTTGAAATGCGAGATTTAGGAAATACATTAATTGTTGTTGAACATGATACTGATACGATGCTTGCCTGCGATTATCTAGTAGATATCGGACCGGGTGCCGGTGATAAAGGTGGACAAATAGTTGCTCAAGGAACACCAGAAGAAGTAATGAAAAATGAAAATAGCATTACAGGACAATATTTAAGTGGTAAAAAAAGAATAGAAGTTCCAGAAATTAGAAGAAAAGGAACTAAAAAGTTCATAAAAATAAGAGGAGCAAAAGAGCATAACCTAAAAAATATAGATGTTGACATTCCACTAGGAACATTTACAGTTGTAACAGGAGTATCAGGAAGTGGAAAATCAACACTAGTAAATGAAATATTATCAAAAGCTCTATATCAAGCAGTTTACAAGTCTAAAGAAAAACCTGGAAAATACGATAAGATTTTAGGAATCGATAATATCGATAAAGTAGTTGCCATAACACAAAAGCCAATTGGAAGAACACCTAAATCAAATCCTGCAACATATACAGGAGTATTTGATGATATAAGAGAACTTTTCACGACAACAAAAGAAGCTAAAATGTATGGCTTTGGAAAAAATAGATTCTCCTTCAACGTTAAAGGTGGAAGATGTGAAGCTTGTCGTGGAGATGGTGTAAAGAAAATTGAAATGCATTTCTTACCAGACGTTTATGTACCATGTGAAGTATGCCACGGAACTCGTTATAATACAGAAACATTAAATATTAGATATAAAGGTAAAAATATAGCTGATGTTTTAGAAATGCGTGTATCAGAGGCTATAGAATTTTTTGAAAATGTTCCAAAGATAAAAAGAAAACTAGAAGTAATTGAAGAAGTAGGCTTAGGATACATAAAATTAGGACAGAGTGCTCCAACTTTATCAGGAGGAGAAGCTGAAAGAGTAAAACTTGCTAAAGAACTCCAAAAATTATCAACAGGAAAAACGATGTTTATACTTGATGAACCAACAACAGGACTACACACTGCTGACATCAAGTGCTTACTTGCAATTTTACAGAAAATAGTAGATAATAAAAATACTGTAGTTGTTATAGAACATAACTTAGATGTTATAAAAGTAGCAGACTACATAATTGACTTAGGTCCTGAAGGTGGAGATGCTGGAGGATGTGTAGTCGCAACAGGAACACCAGAAGAAGTAGCTAAGAACAAAGATTCTTATACAGGTCAATTCTTAAAAAAAGTATTATAGGAGTGATTAGATGCAACTAGTCATTAATGAAAAAAATAAAGTCAGAATAAATAGATTACTTGATTGGTTTTTATACATGGTAGGTTATACAATTGTATTTATCATAGTAACAAATATTTTTAAGAGTTTTCATCTAAACTTTGAGAATAAAATGTTGTGGTCATTTATTATAGAATTAATAATCTATATATTAAATAAAACAATAAAACCAGTATTAGTAACCTTAACAATTCCTTTGACTGGTTTAACTTTAGGATTATTTTATCCATTTATTAACTTATTTATTTTAAAACTCGCAGATTGGCTATTTGGAGGATATTTTGAAATAGATAATACGATTAGTGCCTTAGTTGCTGCTGTATTAATTTCAACAATGAACTTTATAATGGAAAGAATAATAAAAAAGATAATTGAAAAGGTAAAAAGAAATGGATAGTGCACTTGATTTAGGATTTATACAAATTAAATGGTATTCAATAATAATGGCTATAAGCATATTTCTTGCATATTTAATAATATTAAAAGAAGCAAAGAAAAAAGGCATGAGTACAGATGAACTTACAGATATGGCTTTTTATGGAATACTAATAGGAATTGTTGGAGCAAGATTATATTATGTATTGTTTAATCTAGACTATTACATAAATAATATTCCAGAAATAATCATGATTTGGCATGGCGGTATAGCAATACATGGTGCCTTAATATCTACATTAATATTTTTAATATTTTATACAAAAAAGAAAAATATAAATATAAAAGTATTATTAGATATTATTGTTGTAGGCTTAATTATTGCTCAATCAATTGGAAGATGGGGAAATTTCTTCAATGGAGAAGCCTTTGGTAGAGAAGTAAGTAGAACATTCTTAGAAAATATGCATCTTCCATCATTTATTATCGATGGAATGTTTATAGAAAAATATAGTAAATATTATGAACCAACATTTTTATATGAATCTGTTCTATCATTAATTGGATTTATTGTTTTAATAATATTAAGAAAGAAAAATATAAAAACAGGAGTTCTTACAAGTATCTATTTAGTTTGGTATGGTATATCAAGACTAATAGTTGAAACATTTAGAAGTGACTCATTAATGCTTGGTAATATAAAAACGGCTCAATTAGTTTCAATAGTAGGCATAATAGCCGGAATTATTTATTTCGTAAAAAGTGTTAAGAAAAACAAATTATACAAAGAAGATGAATTAATATTCACAAATAGGAGGAAGCAAAATGTATAAAAAAGTAGTAGTATTAGGTGGAGGAACAGGAATGTCATACCTTTTAAAAGGTTTAAAAGACTTCCCCGTAGATATAACAGCAGTAATAACTGTATCAGATAACGGAAGATCAACAGGAAAACTAAGAGAAGAATTCCATACACCAGCAGTAGGTGATATAAGAAAAGTAATAACAAACTTATCACAAATAGATGAACCAATAAAAGATATGATGTCTTATCGATTCAAAACATCAAGTGACTTAGATGGTCACGCAGTAGGTAATTTAATTTTAACTGCTATGCTAGATATAACAGGATCACTAAAAGATTCAATTGCTCATTTAAGTAAGTTATTAGATGTAAGACATACAGTATTACCAATATCAGAAGACTCTGATTTAACATTAATGGGATTAGATAAAGATGGAAACATTGTTGAAGGAGAGGAACAAATTACAGAAGCTCATCGTCAATTTGAAAAAATCTTTTATAAGAATGAACCAAATGTTACAAAAGAAGTATTAGATGCAATTAGAAAAGCAGACTTAATTATATTTAGTATGGGAAGTCTATATACAAGTATTTTACCAAATATAATTTGTAAACAAGTAAAAGAAGCATTAGATGCAACAAAAGCTCCAATCATGTATACATGTAATATAGTAACTCAGCCAGGAGAAACTGATAACTTCACAGTAGGAGATCATATTAAACTTTTAAATAGATATTTAAATAATAAAAAAGTAGATGTTGTTATCGCCAACAATAAAAAAGTAAGCGAAGCAATGGCAAAGAAATATGAGAATGAAGAACAAAAAGACCCAGTATTAATTGACGAAGAAGAACTAAAAAATATTGGTGTAGAATTAATTGCAGATGATTTACTAACAATAGATGATAATACATTAAAACATGATAGTCTAAAATTAAGTTCAGTAATATTCTCATATCTAATGAGAAAATAATGTCATTTACAGTTAAAGTAAAAGAAGAAATATCTAATATTAAAAGTACAAAGTCCGAAATAATTGCCGAGTTATCAGCATATATTAGAAATAATGGAACAATAACAAATAATAAAGTAACATTACAAACAGAAAATCACTTTTTAATAAAAAGAGTAATAGAAGAACTAAAGTCCCTATATGATATAGACTTAAAAGAAGAAATAATAGAAAACTTGAATTTCAGTAAAAAAGATCTATACCAACTAACAATAAATCAAAAACTAGATTTAATATTAAAAGACCTAGGAATATTAGATAATAAGGGAATTTACTTAGATACAGTACCAGACTATATTGTTGGTGCTAATGAAGAAATACGTGCCTACATTAGAGGAGCTTTTCTAGCAAGTGGAAGTATAAGTGATCCCAAAATATCAAGATACCATTTAGAAATACTAGTAGGCGAAGCTGATGAAGCAGTATTTGTCCAAAAACTATTAAACCTTTTTGATTTAAATGCCAAAATATTAAATAGAGAAAAAGGTTATATGATTTATATAAAAGAAGCTGAAAGAATAAGTGACTTTATTAAAATAATAGGTGCCAATAATGCCGTATTATATTATGAAGATGTAAGAGTTTATAGAGACCAAAAAAATAAAACAAATCGTCTAAATAATTGTGAACAAGCTAATATGGATAAAGTATTTGAAACAGCAAATGAACAAATAAGACAAATTGAAATAATTGAAGAAAACGATGGAATAACACTTCTTGATGATCGAACAAAAGTAGCTTTAGAATATCGTAAAAAGTATCCTGAAGCTTCATTAAAAGAACTAGCAGAAATAATTAGTATTGAAACTGGCAAAACATTAACGAAATCAGGAATAAATCACAGAATGAGAAAAATAAAAGAACTCGCATCACGTTTTCAAGAAAATAAAACTACTGAATAATCAGTAGTTTTTTTAATTATTGTATTAATAAGAAAATATGATATACTAGAAGTATAATAAAGGGGTGCATAAAATGAATGATGAAATTCAAATAAAAATAAACAACAAAACCTTTAAATATAGAAAAGGTATTACATTAGAAGAAATACTAACAGAACATCCACAAGAGTCAAAATATCCAATTATTTTGGCAAGAGTAGATAATCGTCTAAAAGAACTATCTAGCGAAGTAAAAAAAGATTCTACAATAGAATTTATAGATTTAACTTCTCATGAAGGAAATAGAAGCCACATAAGTGGATTAATTCTAGTTCTTTTATATGCTTTAAATTCCTTATATGGAAATAATTCAAAAATAAAAGTAGAACATTCTCTAGATAAGGGAATATATATAAAAACATACTTTAAATTAACAGAACAAAGATTAGAAAAAATCAAATCAATGATGCAAGAAATTATCAAGAAAGATTTACCTATCACAAAATTAAATATTGATAGACTAGAAGCAGTAAATTATTTTAATGAAATAAATGAACCAACAAAAGCCGGAGTCTTAAAATATAATACTGATAATTTTATTACTCTTTATAGACTTGGAAATGTACATGATTATTTCTATACATTAATGCCAACATCTACAAATAAATTAAAAGACTTCGACTTAACATATTTAAGTGATTCAAGTTTTATATTAAGATTCCCAACAGTTTATATAAATGACAAGATAAAGAAATACCAACATCATCCACATATGTTTGATGTCTTTGAAGAATTTAAAGAATGGGCAACATTAATAGGAGTTGAAAACTCAGTTGACCTAAACAGAGTAGTCTCAACAGGAAGAATAAGTGACTTAATAAAAATGGATGAAACACTTCAAAGTAATAGATTATTAAATGTAGCTAAAGAAATTTATAAAAAGAAAGATTCTGTTAAAATAGTCTTAATAGCTGGACCATCATCATCAGGAAAAACAACAACATCAAGAAAATTAACAATGTTCTTAAAAAGTTTTGGTCTAAATCCAAAAACAATTGGAATGGATGATTACTTTAAAGAAAGAGAAGACAATCCAAAAGATGAAAATGGAAACTATGATTTTGAATGTCTTGAAGCAATAGACATAAAATTATTCGATAGACACATGTCAGAATTATTAAAAGGAACAAAAGTAAGAATTCCAACTTATAATTTTACAATAGGCAAAAAAGAATATAATAGCGATATGCAATTAGAAGAAAATGATATCCTAATAATAGAAGGAATTCATGCCTTAGATACAAAAATATTAACAAATATTCCAAAAGAGAAAAAATTCAAAATCTATATAAGCCCACTAACTTGTTTAGGAATGGATGCTCATAATAGAATTTCAACTGCTGATAATAGATTAATAAGAAGAATAATTCGTGATAATAGAACAAGAGGATATTCTGTTGAAAAAACATTAAAACAATGGCCAAGTGTAAGAGAAGGAGAAGAAAAATATATCTTCCCATATCAAGATGAGTCTGATGCAACAATAAATTCAGCGTCAATCTATGAAATGGGAGTTTTAAAGACATATGTTGAACCTCTTCTATACTCAGTAGAGCCAGACTCTCCATATTATGAAGAGTCAAGAAGATTAATAAAATCATTAAAGTTATTCCTTCCAATACCATCAGAAGCAATTCCAGAAGATGCAGTAATAAGAGAATTCATTGGCGGAGGATATTTTCACGACTAGAAAATGTGGACTAAATATCCACATTTTTTATAAAAAAAAGATATTGTAAAAATTTACAGCATTTGTTGATAAAAAGTTTACATACAAAAAAGATTAAACATATTGAAAGAAAAGTAAAAAAAAGTATATAATATTAATATAGAATAAGGAGGATTGGAAATGATTAAAGTTGCAATCAATGGATTCGGAAGAATTGGAAGATTATGTTTTAGATTAATGGAGGAAAACGAAGAGTTCGAAGTTGTCGCAATTAATGATTTAACTGATGCAGAACAATTAGCATATTTATTAAAATATGATACAAATCATAGAAATTATCGTATAGATGAAATTTCTGCAGAAGGAGACTATATCGTTGTTGGAAACAGAAGAGTACGTGTATATGCTGAAAAAGACCCAGCAATGTTACCATGGAGAGACTTAGATGTAGATGTTGTATTTGAATGTACTGGATTATTTACATCAGAAGAAAAAGCTATGGCTCATATTAATGCCGGAGCAAAACATGTCATTATCTCTGCCCCAGCTAAGGGAGACGTAAAAACAATAGTTTATAATGTTAACCATCAAGAATTAACAGGAGAAGAAAAAATTATCTCTGCTGCAAGCTGTACTACAAACTGTTTAGCACCAGTAGTTGACGTTTTAGACAAAGAATTTGGTATTGTAAAAGGATACATGACAACAGTTCATGCATATACGAATGACCAAGCATCATTAGATATTCCTCATAAGAAAGGAATAAAAGCTCGCCGTGGAAGAGCTTGTGCTGCAAATATCGTTCCAGCATCAACTGGAGCAGCATCAGCAATCGGACTAGTATGTCCAAGATTAGCAGGGAAATTAGATGGAACTGCAATGCGTGTACCAGTACCAACAGGATCAGTTGTAGATTTAACTCTTGAACTTGGAAGAAATACAACTAAAGAAGAAATTAATAGTGTTTTAAAAGCTCATACAAATGAAACATTAGCCTATACTGAAGATCCAATTGTATCAAGCGATGTTATTGGAAGACGTTGTGGTTCATTAGTAGATGCTCTATCTACAAACGTTCTTGAAGTAGAAGGAAAACAATTAGTAAAAGTTGTTTCTTGGTACGACAATGAAATGTCATACACTGCTCAAATGGTAAGAACTGCAAAATATTTAATGACTAAATAAGGGATTATTCCCTTTTTTTTATTTTAATGATATAATCAAATAGATAGGAGAATTGAAAATGAAAAGGGTAAGAGATATAAATATTGATAATAAAAGAGTAATAATAAGATGTGATTTTAACGTACCAATGAAAGATGGTAAGATAACAGACGATACAAGAATACTAGCTGCACTCAAGACAATAAAATATTGTCTTGAACACAATTGTAAAATTATTTTACTTTCACATTTAGGCAGAATAAAAGAAAAAGAAGATTTAGCTAAAAATGATTTAGCGCCAGTAGCAAGAAGATTATCAGAACTTTTAAGAAAAGACATTTTGTTTAGTACAAAAACAAGAGGAGTTGAATTAGAAGAAATAGTCAAGAGCATGCAAGACAGAGATATTCTTCTAGTTCAAAATACAAGATATGAAGATTTAGATGGCAAAAAGGAAAGTAAAAACGATGAAGAACTTGGAACATATTGGGCATCTCTTGGTGAAGTATTTATAAATGATGCTTTTGGAACAATTCATAGAGCCCACGCATCAAATGTAGGAATTGCTAAACACTTAGAGTCATGTGCTGGATTTTTAATAGAGGACGAAATTAATAAATTAAGTATCCTAGAAAATCCAGAAAGACCATACATAGTAATATTAGGTGGTGCAAAAGTATCAGATAAAATAGGTGTTATTGAAAATTTAGTAAAGAAAGCTGACAAAATTTTAATAGGTGGAGGAATGGCATTTACATTTCTTAAAGCTCAAGGAAAAAATATTGGTAAATCACTACTTGACGAAGAAAGTTTAGACTTCTGCAAAAAGATATTAAGTCAATATGAAGATAAAATAGTTCTTCCAAAGGATTTTGCCGTAACAAATGAATATACAGATGATGAAGAATTAAGATTTAAAACAGTAAATGATATAGAAAATAATGAAATGGGTCTAGATATTGGCTTCCAAACTATTGAATACTTTAAAGATATATTAAAAATTGCCAAAACAGTTGTATGGAATGGACCATTAGGTGTCTACGAATTTGAAAAATACAAAAGAGGAACAAACAACATATTAAAATTCTTAGTAGAACAAAATTGCAAAACAATACTTGGTGGAGGAGACATAGTTGCAGCAGCAACAGCTGCAAATTATAAAAACAAAGTATACCATGCTTCAACAGGTGGAGGAGCAACATTAGAATACTTAGAAGGAAAAACATTACCTGGATTAGAAGCAATTAAGTAGGTGAGTTAATTGAGTACTACAAAACTTTTTCCAATAGATCCAAATAATTTAAAACATATTGATTTGCTTGATAAATTTGAAAAAGAGAATAAGATAAGTACGCCCATAGGAGTATATACAAAAAAAGATAATACATCAAATGACATAAGTATTGAATTGGTCTTAGAAGAACAAAAAAAAGTATCAGATATATGCCATCTCCAAGGAGTAAAAGACATGAAGTCATGCACTATATCTTTTTTAAAGAAAGATAAAAAGAAAAGAAAAATAGTTCCTCTAGCAACATCTTATGCAATTGATATGCTAGGCATGGAAGAGGTATTTATAAAAATAAATCCTGACGATAAAAATATGTTAGAATACATGGATGAAAACAATTTTGAGTGTTTAGGCAATGAAAAAGGTAGTATAATATACTTAAAAGAACGCGAAGACTAGTTGTAGGGATGATTTAATTGAAGTTAATAAATAACATAAAAAAGAATACGATACTATTATTATTAATCACAATAATAGTATTGTATTTTGTATTAAGAAAAGAATTTAGTGAAATAATAAATATACTCAAAGGAATAAATGTATTTTTCTTTGTAATAGCACTAATCTTTTATTTTATACATTTAATAATAAGAGGATATGCTAATTACTTAATTGTTAATGACAAGGAAAAACTAAGCCTAAAAGAATCAATAAAACAAAATTTAATAGCCCAATTTTTTAATGGAATAACCCCATTTCAAACAGGTGGAGAACCAATGGAAATTTACATGCTAACAGAATGTGGAATTTCTCTATCCAAAGCAACAAACTATAAAGTACAAGGATTTATCTTTTATCAGATTGCCTTAGTATTATGTGGTATTTCTGCTATAGGATATAACTATATATTTAAATTATTTCCTAAAGTTAAAATATTACAAAATCTAGTTTTAATTGGATTTATAATAAATATCGTTATCGCAATTATTTTAATATTATCATACTCAAAAAAAATAGTAGATAAATTAAGTAAACTAGTAATAAGAATATCTAAAGGTCTTAAATTAAAAGTAAAAGAAGAAACAGTAGAAAATAAATTTAGAGAATATTATGAAGCATCTAAAGAACTAAAAAAAGATAAGAAAAAGATTGTAATAGGAATAACTTTAAATATATTAAGCTTATTATCATTATATATAACACCATTATTTATTTTATATAGTTTTAATAATCATGATGTAAGTATTATAGAAACACTAGTATCATCTGCCTATGTCTATTTAATAGGAGCCTTCGTTCCAATACCAGGAGCAAGTGGTGGAATTGAATATGGATTTACTAGGTTTTTTGGAGTATTTCTAAATAGCAGTTTAGTTTCTGCAACATTGCTTGTTTGGAGAGCAATAACCTATTACTTGGGAATAATATTAGGAGCAATAGTCTTCAATTTTCATAAAAAGGAGAAAAAAATATGCGAATAGGAATTTTTACTGAAACATATACCCCATATATTAGTGGATTAGTAACAAGCGAAGTAATGCTTAAAAATGCCCTAGAAAAACAAGGACATGAAGTATATGTAGTAACAGCTAATCTTGAAACATTCAAGTATGAATGGAATCCCGAAGAAAGAGTTTTAAAAATACCAGGATTACCAACAGGAATTTATGATTCAAGACTTACAAGTATTTATCCAGTAAAAGCAGTAAATAAGATTAAATCATGGAACTTAGACATAATACACTCACAAACAGAATTTGCGATAGGAACATTTGCTAGATTAATTGCTAAACAATATAATATTCCATTAGTACATACTTATCATACGATGTATGAAGACTATATTCACTACATTACTAGAGGTTACTTTCAAAAATCTAGTAAAAAGTTAGTAGAGTATTTTACAAAATTTTATTGTGACACAACTGCAACAGAACTTATCGTTCCAACAACTAAAACATATAAATTATTCAAAGATAAATATAAATTTGAAAGAAATATTCATATAATTCCAACAGGAATAGAAGTAGAAAGATTTTATAAAGAAAATCAAAATGAAAAAAATATAAATAATTTAAGAAAACAACTTAATCTTAGTAAAAGAGACTTTGTAATATTATTTGTTGGAAGATTAGCTGAAGAAAAAAATGTTGAATTCTTAATAGAGTCTCAAAAAAAGTTAGTAGAAAAACATAATAATATAAAACTATTAATTGTTGGAGATGGACCTGATAAAGAAAAATATGAAGAATTATCAGATAAAAAAGGACTATCAAAAAACATAATCTTTACAGGAAAAGCAGCATGGGAAGATATGCCTTATTATTATCATGTAGCCAATGTATTCGCAACAGCCTCTAAAACAGAAACACAAGGTTTAACAGTAATAGAGGCAATGGCAGCAAATACAGTTCCAATATGTATGAGAGATGAAGCATTTCAAAGTATGGTAACAGAAGAATTAAATGGTTTATTCTTTGAAACAAATGAAGATTATGAAAAAGAAGTATTATTCTTATATGATAATAAAAAAGAATTAGAAAGATATAATAAACAAGCAAGAATCCAAGCAGAGCATTATAGTTCAAAAAACTATGCTGATAGAGTACTAGAAGTATACCAAAGAGCAATAAAAGAAAAAGAAGGAGAAAACAGATTCGGAATATTTTCTAAAATTTATAGATTTATTAAGGAGAAATTAAAATGATTATAGCCCTAAACAATAAAAGTAATTTAAATAGAGATGAATTTATTTCATACCAAGAAGAATTAAAAAAAATAAAATCAAACTCACAATTAATATTATGTCCCACTTATCTAAATATCAATTTATTTAATGCAAATAATATTGATTTAGGATCTCAAAATGTAAGTAGAACAGCAAATGGAGCCTATACTGGAGAAGTGAGTGCTAGCGATTTAAAAAATTCAAATGTCAAATATTCTATAATTGGTCATAGTGAAAGAAGAGAATATCAAAAAGAGTCATTTGATGATATTCATGAAAAAATACTAAGACTATTTGAAAACAATATTATCCCAATATTATGTATCGGAGAATCAAAAGAAGAAAGAGAACAAAATATATATAAAGAAAAACTAGAAAAAGAACTATTAAGTGCCGTAGAAGGCTTAAGTAATGAAGATAAAGATAAAATTATAATTGCCTATGAACCAATCTGGTCAATTGGAACAGGAATTATCCCAACAAATGCCGAAATTAAAGAAGTATTTGATTTTATAAAAAATCTATTTCCAAATAATAAGGTATTATATGGTGGAAGTGCTAATGATGAAAATATTGACACTTTAAAAGAAATAGTTGAAATAGATGGATATTTACTTGGTGGATTAAGTCTAAAACCTAGTAAGTTACAAACATTTATTGACAAATTAGAGACAAGATAATAACAAAAATATAGACATATAGTAATAAGAAATTAGACAGTTCGACAAAACTTGTCTTTTTTTTATCTTTTTATTTTCTAAATGATATTATATAATTAAAATGCATGGTGAGTGGTTGGATAAAAAATGAAAAAAACAAAATTGCTTGTCATCGACGACAATGATTCAATGGTACAACTAATAAAGGATTATTTTGAATCATCTAAAACTATTGAAGTAACTCTAGACGCAAAGGATGGAGACGTAGGAATTGATTTAATAAAAAACAAAACTGACGAATTTGATTTAGTGGTTTTAGATTTAGTTATGCCCAAAACAGATGGTCTAACCGTTCTACAATATATTAGAAATAATAATATTGACAAAAAAGTAATAGTACTTACATCGTACAATTCTCAAAACATGATTAGAAAAGTATCAGAACTAGGAGCTGATTACTTTATCTTAAAACCTTTCGAATTACATGTTCTCGAGGAGAAAGTAGAAGAGGTAATGAACAAATATAAGAATAACGATAACATAAACTTATATGATAACAACCTCCAAGTATCTATAACTAAAACACTCCACGAACTAGGAGTACCATCACATATTAAAGGATATCAGTACATAAGAGAAGGTATTGCTATTATATACAACAAACCAAGTGTCATTGGTGGAATTACAAAAGAATTATATCCAGAGATTGCAAGAAAGTATAATTCAACAACATCACGAGTAGAAAGAGCCATAAGACACGCTATAGAAATAAGTTGGAATAGAGCAAACTGGGACTTTATGGAAGATGTATTTGGATATAGTGTCGATATCGATAAAGCAAAGCCAACAAACTCTGAGTTTATTGTGACAATAGCAGATAAATTACGATTAGAATTCAACAAACCATTAATGAACTCTTAAAAGACTAGCAATAGTCTTTTTAACTTGACAAAAAAGCCATATAAAAGTATACTTAATTTATAAAATCTGTAAGGAGGACACATTTAATGGAGCGAAAGATAGAAACATATTTTCAAAAATGGAAAAGTGATATTATTAGAAAGCCTATGCTTTTATATGGACCAAAACAAATAGGAAAAACAACAGCAGTACTAAACTTTGGAAATAAAGAATATAAAAATGTAGTATATTTTAATACCGATAATAATAAAGAACTATTAGAATTATTCTCCAAAGAAAGATCCACAGAAAAGATTATACTTAATTTATCTCTTATTATAGGAGAAACTATTTTAAAAGATGATACTTTAATCATCCTTGATAATGTAAATGATGTTGAATATATAAAAGGACTAAAACTATTTGGAAGTGAACACAGTGCTTACCATATAATCGCAATTACATCACGTAAAGAAAACTTAAATGAATTCAAAGGAGAAGAACTTCAATTTAAAGGAATGAATTCAATGGACTTTGAAGAATACCTTTGGGCACATAATGAAAAAAATATGGCAGACTTAATAACTGAATCATTCAAAAAAAGAAAAACATGTCCTTTCCACAAAGTTGCCTTAGAAAGTTTTTACAGTTTCTTAGAAACTGGTGGAATGCCAGAAGTTATTGTAGCCGAAATAAATGGAAAGTCTCCTTATGAATTAGATGCTATAAAACAAAAAATTATTGATGTCTATAAAAAAGAAGTTGCTCTTAATGCTAATTTAATAGATATACCAAGAGGAATAGAAGTAATTGACTCTCTACCTGAACAATTAAGAAAAGAAAACAAAAAATTTCAATACGGTATAATAGGCCAAGGAAAAAGAGCCAAAGAGTATGAAGGCGCAATTAATAGCTTAGTAAGTAACCAATTAGTATATAGAAGCTATAAGATAAAGGATGTAAAATCTCCACTTAGTAGCTGCAAAGACAAGGATAGTTTCAAACTATACTCAGTAGACACTGGATTATTGTATACAATGTTACATTTAAATTACAAAAAAATGTTAACAGATGAGTCAATAAAAGAAACACTATACGAAAATATTTTAGCAAAGTCTCTAACAGATAATGGTTTTGCACTATATTATTATCAATCAGATGGAAAAGCTGAAGTTAATTTTGTCGTTCAAAATAGAATGGGACAAATATTACCAATAGAAATTGCAACAAAAACAAACTCTAAAGCAAAGTCTCTTTCTGTATTTATAAAAAAGTATACAACACCACAAGCATATCGAATTACAGAAAACAATTTCCAAACAAAAGGAAATATAAGATACATACCAATTTATGCAACTTATTGCATAGATAATTCAAAAGTTTAAAGCGTTATTGAATCAATAATGCTTTTTTTTAGTAAAAAAAATATAAAAAATGCAAAAACCCTTGCAAAATAAGGATTCTACTGGTATAATTTAATTCGTGTGACTGCTTAGATGTGCGAGGTTGTCGATACGCCAGGATAAGTTGTTAATTAATTGCAATAATAACTTAATATTGGGGTCGGGTTATTCGCTACGGAGCAAGTCTATACTAGATATAGGCGAAGGGAGGATTTTAAATGTCAACAGAAAAAATTCGTATAAGAATTAAAGCATACGATCACAGAATCTTAGATAATGCAGCAAAGAAAATAGTTGAAACTGTAAGAAGATCTGGTGGAGAAGTTTCTGGTCCAGTACCACTTCCAACAGAAATCGAAAAGTTCACAATTTTAAGAGCTGTTCACAAATACAAAGATTCTCGTGAACAATTCGAAATGCGTACACACAAAAGACTAATTGATGTCAAAAATCCAAGCAAGGAAACTATTGATGCACTAGCTCATTTAGATTTACCAAGCGGAGTAGACATCGAAATCAAAACAAAATAATGGAGGAAATTAAATGAAAGGAATCTTAGGTAAAAAAGTCGGAATGACTCAAGTTTTCACTGAAGAAGGAAAACTAATCCCAGTTACTGTTATTGAAGTAGAACCAAATGTTGTTACTCAAATCAAAACAGTAGAAAAAGATGGATATGAAGCAATTCAACTTGGTACTGAATCAATTAGAGAAAAAGTAAGTAACAAAGCTGAAATTGGTCATACAAAAAAGGCTAACACAACACCTAAGCGCTTCTTAAAAGAAATTAGAGGAGTTAATGTAAATGATTACACATTAGGTCAAACTATTGGTGTAGACGTTTTCGAAGCTGGAGAGATTGTTGATGTTACAGGAACTAGTAAAGGTAAAGGGTTCCAAGGCGTTATTAAACGTTATAATCAAACAAGAGGTCCTATGGGACATGGTTCACAATACCACAGAGGTGTTGGATCTTTAGGTACATTATTACCAATGCACGTACTTAAAGGTAAGAAAATGCCAGGTCAAATGGGAAATGTTCAAAGAACAGTTCAAAATCTTGAAATCGTATCAGTAGATACAGAAAACAATGTAATTTTAGTTAAAGGAAATGTTCCTGGTCCAAAAGAATCACTAGTAATGATTCGCACTGCTGTAAAAAAACCAAATGCTAAAAATGAAGCTGCAAAGTTAGTAATATATGATGTACCAACAGAAGCAGCTGAGGAAGCAACTGAAGAAGTAGCTGAAGAAGTAGTAACTGAAGAAGCTACAACAACTGAAACAACAACTGAAGAATAAAACGTCACAGTATATATAAGGAAAAACAAAATAAAATTAAAATTATATAAGTGATGGAAGGAGGAATCAGTAATGAAAAAAGCAGAACTTTTAAATCTTAAAGGTGAAAAAGTAAAGGACATTAATTTAAACGAAGAAATATTTGGAATTACTCCAAATAATGCTGTTTTAAATGATGCTATTATTTTATCAATGGCAGCATTAAGACAAGGAACACATAAAACTAAAAATCGTTCAGAAGTTTCTGGTGGAGGAAGAAAACCATGGAGACAAAAAGGAACTGGACGTGCACGTCAAGGTTCAATTAGAGCCGTTCAATGGGTAGGCGGAGGAAGATATGGTACTCCAGTACCTAGAGACTACAGCAAAAAACAAAATAGAAAAGAAAGACAATTAGCAATCAGATCTGCATTAACTGAAAAAGTAAATGCAAGTGAAATGGTAGTTATTGAAAACTTAACAGTAGCTACTCCAAAAACTTCTGAAATGTTAGGAATCTTAAAAACATTAAATGTAGCTGATAAGAAAGTATTATTAGTAGTTAAAGAATTTGATGATAATATCGTATTAGCATCAAGAAACTTACAAAATGTAGTATTAATATTAGCTGATGAAATTAATGTATTAGATGTTGTAGGAACAGATGTAATGGTAATTACAGAAGACGCATTAAAATATGTTGAGGAGGTGCTTAAATAATGAAAGACACTAAATACCTAGAAATAGTTAAAGCACCAGTTGTTACTGAAAAATCAGAAGCAGCTAAAGCAGAAGGAAAATATACATTTAAAGTTGATCCTAAAGCAAATAAAATTGAAATTAAAGAAGCAATTGAAAAATTATTCAAAGTAAAGGTTACATCAATTAGAACAATTAATGTAAAACCTAAGAAAAGAAGAGTTGGCCGCTACAGTGGATTAACAAATCGTTCAAAGAAGGCAATTGTTACACTAGCAGAAGGACAAACAATTGATCTTGGTTAGAAGGAGGAATAAAATATGGCAATAAAAAGTTATAAACCTACTACACCAGGACGTAGAAAAATGAGTGCATTAGTTAATGAAGAAATAACTACAAGCACTCCTGAAAAAAGTCTTACAGTTACTATAAAGAAAAATAGTGGCCGTAATAATCAAGGTAAGATAACAGTTCGTCATCAAGGTGGCGGTGTAAAAAGAAAATATCGTATCATTGATTTCA
>CAZHBS010000011.1:0-45085 GCA_964530845.1 uncultured Muribaculaceae bacterium
CCACAAGGACATGGATCATTTCTTCCTATTTTTTGTTTTTTAATAGGTTGTTTTTTTGATGTTGGTGTATCGTTGTCATTAGTAATCATTTTCTTATGTTCTTTTCTTTCAACATTTTGTCTTATTTCTGCTTTAAGCAAGAAAATAGAAACATCTTTATCAATTTTTTGTAGCATTGAATCAAACATATCGAATCCTTCCATTGTATAAGCTCTTAAAGGATCTTCTTGAGCATATCCTCTTAAGTGGATTCCTTCTCTTAAGTGAGACATTGTATTTATATGTTCCATCCAATAATTATCTAATACTTGTAGAGTTATTACTTTTTCAAATTCATTTGATACTTCTTCTGGAATACCATTTAATTTTTCTTCATATTCTTCTACAACTTTTTTAGATAAGAAATCTATTAGTTCTTCTTCAGACATATTTTCAATAGATTTAACTTCTATATCATTTTTCAATAAATTTTCATTAGCAAATTCTGCGATATCCTTTAAGTCTTCTTCTGTTAAGACTCCTTCTGGATAAACATGTGATTTTACTAAGTCTTCTATATGATGCCTAAATGATGACAGAACCATTTCATGAATTGAACCATCATCTAATATTTTATTTCTTTTCTCATAAATAATTTCTCTTTGACTATTCATGACGTCATCATATTGTAGTAAGCTCTTACGTATATCATAGTTGTTTCCTTCAACTCTTTTTTGAGCTTGTTCTACACTCTTTGTGAAAGCTTTACTTCTAATTGCTTGATCACCCATACCTAGGTTTTCCATCATTGTACCAATTCTTTCTGAACCAAATCTTACCATTAGGTCATCTTTCATTGAAACAAAGAATTGAGTATATCCTGGGTCTCCTTGACGTCCTGAACGTCCTCTTAACTGATTATCTATACGACGTGATTCATGACGTTCTGTTCCAATTACGCAAAGTCCACCAAGTTTTTTTACTTCTTCTGATAGTTTAATATCTGTACCACGACCGGCCATATTTGTAGCAATTGTTACTGATTTTCCTAAACCAATTTTAGAAATTATTTCAGCTTCTCTTTCATGATTCTTTGCATTTAAAACTTCGTGTGGGATATGAGCTTGTTTTAATAACTTACTAATTAGTTCACTTGTTTCAATAGCGATAGTTCCGATAAGTACTGGTTGCCCTTGTTCATATTTTAATTTAACAACATTTATAATTGCTTTATATTTTGCCTCTTTTGTTGCATATACTAAGTCTGCTTCATCTATTCTTATTACTTCTTTATTTGTAGGTATTTCAATTACATACATGTTATAAATATCACGGAACTCTTCTTCTTCTGTTTTAGCTGTTCCTGTCATACCTGACAATTTTGAATACATTCTAAATAAGTTTTGAAATGTTATTGTTGCCATTGTTTTTGTTTCTTCATTAATTTGAACGCCTTCTTTAGCTTCGATTGCTTGATGAAGTCCATCAGAATAAGCTCTTCCTTTCATTAAACGTCCTGTAAATTGATCAACAATTACTATTTCTCCTTCTTGTACTACATAGTCTACATCATTTTTCATAGAGTAGTTAGCACGAAGGGCTTGATTAATAAAGTGTAATAAAGTTGAGTTATTTGCATCATATAAGTTTTCAATATTAAATGATTTTTCAGCTTTATCTGCACCTTTTTCAGTTAAATTTACATTTTTTGTTTTTTCATCGTAGATAAAATCTTCTTCAACTTTTAAACTTTTTGCAAATCTATCGGCACTTACATAGAGATTTTGATTTTTCATTTCTCCACCAGATATAATTAATGGAGTTCTTGCTTCATCAATAAGTACTGAGTCAACTTCATCGATAATTGCAAAGTTTAATTTTCTTTGAACTCTGTCTTCTTTTCTAACTACCATGTTATCTCTTAAGTAGTCGAAACCAACTTCATTATTTGTTGTATATAAAATATCACAGTTATAGGCAGCTTGCTTTTCTTGTGGTGATAAGTCTCTTTTATTTACTCCTACAGTTAGTCCTAAGAATCTATGAATTCCACCCATCCATTCAGCATCACGTCCAGCAAGATATTCGTTTACTGTTACAATATGAACACCGTCACCTGTTAAGGCATTTAAATATGCTGGTAAAACTGAAGTAAGTGTTTTTCCTTCACCTGTTTTCATCTCAGCAATATTACCATAATGGATTGCTAAAGCTCCTAGTATTTGAACATAATAATGTTTTTCACCTATTACACGACTTGCAGCTTCACGGGCTGTTGCGAAAGCTTCTACTAAAATGTCTTCTAATGTTTCGCCTTTTGATAATCTATCTTTAAATTCTGAAGTTTTATTTTGTAATTCCGTATCTGTTAATTTAGAATATTCTTCATCTAATGCCATTATTTTATCAGCAATAGTTGTAAATCTTCTTAATTCTTTATATTCGTGATCAAATATTTTTTTTAAAAATTTCGTATTAATCAACTCCTTAACATAATATTCTATCAAAAAAAAAAGGAAATTAAAAGATTAATCTCCTTTTTATTGCTTATTCTGACTCAATTACTCCGTAATTTCCATCATTTCTTTTATATACTACTGCAGGCTCTCCTGTTTCGCTATTCTTAAACATATAAAATTGATGTCCTAATAATTCCATTTGAAGTATTGCTTCTTCTTCATCCATTGGCTTTACTTCAATAGTTTTTCTCTTAATAATTTTATTTGTATCTTTTTCTTCTTTTTCAACTACAATACTATCAAACTCAAAGTCATATACTTGTTTTGTTTGTTTAGATTGTAATCTAGTTTTATTCTTTCTAATTTGTCTTTCTAATTTATCAATTGTCTTATCTACTGCTGCATAGAAGTCTTCTTGAGTCTCCTCTGATCTTAAAATGAACGACTTAAGTGGGATTGTTATTTCCACTTTGTCTTCGTGTCCTCTAACTTTTACTATGACATTTGCGCATACATTTTCGCCATCTTTTAGGTATTTATCTAACTTTCCTAACTTTTCTTCTACATAATTGTTCATAGCTTCTGTTATCTTGACTTTTTCACCACGAATTTTAATTTTCATAAAAATCCTCCTTTGTAACTTTATTATAACAAATTAAATAAAAAAAAACTACTAAATTAAATAGTAGCATTTTCTTTTAAAAGTTTTACATTTATGGCTTGAAATCCTTTACTTGTTTCAATAAGTTTAAATTCTACTAGTTGTCCTTCTGTAAGTGATTTATATCCGTCTAATTCTATTGCAGAATAATGAACAAATATATCTTCATTTGGTTTAAATCCAATAAATCCATATCCTTTATCATTATTAAACCATTTCACGCGCCCAGTCATCATTACTTCTTACACCTCTATTCTACCATATTGCTCTCAATGGTAATCTTATTTTATCAAGTAATAATAAATATATTTGTTTTTTCTTTTATATGTTTATTTTTACTGTTATATTTGTAACTTTACATTTTTTTTCGACATTAATCTACATTTCTTAGATAATTTATTAAGTCTTTTTTCTTATTTCTAGATATCTCTTTAACCATATCTCCACTCTTTAGTACTATTATGTTCTCTTTTGTGTTATATAGTTTCACTTGTTCTTTATTTATAATATAACTTCTACTACATTTTATAAATCTATTATCTAATATTTTTTCTATTTCTGTTAATGATGATGGATAATAATAATCTTCTTCTTTTGTTTTGATTATTACTCTTTTACTTTCCTTTTCTTTTTCAATATAAATTATATCTTTTAAGTCTATATTATAATAGGTCGTCTTATACTTGTATTTAATTGTTTTAGGTCTTGTATCATAGTTTCTTAAGGCTATCTTTATTGAACGTAATAACATATCTTCAAACATTGTATTTTCTTTATCAATAATGTCTACTGGCATCACTTTTTGTTTTTCAATACTAGAAATTAGTTTACTTTCAGATATTATTATAATCATTGATGACCAGTCATTATTTTCATACCTTATTCTTTCTAATAATTTATCTTTTTTTGTATAATCTATTATATATATTTTAAATTTATTATTAGTCTCTTTTTCTGAAATAATATAGTTATAGTCATAATTCATTAATTCTTTTTCTAATATTAATTTTATTTTATTATATAGATTTTTATTTTGTTCTAATATTACAAATTCTATCATTTAATCACGCACCTTTTTCAATGATAACAAAAAATAGAACTTTATTAAAGTTCTATTTTCTTTTTAAACCAATCTTTTCTTCTAGTTTTTTTGTCCTTTCAGGATTTTTATCTGAAATAATTGTTGTATTTAATACAAACCATACTACTATTATAAATAATATTATAAACATTATTTGACCTAGATTTTTTTCATATTGTTGATCATATAAAACAAAGACTAATGTTGATGCGGCAAATAAAATATCTACTGCATAAATTACTAAAACTGTTGCTGTTTGAGACAAGTTCATTCCAAGTAATTGATGATGAAGATGTTGCTTATCTGCTTGAAATGGTGGTTGTCCTTTTAGTAATCTTCTTATAATGGCAAATAAAGTATCTAGAATTGGGATAGCTAGGATTGCGATTGGAGCGAAGAATGATATAAGGGCTGGTCCTTTAAATTCTAGTAATGTTATTATGGCAATTATAAATCCCATGAATGTTGAACCATCTCCAGCAAATATCTTTGCTGGATGAAAGTTATGTAATAAAAATCCAAGTGTTGCACCTAACATAATTAGAGTTAAAACCATAACTAAGCTTCCAAATCTTCCTTGAAAGAAACCTATTATTGCAATTGTCATATAAAATATTGAACAAATTCCTCCACTTAATCCATCAAGTCCATCTATTAAGTTAATAATATTTGTACATGCTACTATAAAGATTATAGTAATTGGATAAGAAAGGATTCCAAAATCAAATGAATAGCCAAATGCTGTAATATTATCTAAAAGAATCTGTCCGTAAAATACTATAACTGAGGCCGCGACTATGTGAGCCAAGAATTTATGGGTTGCTCTTATTGGGGTTATATCATCAACTATTGAAGTTAGAATTATAATAAAACTTCCTATTAATATGGAGTTCATTCTAATACTCTGTTCTCCGAATAACATATATCCTAAGAGGAATGATAAAAAGATACCTACTCCTCCAAGCTTAGGGGTTGCCTTTTTGTGAATATGTCTATTTCCTTCTTCACTTCTTGGAACGTCCATGGCATTAATATGAACTGCTACTTTTCTCATTAAAAACATAATTATTGCAGAAAAAATAAAAGTTGTAATTACTATTCCTCCGGCGTATAGTAATTCTTGTTTCATAAGATCACTTCTTTCTAAAAAGATTATACCAAATATTTATTTAAATAAAAAGAAAAACCATTTACTGGTCTTTCTCAAGTAATCTTATATTATCTAGAAGGATTCCTGTTCCTTCTGCAACACATGTTAGTGGTGTCTCTGTAATTAGTACTGGGATAGTTAATTCATTTTCTAAAACTTCCACTAATCCTTTTAATAGAGATCCTCCTCCTGTTAGAACTACGCCTTTTTCTATTATGTCTGCTGATAGTTCTGGTGGTGTATCTTCTAATACTTCCTTTGTTACAGAGATTATTTTATCAATTGTTGGTTTTAAGGCTTCTTTTGTTTCATCTTGTGTTAGTTCTATTGTACTAGGTAGTCCTGTTATTAGACTTCTTCCTTTTACTTCTATTTTTTCTTTTTTATTTGGTTTATATACATTTGCAAAATTTATTTTAATATCTTCTGCTGTTGGTTCTCCTATTAATAGTTTATATTTTTCTCTAATATATCTAATTATATCTTCATTCATTAAATTTCCTGCTGTTCTTGTTGATTTAGATAAAACTATACCATTTAATGATAGTATTGCTATATCTGTAGTTCCTCCTCCGATATCAATAACCATATTAGCATTAGGCTTAGAGATATCCATATCTGCACCTATAGCTGCAACTTTTGGTTCTTCTTCTATATAGACTTTTCTAGCACCTGTCCTCTCAGCTGCCTCTTTAATAGCATTTTTTTCTACTTGGGTTATATTTGTTGGACAACAGATTAATACTCTTGGTCTAATAAATAGACTTCTTGCTTTAATCTTTTTAATAAATTCATTTAACATTATTTCTGTTAATTCAAAATCTGCAATTACACCATCTTTCATTGGTTTAATTGCTTTTACTTTTCCTGGTGTTCTTCCAACCATTTCGTTAGCTTCTTTTCCTACTGCAAGAACTTTTTTTGTATCTGTTTCAATCGCAACTATACTTGGTTCATTAAGAACAATACCTTTACCTTTAACATAAATTAATACATTTACTGTTCCTAAATCTATCCCAATATCTCTTGCTAACATATGATCATTCCTTCCATTAACTATTCTATCATCATTTTATTAAATATATTTGTTTTTTTACAAAAAAAGAATACTAATTTTCCCTTATATATTCTTTATTTAAATAATTTTCTGGATTTACGGAATTTCCATTCTTATATATTTCTAAATGTAGATGATTGCCTAATTCTTGATCCAATTTATTTGTTCCACTTTTTCCTATTAATTGTCCTTGATTAATTATATCTCCTTTTTTTACTGTAACCTCACTTAAACTTTGATATACTGATACTATTTCGTCATCATGTTTTATTTCTACTATTTTTCCTGTGATGTCGTCTTCTTTAACATTTAGCACTGTACCATTTTTTATAGAAATTACATCAAATACTTTGGCAGATACATAATCTATTCCTGTATTTTGATAATAAGTATTTTCACTTACTATTAGAGATTCTTCTTGAGACTTTTCTTCTCCTTTATAATCGTAGAATGATTTACCTACTTTTACTTCACTTTCATAGTATGGATTAATAAACTTTTCAGTTTCTGTTACGACAGGAAGTGTTTCTTCATAGTATTCTTCTACAACTGGTTCTTCTGCAACTATGTCTTTAGAGAGATTACTATTTGCTAAAAAGAGAATTGTTATGACTGGAACAAATATCATAATTAAAATTATTAACATAGGGAATTTTTTTAGTTTTATCTTTCTTTTCATTATATTCACCTCAATAGTAATATTTACAAAAAAAAAGGATTTATACATCCTTTTAAAATATTTTTATTGAGTTTAATAAGTCTATTATAAAATTTGTTATTAAGTAGATTATTGATAAACAAATTAAGAAAGTAAATACTCTTGCTTGATAGGGGTTAGCATTCTTTTTAAATATTTGATTAAAGTTAATTGATGGGACACACCATATTACCAAGAATGCTATTACTATGTAAATTCCAAATTTAAAAATCATATTATCTTCCTTCGTATTCTATTATTTTATTTACTCTTCTTATATGTTTTTCTTCTGTTGAAAAGTCAGTACTTATAAATGTTTCAACTATTTTTAAAGCTTCTTCTATAGGGACTTTTTCACTGAATGCTACGACATTTGAATTATTATCTATTCTTGTTATTTTAGCTTCTTCTTCGTTTGATACTTTAGCGCAGCGTACTCCTTTTACTTTATTGCAAGCAATACTTATTCCTATGCCTGAGCCACATATAGCCACTCCATAGTCAACTTCTTTTTTGGCAACTGCTTCTCCTAATTTAAATGCATAATCAGGATAATCTGTTGATTCTTCTGAATTTGTTCCATAATCTATAATTTCATATTTATCTTTTATATTTCTTTTAATTTGTTCTTTAAGTAAATATCCTCTATGATCACTTGCTATTCCTATTTTCATAATAATCTCCTTTATTTTTTTATTTATTACTTTTATTAATTTTATCTAATCAGCATACTCTAAGTCTTTAAATAATTTTTTAATATTGCAATACTTATTGCCTTATTCAGTAGCATATTTATTTTTTGTATTTTATTATTCATTTATCTTGTAATTTATTTTGTTTTTAAAATCAATGGCATTTTGAGAAGTAACTATAGATTTCCCCAACTCTTTTTCAATATTTCTTCTTGTTACTGAAGCAATACTTCCACCAGTATTAGCATCATTTTTTAAAGCTCGCATCCCTTGAGAATCATTTGTTCGGTGCAATTCAGTAGTTGTGACTTCTGCAAGAGTAGTAAGAGCAAGTTCAAGAGGTGACATATTGTCTCTTAGATTCTGGCTTTTTTCTAATTTTTTTATTTCTTTATGCTGATTTGTAGTTATATTAAAAGTTGTTCTACTAATTTCATCTGTTAATATTGCAAAATCTTTACTACATGAAGCGCCTCTTTTTCTCCATTCATCAGTTGGTTCAGTACGAGCTGGAATTCCTTTCATTCTTGCATTAACCCATTCTTCACTATATCCTTTATTTAAATAGGTTTGTCTAGCCCTATCAACTGCCAATTCAGGATTAATTACTTCTTGAATTCTTTCTTCAGCTAATCTAGCAAACCATAATTTAAATGGTTCAGCATTAGAAGAAGGAACAGACTGAATAATCCTAAAAATAGTCTCTCGATTAGCACAATCTGTAAGTCTCATCTTTCCGTCTTGTGCGACCAATTTCAACTGGTGACAATTTGTCACCAGTTCAGAATTTTCTTCTTCGGCGATTCTTTGACTTAATTTGTTCCAACATTTTCTGGCTTTCTGATAGTCATCTTGCTGAGTCAGTATTCCAATAATATCTACGATAGAGTAGTACCACTCTCCATTATACTCCGTTCTTCTAATTTTGTTGTTTTCAAAAAGAACTAAATTTTTATTTTCATTTAATTCATTATTCACACAGTTCACCTCCAATTCCTGCTGTACTTTCATTGATTATCTTTATTATTTTTCCACACTTTCTGTTTAAATTATAACATATTTATGACTGTTTCCACAGAAATTGTGAATTGTTTTTTTCTGCGATTTTTTTATTAACAGATTCTGTGGAAAATAAAAACTGCTTATTCAGCAGTCTTTGTATCGAAACCATATTTCTTATTGAATTTATCAACACGTCCAGCACGTGAAGATCTACTTTGTTTTCCTGTATAGAATGGATGACATTGTGAACAAATTTCAACACTTATTTCATCTTTTGTTGATTTACAAGTGAATGTATTTCCACAAGCACATGTTACTTTGCATTCTTTTACTTCTGGATGAATTCCTTTTTTCATAATATTTCTCCTTCCGCCATGACTTTTTATAAAGTCATAGTAATAAATTGCATTGTTAATATACCAAATTATTAACTTTTTTGCAAGTCTTTTCGAAGTATTTCCTTATAAATTCGTTGATATCCCTTATAATTTGGATAATAACTATTAGGATTTGAAAAATATTTTGAATTATTTAGAGCATGATAAGTATCTATGTATGTTACATTTTCTTTTCTTAAAATATTATTTAGTTCTTTTATGCCTTTATTTATATAATAGTCATCTGTATTTGATTTATAATAGCCTATTACAATAATTTCTTCATGATAGTATTTTCTTATTTCTTTTATTAATAACTTATAATTTTCTTTTATCTCATCAATTACTATTTTATAATTATTTTTATCTTCTAATAATGATAATCCTTCTAATAAATCATTATATCCTAGTGTTAATATTAAGCAATCTGTATCTGTTATTATTCTTTTCAAATCTGATTCTTTCATGCTTAAATAAACATTTTTTATTGTTTGAGTTTTATTTGAATATTGTTCATTTACAATTACTTTTTCTTTTGTTTGTTTTAAGTGTTCAATATAATAATCAATATAACTATAATTTTTTATATTAAATGAATCATTTCCAAGAGACAGATTATCTCCTATACTTGTGAAATTATATGTTCTATTAATTGTTTTTATATATATAAAATAAACTGATAGACTAATAATAACTAAAAATAATAATTTTAATAGTTTTTTCATAGGCCTCCAAAAAAAGAAATATATTAAATTATATTTCTTTTATTTCAATTTTAGCACCTACTTGTGTTAGTTTTTCCACTATTTGTTCATATCCTCTTAGTATGTGTTCTACATTTGTTATTGTAGTTTTTCCTTCTGCTTTTAGTCCTGCTGTTACCATTGCTGCTCCAGCTCTTAAGTCTGTTGCAACCACTTCACATCCTTTTAATTTAGTTGGTCCCATTATTGTTGCAGTTTGATTTACTACTTCGATGTTTGCTCCTAAATCTTTTAGATATGGTATATGCATAAATCTATTTTCCCAAATTGTTTCTGTTGTTTTAGATTTACCTTTACTTTGAGTCTGTAAGACAGTAAATGGTTGCTGTAAGTCTGTTGCAAATCCTGGATAAACTGCTGTTTTAATATTTACAGCTTTATAACTATCTTGTTTTTGAACTAAAACATAATCAGCTCCAACTTCTAATAATACTCCTGCTTCTTCTAGTTTTGATAATAAAGCATCAATATGTTCTGGAATAATATTATCTATCTTTAAAGGATTTCCACATAACGCTCCAATTATTACGTATGTTCCAGCTTCTATTCTATCTGGTATTACTTCGTGGAAACATTCTCCTAAGTGTTTTACTCCAACTATTTTTATTGTTGATGTTCCGGCTCCGCTAATATTTGCTCCCATATTATTTAAAAATGTTGCAACATTAACTATTTCTGGTTCTTTGGCAGCATTATCTATTACTGTTGTTCCGTCTGCTTTTACTGCTGCTAACATGATATTGATTGTTGCACCTACTGATGCGATATCTAAATAAATATTTGCTCCATGTAATTTTTCTGCCGCAACAATATATTTATTTCCTTCACTTGTTACTGTTGCGCCTAGGGCTTCAAAACCTTTTAAATGTAAGTCTATTGGTCTTGCTCCTATTGAACATCCTCCTGGAAAATACATTTCTGCTCTATTATATTTTCCTAATAAAGCCCCCATAAAGTAATATGAAGCTCTTAATTTTTTAGCTAATTCTTCAGATATTTCTCTATTTATCATATTTTTTGGATCAATTATTATACTTTCACTGGCTCTTTTAACATCAACGTTTAAACTATCTAATATATCACATAATGCTTCTGTATCTGTTATTTCTGGAATATTACATATAGTTGCTGTCTCATCTGTTAAGATTGCTGCTGGTATTAAGGCAACTGTTGCATTTTTTGCTCCACTTATCCTTATTGTACCGCTGAGGTCTTTTCCACCCTCGATTTCCATTATTTTCATTTATACTCCTCCAAACAAATTTATATACGTATTGCTTCTTTCTCAACTTAATCATAATTAATATAAATTTTTTTGTCAATTAAATGGGCTACTTATTACAATATTTGTCGTAAAATTCAATATTTCTATATATTTTATGTTACTTAAACTTATTTATTACTTCTTTTATTAATGACTTATATTCTGTGTTTTCATCTTCATCTATTAAACATAATGGTGGAAATAAAACACACCAAAAGTTATGTCCCTTACCTTCTCCTAATTTTACTACTAATGATTCATATTCTCCTTCTTCATATATGACTCCTTTATATTCTTTTCTTGGGAAATAATTTGGTCCATATTTTACTTCAAAATTTGTATCATTATTATTTTCTTTTAGAGTTTCACTTATTTTATTTTCTAGTAAGGGCATATTATCTTTTATATAATTTCTAGCTTCTTCGATATTATTTTTATTTACTATTAATTCTTGCCAAATATTTTTAATTATTTTTCTTTTTAGACTTTGGTCTATTTCTGTATCACTATTTGCAATTATTCTAAATCTAATTGAATCTTTTGGAATTACTACTGTATCTTTTCCTAATGATAATATTGCGATAATTATTGCTGTTACTATGACAACTTTCTTCATAAAAAAATCTCACCTTTCATTTTTGTAGTGAGACTTTTTTTCATATTTTATTCAAGATTTTTAATAATAAATATCATTCTATCTTTTCCAGATAAATCTTTTTTTATTTCTACTTTTACATTTTCTAAATATTTATTTATTAAGTTTCTTATATCTTCTGCTTGCTCATATCCTATTTCAAAAGCAATTAAGCATCTATCTTTCATATTATTTTTTATATTACTTAATATTTTTTTGTAGCAATCTAGTCCATCTTCTCCTGCGTATAAAGCAAGATGTGGTTCATTATTTTTAACTATTGGTTCTATTTCTTCATTATTTTTTATATATGGTGGATTGCTTATAATTACATCATATTTTTTTTCTATATTATTTAGAAAGTCATTATTTATGATATTTGCTTTTGATTTTAGTAGTGAATGGTTTAATTTTGTTACTTCAATGGCTTGCTTTGAAATATCTACTAAATCAACTGTATTTGTTGGTACCTTTTGTTCTAATGTTAGTCCTATTACTCCACTACCACAGCCTAAATCTATGATATCTACTGGTGTATTAAAATACTTTTTTATATAGTTGATTGTATTTTCTACAAGTTCTTCTGTTTCAAATCTTGGTATTAGAACATTATTATTTATTTTATATTCTATTCCATAGAAATTAACTTTTCCTAAAGCATATTGTAGTGGTGTTCCTTCTTTTAATGATTGTATAAGTTCCTTATATTTTTCTTCTTGAGTACTTGATACTGTCTCATTTAGATGATTGTAAAGTTCTAAAGAATTTAAATTTAAGACTTCTGCCAGAAGAATCTTAGCATGGGCTGAAGATGTATACTTTTTTCCATAGACCAATAGTTCTTCTATGGTCATTATTCTTCTCCTTGAAGTTTTCTTTTTTGATCTTCTTGTATTAAAGCATCTATTACATCGTCTAAAGCTCCATCAATAATTCTATCTAGATTATTTGTTGTATAGCCTATTCTGTGATCAGTTACTCTATTTTGTGGATAATTGTATGTTCTTATTTTTTCTGCTCTATCTCCTGTACCAATCTTGCTTCTTCTTTCGCTACCTTCTTTTTCGGCTTTTTCTTGTTCTTGCATTTCATATAGACGTGATTTTAATACTTTCATTGCTTGTTCTTTATTTTGAATTTGACTTCTTTCATTTTGACAAGTAACTACTAATCCTGTAGGTAAGTGTGTAATTCTTACTGCTGAGTCTGTTGTATTTACTCCTTGTCCTCCACATCCGCTTGAACGATAGATATCAACTCTAATGTCTTGAGGATTTATTTCTATCTCAACATCTTCGTCTGCTTCTGGCATTACAAGTACTGTTGCAGTTGAAGTTTGAAGTCTACCATTTGATTCTGTTGTTGGTACTCTTTGTACTCTGTGTGAACCACTTTCATATTTTAAAAGAGAATATGCACCATTTCCTTTAATAATAAATTCTATTTGACTAAATCCACCTGCTGTTCCATCTACAGAGTTATATACTTGATATGAAAATCCCTTTTTTTCAGCATATCTTGTATACATTCTAAATAAGTCTCCAGCAAAGATATTTGCTTCATCTCCACCAGCTGCTCCTCTTATTTCCATAATGACATTTTTTGAGTCATTAGGATCTTTTGGAATTAATAATACTTCAAGTTCAGAATCTAATTTTGCCTTTTCTTCTTCTAAATCTTTTAATTCTTCTTTAGCCATTTCACCAAGTTCTGGATTTTTAGTCATCTCTTTAGTATCTTCTATACTTTCAAGTACTTTTTTATATTTTTTATAGCAGACTACAAGTTCTTCCAAATCACTCATTTCTTTTGATAATTTTCTTGTTTTATTTATATCATTAAGTACTTCTGGTTTAGTTAATTCTTCTGATAATTCATTATACTTAGCTAATGTAGCTTCTAATCTTTCTATCATATTTTCACCTATTCTTTCGTAAGTCAGTCCTATTATATCATATTCTTTTATAGAAAAAAACTAGAATTATTCTTCTAGTTCTAATTCATTTTCGTCAATAACAACTAAATCTTTTAATTCTTCATTTGTTTCATCATCATAGTCGTTATCTTCTGTGTCATCATAGTTGTCCTCATCATCGTCATTGTTTTCATCTTCTTGGTCGTTTTCATTTTCTTCTGTTTCTTCTTCTTCATCATCATCTTCAACAACTAATTTTATTACTTTGTCTGATGTATGATTTATTCTCAAATCCCATTTTCCATCTATTAAAATAAATCTTTTATCTGTTGATAATGCAGTATAGAATTCTGCTATCTTTGTTTCAAATACAGATTCTGGTAATTCTAGTAATTTAATTATTTTTTTGAATAAAGTTGCAGTGTTCATTGTTTTCTTACTATCATTTAAAATCAACTCTGCAATATCTTTATTAGAAAGAAGTTCTAATTCTTCTTTTTTCATCTTTAGGCTCATAAACGGTCCTCCTATATAAAAACATTATATGTTTCGTTGTTTTTTCTGTGTAATAAAATTACAAACAAATTTATACCATATATATTGTAGAATAGCAACATTTTTTTACATTTTTTTAGGTACTCTTATTCCCAATATATCTAATAACATCATATTTGTATTATATACAAGCTTTGTTAATATAATCCATGATTCTTGTAATTCTTTGTTTTCTTCTGTTAAAATCTTGTTTTCTGCATAGAAAGAATTATATAAAGATGTTAAATTATAAAGATATTCTGCTATATCATTCATTGATTTTGTTTCTAGTGATTTATTAAGTACTGTAGGTAACTCTAAAAGAGTTAAAATAATATTATTTTCATATTCTCCTTTTAGTACTTTTGCAGTATTTGTAACTATATTTTCAGCTTTATTTAATAATGACTTCATACGTATTGTTGAATATAGTAAATATGGTCCTGTTTTTCCTTCTAGGTCTGCAAACTTTTCTACTTCAAAGACATAGTCTGTTCCTCTATATGGGATAAAATCTGCATATTTTAATGCCGCGATAGCTACATCTAGGGCGATACTTTCTTTTTCATTGTCATCTTCTGTTGCAATGTTTATTCTCTTAATTGTTTCTTCTTTTACAAGGCTAATTAAACTTTTTAGATTCATTACTCCGCCATCTCTTGTTTTAAATGGTTTTCCATCTTTTCCATTCATAGTACCAAATCCAACATGTTCTAGTTTTGTACTTTCGGGTAATAGCTTAGCAAGTCTTGCAGCACGGAATACTTGTTCAAAATGTAGTCCTTGTCTTCCATCAACTACATACCACATCTCGTCAGGTTTATATTCTTTTTCCCTTTGTAATATTGTTGCGATATCTGTAGTTTCATATGAAATTGAACCATTTGATTTTATTACTAATAGTGGAGGCATTGGTGCTTTGTCGGTATCTTCTGCTACTTCAACAATTTTTGCTCCTTCACTTTCTTTCAAAAGACTTGCTTTTTCAAAGATTTCTAGCATTTCGTCAACATATTCAACAGCATCGCTTTCTCCTAACCATAAGTCAAATTCTACATTTAGCAAATCATATACTGATTTTATGTCGTCTTTAGAAATTTCTACGACTTTCTTCCAAATATCGTAATATCCTCTTTCATGTCTTTGAATTTTTGCAGTTATTTCTCTTCCTTCTTCTAGGTAGTTTTCATCTTCTTTTGCTTTTGAACTTGCAAGAGGATATATTTTTTCTAGATCTTCATTTGTTATTGGTAATGATAATTCTTCATAATTTCCTTGATAATTATTATCAAAATATGGTAATTCTGGGTACATCCTTTTTAGTTCTAGAACTACTAATCCGAGTGGTCTTCCATAATCTCCTAAATGAGCATCTCCTAAAACTTCATATCCCAATGTTCTTGCTAATCTTTTTAAAGCTTCTCCTAGATTTGCACTTCTTAAATGCCCAACATGTAGTGCTTTAGCAACATTTGCTCCTCCAAAGTCAATTATTACTTTCTTTTTATCTTTTTTATCAATATTTGAAAAAATATCTTCACTCATTTTATTTAGTATTTCTAATTTATACTTATTACTTAATGTTATATTGATAAATCCTGGTCCTGCAATATTAATATTTGTAAATCTTTCATCTTCTTTTAAAACATTAACTATTTTTTCGGCGATTGCTCTTGGATTCTCATGATATGCTTTAGCTAATTGCATAGCATCATTTAATTGATATTCACCTAAATCCTTTCTATTAGATGTTTCTATTGCTGGAGTTTCTACTTCATATCCAGCTTTATTTATATTTTCTTTTATATCTTGTATTAATTCTTTTAAAATACTCATTTTATCTCCTCAATTCTATATATAAATTTATTATCTTCTACTTCAAATTCTATAAATACATTTACTTCGTTTATTTTTATTTGTTTTGTTTCAATGGAAAGATATATTTTTTTATTAAATTCTTTTACTATTATATATCCTTCTGTTTTTTTATTTTTCTCAAAAATATAAGTCATTTTTAAGTCTTTGTTTTCCCGAATAAGTGTTCTTTTTTCCATGTCAAAAATAACCAATGTATCATCCGGCTCCCGGTATTTTAATACTCCATCACACAATATAGTTGTTGTTTCATAAGATGTTTCTTCTTTGTTTGTAGTGATATAAATTTTTACTTTTATTTTTGGCATAATATCACTCATTTCAAATATCAGTTATGATTATATCATATTTTTATATATTTCTATAGAAATTATTGATATTAATTAATTATAATTGTATTTTATTACATAATTTTTTTATTTTTATAAATAATATTTTTAGAGGATGATTATATGAAAATAATGAAATTACTGTTTAGAATGTTTTTGTTTGTTTTTGTTTCTTTGCTTATTGCAGGAACTGGTATATTTATTTGTATTAAGTTATCTCCTAAAATTACTATTAATAGTGCTAATAAAATTACTCTTTATGATATGAATAATAGTGTGTTTTTTACAGGTAGTGAAGATAATGAATGGGTTGAATTAGATGATATTTCTCCTTATTTAATTGATTCTACTATATATACTGAGGATAAGAATTTTTATAAACATTTTGGATTTGACTTTTTAAGAATAGCCAGCGCTTTATTTAATAATATTAAGACTAGGAGTCATTCACAAGGTGCTTCTACAATTACGCAACAGTATGCAAAAAACTTATTTTTAGATTTTGATAAAACTTGGAAAAGAAAATTAAATGAGGCTTGGTATACATTAAGAATAGAGGCTAATTATAGTAAAAAAGAAATACTTGAGGGTTATTTAAATACAATTAATTATGGTCATGGTAAATATGGTATTGGGACTGCTTCTAAATATTATTTTAATAAACCTTGTAGTGATCTTAGTTTGGCTGAAGCAAGTATCTTAGCAGGAATTCCTAAGGCTCCAAGTAATTATTCTCCTCTTACTAATTATGATGTTGCGAAAAAGAGACAATTATTTGTTCTTAATAATCTAGTTAGAAATGGTATTATCACTGAGGAGGAGAAGGATTCTGCATATAATGAGGAACTTGTGTTTGTTGCAAATGAAGAAAGAGAAGTTCTTTCTAGTGTCAATTATTATCAAGATGCTGTTATGAATGAATTGAAAAGTATTGATACTATACCTAATAATTATAGTGATGTTGGAGGATTAAAGATTTATACTAACTTTAACTTTGATGTACAGAAGAGTCTTGAAAAAAATATTAGAGATACTTTTTCTGATGATTCTGAATTGCAGGTTGCTAGTGTTGTTATGAGACCAGATACTGGTGGAATTATGGCTCTTGTTGGTGGAAGAGATTATAATGAATCTTCTTATAATAGAGCGATTTCTTCAAAGAGACAAGTTGGTTCTACAATGAAGCCTTTTCTTTACTATGCTGCTTTAGAAAATGGTTTTACTTCTAGTACTTCTTTTATAAGTGAAAGAACTACTTTTCCTCTTGATAATGGTGGAACATATTCTCCTAAAAATTATAATGATGTATATGCTGATAAAGCTATTTCGATGGCTGCTGCTATTGCTTATAGTGACAATGTTTACGCTGTTAAGACTCATATGTTTTTGGGATTTGATACTTTAATTAATATGGCAAGAAGAGTTGGTATTAAAGAGAATTTGGCAAGTGTTCCATCTCTTCCACTAGGTACTAGTGAAATTAATATTATTAGTATGGCTCAAGGATATTCTGCTTTTGCTAATGGAGGATATAAAATAGATGGTCATTTTATTAATAAAGTTGTAACAAGTAATGGAGATGTTTTATATGAAAATAAAAATAGTCGAGATCTTGTTTTAAATCCTAGTCTTGTATATGTATTAAATAATATGCTTACAGCTACTTATGATCCTTTATATATTGATTATAATTATCCTACAGCAATAAGTTTATCTGGTAAGTTAAAGCATAAATATGCTCTTAAAAGTGGTACTACTAGTGGAGATAATTGGAATATTGGTTTTAATAAAAATATTTTGTGTGCTGTTTGGGTTGGATATGATGATAATAAAGAATTAATAAAGAATGACTATAAGCATGCCCAAAATATTTGGTATAAGACTGTTGAAGATTATGAAGATGGTATGGGTGAAGATGATGTTTGGTATGAAAAGCCTAATAATATAGTGGGTGTTATTGTTGACCCGATATCAGGAAAGCCATCAGTTGAAGCACAAAAAAATAATAAATTAATGTATTTTTTAAAGGGAACAGAACCACATGGAGATGAACCTGTTTTTGATGAGATAGAGAATAATTAATTCTCTTCTTTTATTTTAATGATTATGTTATAATTTAGATATTAGGGAGGTATGTGATGTTAGAAAATGTTTTATGTATTGTTGTATTGATTAGTTTCTTTTTACTATTAATTGTTCTTTGCAATAATCGTTTCTTTTTAGCTATTATGAAAATAGATAAGGCTGAGGAAGATATTAATATGTATCTTACAAAGAAAAAAGAATTATTGGATAGAACAAGATCTATTGTTTCTAAAGAACTAAAATTAGATAATTTTTTATCTGAACTTGATGATAGTTTTGAAGGATTAAATAATTTTCAAGTAAGTGATGCACTTAAAGTTTCTTATAATTCTTTATTAAGAACTATTGATGATAATGAAAAATTATTAAAAAGTGATGCTTTAAATGCTATTTTAGATGATTTAGAAGAAAATGAAGAAAATATTGGTGGAGCAATTAAATTCTATAATGATACTGTTGTAAACTTTAATCATTTATTAGTATCATTCCCATCAGCTATTGTTGGTTTCTTTAGAGGATATAGAAAAAAAGATTTCTATAGTGATGAAAAAAAAGAAATGTTTGAAATTTTAAAAGATAAGTAGAGGTAAATATGAGTTTTATTGATAACATAAAAGATAGAGCAAAAAAGGATAAAAAGAGAATTGTATTGCCAGAGTCAATGGATAAAAGGGTTATTGAGGCAGCAGTTAAAGTTTTAAATGAAGATCTTGCTGATATAATTATTATTGGTGATAAAGTTGAGATAGCTAAAATTAGTGGTGATGCCGATTTAAGTTGTGCTACTATAATTAATCCTAAAGATAGTGAGTTAACTGATAATCTTGCAAATAAATTATATGAGTTGAGAAAAGAAAAGGGAATGACGCTAGAAGAAGCTCATAGACTTTTAGTAGAAGACTATATGTATTTTGCATGTATGCTTGTAAAAATTGGTCTTGCTGATGGTGTTGTTTCTGGAGCATGTCATTCTACAGCTAATACATTAAGGCCTGCTTTACAAATTATCAAAACTAAGAAAGATGTTACACTTGTATCAGCTTTCTTCCTAATGATTGTTCCTAATTGTGAGTATGGTTCTAATGGTGCATTTATATTCTCAGATGCAGGGCTTGAGCAAAATCCTACTCCTGAAAAACTCGCAGCTATCGCAGCTTCAAGTGCTGATAGTTTTAAATTATTAGTTGAGAAAGAACCTGTTGTTGCGATGCTTTCACATTCAACAAAAGGAAGTGCAAGTCATGCTGATGTTGATAAAGTTGTTGAAGGAGTTAAAATTGCTAAAGAGAAATATAGTCAATATAAAATTGATGGAGAACTTCAACTTGATGCAGCAATCGTTCCTGAAGTTGCAAAAAGCAAGGCTCCTGATAGTGATGTAGCAGGACATGCTAATGTTTTAATTTTTCCAGACTTAGATGCTGGTAATATTGGTTACAAATTGGTACAAAGACTTGCTAAAGCTGAGGCATATGGGCCTATTACCCAAGGAATAGCTGCTCCAATTAATGATTTATCTAGAGGTTGTTCTGTTGATGATATAGTTGGTGCTGTTGCAATTACTGCTGTACAAGCCCAAAATAATTAATAAAAAAACTATTCACAGTTGTTGTGGATAGTTTTTTGTTGTAGATTTTTTCAAATAAATAATCCACAAATATTGTGGACTATTTTTTATCTACTTGCTGCACCATTTCCTTTTGCATCACTCATAAGACTATCTAAATATTCAGGACTTAATTCTGTTTCATGAAGATGTTTATATGACTTTGCAATAGAGGATTCCATTGCGAAGATATCTCCTTCTGTTGCTTCTCTTGGTAGAGCTTGTCTAATTTCTTCTAAGTCTCCTCCAACTAATGATTCATATAGTCTAAAACTTTCTTCACATGTTTCATAATATCCTGCAGGAACCTCTACTTCATTAAAAATTATTTTTGCACTTTTTCCTGCTAATCCAGCATTTTGGTATTCTTTCATCATTCCAAATGCATCATTATATGTTCCTCCTGGAACTGTTTTAAATTGTATTTCTACTTTTTCCATATTGTTATCCTCCTAATATCATTATAATACGTACTTTTAATATTATCAAATTATTCAATACGCCAGTCAATTTCCTTTACACCTTTTTCTTTCAAAAAGGCATTGGCTTTAGAAAATGGTTTACTTCCAAAGAAACCACGTGATGCAGACAATCCAGATGGATGAGCTGACTCAATAATATAATGATTTGGATTTGTAATTAGGGCTTTCTTGCTTCTTGCAAAATTACCCCAAAGAATAAATACTACTGGTTCTTCTTTTTTATTGATTATCTTTATTACTTCATCGGTAAATGTTTCCCACCCTTTTTTTTGATGAGAAGCAGCCTGATGTTCTTCTACTGTTAAGACTGCATTTAAAAGCATTACTCCTTGTTTTGCCCATGGTTTTAAAGAATTATGCTTAGGATATGGAATTCCTAAATCACTTTGTAATTCTTTAAATATATTTTGTAGGGATGATGGTTTTGGAACATCATTACTAACTGAAAATGATAACCCTTCTGCCTGATTTTCTTCATGATATGGATCTTGTCCTAATATTACTACTTTAACATTATCAAAGTCTGTGTATCTAAATGCATTAAATACTTCATTTTCTTTTGGATATATTGTTTTATTTTTATACTCTTCTTTTACAAAACTAATTAGTTTTCTAAAATACTCCTTTTTATATTCTTCATTTAATAATTCATCCCATTTATTTCCAATCATATTTACTCCTATTTGTGATAACTTTCGTTATTATTTATTTTATAAGCTCTATATATTTGTTCTAAGAGAAGTACTCTAAATAATTGATGAGGAAAAGTTAATTTTGAAAATGATAAGTGTAATTTTGCTTTATCTTTTATTTCTTTAGATAATCCATAACTTCCACCAATTATAAATACTATATTACTATTTTCTATTAATATATTATTTAGTTTTTCTGCAAATTCTATAGATGTAAACTCTTTTCCTTCTATTTCAAGTGTTATTATATAATCTTTTTCTGTTAAATGCTTTTCTATCTTTTCTTTTTCTAATTTAATAGATTTTTCTTCTTCTACTAATCCTTCATCTTTAACTTCAATTATTTCTAAATTAGTATATTTACTAATTCTTTTTTTATATTCTTCGATTGCATCTTTTAAGTACTTTTCTTTAATACTTCCTACTGTTATTATTTTTATCATATTAAACCTCTATTAATGGACCTGCTTCATATTGATCTGCGATAAATACATTAATTTCTTTTCTTAAATTTACTTCTTTTATTGCTTCCATTGCTTTATCTTTTGTATTATTTGTTTCACTAAGATGGGCAAGTATTATATTTTTGGTATTATCTCCTGTTATCTTACTTAGATAATTAGCTGTTGTTTTATTTGATAAGTGACCTTTATCACTTATTACTCTTTCTTTTAAAAATCTTGGGTATGGTCCTTCCATTAACATTACTTCATCATGATTGCTTTCTATCATATATAAATTTTTATTTACCATTTTGGCTAAAAACTTTCTATTTATATATCCTGTATCTGTGACATATACCATTGATTTATTATTTTGACTAATAATATATCCAACGGAACATGGAGCATCATGAGAAGTATGTATTAGTTCTATTTCTACATCATTTATTGTGAATTCATCATCTATAAATTTACATTTTGGATATTGAACATATTCTTTTAGGCTATCGTACATTTTCTCTGGTATATAAACTTCTAAATTTGTTTTATTTAGGAGAGTGGTTAATCCTTTAGTGTGATCTTTATGACAATGAGTTATTAGTATTCCACTAAAATCAGAAAAAGAAAGGGAGTTTTCTTCTAAACATCTTTTTAGAGTTAAGAAGGAAATTCCCATATCTATTATTAATTTAGTTTCATTACAAATAAGTATCGTGCAATTTCCTTTAGATCCACTTGCGATTGTCTTTATCTGCATTTTAATAGTAGTTCATCGCATTAAGCGGTGATCCTCCCATATATGGATAGCCTTGCCACATACCAAAATGTAAGTGAACTCCTGTTGCGGCTCCTGTCATACCCATTCCTCCAATTGGTTGACCTTTTTCAACATAGTCTCCTTCTTTTACAGCTCTACATCCTGGACACATATGTGCGTATAGTGTGTAATACCCGTTTAAGTGATCGATAACAATATATTCTCCATTGTCGCCATATCCTCCTGGATAATATCCTGGTTTTTTAGTAGATACAACTACTACTCCTGATGCTGCGGCAAAAATATTTGAACCATATCCACATCCTGCAATATCTGTTCCATCATGTAATGCTCCCCAACGCCAACCGAATGGTGATGAGATTGAAGAACATGTTGCTGGCCACCCCCAAGTTCCTGCTGTTGGTAAAGCAGTACCATATCCATAATAAGCTGATTGTTTTCCACCTTTAACTATTATTTCATTTATTGGAGCTTTGATTACTTCTGTAGACAAGTTAGTTCTACTTGTTATTTCTCCATTAACCTTTAAGATTTGTTGAGTAACTTTATTTTCTCCTTTTACTCCAGCTTGAACAACTTCACTCCATCCAACATATTTATCATTATCATATTGTGTTTCTGTTGTATAATTTTTTTCTTCTACAAACACTACTTTATCTTGTTCTACGACACTAAATTGTGGCATCAATAATCCTAATGTTACTTCTTGTCCTGGTGACAATAAACTATTTTCATCTTGTAAATCAGGATTAGCAATTAAAAATTCTTGAGTAGATATTTTATTATTGAAGGCAACATCTGGAATTGTGTCTCCTGCTTTGATTGTGTACTTAACTTGATCTTCTACTGTTCCAAATAATAGATATTTACTTAGTTCATCAACTGTTGTATATATTTTTTTATCGACTGAGATTAAGTCTTTTTTTATAGTAATCTTGTTTTTTATATAAATATTCTCTATTATTTTTCCAACATCATCTATTGGGTTTTGTGTATCATTTTCATAGTTTTTATAATCTTCTTCTGTGATAAATGATTTTACTGTTCTTTCAATTGATTCTGTAAAAATATCTTTATCTAAAACATATAATTTTTGCGTTTTACCTTTTATTTTTCTACCATCTGCTGTTGTAGTATTTAAACCTTTTATTTTAATTTCATATCCATTTATTGTAAAAGGCGACATATCTTTTATTTCTTCATAAATCTCTTTTGTTGTTTTTATTCCCATATCAAATGTTGTTTCTTTTACAATATCTAAATCAGCTGGTGCATATACTTTTTTAACATTATATTTCTTTTTTATTTCATTTTGTTCTTTATCAATATATTTTTCAAGTTCGTCTTTTGATTTTATTAATCCAAGTGACTCACCTTTTAAATATACTCTATATAGTTGTTGTGGCTCTCTTGAGATGTTTGTAAATCCTGTAACAAAAGGAAATAATAAAAGCGTAAGCATTAATAATTTCTTTTTTTTATTCACTTTGATTTACCTCCCTATTATCTTTTCTTAAATTTAAAAATGTTGATGTATTCTTTTTAAATAATAATTCTATTGTTGCAGTTGGTCCGTTACGATGTTTTCCTATTATTAGTTCACTAATACTATTATTATCATCTGTTCTTGCTTCTTTATTATAGTAATCATCTCTGTATAAGAATGCAACTAAGTCGGCATCCTGCTCGATTGAACCAGATTCACGTAAGTCACTCATTAGGGGTCTTTTATCATCTCTTCCTTCAACACTACGAGATAGTTGTGATAATGCTATTACTGGTACTTCTAGTTCCATAGCAAGGGTTTTTAGACTTCTTGATATATCTGAGACTTCTTGTTGTCTATTTGTTCCATAATTTTTTCCACCTGATACTAACTGTAAATAATCTATTATTACTAAGCCAAGACCTTTTTCACTACTGGCAAGACGTCTACATTTAGCTCTTATTTCGCCAATTGTTGTTCCAGCAGTATCATCTATTACAAGATTTGATGTTGATAACTGGGAAGCTGCTTCATTTATTCTTTTCCAGTCCTGATTTAAAAGGTTCCCTGTTCTTAATTTAAATCCATCAATTTGTCCTAATGAAGATAATATACGTGTTGCTAACTGCTCAGCACCCATCTCTAAGTTAAATAAAGCAACTGCTTTATCTTGAGTCATAGCAACATGTGTGGCAAGATTTAAAGCAAATGCTGTTTTTCCCATTGCTGGACGTGCGGCGATAATAATTAATTCTTTAGCGTGTAATCCTGTTGTTAATCTGTCAAAATCGTACCATCCTGTTTCGAGTCCTGTAATCTCACCTTGATGTTGAGATAGTCGCTCTAAGTCTGACTGTGTTTTTGCAACTACATCTTTTATTGTTCTAAATTCTGATGCTGATCTCTTTTTTACAACGTTTAAAATTTTCTTTTCAGAACTATCTAGTATTTCATTTATTTCGTCTTCGTGATTATAACCTTCTTCGGCAATAGACTCTGCTGTTTGAATTAAATTTCTTATAATGGCAGAATCCTCTACTATCTTTATATAGTAGTCTACATTACTTGCTGTTGGGACATAGTCAATAACCTCTGTTAAATACTCTACTCCTCCAACTTCTGTAAGTTCTTTCTTCTTTTTTAAACAACTTGTAATTGTTGTGATATCTATAGGAGTGTTTTCTTCTAGCAATGATAACATCGTTTGAAATATTTTAGAATTCTTGTCACTATAAAATGATTCAGGAGATAATGTTTCTGCTGCTTTTTGCAAAGCATATTTTGATAAGAAACATGATCCTAAAACAGATTCCTCGGCTTCTAAATTGTTTGGTAGGTTTTTTAATGGCATACCATCACCTCTATTTTATTACGTGTACCTTTACTTGTGCTGTTACTTCTGGATGTAATATCAAATTAACATTATGAAATCCAAGAGATTGAATCGTATTTTGAAGTTCTATTTGACTTTTTTCTATTTTATATCCATTTTTTTGTAATTCATCTTTTATTTGTTTAATGCTTATGCTTCCAAATACTTTGTCTCCTTCTCCTGTTTTTACTTTAAATTCTAAAGTTACTTTTGATAATTCTTCTTTTTGTTTCAAGGCAAGTTCTTTATTTTCTTGATTTTCTTTTTCTTTTTTTGCTAGTTCATGATTAAGCTTTGAAACATTTTCCTTAGTTTTCTTTACAGCATAACCATTTTTAATTAAATAGTTTTCTGCATAGCCATCTTTTACTTCTTTTATTTGCCCCTTTTTACCTTGATTTTTTAAATCTTTGATAAAAATTACTTCCATCTTATTCTCCTTCTTCTTCCTTCAATATTTTTTTTAAATTTTGTTCAACTTTATTTATTGTTGACTTTTCGATAATTGCCGCTCCTATGTTGTTATCTCCTCCGCCACCCATTTTTTCTAATATTTTACAAATATTATAATTTCCAAGACTTCTTGCACTAATACCTATTTTGTCTTTACCAATACGTCCTATTACAAATGAGGCTTCTATATTATTAAAAAACAACAATGTATCTGCAACTTTTGCTAGTTCTTCTCTTCTATATTGGGTATTTTGTGTTGCTTTTGTAAAAGCAATATTACCATTTATAGTTTCAATTGATGTTAGTAGCTTTTGTCTTTCTACATAGTCTTCAATATTTTGTTTTAAAAGATATTGAACTTTTTTAGCACTTGCTCCGAGGCTTGCAAGATAATATGAAGAGTAATATGTATCTGCTGATGTATTAAGCGTATAGTTATTTGTATCTAATACTATTCCTGCTAAAAGTATTGTTGCGTAATATGATTCTAGCTCAATATCATAAAATTCTATTAAGTTTGTTATCATTTCACAAGTACTAGATATTTTTGTATCATTTATTATCTTTGCATTTTGAATTGTTGATTTTCCTAGTTCGTGATGATCGATAATTAATTTGTTTTTTATTTTATCTAAGGCTACTTCACTTTGAACTAGTTCTTTCTTATTAGTATCTAATATTATTAGCAAATTCTTTGATGCTCGTGGATATAAATAATTATCTATATCTTCGCTTTTAATTACTTCAATGCATCCTTCTAATTCTCTTAGTACTTTTTCTACACCCATTTCGTGTGTTTTATCATCTATTATTAAATAGCATTTTCTTTTCTTTCTTTTTAAAAACATTTGCATACCAACTTGACTTCCAATTGCATCTAAGTCTAAGTTTTTATGCCCCATTAAAAATATAACTTTGGAGTTTCTTACCGCTCTTGTGAGTTTTCTTCTTTCTTTTATTATTCCCATATTGCCTCCTACAAAGTTCACTTCTATTATATAATAAATAGCAATGTTTGTCTAACAAAAGCCTGTTTTATTATGGCATTAAAAAAATGTAGTAAAAACTACATTTATTTTGTATATGGTATTAATGCAACTGCACGAGCTCTTTTTACTTGTTTTGAAATAAATCTTTGATGCTCTGCACAGTTTCCAGTAACACGTCTTGGTAAAATCTTACCTTTCTCGTTTATATATTTTTTAAGTGTTTCTGTATCTTTCCAGTCAACAGTTTTTCCAGTACACATGATACATACTTTTTTCTTTCTACGATTGAATTCTGCCACTTTATTTCCTCCTTCTTTATTTAAAGATTTTAGAATGGTAATTCATCATCACTTATTTCAATACTTGAACCAAAATCAGCAAATGGATTACTATCTACATCAGTACCTTTTGGTTCTGGAGCATCTCCAAAATCATAAGGTGTTGGTTCTGCATTAGCAAAACCTTTTGTATTATTAGAACTACTTGAGGAATTCTTTGATCCTAAAAATTCAACGTTGTCAGCAACTACTTCTGTTACATATCTTTTTTGACCATTATTATCGTCGTATGATCTAGATTGTAATCTTCCATCTATTGCTACTTGACTTCCTTGTGATAAATAGTTTTTTACATTTTCTGCTTGTTTTCTCCATACAACGATATTAAAGAAATCTGCTTCTCTTTCTCCTTGTTGATTTTGAAAATTCCTATTTACTGCAATTGAGAATGTTGCAACAGGAATATTACTTCCTGTATATCTTAATTCAGGATCTCTTGTTAATCTTCCTATTAAAAATACTTTGTTCATAACTTTACCTCTTTTTATTTATTACTCGTCAACTCTTACGACAATATGACGTAATAAGCTTTCATTGATTCTAGCTACACGATTGAATTCTTGTTCAGCTGCTGCATCTGCTTCAACTACATATAAGTAATAATATCCTGTATTAAATTTTTTTATTTCATATGCTAATTCTCTTTGTCCCATTGGTTTGTCTTCAAGTACTTTAGCACCACAGTCTGTTAAAACTTTCTTCATTGCTTCTGCTGTTTTTCTAATTTCAGCTTCTTCCATATCTGGTCTAACAACGAACATTATTTCATATTTATTCATTATTTTCCACCTCCTTTTGGCCATATGGCTATCACTTGATAGCAAGGAGTATTTGAAATACTCGTATGTATTATAACAAAATATAAACATAATGTAAATAAATATTTAAATTATTGAGATATTTGTTAATTTGTTTTTTAAATATATTTTCAGATAACATTGTATAAAAAATAAACATCAATAATGGTGCTTATTTTATTTATAATAAAATCCTACTATGTTTTGTCCTAACTTTGACTTATTTCCAAGAGATGCTTCTCTGTGTGATGCATAGTTTTCATCAGTTGCAGTATTTATGGGACTTACTTTTATTTCTCCTAATTTAAAATCAGATAATTGGTTTCTTATTGCCTTTTCTAGGTCGATATAATACTTTCCACCTTTTTCTTCTATAGCGCCATTCCAAATTTCTCTATTAGTAGCTTTTTCAGGATATTTATCATAAATATAGTTTTCCTTATGAATATGGCTTCCTATATATAAATATAGGTCGTTTTCTTCACTTTTAAATTCACTAATCATTATCTTTATCAGTGCTCGAGGTAATCCTCTATTAATATGATAAAATCCACAATGAGCAATTGCTGAAATCCCTTGGTTTCTATCTTCTACTATTAAGACTGGGCAGTCTGCCATTCTATGAGACAAAGCAACTTTTTTATATTTATCTGTTATGACTAAAATATCGGCTTCAATTTCTTCTTTAAAGAAATCTTCTTTTGTCATATAACTTTCATTTATTTCTATCCACTTATTATCAGGATAAGTATTATTATCTTCCATTTTTTGTTTTACTTGGAACATTTTTAGTCCTGAAAAATTAAATTTTTCCCCAAGTCTTATTCTTGCTTTTTTTATTTCTTCAAATATTTCATTGTCAGTTATATCTTTTCTATAAAATTTTCTACTCGATGAAAATATTCCTTCTTGTTTTGTTCCTTCAAATATTACAATCTTTGATTTCATTATACATTAAATCTGAAGTGGCAAATATCTCCATCTTGCATTAGATAATCTTTTCCTTCTAATCTTGCTTTTCCAGCTTCCTTTACTTTTGTTTCGCTTCCGCATTCAATTAAATCTTCATATGAGATAACTTCGGCACGAATAAATCCTTTTTCAAAATCAGTGTGAATAATTCCTGCACATTCTTTTGCATTCATTCCTTTTTTAAATGTCCATGCTCTTACTTCATCTTTACCTACAGTAAAGTATGTTGCAAGTCCTAAAATATCGTATGTTGCAGTTATTAATTTATTAAGACCCGATTCTTCTAGTCCAAGTGCCTCTAACATTTCTTTTTTATCTTCATCATCTAATTCACTTAGCTCTTCTTCTACTTTTGCACAAAGACTTACTACTCTTGCATTTTCTTTTGATGCATAATCTTTTACTAATTTTACATATTCATTATCAGGATTTCCTAATTCACTTTCCTTTATGTTAGCTAGATAGATAATTGGCTTTTCTGTTAGAAAACTATAAGACTTTATAATTAATTTTTGTTCAGCACTTAATTCAACTTGTCTTATTGGTTTGTTTTCTAAAAGTGCATTTTTACATAGTTCTAGCGTTTCTACTTCTAATAAGTCATTCTTATCTTTTGTAGTTCTTGCTTTCTTAGCAACCTTTTCTAGTCTATTATTTATTATATCTAAATCGGCAATTGCTAACTCTAAATTAATTGTTTCTATATCTCTTATTGGGTCAATATTTCCTTCAACGTGAATTATGTTTCCGTCATCAAAACATCTTACAACTTCAACTATAGCATCAGTTTCTCTTATGTGTGATAGGAACTTGTTTCCTAAACCTTCACCTTGTGATGCTCCTTTTACTAAACCAGCAATATCTGTAAATTCATATGCTGTTGGGATAAATCTTTCTGGTTCATACATTTCTTTTAATTTATCCATTCTTTTATCTGGTACAACTACTACTCCAACATTTGGTTCTATTGTTGCGAAAGGATAATTTTCTGCTAAAATTTTTTGTTTTGTAATAGCATTAAATAAAGTAGACTTTCCGACATTTGGTAATCCAACTATTCCTGCAGTTAAACTCATTTTATTCCTTCTTTCTTTTTTCTTTTCTTGCTTTATTATATAAAAATATGAATATTTATTCAAGAAAAAACACCTTTTTAAAGGTGTTATATTGTTGAGCCTACTCCAGGTCCTATTGGTAAACCAATTAGATACCATAATACTACTAATGCAATCCAAGCTAGTGATATTAATATAAAATATGGACTAATAAGTTTTAGTGCTCCTTTTATTGAATAAGGTTTTGACTTTTGTAAATTATATACATTCAAATACCCTAAGTATATTACAAATGAAGCAAGTAAAGGAGTAAATCCTTTTGTCATCGATTCACCTGCTCTTAAAACTATTTGAGCAAATTGTGGTGAAATATTTGATTGCATAAAGACTGGTACTATTGATGGTGATAAAATCAACCATTTTGAAGCAGATGATGTTAAGAATAAATTTGATACTGCCACAAACAATAAAGCAATTATTATTAATAGAACTCCACTAAATTGCATGTATTCAAATGCAGATGATAACCAGGCAGTAATAATATTTCCAATATTTGTTCTTCTAAACACTGCAATAAATTGTGATGCAAAGAACATTAGCATTATTATGCTTCCGATTCCAGTAAATTTTTTACTTGCATTCTCTATTATATTTTTATCATTTTTTATTGATTTACTTCCAATTCCGTAGGCGATTCCTGTTAACATCAATACTAATGATACCATATATGTGAATCCGTCTTGGAAGTATGCATTGTCTCCAAATAATTGGTTAACATAAGCATTTTCATTCATATCTAAGAGCATTCCTGATGATGGAAGTCCTGGGATTAATGCATATATAACGAATAGTAAGGCAAATATTGCAGCGATTAATGCATATCTTAATCCTCTTTTTTCATATTTGTCTCTTTCCATTTGTTTTTGTTCTTCTTCTTCAATATCAAATGATTGATATTTTTCTGTTGAAGTATCTTCTTCTTTTTTATATTTTCCTAATCTTGGAGCAATTATTGTTTCAATTATTATTGTTCCAACTATAGATATTATAATTGTTGCGGCTACAATGAATATTAGATTTGATGTTAAGGCTATATGAGCTGTTTCATCTATTAGTCTTGCTGCATCTCTTGTATATCCTATTAAAGCTATTTCTGTTGATCCTACGAAGATTGAAACTCCGCTTCCAAAAGCAACTCCACAAAATGCGGTTATTATTCCAAGAATTGGATTTCTATTATTAATAAAATAAACCAGAGCCATTAAAGGAATTAATATTGCATAGCCAACTTCATTTATTAGTGATGAGACTACGGCAATAAATATTACTAAAAATGTTATTACGAAATGTGGTACTTTACTTAAATGTCTTTTTGTTAAAGCTTCTATGAAGCCTGTTCCTTCTGCTACTGATAGCCCAATTAAACTTATAAGTAATGTTCCTAATGGAGCAAAGCTTAGAAAGTTTTTAGCAGCATTACTTATTATAAATTTAATTCCATCAAAGCAAAGGAGATTTTCTACCGTTATTAGTACAGGTTCTAATTCATTTGTATTTTTATTTATTGTATTATATGTTGCTTGTACTTGAAGAAGTGATAATATCCAGCTTAAAAGTACTGTTCCAAAGGTTAACAAAATAAATGTGGTTATTGGATGCAAATAATACTTTTTCAGTTTTAATTTTCCTTTTGTATTCATATTTTCTCCCCTATTCTATTACTTTTTTAAGTTTTTTATTAAACTCAACTCTAGGGATTAAAACTGTTCTATTACAGTTTCGACATTTTATTTTTATATCTGCTCCTACTCTTACTACTTCCCATTCATTTGTTCCGCATGGGTGTTGTTTTTTCATTACTACAATTGAGCCTAATTTATAATTATTATTTTCCATTATGCACCTCTATTTGTTGATATGGTATTTTTATATTTGATTTGTCGAATTCTTTTTTTATCTCTTTTTTTAAATATCTTTCAACTGCAAATTGTTGCATTGGTTCTGTTTCTACAACTACTCTGTATACAACAGATGAGTCAGATAATTCATTTACTCCCCATAGTTCTAAATCTTTTGTTGCTTTTGGTATGTTTCCATTTAATCTCTTAAATAAATTATCAAATACTTCTTGAATTTCTTCTTCGTTATTTTCGTAGGCTATTCCAACATCTACTACTGCTAAAGAATTATTGTTACTATAATTTATTATATTATCCATATAATGATTGGCAATTATTTTAACTGCTCCTTTATAATTTCTAATTCTTGTTGCTCTAAGACTTATAGAAATAACTTCTCCCATAAAATTATCAACTTCAATCGTATCCCCAACTTCGTATTCTCCTTCTGTAATGATTGAGAATCCTGCGATTATATCTTTTGCTAAATCTTGGAAAGCTAGTCCTATTAATGCTGTTCCTATTCCTAGTCCTGCTAAAATTGATTTAACATTCACACCATAAATAGATAGAATTGCTAAAATTACTATGATTACCACTAAATATTTAACTATATTTGTAATTAATGAATTAATTGTTCTTAGCTTATTTGCCTGTGCAGTTTTTAACTTTTTATTATTGATTGTTGATTTATTTATTAATTTTTTTATTAAAGAAAATATTGTTATACCTATTATTATATATATAATCGGTAGAATAATCTTAAATATATCAATTGTAAGATTACCAAGTTCTATATTCATTATCTTTCTACCTCAATATTTAATATTTCAAGTATTCTATTTAGGTCTTTTGAATTAATAAATTTTATTTCCATTTTATTTCCTTTAATTGTTACTTTTGTTCCTAATCTTTCACTTAGTTCTTCTTGAAGATAAGCATATTCAGTTGATTTATTTAATTTTTTCTTTTGAGGGTTTGTTTTTTCTATTTCTGGTTTATTTGCTAAAGATTCTGTATCTCTTACACTAAGTCCCTCATTAATTATTTTTTCTTCTAGCTCTTTTTGTTGATCTGTATTATTCAATTTAGATAATACTCTTGCATGAGCCATAGATATTTTCTTATCGCTGATATCTAATTGAATTTGTTCTGGTAAGTTTAGAAGTCCTATCATATTAGTAATATGGCTTCTACTCTTTCCTAGTCTTTTTGACAATTCTTCTTGAGTTAATTGTAATGTTTCTTGTAATTTCTTATATGCTGTTGCTTCTTCTATAGCAGTTAAGTTCTCTCTTTGTAGGTTTTCTAGTAAAGCTATTTCCATCATTTGAGTATCATTAAAATCTCTTATGATTGCTGGTATTTCTTTTAATCCAGCCATTTTTGAAGCTTTTACTCTTCGTTCTCCTGCTATTATTTCATATCCTTTTATTGATTTTTTTACAATGATAGGTTGAAATACTCCATGTTCTTTTATAGATGATGCTAATTCTTCTAATGCTTCTTGATCAAATACTTTTCTTGGCTGATATGGATTACTTCTTAAGTCGTCTAAGTCTATCATCGTAATTTCATCTTTCGATGTTTCATTAACTATTTTTTCTTCTACTGTTGTATAATCGATTATTTCGCTATTAAATAGTTCTTCAAGTCCTTTTCCTAGTGCTCTTCTTCTTGGAATTCCTGATTCACTTAAATTATTGTTTTCCATTTCTTTCAATCACTTCCTTTGCTAGATTGATATATGCTTGAGATCCTCTACTTTTTGGATCGTAGGCTATAATTGGTTCTCCATGTGATGGAGCTTCTGTTAGTCTTACTAATCTTGGAATGATTGTATTGTATACTTTTTCTTTGAAGAAGCTTCTGATGTCTTCTACTACTTCGAATCCTAAGTTAGTTCTTGAATCAAGCATTGTTAGTAAGACTCCTTCTATATCTAGAGTTGGATTTAATGTTTTTTGTGCTTGCATTATAGTTCTTAATAATTGTGTAATTCCTTCTAAGGCAAAGAATTCACATTGAACTGGTATAATTACAGAATTTGATGCAGTTAATGCATTTATTGTTATTACATCTAGTGATGGAGGACAATCTACTATAATAAAATCAAATTGCTCTTTTACTGGCTCTAAGCAATTTTTTAATTGTTCTCCTTTTTTGAATCCACTTTGAGTTCTACTCTTCTCTAATAATTCTGTATTTAAACCTGCTAAATTAATTGTTGCGGGGATTACATATAACTCTTTGTATTTTGTTTTTACCATAGAATCTTTTATATCACATTCTCCTGATAAAACATCATATATGCTTTTTTCTATTTCCCCTTTATTTATTCCTACACCAGTAGTTGTATTTCCTTGAGGATCTAAATCTATTAATAAAACCTTTTTCCCTAATACTGCTAGTGATGCAGAAAGATTTATACTTGTTGTTGTTTTTCCTACGCCACCCTTTTGATTAACTAATGAAATGACCTTTCCCATCTTATCACCTTTTTTCCATATTACTATCTTATTGTATCAAAAATTATTTTTTTTTTAAATGTTTTTAGAATAAAAGAACAAAATAAATTTATTTTTATTTATTTCTGTATTATTTTTTGTTATTAATCGATAAAAAAATGGATTATTTTTAATCCACTTTATTCTTTATCTATCTTAATAATTACTTGATATGATTTAGGAAAATTCATCTCATCAGAATTAATCTTAACTCCATGATTCTTTAAATCTTCTACTACACTTCGAATCTTCTTTGTTGCGTCTTCTGCAGTATAATTAGATACTATTGTTGGCAATGGACTTGCAGTTTGTACTCTTGGCATCTCTTTTTGAACCTTTTCTGGAAGTTGATCTGCAGAGATATCAATAGATGGTAAATCATTAATCATAAAGTAATCTGTTGGTTGATTACTTGCTTGTGGTGCTGGTTGAGAGTTTGGAATGCTCAACATATTGTCAAGAACTGAACCTGACCCAGAACCAACGGTTGCTCCTGGTACTCCTTGATTAATACCAGCTGGTGCCATTCCATTAGAGTTCTCAATTCCTAATCCAAATGGATCTAAGTTTTCTTCTCCGTAATTAATAAATTTGCTCGTAGTATCTTCCTCCTCTTTATTATTTTCTTTAGGTGGGGCTATTACAACTTTACCATAATTTGATGGTTTTTCATCTATTTCACTGACTGTTGGTGTTAGTGGACTACTATCTAAGAACCTTTCAGCTGATGCATCAACTTCTTTAGCAATTGGAATCTCTGATGCATCTTTTCCTTTAGGATATAATGTTTTAATTTCGTCTTCTAGATTTCTTACACTCATCTTTGTAGAAATTACTTTCTTTAATAATTCTTTTTGAATTTTTGAATCTGATACCTGTAAAAGTGCTCTAGCATGACGCTCTGATATATCTTCTTTCAATAATGAATCTTGAATATCTTCTGGTAAAGATAATAATCTTAACTTATTCGCAACAGCTGACTGACTTTTTCCCATTGTTTTTGCTAATTCTTCTTGAGTCATTTCATCTAACTCTAATATTTTTTGATATGTTCTTGCTTCTTCAATTGGATTTAAATTTTTTCTTTGAAGGTTTTCTAGCAAAGCTACTTTTGAACTTTCTTTATCGTCTAGGTTTCTGATAATTGCAGGAATTTTTGTTAGTCCTGCTAAAGCTGATGCTTTATATCTTCTTTCTCCAGCAATTATTTCATATTTTCCATTTATATTTCTTACAATAATTGGTTGAATTACACCATGTTCCCTAATTGATACTGCAAGTTCTTTTAAAGCTTGTTCATCAAATACTTCTCTTGGCTGAAACCTATTGGGTATAATGTCGTCAAGATATAATTGTACTACTTCATCTCTTTGTTCTTCATTCATGGTTAATCCCTCGCTTTATTCTTTTCAGTTTCCCTATATTATCAATTATAGTTTATTTTCTTTATTCTTTCAACTTCTTTTTATTATAAATAGTGTAAATATTATACTCTTTTAATTATATTTTCTTTTTTATTAATTTATTCTTTTTTTCTAAATAAAAAAATATGTAATAATACATATTTATTTATTTTTCATAATAACAAGACTTCTCTTACTATTCTCAATTGGTAAATTGAAGGTTATTATATCAACTATTTTATATTTCTTTTCAAGTTTATTTTTTACACTATCTGTTAGTTCTTCTTCGATATTTCCTTTCATAGCTACAAAGATTCCATCTTGTGATACTAGGTGCATTGTATATCCTACTAGTTTTTCAATATTGGCTACTGCTCTTGAAGTTACTGAATCAAACTTACCTTTATATTCTTCTCCTCTTGCATGAATTGCTTCTATATCTTTTAAATCTAGTTCTTTTATTATTTCATTAAGGTAATTTACTCTTTTTTGAAGAGAATCTATTAATGTTACTTTAATATTTGGAAAAACTATTTTTAGAACTATTCCAGGAAAACCTGCTCCTGTTCCTACATCACATAGAGTATTTATTTTATTTAAATCAACTGCTTTAATTAGTGTTAAACTATCATAAAAATGTTTTAATAGTACTTCATTATATTCAACAATTCTCGTTAAATTAATTTTTTCATTCCACTCGATTAATAATTTATAAAATAAATCTAATTTAGTTACTTGTTCTTCTGTTAATTCTATGTTAATTTTCTTTAATTCTTCTATAAACTCTTCTTTATTCATTTTTATTATATTCCTTTTTTAAGTATACTGATAATATTGAAATATCAGATGGATTTACTCCACTTATTCTTATTGCTTGAGCAATTGTTGTTGGTCTAACTTCTTTTAATTTTTGTCTTGCTTCACTAGCTATATTTTTTATCTTGTCATAATCAATGTCATCAGGTATTTGTTTTTTCTCTAATTTAAGCATTTTCTCAGCTTCTTTGTAGGCTTTGGTAATATAACCTTCATATTTTAAATAAATCTCTGCTTGTTCTTTTATTTCTTCATCATACTCTAAATTAACAAAGTTTTCTAAAAAGTTCATATTTATTTCTGGTCTTCTAAGTAATTGCTCTAAAGTCATTGTTGCTGTTGGAAGCTGAATATTATTTTTTATAAATATTTCTTTTACATCTGGTGTTGTTTTCAATTTATTTTCACCTAAATAATTTAGAAGTTCTTTTATCTTATTTTCTTTATTTTCTAATCTTGCCATTTGTTCGTCGTTTATTAGTCCAACTTCATATCCATATTTTCTTAATCTTTGATCAGCATTATCACTTCTTAATAATAATCTAAATTCTGCTCTACTTGTTAATAAACGATATGGATCTCTTATTCCTTTAGTAATTAGATCATCAATTAATACTCCAATATATGCTTCATTTCTTTTTAAGATTAATGGCTCTTTATTTTCTAGTTTTAATGCAGCATTTATTCCAGCCATTAATCCTTGACATGCTGCTTCTTCATAGCCACTTGTTCCATTTATTTGTCCTGCGGTAAATAAATTTTCCAATACTTTAGTTTCTAGTGATGCTTTTAATTGAGTTGGATAAATTGCATCATATTCTATGGCATATCCATATTTTAATATTTTTGCATGTTCCATTCCTGGTAAAGAGTGAACCATTTTCTCTTGTACTTCTGGTGGCATTGAAGTTGAAAATCCTTGAAGATAAATATCATCATAATATCTACTTTCTGGTTCTACAAATAATTGATGTCTTTCTTTATCTTTAAATCTTACTACTTTGTCTTCTATTGATGGACAGTATCTGGGACCTATACCTTCTATATCATCTAAGGCACCATACATACTTGATTTATTTAGGTTTTCTCTAATTATATTGTGTGTTTCTTCTGTTGTATATGTTAGATAACATGGTACTTGTTCTTCTATCTTATAGCAGGGTTCTAAATCAAAACTAAATGTTAAATATTTATTATCTCCTGGCTCTACTTTTAATTTTGAAAAATCTATTGTACTTCTATCTAGTCTTTGGGGAGTTCCTGTTTTTAGTCTTTTTATAGTAAAACCATATTCTTTTAGCTTATCACTTAAATGATTAGAAGGCTTTTCTCCATGTGGTCCTTGTCTTGTTCTTGTATTTCCTACTAATATATCTGCTTTTAAATATGTTCCTGTTGTTAGAATTACTATTTTTGATTCTATTTTTTCTCCATCTTCTAAGATTATACCTTTAACTTTGCCATTATCTACAATAAGGTCTTCGACCATTGCTTCTCTTATTTCTAAACTTTCTAAGGCATTAAGTTCTTTTAACATTTCTTTTGGATACGCTATTTTGTCTCCTTGTGCTCTTAATGATTGTACTGCTGGGCCTTTTGCACTATTTAACATCTTTATTTGGAGATGGGTCTTGTCTGCTATTTTTCCCATTATTCCACCTAGTGAATCTATCTCTCTTACAACAATTCCTTTTGCACTTCCACCTATATGTGGATTGCATGGCATATCAGCTATATTTTTTATATTACTTGTTACTAATAAAGTTTTTTTATTTTTTTTTGCTGATGCATATGCTGCTTCGCACCCGGCATGTCCTCCACCAACAACTATTATGTCATACATACTATCACTTCCTTATTTTCCTAAACAGAATCTTGAGAACATCTCATCTAATAGTTCTTCTTCGTATGATGTTCCATTTATTGTTCCTAATTCTTCCCATATATTTTTTATGTCCATTTCAATCATATCAATCGGAATATTTTCTTGTAATCCTTTTTCAACTTCTTCTACTTTTTGTAAACATCTTTTTAAAATACTTAAACTTCTAGTGCTACTTAAATATGTTGAATCTTGGTTTTGAATCTTATCAATATTAAATAGTTCTACTATTTTATTTTCTAATTCATTAATTCCTTTTGAGTTAATAATACTTAGTTCAATTATTCTATTCTTATCTACATCTAATTGCTCTCTGTTTATTTTTGACTCTAAATCCATTTTATTAATTAATATTAAATATTCTTTTTTCTTAGCTTCTTCGATTAATTTTATTAGTTCTTCGCTTAGTTCTTCATTGTTATTTATCATTAATAGTACTAAGTCAGAATCTTGCATAGCCTTACGGCTTTTTTCTACTCCTATTGCTTCTATTTTATCATCTGTCGTTCTTATTCCTGCTGTATCTATCATATTTAAGATTATGCCTTTAATTGATACTTGTCCTTCTACTATGTCCCTTGTTGTTCCAGCTATATCTGTTACAATTGCTTTTTCTTCATCTAGTAATGCATTTAATAAAGAGCTTTTCCCTGCATTTGGTTCTCCTATTATTGCTGTTTTTATTCCTTCTTTAATAATTTTACCGTTCTTAGCTTTTTCTAATATTCCTTGAATTTTATGTTTTAAATTTGTAATTTTAGGAATCAAAATTTCGTTTGTTATTATATCTACGTCGTCATATTCTGGGTAATCTATATTAACATTTATATTTGATATTATTTGAATCATGTCATTTCTTAAATCGTTTATTAAATTAGACACTTTACCACTTATTTGATTCATTGCCATTTTTCTTTGTGATGCTGTTTTTGAGTCTATCATGTCCATTACTGCTTCAGCTTCAAGCAAATCTATACGATTATTTAAAAAGGCTCTTTTTGTAAATTCCCCCGGTTCTGCTAATCTGCATCCTTTTTCTAATAGTAATTCTAATACTCGATTAGTTGGAGATATTCCTCCATGTGTATTTATTTCTACAACATCTTCTGTTGTAAAGGTTTTAGGGGATTTCATTACAGATACTAATACTTCATCGATTATCTCTTCTCCATCGATTATATGACCATAGTTAATTGTATGTGATTCTACTTCTTCTAGATTTTTTCCTTTAAATATTTTATTTACAATATTTATTGCTTCTTCTCCACTAACTCTTATTATTGAAATAGCACCTACTCCTTGTGTTGTTGCGATAGCACATATTGTATCATTCATGATATCCCTCCTTTTTTCTTTTGATATTATATCATATATAAATAAAAAAAAGAAGTTTTAATCTTCTTTTGGTTTAACTATTACGTAGCGATTTGGTTCTTCTCCTTCGCTTTCAGTATATACCCCTCTATAATTAGTTAAAGCATTGTGTATTATTCTTCTTTCATATGAGTTCATGGAGTCTAATTTTGTTTCAATTTTAGTATTAGCAACTTCTCTTGCAACTCTTTTTGCTAATCTTTCTAAAGATTTTTCTCTTTTATCTTTATATTCATTTATATCAAGAACAAACTTATAGTTTCTTCCTAATTCATTATTTAAATGCTGACTTACTAAAACTGATAAAGCTTTTAAATTCTTTCCGTTTTTTCCAATTAGTAATGCATCATTATCAGTAAATATTACATATTTAGGAACTTCTTCTTTATTTTTAACTTCAACATTTACATTGAAACCCATGCTTTTTACAATTTGAACTATATATTCCTTTATATGTTTTACTACTTCTCTTTTTTCAACAACCTCAATTTCTACCTTTTTGCTTTTGAAAATGCCACCTTTTGTTTCACCTATTTCTTTTATAAATAAGTTTTCTTCTACTTCTTGTAAATCTTCTTTTGCGTTTTGAATTGCTTCTTCTTTAGTTTTTCCACTATAACTATGCTTTTCCATTTACTTCTTTACTCCTTTTAACTAATATGTTTTGAATGATTGTAAATACATTTGATGTTACCCAATATATTCCTAATCCTGTTGGCATAAATACTGCCATAATAATAGTCATTACGGACATCATAATTGGCATCATTTTCATTGTGGGGTCTTCCATATTTCCAGCAGAATTCATTTTGAATGAGAAGAATGTTGAGGCTGAAATTATAATCATTAAAATTAAATATGCATAAAATGATGAACTAGTTATTCCAATAGCAGGTGTTGTTCCAAGTTGTAATCCTAAGAATTTATCTTCAAATATAACTGGTGTTCTTTGTACTGCTTCTATAAAAGCAATAAATATTGGAAGCTGTATAAATGCAAATAAACATCCAGACATAGGATTAATATTATATTTTTTATATACCATCATCATTTCTTGATTTTGTCTAATCATTGATTCTTGATCTGTTTTATTTTCATATTTCTTTTGAATTCTATTAAGTTCAGGTTGAGCTTTTTTCATTATTTCAGATTGCATAGCTGTCTTTTTTGTTATTGGATAAGCTATTAGACGAATTATCAAACTTAATATTATTACTGAAACACCATAATTTTTTATAAGTTCTCCAAGTTTTAATAAAATAAAGGCTAATGGCTTAACAAATATTGATGTCCATAATCCTTCGTATTTTCCTGATGTTATCTTAAATTCATTGCATTCTGGTAATTCTTCAATATTTACTTTGTTCTTTTCATATATTTTTATTGTTTCTTTATTTGTTGGCTTACATATTATATTTTTAGTTAATGTTTGACCTGTCTCTTCATTCTTTACTGGTTTTTTTTCACTATCTTGTAGTGTTGTAGCACATCCTGTTGTTAATAGTAAAAGTATTAGTATTAGAAATATTTTTAATTTATTTTTTTTCATAATTCTTCCCTTCATTAATATATTAGTGCTTCATTAATTTCAAGAATTCATTTTCTAATTCTTGATATGTACTTTCTACTGCACCTCTTCTTAATATTATAATATAATCTTCGTTATTAATATAGTGTTTTTTATAATTATCAATTATAGAACGGATTTTTCTCTTATATTTATTTCTAAATACTGCATTACCTAACTTTTTACTAACAGATATACCATATCTATCATATTTAAGATTGTTTTTTAGTGAATATATAACAAAAAACTTATTTTTATTACATACTCCTTTTTTCATTATATTTTCAAATTCTTTTGTTGTTTTAACAATATATAATTTTCTCATACTATTCACTTCTTTTCATAGTAAAAAACCACTGAAAACAGCGGTATTTTTATTTGCATAGACTCTTACGTCCTTTACGACGACGACGATTTAAAATGTTTGTTTTTTTACGTGCAAAAAATCCTAACTTCTTTGATTTTTTACGATTGTTTGGTTGATATGTTCTTTTCATTGCTTCCACCTCCCGACATAAATCTATATTATTATAATAAAAATATATCTCTTTTGTCAATAAATTATTGTATTTTGTATGGTTTTTGAACAAAAAATCGATTTTTTTGTCGATTTCTTTTTTATTCAGCTTTTCTATAGATTATTATTCTAAATATAGGATAAATACTTAATAGAATAATAGCCACTATTACTATTAATCCCCAGTTAATATTTTTTTCTTCTTTGATGTTTTCATCATAATTTACTATATATGAATTAAGTCCAATATCCTCAAATACTATGTAATTATCTTCTACTTTATATTCATTAATTAATTCTATTGTTGAATAATCTTTCATTTTGTAAACTGATTTTATCTTTCTATTTGATTTAACTGGTATTTTTATTTCAAATAATTCTTCTGAAACATCTATTTCTTTTCCATCATCATCTTTAATAACTAGTTTGTATGAATCTTTATCCCCCTTAATCTTACTATCAAATTTTTCTTGTAAATTAAATCTAATAGCACTTAAGTAATTATTTTTGTTTATCTTTGATACAAGAGCTTTAACTTTTATGTTATCAAATTCAAATTCTACATCTCTATATTCATCTGAATTATTATCTTTTTTATCTGTATCTTTTTGTTGTTCTTCTTTTTCTGTTATTGTAGGTGATTGACTATTATAATTGTTGTTATAAATTGGGTAATAGTTATTATTATTATTATTGTTATTATTATTTGAATCATTATTTATTGGATTCTTGTCTATCCAATCTACTGTCGCAACTGCTGTTCCTTTGTTTCCTAATTTATCTACAAATTCGAATATGAAACTTCCATTCTCTGTGAACGTATATGTATTCTTTCCGTTGTTATTTATGATGGTAATTCCATCTTTTATTTCAAGTGTTGCGATTACGTCTTTATTAGTACTTTCTGTTGTACTATATATAATATTTCCTGTTGGAGCTGTTTTATTTATCCAATTAACTGTTGCAACTGCTGTTCCTTTGTTTCCTAATTTATCTATAAATTCGAATGTGAAGCTTCCATTCTCTGTGAACGTATATGTATTTTTTCCATTGTTATTTGTGATGGTAATTCCATCTTTTATTTCAAGTGTTGCGATTACGTCTTTATTCGTTTCTTTATTTGTACTATAAATTACTTTCCCTGTTGGAGCAGTCTTGCTGATCCAATTAACTATAGCTGTTAATACTGATTTATTTCCTGCGGCATCTACAATTTCGAACGTGAAACTTCCGTTTTCTGTGAACATATATGTGTTCTTTCCATCATTATTTAGAATTGTTATTTTCTCACTATAATTATCCAGTGTTACGATTACATTTTGATTTGTTTCTTCTGTTGTTGAATAATTTATTGTTGCGGTTGGAGCTTCTTTATCTATCCAGTTTACTGTTGCTGTTGCACTTCCTTCATTTCCAGCTTTATCTCTAAATGTGAATGTGAAACTTCCATTTTTTGTGAATGTATGTGTGTTTCCTCCTTCACTTGTAATTGTTACACCTTCTGCTACTTCTAATGTTGCAGTTACGTTTTTATTTGTAATATTTGTAGTTGAATAGCTAATTTTTCCTACTGGCGCATTTTTGTTTATCCAGTCTACTTTTGCTGTTGCTGTTCCAATATTTCCAGCTTCATCTGCAAATTCAAATGTAAACGTTCCGTTTTCTGTGAATGTATATTTATTTGTACTATGATTAATTATTTTAACTCTTTCATTTGTAATTAATGTTGCAACTACGTTTCTCTTAGTTAAACTAGTAATATCATATTCTATTATTCCAACTGGTGCTGTCTTATCTATCCAATCTACTTTAGCAATAGCTGTTCCAACATTTCCTGCTTTATCTCTAAATTCGAATGTAAATTCTCCATTTTCTTTAAACACCCAAATGTTGCTACCTTCAACAACCACATTTTCTTCATCAAATACGATTTTTGCTATTACATCTTTATTTGTTAAACTATCAATATCATATATTATTTTTCCAACTGGAGCTGTTTTATCTATCCAGTCTACTGTCGCTATTGTGCTTCCTACATTTCCTGACTCATCTACAAATTCAAATACAAATGAACCATTTTCGGTAAATGTATGTGTGTTTCCACCTTCACTTGTGATTGTGACACCTTCTGCTACTTCTAATGTTGCTACTACATTTTGATTTGTTAACTCATTAATGTTATATGTAACTTTTCCAATAGGTGCTGTTTTATTTATCCAACTAACTTCTGCTATTGCTTCTCCAACATTTCCTGCTTTATCTCTAAATTCGAATGTAAATACTCCATTTTCTATGAATGTATGTGTATTTCCACCTTCACTAATTACTTCTACTTCTTCATTTACAGTTAATATTGCAATTACTTCTCCATTTGTTGTAGTAGTTATGCTGTAATTAACCTTTCCAATTGGAGCTGTTTTATCTATCCAACTAACCTCTGCTGTTGCACTTCCTTCATTTCCATATGCATCTTTAAATTTGAATTCATATGTTCCATTTTCTGTAAATATATGTGTGTTTCCACCTTCTACTATTACTCCATCTTTATCAAATGTTACTGTTGCTACTACATCTTTATTAGTTATATCGTTGATGCTATATTTAATTGTTGCTTTAGGTATATTTTTATTAATCCAATCTACTTTTGCTATTGCTTCTCCAATATTTCCTGCTTTATCTTTAAATTTAAATATGTACTCACCATTATTTGTAAATGTATGTGTACTTTCACCTTCTAATATTACATCTTCTTCATTAAATGTTATTGTTGCAGTTACATTATTATTTGTTGAACTAGTAATATCATATGTGATTTTTCCAACTGGTGCTGTCTTATCTATCCAGTCTACTTTTGCTGTTGCACTTCCTTCATTTCCAGCTCTATCTCTAAATGTGAATGTAAATTCTCCATTTTCTGTGAATGTTTTCTCTAATAAACCATCATTGTTAGTTATTTCTACACCTTCACTAAAGTCTACTAAAGAAACTACTACATCTTTATTTGTTATTTCTGTTGTACTATATTGGATTACTACAGTTGGTGCAACCTTATCTATCCAATCTACTTTTGCTATTGCTCTTCCTTCGTTTCCAACAGCATCTC
>CAZHBS010000012.1:0-43071 GCA_964530845.1 uncultured Muribaculaceae bacterium
ACAGTTCGTCATCAAGGTGGCGGTGTAAAAAGAAAATATCGTATCATTGATTTCAAAAGAAATAAATTTAACGTACCTGGATCAGTAGCTAGTATCGAATATGATCCAAACAGAACTGCAAATATAGCTTTAATAAACTATGCAGATGGAGAAAAGAAATATATAATTGCTCCAAAAGGATTAACTGTTGGAGAAACAGTTATCTCTGGAGAAAATGTTGATATCAAAGTTGGAAATGCATTACCTATTATGAACATTCCTGTAGGTACAATGGTTCACAACATTGAACTTCGTCCAGGAAAAGGAGGAGAACTTGCAAGATCTGCTGGTTCATCTGTACAAATCCTTGGTCGTGAAAATAATTATGTAATGGTTCGTCTATCAAGTGGAGAACAAAGAAAAGTTCTTGGAACTTGTATGGCAACTGTTGGAGTTGTAGGAAACGAAGACTCATCATTAGTAAAAGTTGGAAAAGCTGGACGTAAACGTCACATGGGTATTAGACCAACAGTTCGTGGTTCAGTTATGAATCCAAATGATCACCCACATGGTGGAGGAGAAGGTAGAGCACCAGTTGGACGTAAAGCTCCAATGACACCTTGGGGTAAACCTGCTCTTGGATTAAAGACACGTAAGAAAAAACAATCTGACAAGTTCATAGTACGTCGTCGTAATGGTAAATAGGATAAGGAAAGGATGATATAAGAATATGGCAAGAAGTTTAAAAAAAGGACCTTATGTATTCGAAAGATTACTAAAGAAGGTTCAAGAATTAAATAAATCTGGAAAAAAAGAAGTCATTAAAACTTGGTCACGCCGTTCCACTATTTTCCCTGACTTTATTGGACACACATTTGCAGTACATAATGGAAAAGAATTTATTCCAGTATATGTAACTGAAGATATGGTTGGACATAAGTTAGGAGAATTTGCATTAACACGTAAATTTGGTGGACATGGTGCAGACAAAGATAAATAAAAATGACTAGGAGGGTAAATATATGGAAGCAAAAGCAATTGCTAGAGGACTAAGAGTATCACCAATTAGAGCTAGATTAGTATCTGATATGATTCGTGGTAAAAAAGCCTCTGAAGCATTAACCATATTAAGTAATGTTAATAGTAAATCAGCAAGACTTACAAAAAAAGTATTAGACTCTGCTATCGCTAACGCTGTTAATAATGAAGGTGCAGATGCTGCAACACTTTATGTTAAAGAAGCAAGAGTAGATGCTGGTCCTGTAATGAAACGTCACTTTTTTGATTCACGTTCACATATAGGACATAGAGATCATAGAACTAGTCACATAATTATAGTAGTGGCTACAAAAAACTAATAAGGAGGTAACATAATGGGACAAAAAGTAAATCCTAATGGATTACGTCTTGGTATCAATAAAGACTGGGAAGCAAAATGGTATAGTAATAAGCAAGATTTCTCTAAGTATTTAGACAAAGATGTAAAAATCAGAAAATATTTAGATAAGAATTTAACTAATGCTGGAATTGCAAAAGTTGAAATTGAAAGAAATGCTAAGAAGACAGAAGTTGTTATCCACACTTCAAAACCTGGAGTTATGATTGGACATGGTGGAGAAGAAATTGAAAAGTTAAAGAAACAACTTTCACAATTAACAGATGAAAATGTACAAATTTCAATTGTTGATATTAAAAACGCAGATTTAAATGCTCAATTAGTAGCTGATTCAATCGCTAACCAAATTACTAATAGAGCATCATTCCGTATGGCTCAAAAACGTGCAATCAGAAATGCAATGAAAGCAGGAGCTAAAGGAATTAAAACAAGTGTATCTGGACGTTTAGGTGGAGCTGATATGGCTCGTAGCGAAGGATATACTGAGGGAACTATTCCTCTACATACATTAAGAGCAGATGTTGATTATGCAGTATCAGAAGCAGATACAACATTTGGAAAAATTGGTGTAAAGGTTTGGATCTATAAAGGTGAAATCCTAAATAAAAAGGTAAGAGAAGGAGGTAATTAATTATGTTAATACCGTCAAGAACTAAATATCGTCGTGTACATAGATTACCTCATGAAGGTAGATCACGTGGTAATAGAGAATTACATTTTGGTGAATATGGATTACAAGCAAAAGAAGGAGCTTGGATCACAGCTAATCAAATAGAAGCAGCACGTGTTGCTATGACTCGTTACATGAAACGTGGAGGAAAAGTTTGGATAAACATTTTCCCACACATGCCTTTAACTAAAAAACCTATCGGAACAAGACAAGGAAAAGGTAAAGGTAATGTTGAAGGTTGGGTTGCTGTAGTAAAAGAAGGAAAGATAATGTTCGAAATCGCAGGAGTTGATGAAGCAACTGCACGTGAAGCGTTAAGACTTGCTTCTAATAAACTACCAATCACAACTAAATTTGTTAAAAAAGAAGATGGTGGTGAAACAAATGAAGGTTAAGGAGATAAGAGAACTATCAACTGAGGAAATTAATAAAAAATTAGTTGAGACAAAAGAAGAGTTATTCAATTTACGTTTTCAACAAGCAACTGGTAACTTAGAAAAACCTTCAAGAGTAAGAGAATTAAGACACACTGTTGCAAGAATGAAAACCGTTCTAAAAGAACGTGAGACTAACGAGTAGGAGGAATAGTAAGTGGAAAAGAAATTAAGTAGAGAACTAGTTGGAAAAGTAGTTAGTTCAACAAATAATAAAACAATTACAGTTTTAGTAGAAACTTATAAAAACCATCCGTTATATCACAAAAGAGTTAAAAGCTCAAAGAAATATTGTGTACATGATGAAAAGAATAGTGCAAAAGTTGGAGATGTTGTTCGTATAGTGGAAACAAGACCATTATCAAAAACAAAACATTTCTACTTAAAAGAAATAGTAAAAGAAGCAGTTATTATTTAACGCTTAGATGAGAAGGAGGAATAATCTATGTTACAACAAGAAAGCCGTATGAAAGTTGCTGACAATTCTGGTGCACGTGAATTATTAGTAATTCGTGTATTAGGTGGAAGTAAAGTTAAAACAGGTAACATTGGTGATGTAGTAGTAGGAACAGTAAAAAGTGCTATTCCAAATTCACCAATCCCAAAAGGAAAAGTTGTAAAAGCAGTTATCGTTCGTAGTCGTCAAGGCGTTCGTCGTGAAGATGGATCATATATTAAGTTCGATGACAATGCATGTGTTATCATTCGTGATGACAAGAGTCCAATAGGAACTCGTATTTTTGGACCAGTAGCAAGAGAACTTCGTGATAAAGATTATATGAAGATTGTGTCTTTAGCAAAAGAAGTACTATAAGAGGAGGATAAATATGAACTTTAAAGTAGGAGATGAAGTTGTAGTTATCACTGGTTCTGATAAAGGAAAAACAGGAAAGATTATTAAAACATTAAGAGATGAAAATAAAGTAGTAGTTGAAGGTGTTAAAATTGTTAAAAAACATCAAAAACCAACTGGTACTGAAACTGGTGGAATAATCGAAAGAGAAGCACCAATTGCTGCATCAAATGTTATGATAGTTGATCCAAAGACTAAGAAAAGAACTAGAATTGGACATACAACTGATACAAAAACAGGTAAAAAAATAAGAATAGCAAAAAAATCAAACGAGAAAATTGATTAATTGGAAGGAGGGTATTTATGAACCGCCTAAAAGAGAAATACTTAAATGAAGTAGTTTCAAGTTTACAAGAAAAATATAAATATAAGTCAATAATGGAAGTTCCAAAATTAGAAAAAATCGTTATTAATATGGGAGTAGGAGATGCAACAGGAAATTCTAAATTATTAGAAGCTGCTGTAGCTGACTTAGCATTAATCTCTGGACAAAAACCAGTAATAACTAAAGCAAAAAAATCAATCGCAGGATTCAAAGTAAGAGAAGGACAAGCAATTGGTTGTAAAGTAACACTTAGAGGAGAAAATATGTATAACTTTATGGATAAGTTAATTACAATCTCACTTCCAGGTGTAAGAGATTTCCGTGGAGTAAGTCCAAAAGCATTTGATGGTAGAGGAAACTATACAATGGGAATCAAAGAACAATTAATTTTCCAAGAAATTAATTATGATGATATTGTTAAAGTTCGTGGTATGGATATAGTATTCGTAACAACAGCTAAAACAAATGAGGAAGCTTACGACTTATTAAATGGACTTGGAATTCCTTTTAGAAAGTAATGGGAGGATATTATGGCAAAGAAAAGTATGATAGTAAAGGCTAATAGACCACAAAAATATAAAGTACGTGAATACACTAGATGTTCTAGATGTGGTCGTCCACACGCAGTTATGAGTAAATTCGGAATCTGCCGTATTTGCTTCCGTGAATTAGCTTATAAAGGACAAATACCAGGAATTAAAAAATCAAGCTGGTAATTGGAAAGGAGGAGTTTATTATGGCAGTAGTAACAGATACAATTGCAGATATGTTAACAAGAATCCGTAATGCTAACCAAATGCGTTATGAAGAAGTTAACGTTCCAGCTTCTAATATTAAAAAAGAAATCGCAAGAATTCTTAAAGAAGAAGGATTTATAAAAGATTATAAAATTAATGAAGAAGATAACACTCAAGGATCTATCACTATTACAATGAAGTATACTGATAAGAAAGAAAGAGTTATCACTGGATTAAAGAGAATTTCCAAACCAGGATTACGAGTATATGTTAAAAATGATGAAATTCCTAAAGTATTAAATGGATTAGGAATAGCTATTATTTCTACATCAAAAGGAATTTTAACAGATAAAGAAGCTCGTAAAGAAAATATAGGTGGAGAAGTTCTTGCTTATATTTGGTAATTAAGGACAAGAGTTTGAAACCCATGGGAACATGGTAAATTTAAAGAAATAGGAGGTGTCGTTAATGAGCCGTATAGGGAATCGTATTATAACAGTTCCAGAAGGAGTAACTGTTGAAAATGTTGATAACGTTGTTACAGTTAAAGGACCAAAAGGTCAATTAAGCATGGCAATGTTAAAAGACATTACAATGAAAAAAGAAGAAAATACAATTATCTTCGAACGTAAAAATGAAGCTGCTAAAGCACTACACGGAACAATGAATGCTCTAGTTAATAACATGATCATTGGTGTAACTAAGGGTTATGAAAAAGGACTAGAAATCGTTGGTGTTGGATATCGTTTCAACGTTCAAGGTAGTAAATTAACAATTAATGCAGGATATTCACATCCAGTAGTACTAGAAGTACCTGCAGGACTTACAGTAGAATCAGTAAGTAATACTGAAATTACAGTAAAAGGAATTGACAAAGTATTAGTTGGAGAATTTGCTGCTAATATCAGAAAAGTAAGATTACCTGAACCATACAAAGGAAAAGGTATCAGATATAAAGACGAACATATTCGTCGTAAAGAAGGAAAGAAAGCTGCTTAATAAGTAGGAAGGAGAAATGAATTATGATAAAAAAAGAATCTCGTAATAGTATGCGTTTAGTTCGTCATGAAAGAATTCGTAAGAATTTAATGGGAACATGCGCTGTACCAAGATTATGTGTATTCCGTTCTAACACTGGAATTTATGCACAAATCATCGATGATGAAAATAGAACTACACTTGTTTCTGCTTCTTCATTAGATAAAGATTTAAAGATTGCTAATGGAAGTAATGTTGAAGCAGCTAAAGTTGTTGGTAAAGCAATAGCTGAAAAAGCTAAGAAAGCAAAAATAACAAAAGTAGTATTTGATAGAGGTGGATATCTTTATCATGGACGTGTACAAGCACTTGCTGAGGCTGCACGTGAGAATGGATTAGAATTCTAATAGGAGGGTAATATGCAAAAGAAGACTCAAGACTCTAAAGAGAAACAATTTGAAGAATTAGTAATTGATGTTAAAAGCGTTGTTAAAGTTAACAAAGGTGGACGTCAAAGAAGATATTCTGCAACAGTTGTTATCGGAGATCGTAAAGGAAAAGTTGGATTAGGTATCGGAAAAGCAAATGAAGTACCTGATGCAATTAAAAAAGCATTACAAGATGCACAAAAGAATATTATCACAATACCTCTAATCGATGGAAGAACAGTTGCACATGAAGCAATTGGAACAGCTGGTGCTGCTAGAGTTATCATCAAACCTGCTAGTGCAGGTACTGGTGTTATCGCTGGTGGATCAGTTCGTGCAATCTTAGATTTAGCAGGAATTCGTGATGTTGTCTCTAAATCACTTGGAGCAAGAACAAAATTAAATATGGCAAGAGCTGCAATGTCTGCACTAAAGTCAATTAAGACTCCAGAGCAAGTTGCTGAGCTACGCGGTAAAACAGTAGAGGAGATATTAGGATAATGAAGTTAAATGAATTACAAAGAAATGTCGGTGCTACTCATGCTAAAAAACGTGTAGGACGTGGACCAGCAAGTGGTCTTGGTAAAACAAGTGGTCGCGGTCAAAAAGGACAAAAAGCACGTAGTGGAGCAAGTATTAATCCAGTATTTGAAGGTGGACAATTACCATTATATAGAAGAATTCCAAAAAGAGGATTCTCTAATGCTAGATTTAAAACAGTATATGGAGTTATCAATGTTTCAGACTTAAATGTTTTTGAAGATGGAACAGTAGTTACACCAGCACTATTAAAGGATACAGGATTAGTAAAAAAACAATATGATGGAATCAAAGTATTAGGAAATGGAAAATTAGAAAAGAAATTAACAATTCAAGCTAATAAGTTTTCTGAAAGTGCTTTAGAAAAGATTAAAGAGGCAGGAAGTAAAGCTGAGGTGATCTAAGATGTTTAAAGCTATGAAGGAATTATTTACTTCAAGTAATAAAGACTTACGTCACAGAATTTATTTCACATTAGCTGCTTTAACAGTTTTCATTCTTGGAATTTCAATTAAAATACCAGGATTAGAAAAAGATTTAAGTAATAATTTAAATTATCTTGAACTATTAAATATCTTAGGTGGAGGAGCAATCAAAAACCTTTCCATCTTTGCATTAGGAGTTATGCCATATATTACTGCATCAATCATTATGCAACTACTACAAATGGATATAATTCCATATTTTACAGAACTTAGAAAGCAAGGTCATACAGGAAGACAAAAAATAAACCAAATAACAAGATATGTTGGTATAGCATTTGCCTTCATCGAAGGATACCTTTTCTCGGTAATAATCTATGGAAAAACAGGTAATCCATTAAACTATATGTACGTTGCATCAGTATTAACTGCTGGTACTTCACTTCTATTATGGATTGGAGACCAAATTTCACAGAAGGGAATTGGAAATGGTTTAAGCCTAATAATCATGGCTGGAATCATTGCATCTCTTCCACAAATGTTTATTGATGCATTTAATGGTTTAGTTGCATTTGATGGAACAGCACAAGTAATTACATTAGGTATAGTTAAATTTATATTATTTGTAGTTGTATACTTTGCTGTTATTATAGGAATGATATATGTTCAAGAATCAGAGAGAAGAATACCAATTCAATATGCAAATAAGTCAACAAGTGCATATGGAGCTTCTCAAAGTTTTATGCCAATAAAGTTGAATACAGCAGGAGTTATTCCAGTAATCTTTGCATCAAGTCTATTATCAATTCCAAGTATAATAGCCCAATTTGTAAAGAATGAAAGTTTTTCACTATTTGTTGGTAAATATTTAACATATACAACTCCAGTTGGTTTTGTATTATATGTTATATTTATATTCATCTTTGCTTATATTTATACATTTATACAATTAAGACCAGATGAATTTGCAAAGAATCTACAAGATAATGGAGGATATATCCCAGGAATAAGACCAGGAGATGAAACAAAACATTATATTTCAAAAATTTTATCTCGTATAACTATTCTAGGAGCAACCTTCTTATCAGTAATTGCTGGATTACCAATTATATTCTCGCAATTTACAAGTCTTTCATCAACAATATCAATTGGTGGAACAGGATTATTAATTGTAGTCGGTGTTGCATTAGAGACTTATAAACAACTAGAAGGTAGTATATTAACTAGAAGTTATAAGAGAGGATATAGTAGAAGATAATTATGAAGAATATTATGTTTATTGCACCACCAGCAGCAGGAAAAGGAACTCAAGCAGAGCTTATTGTTGAAAAATATCATATTCCTCATATTTCAACAGGTGATATTTTAAGAGAAATCTCAAAAGAAGCCAGTGAAATTGGAGAATACGTTAGAGAGACTCTTGCTAGTGGGCAATTAGTTAAAGATGAAATTACATATCAATTAGTAGAAGATCGATTAAAAAGAGAAGATTGTAAAAATGGTTATATTATCGATGGATTTCCAAGAAATATAGATCAAGCATATGAATATGACAAGATTCTTGAAAGATTAGGATATGAAGTTGGAAATGTAATTTTACTTAATGTTGACAAGAAGATTATAGAAAAAAGGATAACAGGAAGAAGATTATGTGAGAATTGTAATACAATATATAATATAAATGATAAAGACAGTTCTCCAAAAGTTGAATCTATATGCGATAACTGTGGTGGTAAGTTATATCAAAGAAGTGATGATAATTTAGAGTCATTTCAACAAAGATATGAAACATATCAAAAGAAAACAGAACCAATTATCGAACATTATAGAAAACAAGGAGTATTAAAAGAAGTAGACGGTAACGATACTGTTGAAAATATATTCCAAAAGATTGATAAAATAATTAAGTAGTGTATCAAAATCAGTATCGAATAATAAGAAGGTATTAAATACCTTCTTAGGAAGATACATTTCCATCGCTCTATTAAACATCTGCCGATGGATATAATAATTGACAGGAGAGTGAAAAGATGGCTAAAGAAGATACAATTGAAATTGAAGGTAAAGTTCTTGAAATAATCCCAGGTGGGAAATTCAAAGTTCAACTAGAAAATGGACACATTGTGGAGGCTCACGTTTCTGGTAAAATACGAATGAACTATATTCGCATCTTAGCAGGAGATACCGTAATGATAGAACTATCGCCTTATGACTTAACACGTGGGCGTATTACCTATCGTAAATAATAGGAGGGATAAATATGAAAGTTAGAGCATCAGTAAAACCAATTTGCGAGAAATGTAAAGTCGTTAAACGCAAAGGAAAAATAAGAATAATTTGTGAAAATCCAAAGCACAAACAAGTTCAAGGTTAATTTAGGAGGTGTAGAGAATGGCACGTATTAAAGGTGTAGATATTCCAAATGACAAACATATCTGTATATCATTAACTTACATTTATGGTATTGGAAGAAGTCTAGCAAAACAAATTTTAAGTAACGTTGGAATTGATCCAACAACAAAAACAAAAGATTTATCACAAGATGACTTAGTAAAGATTCGTGATGAAATCAATAAACATCTAACAGAAGGAGACTTACGTCGTGAAGTTAGTATGAACATCAAGACTAAAATGGAAATTGGTTCATATGAAGGATCTCGTCATAAAAAAGGATTACCTGTAAGAGGACAAAGAACTAATCGTAATGCTCGTACTCGTAAGGGTAAAGGAAAAACTGTAGCAAATAAGAAAAAGGTTTAGTTAGAAGATAAATTAAAAGGAGGTAAGACTTATGGCTTATAAGACAAGAAAGAAAAAAGTAAAAAAGAATGTTCCAGAAGGAATTGCTCATGTTCATTCAACATTTAATAATACAATTACAACAATTACAGATAAAGATGGTAATGTAATAAGCTGGGCATCATCTGGTGCAATAGGTTTCAAAGGAAGTAAGAAATCAACTCCATTCGCTGCCGGAATGGCTGCAGAAGCTGCTGGAAAAGTAGCATTTGACATGGGAATGCGTAAGGTTGAAGTTCGTGTTAAAGGTTTAGGACCTGGACGTGAAACAGCAATTCGTTCATTACAAACTGCAGGGTTAGAAGTAACAGCAATCGCTGATGTTACACCAATTCCACATAATGGATGCCGTCCACCAAAACGTCCACGTGGATAATTATAAAATAGTTTGTTAAAAAGTAAAGGGAGGTTAGTTTCATGTTACAATTTGAAAAACCAATTTATAAAATAACTGATTCTATAGAAAATAATTTCTATGGAAGATTTGAATTAGAACCATTAGAAAGAGGATTTGGTACTACAATTGGTAATGCCTTAAGAAGAGTTATGTTATCATCTCTTCCAGGAAGTGCTATTAGTAGTATTAAAATTGATGGAGTTCTTCATGAGTTCCAAACAATCGATGGAGTATATGAAGATGTAACTACTATTATTTTAAATTTAAAAGGAATAGTAATTAAAAATCATTCAAATGAAGCAAAGGTTGTAAGAATCAATACAACAAAAGAGGGAGAAATAACTGCAGCAGATATTGAACATGATGCAGATATTGAAATAATCAATACAGACAAAGTTATTTGTCATTTATCAAAGGGAGCTTCATTCAACATGGAAATGACAGTTACAAATGGTCGTGGATATGTAAGAAGTGAAGACAACAAAAAAATATATGATATTAAAAAAGTTGGAGAAATTGCTATTGACTCAATTTATTCTCCTATTGAAAGAGTTTCATATGAAGTTGGAAATGCTCGTGTTGGACAAGATGAAAGTTATGATAAATTAATAATGGATGTTTGGACAAATGGATCAATTAAACCAGAAGAAGCTATTGCTTTAGCATCTCGTATATTAATTGAACACCTTGAAATAGTAACTGATTTATCAGCAATTGCTGATGTAGGTGGAATGATGATTGAAAAAACTGAAGATCCAAAGACTAAAGCATTAGAAACATCTATAGAAGACTTAGACTTTTCAGTAAGAGCATATAACTGCTTAAAGAGAGCAGGAATTCACACATTACAAGACCTTGTTAACAAGAGTGAATCTGATATGATGAAAATACGTAATTTAGGAAAGAAATCTCTAAAAGAAGTTTTAGACAAAATTAGAGATATGGGTCTTTTATTACGTGATGATGATTAAGATGAGGAGGAATAACTATGGCATATAGAAAATTAGGTAGAGATAATAAACATAGAAGAAGCATGTTAGCTAATTTAACAAAAGATGTTATCATGAATGAATCAATTACTACTACTGAAACTAGAGCTAAAGAAGCACGTAAGTTCGTTGAAAAAATGATTACTTATGGTAAAAAAGGTGATTTAGTTTCACGTCGTAAAGCTTTAGCTTTCTTACATAATGATACAGAAGTAGTTGATAAAGTATTCTATGATTTAGCAAAACGTTATGAAAATAGAAACGGTGGTTATACTCAAATCTTAAAGTTAGATGAAAGACGTGGAGACGACGCTTTAATGGTAATTTTAAGATTAGTAGTTGAAACTAAACCAGAAGAGAAAAAAGAAGAAAAAAAATCTTCTAAAAAAGAAAAAAAGGAAGAAAAAACTGAAAAATAGTTTTTTAAACAAGTAGTAAATACTTGTTTTTTTGTGGAATTATCACACTATTCTATGGTATAATACTATGTAGGTGATTATATGAAAGCTTTAATTACTGGAGCATCATCAGGAATAGGGCTTGATATGGCGAGATATCTTGCAACAAAAGATTGTGAACTAATTTTGGTATCTAGAAATAAAGAACGCCTTGAAGAAATACAAGAACAATTACCAACTAAAACAACAATCATTGTTGCAGACTTATCTAATGAACAGAGAGTAAAAGAATTATATGTAATTGCAAAAAAAGAAAATATTGATATCTTAATCAATAATGCTGGATTAGGTGACTTTGGATGTTTAACTGATACAGACTTAAATAAAGACTTAGAGTTAATAAACACAAACATCAAAGCCGTACATATTCTAACCAAATATCTTGTAAAGGATATGGAAAAAAGAGAAACAGATACATATATATTAAACGTATCTTCATCAGCTGCATTTCAGCCTGGTCCATTAATGAGTACATATTATTCAACAAAAGCATATGTATATCAACTAACGGAAGCTCTATACTATGAAGAGAAAAAGAAAAATACAAAAGTCCATGTTTCTGTACTATGCCCAGGACCAGTAGAAACAAATTTTAATAATGTAGCAGGTGTTACATTTTCCGTAAAACCATTAAAGAGTACATTTGTCGCAAAATATGCGATTGATCAAATGTTTAAAAATAAAATGTTAATAATACCAGGCTTTAAAATGAAGTGTGCAAAACTTTTTGGAAGATTTGTACCAGATAAATTAATGTTAAAAATAATATATAATATTCAAAAAAGAAAAGCCAGCAAATAGTTGGCTTTTAAATTCTTAGGGGTAAGGGAGAATAGTATGATTATAAAGGTAAGCAATTTGACATATCAAATTAATGGTAAAGATTTATTCACAAATATTAATATGAACATAAGAGAAAATACAATCGTATTCGTATCAGGTAATAATAATTGTGGTAAAACAACATTAATGAGAATATTAAAAGGTCATACTTCATGTGACTTTCTTTTGGATGACAAAAATATAAATGAATATTCAAAAGAAGAAATAGATAAAAATATTCAAGCAGTATTCCCCTTAAAAATATATTTTAAAGAAGATAATATAGTAGATGAACTATCCAGAGAAAATAGTCCATCAAAAGATAAAATTTCATTTATTCTTAATGAACTAAATTTAAACGATGAAAGAAGAAAAAAAATAGATTCACTTTCTCCAAAAGAAATAGTTAAGTTACAAATAGCTAAAGCAATAATTATGGCAGAGAAAGTAGTTTTAATAGATGAATTAGATAAATATTTTACAAGTACAGAAGTAAAAGAATTAATGCTTTTATTTAAAGAATGTATAACTAAATACAATTTAACCTTTATAATCACAACAGTAAATCTAGATAATGCCATCTATGCAGATGAATTATATATAATAAATGATGGAGAAATACTATTATCAGGTGATCCTTTAGAAGTCCTACAGAAAGACAATATCATTGCTAAAGTAGGCTTAAAAATACCATTCATGATAGAACTATCTGTCAAATTAAAAGATTATGATTTAATAAAAAAAATAGAATTAAATAAAGAAAGATTAATAAATAATCTATGGAAATAAAGGTAAAAGATAACAATATTAATTTTACTATAGAAAAAGAAAAAATAAATGGTATTGCAGGATCACATTTAGAAGATATAGTAGAAATATTAAAGTTAAATACAAATAGAAAAATCATAATCGATAATAATGAGATAGAAGATAAATATGAATATAAAAGACAAATAGAAGTAGTAGAAGAATTCTTTAAAGTTAGTAATAATTACTCATCACCTAGAGAATTACTATTTAATGAGATAAGTAATAATAAAATATATCCAAAAGATATTAATAAAAAAATAAATGATGCGATAAGAATAGTAGGACTAGATGAAGAAATACTTGATAGATCATTATACCAAATCTCATCATCAGAAGCTAAACTCCTTCAAATAGGAATATCACTTCTTACAAATCCTGATTTAATTATCTTAGTTAATCCTTTTAAAGGAATAGATGGCAATAATATCAAAAGAATAATTATCTTATTAAGAAAATTAATCACAAAATATCATAAAACATTTGTAATAACATCAGAAGATCAAGAACTTTTATATCAGTATACCGATCACTTAGTAATCTACATTAATTATAGAATACTAAAAGAAGGTAATACCAAACAAGTATATAAAAGAGTAGACTTCTTAAAAAAACATAAAGTAAATGTCCCAGAAATAGTAGAATTTACCTATTTAGCTAGGAAACTAAAGAATGTGAAAATTGATTATTTTGATGATATAAGAGATATAATTAAAGACATATATAAACATGTATAGGAGTAAATATGAAATACCTAATTAAATTTTCCTATGATGGAACACAATATAGTGGATTCCAAAAACAAAAAGGATTAAAAACAATAGAAGAAGAGTTAGAGAATGCCTTAACAAAAATAAATAATGGCAAAACAACAACTATAACTGCAACAGGAAGAACTGATAAAGGGGTCCACGCTCTTTGTCAATATGGACATGCAAATATAGATGTAAACATTACAGAAAAAAAATTAAAGAGAGCCCTTAATAGTAATCTACCAGACGATATTCATGTAATAGAAACTAAAGAAGTAGAAGAAACTTTCCATGCAAGATACAATGTAAAGGAAAAGACATATAAGTATTTTATTAATACAGGAGAATATAATCCTCTAAAAAGAAACTATCAATTTCAATATAATTATAAATTAGATATAGACAGTATGAGAAAAGCAATTAAGTACTTTGAAGGAACTCATGACTTTAGAGCCTTTGTAACAGATAGTAAAGAAAAAGAAAATTGTATAAGAACAATAAATTATACTGAAATTAATGAAAAAGGTGATATAATAGAAATCACATTCACAGGGAATGGTTTTCTAAGATATCAAGTAAGAAACATGGTCGGATTACTTATTAAGATAGGAGAAAATAAATTATCCCCAGAAGATGTGGAAAGAATAATTGAAAGTAAAGATCGAACAACTTATGGAAAAACAGCACCACCAGAAGGATTATACTTAGTAGACATTAAATATTAACAGAAAAGAGGAGACAACATGACAATAATTGTAAATGATCCATTAGAAGCAACATCAATGTTATGTACAACTTCATCAATATATGATACAGTAGATGATCCAGATTTAGCATCAACTACAGTTTCATCATTAGCGTCAACAATTTCATCACAAATGTCAAGTCCAGTCGCAATTAGACTAGATTATACAAACAGATATTTGGATTCCTTATCTACAGAACAACTTTGTCAGATGGAACAATTATTAGAACAAAAAGAAGATGAAATTATTGTGAACACTTTACAACAAGAAAAGCCAAAAGTATACGAAAAGAAAATATAAGCAATGCCCAAGAACATTGCTTTTTCTTATGTTTTATGGTATAATAGGCACCGTTAAGAAAAAAGGGGGACTAGGCAATGAATAAAAGAGAAAACGATAAAAAGTTAAAAATATATAAAATGCTTGGTGCTGAGCAATTTCAAAAAGTTGTTTTTGAAGTGGAAAGAATAAAATTCAAAGTAATTAAAAAATTGTTTCCAAATTTTATTCATTACTTCGATAAGTTATGTGATTATAGACAAAAGAAAGCTTTGAAAAAAGCCAAGACTGAAGAAGAAAGACAGAAAATAAAAAAATCTGTAAAATTTTCAAAAATGGCTATGAGAAAAGAAATGAATACTGAGCGAAATAGAAATTATCATGTTGATAAAAATAAGCCTACAGAAATAATTGAATATTTAAAATGGAATAAGAAAGTTCATACTCATGGCTTAATAAAAGATGGGATTGCTATTCCAATATTAATAGGACTAGTAATTGCTGGATATCCCATCGCAACAATATTACTAGTAGCTGAGTTAATAAGTGCTGGAATTAACTTTGAATGTATAAATATCCAAAACTATAATCTATGTAGATTAAAGCCGCTAGAGGCTCATCTCAAAAAGAGAGAAGAACATATAACTCAAAGGAATATTGAACAATATGGAGAGGCAGCAGAAGTTATTGGTAAAAGTGTTGAACAAAGTGAAGACTTGCCAACATTTGATGAGATTATTTCAAACATTAAAAGTCCAGAGCAACTAAGACAAATGAGAGAATTAATAAGACACAAACAAGAAGAAAGAGCAAAAGAAAAGATAACTGAAAAGGCAAAAGAAAAAGTAAAATCAAAGGAGGAAAGAAAATGAATACAACATTAATAACAGCTGAATTAGGGACAACTTCATCAGTAACAATGTACACAACAGATGATGAAAAAATACTACCAAACAAAAGAAATGAGGTAATTGGAACAACCTTAGTTTCAACCGCAACAACAGCAGTAGGACAATCTATGAATGCTCATGGACAACAAAGAATCTATGAAAAATATGCAAGTGCTTATGTTGAATCAATGACTGATGAAGAACTTGAATTAGCATTACAAAAGATGGACTTACTAGCAATAGATGAACAAACAGATCAACAAACAAAAACAATATAAAATGAGGAAAAAGTATTGATTTTTAATACTTTTTTTAGTATAATTTTAATCGGTACATTTAAATCCCCACATAAATTGAACCCCGGGAAAGTTCGATTTAAGGTAAAGGAGAAAAAATTATGACAAGTTATATGCAAAAAAAAGAAACTGTAGAACGCAAATGGTATGTAATTGATGCAGAAGGTAAATCTCTAGGTAGAGTAGCTTCTCTAGCAGCAACTTACTTACGTGGAAAGCATAAGCCTACTTATACACCACATATTGATTGTGGAGATAACATCATTATTATTAATGCACAAAAGGTTAATCTAACTGGAAACAAATTAAATGATAAGATGTATTATAATCACTCTCAATACACAGGTGGATTAAGAGAAAGAAATGCAAAAACAATGAGAGAAGAATATCCTGAAGAAATGGTTGAAAGAGCTGTTAAAGGAATGTTACCACATAACAGACTTGGAAGACAAATGTATAAGAAATTATTCGTATACGCAGGAAACGAGCACAAACATATGGCACAAAAACCAGAAGTGCTAGAAGTTAAGTAGGAGGGTTTAAGTATGGCTAAGGATAAAACAAATGTTTATACTGGAACTGGACACAGAAAGAGTAGTATCGCAAGAGTAACACTAACTCCAGGAAAAGGAAAAATTACTGTTAATGGAAGAGATGTTAGAGAATATTTTCCATCAGAAATTTGTGTAATGGATTTAACTCAACCATTAGATATTACAAATACAAGAGAAATGTTCGATGTAGATGCTAAAGTTAATGGTGGAGGATTCCAAGGACAAACAGGAGCAATTCGTTTAGGAATTACAAGAGCTTTATTAGATTATGATAAAACTACTCCTGCAGATAGTGAAAACAGCTTTAGAAAAACTCTAAAAGTTGCTGGATTCATCACAAGAGATTCTCGTAAGAAGGAACGTAAGAAACCAGGATTAAAGAAAGCACGTCGTGCTCCACAATTCTCAAAACGTTAATTTATACAGTTTCAAAAAGTCCGTATTTACGGGCTTTTTTTGTATAAAATAAAAAATCTTCAATAATGTATGTTATAATACTAAATAGGGGGAGACATATATGAAAGTTATAAAAAAACAAACAGAGTTTGGATTAGTAGTTAATTTAAAAGAAGGTAAAAAGACATTAGTTATTTGTTTTGGTGGCAATGGTGATTTATACTGGGCAATCAAAAGAGAAGGGGAATATTTTGAAGATTACAGTAAAGACTCCTTCACAATCACAAAAGAAAACTATGGAGTTTATAGATTGTTTGATGAGTTGTTCTCAAATATAGAAAATATAAACTTATGTGAGGATGAAAGTGTTCCTCCATACATAGAAACAGAAGATGAGATGAGAGAATATCTTGAAGAGAGAAGAAAAAGAACAGAAAGAGATAAAATAAGATATAGAAAAAATAACATGTCAAACTATAATGAACTATTTGATGAAAAGAATCAAACAATAACATGGTATTCAGATGAAACTGCTCGTGAAGTAGCAAACTATGTAAAGATAAAGAGAGAAAAAGATGCTTATATAGTAGAATTTAGTACTCAGCCATATATAAGAGGTTATATGGAGGATTCTCATTCTGAGTGGGATATTCCAATAAGATTTAATAATTCAGGAAGTAAATATGCACCATTTAATATTATATTTATGAAAATGTATAACGAAATGAATGATGTAGATGATGTTATGGATGAAGGGCATCAAATTCATATTGAAGAGTATTTATATAACCAAAATAGACCAAAAGAATTAATTAAGAAAAAATAATTAAGCACTAAGGAGAAAATTATGAAAGATAGTATTCATAGAACAATATTAAAAAAAGATATTATTAACAAAATAAAAGTATTTGCCGATGTATTTAACCTAAATATAACAGGATGGAGTACAAAAGAAGTAGATGAACATACTTATAGAATAGAATTATTTTCTAAAGGAACACCAGCAGGATATATTGATGCAAAAACATCAGATATAAGTCCAGATTATCCAGAAACAGATATGCCTTTTACCTTATATACTCCACTAGGTAAAGTAACAGGATATTATTCAACACACTTTGAAGAATTTAAATATGAAGTAGCTAAGAGAGAAAAAGAATTTAATAAATTTGATGGATTATTTAAAATAGTAACAGATGATAGAGATAACGATAATAATTATTTAATTTCTTCATATGTAGAGTTGGATTCTCCAGAGGGAGTACATAATAGAATAGTATTTAATAGACTAGCAGGAAGTCATCTAATTGAAATAGAAAGAACTGGAAATAATCAAAGTGAAGAAGCAAGACTATACTATAGTTCAGGAGATTTATGTATTGATCATTTCCACTATCCTCAATTTAATTTGCAGGAGTTATTTTCAAAAATAAGAATTCAATTAGAAAAAGCAAGAAATAAATATCAAATCAAATATATGTTTAAAGATCAAAAAGAATATGAAAAGGAATTTGACCTTCCATTAGATACATATCTTCCAGGATGGAGAAAGATGGAATTATTAGATTATGAAGTAGTAGATGAAGATATCGCATTATTTGATGAAAGATTACTTAACTTTATAGATGAAGTAAAAAATGATTTATATCTTCTTGCCAATGGAACAGAAGCAATTTCTGTCTATGATAAACTAGCAGCACTATGTTTTCACGAAGATAAAGATAAATTTAAACTTGGTTTTTCTAGAGGAAGAAAAATAGAAACTGCCCTAGATAAAGAAAAGACAAAACAAAAATCTAAAGATGAGACGAATAACTAAAAGAGAAAAAATTCTCTTTTTTTGTTTCTTCTGAAAAATATAAACATATTATATTACAAGGAGGATAACATGATAAACATTGAATATTTAAAACAACTGTTAATAACTGCAGTTGCATTAAGTACCATAACTTGTGCATTTGTTCAAAAAACAAAAGCCTTTTTTAAAAAAAGTAAACATATCACTATCTATTCATTCTTTGTAAATATTATTGTAAGTATAGTTTTTTGTATGTCATTTACAGATATTAATTTTCCAAATAGTCTGTGGATAGGACTATTTTCCTTTATTGGAGCAGATACTGTTTATAAAACACTTGAAGGTAAAATGAAAACATACACAGAAATTGTGGAAAAAAATACAAAAGTTATAAGACCTGAAAATATTATAAACAAGGAGGATAATAAATAGTGGAAAAACCAATCTTCCCTGCAAAATATATGCGCATAACACAAGGATATAATGAGGGTACTCATAAAAATAGTTTTGCGATAGATAACGCTGATATAGATGGAGGTAAGAGTGAAATATATGCACCATTTACTGGAATAATTAAAAAAATATATCAAAATGATGCTAACGAAGTATGGCTTGAAAGTACAGATAAAGTAGAATATCCAGATGGTACTGTTGACTACATGACAATTATGTTTGCTCATGCTGATGATATCAGTAATTTATTTATTGGAAAAAGAATAAAACAAAATGAAGTTTTTTATAAAGAAGGAACAAAAGGAAACGTAACAGGAGCACATTGTCATATAGAATGTGGACAAGGAAAACTTACAGAAGATGGCTGGCATAAAAATAGTTCTGGATATTGGAGTATAAATAATGGAAAGAAACCAGAGGAGTGTCTTTGGATAAATGACGAAATAAAAATAATAGATTCAAATAATTATAATTTTAAAAAAATTTCCACAACTCCTGTGGAAATAAAAAATGAAGAAAAGACGATTATTTTTAAAGCTCCTAAAACAGACTTATATGGTTTATATTTAACTGAAAATCAGACAGCAACAATAAAATTATCCCAAAAGTAATTCTAAAATCATCATTATAGAAAAACCAATCATTAGAATAAAGGACATTAAGTCTTTTCTTTTATTTGTTTGAGAATCAGGTATCAAGTCATAAGAAATAACAAAAATCATTGTACCAGCAGCGAACGCTAAAATAAAAGGAAGAATAGTTTGTACTTTGATTACAAGTAAAGCTCCGATAACAGCGCTGATTGGTTCAACAATACCACTTATAAGCCCAAACAAGAAAGAACGAGTTCTAGAATATCCTTCACGCCTAATAGGAAGACTAATTGCACTGCCTTCAGGAATATTTTGTATCGCAATACCGATTGTCAAGATTAAAGCTGAAATAAATGTTCCACCATAAAACATATTACCAAAGGCAACACCAACAGCTAATCCTTCTGGTATATTATGAAGAGTAATAGAAGTAAAAAGCACAAGACTTTTTCTAAAGTTTAATCCACTGTAACTATGATTTTTAAAAAAGTTATTACAAACTAAAATGAAACATCCGCCTAATAAGAATCCAAGTAAAACAGTAAAAAATATATTCTGTTTAAGTTCATTACATATTTCTATTGCTGGATTAAGTAGAGAGAAAAAAGCTGAAGCTAGCATTATCCCTGCTGATAAACTTATCATCATATCCATAACAGTTTTGTTAACTTTCCTAAACAAAAATACAACCATAGCACCAAAAGATGTAGCAGCAAAGCAAATAAGACCACCAATTAAGGCTAAAACAATAGGATTTAATCCTTCAAATAAATTAATCATTAAAGTCACCATAGTATATTATTCATAAAATTAAAAGAATGATAGGCGTATATAACAAAATACCCATAAAAATATTATATATATTGTAAAAAAATAAAAAAAAAGATATAATTAGGTATATACTTAGAATAATACGGGGTGATAAAGGTGATAGTTAGATTAATAAAAAAGAAAAAAATCTATAACTTCACATTACCAAACAAAATATCCGGAAACTATTGGATTACAGATAACGATTACTTAGGAAATGTCAGAAACTTGATCAACGTAGAAGAAGAAGATGGTAAGTGGAAAATAAAATCAGACTTCGAAACTAAAATCATGTCTGGTGAGATGGAGATAGAATCAGCATATTTAAAAGATTACAGCTTATATTTTTTGAAAATCAATACAGATAATGAATATGTTATATTATATTGTTCTCCAACAATTGATGCCCAAAATTATTTATTAAGATTACGAAACAGAAATGAAATTATTATTGGTAACAATCCAAAAGCCCAAATAAATTATAGTTATCCTTTAGTATCAAGAGAGCATGCAAAACTTATATATAATAATGGTGTATGGATAATTCAAGATTTAAATAGTAAATATGGTACATATGTTAATAATATTGCGATAAATGCTAGAAGACTAGAATATGGTGATATTGTTTTCATCATGGGACTAAAAATAATTGCTTTAAGAGATACCTTGATAATTAATAACATTGGTAAAAATCTTACAATAGATAGTAGCTGCTTAGAACCATTTACATCATTTGTTCAAAAACAAACAGAATTTGATAATCCAGATGAAGAAGCAATAGAATTTTACAAAGAAGATGATTACTTCTTTAGAGCACCAAGATTCAAAACTGGAATCACACCAGTAAAAATAGGAATAGATCCACCACCAGATGGAGGAGAAGAGGAAGAACAAAAGACCCCTTTAATTTATACACTAGGGCCAATGCTTACAATGGCAATGTCTTCTATGACAATGGGTATAAATACATTGCAAGGAGTAATAAATGGAACCACTGACTGGGGAGCAGCAGCACCAACTCTTTTGATGACTGGAGCAATGCTTTCAACAATGTTAGTATGGCCAAATCTTCAATCAAAATATCAAAAGAAACTTCAAAAGAAAGCAGCCAGAGAAAGAAAAGTAAAATATCTTAGTTATCTAGATGAAAAGAAAGAAAAAATTCAGTCAGAAATGAAAGTTCAAAGACAAATTCTTATAGATAACTATCTACCTCTTGCTCAAACAAAAGAAATAATCTATCAAAAGAAAAGAAATCTATGGGAAAGAGAAATTGGCCAAGAAGACTTTCTAGATTTAAGACTAGGAGTAGGAACTACAGAACTAATTGGTGAAATAGGAATACCAGAAGAACATTTCTCATTAAAAGTAGATGAATTATTAAAAGAAGTATATAAAGTAGGAGCAGAATCTAGAACTCTAGAAAATGTTCCAGTCTCATTAAATTTCATTTCTAGAAATATAATCGCCATAATTGGAACAGCAGCAAATAAAAAACAATTCATAGACGGTTTAATGTTACAAGTACTTGCATTTCATAGTTATGAAGATTTAAAGATAGTTGTATTTACAAGTGATCAAAATGTAAGTAACTGGGAATATTTAAAAGTTGCTCCACATTGTTGGAATAACAATAAGACATTCAGATATTTCGCAACAAATCTTGATGAAGCAAAAGAAGTTTCCCTTGAACTTGAAAAAGAAATTCAACAAAGACAATTTAAAGACAATAATGGAACTATGGAAACTAACATGCAAGACTATCATGAATATAAACCATATTTCCTAATTATAACAGATGATTATAAAGCAGTTAGAGATATCGAAATACTAAGAGATGTCGCTAATATGCCAGTTAACTATGGATTCAGTTTGGTAGTAGTAAGCCCAAGACTTGTAAATATCCCAAATGAATGTAAAGCGTTTATTAGTATTGGAGATAAAAAGTCTGGTGTATTTGAAAATGAACTAGTTGCCAATAAACAAAAAGAATTCACAGCTGACTTTGATCCAACACTAAACATATATGAATGTTGTAAAATAATTGCAAATATTCCAATAGATATTGCTAAAGAAGAGCAAGCTCTTCCAACAAGTATATCTTATCTTGAAATGTGTAATGTTGGTATGGTTGAGCAGTTAAATATTCTAAATAGATGGAAAGTTAATGATCCAACAAAGACATTACAAGCACCAGTTGGATTTGATAAAGCCGGAGAACTATTCAAACTAGATTTACATGAAAAATTTCATGGACCACATGGACTAATCGCAGGTATGACTGGTTCAGGTAAATCAGAATTTATCATTACATATATTTTATCAATGGCAGTTAACTATCACCCATACGAAGTATCATTTGTACTTATCGATTATAAAGGTGGAGGTTTAACCGGAGCATTTGAAAATAGGGAAACAGGAGTAAAATTACCACATCTTGCTGGAACTATTACCAACTTGGATACAATCGAGATGAACAGATCCCTTGCATCAATTCAGTCAGAACTACGTAAAAGACAGAGACAATTTAATGAAGCAAGAGATAAGTTAAATGAAAGTACAATTGATATATATAAATATCAAGGATTATTTAGAAGAGGTTTAGTTGATAAGCCAATATCTCACTTATTCATAATTTCCGATGAGTTTGCCGAATTAAAGTCACAGCAACCAGAATTCATGGATCAATTAATTTCTACAGCCCGTATCGGACGTTCCCTTGGTGTCCACCTTATTCTTGCAACACAGAAACCATCAGGAGTCGTAAATGATCAAATCTGGTCAAACTCTAAATTTAGAGTATGTTTAAGAGTTCAGGATAAGTCAGATAGTATGGATATGATTAAATGTCCAGATGCTGCCGAGTTAAAAAATACAGGTCGTTTCTTCCTACAAGTAGGTTATAACGAACTATTCGCAATGGGACAAGCAGCCTGGGCAGGAGCTCAATATTATCCAACAGAAAAAAGAAAGAAAAAAGTCGACTCATCAATAACAATTGTCGACAATGTTGGAACAACAATAAAATCATATGATACAAAACAAAATGAAGTAGTTGTTCAGTCTCAAGGAGAAGAAATCACAAACATAATTAAATATATAGTAGGTGAAGCAGCTAAAGAAAGAGTTGAAATAGAACAACTATGGTTACCAAGTATACCACATGTTATCTTCACTGATGATATTAAAAGAAAATATAATTATCATCCTCAAAAGAATGTTATTAACCCAATAATTGGAGAATATGATGATCCAGATAATCAAAGACAGAGTGCCTTAACTCTACCTCTATCAGCAGATGGAAATACAATTGTCTTTGGTTCAGCTGGTAATGGTAAAGAGTTAATGTTAACTGGAATCGTCTATTCATGTATAACAAACCATAACTCAAATGAAGTAAATTTCTATATCCTAGACTTTGGTGCAGAAACATTAACAATGTTTAGAGGAGCGCCACATGTAGGTGAAGTAATTCTTTCAGCAGACTCAGAAAAAATTGCTAACTTGTTTAAGATTATCGCAACAATTCTTGATGAAAGAAAGAAAATATTTACAGACTATAATGGATCATTTGATTTCTATATAAATCATGGAGGAAAGCAAATTCCATTCATTATTGTCATGATTAATAACGTAGAAGCATTCTTCGAAACTTATCCAGACTATGAAGATGTCGTAGGACAGATGACAAGAGAGTGTTTGAAATATGGTATTGTCTTTATTCTATCAACAAATGGACCAAATACAGTACGTTACAGATTAAGACAAAACTTTGCTCAAAACGTTGTATTACAATTCAATGATCCAATGGATTACTCAGCTGTAATTCCAGGAGTACGTAAAAAAGAGCCATCTAAAGCTTATGGACGTGGACTTATCCTATTAGATGCCATATATGAATTCCAAACAGCCTATGCTTATAAAGAAGAAAAGATGTCAGACTATATTAAAATTGTCTGTGAAAAACTTGATAACGTTTGTTCATATAAAGCAAGAAAGATTCCAGTACTACCAGAAATAGTTACAAAAGATTATGTCAAATCATATCTTGGTTCTCTATCTACAGTGCCAGTTGGTGTAGAAAAAGAATCCCTAGATACTGCAACAGTTGATCTTAATAATAGATTTATGTACATTATTACAGGAGAAGATATTTCTGCTGAACCAGGATTTATTTCAGGATTCATTAGTAACATTCTAACAACACCATCAGTAGAAGCCCTTGTAATAGATACAAATAGTTTATATCCTGATATGAAACTAGATAAAACTGAATATATTAATGGCGATTTCAGTAAAGCAACAGATATAATAGTAGATGCTACAACAAACAATGATCCATCAAAAACATTATATGTATTTGTGGCAAATATAAATGCTTTACTTGGTAAATTAGGAGCAGATAAAACTAAATTTACTGATGCTATCGACAATGCCAAAGGTGTTGGAAACATTAGATTTGTCTTAATAGATACAATTGATGGAATAAAAGCAATTAACTTTGAATCATGGTTCAAAGGAGCAGCCGATATGTCAGAAGGCATTTGGTTAGGAAATGGAATTGGTAACCAATTCACATTGAAAGTTACTACAAATGCAAGAGCCCTAAGAGCTGAAGTAGAACCAGGATTTGGATACATTATCAGAAAAGGTAAAGCATCATTAATGAAATTAATGTCAGATGAGTAGGAGGATTTATGAATAATAAAATATTAATAGAATTAGAAATACCTCTTATTGAAAAAAAATATGATATGTTTATTCCTATAAATAAAAAAGTAGGAACAATAAAAAGTTTTATTGAAGCATCGCTTGTAGAATTAACAGATGGGGCTTATGTCCCAAAAGATGATACTAATCTATATAGTAAAGAAACAGGAAATGTCTATGATGTTAATAGAACAATAAGAGAAACAGATTTAAAAAATGGTTCAAGAATAATATTAATATAAAAGGAGGATTATATGGATGATTATAATAAATATGTAACTGCAGTCAATAAGATTTTTGATTACATATCTAAAATGCGAATTGGTTGGAATAACATTGATAATATTAACTATCTTGATAGTTTAGAAGAATTTAAAAATGCTGTTACCACAAATGCAGATGCTTTTAAACAAGCACCAGATCCTGCTTTAATGGTTAATGAAGAGGAAACACAACAAGAGCCTGTTGCTCAACCACAAAATGAAACAGAGCAACTTGCCGAACAACAAGCTCCTCAACCTCCTGAACCAGTTCAAAAGTTGGAAGATACTCCGACAGGACAACCAGAAACACCAATTCAAAGTCCAACTCCACAAGCACAATCAATACCAAATCTTGCTCAAGAAAATATTCAACAACAAGTTGCTGCAGTACAACCAGTACAAGTACCATCAATACCACAACTAAATACTCCACAAGCAACGCCAATTCCAGCACTAGCTAGAGCAGCAAGCCAATCTCAATAGGAGGTAGAATATGATAGGAAAATTAAGTTATGATCAAGTAGAAGCAATAATTAAAGACTTAAGATTACAAGCAGATATAATTCATAAATTATTAAATGGCAGAAGTGTTCCTGATATCCCAGATTTCGTTGAAAAAGTTGATGGTTACTCAAAATTTCTAGAAAACTCACTAGAATTAAATAGAGATGCTGATGCTGCAATAGTTGATATACCAAAATAAGACTTTCTTAAGAAAGTCTTTTTATATGTTGTGATAATCTACATTTAGGAAAATAATAGCCTAAAATATTAAAATATTTGCCACCATTATTCTCAATACAATACGCTCCATAAATACTTAAACCATAACTATTTCCACAACCCTTACAAATAAAGCAAATACTATCTTTATATATAATAACTGAAATATCATTAGAAACAAGTTTTAATCTATCCTTAAGTTCATAAATAGAAAAACTTTTATCTCCAATAGAAATAGTTTTACCATTATTTTTAAATCTAATATTAACATTACTTTTACCATCAATGCTAGTACCTAATAACTTATTAAGTTCTGTAAAACTATAGTTAAATAAATTAACATAATTACTACAAGTTAAATCCCATAAGCTCTTAACTCCAGTAAGATACGGATATTTACTATTATTTAATGTTCTACCACTATTAGAGTAATGCATAAAAGGTAATATATATGAACCATTATAAGAAAGATATATTCCACTACAATCATCTATAATCTTATTAAATCTATTTTTTATTATATCAAAATCTCTATATAATTCTCTGTATTCATCCACATCCTTATATACAATAAATGAACTATCTAAATTAATAAACTTCTCCTCCAACATCATCTTAAAACAAAAAGTGTTATAAAGAATACAAATAGATTTTAAAGTCTCATCTCCAATATTATAAAAATAATTTGAAAATAAGGCATTAAGCAAATAATCTCTTAAAGTAATCTCACACAAAGCTCCATCTTCAAGCTTAATATTAATTAAAAAATTATCTGGAAGAAAATAAGTATCACTTATATTTTTATTGTCCTTTATATTTATACTCTTAGTAATAATATCATCAATAACTAAGTATATTGTGTTTCCCTTAAAAGGAATATTATAAGTATCTATGTAATTTTTAGATAAAATAGCTAAATTATCTTCATCATTAATTAATTCATTAGAAAATTCATATTTGCTAGTAATGTATAAATATAAAACATCTTCTCCATTCCTATTTTTAATCTCATATTTATAAAACATACAATCACCAATATTAATATGTTTATAATAAAAAGAAATATACAAAAAAAGAATTAAAACTCAAAATATTTTAATTCTTTCTTTAAACTACAATCAATACCAGTAACATAACTTCTATTATCAAATATTTTCTCCAAGTCAATATCTTTATTATTTATATAATCATAACTGGCACAAACTAACACTTTTGCAAACTTAATGGCTTTTAAATATAAATCAACAAATGATTCATTACTAGTCATATCATATGAAGTAGGATTTCTCCATAAATCATTTTTACTATTCAAAAAGTTATGTTTATCTTTAAGAGGATAATAATAACTAATTGCTTCAAATCTAAATGTTCTACGAGAAGTAAAACTATCAGCTAATTTATAAAAGAATTTCTTGACTCCATAAGAATCTCTTCTAAATACTTTAATTGCCATACTCATCTGTTTTAAAGATTTATAATAAATTGAACTCATATTACGAATCTTATATGTATTATAAAAAGAATAGTCAATAGTCTTATTTAATTCATTAGAAAAACTTCTTAAATCAAAACAAAATCTTGAATGATTAAACTTATAAGGATTAGTTTTAAATCTTCTTCTAATCATATCATTATCAATATAAGTTTCCATAAATGCATGAATATTATTATATTTATATGTACTAGGTCTTCTCTTATCAAATATTCCTGTTTTATATACAACAAATGGATGAACACAAGAATCTAACGCATAATGACAAACAAATCCATGAAGAAAGGACATCGTATCTTTATCTTTAATATTATTATCTCTAATATATGTTAATAAATTAATAAAAAACTCTTGAGTTTTATTCTCGTGAAAGTATTTTTGAAAACTTCTAAGTCTTTTACCTGATGCCAAAGAAAATAGATTATAAAACTTCATACTATCAACACTTTGTCCAAACATTTTACATCTATTTATATCTAAATTATTTCTAATTTCTTCAGGTAATATATCATATACATCTTTCGCAAAAAAAGCATGAGCAACACTTGCTGGCATAATAATCCCCCCATAAAGACAACTTTGCTTATTAATTACATTATAACATATAAAAATAATAAGTAAAAAAAATTTTAATTAATTAATTTATATGCTATAATCTATAGTAGGGTGAGACTATGGTAGAGAAAAGCTTTAAAAACTTAGATGAACAAATAGAAATATTCAAATTTAAAGGCTTAACTATAAATGATGAGAAGTATGCCAAACAAGTACTTTTAAGAGAAAATTATTTCTTTTTAAATGGATATAGACATTTATTTGTAACTGGTCCAGAAAAGAAATATAAAGAAGGAGCAACATTTGAAGAATTATATAGCCTATTTTTATTTGATAGGTCATTTCGTAATGTCTTATTTAAATATTTATTAGTAATAGAAAATAACTTAAAATCTATTATGTCATATCAAATGTCTAAGAAATATGGTTATCGTGAAAGTGATTATTTAAAACCTAAGAACTTTACTCAAGATCCTCGCAAACAGTCTCAATTAAATGACTTATTAAAAAAAATGAAGAGACAAATAAGAGTAAATGGTTCTCAGCATAGTGCAACACTTCATTATGTTTCAAACTATGGCTACATTCCATTATGGATTTTAGTAAAAGTATTATCATTTGGAATAGTAAGTGAATTATACTCTGTCTTAAAAGATGAAGATAAAAAGGATATTGCTAAAATATATGAAATAGATGCTGATGATTTATTAATATATTTACCAATACTAGCAAACTATCGTAATCTATGTGCTCATGAAGATATTTTATATGAAAATAAAACTCAAAAGGTAATAGATGATACAGTATTTCATCAACTTTTAAGAATAAGAAAAGAAGATAATGAATATGTTCAAGGAAAAAATGATTTATTTGCTCTTATAATAATATTAAAACAAATGTTAACAGTAGCTGATTTTAAAAACATGGTTGTTGAATTAGAAAATATCATTGAAACGTTAGATTATAATCTTCATACAATAGATATTTCAGACGTTTTAAATAGAATGGGATTCCCTCTAAATTGGAAAGATTTAGCTAATATTGAAAGGACTATTCTAGATGAAGAATATTAATATAAAAGAAATATTATTAATAATTATTTCTTTTTTTGCAGGATCAATATTAATGTATTTATTAATAAATGATAAAGAAGAAATAAAAGGTACATCATTTGATAAAGTAATAGATTCTGTACTATATATAGAAACATATAAAAATAATAATAAATCATCAGAGGGGACAGGCTTTATTTATAAAATAGATAGTAAATTTGCTTATATTTTAACAAATGAACATGTAATTATAGGAGATAAAATAAAAGTAAAAAATAATAATATAGAAAAAGAAGCAACACTTCTAGGAAAAGATAAATACCTAGATATTGCAGTATTACAAATAGATAAAAAGAAAATAAAAAATAAGTTAGAATTAAAAAATATAAAGACAACTATTGGAGAAAAAGTATATGTAATAGGTAATCCTTTAGGAGAAGACTATTTAGGTACAATAACATCAGGAACATTATCCGGAAAAGATAGATTAGTAAAAACTGAAATAGATGAAGAAACACCAGTAATCATGGGAGTAATTCAAACAGATGCATCAATCAATCATGGAAGTAGTGGGTCTCCTTTATTAAATGAAAAACATGAAGTAATTGGAATGATTACCATGAAACTAATTGACGAAGAAGTAGAAGGAATGGGATTTGCTATCCCAACAGAACAAATATTAAGATATATAAGTGACTTAGAAAATGGTAAAGAAATAACATATCCAAAATTAGGAGTTAAAGTAACAGATGTATCTAATACAAGTTTAATAGTATCAAATAATATAGAAATACCAAGTATAGATTATGGAGTAGTAGTCTTAGAAGATAATAATAGTCTAAAAAAAGGAGACATTATTATTGAAATAAATAATAAAAAAATAAAAGATACAATCTCTTTAAAATATGAATTATCAAATAGTGATATAGATAAAAAAGTATCTATAAAATATCTAAGAAATGGTAAAGAAAAAAAAGCAAATATAAAAATAAATAGTTCAAAGTAAAGAACTATTTATTTTATTGTATAATTATATTAAGGAGTAAAGTTATGAAGAAAAAGATTAATATAAAAAATTATTTATATATTCTATCAGTATCATTAATTATTCTATTAATTACAAGTAAAAACTCACCATTATATGCTTTTAATGATTGGTTTGATGCTAACGCATTCTTTACTGTTGGAAAATCTATATTTAATAATGTTATTCCATATAAAGATTTATTTGAACAAAAAGGTTTTATATTATATTTAATATATGGGATAGGTTACTTAATAGAACATAATGGTTTCTTTGGAGTATTTATCTTAGAAGTAATAAGTTTTAGTATATTTTTATTCTATAATTATAAAATAATTAATTTATATTTAGACAAGAAATATTCAAATATAATTATTCCTATGTATGCAGTATTAATATGTACAAGTACCTCATTTGTTCAAGGGGGATCATGTGAAGAATTTGCTTTTCCATACCTGAGCATAGCCTTCTATTATTTTATAAAACACTTTAAACAAAGTGAACTAAGTAAAAAAGAAATATTTACAATAGGTTTGCTAGCTGGAATAGTATCCTTATTAAAATACACTTTATTAGGACTATGGATAGGTATAAGCATAATAATCATTTTAGATTTTATAAAGAAAAAAGATTTAAAAAAGATAACAAATTATATAAAATATTTTATTTTAGGAATGATTATTCCAATATTATTAACAATCTTTTATTTTATAATAAATAATGGTCTAAAAGAATTTATAGAGTGTTATATAACATTTAATATAAAATTCTATCCTGAAAGAATGACGTTTATTGAAAGTATAATAGATTTATATAAAGGAATAATGAATACGCTATTAAGAAATATTCCAATAATGTTTATGTTAATGTACTTACCTTTTTCAATGAGAAAAATAGAAGATAATAAAAAAGTAAAAAGAGGAATAGTTTTTATATTAATATGTATTTTATTCCCAATATATGTAATAGGCCATAGATATTATCCGTATTATTTATTATCAATTTGTCCACTATTAATAATTCCAATAATAAGTCTAGTAAGTGAGATAAAAACATTTCTAGATAAAAAGATAATATATGTATCAGTCCCAATAATATGTATAATATTATCGGTAGTAGGAGCTAATTATAGAGAACAATTATTTAGTAAAAAAGAAGACTTCTTTCAATATAAATATGCTAATTTTATTAATCAGTATAAGAATCCTACTCTATTAAATATGGAAACATTAGATGCAGGTTTATATACAACAACAGGAATAATTCCAAATAAAAGATATTTTGAAGTACAAAATATTGATTATGATATCTATCCAGATAATTTAAATGAAATGAGAAAATATATAAAAAATAAAGAAGTAGATTTTATTCTTTTATGTTCTATAGAAGATATCGACATAATAAAAGAATATCGAAAAGAAATAACTGATAATTATGAACTTATTTATAGTGATAAACATACTTTTGAAGATAATATTGAATTATATGCTTATTTGTTTAAATTAAAAAGTTTAAAAAAATAATATAATATATATGTTATAATATAAATATAAGTAAAAGATAAGGATGTGTTAATATGAATGAAAATAATAATATTAGTTTTAAATCAGATCCTAATACTGAACCTGCAGCACAACCAGTAAGTAAAAGAAGACCAGATGATGATAATGATGGTTTCTTTCTTGGACCAGATGTTAATAATAGTGTTGATGATGATAATGGTAATAAAGAATTACCTGATATATCTAATTTAATACCTGGAGTAGATTTACCTGAAAGTGATGAGGCAAAAAAGAAAAAAGAAGCAGCTGAGCTATTAGAAAAACAGAAGAAAGAAGAACAAGCTAAAAAGGAATCAGAGCTTAAAGAAAAAAGAAGAAAGAAAGCTCAAGAAATAAGAAAAAGAGAAGAAAGAAAAAGAAGAATAATTTTATTAAGCATTATAGGAGTAATTGCACTTATCACTATAGTATTAATAATAAGATTAGTGGTAGCCAAATAGAAGAACCATTAAGATATTTTTTAGTTATAAATACATATAATACGACAAAATAGACATAATATTAATTATATGTTGAAAAATAAAGAAAATATGATATAATATAACTCATTTGAAGGTAGCTTGAACTGAATTATTTTCATATGATATAATTAAAATGAAAATAGGGGGGATAATATGAATAATATTAATGAGGAAATTGATAATGGATGAACTTAACAAGTTAATTAATCTCATTCAGAAAAAATATGACGAAATAAATAAGAAATGGACTAAAGAGCCAAACTATAGCCCAATACATATGAAGAAAAATAGAGTTGAAGACATATATAAAGATGAATCACTATTACTTCAAGTTTTCAGTTATCGCCAGTTTATTAATGATAATACATCTGACATAGTCAATGAAATTCAAAACCAAAATTTTGTTAACAGAATTAATACAAGAGTTAAAGCACTGAATTCCATACAATTCAAAATTCAAAATTATGAATATAATCATGAAAATGGTAAGATAGCATTAAAAAAATGCCTTAATGATATATATGGAATTAGGATAATTTTTGAAGAAGATATTAAGTATGAAGAAACAAAGAAATATATAGAAAATAATTATTCAAACTTAAAGTGCATAGAGTCCATTAGAGGTACCAAAGGTGATTATCATGCCATACATGTATACTTTGGAAACGATGATAATTACAGATTTCAATGGGAACTTCAGATTTGGGATAAAAAACATGAAAAAACAAATTTAGAATCACATGCAAAATATAAACAAGAATATACAAAATGGGAACAAGAAAATAATATATAAAGGAGGTGCGTTATATGATTAAACACTTCATAGTAATGGCAAGCGCATATTCTAAAGGCAAGAGAATCGCTCTAGACTATTTTGAAGAAGATATATTGCAAATGGATATAATTCAAAAAGATATAGATTATATACTAAAAAAATGTGGAAGAGATACTCCTATATCAACACATTATATTCAAACTTCAGAACCAGGGTGGGATAAAGTAGTAGAATTAGATAAATTTTTTGAAAAAGCAGAATTAATCTCAACAAAGGAGGAGTTTGTTAAAATATTATTAATGGACAGAAGCCTAAAAGGAATTGATATAGCAAAATATATATTAACAAAGGTACCTTGTACACACTTAAAATTAGAAAAATTAGTATATATGTGTTATGCAGATTATTTATGCCATGAAGGAAAAAAACTATTTGAAGATAAAATTTATGCATATAAATTAGGACCAGTTATTAAAAGTGTATACGGAAAATATAAAAAAAGTGGATATGAAACTATCAAAGCAGATAAAGACGAGGAAGATGACACATACACTTACGACGAAACAACTAAAAAAATGCCAATTAGAAGTAGAATACTATCGTCATCAGATGGTTTAAAAAAATTAATTAGTATTGATAAAACGTTAGAAAAGTATTCAAAATATTCTGCCGAGCAAATAGTTGAAATTACACATAAAAAAAATACACCATGGTCTAAAGCAGGAGCTGGATTTCTATCATATAGAATTATTAAAGATAGTTTAATTACAAAGTATCACAAGAATGAAGATGTATAGAAAAGTTTTAATTAGATAACCGATATTATAAAAAAATAACAGTTCCTATGAACTGTTATTTTAAAATAATTCTAATTGTTCAAGCTCTTCTCCACAACTTTGAAGTATTAAATCTTTTATTGTTTCATAAGACTTCGCAAATGAATTTGGTATTTCTAATAGTGAAATGCCTTTTTCTTTGCATATTTGAGCTTTTCTTGAGTCACACTTTTCTCTTACTATATTACCGAAATGTTCACCACCTTGTAATTCAATAGCAATTTTAGGTACAGTTTTGAAAAAAACGTTTTTATAAATAACTATATCAAACTCCAAATTTGATTTTGATAGTATTGGATCATCACTGAATAATGAAGATAATTTTACATTTCTCTTTGCTTGAAACCTATTATTAACACTACAAAAATGTGATATCGTTTTATAGAATATATCTTCATTTTTACTACCATTTGAAGATCCAATTTGTATGGTATAAGATTCATTTGGAGAAACTTCTGTATTACCATTTGAAGATATATATTTTACTAAATTATATAAATCATCTTTTTTATCCGTAGATAACTTATCTAATGCTTCAACATCTGATACAACTATTAAATTCTTTTTAGCTCTTGTAACTGCGACATTTGTTATTTCAGAATTATTTTTTATCCATTCAAATGTTTTATTACTTGTCTTTAATGACAAAGCAGTAGATATTATTATTGTGTTTTTCTCTGCACCCTGAACTTGATGAATAGTACCACAGGTAATATCTTCAATTTTGTTTTCCTTTAGCATACTATTAATTAAATTTTGTTGATTTTTAAACGGAGTAATAATAGCAGTATCTTTTAAATTATTTCTTTTTATATAATCAATTATAGCTTTTGCTTCTTCATAATATTCATTTCTATAGTTAGAATTTATGTTTTTAACATTTAGTAATGATAAATTTCCTTCTTCTTTTAAATAATCTAAATTGAGTTTTCCCTCATAAAATCTTTGGTTAGAGAAATTAATTATTTTTTTACCGCACCTATAGTGGTAGGTCAACATTATATCCTTAGAGATCTTATCATGAAATTTCATTATACTAAGAATCGAGTTTGTACAATAGTCATAGTCATCAGAAATTTTAAACTCTTCCTTTAGTTTTTGATTAATTATATTTTCTAACACAATTACAGGTTTTAACTGATTTGTGTCACCAACAAGTAATAATCCCTTTGCTCTTGCGATAGGAAGTAGGGCAGTTGCACAGTTACATTGACCAGCTTCATCCATAATTACCAAATCAAATGTATGATTAGCTGTACCCAATCTTGATGCAGAAATATTAGTTGACATGATAACAGGAAAAACACTTTCTAATAATTTAATGTTTTCATCCTTTGAACACCAACTATTGAACTTCATTGCTCTTTCCTCATCCTCAGCAATACTACAAATTTCTATTAAATTGGTGTATTTTGGCTGTTTTAATTTTTTTATATATTTAACAGATTCAAAATACATATATTGTTTAAAATAATAGTCCTCAGATACAGCAGTAACTAATTCTAAAACATCATTATTAGAAATTATGGGCGTTTCTTTATATTCTTCAATTAATAATTCTAATTGTTTGCTTACGACCTTGTATAGTCTGTTATGTGGGTTATTAATTGACTCTATTAATTTTTGTGCTGTATCAATCTTAATTTTTAGTTCTTTTCTTTGTTCATATTTTTCAAGACGGTCAATTAAATCTTTATTGCCTTCTTTTGTTCTATTTTTAATTTTATTAATCTTTTCTTCATCATCTTCTCCTATAGACTGATAGTTATATAATTCGTAAATTCTCTTAGTAGTTTTAGCAACTTCTTTTTGATTACCTAGTCTTAAATAAGGAAATGGTATTTCAATATCTTTCTTATATGAAAAAGTCAATTTTTCTATTATGCCATTTACAGGCTTGTTATTTGATGAACATACAAGTATAGTTTTATTGTTAAAAAATGCACTCAAAATAACATTTAATATTGTTTGTGTTTTTCCAGTACCGGGGGGTCCTTGAACGTAATTAACAGGATATTTCATGGTATTATAAATGACTCTCATTTGATCTATATTAACCTTGTTGTCATATATAACAATTGAGGGTTCTTTTAATTTATTACCTCGTCTATCTGTATTACCAAAAAATGCTTTAAGAGGTCTTTCTAAGATATTCTTTTCCTGCTTTTGTGCTATAACATTATAAGTATCAATTAAGTTCGCAACGACATTTCTCTGAAGAATAAGTACTTCAGGTAATTCGTTTATAATTTCTCCATCTCTTAAATTAGTTCTGATTATTTCTCTATAAATTTTATAATATTTTCTTATATCATAGGTAATATTTTTTACAAACTCATCTGGATCAATATCAATATAAGAACTTAAAGAGTGCTTTTTATCTTTGATTAAGAAACTTTGATTTATTCTAGGAACATTATTAATATTTAAAGATTTATTAGTAGGATTAAAACAAATATCATAGTATAAAATAATATATTTTTTATTTTTATCTTCAATAGCCAAAAAAGATAATATTAAAAAGTTTCTTTCTGATGAGACATCTTTATAATCATAGTTTCTGATATAATGAATTATTTGTTTTGTCTGTTCATCATTCAATATAATGGTTTTTTCCTTTAATAATTTTGATTTATCAATTCCAGAAATTAAACAAGTATCTTTTTGGAAAGGATCATTATCTAATTCATTACATTTTAGAAAATATTCTAGAATGTTATTATTAAAAGTTTCATATTTCAGCCATTTTGCATCATCACGATTTTTTTCAATTTTATTAATTAGTTCAGTTGGAACATCATATGTTGTGAATTCTAAAATTTTAGCGGATAATATATTCTCAAATTTAATACTTGCTTCAAGAGTGTATAAAGATTTTCTATCATTAAAAATATATGCATATAGTATTTTACTCTTTAGATTAATATCTTTTATTGCAATCCAATAATAAGTAATTTCATTATTAACATTTTTGTATGAAATATCCATCCATTTTCCAGATTTAATACTTTCTGATATTACTAATTCTATATTTTTCATAATAACTCATCTCATAAATAATATATCATAGTATATGTATTTATTCTATATGGCAATTGTATATAATATTATTAATAATAAAATCTCTCAAAAAGAAAAAGAACTTTCTGGAATTTATTTTTATATAAGCATTTACATACATTAACTTTAATGTTAATATATGTAGTGAGAGAAAAGAAAACAAAAAAGGTAAATTAATGACCATTATGCCGACTTCAATCCTAAAGGAGTGACATATGATGATGAATAAATTTGGAAAACAATTAGAAGAATTTCTTGAATATAAAAATATAAGTAATAAAGAGTTTGCAGAAAGAATAAATACTACTCCTAAAAATTTAATTGATATTATAAAAGGTGATATAGAACTATCTCAAAACATGATTTATAACATTTCATTTGTTACAGAAATACCAGTCTCTTATATAGAAAGTGTAGAGCAAAGTTTTAAAATGGATAAGATTATAAATGAATATCTTAGACAAAATAATATAACAATAAGAGAGTATATTAATAGATTTAACTATAAAGAATTTAGTAAAGAATATGAAGTTCAATTTACTGATGTAAAAGATGATTACGATATAGCTAAAGATATACTAAAATATTTAAGAATAACAAATCCTGATTCTCTATATAAAGAAAATAATTCTATCTTTTATAAGAGTAAAAAAGATAAACCTGAATTATTATCTTTATGGTTAGAAAGATGCTATAGAGTAGTGTCTTCTCAAGAAGTAAAAGAGTATAAAAAAGAAAATATTGATATATTAATAAGTTATATAAAAGATTGTGCTAAAAAGAATATTTTTAATGAAAAAGAATTAATTAGTAAATTTAACGAAAATGGTATTTTTTTGGCAATAGAAAATTATCTAAAAGGTGCAAAAATAAGAGGAGCATTTAAAGTACTAAATGATAAGCCTGCAATCTATATAACTAAGAAACATAAAAGATATGCAGATATTTATTTTGCTTTATTACATGAATTAGCTCACTGCAAGAGTGATTTTAATAGAGCAAAAAAAGGAAGTATTATCTCAACAGAAGAAGATTCAATAGAAGACTATGAAATAAGAGCAGATAACACAGCATATAACTGGATGATAGATGATAAAGAATATAATGAATTAAAATATAGATATAACGAAATAAATGAACTAGATATAATAAAAAGTTTCTTTGTATATAGATTAGCTAAAGATAAAATAATTAAGTATGAATCTAAGTTATACCAAGAGAACAATAAGTTGATAGATGACTAAACTATTAACTAGATAACAAGTTATTATAAAAATTCATAATAAGTTAATTTATGTTTTATATAGACAATATTTTTAACAAGGAGGAAAAGTATGAATAATTTTATTCCCATAATAGGAGAAGTTTCTAGAATGAGCGTAAGCCAAAGAAATTCTATTAAAGCTAAAGAAGCTGGATTGGAAGAAGACGTACTAAAGGTACTAAAAAAAGGGAAAGAGTTTATTGATGATTCAGCTAAGATAAAAAATAAATCTGATGCTGAATTAATCGTTAAACTATTAGCAATATATACCTTGGAAAAAAGTGCTAACAAAAAGAACCAGTAGGTTTTTTTTATGCATTATTATAAGGCAATGGTATATATTTTGTGATTAAAATAACTCTAGGCTAGTGATTATTTACATGAATTTTGATATAATAGACATAACAAAAAGGAGGCAATTCCATGGATGAAATAACTTATGATAAAGTTCATGAAGAAAATAATCCCAAAGTAAAACAATTGTATTGGGATATTGCTTTTGGACTTCAAGATGTTGATGGATTAAAGCCATCACAATATATGAAAGATTTATCTGAAGAACATATAAATGGTAAAAAGACTTATGAGCAAGTTCAAAATGAAATAACCTATTATTATAGTAAAAACAAAGATAATCATGACGATGAAGAAGAGGCAGATGAAGTTGCAACTGCTATATATGAGATACTAAGTGATAAATCATTTAGATTTGATTTTCTTACTTTAAAGAATTATCACAAAAGATTATTTATTAATCTAGATAAAGAAAAATATAATCCTGGAAGTTTTAGAGATTATAATTTTACAAAAGACGAGCCAGTATTAAAAGAAGACACAGTTCAATATCAGTCCTATGATTTAATTGAAGAAACTTTAAAATATGATTTTAATGAAGAAAAAGATATTGATTATTCTAGATTTAGTGAAGAAGAATTAATTGAGCAAATTGCTGATTTTACTTCTAGAATTTGGCAAGTACATCCATTTCAAGAGGGCAATACTAGAACAACGGCAGTATTTATTCAAAAATATTTAATTAGTATGGGTTTTAAAATTAATAACGAATTATTTAAAGACAATGCTTTATACTTTAGAAATGCATTAGTAAGAGCTAATTATACTAACTATTCTATAGGTATCAAAGAAACTAAAAAATATTTAATTATGTTTTTTGAAAACTTGTTATTAAATAAAAATAATGTATTAAATAATGATGATTTGGAAATATAGAAATAATAGAAGTTTAACATATAAATTATACAAACATAAAGATGCATGCAAAGAACCAATAGGTTCTTTTTTCATATATTATTATGAGGTGTTTAATATGAATAACCAAGAACTTGCAATTATTGACACCGGTCACGGAGGATACTGAAAAATTCAAAAAAAGAATTGGTAAAAGTATCTTTTTTATAGAAAATAATAAGAAAATATTGTATAATACAAATATGGGGATATAGTTTAATGGTAGAATAATAATCTCCAAAATTAAAGATAGGAGTTCGAATCCCCTTATCTCCATATATTACTAAACTATCAATACTTGACGCCTTAGTATCAATAGCAACCCTAGTTTCGCCTACGGATATTTCTATTATAATTATTATTATAAATCTTATAGTAAAAGTGTTAATTGAAAAGAAAGAGGGTACTATTATAACAATAAAAGGTGTAAACTGCAGTGTTTATGTAGGTAACCTATATGTTGGTTGTTATTGTAAGGATAGAGTTTTGTATAGATTTGCAGTTGAGGTGTAAATCCTCTTACCTACACCACTTTTTAATATTTAGCAAGGTACTTTAATGTGAAAGTATCTTTTTTGATGGCATAATATAAATGGTGGTTTTAATGAATAAAGTTATTAATAAAGTATCTGCAAAAAAGAATTTAAATGAAAGTAGCATAAATAATACTACCAGTTATTATAAAAAGTCAAAGAAAAAACAAAAAATTGATAAGTGTAATATATGTGGAAATGTATTACCATTAACATGGGATCATGTACCACCAAAGTTTTGTTTTAATAATGTTTCTGTAAAATACAATTCTATGATGGAAATACATGATTTAGATAGAAAATGCTCAATTAGTCAGAATGGTATCAAGTTTAGGACAATATGTGATAACTGTAATAATAATCTTTTAGGTGCAGAATATGATAGAGAATATAAAAAGTTGGTAGATTGTTTATATAACTTATATATAACACCTGGAGAAATTGCACAATATGTTATTATTCAAGGATTAAAGATAAATAGGATTGCTAGGGCAATAGTTGGACATATGCTTGCTTCTAGGGAAGATTATACATCTAATAAGTTTGAAGCAGAATTACGAAATTTCTTTTTAGATAAAAATGCTCTTCCACCAAAGAATATGAAACTTTTATATTATACTTATATATATAATACTATTATGGTAATAAGAGATATAGTTCCTAAAAAAATTGGAAATTTAGATTACGATGTTCCTGATTGTTTTATGAGTTGCCTAAATACTTTTCCAATGGCTTTTATTTTAGCGGACAAATGCGAAAATACATGTGGCTTATATGATATGTTTCAATTATGTACAAATGATATTGATGAAGAAATCGATTTTAAAGTAGATTTATTATCATATTTATATCCAAATCATAAGTGTGCAAGGCATCCATTCTGGCCATGTAATGTAAGCGATGAAGAATCAGGAGTGAGCATGGTATTAACAACAGAAGTTTCTCAATATAGCTCTGTGATGACTGACGTTAGAAATTTAAAAAAAGCAGATAAAGATAGTAGGTGAAATATGCAGGAGTTTATTAAATATATTATTGAAGGTATGTTGCATTATATTAACTTAATATTTGGATTATTAGATTTTAAGGATCTAGGATTTATGTGGATTATCATTATAGGAATAATAATTGCATTTTTTGTAAGTAAAGATGTTAGAAAAAATGTATTAGGTTTATTTCATCCATCTTTAAATGTAATAAAAACATTGCCAGGTTTCTTGTTTTTAATTTTATTTTTAGGATATTATATTTATATAGCAATATTTTTTGAAGAAAAAATAACTTTTATTGTACTAATATTATCAATATATTTGTTTGTACAAGATTTTTTTAAGACAAATCTTAATTTATTATTAGAAAGTGAAAATAGTATTTTTGACTCTATTAAAGATATAAGTTTTCCTGTAATTCTATTATGCTTTCAACAAATATCAACGATGTTTGAAAATGAAACTTTTAATAATTTAAATTATGTTCTTCTATCCTTACTTATAATTCCAATATATTCTATCTTATTTTTTGCGATGAAACATTATTGTATATATACTGATTTTTATGCAAGATATAAAAAATATATTGATATAGATGATTATTCATTCTTTAAAATATTTAATGATAGCTTAATTGAATGTGGAACTTATAAAGAGAATGAAAAAGTATTATCCAAATTTATTATGGATAACAGAAAAAAATCATATGAAGAAATGAAAGTTAAGTTAAATCAAGATATAAGAAAAATAATAAGTAGTGAGAAAAAGCCTATAATGAAAAAAGAAAAAAATGCTAAATATAAACCAAGTAAATTATTTATAATATTTAATTATATTTGGCTTTTTAATATTGTAAGTATATTAGTTAGTGTACTTTTTAAGCGATATTTAAACACTCCATTTGATTTTTGGTATTACTGGAGTTTTGGGATTTTGTTAATATGTTTTTGGTATGATCTTATGAAATTAAAAAGGATTGAAAATCAATATGATTTTGTTATATATATGTTTATATATATAATTCTTATAGTTTTCTTGCTATTATATAATCATACTTTAACAACTTTTAGATTAACAGAACTAGGATTTTTAATTCCTATTTTTATAGTAATAAGAATATGCACTTATTACAAAAAATTCCCAAATTTATTAACACTACCATTTTTATCTAAAAATAATTTTTTTGGACTTAAACCTGAAGATTATAAAAAGAAATAAAGATGCTTTGATTAGTATCTTTTATTATGCAAATTTTTAAGAATAAGAGGAATGATATATGAATTATGGAATATTTAGAAGTTAACGAATACTGACTATAAATGATTTAACACAAATAAAATCACACAATAAACGAGATAAAAAGCATACAAAAGTAATCCTAATATTAAATTAGAATTAACCAAAAATATTATAGAATTAGTACTCATTAGCAGAAAATAACGCTAAGGTTTTTTATAGATTGTAAAAGATTATGAGAAAACTCTAGTTCATAATGTAGTAGTTAATTTAGATTAATGTACACAACATATCATGAACATATTCCTTATTAATAATAAATAGAACCACTATATTCTTTTTTCATATATTATTATGAGGTGTTTAATATGAATAACCAAGAACTTGTAATTATTGATGCTGGCCACGGAGGTATTGATAGTGGAGCAGTAGCCAATAATACTGAAGAAAAAAATCTAAATCTGCAAGCTGCATTACAAATGTATAATAGACTACAAGAACTAGGAATACCATCTGTTTTGGTAAGAGAAGATGATGAATACTTACCTAAAAATGATCGAGTTAGAAGAATAAATACTATAGCTAAAGAATATCCAAATAGTATATTAATATCTAATCATATAAATGCAGGTGGTGGCGAAGGTGCCGAAGTAGTCTACTCCTTAAAAAATAACTCAACCTTCGCAG
>CAZHBS010000013.1:0-39679 GCA_964530845.1 uncultured Muribaculaceae bacterium
CATAAATAAAATTATATATTAAAAAAAGATAACTATTTTTTAAATTTGTTATCTTTTATGTATTGGTCTTTATTATATTTTACATTTTTGTTTCTAATTAATCTTTTTCTTTGAATTCTATTTACTTTATGATGCTCTTTTTTAGGCACTCTAGCTTCTTTATATAAATTATATGATGAGTATCCAACTAATAGTTCTGTTGCGAACATTATTATTACTGATTTAGGTACTATTACATATAATAATACTATTAAAAATATATTTATTATGACTGAAAGAATTAATATTGTTATATCAAATATATCTTTATTTTTATTAATTCTTAGTAAATTTAATAAAAAGTTTGCGAAGATATTTGATAGAATTGTTCCGATTAAGACGATTATTGAGACTATTACATATTTATATTTATTTATGAATGAATCTCCTTCATAAACATCCATTTCTGTAGCATCTATATCAAATGCTTGGCATATTGTTTTATATATTGCTGAGTAACCGTTTTTTATACCTTTTTGCCATTCTCCATTTTTAAAATATGGCATCATGTATTTTCCCATGTATTCGTCTAGTTTCTCATCTGGAAATAGAAGGGATAAATCTTCTCCTACTTGTATTCTAAATTGATGTGAATTTTCAGATACTAATATTAATACTCCTTCTGTTGTTACATTATGGTTTTCATAAACTATATCCGAGTATTCTTCTATTGTTAAATCTTCTAGATCACTTACTACAACAACCATTACCTTTATTTTACAAGCTTCATCAAGGAAACTTGAGTATTTCACAATATAATCTTCTGTTTCTTCATCTAATAGTTTTGCTTCATCTGTTACATAAATTTTTGTTGATTGCTCAACAACTGCATTTACACTTATTGGAAATAATAGGATTGCTATAAAAAGGATGAGCAGATTTCTTTTCTTCATATTATCACCTATTATTAATTTTAACATAATAATTATTTGTTTGTATAGTTATTTACTTCCCTTTTTTGTACAAAAAAAGAAACCCAGTTAATTTTAACCTATTAAAGGGTTTCCATAATTACATTATATCATATTTTTCATGTTTTGTAAAATTACTTTTGGAATTGAGAGTTATATAATTCAGCATAATAGCCTTTTTTCTTCAATAATTCTTCATGATTTCCTTGTTCAATGATATTTCCTTCATTCATTACAAGAATTAAGTCAGCATTTTTAATAGTTGATAATCTATGGGCAATGATGAATGATGTTTTTCCTTCAGTTAATTTATCCATTGCTTTTTGAACTAATTCTTCTGTTCTTGTATCAACATTTGATGTTGCTTCATCAAGAATTAAGAATGGTGCATCTTCTACCATACCTCTAGCGATTGTTAGTAATTGCTTTTGACCACTACTTATTGAATCATTTTCAGATAATTCGGCATCTAACCCTCCAGGTAGTGTTTTTATAAAGTGGTCTATACCTACTGTTTTACAGACATTCCAAATTTCTTCATCTTTAATATCTTTTTGATTAAATATAATGTTTTCTCTTATTGTTCCACTAAATAGCCAAGTATCTTGCAGAACCATGACAAATAGTTTGTGAATATTTTCTCTTGTTAAATTCTTTGTTGATACTCCATCAATTAAAATCTCTCCTGATGTTATATCATAGAACTTCATAAGCAAATTAACCATTGTAGTTTTACCAGCTCCTGTTGGACCTACTATGGCAATTTTTTGTCCTGGTGTTGCTTTAGCATTGAAATCTTTTATGATTGTTTTATCTTTATTATAACCAAATTTTACATGTTTAAATTCGATTTCACCTTTTACTTTATGTCTATGAAGATGTGTTTCTATTTCATCTTGACTTGGCATTTCTTCTTCATCCATAAATTCAAAGACTCTTTCTGATGCAGCTACTGTTGTTTGTAAGTTAGTCATTGCTTGAGCAATTTGTGATAATGGATTTGCAAATAATCTAATATAAATCATAAATGCTACTATTACACCAAATGAAATATGTCCATTCATTGTTAGAAGGGCTCCAACAATACATACTGCAACATAACCAAAGTTTCCAATGAATCCCATGATTGGTTGCATTAAACCTGATAAGAAAATGCTATTTCTTTTAGCTTTATATAGTCTTTTATTTAGAACATCAAACTCTTTTATTGCTTCATTTGAACCATTATAGGCTTTTACAATATTATGTCCTGAATAAATTTCTTCAATATATCCATTTAATTCTCCTAATACTTTTTGATTTTCTTCAAAATATTTTTGGGATTTAGAAAGTATTAAGAACATTAGAATAAATCCTATTATTGTTGATAGTATAGCAGTTATTGCCATTACCCAGTTAGTTATAAACATCATTAGGACTGATCCTGCAAACAATGTGATACTACTTACAAGTGTTGAGATACTATCGTTTAGATTATGACCTATTTGATCAACATCGTTTGTAACACGAGATAAAACATCTCCTGTTTCATGTTCATCAAAATATCTTAATGGTAATTTATTGATTTTAGTTGTTATATCACTTCTTAGTTTTTTGGCAAATCCATTTGATACAGTTGTTAAAGTATATGTTTCAATATAACTAAATAAAGCACTTATTATATATATTGTTGCCATAATAAATACTAGTTTTTTTACTTTTTCTATATCTATGGTTGGTTTAATTATTTCATATACTGATTTTGGTAATTCATCTATTTTCTTTAGGGCTTCTTCTGATGTTTTACCTGATAGATCACTTACTATATTTAACATTTTAATTTGATCTTTTACAGTAATTGTTTTATTTTCAACTTTTATATCATCTAGTAATTTTTCTAATACTGGTTCTGGTAAAGTTAATAATAAAGATAAGGCTTCTTCTTTATTATCACTTTGTTGAATATTATTCATTACTCTTGCAAAAGCATTTCTGTCTTCTACTGATATTTCTTTTGACCTGACTATTTCTATGGCTTTACTTGATAATTTTTCTTCAGTAAAGTTCTTTCCAATTTCTTTTGTTATTAGTTCAAATTTTTCTGTTTTTGGAATTAGCCCTTTTTGTATTTCATCAGCCAAATCTGATAATTTATTTGGTGCAGCTAGTGCTAAAATTGCACTTATTGCTGCAAGAATTAGGGCTATTGCCATTACAACATTCCATTTTTTTAATTCTTTTATTACTCTTACTAGTGATCCAAAGAAATTTTTTGGTTTTTCACTAGACTTTCTTCCTCCGGGCCTAGGCATTTTCTAATTCCTCCTCACTTAGTTGAGACAATGCGATTTCTTTATATACTTCACAATTTTTTAATAATTCTTTGTGAGTACCTATTCCTACACATTCTCCTTTATCAAGTACGATTATTTTATCAGCATTAATAATTGTTCCAATTCTTTGAGCAACTATTAAGCTTGTTGCATCTTTAGTATATTTTTTTAATTCTGTTCTTAAACTTAAATCTGTTTTATAGTCTAGGGCTGAGAAACTATCGTCAAAAATATATATTTCTGGGTCTCTAGCGATAGCTCTTGCGATTGATAATCTTTGTTTTTGACCTCCAGACACGTTTGTTCCTCCACGAGCGATATGAGCATCTAGTTTTCCCTTCATTTTATTAACGAAGTCTTTTGCTTGAGCAACTTTTATGGCCTCATTTACTTTATCGTCTGATGGTTTTTCTTTACCATTATCTCCGTATGTTACATTATCTTTTACTGTTCCCGTAAACATTACGGCTTTTTGTGATACATACCCTATTTTGTTATTTAATGCTTTTTGTTTGTAGTCTTTTACATTAACATTATCTATTAAGACTTCCCCTTCTGTTGCATCATAAAATCTTGGAACTAAGTTAATTAGTGTTGATTTACCACTACCAGTTGAACCTATAAAGGCTACTGTTTCTCCTTTTCTTGCTTTGAATGAAATATTCTTTAATAGATATTCATCGGCATCAGGATATTTAAATGAAACATTTTTAAATTCAACTGTTCCTTTTTCATCTGTTTCTCCTTCAAACTCTCCGTCGACAATTGATATTTTTTCATCAAGAATTTCATTTACTCTTTTTGCAGATACCATTGATCTTGGTAACATCATGAATATCATTGCAAGCATTAAGAATGACATTATTACTTGCATTCCATAACTTGAGAATACAACCATGTTACTAAATAAGGTAATTTTTTCTTGCATTCCAGCTTTTAAAATAAGAATTGTTCCGATTATATAGATTCCTAAAGTTAGGCCATGCATGACAAGATTCATGATTGGTTGCATTACGGCAAATGTTTTTTGATTTGACAATTGAATATTCGTTAAGTCTCTATTTACTTCTTCAAATCTATTAGTTTGGAATTCTTCAGCATTAAATGCTCTTATTACTCTAATTCCTGAAAGGTTCTCTGATGTTACTTGGTTTACTTTATCAATTAACTTTTGAACTTTTGAGAAACGTGGTAGAACAATAAACATTATTATTGAGACTGTTGTCATTAATATTATGACACATACTCCTGTTAGTATTGACCACTCTATTCCTTTATTTAGAATCTTTAATACAGCCCATACTGCCATAATTGGCGCTTTTACCATCATTTGTAATCCTAGTCCAATAATCATATCAATTTGTGTTATATCGTTTGTTGTTCTTGTTATTAAACTACTTACTGAGAATTTTTTCATTTCATGCATACTTAATTTTTGAATTTTATTAAATAATAATCCTCTTATTGTTGTTGCAAAAGATGAAGCTGTTGTTGCAGCAAAGAATCCTACAACTACAGATGAGGCAAGAGATGCTCCAGCACATAGTAACATGTACATTCCTTGCTCAAGTATTTCACTCATTTCACTGCCTTCTGTTTGAACTAATCTTGTGATTGCACTCATGTAATCAGGCATTCTTAATTCTAGCCATACTTGAAAAACTATTAGAACTAAACTTATTAATATACATAGTATTTCTTTTTTTGTTAAGTTTTTAAATAATTTAAACATTATAACCCTTCTTTCATGTGTTCTTTTAATTTATGTAACATTCTTACGAATTCTTGTTGCTCTGTTTCTGTTAAGCAACTTAATAATTCTCCATTAACTTTATTTATTCCAGTTTTTAATTTTTTATTCATTTCTATGCTTTTTTCTGTTAATGATATGTATTTTTTCCTACTATCTTCTTCTGATGGTGTCCTTGCTATTATATTGTTTTTTTCCATAGCTTCCAATGCATAAGAAATTGCTGATTTACTTATATGAAACTGATTTTCTAGATCTTTTTGACATATTTTTTCATTTCTATGATCAATAATATACTTCAACAATTCCATCTGTAATGGCTTTGGTCTACATTTTATACAGCCATCTTTTTCGGCATGAAATAAGCTTTTAATTATTAACTGATTAAGACTTTTTATTTCATCTATTAAATTTGATTGCATCTTCCTCTCCTTTCACAGCATAAACAATATTATAACAAAAATAAAAAATAGTCAAGTACTTAACTATCTTTTATTTTATATTTACATTTGTCTCTTTTTTACTCTATATTTTGAGGGTTTTCTTGATTTTGTTCTGCAGTCTTTTTAGCTTCTTCTTGTCTTTTTCTTTCTTCTTCCTCTTGTTTTTTCCTTTCCTCCTCTTCTTTTCTTCGAAGTTCTTCTTCTCTTTGTTTTCTATCTACAATGTTATATTTTAACCCTCTTTTTGTTAATTCATCAAGAGTTACTCTTCCACTTGAGAAGGCTTCCATAAGTGGAGTTTCTGTTCTTTCTCTTCCTCTTAATTTTGGTGTTACAAGGAAGATATTTTCTTTTGTTGTATTTTTAAGTTCATAGAGATTTTTCTCATCTTCATAAAATAAATCTGGAACAAATTCTTCCTCTCCTGTATAAGGCTTTTCTTCTATTTCCCATAAAAAGTCCCAATCATCATTTTTATTAGTACAAAAGTCTTCCCTAAATTCAGTATTTTTAGGAACAATATAGATATCATTAACATTTTCTTTATTACATTCATATATCATAAGTTGATCATTAGTAAATTTTGTATCATTTACTTTATAAATTAATGTTTGCATATCTTGGTATAGACCATTGTATTTAAAGTGTGATTTTATATCATATATTATTTTATAATCTTCTTTTAAATATTCTATTAAATCAATACTTTCCTTTTTATTGCTTTCTTTTACTTTCAAAGAGGAAATACAATATGTATATATTTTTATATCTTTATTGGAATAATATAATTTAGATTCTTCATTACAATTAATTATTTGATTATTTAATAGTGTATATTTTAATTTCTTTGTTTTAAATTTAGGTAATTTAATAATTTGATTGAACACAGTCATTTTAATATTTTTAGATTCTTCTAATGGTTCTTTAGGAGATGATTTTATTTCTCTTGTTACTTTATAGAAGAAGCCATTAAATGTCTCTTTTCTTGTATTTTCATTATAACTACTAATATTGAATATTGGTTTTTCTTGTTTTAATATTCTTTGATAGTCAATATATATTGTCATAAAACAAAATACTATAAATAATAAAATAATTGTTTTTAATGATTTTTTTATCTTTTTTAACATATTATCCCTCAATACTCTCTATATTAATTATATATTCAAATAAAAAACTAGTCAATTAACTAGTTATTTAAAGTGAACTTATTATTCTTGCGATATCTTCTTCAGTTGTTAGACCTACTTTTTTCTTTATTACTTTTCCATCTCTTATAAATAAAAGTGTTGGGATTGAAGTAATTTGATATTCAATTACTACTTCATCTGCTTCATCAATATCTATTTTATAGAAATCTACATTTTCTATATTTTCTGCAGCACTTTTCATTATTTGACTTTCAATTTTACATGGGCCACACCATTTTGCATAACAATCTATAACTGCAAGACGTGAGGCTCTTACAGTACTTTTAAATTCTCTTTCTGTTAATTTTACAACTTCCATTTTCTCACTCCATTTCCTCTATTGCTTCCATAGCACAGATTGCTCCATCTGCTGTTGCAGTTACTAGTTGTCTTAATTTTTTACTTCTTATGTCTCCAGCTACTAAAATATCTTTATTTGATGTATGAATACCATCTTTTGATATTATATAGCCATCTTCATCGATATCGATTACATCTTTGTATATTGATGTTTTTGGATTATGTCCTATGGCGATGAACAAACCATCTATTACTAATTCTTTTATTTCTGTATTTTCTATCTGGATGCTTTCTAATTTATCTTCTCCATTTATTTTAATTATATTACTATTTAGAAAAATTTCAATATTGTCTTTCTCTAATATTTCATTATAATATTTTTCTTCTCCTCTAAATTTATCTCGACGATGGATTAAATATACCTTTTTACAAATATCTGATAAATATAGTGCTTCTTCCATTGCAGTTGTTCCACCACCTACTACAGCTACTACTTTGTTTTTATAAAAGAAGCCATCACAGGTTGCACAATAGGATATTCCACTTCCAATTAATCTTTCTTCATTTTCAATATTTAGTTTTCTTTTTTCTAGGCCTGATGCGATTATTATTTTCTTGGCTTGATATTTATTTTTAGATGTTTCTACTTCTAGATTATTATTTATTTTAATTACTTCTTCATATTTGATTTCACAATTTAGTCTTTTTACTTGTTCAAGCAAGTTTGTTGCAAACTCTACTCCAGATATTTCTTTAATTCCTGGATAATTTTCTACCATTGGTGTTTCTATTATTTGACCACCATAAGCTGCTTTTTCAAGTACTAAGACTTTTTTGTTTCTTCTTCCAGCATATAATGCTGCAGTTAAGCCAGCAGGACCTGCTCCTATTATTATAATGTCATACATATTTTCACCTATATTTTATAGTTTAAGATATTTTTTATTTGTTCATCAGATAATTCATCCATACTTGTAATATGATTATTTTTTAAGAAACTTTTAATAATTTCTTTTCTTTTTCTTTCTTCTTCTACTGTGATATTTTGATCATTAATCTTCTTTTCTATTTGATGTACTAATTCTTCATTAGAACTTTCATCTATTTCTACTTCATTTAATTTTTCATTTAATAAATTTTCTATTTCTTCTCTCATGTATCCTCCTATAAATAATATACCATATATTTTTAACTATATGTCTTTTATCATTGAAACTATATCACTATTAACTTCTTGTATTCTTTTATCATTTAAGAGATCTTGATATGAATAATATTTTATATTCTCATTTGGTTCTTTAATTGTTGCTTGATAAAAATAATGATGATATTCTCTATTTTCTTTATGCTTTACAGAATATTTTGTATGGATAATATCTTTTTTAAATTCTAGTGTATCTATTTGGATGTTAAATTTTTTCTTTATTTCTTCTTTTATATAATTTAAGTCTTTACCATCTTGTATTTTACAATTTAAAAATAGACAACTATCCCAATCTTTATCATAATACTGTAAGTATTCATTTTTATCATTTTTAACTACAATTAAAGCATGCTTATTATTCATAATGTTTCTCCTTTTAATATTCTCTATTTTTATTGTATCATATTGAGATAATTTTTTCTATTTTATTTATTAGTTTCTACTCATGAGGCCAGTTACAGCATTATATGTTTTCTGTCCTAGAGTTAAATATTTATTTTTATCTAATGTTCCTATATCTTTATATGAGATTAATGAATCCATATAAGGTGTACAATCTAGGCTTCTTTTCTTATCAATTAGTAAATCTCTTAATAATCTTAAGTTTTCTACTGTTATCATTTCTCTTGCAAGTTTATTGTATTGTCTTTTTGAAACATTTTGAATTTCTTTATCAAATAATAAATAATAATATGCAAGTACTAGTGAGACTCTATCAATGTCTCTTAAATCTCTTAATTTTGTTTTTCGATATCCTAAAAGATATTTTATAAATATTTTTGAATAAACTCCTGAATAGTAATTTTTATTTGAAAAACTATCTGGATCACATATTGCAACATTTCCTTGTGCATCCATTAAGATGTTTTCCAAGCTTACATCTTGACAGATAATTCCATTATTATGCATTTGTCTAATTATTAGGGAGGCTTTTCTAAAGGCTTTTGAAAGTTCTTGTTTATCTATTTGAATAGTCGAAAATTTGCTTGATAATGTTTCAGAGTTTTTAAATAAAGGCATTGTATATCCTTCAAGGATGTCATCATCTACTATTAAATCTTTTGGTAATATTACTCCTTCTACAGGTAAGCCTTCCATGTCTTTAAAGTTATTACGTAGTCCTCTATTATCAATTGAACGAGGATTTTGAAAGATTTTATAGACTGTTTCTCCATCAGTATATAGTGTTGAATAAGTTGAATATCTATTATTAAGTCTTTTTAATGATTCTAAATTTATATCATTTAATTTAATCTCTTGCATAAATATCCTCCTCAAAACTTTATTTATTATACATTTAATTATTTGTTTTTACAATAAAAAGAGGATTGTGTCCTCTTTTCTTATCTTTTAATTAATTTCTTTTGAGTAATATTTTCAGGTAGATTTCTTCCAGTCATTTCTATATCTTTTAATTTTTTAGGATTATTACTCATCATAATACTTCCGTGACCTAGGAGATTTATTACATAGAAATCTTTATTATAGTCTCCATCATAATATTCATCTATTGTTTTTTTAATTTCATCTATTTCTTCTATTGCTCCACATGGTAAGGCTTCTTCTGTATATGGAGCATCTTTTATATAACAATGGGAATGAATCATATAATTTATATTAGGCAGTTTTTCATATAATCTAACCTGTATTGGTGTGTCTACTGATGGCTTACTATCACCACAATAATATATTTTATTGTCTTCTAAATAAACCGGAACAAAGTCTTCAATTGAGATATATTCTTTATTTACATTTCTTCTACTTACAAAGATATATTTACCATCTCTAAATGATGGGAATCCTTTTGGACATCTAAATGAGGCATTACCTAAAAATCTTTTAACATCTTTTGTATTAAAGGTTGCTTCTGCAAGTTTTGTTGCATAGTCTTTTACGATATTTAAAAATTCTTCTTTTATAGGAGTTATAACTTCTTCATCTGACTTATACATCTCTTGTTTAAACATATTGAAAAACCAGGCTAGGGCTCCACTTCCTTCTTCTTTTGATGTAGTTGATTCTCTGGTAATACTTTTAATGAATTTAAGTCTTTCCATCATAGCTTTAGCACATTCTTTGATACTATCTCCTTCATACCAGATATTTCCTAGTGGATCAAATAATCTCATATGATAAATATTATCTTTCTTACTAAATTCTACTGTTAGATTTGATTTTAAAGCGAAAGAACGTTGTAGTAGATCTTGAAATGAATATTTGTCGTTATCATTTCTTTTTGATGATACTAACATTGTTTTATAATTAATTTCTTTTACATTTCTAATTTTAGGCAATCTATTATCGACATTTGCCCACCAAATCACTGTATCGTAATTAATACTTGATTCTAATATCTTTTCTAAATCATTATAATTACCTCCATTATATAAATCTACGTTTTCTATATTTTTGGCGAATTCTTCAACTAACTTTGATTTTCTTCCTCCATTTAAATCCCAGTTTCCTCCTACAAATAATACTCTATCTTTCATAACTAATCCTCCTTACAAGTTTCTTCGCGATATCTTCTTTTCCTTGTGCTTCTTCTATTTTGTCTTCTTTATCTATAATGTATGCTTTGTGCATTCCATTTCGTATATTTTCTAAGTCGTTTGCAACAACAAGATCACAATTATTCTTATCTCTTAATTTTTTAGCAACATTTATTAATTCTTCGTATGTAACCCCATCTAATAATTTAAAACCTACTAAATAAGTGCTTGGACTTAGATTTTTTATTAATGATATAATCTTTGGAGTTGGTTTTAAGACAATTACTAGATTATTTTCTGATGATGATATTTTGTTTCCAACTATTGTTTCAATATTTTTAAAGGCTTCATCAAGACTTCCTTGTTCTTTTATACTTTTTTTAATTCTATCGATTGTTGTAACATAGTCTGTTGTATAGTCTGATACAGCCATCGAATGAATAAAACAATCTATCTTCATACTTGTTAGAAGGTCTGTTACTTTATTTTTTAAATCTTCTACTCCTTCTATTTCAATGATTTTAACTCTTTTATCTGACGGTTTTAAGGCATTTTTAGAGCAAATATAATATATTTCTACATCAGGTACTTTTTCTAAAAATCTGTTAGCGATAGTCATTCCTAATTTACCACTTGATGAATTAGTTATTTTTCTAACGTTGTCTATTTTCTCACTTGTTCCTCCTGCCGTAATTACAATTCTTTTCATCATTTATTCTCCTTTACAAATATTTTTACATAATCAATTATTTCTTCGTTTTTTGGTAATTTTCCTATTCCTTCATCACCACAAGCTAGGCTACCAACAACTGGGGTTATTATTTTATAACCATGTCTTTTTAGTTTATCAATGTTTTCTTGAACAATTGCATTTGTATACATTCCTTCATTCATTGCAGGAGCAAAGATAACTGGAGACTTTGTTGCCATAATGGTAGTGCTTAACATATCATCTGCTATTCCATTTGCAACTTTACCTATAATATTAGCTGTTGCTGGTACTATTAGAAATAAATCTGATTTTGCTAAAGCAATATGTTTTACATCGATTGTGTCACTTCTTTCGAAAGTATCAATCATTACTTTATTTTTTGATAAGACTTCTAGAGTTAACGGAGTAATAAATTTAGTTGCATTTTCTGTCATTATTACTCTGACATTTGCTCCTTCTTTCTTTAAATAGCTTACTATGCCACAGGTTTTATAGGCTGCTATTCCTCCTGTTATTCCTATTACTATATTTAAATTTTTAAACATATAATCATTCCTTTCACATTAATTGTATTATTACTTTATTGATAAGTTAAATATATATTTGTTATTATATTAATAAGGAGTGATTATAATGAATATAGATTTAGAACTATATAGAGTATTTTATGTTGTTGCTAAAAATAAGCATATGACAAAAGCTAGTGAAGAATTATTTATTTCTCAACCTGCAATTAGTCAAGCAATAAAGAAATTAGAGAATCAGTTAGGAGGTACTTTATTTTTAAGAAGCAATAAAGGAATGGAACTAACTAAAGAAGGTGAAATGTTTTTCGATTATGTAAAGGGTGCACTTGAACTTATTGGTAATGCAGAAAACGAATTTTCTTCTTTTAAAAAGCTGGATAAAGGAGAAATAAAAATTGGAGTATCGGCTACTCTTACTAAGATTGTATTAATGAATTCTATAAAAAGATTTCATCAAGATTATCCAAATATAAAAATAAATATTACTAATGATTTAACTAAAAATTTATTAATTGATTTAGAGAAAGGAAAACTTGATTTTGTTATTTATAATGAAGGTGAAGTCAATAATAGTAATATCGAATCAGTTATTTTAAGAGAAATTAAACAAGGATTTATTTATAATCCTAATTATTATAAAGATACAGTTAAAAAACTAGAAGATTTAATGAATTGCCCTCTAATCCCTCTAATCTTACAAAAAAAAGAATCTAATAGTAGAAAATTTTTAGATTCGTTCATGTTAAAAAATAAATTATCCCTTGTTGCGAGTACGGAGGTTGTAAGTCAAGAACTAGTTATTGATTTTACTGATGCTGGTCTTGGTATTGGGTTTAGTTTTATAGATTTTGCTCTTAAAAAATATCCTAATTTAAAGGAGTTAGATATTAACAAAAAAATACCTTCTACAAAAGTATTTCTTTCTAAAAACAAACATATTAATTTACCATTTGCTAGTAAGAAATTTATTGAATATTTAAAATAATTATTTTTGTTTCTTTTTCTCTTTACTCCACCAATATATAAAGTATGGGATAATTGCCAATTCAACTACTAATAAGCTTATTATTAAATTATAGTTAGTTTTTATAGATAATAAATTAAAGAAAAATGAATAAATATAGTAGACAATTGTAAATGAAATTGGATTTATTATTAAGAGTAAAATGATATTAGATAATGTTATATTCTTCTTTTCAGATGATAACCACATATATACAACTATATTATAGAATAAAGATAAGTCTATGTGTGTTAGTATTGCGATTAAACAACAAATTAATATTCCAAATTCTTGGTATAAAAATAATTCTTTAAGGGAAACTTGGCTTTCCTTTTTTTCTTCGATAATGGAATTTTTAGTTTCTTCTTTTTTTATTTTATCGAGATTTTTAAATTCTTGGAGACTTTCTTTCATTTGTTCATTTCTTTTATGAACCATTTTAGCATCTACATTAAAACTTGATATACATTGATCAGCATCTATTCTTGGAACAACATTAGAAATTTTCTCACTGTAATCATCTTCTTCATACTCTTCAAGAATTTCTATTTCTTCATCATTATTTTCATTCACTTAAATCACCTATTCTTGTTTATTATAACATAAATTGTTGAATTGTGTGAAATATTATGACATAATACAAATTAGGTTGGAGGTTTTATGAAAGATTTAAAAAAGATTTATGAAAAAGTAAGAAATGAACAACCAAATCTATCTCTTGATCAAGCTCTTAGTGCTGTTTATGATGAAGTTAGGGATGAATATCAAGAGGACTTTGCTGTTGTTAGAGGTAAGATACTTGATGCTAATGGCATTAATGAAATTGAATATTATACAAAGGATGTTAATCCTAAATTAAAGAAATATATATATGATAATATTTTCCCATTTTATGATTTAAATGATGGTGCACATGGAATTGTTCATATAATTGAAGTTATAAGACGTATATTTGCACTTAATGATACTTTTAAGTTAGAACTTGACCATAATATGCTTTATGCTATTGCGGCTTATCATGATTTAGGAAAATATGAAGATCATACAATTCATGAAAAAATTGCTGCTAGAAGATTCATGGCTGATGAGAATATGAAGAAATTCTTTAGTGATGAAGAAAGACAAATAATTAAAGAAGCAATTGAAGACCATCGTTCTGCTAAGGAAGATAATCCAAGATCTGTCTATGGAAAACTAATATCTTCTGCAGATAGAAATACAACTATTGATATTGTTTTTATTAGAAGTTTCTTTGTAGCAAAAGAAAGAATGCCTGAGATGAATATTGAAGAGTACTTAGATTATACAATCAAGAGACTTTCTAAAAAATATGATGAAGAAAATCCTGAAAATATGTTTTTTGAAGATGATACATATCAGACATTTATCAGTGATATGAGAAAACTTTTAAAGAATGAAGAAGAGTTCAAAAAACGTTATTGTGAAGTAAATCATATAACTTCTAGAGATCATATCGTTGATCAAGAAGAAGGAGAAGTTAGTTACAAGAAGTATATTAAAAAGAATTGATTAATTTCAATTCTTTTTTGTTTTTTGGATTGGTTTTTCTTTTAATGACTTTAATGATTCTATTCTTGTCATTACTTCTTCTGGAGAATATAAATCATATTTAGGTGCTCTATCTAATTCTTCTACATCAAAAAGGTCCCAATATTCCATTTTAAAATGATATGTTGCTGGGCCTTTTGGAGTATTGATTCCTACAATAAAGCAACCATTAAACATTGGATCATTTTCTTCATCAAAATGTTTTTTAGATTTCCAAGATAATTCGGAAAACATACTACATATTACGCTAAATAAAATCATTCTTTGTCTATATAACTCTCTAAATGTATGATGACCATCACTAATATCTTTTACTGATATCATTTTATCTTTAGATGCTTTTTGAATTAATTCATTTATTTCTTCTATGTAGCTCATATATTCTCCTTTATTTCTTTAGTTTTAATACTTTTTGGGATATATCCTCATATAGTTCACTATTTTCTCTATAGAATTGTTCAAATATATCTGTGTTTTCTTGACAAATTCTTCTGGTGTTTCTTTTTATTTCGCCCATTTCTTTCATGGATAATGTTTCTATTTTACCAACACCATCTATTAATCTTTTAAAACTATCTTTATCATTAAAGACTAGTGAGGATGGGATTTTTGTATCTAATACAAATTGATATGCATCACGTAGTTTACCTTCTTTTGATTCATCTTCGATATAACAACCATTTTGTGTTGGATCTAAGTAATAAGCAACTCCATTTGCTGTTACGAAAGTAATTGTATGATTTCCTATTAGTTTCTTTATAGGATTTTTTTCATCAGTTTGAGTAAATTCAAGTTCAATAGGTAGTCCTTTATCTATTGCATATTCTTTTATTAGCCTCATTAAAAGTTCATATGTTCCTACATCTAATGATCTTTCTCTAGCGATTGCATATAACTCTTCTAAAGTATACTTTGGTTCTTTTAATACTTTAACAGTTATTTCAGGCATTGGCATATAAATACACAATCTACTGGCATCTACTCCACTTTCATTTAAAATATCTGTAAACATACTTGAGATGTGACGACAGACACCTTTTCCAGTAATGATATTTGCTCCATCTAATGGTTTAATATCTAAAATATCTTTTTCACTAAAATCAAAGTTTTTATTGCGAGATAGATATCCACTATATAATAAATAATTAAACATAGAAAGCATTTGTACTGGATTATTAAAATCAAAGTCTTTATTTAATTTTACATAATTTTTTATAAATTCATTATAGAGTTTTTTTATCTCATTTATATCTTTTGTTTTATCAATTCCCCTACTTCCTGTTAAGGCCATATAGAAGACTAAAAAACCCATTGCAGATGCAGATAGAGAACTATCTATACATGTGCCTGGCAAATCCAATACAGCACTTGCTCCTCCTAAAGCTAGGCTTGATATAAACGAACCTTTTTCTAGATTTTTATATGTTTTATAGCTTGTATTATTACAAACTTTATCAAATACATTATTTCCCATTTTTATCCCCCATTAATGGCTCATATTATACCATAAAAGCTTTTATTTGTCTAATTTATCTAACAAAAAAACTAATACAGTGTATTAGTCTTGTTTCTTATCTTTAATAAATACTTTATTTTTATTAGGATAATTTCCATTTACTACATCTTCTAATGGAATATCTAAACCATTTTCTTCAGTTCCATTAATTATTGAATAGGCACCAACTTTTCTATTATCTGTTGGATAAATTTTATAGACTGGTCTATCTGTTATTCTTGATGCGCTTTCTTCTAGAGATCTACCTCCATTATGGAAAAATGCTAATGCTGTTGCTCTATCTAAATACCAAATGTTTGCTGTTGCTGGAAAATATTTTCTCATTGAGGAAGACATCATTCCAATATTTATATCTTCAGATTCTGGTAATTTATATAATACGTACATTGATTCATCATCCATTGTTTCTTGTTCTACATCTGAAATTGGTGTTAAAATTAAACTTGGATTATTTAATCTTACTTCTAACATTTAGTATCCCCCCCTTTCTTTTTCGTTTACATTATATCACATTTTACTTATATGTACAATGGTTAATCAATACTTTACCTTTTCCGTGATAGCTTTCTAATTCACTATCTAAATGTTTCTTTATGAATATTGAACTTAAATCTACATCACTTACTTCATCTAAATATTTGTCATAAACAATTCCTGGTAATATATCTAAATCCCAACCTCTATCTAAATATTCTTTAAACTCTCTCATTCCATATAAAGAAGACGTACAAATAGTATTTTTTCTTTGAGACTCTATTTTACTAAATCCTGCAAATCTTACTAAAATATCAGATAATTCACCATTACATAATTTTCCTACTTTATAAGCATGTTCTTTAATTTTAGGTGAACCATTAAGTCTTGCGTAAGCTCTATATAAGCTTTCTTGAGCAGCTAAGTATCCTGTTACTAGTGTAATCATATTTTTTTGATAGCTTACTTTTTCTATTGAGTCAGCTGTTATTATTTGTTTTATAGTGTATGGGTAATTTGAATAACTTCGATAATCAGCAAGAGAAACACACCCTTTATCTATAATTTGTTTTATTTTTTCTCTGTTAGATACATTGGGAACTTTTTTACTGTGAGTACTACTTTGTTCTTCTCTTTCTCCTTTTTTTCTTAAAACCATGATAGTTCCTAAAAGATTATCATTAAGTCTAGAACAAATATCATCATAGGCATAAATTAAATTGCCTTCTTTATGACCATGTTCTCCACCAGTATTATACAAGTAGCCTCCTGGAGTTATGAACCAAGCATTTGGATATTTAATTTCTATACATTCTTTGCTTGGCAGAATAAGATTATTTTTTCTGCTGATGTAATTTAGGGCACTTCTAAGTAAATTATCAATTTTTTTGAAAAAGTCTTCCATGTCAGGAAACACAAACTCATAGAAATTCATATATTGTGAGTAAAATCTAAGATAGTCGATTAATTCATATATATCTAGTACGGGCTTGCTTCCTAATTCTCTTATATAAGAATAATTTTCATTATCACTTGGATTCATTAAAAATTCTCTATGTTTCATAAAAAAATCATTTTGACTTTTTTGTGTTATCTCTGGAATTATAAGATTATTTAGATAATTTATCATTAAAAATAATTCACTATATTTTTCATAAAACTCTAAGTCAACATTTTTAATGCCAACATTATGATAATTACTACGAAAACTATCATCTGACATATATATTTTAAACTCATCTGGGTTTTCTAATTCGCTATAATACTTATACATTATTCAACTCTCCCCATATATATTTTATATTATATAATATCTTTTTATTATTTTAAATGTTTTTTACTTAGTATATCTATAATTACTATATTCCTCTTATGATATTAATTATTTCATTTATTAAAAGTATAATTATTATTAAAATATAATTTTTACCTAAATTATTTATAAATTGATTAGTTTTTTTCTTATTCATTACAATATCATATATTAAATATATATTATAAACTAATAATAATACAAAGATAATTACTGATAAGGCATTATAATGATATGCTCTTATTAAATCTAACTTTATAATTGATTTAAATGCTCGAGTTAAGCCACATACAGGGCATGGTATATTAAATATTTTCTTAAATACACAGTGAAGTTTTACATTACTAAATAAAGCTATGTAAGCAAAGGCAGTTTCTATAATGAGGATAATAAATTTAAGAAATCTATTGCGATTAAAAAAAGCCTTTAATAGGCTTTTAGTCTCCAAGTTCATTTCCTTCAGCGTCAACATGTATACTTCCAGTTAGAATTAAAATTCCTTCTATAAGTCCCCAGATTAAGCATGTATCTGCTCCTTCTTTAATTTCACTACCACAATTTTCACAGAATTTTGCCATATTTATCACTCCTCTTTATGCAAATAATTATAGCATACAGAAAGTCGTTATTCAATAACTATTCTTTTTTGTTTAAGAGGCAAACACATTCTACATGATAGGTTCTTGGAAATAAGTTGAATGGTTTTATATATTCTATTTCAAAGTTTTCACTTAAATCTTTTAGATCCCTTATTAGGGTATTTAAGTCACATGAAACATAGACTATTTTTTTAGAATTAATTCTTATTAAATTATTTTTAGTTTTATTATCTAGTCCAGCTCTTGGTGGATCTACAATGATTAAATCAATGTTATTAAATTCATCTATTTTGTTTTCTACTTTATCGCAGATAAATTCTATATTTTTAATATTATTTAACTCTTTATTTTTTAAGGCATCATTAATATTGCTTTTATTATAATCAATTCCAATGATCTTTTTGCAAGAATCACTTACATATATTCCTATACTACCTGTACCACAATATAAGTCTAGGACATTTTCAGGGCTCTCTTCTTCTATAATATTTTTTACTTCGTTGTATAGTTTTTCGGTTAAAGTTTTATTTACTTGGAAGAACGATGACACTGATACATAATATTTTTTATCTGCGATATTAGTTATTATTTGTTCTTCATTATTATTTGTTGATACTAAGACATTTTCTTCGTTATTACTACATCTTATAAGTATTTCATCACTATTTTTATATTTATTAATTTCTTTTAATTCTTTGTTTATTCTATTTGCTAGTAGTAGACAATTATCTATCTCGACAATATCATGAGTATTCTTTTTATATAGTCCAACTTTGTTATTAGAACTATGAAGAATAACTTTATTTCGATAATTTGATTCATTATCGTATACTATATCTTTTACAACATTTTCATTTTTCTTTAATACTTTTGTAACTAAGTCTTTTACTTTGTTTTCTTTATATTCATTTTCCTTTTTATAGTCTAATTCTTGGAAAGTGCATCCTCCACAAATACTAGAATACTTACATTTACTTTTAATTCTATATGGACTTGGTTTAATTACTTCTACTTGTTTTGCTTCAATATATTTTGATGTTTCTTTTATAATTTCTATTTTTACTTGTTCTTTTTCAAAAGCATTTTCTACAAAACATATTTTATTATTTATATATGTTATTCCTCTTCCGAAATTGTCTAATTTTAATATATCTACTATCATATTATCCCTCTTTTTGATTATAACAAAATTTGTATATTATTTAAATATCAACTTATACTATTTATGGTGATTTTATGAGCGCATTTAGAAGTGTTAGTGAGGCTAAAAGTGAATTATCAGTAACTGGTAGTAAAGAGTCTTTTATTGAGGATATTAATACTAATATTGAGTTAATTAAAGCAAGAATTAAAAAAGACTTAAAAATTACCCATTTAACTGTTGGAAAGTATACAAAAACTAGAGTATCTATTATTTATATTAGTTCTATTGCCCCCAAAAAATTAGTTAAAAATATTTCTGATAAGATTATAAGTACTAATATTGATGGGATAATTGATTCAAGTTATTTAAAGAGATCACTTGATGATGGATTTAATTTATTTCCTTCTATAATGTCAACTGAAAGACCTGATAAGACTGTAATGGGATTACTTGAAGGTAAAGTTGTTGTGATGATTGATAATAGTCCTTATGCTTTAATTTTACCTACTTTTTTGATTGATTATTTCCATACATCTGATGATTACTATCAAAAGTCTTATAATACAACTTTTATTAGAATTATTAGATTAATTGCTTTTTTAGTTGGGATTTTTTTACCTGGTGCTTTTATTGCTTTTACAACCCGAAATTATAATTTAGTTCCTTTTTCTCTTTTATTAATGCTTAAAGCTGGAAGAACCTTTGTACCATTTCCGGCTTATGTTGAGGCAATCATCATGATTATTTGTTTTGAAATACTAAGAGAAAGCGATATTAGGATGTCTTCTACATCGGCATCATCTATTTCGATACTTGGAGGATTAATACTAGGAGATGCAGCTGTTGCAGCAGGAATTGTCTCACCTATTATGATTATAATTATTGCAATGTCTTCTATTGCAGGACTTGTTTTTAATAGTCTTGAATTTGTTAATACAATAAGAATCTATAAGATAATCAATTTAGTATTGGGTTCATTATTTGGCATAATTGGGATTGGATTAGGTTTTATTTTACTTTTATTTAATATTTTATATACTAAGTCTTTTGGCTATGATTATTTCTTACACAGCACTGAATTTAATGACTCAATTATACGTTACAATAAAAGAATTTTAAAAAGAAATAAATATTTAACTAATAATGTTATTAGAGGGAGATATAGATGAAGAAGATTATCATAATTATTTTAGTCGTTTTATCATTATTTATTGTAAAAATTCCAAAGTATGTTGAATTAAACAACTTAATTATTATTGATGAGATTGAGATTGATTGTAGAGATGAATATAATTTAAAATTTAGGGAAGTTATTCCTAAAAGAGATAATAACGATATTACTTATAAATATAAATATTATTATGGTAAAGGTAATAATTATAAGGATATTCTTTTGGCAACATTTAATGATAAAACATATTATGTTCCCAGTAGTGTTAAAATAATAACTAAATGCTCTGAAAAGGATATAAATAATTTATTTAATATAAAAGAATAAAGTTTTAGCTTTATTCTTTATTTGTATTTGTTTTAAATGTATTTATTGTTATATTAGAACCATCTGATGTTAATTTTATACTTCCTTCATCTTTTGTTTGATGTATCTCAGTATTTAAATATTCGAGCTTTTCTATGGTAATATTATCAGGATGGTTATATTTATTGTTTTTTCCTACTGAAATTATGGCGTATTTTGGTTTTACTTTTACAAGAAATTGAGCAGATGATGAATATTTTGAACCATGATGGCCTACTTTTAAAACATCGCTTTTTAAGTCTTTATCTAATATTTCTAGTTCTTTTTCTTTTTCTAAATCTCCCATGAATAAAAATGAATTATTAAGATATTCTAGTTTAATTACAATAGAGTCATTATTTATTTCATCTTTATCATTATCAATACTTAATACTTTAAATTTTAAATCATCTAATTGATATTCACTATCTTCTAAGGGAGTTGTTAATTCAACATTATTTTCTTTTAAAGCATTTATCATATCTTTATAGGTTTTCTGATTTTGTTTTACATCTGGTGCGAAAAAGTTATCTATTTTAAAGTTATTTATGATATCGTCCATTCCACCAATATGATCTTCATGAGGATGTGTTGCGATTACATAGTCAAATTTATCAATATTTAGTGATTTAAAATAATCTACTAGTAATTCTCCATCTCCATTATTTCCAGCATCTATTAAGATATTCTTATCTTTATATTCTATAAGTGTTGAATCTGCTTGACCAACATCTAAATAAGTTATTTCTAAATTGTTTTCACTACTTTGATTTTCTTTATGTTGGACTAATTCTTGTTGATTATCATTATTATTAAATATACTTACTAATATTGTTTCATAGTTTGTATATAAGTATGCTGCGATAGATACTAAGACAACTATTAATAATTTTTGTAGTTTCTTTTTTGTTTTTTTATTCATATTATTCACCTATAATTATCTTATCATTCTTATAGGATATTTTCTATTATTTCATTTTCTAATGACAAATTATAGACATTAGCATTTTCATCAGACTTAATTACTTCTATATTATTATCTACTATCTTTAAAGCTGTGTTATCTTCTAGTCCATAGATTAATTTTTCTTCTTTTTGTTTCTTTAAACTATTCTTTTTTTCTTCAATATTATAATGAGGAGATATTACTAAATCGGCAAAAGACAATCCTTCAATAAATTCATAGGTAGACTTTTCTCCTCTTAAGATATATGAATCTGAATATCCTTTTTTTGATAAGAGAATTGCTCCTGCTGAAATACCTGCCATTACACAATTTCTTTCTACGGCTTTCTTTAATAATTCATCTATTTCATATTCTTTTACTTCATTAATTAATTTTATTGAGTCTCCTCCACCGATATATATAATATCGGCACTATTTATTTTATCTTCTACTATTTGTCTATTATTAATAATATTTTTCTTTTTTAGATATGCTGTTGTACATCCAAGACTCGTATATATCTTTTTTATATAATCATAGTAGGAGTCTGAATATGAAGAAGCAAGACCAATAAACAATAAATTTGGCTTATCTTTTTCAGCCATTTTTACTATTTCTTTATCTATATTTTCTGTTGTGTATGAAGTATTACCTCTTCCTATTTCTCCTCCACCTATAAGCATTAATTTCATTTTATCACCCATACTGATTATAGCACAGAAAAAGAAATTACTTGTTAGGCAATTGCTTTTTTTCTACTTACTTGATTTTCTTTTTTAGTTACTGCTACTTTTTTTGTTTGTTTTGTTCTTTTACGAACAGATACTTTTTTCTTCTTTTTCTTTATCTTGAATATTTTTTGATATTTCTTTAGTTTGTTTGTAACATATATTTTCTCTTCAAACATTAGTCTTACCATTAATTTAACTGTTGCGAAGAATAATAAAACAAAGATTCCTGAAAATGGAACTATTGTATTAATATAGACCATCAATATTAAATCAGCAATTATATATAATATATAAATAAATCTATATTTTATTTGGTATATTAGGAACATAATCATTTCAACTGATATCATTACTGAATTTGAGATTAAACATACACCAAATATTATTTTTTCAAATAATTCTTTATTTGAAAGTGTTGGAAGTACTTCAATACATAATCCAAAACAGATTGTACTTATTAATAATGCAGTTATTTCTACACAGTTAAATATTATATTTTGTTTTTTATTCATACTCATCCCCCTATTGATTTACATATTATATCATTTTTTATTCTTTTTGTAAAGAAAATACTATTTTATAGACTTTAATATTATTCTCTTTTTAAATTAAACTATTCTTATTAATTACTTATCATTTCTAACATTCTTATATGATAACCATTTTCATTATAAAACTTTAGGGCTTTATCATTATAGGCAAATACTCCTATCATGATCTTTTCACAATCATTATTCTTTAAATAATTTTCCATATAATTTAGGAGTTTTTTCCCAATACCTTTACTTCTATATTCTTTTTTTACGACTAATTCACTTATATTTCCTCTTTTTGGGCATTTAAAATCATAGGTATCTGTTTCTTCATTGTAAATACATCCTGAGATTAATCCAACACATTTATTATCTTCAATGTATAGGAACATTTTACCATTTTCTTCTTTTCTTCTTTTAATTTATTAAAATAGGAATCTCTAAATTCATTTGTTAAGACATTATATTTTTCTTTATCTATATTTACTATATGTTCTTGTAGTTCACATAATAAGTCTTTTACTTCTTCAATGTATTTTGATTCATATTCTATTATCATACTTTCTCCTTATTATATTCTATTTTTATCCATTCCATGATAAGTGCCACTATAAATTTTATTTCTTTTTCTGTTAATTCTCTACCTTTTGGAATCTTATGCCATTTTTCAAGACAAGATCTGCAACAACAAGCACAAGCATGCTGAGCGATAAATACTGGGTGATTTTTTGTAGGGGTTTGTTTACCATCATTTTTAGGATAAGCATCCCCTATCTTTTTTCTTACTATTTCATAGGCATCTTGTTCTATTTTATCAAGACCCTTTTCATCAATGAATTTATACATATATTTTCTCAAATGATGACCACTTCTAAATTTTGATGTACTTAAAGCTAATAATTTTTTATTAATGTATTCTTGTTGGGTTTTATTTAATTCCATTTTTTAACTCTTCTTTTAACTTGCTTAGATGTGCTTGAAAGTCTATATATATTGAATTTCCATAGGCTTTTACAATTATACCAATAAACTCGTATAGTTTCTTTTTAGATTCTTTATTTATTATTCTTGAGGCATTGATCAAGTCTAATATTTTTCTATTATTACTTTTTATATCTAGAAGAGTCTTTACTTTTGCCATTTTGCAGACAAGAGTAAAATTATTTACAATTGATTCTAATTCATCATTATCTGTTTCTTTTACAAATTCATTTATTCTTTCATGGAGTTCTTTAGAGAAAGAGGATAATTCATGACGCTCAAATTTATCATCTTTTATTTTCCAATTAAAAATGTGATGAGCAAGTGGCCCTGCTATATTTGATTTTACTGTCGTATAGTTTGTACTATGTAGTAGTATTCCAACTAGGGAATCGCTTGGAATTATATGAGTGTATTTATTTGTTATTCTTTGAAACTTTTTAGAATCATATTGGTGCTCTAAAAGACCTGGGCCATCTACATTATAAACATGTTCAATCTTATTTCTTACTAAAATATTGGCATTCATGGCTGCAACAAGGGCAAGATTTCCTCCTTTGGAGTGACCTGCTACAATTATTTCTTTTCTGTTAAACATATTATTATGATTTAAATAATCTATAGCTTTTATATGAGATCTTGTTGGATAGTTATAACTTAATATTAAGTTTTCTTTCCAACCACTTATTTGTTCATTTGTTCCTTCATAAGAGATAAATATTTTATCTTTTTGGTATTCTATTGATAATACTCCAAATTGAATATCATCATCTTCAAGATATTTATAATTATAAAGAAGACAGTTTTTATATCTTTTTGTATCTTTTAAATAGTATAGAAGTTTTTTAGCATCTTCTACTGCTAGAACATTGTCTTCATTCTTTTTATGAAGACCTATGTGTGTTCTTGCAGCTTCATTTATAGTTAGTTTTCTTTTGCTTAAAACATTTTTAAAGTTTATATATGATAAGTATGTAAAAATAACAATATCTACTTCATTTATTGGTCGCTCTTCAAAGCTATATATACCATAATTATCTATATAATTATATATATCCATTTAATCACCTACTTATTATTTTATTATTATATCTTTATTATTAGTATACAAAATATTAATATTTCTCACAATATAAAACATTTTATTTGTTTATAAAACCACACTTATTTGTGTGGCTTATTATTAATTATTTAATTTCTTCAAAACGATATTTTTGTTTTACATCTGGATATTTTTCATGATCTACTTCACTTAAAAACATATCTAGTGGTCTTGCATATATTCCATCTTGATGATCTGATTTTCCTTTTACTTCGTCACTATTGCAAACATAGATTACCATGTCTTCTCCTGTTTCTGAATGTTTTGCAAGTGTTATTACATAAGCCTTGAATCCTTTAAAATGTCTATAAATTGTATTTGCTTTTACTTCTCTTTTCATTTATCCTCCTATAAATACTCTTGGTACTCTATCTGATAGTGTACAAAGAATTTCATAATTAATTGTATCACATTTTTCGGCAATTTCCTCTAAAGTTATATTTATTTCATCAAATATATATACTTCATCGTTTACCTTTACATTCTCTACTTTTGATACATCAACCATACAGCTATCCATACAAATGCTTCCTATGATTGGACATTTATGATTTTTTATTATGACATATCCTTTGTTAGCAAGCATTCTTCTTAAGCCGTCTGCATATCCTATTGGAATTGTTGCGACTAATGTTTTATCCTTGCAAGTATATTTTTGTGAATAACTTATTTTATCTTCTTTATTACATTCTTTTAAAAATGTTATATTAGTTTTTAATTTACATGTTGGTTCAATATTTATTTTGTCTTTTGCCCCTTTAAATGGCTCATAGCCGTACATAATTATTCCAGGTCTAATCATATTAGTAAAATCTAATTTGTAGTTTAATAGGCCATTACTTGCGCTTGAATGAATATATTTTAGATTTATTCCTTTGTTTTTGATTAATTCAACTGCTTTTTTAAATATTTCTATTTGTTTTTTAGTATAATTATCATCAAAATCTGCTGATGAAAAATGAGTATAGACTCCTTCTATTTTTAATTTATCTTTAATTTTATCAATAATTCTTTCTAAAATTTTTATGTTTATTCCTGTTCTATTCATTCCTGTTTCAATTTCTAGATGACATCTGATATACATATTCTCTTTAAGACATTCATCAATAAATTCTTCTGAACTTGTACCTACAATTAGATCATATTCTATTATTTCATTTATTTCAGATATTGATGGTTGATTTAAGACAAATATATCTTTTGTATAACCTAATTTTCTTAAGTTAATTGCCTCATCAACTATCGCTACTGCAACAATATTAAAATCATTTAAAATGTCCAATCTTCTATTTATATATGTTCCATAAGCATTAGCTTTAATTACGGGCATTAATTCTTTATTAGGACAATATTCTCTTATCTTTTGAATATTTCTTTTAAATTTTGTTAAATCTACTTCTAGTCTTGTATTTCTCATATTTATCTCCTCATTTTCATTATATTACTTTTTTTTTATAATTCTTATTATTTTTTATCTTCATATAAAAATTAGCTTATTTTAAGCTAATTTTACAACTATAAGTCAATTAAATCATATTATAAATTTCTATTATGTATATTTTCTACTATGTATCTACAGCTTTCTGAGACTAATTTTGAATTAATCAATTCGTCATAATCAAAGAATTTATATCCGATACACTTATCAGGTTCTTTTATTTCAAACTTTCCTTTAATGTATTTTGCTGAATAAATTATAAATAACCAATTTGTTGTTTCTTTTAGGCAGTGACAAATTCCGATAGTTTTACTTAATTCCAACTTTATGTTTTCTCCGCTTTCTTCTTCTATTTCTCTAATAATGGCATCTTTTAATGTTTTATCTTTTTCTTCAGTTTTACCTCCGATACATTCGTATAGGCCTCTTTCATCAGATGAGTTTTTTCCTCTTTGCTGAAGAAGAATCTTCCCTTCTTCATTTCTTATATAGGCTATTACACAGATTTTTTGATTAAGATAGTTGAATCTTTCTAAATCTGAATAATCTATATCTTTATTTACTTGATAGAATTCCATTACAATTCACCTCTAGATTTTTTATTATTTCTTTATAATTTAAAAATTCTTTATTATTTTTATCTATTTGTAATACATATTGTATTCTTCCTGATAACTTCTTAAGATAATTTTTCTTATTATCGTAATTATCTATTTTCTTAAGATGAGACTCTAGTCCATATTTTTTAATATAATATATTTCTTTTCTTATTTCTTTACGATATTTTAAGGATACTTGAGCTTTCTCATTTACAACTATTCCTGTTACATTTTGACTAGCACTTTTATTTATAATATGTATTTTATCATTATTTAGTTTTAATCCTAGTTTATATAAAGATTTTCTCACTTTAGAAATTACTACACTTGGATTAAAATCTCCAGAAAACGTCATATCATCAGAATATCTTGTATAGGATATATTATTGTCTTCACACCATTTTCCTATTTTCTCATCAAAGTCTTTCATGACGAGGTTTGAAATATAGGCTGATGTTGGAGAACCTTGAGTTAAATGATTATCATATGTACATAAATGAGTTAAAAGCATTCCAACACTTTTTGGAAAATATTCTATTGGAAAACAACTATTATAAATATCTAAGAATGATATATTTTCAAAGAAATTTGTAATATCTAATTTTAATATTATTTTTTTATTCATATGTGGTATGGCATTATCAAGCAAGTTTATTCCTTTATGATAGGCTTTGGCATAACTTGATATTTGTTTATTATTTAAGATATTTTCTAGGATATTTTTTTGAATTTCTTTTAATATTGAGTTTGGTTCATAGATAGTTCTATATTTACCATTTCTCTTTTTAATTTTATATATTTTATAATTTGATTTTATGTTGTTTGCGATTGAATATAGCGTTTTTATATATTTTTCTTTATCTTTACAATTAAATAAATTAAGAGATAATAAAAATTCATTACATTCAACTGTTCCTATATACTTCCACATTTTATTATCTCCTTTTTTGCAGTACTAATGATATGGTAATATGTAAATGGACTTTAGCGAAGTGCAACGAAGCGCCTACATGAAGTGTAGTTAAGTCCCTTGAAATATTACAATTAAAATATCATATTTTTATAATGTCCCTTAACGACTCGTTAAAGTAGGATTTAATCCAATCACTACTGCACCCTTATTATAACATCAATTTATTCATATTAATATTTTAATTTAATATATGTTATAATTATTATGGAATATGATTTATTATAAAGGAGTAATTATATGCAATTTGAATTTATTGATGAGAATTTATTTAGGATACTAAATGATCCTGATAATGTTATGTATTTAAAACCAGGGGACGTTGGAGGTAAACGTGCTTTATTCGCTGTTGTTAAAGAAGGAGAAGGTATCTATAGAAAATTACAAATTACAAAGGAGCAATCTAAGCTTAACTTCCCTTTTGAACCAATTTATGTGTTTTATCGTGGACCAGGATATGTTCTTCTTAAGAATTTTATCTCAATTCACAACATTACAGCTTTGAATGTTACTAATTTGGAAGGATTCAAAGAGAAAAAATTAAATGCTAGAGTTTATAATACTGGAGTCTTCGCAGTATTTAATGATGGATCAGCTACTTTTGCATTTCGTGGCAAAGAAAAGAGATTACATAAAAAAGGAACATCAAATTCTTTTAGTGAAATATTAAATCAATATAGGGATGTTAATCTAAGTCGTGATGAATATTGCGTGATTGAAGAATATCCTACAGGTGACGGAACTTTTGTTATACCTGAGCTTCAAAAAAATGCAGGAGACGGACAAAATAATAAAGTTTTTGTTAAAACGGAAGATAATTAATGATGAGGTAGTTTTACTTTATCTTTTTTTATCTAACAAAAAATACCAGTTATTTTCTGGTATTTTATTTTTATAAACCATTAGTTTAGTTTGATAAATTTTAATTTGTCATATTCCTAAAATATAAAATCCGTTATATTTGTTAACTGCATCTTCTAACCAAAAAATTAAATTTATATATTTTTCTTTGTCAATTACTTTATTTAATTCTAACAATATCTTTTCCGTAGTTTTTTTGTCATAGTGGTTTATACCATATGAATTAAATCCTTTCTCACCATTTGGAAATGAAGCACAATTAAATATATTTCCATAGAATTTATAAAAATCTTCCCAATCTTCATAAGATATTAATACCGAATCTTTTTTCCAATATTCTATAGAATCAAATAAAGTAAATATTGGTATTATAGGTTTTTTTCTTTTACAAAATTGGAATTCTAAATAACTAGTTCCAACTTTTTCTTCAACAGTTATAAACATTTTTGTCACCTCTACATCTCTTTGTGGTAAATTACTTAAATTTAACTATGCAAATATTCTTGTGTTCCCTCTTTATCTTCTTCTAACTATGTATTTAATATCTTTTCCATAACCATAGATGGTGCTTTGTCATTCGTATTAGGATTTATGAAATTTGTCTTTTGATATCCTCTACTAATATAAAAATTTATTGCCTTAATATTCTGTATTTTTACCCATATACTAGATTTTTTGTAATTTAATTCTTTTAGTCTATTTTCTGCAAAAGAAATAGCCTGGCTTCCTATTCCATGCCCTTGATATTCACTTTATATATGCAATGATTTAATTTCTCCTATTCCTTCAATATCGGCTCTATAATAATTATTTCTGTCTGTATAATATTTAATTGGTTGACCAAGTTTTAATATACCAACCGGGATATCATTAAGTATTAACATATAAAGTTCTGAATCACCATTATTTTGATTTACTTCTTTCAAAAAATTCTCTTTTAGTTGTTCCACATTATAATTATTATTCATATAGTCTCGCGAAACATATTGTGAATATATTAGTTCAGATGATTGGTGTAATATTTCAGCCCAATCATTCACATCCTTTTCATTAGCCTTTCTAATTTTTATTGATAGTATCTTTTTTATATCATCATCCATTTTTAGATTTATCCCTTCCTACAGATTACTATTTACCTATGAGTTAATTATAACATATATCATATTTTCTTAAATAAGATTATTCTAAAACATAAAAATCTTCACAATTTGGTGAAGATTTTTATTTAAAATGTCACTCAAACTCTTATTAGTAATAGAGCTTAAGTTAATTACATTATGGTGCGAGTAACAGGAGTTGAACCTGCACGTCTGGGACACTAGATCCTAAGTCTAGCGCGTCTGCCAATTCCGCCATACTCGCAAAATGAATGGTGGACCCTATAGGACTCGAACCTATGACCGCACGGTTATGAGCCGCGTGCTCTAACCAACTGAGCTAAGGGTCCATTTTGCTCATTGCTTTTTTAGTATAGCACATCTTTTTTAAGTATGCAATAAAAAGATAAGAAAAAATTTAAAAAATAGGATTGCTCCTATTTGTCTAACATATTTAATAAATTGATTTTAAACATATCTTTTTCAGGATTCTTTTTAGAAATCATTACGCCTTTGTATGTAGATAATTCAGCTCTATGACCTTCGTCTAAAATTCCTTCAGGTGTGATATTAGTTAATAGAATTATGTTCTTCTCTGTATATACAGTATAATGTAATATAATTGGCCCATGAACTTTTTTAAATAATTCATCTGTTGGTAATTGTAATTCATAACTTACTGTATTATCTTTTTCGTTCTTATTAACTTCTTTTCCTAAAAATGTTCCTTTTCTTAATTCTGGATAGTATGTAAATGTTAATTTCTTGTAAGCTAACATATTATATTTTCTAACTGATCTTTCTTTCTTTCTAAAATCATTCTCGTCTAAATATTCAAATATATATCCATTCTTCATATATTCAACCCCCTACAATAGTACTTTTGACCCTCTGTACCATCAATGTATACATATTATACCACATTTGTTGTTTAATGTCAACTTTTTCTTTATAAAATAAAAAGAGCAGTATGCTCTCTTTACTATTTAGTATATTGATATGCTTCTTCTAGAGAAATTTCTTCTCCTTCAGCTGCATTAGTATTACTTAATCCTTCAACATATTGATCTACTGCTGCTGAATATGGCTCTTCTTCTACCCATGAATCTTCATAGTAGTATCCATCTTCAACTGGAGTTGTTTCAATCCAACCACCACTAACTTGCTCTGTCGTAGTAGTTCCAGTTGAATCTTGAACACGATATTGTGTACTTGATGAATCAACACTAGTGCTTGCTGCTTGAGCGTTATATGCTGGTGCTTGAGCATCGAATTGTGCTCCTGTTTGATTTGGATCTGGTAATGGTTGACCAGTTTGATCTCCAGTTGGATCTGTTGTAATATTTTCTACAGAATCATTTAAATTTCCATTTCCATCTTGATGTTCTGGATCAAACTGTACTCCATGATCTCCGAAGTCATCTTCATTAACTGTCTTACCACTATCAATATCTTTATTTGCTTCATCAATACGTCTTTGCATATCTTCTGCATCTTTTTGAACTTGTTGACGAATTCTTTCAGCTTCACGATCTGCTTCAGCTTGTAATCTTTGTCTTTCGGCTTCTGCGGCTCTTTCGGCTTCTGCTTTAGCTCTTGCATTCTCTGCTTCTATTTCAGCATCAATTTGAGCTTTAACGTCAGCTGGTATTGGTTTTTCAACTCTTGTTACTTCTTCATGATATGTTGTTTCGGTATCAGTATGAGTAGTAACTACTTGTTCTGTTGTAGTAGTTGTTGTTCCTTTACCAGTTCCAGTTCCTTTTCCTGTCCCTTTTCCACCATTGAATCCTTTTTCATTTATATGCCAATTTACTGCATCTTGGAATTTATCTAATTTTGTTAATTCACGAGTTTCATCATCAACATAATACATATTGTTTTTCATTAATATATCTATCATTGTTGATCTAAATTGTTCATATAATGGATTCTTATTATCTTCTTCAGACATTAAACAAATTGTTTCAATTCTTTCAAATGTCTTGTCAGCACGATTACATAATCCTAAATCATTAAACCAAGCAACTTCTTTATCATTTAATGTATAATCAGTTGGAAGGTTTTGATACATCATTTCTGTTGCTGAGATCATTGGAACTACTGAAAGCATATATGATTCTAACATTTCATAGTTTTCAGCATGTGATATTCCTTCTGTACGTACTGGTTCAGTAACTGGAAAGTCTCTTCTAACCATGTCATAGAATGCTTTTACTTTTTCTAATTTTTCATCACCAGTGGCTTCTTTACATTGTAAGAATGCTTCGTGATAACGTTCATAGAACTCTTTTCCTTCTTCTGAATCAATTAGCATTGATACATCTACAGGATGTTCTCTTGTTTCAATTGCATATGCACCCATTAATTGTAATGAAGCATCTTTATATGCTCTAGACATATCTTCTGAATGAATTTCAGCTCCATTAAAGTATGCTCTAATTTCATCTTTTGTCCAATCATTGTATGCACTATGCATTGCAACTACTTCATCCCACTTTAATGATGGTCTAACACCATCTTGAATATAATATCTTGAAAAGATATCATTAAATCCAACAAGAGCATCACGAACATTTATCATTTGTTCTTTTTGGAATTTGTTATGTGTTACTTCAAGTAATTGATTATAACCATAGTCATCATATTTATCATTATTATATCTAGCTAATAATATATGATCTGCTGTATAGAAGTCGTCTTTATCGATAGTTGTTTCCATACCTGGAAGATTACTATTGTACATTTCTCCTTCTAATGATTTTCTGTTTGCAGCTGATGCGCATCCACAAAATCCTAGAGTCATAGCTAATGCTGTTACACAAACTCCGATTCTTTTTACTAGTTTGTTTTTCTTTAATTTATTTATTGCACGTTTAAAGATTCCTTCTTTTTTCTCAGGTTTATCTTCTATTTCTTCATCAACTGCAACTTTTGGTGTTTTTTCGTTAGCTGAAGTTTGAGCAGCTTTTGCTTTTTCAGCAGCTAGAGCTTTTTCTCTTGCTTTCATAAGATCTGAAGTCTCATCTGCTTCTTCTTTTTTTGCTTGATTTGCGATTGCAGCGGCTCCACCTACGGCAGTGGCTGCAGCAGCAACATTTTTCATTGTATCAGATTTTGTTGTATCTTCTGTAGATGCTTCAGTAGGAACAACTTTCTTTGTTTCATCATCACTACCTATTACTGGTATTGAGCCAACTTCTGGAATGTTTTGTCTAAGTGCTTCAACAAAATCATAATCTTTAACTTGCTTTGACTCTTCAGTTGCCTCTTCTCCTACTTGTGGTGTAACAACTGTAGAATTTGATAAAACTTCTTCATGTTTAATTTCTGGTTTAATTCCAAGGAAAGTATTAAATCTTTCCTCAAAATCTTTTCCTGACATAACATGAACGATATCATGATTAATCATTTCTTTAAATGCATCTTTTGTTTTAATATGATTTACTCTACAAATTTCTTCGCAAGCATCAATTCCTTCATCAAATGAAACATTTGCCACTGTTCCATCTGAATAAAAGATACAAGCTTTTTTATCAGTTTCTTTTTCTCCGTAGTATTTATAAAAAACTATATTTAAAATTACTTTATTCATAATTACCCCCTAATTACTTTGCTCTTCTTCTTCCAGTTAGAACCCAGCCATTATTAAGTAATGTTCTATCATTATATGTACTCCATGTTTTCTTAGTAGATCCTGAACTTATCTTTGTTCTTGATTTTGTACTCTTATAACATACATCTCCATATAATGGTTCTGTTCTAGAAGCTTTTTCTGTAACTGTTATTGTTCCATAAATTGGAATTGTTTTAGATACTATTTGTCCACAGCTTGCTTCATAACTTGTAGATGATCCTACAGGTGTAGTAGTTGAGCTTGATGATGAACTAGTATTTCCAGGTGTAGTAGTTGAACTAACACTTGTTAATCCAGCAGTGTATGTATATGAATCATAATAATAGTTTGGTAGTGTTGAACATGTATCACTACAATAACTGTAATCTGCTCCTACAAATGTATAGTGTGTATTTGCAGTGTCTCTTGGCGGATTAGCATAGCTTCCTCTACCATTATATGACCATGAACCTTGTGATGATTGTGTAGTTTTTGTAATTGTATTTACTGTTGTATATGTTGTTGTAGTTGTTGTAGCGTAGATTGTTTTATTAATTTCAACATAATTATATTTTGCACATGATTTTTGTACATATGATCCAGTTTGCTTAATTACTTGTCTTTGTTTAGCATAAGTTCTTTGATATGTTCCAATCTTTTCTTTTCTCTTTAACATTTGTAATTTGTTTAAGCATGTTGGATCTGAATCATTACAATTAACTTCTTTTGTGTTACAAGATGTTTTTTTCCAGCTACTCCAGTTTGACCAAGCTGAGAACTGTGCTCCTGTTGTTTTTGAATATTCATATTCATATTCAACATCAGGTTTTGATAAACATTCTTCTTCGTATTGAACGTAACTTACATGATTACCATTCTTACCAAAATAGTAACCATTAACTATTTGACATTTTGGTGCTTGACAACTAATTATATAGTTAACTTCTGATACAATATTTCCATTTGCATCATAGTAATTACCATTTGAATACTCACATTTTGGTGCTGCTGGCGCAAAACATTCTTTTTCGTAAGTTGATTTACTAACGTTATAACCATTCTTACCAAAATAGTAACCATTAACTATTTGACATTTTGGTGCTTGACAACTAATTATATAGTTAACTTCTGATACTACATTTCCATTTGCATCATAAAATCTACCATTTGAGAATTCACATTTTGGTTTTACAATTGGTGTAGGTGTTGGTTCTGTACTTGGCTTTGGTGTATTTGTTGGTAATGTTGATGGTTGTGGTGCTTTTCCTGGTACCTTTGTTGGTTCTTTCTCACAAATGTAAGATTCACAGTAAGCATAGCAACCTAGGTGAACTAATATATAATCTTCTTTTTCACTATCTTTTATATTTACTTTTAAAATATATTCATCATTTACTTTAGATATTTTTACATAACTTTTTTGAACATCTACTGCTTTATTGTTCTTGTCTATAAGTGGAACGATTAATTTCTTTCCAATCATATCACTTAAAGTCATTGTATCAGAGTCACCAATATTTTTTGGTAATCTTTCAGCTGTATAATAAGTGATAGCAGCATCTTTCATTCTTTCTAAATTATCTGCAAAAATTTGTGATGTTAATGCATTTAATCCTGATAAATCGCATGATCCTCCACCACACTTTGTATCTGAACCAACATTGATAGATGGTGCGATGAATTTAGGCAATAACCATACTAATAATAGTACAAATATTACCACCAATATTAGTTTTGCAATAAAACTTTTTATTGGAAATCCTTTGTTTTCATACTCTTCGGTATACATAATAACAAACTCCCCCTTCTGTATACATGGCACTTATTTTACCATACTTTCCTATAAAAGTCAATTATATTTTTTTAATAGGACGATTGTCTCCCCAACATTAAAGTTATCAATTTTGTATTGTAGCACATATTTATTTTTTTTCAAGGTCTCTTGAGTTGCTTTTTTTATTATTCCTGAACCATTTCCATGTACTATAATTATTTTATCGTTTTTGGCTCTATAATTGTCAAATATAAAGTCATTAATCAGTATCCTAGCATATTCTCTATCTACTCCGTGTAAATCTAGTGTTGGCAAATTACTATATAATTGTATCATAATCTACAACTTCTTCTAAACTTGGGATTGAAAATCTTGAACCTATTCTAGTTACTGATATAGCTCCTGTTATCGATGCATATTTTATTGCCTCTTCTAATGGGTATCCTTTTCCAATAAAATATGCGAATGCCCCATGGAAAATATCTCCTGCTCCAGTTGAATCAAGTGCTTTTACTATTATACTTGGTATAATTTTATATTTACCATCAATTACTGTAAAACTTCCATTAGCTTCAAGAGTTATTATAATATTTGTTTTAAAATATTTTTTTAATGCATCATATATTTCAATAAGGGTATTAAAATCTCTTATATCTGTTCTCTTATTTGTAAATTCTTCAGCAAAATCATGAGAACATACTAAGTATGTTACCATTTTCCCTAGCAATTTAGTGTCATCGTTTAGTCTACCTGCATCTAATACTGAAATGGCATCTGGATTCTTTTCTAGAACTTCTTTTGCTGTTTCAGGATGTTCTCCATCTATTAAAATTAAATCGGCTTTTTCATTAACTTCTTGACTTAATTTTCTAATAGGATCCTTTTTTGCTGAAAGAATTGTTCTTGAACCATTACTCATATTAGCAATTATGTAACTGCTTGATGTACTATGATTCTCTTTCTTTTCAATATATTTGCAATTTGCTCCTATTTTTTGAAAATCTTCAATGACCTTGTCCCCATAATAATCATCTCCAACAACTGATGCGATTGTTGTATCTATTCCCCATTTAGCAAGCAAATATGCCCCGTTTGAAGCTGGCCCACCTCCGCATTCTATCTTATTTGATATACGATACTTAGTATTTTCAATTGGATAATGATCCATTGGAATAGTTATATCGTATGTCGAATGTCCTACACACACTGCCTTCATTAAATACACCTTCTTACCTTTACTTATAAAGTATAACAAATAATTTTGTTACTTTAAAGATTATTTTATATAAAATGTTTTTATATTTTGTTAAAAATACCAAGATTCAAATATTTTTAGATTATCTATATATTCTATTCTTTCTCTTTTACCACTTACTACTGGATAATATAATATAAAGAATATTAAGCTTAATACTAATAATGTTGGGACTACTGCTTTATACTTTTTATTTTCATCAATATCTTTTAAAAGATTTACTAGTGCTAAAAATACAAATGGTAAGACTGGATAATAGTGATATAAAAACATAATTCTTCCAATAAACATATATGGAAGCCAAAGAGATGCTACTGTAACTAGTATGTAAAAACTTACTTTGTCTTTTTTTCTAATACATTTATATAGAGAATATATAAGACCTATTAATCCACCTATCCATAAAACTATATTACCAACATTTGATATTGTTTCTTTGGTATTATCATCATAGTTTTGTTCATGTAACCAAACTGGCTTATATGACACTGGCCAAGTATACCATTTTGATGAAAAAAAGTGTTCGGCATTTAAATTAGAATGGTAGTTATACATTATTTTATTTTGTTCAATGACGTTTTTTAAGTTATTTGTTTTTATATAATTATTTGAAAAAATTAGGAATGTTGATACATAGATAATTACTGGAATTATTACAAAATATAAAGTACCTTTTATAAAATGATTTTTATTAATCGTTTTATTTTTAATTATATGAGTAAAATAAATTACTGCAAGGGCTATTCCTCCATACATTCCTGTCCATTTAATTGAGATACTTAAGGCAAAGAATATTCCTGATAAAAGTAAGTATTTAAACTTATCGGTATTTGTAAATATTATCATAAACATATTTGCTAATAGAATAAATAATACTAGATGTGGATCAGCTGTTCCCATTCTTGTATGAACAAAATGAAATGTATCTAAAGACATTATTAGTGATGCAAGTATTGCATACTTTTTTTTTTTAAAGAGAATTGCTCCCATAATATACATTACGCCTACTATTAATATTCCACTTATATTACTCATTAGACGATAATTAAATGGAGAGAAATTATGTGTTATATATAAAGGGATTGCTTGAATAATCTTTCCTAATGGAGGGTGAGTCCACTCATAGATATTTAGATTATAGACATATTCGTAGGCTGTTCTTGCAAAATAGACTTCATCAAAATACGTGGTGTTCATATATGATAATTCTTTTGGTACATTTTTTGATTCATCTTTTAAATTCTTAGCTTTGGTTTCATAATTAATAATATTATTATCATAATCATATAGAACAATTTCTCCTAGAGTTGAATCAGAAGTAAACTCTATTCGTATTTTTTCAATATCATTACTATTTAATATTATGTCATTCCAAGAAAATGCTCCTTTAGAATTAGAATCTCCAAAATATATTTCTTCTTCTGAATCATTAAAATACAACTTAAAGGAAGCATTATTATTACCTGTATAATAGCGCATTTTATAGAGATTGTTATCATTTACTTTTAAAGTTATACTACTATTTTTAGAGGCTTTATAATAGGTATTTATGCCTTTGAAACTTCCAAGATTAATAAATGTTATTATTCCATATACTAACATTATTAATAATACTGTTATAATATTTTTTCTATTTATATTATTTATTTCTTCATTTAAAAAATTATTTACTTTATCTTTCATATTGATACCCTTTCATATAATTTATATCATATTTTCTTATCTTATCGTACCAAAACTTGATATTTTTCTTAAAATATGGTATAATTTGTGCACTAATGGGGGTTAGGTATTGTGGATAAATTATATAGAAAATGTCGATATATTATCGCAAATAATGTGGCAACTTATGATAGTGGCGTAATAAATGTTCTTTCTTTAAGTTTAATGTCTTTATTTTTAACTATGAATGAAAAAGATGTACGTGAACTAATAAGTAAATTACCTACTTTGCGTATTTATAGTGATAATAGAAGTGTTATAGATGTAGCTCATAAAGAACTTAATAATTATCGAAATGATGATGATTTAAGGTTTGCTGTTGCAGCTTTAATCCGAGAAGTTTATTTTAAAGATGGTAAACCATATGAGACAAGAAATATGATTATACCTCGTAAAAACATTAATGATAACCCTATTGAAGTTGTAGAAGCAACAACTCATGAACTTGTTCACTTATTAAGATATGGCGATACTTATGTTTCTAATGGAGAGTATTTAACTTTTGATGGTATTGCTCAAAAGAGATTAAATATTGCTAAAGGAGAAACTCAACAAAAAAATAAGATACTTGAGGAGTCTATCGTGCAAAAACAAGCTAAAGATTCAACTCAAGCATTACTTGAATATTTAGATTCAGTCCATACTTTTAATAGAACTGTTAATAGGATGAAAAAGAAAAAAAAGTCTTATGAATCATTAATTTATGATATACCAGTTCATTTACTTGAAATGTTTTATGATAATCCAGAATTCAAGGAATTAGTAAGTGAAACTTATGCTAGCCACTCTTCTAAAAGATTAGAAAGTTATTATAATACGGTTATGGGAGATAGTCAGGCATTTACAAAATTAAATGATGCATTTGATGTATTGTTCTTGTGTATCCAAAGAAATGATACTAATGGTATAAGAAAGTTAATTTCACATATTGCTAAAATATCAAGAACATATAAAGGAAATATTAAAATATACAAAAAAAGCTAACTATGATGTGAATCCCAAATAGGAGACATCAATAAAAAAGCAGTATATTAAAAAGAG
>CAZHBS010000014.1:0-36652 GCA_964530845.1 uncultured Muribaculaceae bacterium
GGTGGCGAAGGTGCCGAAGTAGTCTACTCCTTAAAAAATAACTCAACCTTCGCAGACCTAATACTTAACAATATAGGAGAAAAAGGCCAAATAAAAAGAAAAGCCTATCAAAGAAGACTACCTGAAAATCCAAATAAAGATTATTACTATATTTTAAGAGAAACAAATACAAAAGAACCAGTACTTATAGAATATGGATTTATTGATAATCCAAAAGATATTATAAAATTACAAAATAATTTAGATGACTATGTAGAAGGAGTAGTAGAAGCTATCACTACATACTTAGACTTACCATATGAGTCCCCTGAATTAGAAAAAGAATACATTGTAAAAAGAGGAGACACTCTATGGTCAATAAGTAGAAAAACAGGCATATCAGTTGATGAATTAAAAAGATTAAATAATCTAACAACAGATACCTTAACAATAGGACAAGTATTAAAATTAGGAGAAGTAGGGCAAATAGAAGGACCAATCTATATAGTTCAAAGGAATGATACCCTATGGTCAATTGCTAGAAAATATGGTGTATCTGTTCAAGAAATAATTAATGCCAATAATCTTAAAACTAACGTACTAACAATAGGTCAACAACTAATAATACCAATAAAAGACAGCGATATAGAAGAACCTCCAGAACCAATTGCTCCACCTGAACCTGAACCGGAGCCAGCACCAACACCAGAACCAACACCAGAACCTGAACCAGTTCCACCAACCCAAGATGATTACACAATCTATACAGTCCAAAAAGGCGATAGTTTATGGCTTATCTCACAACGATATGGAATAACTGTTCCAGAACTTATCGACATTAATAATCTTCAAAATTTAACAATATATGTAGGACAAAAATTACTTGTACCCAAACAAGAAGATGATAATACTTACTATATTGTTCAAAGTGGAGATACACTTTGGTCAATAGCCAACAAAAATAATATGAGCGTCGAAGAACTTAAAAATAAAAACAATTTAACAAGCAACCTATTAACTATAGGTCAACAATTAATACTATAAAGAGTTAACAAACTCTTTTTTCTTTGAAATAATAGAACAAAAAAAGAGTCATAAGACTCTTAAACTGTTTGTCTAGCTTTGTATACACCGAAGCATACACCAGCAACTACAACAAGAACAATAATTAATGAAACAACATCATTAGAACTTTCTTCTTCATCTGCATCGTTATCTACAATATTACGTTCTTCAGTAATTCCTGCAGTATCCCAAACATCATATCTTTCTTCTACTGCTTGTTTATATACTGTATTAATTTGACTTTCTATTTCACTTGTCATATCTTCAGCAAAACCTACCCATGACTTATCACCAATTATGATGTAAGGAACACCAGTAGCAGTTTCACTTTCTCCTCTTGTCTCTGCAACTTTAGTCATTATACTAGCATTATTAGTATTCTCCCAAGTTTCAAGATCAACAATATCAAACTTACTTTTCATGTCTTTATCTAAACTTTCAAACCATTCCTCAGCTTCTTGGCAGTGAGGACATCCATTTCCTCTAAAGAAATATACAAGAACTTCATCACTTTTTTTAGTTTCTTCAGTCTTAGCATCTTCTCCAGAATCTTCACCTTCAGCAAAAACATTAAAAGGAAGGACAAGCATTACTGTAAATAATAATAGAAAATACATTAATTTTTTCATTCTCTAACCTCCTAAAATAATTCTAACACAATTTTAAAAAAAGTAAAATAAATTTAGACAATACTTTTATCAAAATTAGGAATAAAACTCTCCTCAGCAGCTTCACCTTCTTGCATAAATGCCCTAGTAATACCTAAATCAAGTGCATAATCAATTATCTCATCATATTCATCTTTCGTAAGTTTTCTATTCAAATTATTATAAATACAATGATTAGCCGGAGTATATTGACTCATTATACTAATCAACACATCATCTCCATAAGTCTTATAAACATACTCAATAATCTTTTTAGAATCATCAACATGTCCTGGTAAAACAAGCACTCTAACAATAAGCCCTTTTTTCATCATCCCATTTTCATCTAACACGAATTTACCAACTTGTCTGTACATCTCATCAATTGCCATAGTAGCAATTTCAAAATAATTTTTACAATGAGAATAATTTTCAGAAAGACTATCATCATAATACTTTAAGTCAGCTAAATAAATATCAATAAGACCCTTCATCATCATAATAGTTCCCACATTCTCATAACTACTTGTATTATAAACGACTGGAATTTTCAACTCTTTATCTTTAATTTTGTGAAGAACACTAGCAATTTGTGGAACATAATGAGTAGGAGTAACAAGATTAATATTATGAACACCTCTCTCTTGCAATTCAAGCATTATCTCTCCAAGTCTTTTATTACTAATAACTTTACCATAACCACCAGTACTTATTTTTTTATTCTGGCAATAAATACATTTCATATTACAATTTGAAAAGAAAATTGTGCCACTTCCTTTGTCTCCAGAAATGACTGGTTCTTCCCATTCATGTAAACTATAATACGCAACCTTTAATTTATTACTTGCGCCACATACTCCAACAGACTTATATCTATTTACTCCACATTTGTGTGGGCAAAGCATACAACTTTTTAATAATTCCATATAAATAACCTCTCATATATATTATCACAAATAAAAAATAGTGACAACGAAAGTACGAATGCGTAATTATTCAAAAAGAAAAAGATAAAATTAATTATTTTTTATCTTTTTAACAAATACTTCATTAAAGATTAACTCCATAATAAGCATCAATCAATATCTTTTTAAGTTCGTGTACTAAAGGAAGTCTAGGATTTGCTGTCGTACATTGATCACCAAATGCTCTATTAGCAATTTCATCTATCTTAGACATGTATTCTTCTTCATCAAGTCCATATTCTTGGAATGATTTAGGAATTCCCAACTGTCTATTCATGTCATTTACTAAATCTATTAACTTATTTACACCATCTTCAGTATTCTCTACTTCGAGTCCTATCTTTTTAGCAAAATTAGCATATTTAATATCTGCGATAAAATGTTCATATTTTGGGAATGAAACAAATTTTGTTGGAGGAAGAGAATTATATCTAATTACATAAGGTAACAATATTGCATTACATCTTCCATGTGATATATGAAATTCTGCTCCCATTTTATGTGCAAGAGAATGATTTACTCCTAAAAAGGCATTTGTGAATGCCATTCCAGCAATACAACTAGCATTATGCATCTTCTCACGAGCATACTTATTATCTCCATTATTGTATGCTTCAATTAAATTGTCTTTTACAAGTTCTCCTGCTTTTTCTGCAAGTCCATCTGTAAAGTCAGATGCCATATTAGAAACATATGCTTCAAGTGCATGGGTAAATACATCCATTCCTGTATCAGCAGTTAGAACTTTAGGTAATGTATAAACAAAACCAGGGTCAATTATCGCAACATCTGGAGTAAGTTCATAATCAGCAAATGGATATTTAACATGATTATTCTTATCTGTAATAACTGCAAAGCTTGTAACCTCTGATCCAGTACCAGAAGTAGTAGGTATTGCTACAAACTTAACTTTAAGACCAAGTTTTGGATATTTATAAGTACGTTTTCTAATGTCTAAAAATTTAAGTTTTAGGCCTTCTTTATCTACGTCAGGGTGTTCATAGAATAACCACATACCTTTAGCAGCATCAATTGCAGAACCTCCACCTAACGCAATTATTGTATCAGGTTCAAAATTACCCATTGCCTCAACACCTCTATCAATAGTATCAAAAGAAGGATCAGGTTCTACATCACTAAATATTTTATAATGAACAGGATTATCTCTTTTTTCTAATTGCTTTACTACTTTGTCAACATAACCAAGTTTAACCATAGATGGATCTGTTACAATGAAAGCTTTACTTACACCTTGCATCTTAGAAAGATACTTAATAGATCCCTCTTCAAAATAAATTTTAGGAGGAATCTTAAACCATTGCATATTAACTTGTCTTTTAGCAACTCTCTTAAGATTAATTAAATTAACACTAGAAACATTATCAGTAGTACTATTTCCTCCAAAAGTTCCACATCCCAATGTAAGGGAAGGTATATTAGTATTATAAATATCTCCAATAGCTCCATGAGTAGAAGGTGAGTTAACAATAATTCTTCCAACCTTAACTACCATAGAAAATTTATTAATAACATCATTATCTTCAGCATGAACAACAGCAGAGTGTCCCATTCCACCAAACTCAATTAGTTTCTCACTTAAATCAATTGCCGTATTATAGTTATTAACTACATAATAAGCAAGAACTGGGGAAAGTTTTTCCATTGAAAACGGATACTCATCACCAACACCAATTTCATTTACACAAATTACTTTAGTGTCATATGGAATATCAAAACCAGCTTTCTTCGCAATATCATATGGATATTTTCCAACAACTTCAGAATTAAGATGATTCTTTCCATCTTCTTCTATTTGAAACATATACTTTTTAAGCATTTCTTTTTCTTCACGATTAACAAAATAACACCCAGCCTTTGTCATTAGCTTTTCAAATTCAATTCTAATTTCATTATCAACAATAACAGATTGCTCACTAGCACAAATCATACCATTATCAAATGACTTAGACATAACTAAATCATTTACACTTGTTTCTAATTTAGCACTTGAATGTATATAGCAAGGAACATTACCTGGTCCAACACCTAAAGCTGGTTTTCCACAAGAATAAGCTGAAGTAACCATTCCTTTTCCACCTGTTGCTAAAATAAGATTAACATCAGGATGATTCATCAATGCACGAGTAGCTTCAATAGAAGGCTCCGTAATCCATAATATACAGTCTTCTGGAGCACCAGCCTTAACCGCAGCCTCTAAAAGTATCTTTGTTGTTTCCTCACTACATTTTTGAGCACCTGGATGAAATCCAAAAACGATAACATTTCTAGTTTTTGCTGCAATTAAAGATTTAAAACATACTGTTGAAGTAGGGTTAGTTACCGGAGTAACACCTGCAATGATTCCAATAGGCTCAGCTATCTCCATATAGTCATCATCTTCATTATCAACAATAACTCCAACTGTCTTATCTCTTTTTATACTATGATAAATATATTCAGAAGCAAATATATTTTTAGTTATCTTATCTTCATAAATTCCTCTGTTAGTTTCATCAACTGCTAATTTAGCTAAATACATATGATTTTCCAATACAGCCATAGCCATAGCTTTAACAACTCTGTCAACTGTCTCTTGATCTAAATCTTGATATTTATCTCTAGCAACTTTAGCTCTCTCAATAAGACCATTTACCATCTCGTAAGTATCACTCATATAGACCCCTCCATATAATAAAAATTATACCACATAAAAAATGAAAAAAAACAAGATTAATTGTCTTTTTCATCAAAAATAACATCAATTAGTAAATTCTGAGTAATTGCTTCTCTTTCATACTTAATATTAGGCATATCATTAATAATAGAACCAATCGCTTCCCATAAAGCAAAAGTAAATATAAATGAAAACATTTCCAAGAAAATCTCAGTTTTATGAACGAAGAAGAAATAAATATATCCACCAAGCGTTAATATACCTAATACAAATAAAGCAATAATTTTCTTTAAATATTCCATATACTTTCTCTGTATTTTATAAAGTTCAATTGCATAATGTTCTTTAAGTACATGCTTAATTACACCTTGTTCATGTTGACTAATAGAACATCCTGTAATATGTAATCTTATTTGTATATTATTACCTAACATAGAAGTTTTCTCTTCAATATATTGATATACATCAGTTTCTAAATCAATTTGATCTCCAACAGTCCATGAATCAATCAATTCATCTTTATCCTCAATATTTATATAAATATCAGCACAACCATCTTCTATTTTAAATTCTTTCTTTATATATCCATCTAAATATTTTCTATCAGAAAAGTCTTTTATTTTATCTCTTATCTTTCTATTAAATTCATTCATCTTATCACCTTATAATAATGATAGCATAAATTAAAAGAAGTTACTTAACTTTTTTCAGTAACTTCTCAGTATATTTATAATCAAGTGACTCTTCATAAGTACAATTAGTTTTCTCCATAAATTGTTCAACAGTAATTTTACCATCAAATACTTTTTGTAACTCCCTAGTAATAAATTTTCTATCTCTATCTGTACCATATAAAGTTTTACTCATTAAATTAAAAGCAACAAGTATTGATTGTAAGTATTGAGCATCTATATGAAACTTTAAGTCGTCGTATTTATCACCTAAAATACTTCTATCTCCATTTTTATATATGAATAATGAATAAAAGTTACCTAATGCATGTTCCATTCTATTTAATAAATCAAGTCTAAAACATCTAGAATCAGCTTGATATGCATGTAGTAGTTCAATATATATACTTAAAACTTCAGTATTATGAAAATCTTCAACTGAACCTTTATGGGATAAAACCTGTGAATGAGTTATTTCATGTGAATAACTAATAGGGGAAATACTAGTAGTTTTTTTAGGCAAAATAACTCTTGAAAAACATGGTTTAAGTAGTTCTTGCAGTCTTTTAAATTCTTTATCATTTTCTGGAATAATAGACTGACACACTAATGATCCACCTAAAATATTATTATGAGAAAATTCTATTGGAAGAAAATAGGGGCTCCGATAATTAATATGTCCATTAAAAATGCTTGCAACATCATCTAGTGAACAAACAGCAGATTTATTTAATAACTTACTAAGTTTCTTATCATTTAAATATCCAACATTATGAAGTCTAAATTTACTTTCCATAAATGCTTTAGAGTCAGTCCATAACTTAACTTTACTTATAGTTGGTAATTTTATTACATCACTTTCTTCATATTTAATTTCTGAAAAAAATTTCATAACACTCTTTAAATCTTCACTTAATTGAAAGTCCCCAATATCATTATAGTCATATAAAATAATATAATCATCAATACTAGACATAAAACTCCCCCTGTTAATTGAAGATTTATTATATCATAAAAACAAAAAATTCACAAAAACTGTGGATAAAAATTTTATTTAAAGAATGGTAGAACAATTCCTTTAACTTCAGCTTTCTCACAAATATATCCAGCCTTAGTTGATTCATTAACAATATTAGTAATAGATTTCATATCATAATAAGACGTATAATATGTAATTACAATTTTACCATCTTCAAGTGTTCCGTATAAGTCATAACCAAAATTTCCCATATTGGTCATCTGTGCATCTAAATCAGTTCTAGTCATAGGCATTGTATTATTATTAGAAATAGTCATTTTTTCAAATGAATTTACAAAGCCATGTTCTGACATACTAAATTCACGTTCCATTTCTACAGTATATAACTCTTGATTAGTTTTTATAGTACACTTCATCTCATATTTTGGACTTGTATATCCAAGATATAAATTATATCCAACATATGCTATACCACCTAAAATAGCAAGAGTGAAAATAAATTTAATTAATTTTTTTATAAATCCTTTTCTTCTTTTCTTTTTAGGTTTCTTTTCTTTTTCTTCATCATCTTTTTTATTTAAAACATTTGCCATTGCATCAGGTAAATCATTCTCTAAATCATCACTATCTCCAGCAAGTTTAAAGTCTTGTGGAACGAAAATTCCATCATTACCATTATTAACTGGCATTTGAGGAGTAGGTTGTACGTTATTGCTATTATTTGCGAGTGGAGATCCACACATAAAGCAATTAGTACTTCCATCAGCAATGTTATTGCCACAATTAGGACATATCATAGTATCACCATCTCTCTATTCATTCATATTAATATTATCACAATAATTAAACAATTCATAGTATTTATAACCAATCAAGTTAAAACTTTACAAAAAAATCCACAACTATTGTGGATAAAATAATTAATTATTTAGAAATAAACTATTAGCTTTACTAAAATCTACTATCTCAAAGAAATTATCAATATAATTATCTTTATAACTATTATAGTTTATATAATATGAATGTTCCCACATATCAATACAAAGTAGTGGAATAAAGTTATAACTATAAGGATTATCTTGATTACTTAAATTAACAATATCTAATTTATTATTATTTAATACTAAGTAAGTATAACCAGCTCCTTTTGATGAAAGAGCTTTTTTCTTGAATTCTTCTTTAAAATTATCAAAACTTCCATAATAGTTATTAATTAAAATACTTAATAATTTATTTGGCTTTTCTTTATAAGGAGAAATACTTTTAAAAAATATATTATGATTAATAACTCCCCCTAAATTAAAAAGAATATCATCTCTATCTTCTACATTAAATTCATTGATATGAAAATTTAATTCTTCTAAACTATATCTATAATCATAATTATTTTTTAATAATAAACCATTAAGTTTTTTTAAATAATTCTTATAATGCTTATTATAATGTAATCCTAAAGTATGAGTATCAATATAAGGTTCTAAATCATCATAATCATACCCTAATTTATTAATTATATAAATATCTATCACCATTAAAGTATATGCAAAGATTATATTTTATCAACAATTATTGTGGGAAAAGTTTATGAGTTTTTTACTTGAGAGTGAAAAAAATAGAATTGTAGTCCGCAATCATCAGTACAATGAAAAAAATAATTACTAAAAAAGTATATAAAGTTATTAAGTTAGTTCTAGAAAGTTTTTTATTATGGGTAAATACAAAAATTAAATGCACTCTATGGAAGTTTGCCTAAATATGATATAATTAACATAGAAAGTGGAGTGGTAAGATGTTTGATGCGGAAGCAAAAGCTTTAACATTTTTGAGTGAAGCTGGTATTGTAAGAATACCTTTCTTTCAAAGAAGATATGTGTGGAAAGAAGAAAACTGGAGTGATCTTTATGATAATTTCTTTGATTCGGAGATTCCAGGTTTTTTAGGTTCAATTATTTTGAAGGGAAAGAAAAAAATTAGAGTAACAGACCCTTCGGAATGTTCAGTTATAGATGGCCAACAAAGACTAACAACTTTATCAATCTTTGTTATGGCCTTATATGATACATTGAATGAAAATGATAAAAAATTTTTCTATGATGATTTGAAAAACGTAATCTTTAGAAAAGACACGGTACAAGATGAAAATGGAAATCCAATTTATGTTCCAAGAGTTGTCCATTCTCATTTAGATAAAACTGAATTTGATAGAGTCATTAATCTATATGAAAATAATAAAATAGAAGAAAAAAATCCCAGTCTTATAAATCAATGTTATACATACTTCTATAGTAGATTTCTTGAAGAAGATTATGATAATAAAAAGAAATTGCTAAATTCATTAATAACTACTCCAATAGAAATATTAGTTGTGATAAGCATAAGTGATGATGCAGACGAGCAAAAAGTATTTGATACATTGAATAGTTCAGGTATACGATTAACAATGGCAGACACAATCAAAAACTTTCTATTCAGTAGAGTTAATAATCTTATTGATAGTACTGAAAAAAATGATTTTTCTGATAAAGTAATTAGCTTATATAATTCTACTTGGGAAAAGTATTTTTGTAAAGATGATAATCTAGATACTTTATGGAATAAGGAGTTTGTAACAGGAAGAATTAAGAGAACAAATATTGATATGTTTTTACATTGCTATGCTACGATTAAAGAATTATATAATCCTGTTCAAACATTATCAGACCTACCAAATGTATATAAAGAATATATTAATAAAATGAATACTGAAGAAGAAATAAAACTTTTTCTAAATGAAATGTGCGAATATGCTGAACTATATAAAGCAAACTTTATAGATAAAGATGAGGATTATAAATATTCTTACTCGAGAGATAATGTTTTACCTAGATTATTATTCTTTTGTGATACATTAGGAACAAAGACATTTAATCCATATATCTTGTATTTAATAAAGCAATATTCAGATGATCAATTAAAGTTGAATGAAGAATTACATAAAATTGAAAAAATAATAGTACTAACTTACTTAAACAAAAATACTTCTAGAAGTAAAAACTATAATAAACTATGCGTTGAATTTATTAAAAATCCTAATAGAATAGATGACGAAATAACAAATATGGAGGATTTGGATACAGGACTTGTAGGACTTCAAAGAATAACAAATGGTGAAGCAAAGGTATTGCTATTTCTTATAGAATTATATAGAAGACGTGATCCTATGAATGATTTTCATGAATTAGAATTTAAAGATACATATCAATTAGAACATATAATGCCAGAAATATGGCAAACATATTGGAATGTTTTACCAGAAAAGGATGATAAGGGTAACGAATTAATCACAATAGATGATAAAGTTAGATATAGAAATTCAAAAATTAGAAGTTTAGGTAATATGACAATTTTAAAAGATAAACTTAATAATAAAATAAAAAATAGAAGTTTTGATATTAAAATAGAAGGAATTGATATTATTCCTGGAATAAGATCATATACTGATTTTAAAATTACAACTGTTGATATAATAGATTATTATGATAATGGTGGAGAATGGAATGAAGAAAGAATAAATAATAGAACAATAGAACTATTTGAAGAGATAAAAGCTGCACTTTTATATTAAATAAAACAATTAGCACACTTAAAAAGGCTATAACGAGCCTTTTTATTATACAAAATGCATTAATTATTTTACTTAAATCTGGTAAAAAAAAATATAGTCTAGTATAATGATAAATGGAGATGATATTATGATCAAACTGGCAACACTATTTAGTGGGATTGGAGCTATAGAACAAGCATTAAAGCAATTAAATATTGATTATAAAATATCATTTGCATGCGATAATGGTGAAAGAGAATTGCCTTATGATAAAGAAGAGATTGAAAAACAACTAAATAAAATAGCAAAAAAAAATCATAAAGAATATATTGATGAATTATATATTAAAACAGGTAAAGAAAACTTAATGGAAAAATCATATAAAGCAAACTATAAAATAAACAATGATGATTTTTACCAAGATGTAAGATTCCTAGATGGTAGTAAATATAAAAACAAAATAGATTTATTAGTTGGAGGAAGCCCATGCCAGTCTTTTTCGGTTAATGGAAAAAGAGGGGGATTTGAAGATACTAGAGGAACATTATTTTATGAATATGCAAGAATTGTCAAAGAATCACAACCTAAAGTATTTATCTTCGAAAATGTAAGAGGAATGCTAAACCATGATAAAGGAAAAACATGGAGTACCATAAAAAATACATTTGAGCAATTAAACTATAACATTTTTATAAAGAAAGATTCTAATGGAAATGAAGATCCAATATTAAATGCAGTTAATTATGGAATTCCTCAAAAAAGAGATAGATTATTTATTGTAGGATTTAGAAAAGATATTAAATTAAACAAAGACTTTATTTTTCCTAAAGAAATAAAATTAAAAAAGACAATTTATGATTATTTAGATAAGTCAGTGAGTTCAAAATATTATTTAGGAAAAAAAGGGTTTGAGTTTGTAACTACTCATCCAAGCAGAGCAAGAGTTGGAACATCTATTATGGGATGTCAAAAAGCAAACCAGCAATTCAATTGGAATGGAGACTTCATATTTGAAGAATTAGATAAAGTTAGAGATAGAAAAGATATACTTGATATTGCTTATATTTCAACGTGGAATGGAAAAAGAGGAGTAATAAGAAAATATACTCCAAGAGAATGTTTAAGATTAATGGGATTTTCAGATGATTTTGAGATAGTAGTAAATGATCAAAACATGTATAGACAAAGTGGAAACTCTATAGTTGTTAATGTTTTAAAAGAAATAGTAAAAGAAATTCAGAATACGGGGGTATTTGATAATGATTAGATTAGGAACTTTATTTAGTGGAATTGGTGCGGTGGAACAAGCACTTATTAGGATGAACATTGAGTATGAAATAGTTTTTGCATGTGATAATGGTGATATAGAAATAGATATAAATGAAGAAGAAGTAAAACAAAAAATTTTTTCTATGAGCAGCAAAAAAGAAAAAAAACAATATATAGATGATTTATATAGTAGTAAAAGTAGAAAACAAAATTACGTTAAACAAAGCTACCTTGCTAACTATAAAATGAACGAAAATGATTTTTATGCAGATGTTAGATTTCTAGATGGTAGAGATTACAAAGGTCAAATAGATTTATTAGTTGGAGGAAGCCCTTGCCAATCATTTTCAAGTGTAGGATTTAGAGGCGGACTAGATGATGTAAGGGGAACACTTTTTTATGAATATGCTAGAATAGTTGAGGAAACACAACCAAAAGTGTTTATATATGAAAATGTAAGAGGGCTGACTACACATGATGATGGCAAAACATGGGCAAAGATGAAAAAAGTCTTTACGGATACATTGCATTATAGAATAACTGAACCTGAAATTCTTAATTCAGCTGATTATGGAATTCCACAAAATAGAAGGAGATTATTTGTTGTGGGAATCAGAGATGATATCAAGTGTAAAGAATATAATTACCCTAAACCAATCGGTGCAGATAATTTGCCGTTTTTTGTTCAAGACATTCTAGAAGACAATTGCAAATTTGATGAAAATAAATGCAATTATGATTATGATAGAAAAACTGGCAAAATAAAAATAACAAAAGAAAAAGGAATTGTAGATAAAAAATATACCTTAACTCCAAAAGTTAGAGATTATTGCTTAAAATCAGGAACAAAGAATTTTAAAACATCTACACAAATAGATTTGCCTATTGCAAGGACATTACTAAGAACGATGACACAACATCATAGAGCAGGAGTAGATAATTATATTACAGTGAAAGAATTAAAAACGACAAAAGACATCCGTTCACTTACTGAAAGAGAGTGTTTAAGGTTAATGGGATACCCAGATTCCTTTAAAATAGTAGTATCTACTCAACAAATGATGAAACAGGCAGGTAATTCAATAGTTGTTGATGTTATGATGGCTGTATTAAGAGAAGTATTTAATACAGGTGCACTTGATTAGGAGGTAAAAATTATGAAACTAAAAAGATTGGATGCCTTTGACATTAATTTTGTTGATTCGGCAGCCGCCAAAGATTTTAAATTAGAAAATTCAACAGGTGTGGGAGAATCTAGAATTTATATTGGACATGACGAAGAAAAATACGATGATTTTTTCGAATTTGATAAAATTGAATATTTTATTACTGAAAAGAAGGATTTAATAAAATATTTGGAAGATGCATATGAAGAGTTTATGTTTCCATCTCAAAACTATAAATCAGATATAACATCAATGTATAATGATTTAAAAAAAAATACTGAAGAAATTCCTATTGAACGACTAACCTACTCATTTAGAAAAAAGTATGATGATCAGCATAGATATTATATTGTGTTAATCTCCGAAGGAGATAATAGAAAAAATTATAACTATATTCGTAGCATTGCACTTCCAAGAGTAACAAAGTATTGTTTTATAAAATTTGAAGATGAAGAAACTCACAAAAAATATATTTATATGAGACCAATTTTATTTAACGATTTAAAAGCAAAAGAAGAAATAGAAGAAATTACAATTAACTCCAATGACTCTGAAGAAGTTCAAGAAAACAAAAAAATACGCAGAGAAAAACAAGGCAAATATAGAGCTGAACTTCTTGAAAATATGCCTTTTTGTCCATTTACAATGGTTGCAGATGATAGATTATTAGTTGCATGCCACATAAAACCGTTTTCTGCATGCGACTCAGATGAAGAAAGATATGACCCAAAAAACGGAATAACAATGACACCAACGTATCACACTTTATTTGACCTTGGGTTTATTTCATTTGAAGATGATGGTACATTACTAGTTTCGCCGTTCTTATCAAATGTAACAAAAAAAAGATTATATTTAAATGAAGGCGGACGAATAAGATTACAAACCGGATCAGGCAGATATTTAGCATATCATAGAGAAAATATATTTTGCAAAATGCCAAATATTACACTTGGTGATGAATAACAATTTTATAATTATAATTATAAAAAAATAATAACAAAACATTTATGACAAGAAAATGAAAAAAATACTATGTGTATTGTGCTGATAGAAAATTACTAGACTATTTAAAAAATCTGAATAATATGCTATAATAAATATAGTTGAGATATCATTAATATGATATCTTTTTTTGTGGAAGGAATGATAAAAATGTATATATCAAATATTAAAATTAGAAATTATAAAAATTTCTACAAAGAAAGCATTCCATTTCAAAAAACAATTACGACTGTAATTGGTGAGAATGGGACAGGAAAAACTAATCTTTTTAATGCTATAAGAATATTAATTGATAAAGAATATAAACATTTTTTTCATGATGATGAATTTTCATATGAATTAAAAATAATAAAAGGACAATGGATTATTATTAGTATGGAATTATCTGATACTCCATCTCCTCTTGAAGAACCGCAAGCTGCTGAATTTAACCCTAAAGATGGAAAATCGATATATACATTATTTTTTAGACCTAAAAAGACTATTAGAAATGAGTTGTTTAATTTATTTGAAAAGCTAAATAATGAAAAAGACGAAGCGGAAAAAATAAAGATTAAAATAGAACTCGAAACATATATTTTGAATATAAGTATAATTTCCGATTATGAAATAATTAGAACGGTCGGCGGGAATTTTGATTTTTTAAATGATGATGTTTACAAAAAAATGGTAGGTGATTTTGAAAAATTGGAATTTCCAAATCCAGATGATATTCAAGAAGATAAAAGTATTATTGGAGACTTGCAAAGTTCAAATATAAGTGATTATTTAAATGTTACATTTATTCCAGCAATTAGGGATGTTAATTTAGAACTAACGAAAAGTGGGAATTTTCTTGAAAGTATTTTAGCATCTATTTCTAGTAATATAGAAGAAAATAGATGGGAAAGTGTTAAAAATAAATTTGATGAAATAAACACTGATTTAAAGACGATAGATGAATATACCACATTCACAAATAAAGTTGTCGAACTAATGAAAGACACAGTTGGAACAGTCTATACTTCAGATATGTTTTTAGATGTAGCGCTTCCAAAAGATAAGAAGTATTTAATAAAATATTTTTCTTTAAAAGGAAGAATAGATGATCACGATTTGAGCTTATATAGTAAAAGCCTTGGAGAAAATAATATTATTTATTTTGCATTAAAGTTGTTACAAAGTACTTACCAAGAAGGTCATTCAAAAAAGTTATTGAATTTGATTATGATAGAGGAGCCAGAAGCCCATCTTCATAAGCATTTACAACAAACATTTTTGGAAGGGATAAAGGCTAATGATGAATTTCAAATTATTTTATCAACACATTCAGTACACATATCTGAAAGTTCCAAAGTATCTTCTATGATAGTATTAGGAAACATAACTGATAAGAAAAATGAGATATATAGTCCAATTAATGGATTAGAACCTAAGGATATTAGATATATTGAGAGATATTTAGATGCGACTAGAAGCCCAATTCTTTTTTCAAAAAATGTTATATTAGTTGAGGGAAGTGCAGAGTTAATTTTTATTACCAATATATTAAAAATTAAATATAATTTTGACCTTAATGCCTATAGTATAAGTTTAATTTCAATGGACAATTGTTTCTTCGAAAAAATATCAAAAATATTCAATAAAGATAGATTAAGAAAAAAATGTTCAATTTTAACAGATGAAGATACTTATATTGAAGGCTGCGGAAAAAAGAATGCTGCAGATTTAAGTAGAGAAAGAATCGCTAACTTAAAAGAATTACACAAAGATAATGAATATGTTAAAATATTTACAAATAAATATACCTTTGAAGTAGAATTATTTTACAACAATTTGGAATTATTTCACGACTATGTAAAAGAAAAAAATATTTATAAAAGAGAAGTAGACAAAATTCTGAAAGAACTAACAACTGAAGCAGCTGATAATATCATTTATAAAAGAATACTAATGACTGCGGAAAAATTAGGAAAAGGATGGCTAGCATTAGATTTTATTGATTGGCTTTCTAACAAAGATAAAGATATCATTAACAATTTTAATATTCCAGATTACATAATCGATGCATTATTATTCTTTTTTCCTTCTAACATTTATTCAAAAAATACCTATAAACAAATTGTTGAAAGATATTGTTCTTTAATGAAAATTAATATAGAAAATATTAATGACAAATTTATAAATCATATCAAAAGGTGTTTAGATGAATAATACTAATTATTTACAAAAATTGAGTGAAGAGCAATATAATGCAATAACAAAAAAAGGTAATGTTCTATTAACAGCAATACCAGGAAGTGGAAAAACTAGAACATTAACTAATAAAGTATTATATGAATTTGATGAATTAGAATATAGAAAAATAATTGCAATAACATATACAAATAGAGCCGCAGAAGAAATGGAAGAAAGAATAATAGGACAACTAGGATATATTCCAAATAATATTTGGATTGGTACAATACATAAATTTTGTTTAGAATTTATTTTAAGAAAATATAGTAGTTATTCTGAATTTTTATCCAAACCATTTACCATTCTTGGAGAAGAAGATGATGATCAACTTAAAACTGAATTGAAAGAGAAGCATAAAGTTGATTATTATGCAAATATAGACTATTCTTTATCTATTACTGGAACACCTAATGAGAAATGTTATTATGACTATGTTGATGAGTATTATAGTATTCAAAGAAAAACAAGAACAATTAATTTTGACCTAATTCTTTATGAGTCGTTCAAATTATTATTTGATAATAAAAATATAGCATTAAATATATCAGCACAAATCAAATATTTATGTGTCGATGAATATCAAGATACTCAAGAATTACAATACCAAATTCTATCAACTATATATAAATCAATAAAAAGATTTAATATGTTTTTTGTAGGTGACCCAAATCAAGCAATATATGCAGGACTTGGAGGAGTGGTTAAAACAAAAGATGAGTTGGAATCATCCTTTGAAACAAACTTTTCAGAAATGGTTTTAACAGAATGTTATAGAAGTAATCAAAAAATAATAGATTTTTATAGCCGATTTGCTATTAAAAAAATTAATATGTTATCGTGCAATAATAACTATAACAATCCTATCATTTATATTAATGCGAGCTTATCAAAAAACGAACTAGTAGATGAAATTAGTAGGATAATTAGTCAAAATATAGATGAAGGTATTCTAGAAAAAGAAATATGTATAATAGCACCACAATGGACATTTCTATACAACATTTCTAACAAATTAAGAATGAAATTACCAAATTTAAAATTTGATGCTCCCAATATTATTCCATTAAAAAAAGATGAGGAAAACATTTGCTACAAACTGTCTAAATTATTATTAACAAACTATTCATTTTATAACAAAAATAGAGTTTTACGAATAATAAGAGAAGTTAAAAAACAGTTAGCTGAAGAATATTGTGTTAACTTGGATTTATCTGAACAGGAATTATTAAAAATTCTATTTGCGTCTAAGTCAAAAGATAGAGTTGGAACTTTATATTTAAAAAACAGCTTATGTCTTTTCTTTAAAAAAATTGGTTTAGAAGAAATATTCCAAGAAAAAATAACATCTTATATATACGAATCTTCTGAAAAGATAAAATTATATGAAAAATATGGAATAGAAGATGACAAATTAGCTTTTGAAAAATCTTTAAGAAGTAAAGATGGAATTGTAGTATCAACTATCCATGGAATAAAAGGTGATGAATTTAGAACCGTGATTGCATTTGGATTACTTGAGGGTTATGTCCCACATTGGGATTCTATAATTAACAGGGGTACAGCAAGAGAAGATTCCAATAAACTGCTTTTTGTTTTATGTTCAAGGGCAAAAGAAAGATTATACTTAATTTCTGAAACTGGAAGAACTACTAATAAAGGAAAAGTATATAACATAAATGAAGATATCAAAAAAGCGTTGACAGATTTACAAAAATAGATACTTTTTCTAGAAAATTAATTACAAATTATCAAGTATAAATAAAAAATATGATATAATTTGAGTATCAATTAACTTGCCATGTGTTGAAGACAATTTAGACGCTAGAGTTTGTTTACTTAGGGCAAGAAGTAAACTTGCAAGCTGCGGGATATCCCTTTCAATAGGATGAAGGGGATATCTTTTTTATTTGTAAGTAATTGATAAATAATAATTAAAAAGAGGTGATAAAATGGAAATATATGTAATATCAGATACACACTTTAATCATAAGAATATAATTGATTATTGCAATAGACCATTTAAAGATATTGATGAAATGAATAATACCATTATTTATAATTGGAATAGGATTGTTAAAAAAGATGATATTGTTTATCATCTAGGAGATTTCTTTTTAGGGTCTAAGTTTGATTTAAAAGATATTGTAGATAGATTAAATGGAGCAATATATTTAATTAGGGGTAATCATGATAGATTAACAGTTAAATCATATGAAGATTGTGGAATAAAAGTATTAAAAAAATGCTCCAATAATTATGGATGATTATAAGATAATGTTATCTCATAGACCGTTACCAGATACTATAATAAAAGATGGATATATTAATATACATGGACATCTTCATCAAAATAAACTAGAATATACTTATGATACAACTTTATTTGATAAGAATAAACATATAAATGTATCATGTGATATGTTAGATTTTAAACCTATATTATTGGAAGATATGTTAAAGAACGGTGATAAGAAATGATTTATATAATAGGAAATACTCATAGAAATTTTTCTATATTAAAATAACATGAAAGATGTTAAAAGTGTATTAGCAATTAGTGGAAAAATAGTCTTTTATGATATAATGAAGTTGGTGATTCAAAATGGAAAATAAAAAAGAAAAAGTTGAAAAAATAATTGCCGATGGATATGAATTTATAGGGAAGGATCTTACTTTTGAGGATAGTAAATTTATTGCTTGGAATAATGCACTAATCAGATTTTTAGAAAAATACTATGGTCCTGAAAGCACTACCACTAAAATATTTAAAGAGCGTGATTATTCTCCAACAATTCTTTATCCTTGCCCTCATTTTGAATTTGTAAAATGTTTTGAAAAAGACTTGAATTCTTCTCTCGAGGATTTAAAAAGACTACAAGAAGAAATGAACGATGATGAAACAAATAACAATATAAAAGAAAAAGAAAACTCCATAGATAGAGTATTGCACCTAATTCAAAAATTTCATTCTGTTGAAAAACAATTAAGACATAGGCATGAATCAAGAGAAACAATAGAAATAAAAGACGAGTATGATGTACAGGATTTATTTCATGCATTACTACGTATTGATTTTGATGATATAAGAGCAGAAGAATGGACTCCCTCATATGCTGGAAAGTGCTCTAGGCAAGACTTCTTATTAATGAATGAAAATATTGCAATTGAAATAAAGAAAACGAGAGATGGATTAAACAAAAAAGAACTGCGAGATCAGCTGATTATTGATATTGCACAGTATAAAAGACATCCTAACTGTGAGAGTTTAGTGTGTTTTGTATATGACCCAGAAGAAAGAATCGACAATCCAATTGAACTTGAAAATGATTTATCTTCAGACAAGAATTTAAACGTAATAGTAAAAATAGTACAAAGATGATATTAAGGATTAAAAAATGAAATGATAAAATATACGGTCAATAAAGATAATTTTAAATATAATATGAAAAAAGGCACATTGAAGGTTGGAAGTACTATATCAAAAAAACAACATCCAATAAAAGAAGTAAATGATTTTAGATGCAAATTAATTGCTAAAAAAAAAGTAAAAGAAATTAAAGATAAATATATTGTCACAAAACAAATTAAAACAGGACTTCTTATGGCATATAATTTACATCATGGCATATTAAAGAAATATATAGAAAATGATGAAAAAATATATGTTGATGAAACAAATGACAAAGACATTATTTCATCTTTTGATATAAGAAATATATATAGATCAGATGATACCTTTATAAATAGTATAAAAAAAGATGAATATAAATTAGTTGGAATTTATAAGTATGAAATAAATACAAAGTTTTTTATAGGAAACAGCCCTAATGATTTTAGTGAAACAGAACTATTTGTAGCAGAATTTTTAAAAGCAAGGAAAATGTTAAAGAAATATAGGCATGGAGACACAAGCGCAAAAGAAGCCGATATAATAGATGAAATAAATAAAACACAGACAGAAGTTATTTTTGAATATAAAAACAAGATTGATAATAGAGAAAAGAAAAATGTGGCTCCATTATTGATTTCTGAGTTGATAGATACTGATTTAATTAATACTTCAGATGCATTGATAAAAAAGTTATACAATAAGGATTATAATGAAAACTATGAAAAGCAACTTGCAATATTATGTCTTGGAAATAAAGATGCAACAAAAACAATGCTTAATGAAATTGAAAAAAACATAGAAAAAATAGGGTGTCCTAAAAATGAGTTCAAAAAGATTTATATCATATGTATTGATATAATTGATGATATATTGTTTTTTTATAACGGTAGTGAATGGATATATGAAAAAAATGATAAATATTCAAAGAAGATAATAAATAAAGAAAAAATAAAGTTTGAGAATATGAATGATAATGAAAAATATCTTATAGAAACAAAAAACTTATTTAGTAGTGAAAAAGGTATTGGAATACTTGATGGAAAAACTATAAAGCAATTATCTAAAGAGATGAAACTAATAACCTAAGTAATAGCATCATAGTATTAGTATATTTATAATAGAGGTGGTATTATGAAAATGTTCTTTGATGAATCTGGTCAAACAGGTTGCGTAGTAAATAAAAAAGATTTGCTTAATTTTTCAGAAAGTCCAACATTTGCTTTAGGCGCTATAGTAGTTAATGAACAAGATGAAAAAAAGTTGATAAAAAAGTATTTAAACTTTAAGAAAAAATTTAATATTCATGGTGAAATAAAGGGGAATGATTTATTAACCAGAGAAAATAATGATAAGCTTAATTATCTTTTAAGAAACGTGTTTAATAATGTTAATTTTTATGTAAACATATATGATAAAAGATTTTATTTATCAACATTATTGCTTTTTTCTTTTACAGGACTCGAATGTCTTAAAACAATGAAACAAGAAATATATTCTCAGGCTAGTATTTTATCATTACAAGATGATGATTTTTTCATTAGTTATTTAAATTATATAGAAAGTCCAAGCATAGAATTTTTTTCTAAATATCTATCATTTATTATTAATTATGATTATAAATACTTTAAAGATATGGAAGGTAATGAAATTGAAAATGCTATTATTGTTTTTGCAAAAAAAATAAAAGAAGAAAAATTAGAAAAATTTTTTTGGGAAGATTTTATGACTTATGGCTGGTACAAGGATGATAAAATCACTAATTTAATCAATTTGAATGCACTATATGAATTAATAGATTTTATAAAAGAAAAATTAAAAATATCAAATGATAAAATATCTTTCGTGCATGACAATATTTCTCAGTTTGAAGATACAATAAAAGATGAGATGAGTGCAAGTAAATGCAATATCATTTTTAAAGATAGTAAAGAAGAAATTCTTTTACAACTTGCAGATAATTTTGTTAGTATTTTTAGACATGCTTATGATAAAAGTGTTTATTACCATAAAAGAAAAAAATTATGGGATAATGAATCTCTATGGGATTTAGAATTACTTTCTAAATTGCAGCAAATAGTTCAAGTTAACCATATAAAGTTTACAGTTCCACTTCATGATTGGGCTTCATCATTATGTATAAAAGATATATTTTCAAAAGATTATTCTAAAAAACAAAGAAACAACTTTATTTTTAATTATTTTTATATAATATATTTGAATCAAATAAATTATGAGTTGTTTATAAATAAAAAAGAATTAATGGATATAGATACATGTGTAAAAAATTGATATATAAACAATATTTATGAAAAAATTAATGAACTTTGAAAATAATATGTATATATTAAATAGAATAAAGAATTTATATAATTAAAAAGAATATATTTCCATACACTTATTGCGAGACTTATGTTTTTAATTGTTATTTAACAAGAATTAAAAAAGATTATAGAGCTAATTGAAACTAATAAAAAAAACTTAAATTTTTCTGATTTAGGTCTTTTCTTTTTATGATAATAATTATATATTCATATCCGTTTATCTCAACAAAAAAAGCAACGTCACTGTTGCTTATAATCCAAATGGCAGGGGATGAGAGAATCGAACTCCCAACAGTGGTTTTGGAGATTTGACTTAGCTTGTCCTAGTCCCATCTCTGCCTAACTTCTTATATTTTATAAAAATATAATAACGTTCTCAATATATAAATTACAATTTCATTATACAAAAGTCTCAGTACTTTATCAACAATAAATGAGGAAAACATTTATGTTATTTTGACCTTGAGTACGAAAGGTCAAAAATCGCGGGATTCGCCGGTAAGTGTAGTACAAAATAGTCTTTTATTATTACTAAAAGTATATAAATAGAAATTAAAATCAAAACAAAAGAATCGCAAGGGGTGTGGGGAAAGCGGTTCTTTTATTTATTGCTCGAGGAAACATCAAAATATGAACTTTTCCATTTTTGAAAACTTCCTGTGTATAAATAAAAATTAGCACTAATGAATAATAAGTGCCAGTTTTTATTGACATTTAAAAATAAAGTATATAAACTAGCCTTAGTTGAAACTTTTTAAGGAGGTAAAGGTTTATGATAAAAAGTGAAGACTTTAAAAATAGTTATTTAAAAGTTAAAGATGATTTTAACATTAAAGATGAAAACGCAGTTTATTTAGGCCCAAATGGAATAGGAAAAACTACAACTTATGAAATACTAAAAGAAAAGTATCCATCATATGGTTTTTTCAGCTATGATGATTGTAAAGAGAAAATTACAAAAGAAAAAAAGAAAATAACGATTTCAATTAGAACAACAGACATAGAAGAATTGCAACAAAACAAAGAAAACATTATAAATGCTCTAGACATAAAAACAAATGGGTTCAAAAAATATAACATTAGTAGTGCTACTAAGGCAGGGGAATATTCTGATTATTGTAAAGAATCTTATAATAACACTGAAAGTGCTATTTTAAATTTTAGTAAAGATAGAATAGATATATTTGATAATATTGCAGAATCTCCTAAAAAAACATTTTTATTACAAAATATAGAAAACTTAGAAAATTTATCTATAACTGGTACAGAATTAGAAAATATAAAAAACAAATATATTTCTGATTCATTAAAGTATCTTGAAAATGCACTAGATGAAAATGATACAGTATGTCCTGTATGTGGATACGACCATAAAGAAAGTATACTAGAATTATATAGAAAAAAAGAAAATGAATATAAGTTTACTCTAGCTAATGTAATAGAAGATTATATGAAATTAACAAATAAAACGAAAAAAGAAGTTCAAAGTGATATTTCTGAAATGATAGCAATTGTTAAAGATAATAATCTTAATAAAAAAGATGTAACAAACTATATAATTATTGGAAAAAATAAAGACAATGTAGAAAAGATTATAAGTGCCCAATCAGAAATAGTAAATATTAACAAAAAAATTAGTGAATTAGAAAATGAAAGAGAAATATTCTTTAATAATTTAGTTTCAAATTGGAATAAAGTTGAGAAAACATTAAAAGAGGCATTTAAAGAAGAAGGTATTGGAGTATCAAAAGATGATGATGAAAAAAGTATAATTGTTACACTAAAAAGAGAAGCTTCTACTTATAGCACAGGAGAACTAAATTATATAGTATTCTTAATAAATATTTTAGAATTTGAATACAGTAATAGAAAAAATATTATTATTGATGACCCACTAAGTAGTTATGATATAAAGAAACAATATGAAATCGTTTTTGATATTATTTCAAGACTAATTAAAAAAGGTAAGATTGTAATTGTATTTACACACAATATTAATTTTATTAATATATCAAATAGCCAATACCCATCAAAATTTTATTATTATTTTATTGATTCTATTAATAATGAAATTGTAAGTTATAAATTGAATATTAAAGATGATGGGAGTATTCTAAGCATTGATGAGCTAATCAATTATTTAGATGATTCACAATCAGAAAAGAAGTGGATTCAATTATTAATAGAAAAGGATTCCGTTTGGCCTAAAGACTCTAAAAGACATCAGTTATTTCATTTTGATGAAGAATATACTGACGATGAAACAGGTTTATCAAACATGGATTTATACAATATGATTGAAAATTTTGAAAAAATTAATTCAAGCTCATTCGAACTAATGTCTGCAAAGAAGATAATGCTGTTATGTTCAATGAGAGTATGGATTGAAAAAAAATTAACAGATAATTATAATGGAAAATTGCACGGACAGCAACTTTTTCCAAAAATTACAGATTATTTCAAACATCCTGAAAATTGGAAAAATAATATTGATATAGAACAAGAAGATTTAACTAAAAGGAAAGTAATGTTAAATCAAAATGACCACTATAAGAGTCAAATTATACCATTTCAATATGCCTTATCAATATCAACCGATGAATTAATTAAAGATGTTAAGGAAATAAAAGAATTATTCAATTAAAAAAGGTATCATCATAATGATATCTTTTTCTATTTCTCTTCATTAATAATTTTTTCTAATTCTATACCAATTTTTTCAATAACTCCAACAACTAACGCATTTCCCATCATAAAATATCTTCTTTTATCGGACATTCCGGTATTAGTCCAGTCATCTGGGAATCCATTTATTCTTTCACATTCTTTTGGAGTAAGAAGTCTTGGCTTCTTAGTCTTATAATCTTCAATTACATGAGTTGTTCTACTAACACCACTTTCACTAGTAAGCATTGTTCTAGCAGGAGCATCTAAATTATCTGGGAAGGGCATAGAACCTTCTGTGTAGTAATATGGCTCTCCATTAGGCTTAACTCTTGGAATTCTCTTACTTCCTTTTAAGAATGCAAACTTTTCAATTTGAGATTCACTTAAGAAATACTTTTCATCGACTTGCTCTTCTTCTCTTATATTTCTTAAAGGAAAAATTAAGTCATAATCAGCTTTTACCTTAACCGAATATATACCACCATTTTTCATAACTCCAGCATTATAAAATTGACATTTAAACATATTACTTACTTCAATTAAGTCCTTGTATTCAGCAATACTAGTTTCTGTAATTTCTTCATAATCTCCTTTAATAGGAAATTGTTGAACAAACATTCCTTTTGAAAACATTACATCATAATCCGCTAACTTCTGCATTTCCTTATAATAATTAGTTGATTTATGATAAGCAAATATATAAGTTCTTCTACGTTTTTGAGGTAGACCATATTCACCAGCATTAATAACTCTCCATTGAACATCATATCCATTCTCATAAAAACTTCTAAGAATCATTCCAAAGTCTCTTCCCCTTTGCTTAACAGGAGACAATAATAATCTATCTACATTCTCTAATAAGACAAAAGGTGGTTGCTTAATTGCAAGCGTTTCTTCAATTGCCCACCATAAAACACCTTTTTTACCTTCAATACCTTTACTATTAGATAAGGTTTGAGCAACTGAATAGTCTTGACATGGAAATCCTCCGACTAATAAAGTGTGATCTGGTATTTCATTTTTATCAACTTCAAATATATCTATGTTAGAAACATCCTTAGCACCAAATCTCATTGCGTAACATTCATAGGCTTCTTGAGATTTAGTAGCAGGTTCCCACTGATTAGCCCATAAGCATTTCCAATTACCGTTTTCGATAGTTTTTCCATCTTTTAATTCAACATGATTAAGCCCACAACGAAAGCCACCAACTCCTGCAAATAATTCAACCATAGTTTTTTCCATATACAAACCCTCCTATTATTAATAAGCTTAATATTCATTAAATTACTGAAAAAGATTAACTTTTAACAATATTTATTATATAATATTAATCAAAAAAGATCAACCATTACTATTTACTATTTTATATTATTTTGTAATGAAAAACAAGATCAAAAGGAGTATTTTTATGAATTTTAATACCATTGATGAATTATTAGAGTATACAAAGCAAATAAAAGGGAAATCATTTAAAGAGTTTGATGTAAATAATGTATTAACGTCTAATTCTAAAGATAAAGGAAATCTAGGAAAAGTAATAGAAACAGGATTTTATAAATATCCAAATAATAACAAGGCAGAGGCAGACTTTGCAAACCTAGGGGTTGAACTAAAAGTAAGCGGATATATAAGAAATAAAAATGGAACGATTTCGGCTAAAGAAAGATTAGTCTTAGGAAAAATAGACTACAACAATATTGTTAACGAAGATTTTAATTTTAGTCATTTGCTATTTAAAAGTAAAAAGATACTAATTATTTGGTATGAGTATGATAAAGAAAAGGAATATAAGGATTTCATAATTACAGACTTTCAACTCTATGACATGACTGGTGATTCCATAGTTATTAAGAATGATTTTGAGCTTATTAAGCAAAAGGTAATTGAAGGGAAAGCTCACTTATTATCAGAAGGAGATACTTCTTATTTAGGTGCTTGTACTAAAGGAGTAACAGGAAAAGATAGAACTACCCAACCATTTTCGTCTGAATTGGCTAGACCAAGAGCTTACTCATTAAAAAATTCATACATGACAGGTATATTAAGAAATGCAAACATTATACTTGATGTGGATAATATAGAATACAAAACAGTTGAAGAATATGTTTTTGCTCAAATTCAAAAATACATTGGAAAAAGACAACTAGATATATTTGAGCAAATAACAAATAAAAAAATATTAGGTAAAACTCCAAAACAGTTAAATAAAATGATTTCTGATGAGCTAATTGGAAAGGATAAAGAACTGCCATCAAAAAATCCATTATTTCAAAAAGTTAATTATATTATCAAAAACCTACCAGTTAATGAAATGGGATATCCAATAGAAAGAATGTCATTCAGGAACTTAATACTTAGTGAGTTTGAAGATAGCTGGGAGGATTCATATTGGAAAACGTATTTTGAAGAAGTGACTCTTGTCATTATTTGTTATAGGGGAGATAAAGGCTCTAAAAATGGTGAAAGAGTACTTGAAGGAGTTAAACAAATAACATTTACCGATGAAGATGTAGAACTATTTGGAAAAACATATAATCAAGTAAAAAGAGCAATTGAAGAGCATGATGTTTCTTTGTTACCACAACCAAAAAGATTTGATGGTCAAATACTTGAGGTAGCACCAAAAGGCCAAAAAGGAGATGATGCTTACATCAATTTCTTCAAGAATGACACTACAAAAGTATGCTTTATGTTAGATAAAGATTTCCTATTTAGCAAGCTTAATGAAACAAATGAATAAAAATTGATTTTTTTAAATGGGAGGTACAAAATGGATGATGAGTTTTTAATGGAATGTATCGAAAATGAAACAGAAAATAGTTTTTTTGACTTTAAAAAAGATATTTATGATTTTAGTATATTACAAAATAAAGAAGATTTTCTAACTGATATAATATCTTTCGCCAATGGGCACTCAAAGGGGAATAAATATATTATTACTGGAGTTAAACTACATGAGGATGGAAGTAGGTCTTTGGAAGGAATAACAGAAGGTAAACAAAAGGATGGTGCAGACTATCAAAGTCTAATCAACGATAATGTTGAACCAAATATTATTATCGACTTTAAACTATTAGAGTATAATGACAAGAAATATGGAATATTTAGAATAAATAGTGAAAATGAAGATAGGCCATATTTATTAAGCAAACAATTTGGAAAGTTGTCTAAAGGATTTATAAAAATAAGAAGAGGGCAGAAGAATGAGTATGCAACTAGAAGAGACTTTGACCTTTTTTATAAAGAAAAAAATTCTAATGAAATCAGTAATATATATTTAAAAGGAATAGCAAACAGTAAAACAAGTGATAAATTTATAATAAATAAATTTGAAATAGAAATAGACGTTGAAAAGGTACATGAAATAATAAGTCAATTGTTTTTAGAAGTTAAACAGACAAAATTAATCAAAAATAATAATCAATTTAAGTTTGGCAGTGAACTATTTGTCAATGAAAGAGATATAGAAAGTATTAATTATTATGCTAAAGAAAATAAAATAGACTTGCCAGATGATTTCTACGATATAGGAAATATGACATATTTTAGTATGATGGGAAGTGGTACTAAGTTTTATGGAAATGAATCAGAAAGAAAAAAATATGATTTAATTTGTGACCTTGGAAATAAAATAGCTGTTTATAAAGGTTATAAAGATTTTTATGACGAAACAAACAATATATTTTATATAGAGTTAGTAATTAGTAATCTTGGTAAAAAATATGACGAAGATATAGAAGTTACATTAAAAATAGAAAAAGACAAATTTCTTCCATTTAATGAGTTTCCAATTCCATCAGAAGCTATAATAGAAGATGTGCTTGATAATGCTATTTTAGAAAAATATTTAAAAATAGAAAAAACAAATGATATAAATACATATACAGCAAAATATCCAAGTATACTACCACCATACCCCCTGCCAACTAGTTATCCATTATATGGATCTTCAAACCCTAGCTATGAATCGCTTAAAGAATATTATAATGAGTTAATTTTAGGGTATGCCGACTATGAAATAATTGAAGATGATAAGTATTTTTATATTAGGTTTGAACAAAAAGAAATAAAGCCCAATGATAATATTTCAATACCATCTAAATTGTTATTCAAAACACCACCTGATTATATTGAATATGAAATTAAAACAAAACATAACCCAAATATACAAAAAGGGAAAATACATAGAGAAAAAGACTGATCTAATTGATGTGTGAAAAAGTAACATAACATATATACAAAGTAATCTATGGTATGATTAGTTTATTGATAAAAAAATAATGTTAAATAAAATTTAGATGAGGAGAGAATATAATGACAGTAGGATTTTATATTGCTATAAATAGGAGTACAAACAAAATGTTCAGTCATAGGATTATAAAATAAAAGAACCGCTTTCCCCACAACTATTGCGATTCTGACTTTTGATTTTAATCTCTATTTATCAATACTTTTTAAGAATAAAAGACTATTTTAAAACTACCACTTTCGGGCGAAGCCCGCGATTTTTGACCTTTCGTACTCAAGGTCAAAATAACATAAATGTTTTCCTCATTTATTGTTGATAAAGTACTGAGACTTTTGTATAATGAAATTGTAATTTATATATTGAGAACGTTATTATATTTTTATAAAATATAAGAAGTTAGGCAGAGATGGGACTAGGACAAGCTAAGTCAAATCTCCAAATCCTTTGGAGACCATCAAGTAAACCGATTTAACTTTGTATGTTTTATAAGACTAAGTCTAGTAATAGGGGATTAGTTAAATGGTATATTAATTAGACAAAACCTCTGTTGGGTGTTCGATTAGACAAACAGGTTATAAATAAAGAAAGACTTAAATCTTTGAAAGATTTGAGTCTTTTACTTTTCTAATAATTATTTTATCTTTATAAGTTTTTATTTCGACAACATCATGAAAGTGAAAACCAAGTTTTTGAAGCCATTTACCTTTCAGCAGAATATAAGGTCTATCAGATGAGTCTTCATAAACTGAGAGTTTTCTAAATTTCATGATTATCACCTGAACCTGCTTGTCTGTTATTTTCTATATTGGAGATTATTGAATGTTTGGTGTGTTTAGTTTTAAGGTCTTTTGGTGACATATCAACATAAATTTTCGTGGTTTCAATGTTAGTATGTCCCAAAAAATCACGGAGCGAAAAAGCATCTCCTCCATTTATTATGAAATGTGTCGCAAAAGTATGGCGGAACTTATGTGGGTTCATTCTAAAATCATCACCAAATATTTTCTTTGCCTTACGACTTAATAATCCATATACCATTTCCGTATTAATACCAGAACCCAGAATAGGTTCGTTATACTGACTGTGAAACTTAACAAAAAGTGGTCCTTTTTCTGCTCCTCTTAAAACTTCACGCCTATAAACATTTAATAATCGCTCAGTTTTCTTTGAATAATAGACTGTGCGAAAAGTATTTGTCTTAGTTGCATACACGTAAATACTTTGCTCCTTAAAATTAATATCTTCAAGTTTGATTCTTACAAGTTCACTATTACGAACACCAGTATCCAGTAAAACCATAACTAATAATAAATTTCGTAATTCTGACTTGTAACGTAAATCAAACGAAGTAATCAACTTTCGCACTTGGTCTATTGTGAAATAATCTATTTTTTCACTTCTAACTTTTTTAGGCTTAATATTATGTGCAGGATTGGCAATTAAATAACCATCTCTTTCTAAATAATTAAAGAAAGCTCTTAGTGCCCTTGCATGACAATTAAAAGTGTTAGTCTTATTTTTAGAATATTTACTTTCAATATAAAATTTTATCTCTTCACCTGTTAATAACTCTAAACATTGCACTTTCTTAATTTGCACTAAGAATTTTCTGAATGATGAAAGTTTCTTCTTATAAAAGTTTAACGTTTGGTCTGCTAATCCTCGCTCCTCCATATTTCTAAAAAAGTAATCCACAGCCTTATCGAAAAAAAGATTACTTTGCACAGGTTGTTTTGTCTCTCCTGTCTTGAATGCCCACAAAAAGTTTGTAAGCTCATTAATAGTTTGTTCTGTCATATAAATTCTCCTTTTCTTAAAAAACATTTTTGTAATTTATATAACAAAACAACCATTAAAGGAAATAATATAGAAAATACTTTAAACTAGAAGAGGGGACTATTCAAGGTCACCAGAGGTCTAGTTTAAAGTCATCACCTGCAAAACAACAAAAAAAGCAACGTCACTGTTGCTTAAAATTCAAATGGCAGGGGATGAGAGAATCGAACTCCCAACAGTGGTTTTGGAGACCATTATTATACCATTTAACTAATCCCCTAAATTTGCTCTTTTTTTGAAGAACAAATTGATTATAACACAAAGAAATGTACATTTCAATAAAAAAATAACACTATATTCCTTGATTTTCCTTATAATATTGGTCTACTAATAAATCAAATAGTCCAGAACATCCCTCTTTAATTTGAGTAAAAACCTTATCAAAATTATCAGTATACCAAGGATCTTCTATCTCCTCATTTTTACCTGCAAAAGACATAAGAAGTCTTACCTTACCATCTTTATCTTCTCCAAATAACTTAATCAAATCCTTATAATTATTATTATCCATACAAATGATATAATCGAACTTTTCATAATCATCTTTTTTTACTGTATTAGCAATATGTCTCTCTAAAGTAATATTATTCTTTTCTAATACTTCTTTAGCTTTAGGATAAATTCCATTACCATATTCTTCCATACTAGTAGCACGAGATTCACAATTAAAAAGAAACTTTTTATTATTAGTATAAACTAAATCTTTAAAAATCATTTCGGCCATAGGACTCCTACAAATATTCCCATAACATACAAATAAAATATTATACATATATCCTCCTCTATAAAAAAAGAAGTTTTACCTTCTTTAATAATTTTTTGTTTTATTGCCATCAAGATAGAACATACTATTACTATCAAATACTGGCATATTTTTAACTGCAGGGTTAATAATTGTTTGTGAATTCTTTAAACAGTCTTCTTCAATATCATTTATATCTTTTAGCTCACTAACAGTAGTTCCAAAATAATCAGCAACCATATCAATAGAATCACTTTCACTTGCTCTATAGATTAAATCAGATTGAGTATTAGCTCCTTGTAAATAATAATGATATCTAGATAGTCCACTTTCTATACTTTTAGCAGCAAGATTACTATCAGTATTACTAGTTCCAAATGAAACAGTAACAAAACTTATGTCCTTATCAGCATCAATTGCCTTTTCAGTAGAAGATGGAACCATATAAACAACATTACCATTCTCATCTTCTTCATATCCAATTTGTCCACAAGATATCTCATCTGCGACAAAACCATTTTGACAAAAAGCACTTTGCATACACAATGCCAAAGCATCAGAATTACCAACTCTAGTATTATTATGAGGTGCGAAAATAACTGTACCAGGACCAGCACTATATTGTTGATCAAGTGTAATAACAATAGAATTATCTTGATTAATATCTTGAAAATTACTGGTTGAAGTAATCTTTAATCCATCATCTTCTAAATTCTGAACAACTTCACTAAAAAAAGAGTTTCCACAGTCTCCATCATTTATTATTACATTCATTTCATTAATATCATCAGATGTAGTTAAAACTGTGTAGGCAGCACTTTTTGAAACATCACTAGGAGTATTATCTTTTTTTATAAAATTACTTGCTCCAAGAGCTATTGCAGCTGCCAAAGATAAGGATAATATTCTTGTAACATTAGCACCTTTCCTTGAAGATTTATAAGTTTCATTATCTTTAAAATTATCAGAACAAAAATTAATCTTTGACGTACATATCACCTCTACTTTTAGTATAAATAAATTTAATTTCTATGTCAAAAAAATAAGAATAATATTTACATACTATACATTTATAGTGTATTTTTTATTTAAAGATGTTAAAATAAAGTAGAAGGTGATAATATGAGATTTGATATTGAAACTGAAAATGATAGAAAGAAAAAAAATAGTAACAAAGAAAAACAAAAAATCTATATAATACTTATTTTGTTCTTTTCTCTATTATCAATTATATTAATTATTGCATTTGTATCATCAAATAGTAACAAAAAAGCAGAAATAGCTGACCCGACTCCACAAGAACCTACATTAATAACTCCTTCACCAGCTACAACAAATAAACCAACAAAAAATGAAATTAATATTGTTGATGAAAATTCTGATGAAAGACCTATTGCGGTAATGATTGATAATTACATAGGTGATGCTAAACATGCTGGTCTACAAGATTCATATTTAAATTATGAAATTCTAGTAGAAGGAGGCATAACGAGAATAATGGCTATATATAAGGATAAAGATGTATCTTTAATTGGTCCGGTTAGAAGTGCCAGACATTATTTCTTAGATTATGCTGCTGAAAGTGATGCAATATATGCTCATTATGGATGGAGTCCATATACAAGAAATGATATTGAAAAACTAAATATTGATAACATTGATGGCTTAAGTGTTTCAGAAGTTTATAGAAGAGATACAAATTCTATTGCCCCACATAATGTATTTACAAGAATGTCATATTTGCGAAAATATATAGAAAAGTCAACATACAGTGATTCATCTGATGACTGGGAGTTATTAAATTACAGTCCAGAACAAGTTGATTTAGAAGATACAGATTACACTCCAAAAGATGCAGATAAAATAGTAATTCCATATTCAACATCAGAAGTTAGAGCATATACATATGATGACTCAAAAGGATACTATTTAAGATATAATAATGGTTCACCTCAATTAGATAGAAAAAGTGGAAAACAATTACACTATAAAAATATAATTATTCAAAGAGTTCCAACAAAAGTTATTGATAATGAAGGAAGAATTGATTTAGAAACAACCGGAAAAGGCAGAGCCTACTTTATAACTAATGGAAAATTCTTACCAATAACATGGACAAAAAGTTCTAGAACAGCAAAAACAAAATATAAATACGAAAATGGTACAACAGTAGAAGTAAACGATGGAAATACATTTATTCAAATAGTTCCAGAAAACTGTGATTTATCAATAGAATAGGAGAAAACATTATGATGAAAATTGGATTATTTGGAGCGGGCGCTTACGGAATGGCCCTAAGCAGTATCTTAGTTCACAATAGACATGAAGTCACAATGTGGACAAAACATGATGCCTCTTCAGATTTACTTATGAAAACTAGAAAAAACGAAAAATTACTTCCAGGATTCAAAATAGATGACGAAGTAAAAATAACAACTAATATTGAAGAATGTGCTAAAGATAAAGATCTATTAATAATAGCAATACCAGCAGCATTTGTAGATTCAATATGTGTTGAAATGAAACCTTATATAAATGGAAACCATATATTGATTGCAACAAAAGGAATAGAGCAAGGAACTGGATTATTTATGGACCAAGTAGTTTCAAAACATCTCAATACAAAAAATATTGCTGTAATAAGTGGACCATCATTTGCAGCAGACTTAATAACAAAAATGCCAGCAGGACTATCAATTGCTAGTAGAACACCAGAAACAATTTTATTAGCAAGACAAGCATTACAAAATAGTTATATAAAATTGAGAGATACAAATGATATTACAGGCGTAGAAATATGCGGTTCAATAAAAAACGTAATTGCCTTATCAGCAGGAATGCTTGCAGGACTTAAAGCTAATGAGTCAACAAAAGCAATGTTAATCGCTGAAGCAATGCACGATATGGAAGCAATACTGGATGCATTTGAATGCAATAAAAGAACAGTTTTATCATTTGCAGGAATTGGAGATTTACTTCTAACTTGTACATCAACTAAATCAAGAAACTTTAGTTTTGGTAAAATGATTGGCGAAAAAAAATCTAAAGAAGAAATTGACGAGTATCTAGGCAATACCACAGTTGAAGGATACTATACACTAGAATCAATATATCAATTACTTAAAGATAAAGAAGTATCAATCCCAATAATAGACTTAATCTATGAAATTGCAGTACGAGGAAAAGATCCTGATTTGTTACTAGCATTTCTAGTTTATAAGTAGATGGAGGAAGTTATGAAAAAGTTATTTGAAAAAATTTTACACACATCAATAGTGAGCTCAGTTTTATTAATTGCGTTTGGAGTATCACTAATAGTTCAAGTAGAAACCACTATAGTAGCTATATCTTACGTAATTGGTGGAATACTTGTTATGTTAGGACTTGTTGCAGGATTATCTTATTTTAGAAATAGTAAGCAACTGGAAAGAAATGAACTTGATATTATTTATGCAATAGTTTGCGTTGTACTAGGAATCATAATTATAAAAAATCCACTTGCTATTCAAAATACATTATTAATGGTAGTCGGACTTATAATTATTCTAAATAGTGCCACTAAATTACAATATAGTCTAGAATTAAAAAGAGAAAACAGCGAACTATATTTACCAACAATAATTATTTCAGTTATTATGGCAATATGTGGAATATTCTTAATGTTTAGACCAGACATTGCAAGTAATATATTAGGAAAAATAGTAGGAACACTTATTGTTCTATATGCAATACTTGATTTAGCAACAACAATAATTATAAAAAATACATTTAAAAAAATAGATGACACTGTTAAAGAAGCAACAATAGAAGAAATTGATAATACAGAAACTGATAAGAAAATAGAGTCAAAAAGAAGAAAAAAGAAAAACAAAAAAGAAGAAGACAATATGTAAATATATGACACATTATAAACAAAGAAAAGCAGAAATGCTTTTTTTGTTTGTAAAAAAGATAAAAAAAGGTTATAATAAATCTTGACGAGGTAATTTCATGAATATAGAAAAGTTAGAAGTAGGGAAGAAATATGAGATCCATAGTTATAAACACGATGGAAAAATTCATAGGTCCTGGGACGAAGCTGTTCTATTAGAAATTCATGACGACTATTTAATTTTTGGAAACGAACGTACAAAAGTGACAGAATCTGATGGAAGAACATGGAGGACTAAAGAACCAGCCGTATTATACTTCTTCTATAAAGATTGGTATAACATTATAGGACAATATAAGAAAAACGGTGTTTATTATTATTGTAATATGGCGTCACCATTTATTATTGAAGAGGGTACAATCAAATATATAGATTATGATCTTGACCTTAGAGTATTTCCTGATGGAAGTTTTAAAGTACTTGATAGAGGAGAATACAGATATCACAAAGGAATAATGCATTATTCTGAAAAAATAGATAAAATTCTAAAATCAGAACTTACAAAATTAATAAATCAAGTAAGAAATAAAGAAAATGCATTTGCTCCTGAAGTAATTGAAAAGTATTGTAATTTATATAGTCAAATAAAAAACGGATAAATCTGTTTTTTTTTTATAAAAAAATTGTTAATTGTATATATAAGGAAAGAAAAAAATAAAAACAAGTCAATATAAAATAGACAAATAACGGATATAAAACAATGTTATAGTAAAATGTATAAAAAAGTGTTTACTTTAAAAATAATTGGCATATAATATAATGCATACATGAGGCAAAAAGCCCCACAAAATAAAAAAGTGTTAATAAATAAAAATTTATTAAAAAAGTGTTGACTTTAAGTTTCATGTTTGATATATTAATAACGCAACTTGAAAAAAACATCAAATGATGATCTTTGAAAACTAAGCAAAACGTCAATTTTGAGTAGCTAGGAAAAAACAAACAAATTAATAAAAATAAATTTTATTGAGAGTTTGATCCTGGCTCAGGATGAACGCTGGCGGCATGCCTAAGACATGCAAGTCGAACGAAGTGGCCCAATGAAGAGAGCGAGCTTGCTCAATCTTGGATTTGGATTACCACTTAGTGGCGCAAGGGTGAGTAACACGTGGGTAATCTACCTTCGAGTCTGGAATAACAGTTAGAAATGATTGCTAATACCGGATGACACAGAGAACGATACGTCATTCTTTATTAAAAGGAGCCTTTAAAGCTTCGCTTGAAGATGAGCCTGCGTCGTATTAGCTAGTTGGTGGGGTAATGGCCTACCAAGGCAACGATGCGTAGCCGAC
>CAZHBS010000015.1:0-32440 GCA_964530845.1 uncultured Muribaculaceae bacterium
ATCAATATGTAGAACTTTACCAGGTAAATAAAAATATTTATCTCTATTTAAATTTAGTTCCCTAATATTTTTCTCAATAATCAAATTATCATCGCTAACAGTATCATTAACTAATTTTAAATCACTAATAAAAGAATCAGCATATAGCCTTAAATCTGTTCCCTTCAAATAAGCAATATTATTATCAATTCTAATAATCTTAAAAATAATATCATTATTATGAGAAACTCTACTTACAACATCTCCAATCTTAAAGTCCGTATAATCATCTCCTAATAATAAATATGCCAAAAAAAAAGTAGTATTCCTACTACTTTGATAGTTCATTTGCAAGTTCAACATATAGTGAATAATCTAAACATTCTGCTCTAACAGTTAAATCATAACCATGCCTGCTTAAAACATCCTTAATAATATTTAAATCATACATAAACAAATTGTTCTTAATATTTTTTCTTTTAAATTGAAAACTATCTCTAACTAACTTTTCAAATAGTTTAAAATCCTTTACTTCTAATTTATTCTTCTTTTCCTTAAAAGAAACAACAACACTATCAACTTTTGGTTCAGGAACAAATTCCTTTTTACTAACAAAAAATTCCTTTTTTATATCAAAGTAATAATTTAATAGTACTGTAATAGAACCATATTCTCTACTTCCACAAGAAGTACTAAAACGATCTCCTACTTCTTTTTGAACCATCATAACTATATTATCAAAATGTAATCCACTTTCTATCAACTTTAAAATAATAGGTGTAGTTATATAATATGGAACATTACTAACAAAAAAAAGTTTATTAAAATTAAAACAACGAATATCACTAGCTATATCAGCATCTAAAAAATCATTAAATATAACATCAACATTATCTATATCTTTAAGTTTAATAGACAATTCATTTTCTAAATCAGTATCAATTTCATAAGCCAAAACATCCTTTGCTTTTGCAGCAAGCTCTCTAGTAAGAATAGCTCCTCCAGGGCCAACCTCTATAACTAAAGACTCATTATCAACCCCGCTAATATCAACAATTCTTTTAACAATACTTTGATCTTTTAAAAAGTTTTGACCTAAACTCTTTTTAAACTTAACATCATATTTTTCCATACACATAACCACCAAACGATTTTATTATAAAATATATACAAGAAAAAATAAAGAAACTTTTAAATTTCTTTATTCATTTTTTAATTTATTATATGACTTAAAGATTCTATAAATATCATATATGACAACAACAGTTATCGGAACCAATAAACATAATATAAAATTTGATGGTTTTGACAAAAATTCTTGATAATAACCTAACTTAGGAATTACAAATAAAACTTTTCCAAAAACATCAGATGTATTTACCTTATTATAATCAGGAACAGGATTATTATCTCCCTTAGTTGTATAAATAGAACCATTACTATTATTAATCTTATCAATTACTCTATGAGTAACAACTATTCCGTTCTTATCATATTCAGTAGAAAAAAAGCTAATAATATCTCCAATATTATAATTATCATTATCTCTTTTAACGATTATCGCATCATTAATATTAATTGTTGGAACCATACTTTGTGAAACAATAACATATCCATTAAAAAGAGGTGAATTATAATTTCCTTTTTTTACATTAATAAATAAATCTCCAAAGTATACAGCACACAATAAAGCGAATATAATAATCAAAGATATTATCGCAAACAAGAATGCTCTAGTAACAAAATATGATAAATATTTAAATTTATATAAGAAACTATTTTCATTTATCACCATATAAAGCACTCCAATCCTAATATAATTATAATATTAACCAAAAAATTAAAACATAAAAAAGCAAAAAAAGAAGTCAACTTTACACTTCTTTTATTTAGCTTTTCCACTAAGTTTAACATTAACAGAGATAACTCCATCTCTAACAACACTAGACTCAGTTTGCCATACCCTTAATCGATAATTATCAACACCTGACTTAATCTTCTTAACTTCAGCAATAACCATATCACCTTTTTTTGTACCTAGTGCTGAATCTTTCGTTAAAGGTTTAAATAAACTAGGTCCAAAAAATTTAACATAAGTGCCACTATTCTCTTTTTCCAAATAAACTTTTAAATCTTCTTTAGGAATAGTATTAAACTCATCATCTATAGAAACAGATAACTCATACTCAACACTTGATGCCTCTTTCAAATTAGTCTCAACTGAAAAGTCAAAATCATAAATACTAATTATACCTATTGAATCACTAATAGGTACAGATTTTAAAATAGTAATATTACTATCTTCCGTTGTATAAACAAGTCTAATATTTCCTCCAGGTTTATTATCTTCTACAGTTACAGTATCAAACCTATAATGAATTGCAAATCCAACAAGGATAACAACAACAAATAGAAAACAAATAGAAAATAATGAAATGAAAAATTTAGGAGTTAACTTACCAGAAGAATCTTTATTAGCAACCTCTGTATTCTTACTCTTTGTTTTTTTAACTTTTATCTTTTTTTCTTCTTTGATCTTTTTATTCTTTTGTTTTTTCATTTTAGTCCTCCTTAAATTGCTCTTGCACCAATTTCAAAGGAAAATGCTTCTTCTTCATCAGAAATAACATAACTATCAGCAATCCAAACTCTTAATCTAAATTTTTTTTCTTCATATGCCTTTAATGTTCCTTTATAAAGATTTTTACTATCAGCTTTATCTTTTATATATTCTAAATCAACATAAGAAGGAATTGCATTCTTTTCAAAAGAAGGAAAAGTAACATCTTTATCATCAGTTAAATAAAACTTAACATATCCATCATTAATAGAAGCAAACTCATTAAATTGTTGAGTTAAATATACTTGAAAATTTTGTTTTTTATCACTATTATTTTCAACAGAAAAATCTAGATAAATAAAAGAACCACCATTATCATCACTTATAGTCTTACCAAACTCATCTGTTGTAGGTAAAGTATTTTTAATTATTGCAGTATTAGTTTCACTATAAAAAGAAACCACATCAGAATCAACAGTATTATTATTTCTTCCCTTAAATAGAAAAACAATACAAATTGATAAAATAAATAATAAAATTATACCAATAACCAATGAAATAAAATATTTTGATTTGTATTTTGACATACCAATCACCAACCCATTTTCATATCTTTAACATTACCACAAAAACTACTCTAAGTCAAATAAACTTAAAGTATTTGAAAGAGTATTTTTAGAAACTTCTTCAACTGAAATATTTAATATCTCAGCAACCTTAGAAGCAATAATAGGAATATATTTAGAACTATTAACTTTACCACGATAAGGAGTTGGCGCCAAATAAGGACTATCAGTCTCTAAAATAATATTTTCAATACCAATATCTTCAACAACCTTATATAAATTACTATTTTTAAAAGTAACAACTCCACCAATTCCAATATAATACCCCATTGAAATATAAATTCTTGCAGTTTCAACACTTCCACTAAAACAATGAATGTCTCCATGTACATTAGGAAACTCTTTCAAAATATCAATAGTATCACTTGTAGCATCTCTACTGTGAATTACCACTGGTAAATTATATTTATCTGCAAGTTCTAATTGTTTTCTAAATAAATCCTTTTGCTTTAAAATATCTTCCTTACCATAATGATAATCTAATCCTATTTCTCCTATCCCAACAACCTTATCATCAGATAAATGTTTTTCTAATTCATTTAAATCCTCTGTAAAAGTTATAGCTGCCTCACTTGGATGATATCCAATAGTCAAATATACATCATTATATTTTTTAGATAATTCTAATGACTCTTTAATACTATCTTTCGTACAACCAGAAATAATAATCTTATCAATCCCAGCATCTCTATTTTCTTTTATAACTAAATCAATATCGTCATAATCTTCTAATGATAAATGACAATGTGTATCAATAAACATAAAATCACTCCTAAATTAACTATATAACAAAAAAAGAAAAATTTAATCTTCTTTTTTTGTATCAATTCTCATAAATAAAGGACTAGGTGTTCCTAAACTATAATTTAGCGAATCATTATATTTCAAATCTAATAAATCTGTATTAAGTTGTTTTAAAATATTACTACTTGTATCAGGTAAAAAGGCCCCAAGTAAAACTCCACATACACGGATAGATTCAAGTAAATTATAAATAACTGTTTCAAGTCTATCTTTAAGATCTTCATCCTTGGCAAGTACCCAAGGAGTGGTCTCATCAATATATTTATTACTTTGTCTTAAAAGATCAAATATAGTAGTAATAGCATCACTAATTTGAAGTTCATCCATCTTAGCAGAAACCTTTTTCTCTAAATCATTAATATTCTTAATTAATTCATTATCAACATCTTCATTAATTTTCTTGTTAGTAACCTTTCCTTCGAAATATTTATTACCCATAGATATTGTTCTTTGTACTAAATTACCCAATATATTTGCAAGATCACCGTTAATTCTTTCAATTAATAATTCTCTAGTAAACACACCATCACTTGCAAAAGGTATTTCATGTAAGAAATAATAACGAACTGCGTCAACTCCAAATTCATCTACTAAATCATCAGCATAAATAACATTACCACGTGACTTACTCATTTTTCCATCACTCATTATAAGCCAAGGATGTCCAAAAACTTGTTTAGGTAAAGGTAAATCCAAACTCATTAAGAAACAAGGCCAATAAATAGTATGGAAACGAATAATATCTTTTCCAATTAAATGTAAATCAGCTGGCCATTTATATTTAAATTCATCACTTGAATTATCAACATCATAACCAATATTTGTAATATAATTTGTTAAAGCATCAAGCCAAACATAAACAATATGTTTATCATCAAAGTCAACAGGAATTCCCCACTTAAATGAAGTCCTAGATACACACAAATCTTGTAATCCAGGTTTAATAAAATTATTAATCATTTCATTTTTTCTCGCAGCAGGTTGTATAAATTCAGGATGTTCTTCAATATATTTCTCTAACTTATCTTGATACTTACTTAATTTAAAGAAATAAGCCTCTTCACATTTTTCTTCAACATCTCTTCCACAATCAGGACATTTTCCATCTACTAATTGAGAATTAGTCCAAAAAGACTCACAAGGAGTACAATAATTTCCCTTATATTCTCCCTTATAAATGTCTCCTTTGTCATACATATATTTAAAAATATGTTGTACTACTTTTTCATGATTAGGATCTGTTGTTCTAACAAATTTATCATAACTTGTATTCATTATGTCCCAAATTCTCTTAATTTCTTCTGCTTTTTCATCAACAAATTCTTTAGGAGTTACTCCAGCTTCTTTAGCCTTTAATTGAATTTTTTCTCCATGCTCATCAGTACCAGTTTGAAAATAAACATCATATCCTTGTAATCTCTTATATCTCGCAATTGCATCAGCTAAGACTATCTCATATGTATTACCAATATGAGGTTTACCTGAAGTATATGCAATAGCTGTTGAAATGTAATATTTTTCTTTTTTCATAATTATCCCTCCAAAAAAAAATTATTATAAATATAAGGACGAATCTTCGCGGTACCACCTTACTTTATAATAATTAATATTATACACTCAAATAGTTAACGCCTACATACGTCTATGCCTACATATCGACATAGAAGTTCAGAAGTCATACAACTATATTCTATTTATACTCATTTTCACCATCAGAGTTCTCTAAAATAAATAATTGAACATAGCGCTCTTCATCAAAACATTTAAAATAAATACGTTCATAGTATAACATACATAATTTTCTAAATCAATATAAGAAAATCTTAAACTATTTAATTTTTTCTCTTAACAACTAACTCATCATACCCAGTTTCTGCATCAGGTTCTCTACTGAAAATAAAATCATTAAGTTCATAGATTACAACCTCACATGTTGTATCAACAATTGTTCCATCTTTTAAATGACCACCAAAAGTTTTTCCAGAACTGTCTGCTACAGATATATGAATATGAGTATCTTCTTTTGAAATAGTACCAGTTATACTTACAATCTCATAATTTTCATCTTTATCAAGATAATCTTTTGCCTCAGCAAGACGAATATGTAAATGTTTAATACTTCCAACAGCAGAAATAATAACACCAGCATCTATGTCTTCTTTTTTACAATAAGCAATAATCTCTTTTTTTAAATCACTACCCCTTGATAATCTAAATGCATGATTCATAAAAATACTCCCTTAAAAACACTAATAAACTCTAATCACCAAGACTATCATTTAAAAGTCTTGAATTATTAAGAGTAAATAAATATCTATCAGCTTGTTCCTTAGTACCATTCATTAATGTAGTATCCTTAACAAGAATCTTAATATCAAAATTTTCTAAAACCTGATTCTTATAATTACTCTTAATATATTTAGAAATATCTAAAACAATCTTATTTTTAATTTCACTATCCAAATCACTTGCAAAAACACTATCAACGTCCTTTAAAATACAACTATCAAGTCCAGTTTCAAGTCTATCTTTAAGTATCTTTTTAATTTTCTTATTTATATTAGTAAAATCCTTTTTATTTATTTTAATAACATCATTATTCTTTTCTAATTTAATATTATTTACAATATCACTTAATTCATTTATACGTATTTCTTTTATCTCATCACAGCAGTCTAATAAATAACTTCTATAATTATCAAGTATTTTACTAAGTTCTTCAGTATTCAAAATAGTCTTATTCTTTTTAGCTAAACCAAAAAACTTAGACTTAATCATATCCATTGAATCAAGAGGAGGCTTCCTAAGCAAAGAAGTAATATCTTGATCAACAAGAACACAAGTATTATTTTTCACGTTTTCAATAACTGCATTTCTATAATTATTCATATGCTGCATTCTAAAATTATTAATTTCTACTTCGTTCATTATATATCCTCCCATTATTTTATAATATAATAATTAAATCATTTTGAGTCAACAGAATTATCTAAATTTACAACAATTTTACTAAACAATTCTACCAAATAAAATATTGGATGTTTTTCAAGTTTTATAATGTCTAAAACAATAACTAATAAGCTGCCTTTACTCATAAATCTAAACATTGGAGTAACACTAAATGCATCCATAAATAATTGTTCTGTATCTAACTTACTAACAACATCACTTGAAAAAACTAATTCAATTGAATTCTTATTTTGATGAACACGTGTAAGATTAACTTTTTTAGCTAACTTTTCAAACCACTCTTCATACATATAAATAATAATATCATCATTAAGCTTTCCAAATCTATCTTCAAGTTCACTCTTAACTTTGTTGAAAGAATCAAAGTCACTAATAGAATTAATCTTTTTATGAATTTCAATCTTTAAGTCATCCTCATTAACATATTTATCATCAATATGTGTCGTAACTTCAATTAATGGTTTAGTATCAGCCTCTTCATCATCTATGTTATCTACTTCTAAATTATTTCTTCTATTTACCTCATCATTAAGCATTTTAAGATATAAATCAATTCCAACAGTATCAATAAAACCAGCCTGTTCTGCTCCAAGTATATCTCCTGCTCCACGTATAGACAAATCACGTGTTGCGATTGAAAAACCACTACCAAGTTCAGTAAATTCTTTAATAACATTAAGTCTTTTAACTGCAAGTTCAGTTAAACTCTTAAAAGGTTGGTACATTAAATAAGCATACGCAAACTTATCACTTCTACCAACACGTCCCCTAATTTGATATAACTGACTAAGTCCAAAACGATCAGCATCAATAATAATAAGTGTATTAACATTAGGAATATCTATACCAGTTTCAATAATTGTAGTACATATCAATATATCATATTCATGTTTAACAAAATCTAATATAGTATTTTCTAGCTGAATCTTATTCATCTGTCCATGAGCAATACATATACGAGCATCAGGAGCAATATTTTTTATACGATTAGCATACTCATCAATAGACTGAACCCTATTATATAAAATAAACACTTGTCCATCACGAGATAGTTCCTTATAAATAGCATCTCTTAGTATTTGTTTACTCTCTTCAACAACATAAGTTTGTACAGGATACCTATTAACAGGAGGAGTATCTATTAAAGATAAACTTCTAATACCAGTTAAAGACATCTGCAAAGTTCTAGGAATAGGTGTTGCAGTAAGTGTTAAAATATCAACATTTGACTTATATTTTTTAATTTTTTCCTTATGAGCAACCCCAAATCTCTGCTCTTCATCAATAATAAGAAGACCCAAATCCTTCAAAATAATATCGTCACTTAAAAGTCTATGAGTACCAATAACCATATCAATAGTTCCATCTTTTAAACCTTTAAGAATTCTAGTAACATCTTTTGCAGAAGTGAATCTATTTAATAATTCAATACTAACAGGAAAATTTTTAAATCTTTCTAAAGCATTTTCATAATGTTGATTAGATAGAATTGTTGTAGGACATAAAAATAAAACTTGTTTAGAATCTAATATAGCCTTAAATGCTGCAACAAAAGCAACCTCTGTTTTTCCAAAACCAACATCACCACATAAAAGTCTATCCATAGGACGACTCTTTTCCATATCTTCCTTTATTTGTGCAATTGCTTTAACTTGATCTGGTGTTAAAACATAAGGAAATTCACTTTCAAATTCTTTAGACAATTCACAATCTTTAGAAAAAGCAAATCCTCGTTGTGCTTCCCTCTCAGCATAAAGTTTAATTAACTCATCTGCCATATCATTAACTCTAGTCTTTACACGATTTTTAGTTCTACTCCATTCAACACCACCAAGTTTATTTAATTTTGGAGTAATACCTTCTCTACCAGAATATTTAGAAATCAAAGAAATCTTCTCAACAGGGATATACATCTTATCAGTATCTTTATAAAGTATTTCTAAATAATCTTTAGTAATATTGTTTAAAGTAAGAGTCTTAATTCCATTATACATTCCAATACCATGAACATTATGAACAACATAATCTCCAATAGATAGTTTATCAAGATCATGAATAGCAGAAGAATATTTATACTTTGTAGAATAATTTTTCTTTTTAGTAACAACTTTAAATAATTCTCCACCAGTAATTACAACATAATCATTATAAATAAATCCATTACTTAAATTACTATCAACTAAATTTACTCCATTCTTATAAATATTATTAAAATCAGTTTCATATACTTTCATATTTAAATATTTATATAAACTTCTAAACTGATATTTATGAACACAAATAATAACTGTTTTATTATTATGAATTGAACTATTTATAAAATCATTAATTCTATCAACATCTTCATTAAAGTTACAAATAGATTTAACTTTGAAATTAATAGTATCAGTAACTAAATTATTATTCGTAATATTGTTTAATGAATCATAAAACATAGAAAAAGAACAAGTTATCTCATTAAGATTAAACATATAATCTTTATCAAAATTAGTATCTTTTTCACTCTTATATTCACATACTTCATTCATAATATTTTTATAAGATATTTCTAACTGATTATAATCTTTAAAAATTGTAATAGAATCATCTAAATAATCATTAATATTAACAACATCTTCATAATATTGTAAGTATTTTTGTTTACCATAATGTTCTTCTAAAACATTATCTTTATCACAAATAAATTCAAAAAAAGGATTTATAGAAATAGAATCAATCTTAGAAATAGACATTTGATTATCAGAATTAAAATATCTTATTGACTCAACTTCATCATCAAAGAATTCAATTCTAATTGGATTATCTTCATAAATAGGAAAAACATCAATAACAAAACCTCTTACACCAAACTCACCAGTCTTATTAACTATAGTATCTTTTACATATCCTATAGAAACAAGCTTTTTAACAAGTTCATTAGGAGGAATAACATCCCCAACTTTAACAGAAATAATATGATCAACATAATTTTTCTTTGTAGGTAAAAATCTTAAATATCCCATTAAATTAGTAATAATAATATGTTTTTTACCACTAATTATTTTATTAAGAGTTTCAAGTCTATTAATCATCAAATCAGGAGAAATAGCAAGAGCCTCACTTGTTAAAAAATCATCCATCGGAAAAAGTAAAACATTATCCGTATTACCAACCAAATTAAATAACTTATTAGCTTCAAATAAACTATCAACTACAACCAATATATTTTTATTTTCTTTTAAACAAATTGATTCTAATAATACACAAAAAAAATCATCAGTCAAATTACATAGACCCATGTTATTTTTTAATTTAAAATTAATTAGTTCATTATAAAAGTTCATAAAATCACCTATTTGTTTTTTCGATTATATTTACTCATTAAATCACTAAAGTTAAGAGAAAAATATTCGTCTATTATAACACATAAATGTTCAAAAAGTTCATGAATTTTTTCTTGCTCATCATTAGATAACCTTCCTAAAACGTAATCTTTTGTATCAAGATTTTTATCATTTGAAATACCAATTTTTAATCTTTTATAATCAGAACTTCCAATTTTAGCCTCAATATCTTTTAGACCATTGTGACCACCAAAAGAACCACTAGATTTTAATTTAAAATTACCTATCTTTAAATCTAAATCATCAGATACAACAAGAATATCTTCAATATCAATATTATAATAATCAACAAATTTTCTAACACAATTACCAGATAAATTCATAAAAGTCTGTGGCTTTAAAAAAATAACTTTATTATTATATAAAGAAGTACTAATATATTGTCCTTCATTTTTAGAAGACCATTTCTCATTAATACCTTTATATTTTAAATAAAAATCTAAAAAACTAAATCCAATATTATGTCTAGTATTATTATATTCGTTTCCTGGATTACCTAAACCAATAATTAATTTCATAAAAATCACTTCCTATTATGATATTCATTATAAATAACAGACTTTGCAACTCCACGTTCATGAGCAACTCTTTTAACAGCTTCCATTTCACTCATATCAGATAAATACATTCTTACATGCTCAACAACATCTAGATTGCTATAATCAACTACATCTTTATTCCCCTCTACAACAATAACAAATTCACCTTTCATTGTAGAAACAAGTGGGATAATATCACTAATCTTACCTCTTGCATACTCTTCATAAATTTTAGAAAGTTCTCGACAAAGACAAATATTTCTATCACCAAAAACACTAAGAATATTTTCTAAAGTATCTTTTATACGATGAACAGACTCATAAAAAATAATGGTATATTTATAACTCTTTAAAGAATTTAATTCTTGTATTTGTTTACTATTTTTTGAATTTAAAAAGCCATAAAACATAAAAGGAGAAGGTTCAATTCCTGAAGAAGTTAAAGCAGGAACAAAAGCTGTTGCACCAGGTAAACTAATGACATTATATCCACTCTCAATAACCCCTCTAGCAACAATATAACCAGGATCACTAATTATTGGAGTTCCCTGATCAGTAACTAAACCAAGATTTAGACCACTCTTTAATTTATTAATAACGTAGTCTATCATCTTATCTTCATTATATTCATGACAACTAACTAAATGTTTCTTTATACCATAATGACTAAGTAACAAACCAGTATCCCTAGTATCTTCACATAAAATCTCATCAACACTTTTCAAAATATTAAGAGATCTAACCGTAATATCATCATAATTTCCAATTGGAGTTGGAATAAGATATAAACTAGGAGTATCATTATAACTTTTTTGAATCATTTTCTCACCTCAACCTGTAACTTCTGATATTCATCAGTCATAGTACCATCAAGATTATATAAAATTAAAGGTTTATCAACTTTTAAACCTACACTACCACATTTTTGTCCTTCAACTAACACAAGATAAGAAGAACTATTAATATTTTCATAAATAAACATAACTCTTTTTGGCTCAAAATTATTTTTTCTAAAACAATCTAATATTTCCATTAATCTATCTGTTCTATGAACAATACACAAATTACCATTATCTTTAAGAATTTTTTTTGCACAACCACAAACCTCATCTAAATTAATTAAAACTTCATGACGTGCAACCATTTTTTCATAACATAAATTTTTAGAACTACCATCAATATTTTTAAAATAAGGAGGATTACACAAAACTAAATCATATACATTAAGATTTTCAACTTTTGAACAAAAATCCTTAACATCCATATGAAAAAGATTAATTCTATCATTTAAATCATTAATTTCAATAGATTTAGCAGCTAAAGAATAGATATTATCAAGTACCTCAATGCAATCAATATTCTTATCACATCTTCTACTCAAAATAATGGGAATAACTGCATTACCAGTACAAAAATCAATAATTCTTTTATCTCTCAACCTAATATTAGAATAATTAGCTAAAATAATACTATCTAAAGAGAAATTAAAATAATCAGAATTTTGATAAATTTTTAATCCAGAATATCCTAAAATATCATTAATTCTTTCCATCTCTTTTTTCTCCTGGAAATTTAACAATTCCCTTATCACCTAAATCAACAGAATAAGTATTATTAAAAATATCAATCTCAACTACCTTACCAATACCTTCAGGAGTATCCATTTTTAATCCTAATTTAGGTAAAGATTTTTTTAATTCAGTATAATTATCATTTTCATATCCTAAACAACATAAAAGTCTACCACAAATTCCATTAATTTTACTAGGATTTAAAGCAAGCATTTGATTCTTTGCCATATTAATAGAAACACCATTAAAATCAGTTAAAAAAGAATTACAGCATAAGAATAACCCACAAGGTCCTAAACCACCAATTCTTTTTGACTTATCTCTTACACCAATTTGTCTAAGTTCAATACGAGTTTTGTATTTTTGAGCTAATTTCTTAACTAAATCTCTAAAATCAACTCTTTCATCAGACATAAAAGACAAAAATAATTCAGAACCATCTAAACATAAATAAGAATCTACAAAAGACATATTTAACTCTAAAGATTTACTCATTTTTTTAGCATCAAGCAAAGCATTATCAGCTATCTCTTTATTTTTTTCAATAGCTTTTTTATCAGAATCATCAACAATTCTAATAACACTATCTAAAGGTAAAGATAAATTAGCCTTCTTTTCAGAATAATTTCCTTTAACAACATTTCCAATAATTAAACTATCTTCATTTGAAAATACAACTTTATCACCATTTTTTAAATTTAAATTCCCAGGTGATAAATAATAAATATTTTTAAATTCAGAAACAACTACAACAACATCTACCACAAAATTAACCTCCTATTAACTTTGAAAACAAAGAATCAAACCATAATTTCATATTTAAATTATAATCCAACTTTTTAATTTCATTTTCAAGTATTGAAATAATATTAATCAAATACTTCTCATTTTTATTTTTTAAGAAAAAAGCAAGATCTTCATTAAATTTATCATTAGTTAGATAATCAATAATAGCACTTTCAATGTCCATAAATTGTTTTCTAAGAATTGACTTATCAGTAGAAAACAAAGTAATAATATCCTTATATTTTATAAAATAATTTTCCGGATTAACAATACAATCCAATAAATCAACAAAATTATCATCAACATTATAAGAATAAGTATTTTCTTTTAAAGATAAAATCTGACATCTAGAAAGAATTGTATCAAAAACATGATAACGATTATCACAAAGTATAAAAGCAATAATATCTTCTTCAGGTTCCTCTAAAAACTTTAGAATAGTATTAGAAGAAGCGTCATTCAACTTTTCTGCTTCTTTAATTATATAAATTTTTTTATTACCTAACATTGATTTATTGCTAAACTCTTTTTGTAAATTTGTTATTAATTGCTTATTAATAACTGATGTATTAGAAGAAATAACATATAAATCAGGGTAATTATTTGAATCTAACAAATTGATAATATCATTATCGCATGTACTTAATTCATTATAAGATACACCACATAAGATCATTTTAATAAAAGAAAGAACGTAATTATAATCCTCATCATAATTATCTACTTCGATTAAATACGCATGAAAAATCTTGTTACTCTTAATAACATTATCAGCATAATTTACAAATAATTTTTTTGCACAAGACAATTCATCCATAAAAACCTCACAAAATTAAAATTTTAAATAAAAATAAACCAATTAAACCAAAAGTTCCAAATAAAGAAACAATAGCTGTAGAAAAAAAATTAATTGGAATAATAAAATTATATTTAATTGAAAAAAAATCAAAAATATATAAAATTAAACAACTAATAATAATTTTTTTTATAATTTTAACAAAAAGTTTCATAATAATCCCTCAATAAAATATATGAAATAAAAGGACAATTATTCAACAACTTTTCTATCATTTAAAGCTCTTTCTAAAGTTAAACTATCGATATATTCCATATCAGCACCAATAGGAACACCGTTAGCTAACTTAGTAAAAGTAATATCTAAATCTCCAAGTATTTTTTTTATATATAAAGATGTAGTTTCCCCTTCAATACTAGGCTTAAAAGCAAAGATAATTTCAGTAAATTTTTCATTTTTTACTCTATCAATTAGCTTATCCAAACCAATATCTTCGGGATTAATGCCATCAAGTGGAGAAATAAGTCCATTTAAAACATGATATTTTCCTTTAAACATCCCAAGTTTTTCAAATAAAAACACACTTTTAACATCCTCAACAACACATAAGATATTAGAAACTCTAGTATCATCTGAGCAAATAAAACATAAATCATCCTCAGTCAATATATTGCAACAAGAGCAAGGATGAACCTTTTTCTTTAAATTATTTAAACTTTCAACAAATAGATCAATTTGCTCATCATCAAAGTCAAAAACAGAAAAAGCATACCTCTCAGCAGTTTTTTCTCCAACACTAGGTAAATATTTAAAAGATTCAATAAGATTTTTTAAACTTTCAGGTAACATAATTAAAATAATCCAGGAATATTACTATATTTTCCCATCTTTTTTTCAGTCATATCATCAATCTTTTTATTAGCATCATTAATTGCAACAACAATCATGTCTTCTAAGACTTCTAAATCATCTTTATCTAAATCAGAATCTTTGCTAATTTCAACTTTAACAGCCTCACGAGTACCTTTTAAAGTTACCTTAACAAGAGAACTCTCTCCAACAAACTCAGTAGAATCAATCTCATTTTTAATTTTTAACATATCTTTTTGTAAAGCTTGTGCTTGCTTTAACATTGCTTGCATATTCATAAATATATCCTCCTATTCAAACTCAACAATATCTTCACCAAATAAAGATACTGCACTATTAACTATTATATCATCTTTCTTATTTTCTTCAATTATAAATTCAGGCTCATCAACATACTCATATTTAACATTATTTTTTAAATTAGAAATATATTCATTCTTTAAAACATTCCATTTTTCATCAGAAATAATTGCAATATTTTTATTAGAATTAGTAATTTTATTATAAACCTCATTTAACTTAATAATATTAGATAAATTTTGATTAACAGCGGCATCAGAATCATAACTAATAATAAAATCATTTTCACCAACAACTCTAATAGTAGAATCAAGTAATGAATTAACTAAATAACCAATTTCTTGATCAAAAGAGAAATCTTTTAATAAATCAAAATTAGCATTTTCCTTTTTTAATAAATCCTTGTTAGCAGAAACGAAAGTATTATTAATTCTAGCAGTAATAACATCATCAATATTTAAAATAGTGGGAATAGAACTTATCGAATCATCATTATTAATATTATTATCAAATTCATTAAAATTATCTTCATCATCAGACATATAAGAATTAAAATCAAAATCATCATCAGAATCACTAGAATCAGATGATAAATTAGAATTTTGATTAACATTTTCCTCAGATTTTATAGAGTTATTATCAGCAAAATTCGTAGGTATATCAACAGTATTCTCATTTAATGTCGAAGAAGAATCATTAACATTATTAGTAGAATGAGTTGTTGAAACTTTTTTATCCACAACACTATTTTTCATATCATTTATCTCAATTACATAATCATTAATAAACTTTAATAAAAACATTTCAATATAAACTTTAGTATTTCCACTACTTCTAATATCGAACATTTTTTCGTTTAAAGAATTAATCAAATTCTGAAGTAAATCAATAGAAAATTCACAATTTTTTTCATTTAAAAAATAATCCACAACTAAATTTCTGGCATAATTTATTATTTGAACAATAATTTGAATCAAATTCTTACCAGTATTATTAAAATCTGTAATAGAACTTAAAACAGTAGAAATATCACCATTAAAAATAGCCTTAAGAAAAGAATTAAGATCTTCATCAGAAATAGTACCATTGATTTCATTAAAATCATCAATAGAAATAGAGTTACCAGCATAAGAAACAAGCTTGTCTAAAGAACCAAGAGCATCTCTCAAACCACCATCAGAAAATAAAGCAATCTTATTTAAAACAGAAGGATCAGCACTGATATTCTCTTCACTACAAACAAATTCAAGCCTTTTTTCAATAACAGAATCAGAAATGCGTTTAAAAGAGAAACATTGACACCTAGAAACAATGGTATCAGGAACTTTCTGAGGATCAGTTGTGGCTAAAATAAAAATTGCATGCTCTGGTGGCTCCTCCAAAGTTTTTAATAGAGCATTAAAAGCTCCAGCAGATAACATGTGAACTTCATCGATAATATATACCTTATATTTAAGTTCACTAGGAACCAAGTTAATATTATTTTTTAACTCCCTAATTTCATCAACACCATTATTAGATGCAGCATCAATTTCAATAATATCAATACATTCTTTAGAAAAAGAAACCTTACAAGCATCACATTCACCACAAGCAATACCTTCAACTGGACTTAAACAGTTGATATTTCTTGCAAAAATCTTAGAAACTGTGGTTTTTCCTGTTCCACGAGGACCAAAAAAAATATAAGCATGTGAAAAGTTGTGATTAATAATAGAATTTTTTAAAGTTTTTATAATAGAATCCTGTCCTACAACAGAATTAAAATCTTTAGGACGATACTTACGATATAAAGCTTGATACATAAAAAAACCTCCAATCACCTTGTATTATATCATAAAAAAAAAAAGAAACTATTGATTTCTCTGTTTTTTAAAAAATTTAGATAAAAGTTCCTTTGTTCGTTGAGGACAAAAACCAGTTTCAAAATAAACTTGTGGATTAATACTATCAGTCATAAAAATGTTATTTATAATAGATAAATTATTATTATCAGAGTTAGAACATGCGGAAAAAACATTCTTAATTCTAGCCTGTTTAATAGCACTAGCACACATTGGACAAGGATCAAGAGTAACATATATATCACAATCTTCTAGTCTCCAATTGTGCAAAGTTTTAGAAGCCTCTATAATTGCATTAATTTCTGCATGAGAAATACAACAGTTATCAACTTCTTTTGTGTTAAAACTTTTAGCAATTACTTCATTATTGTGGACAATAACTGCACCAATTGGTATTTCCCCCATATCAAATGCTTTCATAGCTTCATCAAATGCTAATTCCATAAATTCATTGTTCATAAAACCTCCACAAAAAAAGTGCACATAAATGTTGGACCTTAAGGCTGCTATCTTCCGATCCTGACCTGGTTCAATCACATTTATTGCACGTTTATATTGTATTATATAGTTGATAAAAAGTAAATAAAAACTTAAAAATTGTGCAAAATATTTTATAATTAAATAATTGTATAAACAATTTCTGTGAACATTTTTTTTATTAGTTTCACGTGAAACATCGAAAAATAAGGGAATATTTATTAGAATATAATAATAAAACAAAATAAAAAGTGCAAAAAATAAATCAAATTTATAATTATATACAAAATTCTGTGGATTATTATGTTTCACGTGAAACATTAAAATTTTCTTATAAACATAATTTGTTAATAAAATAAATCAAACCATATATATTCAAATTATTTCCCGGGAAATAATTTATACAATTTTTGTTGATATATAACGATTTTAAAACATATAAATGTTAATAATTATATGCTTCAGTTAATTATAAACAACAAACTGTGGAAATTAATGTTTCACGTGAAACATAGTAAAATTATTTATAATTAAATTTATGTGCAAAAAAAATATTTCCCAAAAATTATTTCCCAGGAAATATTTTAATAACCTATTTATAATAAAAAAAATGAATTTTTATATAAATAAAATAATATTCATCATTAACTATATAACAATTTCTGTGGAAAAAATGTTTCACGTGAAACTTCAAAAAAAGAACTAGTTATTTAAACTAGTCCTTTTTTTTTATTCTTCTGTTGAATTTGTTTGTTCAACTTCTGTATCAATATCTATATTGTTATCTAAATCAACATTTACTGTGGATGAATTGTTTTCTTCAGTGGATTCTTCTTCTACTTCTTCTTTTTCTACTAATGCAACTGTTGAAACTTTTTGTTCATCTTTTAAATTCATTAGTCTAACACCTTGAGTTGCTCTCTTTAATGTTGATACCTGTTCAAGAGGTAATTTAATTAATGTACCTGAATCAGTCATCATGATTAAATCTAATTCTAAATCTGCTTTAAAACATTTTAATGAAACTAGTTGACCATTCTTTTCAGTAACATTATATGCTTTAACACCTTTACTACCTCTATGAGTTAATCTATATTCATCTATAGGAGATTTCTTACCATATCCATTAGCTGTAACAATAAGAACTAGATCTCCTGGATCAACAGCATCAGCACCAACAACGATTGCTCCCTCTAGTTCGATACCCTTAACTCCAGAACTACTTCTACCCATGCATCTAATTTCATTTTCATCAAATCTTACCATACGTCCATTGCTTGCACCGATAACAATTTCATTCTTTCCACAAGTCTTTTTAACGCTTATTAATTCATCATCATCACGTAATACAATAGCGATTTTACCAGATTTTCTAATGTTATCAAACTCTTCTATAGCAGTTCTCTTAACAACACCATTCTTAGTACAGAACATTAAGTACTTAGTGTTGTCATCATTAGGATCAACACTTAAAATCGAACTTATGTTCTCATTTTTTTCTAGTGGTAATAAATTTATAATTGGTAAGCCTTTAGACTGTCTTGAGAACTCAGGAACCTCATAACCCTTCATACGATATATCCTACCTTTATTAGAGAAGAACAATAAATAATCATGTGTGCTCATAGATAATATTTTTTCCACAAAGTCTTCTTCATTAGTAGACATACCTTTAATACCAACACCACCACGATTTTGTGTCTTATAAGTATCAGTTCTTAAACGCTTAATATAACCATTCTTTGTTAAATTAATTATAATCTTTTCTTCAGGAATAAGAGACTCATCTTCAATATATTCAATAGCAGTCATATCAATATTTGTTCTTCTCTCATCACCATATTTGTCTTTTATTTCTAATAACTCATTTTTAATAACTTCTAGAACCTTCTCATCACTAGCTAAAATGCCTTTTAACTCTTCAATTAGTTTAAGTAAGTCATTTAATTCATTCTCTATCTTTTCACGCTCTAAGCCCGTTAAACGACGTAATCTCATCTCTAATATTGCATTAGCTTGAACTTCAGATAATCCAAAGTTCTTCATTAAGCCTTCTCTTGCTTCATCATCAGATTGAGAAGCACGAATTAATTTAATAACTGCATCTATATTATCTAATGCAATCTTTAAACCTTCTAATATATGAACTCTTTTCTCTGCAACATCTAAATCAAACTTAGTTCTTCTAATAATAATTTCTTTTTGATATTCAATATACTTTGAAATAATATCCTTTAAACCAAGTGTTTTTGGAACACCTTGATCAAGCATTAAAAATATAATTCCATATGTTGTTTGAAATTGAGTATGCTTATAAAGCTTATTAAGAACAACTTGAGCATTAGCATCTTTCTTTAATGTAATTGTAATTTTAATACCATCTTTTAAATCAGAATGATAATCAGCAATTCCATCAATAACTTTATTATGAACAAGTTCTGCAACTTTATTCTTTAATTCTAATGTATTTACTCCATATGGAACTTCATCAACAATAATGCATTGTCTTCCATTAGATTCCTCAATTGAAGCCTTACTACGTATTGTAATTGTTCCCCTACCAGTTTCATAAGCTTGTCTTATTCCACTATTTCCAAGAATTGTTGCTCCAGTTGGAAAATCAGGTCCTTTAATATACTTCATTAATCCATCAAGATCAATATCAGGATTATCAATATAAGCTATACAACCATCAATTACCTCACCTAAATTATGAGGTGGAATATTAGTAGCCATACCAACAGCAATACCTGTAGTACCATTAACTAAAATATTAGGAAATCTTGAAGGTAAAACTTCAGGTTCTCTTTCACTTTCATCAAAGTTTGGAGTGAAATTAACAGTATCTTTATTTATATTTCTTAATAACTCAAGAGATATTTTTGAAAGTCTTGACTCTGTATAACGCATTGCAGCAGCTCCATAACCTTCTATATTACCAAAGTTACCATGACCATCAACTAACATATAACGATATGAAAAGTCTTGTGCCATACGAACCATTGCTTCATAAATTGAAGAGTCACCATGTGGGTGATATTTTCCCATAACGTCTCCAACTATTCTAGCACTCTTTTTATGAGGTTTATCAGGAGTATAACCAGATTCATACATAGAATATAAAATACGTCTATGAACAGGCTTTAAACCATCTCTAAGGTCAGGTAAAGCACGAGCTACTATAACACTCATTGAATACTCTAAAAATGAATCTTCAACTTCTTTAACTATATTATTTTTTTCTAATCTATCCATAAAACCCTCCTAAATATCAAGATTCTCAACATAAGTTGCATTAGTTTCGATAAATTCACGACGAGGTTCAACTTCCTCACCCATTAATTTAGCAAAAACTTCATCAGCTGCTATTGTATCTTCCACAGTAATTTGTCTTAAAACACGTTTATTTATATCCATTGTAGTCTCATTTAATTCTTCTGCATCCATCTCTCCTAAACCTTTCATACGAGCAATATCGTATTTAGTATTTGGTGATAATGAAGCAAGATATTCATCTCTTTCTTCTTCATTTAAAACATATTTAATAGTTTTACCATGTTTAATACAGAATAATGGTGGTTGAGCAGCATATACATGACCAGCTTCAACAATTGGTTTAAAGAAACGATAGAATAATGTTAATAAAAGAACACGAATGTGGCTTCCATCAACATCAGCATCTGTCATTATTATAATTTTATGATACCTTAGTTTAGATAAATCAAATTCTTCACCAATTCCTGTACCAAAAGCAGTAATTATTGTTCTAATTTCTTCATTTCCTAATGCCCTATCAAGTCTTGCTTTTTCAACATTTAATATCTTTCCACGTAATGGAAGAATTGCTTGAGTCATTGAATCTCTTCCTTTAATTGCAGAACCTCCAGCTGAATCTCCCTCGACTAAAAATATCTCACTAACAGATGCATCTTTACTCTTACAATCAGAAAGTTTACCAAAGAAATTAGTAACATCTAAATCTCCTTTTCTTCTTGTTAATTCTCTTGCTTTTTTAGCTGCAACTCTTGCTCTACTTGCTGTTAAAGATTTATCTATAATAATTCTTGCTTGATCAGGATTTTCCATTAAAAATCTTTCAAAAGATTCAGAAAAAATCTTATCAGCAATACCTCTTACTTCACTATTTCCAAGTTTAGTTTTAGTTTGACCTTCAAACTGAGGATTTGGATGTTTTACTGAAACAATCATCGTTAATCCTTCTCTTACATCATCTCCAGTAAGTGGATCATCTTTTTCTTTTAATACTCCAGTTGATTGTGCATATTTATTTAGAATTCTTGTAAGAGCACGTCTTACTCCATCCTCATGTGTTCCACCTTCTGGAGTAGTAATATTATTAACAAATGAATAAATACTTGAATTATAAGTTTCATTATATTGTAATGCAACCTCAACTTTAATATCACTTTCCATACCCTCAACATCAATTATAGTTTCATGTATTGGATTTTTATTTTTATTAAGCATTTCAACATATTCAGAAATTCCACCTTCATAACAGAATGAATCCTGTTTATCTGCTTCTCTTTCGTCATATAAACTAATTCTTAATCCTTTATTTAAAAATGCTAATTCTTTTAATCTTGTCTTTAATATTTCATAATCATAAATTGTTGTTTCAGTAAAGATTTCATCATCGGGTAAGAAATGAACAGTTGTACCAGTGCGATTTTTATCACATTGATCAATAATCTTTAATGGTTCTTCTGGATGACCACCCTTACTAAAACGTTGATAATAAACGTTTCCATCACGATATACCTTAACTTCTAGCCAATCACTAAGTGCATTAACAACGCTTGCTCCAACACCATGTAGTCCTCCAGAAACTTTATATCCTCCACCACCGAACTTTCCTCCGGCATGAAGAACAGTATAAACAGTTTCAACAGTACTCTTTCCTGTTTTTGGATGTATATCAACTGGTATTCCACGACCATCATCTTTAACAATAATACTATTATCCTTGCATACAGTTACTTCAATATGCTTACAATATCCTGCTAAAGCCTCATCAATCGCATTATCAACAATCTCCCAAACCAAGTGATGTAATCCTCTTGAACTAGTAGTACCAATGTACATTCCTGGTCTTTTTCTAACAGCTTCAAGTCCTTCCAAAACTTGAATTGCAGAGGAATCATAATTACTTTCTACTTTTTCATCTTCCATAAACTAACCTCTCTCCACATTTCCATTTTTAACATGAAAAATGCATGCATCTTCTATATTTTTTTTACTAATATTTTTTAAATCGGTAGTAGTAATGATACTTTGAATATCATAATCACTAACAATTTTTAACAATTTATTTCTTTTTTTGATATCTAATTCACTAAAAATATCATCAAGTAATAATACAGGCATTGACCTTGTTATATCGTTAAATATAGATATTTCAGATAACTTAAAAGATAATATTGCCAACTTTTGTTGTCCTTGAGAACCATAATATTTTAAATCAACATTGTTAAATTCAAAATAAAAATCATCTCTATGAGGACCATATATAGTCATACCATAGTTTAATTCTTTAAGATAATTTTTCTTGAATGTATGTTTTAACTTCTTTCTAATAGTTTCATACTCATAATCTTCAAAATTGATATTTGGAATATATTTAACAGATATTCCACTTTCACCAGAAATTTCTTTATAGAATTTATTAATATTTAAATTAACTAAATCTATATACTCTTTTCTCTTTTGATAAATAAATATTGATTTTTCAATAAGTTTATCCGTAATTATATCTAAATAATTAGTATCAGCTATACTATTATTAAATAAAACTTTTAAATATTCATTTCTTGTTCTTAACAATTTATTAAATTCGTTATAAACCTTCAAATAATCACGAGATAATTGAGAAAGTTGAATATTTAATAAATTTCTTCTAATATTTGGCGATCCCTTAATTATTTCAATATCATCAGGAGTAAAAATAATAATATTTAAATTTGAAATATAGTCAGCAACTTTAACAATATTTGTATTATTAATAGTAAGTTTCTTATTATCATTATTAATTTCAACACTCATCTTACTAACAAATTTATCATTTTTTACTGATCCACTAATAATACATTTATTTTTATTAAACATAATTATATTAGGACTATTACCTACTCTATGCGATTTTGTAAGAGCAAGTATCGAAATAGCCTCTAAAATATTAGTTTTTCCTGCTGCATTATCTCCAACGAATATATTCATATTACTTCCAAGAGAAAAACTTAACTTAGAATAATTTCTAAAATAAGTTAAACTAATTTTACTAATTTTCATTTTAAACCGATTATAAGACTCATACAATCACCTTTCCCCTACTACAGTATTCCTATACATACAGCACTATTATACCATAAATGACCTAAAAAAACATTAAAAAAAAATAGTTTTTAACTATTTTTTCTCTTATTAAGTATTAAATTTAACCTTGAAGCTCTAGAAAGCTGATTTTCAACAGTTCTAAAAGAACAAGGAACAATTATTTCTGTATTATTATCAAATACAATTTTAGTATTATAACTATCTATTTTATAAATATTATATATCCTTTTTAATGAAATCCAGCAACAATCATCAGAATATGGAGAAGTTGTTGGAAATACTATTAAATTTGATGAATCATTTATAACAATTGGAACTTTATATTCAGAACCTAATATAGTTTTTGCTCCTTCTTTTCTACCCTCATAACTACTTCCAAAATACTTACAACTATCTTCCATAATATTAAATGCTTTATCATGAACAATATATCTTTCATCATCCTCAAAAATTAAACTACTCTTTTCATCATTTGGAACAATAGCTAATGTTCCCTCACTAAATTCATACTTATTTATCATAAAAATCCCCCTTACTTAAAGCCTATTTTGTGGCTTTGTTTAATGTTATATTACATAAAATTGTAGAATATTATCAAATTATGTCACAATATACATAATTTTTTCACTTTCATATATATTATTAAAAAAATTTTTTTAAAATCTACAAAAAAAAAGAAAATAATTAAATTTTCTTAATTTTAATAAGTTCTAATTGGTAAAACTAATTGAGTAAGAGACTCATCTTCTGAAGATTTTATCAATATTGGCTTAATTTCTCCAACAAAATGTAATTCCACAGTTTCTGTTGAAAAACTCTTTAAAGCATCCATCATATATCTTGCACTAAATGAAATTTTAATATCTTCATCATTATTTTTACTTATATTCATTTTTTCTTCAACTCTACCTATTTCAACAGAACTACTCTTTAATATTAAAGTATTTCCTTGAGTTTCTAAAGTTACAATATTTTTCTCTTTATCACTTGTTAAAATACTAACACGATCAATAACATTATAAAAATCATTTAAATTAGTATTAATTACCAATAATGATTCATCTGGTAATAAATTTGAAGTATTTGGATAAGTACCATTAATAAGTCTTGATTCAAATTTTAAATTTCCTTTTTTAAATAAAATTTTGTTGTTAAATATATGTAATTCAACAATTTCCTCATCTTCTCCAAGAATTTTAACAAATTCAAGCAAATTATGACTAGGTATTACAATATTATAATTATCTTCACTAACCTTATCTAATTTAACAATTTTTCTTGCTAAACGATAAGAATCAGTTGAATTACATTCTAATACATCCCCTACTATATTAAAGTTAATACCTGTTAGTACTGGTTTACTTTCTTCATTAGAAGTAGCAAAAGCAGTTTGGTTAACAATACTCTTTAAAGTACCAGCATTAACCTCAATTTTCTTCTTACTTTCCTCTAAACCTATATTAGGATATTCACTTTCACTAATACCATTTAAATTAAATTCACTATTATCTGTGTAAATAAGTATTTTTAATTCATCAATAACTTCAATATTAATATATTCTTCTGGTAATTTTCTAACAATATCTAATATATATTTACCTTGAATAATAATACTTCCTTCATTTTCAATTTTAAATTCTTCATCAGAATTACTTTCAACTATTGTTTGAATAGTAATATCATTATCACTAGCAGTTAGTGTAAGCTTCTTTTTCTTTAATTCAAACTTTATTCCTCCAAGTACAGGTATTAAGTTTTTAGTAGATATAGCTTTAGATACCTTTACTAAAGCATCAAGTAATATTTCCTTTTTAATTGTAAATTTCATAAAAATCCTTCTTTCTTATATATATTATTTATTGATTATTATTATATTTATACTGTGGAAAAAGTTAATAAACTGTTTATTCCCTTATATTATATCAAATTCTTTAATAAATTTCCTGTGGAAAAGATGTTTTTCTATCCACATTTTTAAACAACCCCAATGTCTTTCTTAAGTTTTTCAATAATATTAGCTAAATCTTTATTCTCTTTTATCTCATTTTCTATCTTTTCTACTGAATGCATTACTGTTGAATGATCTTTTCCACCAAATTCTATACCAATCTTAGGAAAAGACTCTGTTGTCATAGTTCTACATAAATACATTGCTATTTGCCTTGGAAATGAAATATTTGAACTTCTTTTTTTACTTCTAATATCTTCAATTGATATTTGGAAGTAATTTGCAACAATTTTTTGTATTCTTTGTATATCGTTTTTCTCTCCAAGTCCTTTATATACAAACTCATTTAGGGCTTCAACTGCTAAATCTAGGGTTATATCTTTTCCCCCCCATATAGCAGAATATGCAACTAATCTATTAACTGCACCCTCTAGACTTCTAACACTAGGTCCTACATTTGAAGCAATATACTCTACTACATCATCTGGAATATCATTATCAAATCCAGTAGCTAATATTTTTTTCCTCAAAATATCCATTTTTAAAGTATAATCTGGCGGTGATATATTAACAGTTAGTCCCCAAACAAACCTTGTTCTTAAACGATCTTCTAGTTGTTTTAAGTCATCTGGACTACTATCAGAAGATATAATTATTTGTTTTTTATCATTAAATAAGTTGTTGAAAGTGTGGAAAAACTCAGTTTGTGATTGTTTCGCTGGTCCTAAAAACTGAATATCATCAATAATTAATACATCTATATCTCTATATTTGCTCTTAAAAAACTCTACATAGTTAAAATTAGTACCATCATTAGATTTTCTATTAATTTTTGAATACTCATTAATAAATTGTTCACAAGTAACATATAATACTCTTTTATTCGTTGTGGATTGAATATAATTACCAATAGCGTGCATCAAATGTGTCTTCCCTACTCCGCTATTTCCATATATAAATAAAGGATTATACATTTTACCAGGCTGTTCTGCAACAGATAAAGCAGCAGCTTGTGCAAATTTATTAGAATTACCAACAATAAATGTTTCAAAATTATATTCTTTATTTAAATTAGAATTAAAATTATTATCAATATTATCTAAAGAAGAACTTATCTTTGCTTTTAATGATTCTTCTTTTTCTTTCTCTTTTTCCTCTTCAATTTCTTCATTGAGCAAAAAGACTAAATCATAATTGGTATTTGTTTGCTCATATAATATGGAAGTAATCATATCTGAGTATTTATCCATTAAATGGTTTTTATGAATAGGCATAGGAACAATTATATAAGCCTTATTATCTTTTATTTTATAAAGTTGCGTTTCTGAAAACCAAGTTTGATATGAAAGGGAAGTTAGTTTATTCTTTAACTCGTTTAATAAATTTGACCATAGTACGTCTACATTCAAAATACCATCTCCCCACAAGAATCATTAATTGATTTCTATTCTACATTAAAAGGAAAAAAAAATAAACAATTTTTGTGTAAAATTTTTTTTTATTATAAAACATCAATCTCAATATATTTCAATAATAATATAAGGCAAAAATTTTAAGTTATCAACATAAAACTGTTTATTAAAATATACGAAAAAAAATATTAACAACTAATTCACAAACTTATGCACAAGCAAAAGTGTTAATAAATAAGGCATTTCGACACTTTTCCACAGTTTCCACAATTTATTTTAAACATGATATTAAATAAAAATACACAGGATTGTGGAAATTGTGAAAAAAATTGCTAAAAATGATATTTATCGAAATATAACGAAGTTTTATTAAAAAATCAGAAAAAAATCTTGAAAAATAAAGAAAATATGATATAATAAAACGCACTAACCTTATATCAGCCACATATCTTCAAACGAAATTTAGCAGGTTAGATAAAAAAGATTTTGGTAGAAAATATAATAATTTTATTATGATAAGAATAAAACATTTTATAAAAGATAATCAGCGACAAAAATCTATTATATAAGAAATTTAAATATAACATCTTTGCAAAACTATCATCAATTGTTCATATTATTATATTTATCTGAGACATTTTTATCAGAATAACCAAAGTTAGATTGGAAATAATAACCAACATAGAAAAAGAATAATCAACTATGAAAAATATACTATCTCATTCGAATATAGAACATAAATAAATACAATAACATACATAATGAAAGAAGAATAGGGTGGTATAGTCTATCAACTAGAAGAAAAATTAATCATAATAGATAATTATTTCTAATGCGCAATGATAGTTATTAGAGTTTTTTTATTTACAAAAATGATTTTATTAAATTGTTATATTAAAGAAATATAAAGTAGGGGCTATCATGGAAATATAAGAAAGTTAGTATAAAAGAGAAATTTATAAAAAATAAAAAATAAGGAAAGGAGAAAATAAAGTAGTATTATGAAATCTTATAAAAATGAGAAATTATTATGTAATATTCTAAAAATAGTTTTTTTATTTTTATTTGTAATTGGAACAACAGGACTATTTATTTGCAAAATAGGATTTAATAGATTATCTTTAGCAGAAAATAACTCAAAAAAAGATGTATTTACAGATAAAGTAAAAGAAGTAGAAAAAGAAGAATACAATAATAATTCCGAACAGATATCTACTGTTGCTGCCGTTAACGAATCACAAGGTGAAGTATTATATCTATCAGATATTGAATATGTAAGAAAAAGTTCTTATGCTGGTTGGGATGAAATAAGATATGATCAAATAAATGATGGTTCAAAAATTAGCTTAAAAATTGAGAATGGTTCATTCCAATTCAAAAAAGGTATTTGGGCGCATGCTAGTTCTCAAGTAGTTTATGATATAAGCCAATACAATTATAAATATTTCGTTGCTTATGTAGGTATAAATACAACTTCAACTAGAGGTGATGGAGCTAAAATATCTATATATACTTCAGAAGACGGAACAACATGGGGAGAGCCAAAATTTGAAGAAATCAAACTTCCTCAAGCAGAAGCTAGTAAAGTTCAGATTGAATTAAATGGTGCAAAATACATTCGTTTATTTGCAGATAGATTAACAGCTAATGCTGCAGATCATGTTGTTTATGGAGATGCAAAATTAATTAATGACACTTCATCAACAAATGTATTTAAAACAGTAGATGAATACAATGAAATTATAAAATCACAATATACTGAACAATCAGATATTACAGGAGAGTTAGAATTTAATTTATTGAAAAGAGAATTAGTTAAAAATGTTGGACAATTTACTCTTAATTCTTTCTATTCTGAAAGTGAAGATAACAAAAATTTAATTGACTGGTTAATGAGTGATCAAAAAGCACTAAAATATTATATTTTAGGTGGAAAACCATTAGGAAATAACTATTATAAATCATTAACAGAATTTTCTAGATTATATAAAAACTATAAAAATGATTTTAATAATACAACAGTTACTAAATATGGTACAGTTCTTGGAGATTTATATTTAAGAATGGCAACAGCTCTATCATTAACGCATTCTGCCAATATTGGTCTATGGATGAATAATGCATCACAACCAATAAGCCAATCAGATTCAGTTAGAAGATATGCAATCATAAGATATATGCATGACAATGGTTTATTTCAGGCAGGAGGCGTAGATTATAACTCTTGGTTTGATAATTATACTGTAGAAGAAATGCGTTATGTTATGGCAAATAACATAGATGATCAATCAATGTTATGGTTAAACTCATATGTTAGAGAATTAATCGAAAAAGAAGGTAATGCTCGTATATGGCCACATAGATATATTGCTTATGTATGGCCAAACTATGGAAATCCAGTCTATTACGCTGAAGAAAATAAAGATTATTTCAATCAATTATTCTCAGTAAGAGATCCAAACAATGAAGGTCAAAGAATAGGACTATGGGATGTTGTTTATACTATTCCTGGTGGAGTAGATGTACCAGAATATAAATTACAAATAGAAAGAGGTACATCTGATCATAAAATATATGGTGTATGGATGAACATGCGAAACAAATTTGGTACAGGTTGTGTTTGTGGTGGTATTTCTAAAACAGGATCTAATATTAGAGGAGTTCTTGGACTTCCTGATGCAGTTGTTGGACAACCAGGGCATGCTGCTCATATCAACTATTTCCAAAATAGTAATGGTGAAGGATACTGGGGTATTGACAACGACGTTAGTGGTTGGGCATACACAGGAGCATCAATACTTTTAGGATGGGCAAGTGGTCCATTCGCAAGTGGATATACTGGAACATATATACCTTTAGCTCAAGAAGTTATTAACCATGAAGATATATATGAACAAAGTCAGATGTTTGTATATCTTGCAGATTCATATACAGACCTAACACAAAAAGAAATAGCATATAGAAAAGCATTAGAAATTCAACCACTAAACTTAAATGCGTGGTATGGATTAATATTAACTTATAAAGATTCTGATAATAAAACTGAAGAACAATACTATGAACTTGCAAAAGAAATAGCAGAAGCTCTTAAATATTATCCACTACCTATGTATCAGATGACTAATCAAATTAAGTCTGAACTAACAAGTATAGGTGCTAATTATAAATTTACATTACTTCAAACAAGAATTTTAAATGAAGCAAAAGATTTACCAAATAGTTCAACTGAAGTATTACAACCTGCAATTGCAAGATTGATGGGCAATTTCTTATTAGGACAAATGGACACTTCAATAGCAACATTCTCATTTGATGGAGAAGATGCAGGAAAAATTGTTTTATCTAGTAGATTTGATGGAAATGGAGTTCGTTGGGATTATGCTATAAATGGTAAAGGAGAAAACGATACTTGGGATGTAAGTGACTTCAAAGAGGTTTCGTTCTCAGCGGAAGAAGAACACAAATTACAATTAACAGAAGAAGAGATAGCATCAATAACTTCAGAAAATGACATATATATCCATATTGTAGGTGTTAATTATGCAGAAGAAAATATATATAAAATAGATATTAATGAATCAGCAGGATTACCTTCTACATTATTTGCAAGTGATCTAGAGAATAAATTGCTTGGTGCTGAAGACACAATTGAATGGAAATATAATGAAAATGATGACTGGAAAAGATATGGAGAAGAACAACCAAAATTAACTGGAGATAAAACAATTATATTAAGAATGGGTGCAACAGGTACATATTTAGCATCTAATACAAATGCTACATTTACTTTCACAAAAGATGTAATTAATAATAAGAGAAAATATATTCCAATAGAGCATCTTTCTTTAGAAAGTGTATCTTCTGAAGCTACTAATCAACAAGGTAGTGCCACATTTGCACTTGATGCTAACTATAATACAAGATGGCATTCAGCATGGAATGGTAGTGACACGGAACGTTTCATAACTGTTAAATTAGATACACCACGTAATATATCAGCAGTAGAATTTGTTCCAGCTGGTGGTGGAAATGGAAAAATATATGATGGAACAATTTTTGGTAGTATGGATGGTGAAAATTGGACAGTAATTACTCAAGAAAAAAATTTAACTTATACAAATGCTACAAATACTGTTGCAGAAGCTATAGATAATATTAAAAGTTTTGAAATAGATTCACCACAAAGAGTTCAATATATAAAAATAGTAGCAGATAGAACTAATGGTAATTGGTTTGCAGCAAGAGCATTTAATTTTTATGAAGATACAACATTAAAAATTGTTGCAAGTTTCTCATTTGATGGTAATGAAGCTGGAAAAATAAAATTAATAGATTCAGAATATAATAAAAATTGGAAATATTCATTAGATGGTGGAAAAAATTGGAAAAATGCAACAGGAAATAGTCATCAATTAACTGAAGAAGAAATAAGTACAATTACATCAAATAATGGTATTAAATTAATGCTATCTGGAGATGACACAATATATTCAATCAAGATAAAAGATGCTGAAGAACTTGTATTGAATCCTTACGTAAATGATTTAGAAAATAGATTAATTGGACTTAAAGATATATCTAACTTAGAATGGAAATATTCTGATACTAAATCATGGACTTCATATAGTAGTGAAGAACCTGTAGCAGAAGGAAATAAAATATTACAAGTTAGAACAAAGGCTATTGGATTAACTTTACCAAGTAATATTTTAGAATATGAATTTACTGCAGACAATCAACCAAATACAGCAAAATATATTAAAATAAAGCACTTGGCAATTCATAGTTATTCATCACAATCAAGAGATTCTAAAAGACCACATTATGCTCCTAATATAATTGACGGAAATCCTAATACAGAGTGGCATACAGATTTCAGATTATCTATAGCATCAACAGGAGCATATATAGCAATTAAATTAGATTCTCCTAGATATATATCAGGAATAGATTACCTTCATATGGATTCAGTTAGAGAACCATACGGATTTATGAAAAATGGTAAAGTATATACTAGCGAAGATGGAGAAAATTGGACAGAAGTAGCAACTTTAAGAGATGTTGCTCAAGATGATACATTAAAGCATTTTGAATTTGATGAATCAGTTTATGCTCAATACGTAAAATTAGAAATAGAAAGTTATGATAATGTATTTGCAGCATCATCAATGATTAACTTATATGAAGATATAACTAAAAAAGAAGTACCAACTGCAGAAAT
>CAZHBS010000016.1:0-27227 GCA_964530845.1 uncultured Muribaculaceae bacterium
TAAATGTTGAAGATTCAGTTTTAATACCATTCAAGATGACATAGATCTAAAACTTTATTTTGTTTTTTTGGTTAAAGCAAAATGTTTTAATACCATTCAAGATGACATAGATCTAAAATAATACTTCAGCATAACTTTCAACTGATATAGTTTTAATACCATTCAAGATGACATAAATCTAAAACATCCATACAATTATTTATTATTAGATAATAGTTTTAATACCATTCAAGATGACATAAATCTAAAACATCCATACAATTATTTATTATTAGATAATAGTTTTAATACCATTCAAGATGACATAGATCTAAAACTTAGGTTATGGTTTACAAATATTAGAAAATGTTTTAATACCATTCAAGATGACATAAATCTAAAACTTGATTGCTACTTCTATTTCTAAAATGAATGTTTTAATACCATTCAAGATGACATAGATCTAAAACTGCCCAACCATAGTTCCTTTTACAAATCCTGTTTTAATACCATTCAAGATGACATAGATCTAAAACTCTGCATTATATCGTGGATGAACATTACCTGTTTTAATACCATTCAAGATGACATAGATCTAAAACTTCTCAAATGCGTAAACGTCGTATTATTTTGTTTTAATACCATTCAAGATGACATAGATCTAAAACCTTCCCTGTGGTCCACTAAAAATATTTATTGTTTTAATACCATTCAAGATGACATAGATCTAAAACCCATTCATTGTTTTCAAATACAAAACAATTGTTTTAATACCATTCAAGATGACATAGATCTAAAACTAGGAGGTTATATGATTTCAATTATTTTATGTTTTAATACCATTCAAGATGACATAGATCTAAAACATTGGCGATATCAACGACTTGTTGGACTTAGTTTTAATACCATTCAAGATGACATAGATCTAAAACAAGTCGTCTAAGATAGCGTTATATTCAGTAGTTTTAATACCATTCAAGATGACATAGATCTAAAACTTTCTAAACAATCATAATACTCTGTATCTCGTTTTAATACCATTCAAGATGACATAGATCTAAAACTCCTCTCATATTCATGACATTAAAATTATTGTTTTAATACCATTCAAGATGACATAGATCTAAAACAGCATTTCAAATGTTAATCAAAATGAAAATGTTTTAATACCATTCAAGATGACATAGATCTAAAACAAAGTGTCAGTCTGAAAAGTAGAAAAGAAAGTTTTAATACCATTCAAGATGACATAGATCTAAAACTTTAGATCACGTTATATTTACTTTGGTTTAGTTTTAATACCATTCAAGATGACATAGATCTAAAACGCCATGCTCTTTGTCTTGTGATTGGCTTATGTTTTAATACCATTCAAGATGACATAGATCTAAAACTTCATTTGAAAGCATAATGAATGAAGAATAGTTTTAATACCATTCAAGATGACATAGATCTAAAACCTTCCAAATTGTTGAAGTCCTCCAAGAATAGTTTTAATACCATTCAAGATGACATAGATCTAAAACATGAGTATATAGATACTTTTAGAAAAACATGTTTTAATACCATTCAAGATGACATAGATCTAAAACGATACATAAATTATAACACCACCTATTTTTGTTTTAATACCATTCAAGATGACATAGATCTAAAACACAGTAGTAGAATTTGAAAAAGTAGATGAAGTTTTAATACCATTCAAGATGACATAGATCTAAAACTCATAAGCTCCACCAATGATCTCCATTTTTGTTTTAATACCATTCAAGATGACATAGATCTAAAACATTTGATAGGGCTAAAAAATTTATAGAAAAGTTTTAATACCATTCAAGATGACATAGATCTAAAACATCTCCAGTGTTGCTTGCTACTGAACTATAGTTTTAATACCATTCAAGATGACATAGATCTAAAACACATTGTACGAAAAGCGTACAAAAGAGGAGGTTTTAATACCATTCAAGATGACATAGATCTAAAACTACATTGTCAATCATACACTACATCATTTTGTTTTAATACCATTCAAGATGACATAGATCTAAAACCTCAAATCTATATCATATACACATAGAAAATATATTTACTTAAATGGTATATCTATGTCAACTAATTGTATTATATCATGAATTCATCTAAATTTTCATCTACAATTAGTTTCTTTTCATATTCTATTGTTCCACCATAGCATTGCGAGTCTACTAACATTATTTGCACTTGATTATAGATTGAATATTTATATAATTCAACTAATTCTTCTTTTGATAAATATTGTTTTAAATTGATAAATACTATTATGTTATTAATTTTTAATAATTTTTCTATGTCTATTATTAAAAACAAATTATCTAGTATGTAATTCTTTTTATTAATTCCTATTTTTAATAATTTTATTAAAGAATCTAAGCTTAGTTCATCATCAATACATAATGGTAGTTCAATTTCATTAATTATTTTTTTAAACATTTTAATAAGTTTATTGTATTGATTTTGTAGCAATGTTTTGTCATCTTCTTCTATGATATTTGAAATATATTTTGATAATTCTGTTTGCATTTTTTTAGAATCAAAACTTAAATCAAAATAATTTACATATACTTTTAGTTTGCCATTCATATTTATATTGCTGTTCATTTCATCAAAAAAGTTCAAATTATCTGCTATCTCATTTTTTTCTATCTCAAATAAATTATTAACAAATCTATAAAAATATTTTTTATTTTCTATTTCTATTACATTTATGTAATCTTTACTAAATTCTATTTTGTTATCAAAATAGTCTACATTTAATTTCATAAAACTATTAACCTATCCTCGTTATCTATTATTTTACTGTTATGCTCTCCTACAATATATTCAATTTGAGAATATTGTTTTTCTGTTATGGTTAATACTTGTATTAGTCCTTTTTTAGGCGCTACTTTTCTTAATCTATCTAGCAACAAACTTGATTGCTGTGAGTTCATAACAATTTTTGAATATACTGATTCTTGCATCATAATAAAGCCTTCATTTATTAGATATTTTCTAAATTTTAGATAGTTTCTTTTATCTTTTGCATATATATTTGGCAAATCAAAGAATACCATTGTTCTCATAATTCTATCCCTCATAAATAAATCCTTTGTAATTATTTATATCTTGTATAGATTCCAATGATGATTTAATATACATTTTTATTATATCCTTTAATATATATTTTTTTCCTCTATACTTGAATGTATTATTGAAAATGTTTACTATATCCAATTTATATTCTGTATCAAGATTTCTTTCTTTGTTGTGGTATACAAAGTTATCTATTATAATTCTAAATGGTTCCATAAGATCACATGTTAAATTAAACTCGTTAAATTCATTTTTATGATGAATGCCTAGCTGTGTTAAATAGCCATTACTTATAATTTCTTTATTAACTGTAGATAATAATATTGCATATCCATAGTTTAATGCTGCATTTATATTATCTTCATCATTTCTAACAAATTTATTACCAAATAATGCGTTGAAGTAAACTTTTGCTGCATGCCCTTCTCTATTTGTTTTATCTCCACTAACTATTTCATTAATATAACTTATTATTATGTCATGCTTGTCTGATTTTATTTTCTTCAATAGAAGTGCTTGGTTAGTAATCTTATTTTCAACTATTTTTGCCCATAGTTCATCTTTATCTTTCTGTTTCCAAGTAATTTGTTCCTTTATTTTTTTACTTGTATTATGTCTTGAATAATATGATGATAATTCTCCAAATGGATTATGTTTCTCATCACAAAAAATTATATTGATTTTGTTATCTGACAGTTCTTTTAATAAATATGCAGAAATAGATACTGATATAGAGTCTACTATAATTGTATCTATTTCTGATAAATGAATATATTTTTCTTCTGCATCTTGCTTGATTACTAAAAATCTATTTTTATAGCTTATTTTAGATTGTTTTGTTATTACAACTGTTCTAAAACTCATATTTACTTTCCTTTAAGCCTATTATGGATTTTGATATTAATATTCCCTCGGTTACATTATTTCCAGATAGTCTTCCAATCCTATCACCTAAACCAAATTCTTTTAAATTTCCATTTACACTATTACAATGATATATTTTAAACAATTCCGTAATTATTTTTGATGATTCATCATAACCAATACTATTTAAATTGATTTTATTTTCTATTTTTTCTATTTCATTTTTAAACAATGGATAATTACTTTTTTGTTCAAATAACCAAGTTACTATTTCTTTTAATATTTTTTCATTATTTTCAGTAGGTTCGTTAATTTTTTTATTTAAAACATTATTTAAAACATATTTCCAATTCTTAAGTTTATCTTTTGGAATCTTAAGTTGAAGTGCATTTGATAATTCACATGTTTTTTGTGAGTTACTATAGCCTTTAATATATGTATTTTGATTTTTATAATTTATAAGTGTTTCAAATGGAATGAAATCCTTAATAATTTTTATATTTTCTGTTCCTAAATGCTCTTTTATAAACTTTTCTTTGATTTTTATATCTTTTTTCGATTTTATTGCTACTTCTATAGGTATTCCAATTATTTTTTTCTTATTGTTATATTCTACTAAAATCAAATAAGCATTTTCAATATTTAAATATCCTCCATATTTATTTGTCGACATTGATTCTTTTAATGGGATGTTTCCTACACCTTTTGGATATATTGTTTGTTTGAACAATTGACCTGTTCTAATTTCTGTCTTCCTGCTTATTAAAATATCATTTCTATACAATGTTTCTTCTAATTTGTTATTGAAATCCTTTGCATCAAATAGTATTTCTCCTGTTTTTTTATCTACTAACTTGTTAGATAATTTCAATACTATTTCATTTACTTTTTCATCTAAACTATTAATTACATATCCATATTTCAAATCTTTATAATTTCCTAGTTCTTTTAATTTTGAATTCATTTCTTTTACTATTTCGAAATTAATATCTTTTTTCATGTATTTTTCTTTGTATTCACCTAGTACTGCTGCAAGATATGCATCGTGTGCGTGATGATAATCATTTATTTCTCTAAGCTTATATAGTTCATATCTCTCACGATAATTATGAGATAAATTTGCTTTTAGATATACGACTTTTGTATTTTTGTAGAAATTATTAATTATATTTGCAACGTGTTTTGTTATTTGTCTCGTTTCTACAAGTTGTCTATTAATGAAACCTTGAATATCATCATCTGTATATTTATCTCTTGTTAATTTATAGAATTTTTTTGCTGATATTAAATTAATTCTTTTTAAATGTTCCCACCAATTTTTCATATAGGTTGTTCTATAATCTTTTGGTAAAACAAAACTTGCAGCTTTGGTTTGATTGCATTTTCTTAAAACTAAAGCTTTATTATCTATTGAATCATCTTTGATTAATGTTCTTGGGATTATATGGTCAATTTCACATTCTGTTGTTAGATTATCTATATTTAGAGGTTCCCCTGTATATAGACATTTTCCTTCTTGGATAAAGTATAAAAATAATTTTTCGCTGTCTATTTCTTTTTCATTGAGTTCTATTCTTAATTTATTATAATCTTTTATACTATCTTTTGCTTGTTCATATAATTTTGTTAAGAATTTCTTTTTATCATCTTTTCTTTCTTTTTTCTGATCTTCTCCTCTAGCCATTTCAATCATTATATTTTCAGGTTCATATCCCATATAATTTACAATTTCTTCTATTACTTTTAATGACTGATATATTCCTTTTTTTGTTGCAGGTGAAGTTGCTAAGTCTCTTACTAAATCATAATTTATTTTATTAGTATCTTTTATTATATTTTCTTTTTTTATTAGATCTTGAAACTTATAATCATCATTATTTATAATCTGCATAAAGTTTTCTTCTGTTTCTGATAATAAAGACATAATACTTTTAGAGATTCCTGTTTCTTTATCTTTTACTAATAATTCTGTTAGCAATTTTTTAGATAGACTACCCCATCCATTGTATTTTTTATTAAGGATATTTTTTATTTGGTTGTCATTTAATTTATATTTATCTTTTACTTTTTTTTCTAATATGTCTTTGTCGTCGAATATAGTAATCCATTGAATTATTTCATCGGCATTTTCTTCATTGTATGGTGTTCCATTAAATATTCCATTTTCTCCGAAGAAGTCAATGTATGATTGCATATTATTTGCAAATTTTCCATCTGCTGAATATCCTGTTATGTCTATATCACCATCATACATACTGAAATCATTTAAGCTATGCAAATATTCTTTAAACTTTTTATCTGTAATTGTGCCGTTTGTTTTCATAAATAGTTCTTCAATTATTTTATGCTGCAAGTTATTGCTTAACTTTTCACCATTTATTTTAATTTGTTTTAATTCGTTCATTACTTTATATTTTGAATATAGGATTGAATTATTTGGTAAAGCATATTCATTAAGTAAATAAGTACAATGAGATATCATTCTTAATATGAACTTTTCTGCGGTTTTTTCTTTATCAATTACTTTATCAAAATTATATGGAGTTATTTTTTCGTTTGACTTTCTTTCCATCCATGCAAATTTGCTTTTTTCTTCAGAAACTAAAGGCCCAACATAATATGGAATTTTAAACTCTAATAATTTAGTAATTTTATATTTTTCATCTGTTTTTTTCAATAAAAATGGATAATATTTTCCTTGATTATCAATAATTTTTATTAATTCATCTTTATTTAACTGATATGGATATTTTCCATTTTCAGCATCTGTTATTCTTGGTAAGAATTCTCCATTATCTATTCTTGGTTGAATTTCAGTCAACCATCTATTACTTAGATTTTTATCTATTTTTTCATTAAATAGTTGTTCTATTAATTTTTTTAATTCTTTAGAAAAATCTTCATAGCTTATCTTATTATGAATATATTGATCATATAAACATATTTCTTTTTTTGTTTTAAAAAGTTTATTATAGAGCTTTCTTTCATTATTGAATATTTCTTTTAAAAACTTTAGGTCTTCTTTGTGTGCATCATATCTTTTTACCATTAGTGCTGATAATGATGTTTCTGTACTGCCTTTAAATAATTTTTTTAAAAATAATGTATCATATAATTCTTTTAATAAATTTAATGTTTCTATTGAATCTCCTAGTGTTTCTTCTAGTTCATTATATTTATCTTCATAATCTGTTCCATCAAAACTTATTGTGATATCCTTTTCTATATCTTCTAGCATGAATAATTTTTTAATACTAAATTTATTACCTACAACTAGTTTTCCTAACTCTGTTGATAAACTTTTATTAGTAGAGATACCATTTAATTTTTCTTTTATATTTACTTTGATATCGTTTTTAGATTTACTTAATAAATCTTTTTCTATTTCATCTAGATTAATCATGTCAGCATATGATTCTGAAATTTCTAGACTTGGACGATCATTTATAAATGAGTCAAATATATTATTTAATTTTTCTTTTATATTTAAATTATTAATATTAAAGTTTTCTATATTGTATAGAAAGTTCCCTCTATATTTAATAATATGGTGTATTGCTAAATATACTAGTCTTATATCTTCTTTTGATGAGTCATTAATTAATCTATTTCTTAAATGATATATTGTTTTATATTTTTCATTATATTCTTTAATTTTTATTTTTTCATTAGTACTTAAAATAATTGATTTGTTAACATTATCATTTTCTTGATATTTTGATTCTTTTAATTTTTTAAAGAAGTCTTTATCAACTTTATTCATCTCTTCTTTGAATTCTTCTTGTAATAATTTTATTCTTTGTCTTCTTCTATCGTATCTTCTTCTAGTGCTTCTGAAACTACGTCTTCCTTCAGCAGTATTTGCTTCTTCAAATAGTCTTACTCCCCAAAGTGCTTTTCTATCTTTTCCTTTACCTTTTCTTATTATTTTTTGTGTATCTGATTCTACTACTGCCCATCCTACTGATGTTGTTCCGATATCTAAACCTATATTGTATTTTTTATTCATATTGACATTCCTCCTATTTTTTGATACTATTTAGTTGTCTTAATACCATTTAAGATGACATAGAGAGTTAAAATAAAGCTTTAAGCCTAAATGCTCACTTATGTGTTCAGACGGTTAGCCGTCTTTTTTTGGTATTATAACCTTCCTAAATTTACTATAGCATAACACTTACTAATTATCAATATTACATATTCCCTAGTATTTTGCTTTATATTATGATATCGACTTTTTGTTCTATAAGTGATAAAATGATATTGGTGATTATTATGAATAAACCTTTAGCTGTTAGTATGGCTCCTAAGAATTTAAGTGAGGTTATTGGACAGAAACATTTAATTGGTGATGGAAAAATTCTTAGTAATTTAGTTAAAAATAAAAAGTTATTTTCTATGATTTTATATGGTAAACCTGGTATTGGCAAGACTAGTATTGCTAATGCGATTGTTGGTGAACTTGGTTGTAGATTTAGATTTTTAAATGCTACTGTTAATTCTAAAAAAGATATAGATGTTGTTATTGAAGAAGCTAAAATGTATGGAGAGATTGTTCTTATTATGGATGAGATTCATCGTCTTAATAAAGATAAACAGGATGTTTTACTTCCATGTCTTGAATCTGGTCTTGTTACTTTAATTGGTATGACTACATCTAATCCATATCATTCTATTAATCCGGCTATTAGAAGTAGATGTCAATTATTTGAATTATTACCTTTAGAAGAGTCTGATATTATTGAGGGTTTAAATAAGGCTATTAAGAGTTCTATTTTGCCTGATATTGAGATAGATGATAAAAGTATTGAACTTATTGCAAAACTCTCTGGAAATGACTTAAGATATGCTTACAACTTATTAGAAGTTGCTTACTACTCTACTGATGATAAAAATGTCACTGAAGAGAAAATTCGTACTATTAATTCTAAGCCTGTATTTTTCTCTGATAAAAATGGTGATGGTCATTATGATGTACTTAGTGGACTTCAAAAATCTATTCGTGGAAGTGATGTTGACGCAGCACTTCATTATGCGGCAAGACTTGTTGCTGAGGAGGATTTAGACTCTTTATTTAGAAGACTTTCTGTTATTGCGTATGAAGATATCGGTCTTGCAAATCCGGCGATTGGTCCTAGACTTGATGCGGCAATTAATGCTGCTTTAAGAATTGGTTTACCAGAAGCTAGAATTCCTATTGGTACTATTATTGCTGAAATGGCATTGTCTCCTAAATCTAATACTGCTCATATTGCCTTTGATGCTGCACTTGATGATATTTATAATGGAAATGTTGGATCTGTTCCTGATCATATGAGAGATGGTCATGAAGGATACTTATACCCACATGATTATCCTGGTGCATTTGTTGTTCAACAATACTTACCAGATAGATTAAAAAATAAAAAGTATTATCAACCTAAAGATGTTGGATATGAAAAACAAGTTAAAGCTATTTATGATAAGTTAGAAACTATTAAAAAAAATAAAGGTGTAAGTAAAGCACAAAAAAAGGAAAGTTGATTTTCCTTTTTTTTATTCCATATAATCTTGTGCTCTAATTCCTTGGTATGTTTTATCTACTTCTTCTAAATCATCTAAATATTTATTGATTATATTATACATATTGTATTGATCTGATATGCTTTTACCATCTATTATCATTGTTAGGAATGTTAAGTATTTAGACACTTCTCCTCCACTTACTAATGAGTATTTATAGATTTTTTGGAATTCTTCACTAAATTTATTATAGTTGGATATTGCATTTTCTATTTTTTTAATATGTATATTTAGTTCACTTCTTTCGATTTTGAATGTTGAATTCATTATAGCGTTAATTTCTTTATCTTTATAGCCTACTCTATATAATGTATTTGTTACTCTTTCTTGTTCTGCAGGGTCTAATTCATCCCAATCATTTGGACTAAATTTATAGGCTTGAAGGGCTTTTCCTACTAATAATCCTGCACCAGCCATTGTTCCAGCAAGTCCTACTGCTCCAGCTGCAATTACAGTTTTTGATGCACCTGATGTTGTTTTAGATGTTGCTGATGTAGATGAAGTTGTAGAGGATCCTGATTGTGATGAGTTTCTTGTAGATTGTTGTGTTGTATATGTAGGTATTGTTTGATATTCAGGTACAGTTGTTTTATTTTCTGCCGTTTCATTTAAATCTTTTAGAGTTGTCTTTTTCTCTGTATCTATACTTGATTCGTCAAGTTTCTCTTTTATATCGTTTAAGCTACTTGAGGCCTTTTGATAGTTTCCTCCATCTGGTTGCTGCTGATTATTGTTTTGCTGTTGTTCTTCCTCAACTGTTTGATTCCCACTATTTGGTTTGTCTTCTCCATTTGGCTTTTGTTCTTCTTGGTTATCTCCACTTGGAGCAGGATTTGGATTATCTTGTTCATTTGGATTTGGGTCTTGATTTGGATTATTTTGTCCACTAGGACTTGGATTATCTTGCCCACTTGGATTAGTGTCCCCTCCATTAGGAGTTTCTCCAGCTTTTTCTTCATTTTTTAGTTCGACTTGTCTAGCTCTTATATTAGCATCGTTTAACCAATCAATATATATTTTTAATTTTTCAGAAATTTCTTCTGCAAGGGATCTTTGCTTTAAAATGTCATAATGATCAAGAATATATTGTCTTATGAAATTATCTGTTTCATTATTTATTATTTTTTCGATATATCTTCTATATTCATAAGTATCTTCGTTTAATTCTCTTAATTGGTCGATTGCTTCTGTTACTTTTTCATAATCATAATTTACAGCCATATTATCACTCCTACTTAGTTTCTCTTTTTGTTTCTTCTGGCCTATCAGGAATATTTATTTTTGTTATATATTCATCTCTTGGACTTTTGCTTAATTCTTTCATTATTTGACTTGCTTTTAATTCTTTTAATGATGAGAATTTTCTATTTAGAAGACTTGTGTATTCTATTTTATCTTTTTTTCCATTTACTTCTATTTCATATTTATTATATTGAGCACAGACATTTTTTATTATACGAATAATTTGTTCTATCATTGCTTGTTCTAAATTATCATTATATTTAATAATGGCATTTTTTAATAATGAGATATTCATTTTATTTTTTATATTTTTTATTTCTTGGGTTTTTTCTGCAGACTCTTCAATATGTCTTTTCATTGCTCCACCCTTATAGTTTGGCTCACCTGATGCTTTTGTATAAAAAATTCCTTGTGAGTTTATTAATTCATTTGTTTGTTCTAATGTTCTTTTAAAGTCATCAAATGTTCCACCGGCTTCACTGAATTGATCTCTTTCTAGGGCTTTTTCTAATGGAGCAATAGTATTTGATATATATATCCATGGTTGTTTAAATATTTCATCTCCTGCTCCTACAAATCCTTCTATACCTTGTTCAAATGTATAATAATACATCTTACCACTCCTCTATTTTTTAGTATCTCATAATATATACTATATCATTAAATTGTTTTTTTGTGTAGAAAAAAAGAAAGATTTTACTCTTTCTTAAATATTAATTATAAATAGTTCTATTTCATTAATTGGATTAGTATCTGTTGTTTTTATTCTTAGATCTATATCACTTAATTTTTGAATTAATTTTAATATTTCTTTTTCTGAATACATTGGGATTAACTCTTTTGTTTTCATTATTCTGAATTCTTTTTCTCCAAGCATTGCAGCTATTTCTTTATCTCTTAATCCTCTGCTTGCGAGTAATTTTACTTGATAGATTATTCTAAACTGTGATGCTAGAAGACCAATTATTTGGAGAGAGTCAACATTATATTCTAAAAGGGCATGATAATCTTCTAGGGCTTTTTTTATATTTTTTTCTCCTAAATTTCTAGCAAATGAGAATGTTATATTTTTAGGATCTCCTAGCTTTTTTGTTACTAGTTCTTTTATGTCTTTTTCAGTAATTTCTTTTTCATCTATCTTATAATTTTTTAGTTTAGAACATTCAGATTCTATTTTAGTATAGTCTTCTAAACAATATTCATCTAGTAAGTTAATTGTATTAGTATTTATTTTATATCCTTTTAAACATTCTTTTATAAATGATTTTGAGTTAAATTCTGTATTTATAGTTTTACATTTTTTCTTTAACTCTTTTTCAATATTTATTTTCTTTTTATCTTTTGAATCATCTTTTTTAGATTTAAATCCTTTTGTTTCAATAATTAATAGATTATCTTTGTTTGGATTATCAATATATTTTAGGAGATGATTTATTTCATCTTCATTTTCTGCTAATTCAATACTTCGTATAACTATTATTTTTTTACTTGAAAGAAATGAATAAGTATCAAGATCTTCTAAGGCACTATCAAGTGTTGTTTCTGATAAGTCATATATTGTTGGAGTTATATCCTCAAAATGTTCTGTTTTAATTATTTTTTCGGCTTCTTTTTCTTGAATTACAAAGTCTTCTATTTCTATTAGATAACTAAACATTCTCTATTTCCTTTTTAATTTGTTCTAATATTTCATCTAGGTTATCTATTTCTTTTCCTCCACCTTGAGCAAATGTTGGAGATCCTCCTCCATTTCCATTTGATGCAATGGATGCTTTTTTAACTAATAATCCTGCATTTATATCACTTTTACTTTTACAAATATAATTTACACTATTATCTTCTTTTATATTTGCAAAGAATATTAAGCCATTATCAAATTCATTTACTAGGCTATCTGCAATACTTTTTAATAAATTATTGTCTTTATTATTTACTTTCATAATTATTGTATCGACATTATTTATTTTCTTATATTTTTCTTTATAGATATCTAGATTTTGTAAAGTATTTTGTTCTTTTATTTCAAAATATTTCTTTTCTAATTGTTTTACTTCTGTATTTACATATTGAAGTTCATTTCTATTGAAAATAATATCTTTATATGACATTGGTTTATCATTATTTATTTCTATATCAAATGTTAGTTTAATACCATTATTTTTAGCTTCTTCCATTATTGTTTTTGCTTTCATTAGTTGTCTTAACATTTCATCATTATATGGTTTTATTTGTTCAAACAAAGTACTTTCAATATGATTACGTGTTACTCCTTCAATACGGAAGACATTACTTCCTTTAGCTTCACAATTATAGATTGCGATTTTTTCTATATCTTTTGTATTTGTAGCGTGTGTTCCTCCACATAGTTCAATTGATTTACCTATTTTGACAACACGTACTACATCGCCATATTTTTCACTAAATAAAGCCATTGCTCCTAATTTTTTAGCTTTATCAATAGGCATTACTTCAGTTGATACTATTAAGTTTTCATTTATCATTTCATTTGCAAAATTCTCAACTTCAATAATTTTATCATCTGTCATTTTTCCTGTATATGTGAAGTCAAATCTAAATCTTTCATCATCTACATAACTTCCTGCTTGTTTGATTGTTCCTGATACAACTTGTTGCAGTGAGTATTGCATAATATGGACACTAGAGTGATTTACTTCTATATTTTTTCTTCGGTCTTTATCGATTACTAATTCGACATTGTCTCCAACGTTTGCTTCTCCATCTAAAATTCTTAATTTATGAATATGTTGTCCGTTTGGCCCTTTAAAGACATCTACTACTCTTGCTTTGAAGTTTTCTCCAATAATCATTCCTGTATCTGCTACTTGACCACCTGATTCTGCATAGAAACAAGTTCTTTCTACTGCTAGATAGCAATCACTTTTTGATTTATCAATTCGCTCTTCTTCATTAAATAGGGCTATTACCTTGCTCTTTTGACGATATATTCCATAAGCAAATGATGATTCATCTTTAAAATCTAATAACATTTTCTTTTGAGATGACATATTTGATTTATTTTTGGCATTCTTTTTAGCTAGCTCTTTTTGCATTGCCATATATTTATCAAATTCTTCTCTTGATACTTTATATCCTTGTTCTGTTAAATATTCTTCAGTTAATTCAAAAGGGAATCCATATGTGTCATATAGTTTAAAGGCTTCTTCACCACTTATTTCTCCATCTGGTGATGCATCAACTAGTTCTTTTAGACGTCTTTCTCCTGCTTCTAGCGTTTTTAAAAATAATTTTTCTTCATCAAGAATTGTTGCTTCTACTTGTGGGCGTTTATCTATTAAATATGGATATGCATCTTTCATGACATCGATAACATCTGAAACTATTTTATACATAAATGGACATTCTATTCCAATATTTTTACCAAATCTTACACTTCTTCTTAATAATCTTCTTAAGACATATCCTCTTCCAATATTTTCAAATGCTGCTCCATCTGCTAGAGCAAATGTTATGGCACGAATATGGTCTGCAATTATTTTAAATTCTTTTTGACCAACATAGTCATATTTAGATAATTCTTCAATGTGTTTAATTATAGGTTTAAATAAATCTGTTTCAAAGTTTGAGTCCACATTTTGAAAGATACAACACCATCTCTCAAGACCTGCTCCTGTATCGATGTTTTTACTTGGCAATTCTTTATAATCTTTTCTTTCTACTCCTTCTTTTGAATTAAATTGAGAAAAGACATTATTCCAAATTTCTACATATCTTTCTTGTTCTTCATCTTTTTTGAACTTTTCTAAAGCATCATTATTTGGATCATATTTTTCTCCTCGGTCATAGAATATTTCTGAGTCTGGTCCACATGGGCCTTCTCCTATTTCCCAGAAGTTTTCTTCTAATGGAACTATATGACTTGGTTCAAGGCCTTCTTTTATCCAGTCTGCTTTAGCTTTTTCATCATCAGTATATACTGTTACATATAATAAATCTTTATCTATTCCAAAGTATTCTTCTGATGTTAATATTTCATATGCAAAGTGAATTGCTTCATCTTTAAAATAATCTCCTACACTAAAGTTTCCCATCATTTCAAAGAATGTTTGATGTCTTTTAGTAATTCCTACATTTTCGATATCATTTGTTCTTATACATTTTTGAATATTAACGATTCTTCTACTATCAGGTATTTCTGTACCGTCAAAGTATTTTTTTAATGGTGTAACACCAGCGTTTACCCATAATAGACTATCATCATTAATTGGCACTAATGGTGCACTTTCATATATTTTATGTCCATGGTTTGTAAAAAATCTAAACCAGGTATTTCTTATTTCGTCATGACTCATGTATTTCATTTTTACTTCTCCTCTATTTTGTTTATCATTATATTTGCTACTTCTTCGATATTTAAGTTTGTAGAGTCTATATATATTTGGTCATCTGTCCTCATTAATGATCCTACTTCTTTATGCATATCATTGTAGTCTCTTTTTTCAATATTTTCTTTTATTTCTTCTAAACTCATTTCAATATTTTTTTCTTTATTTTGTTCAAATCTTCTTCTTGCTCTTTCATCACTACTTGCATCTAAATAAAATTTATAATTGGCATTGGGGAAGACTACTGTTGTGATGTCTCTTCCTTCCATAATTACATTGTGTCCTTTTGCTAACGCTCGTTGCTGATTAACCATTTCTTCTCTTACTTTTACTATTGAAGATATTTGACTTACGATTGATGATACTTCTTTTCCTCTTATTTCATCTGAAACATCTTCATTATCTAGAAATGTTTTACCATCTTCACTAAATTCAATCTTTATTTTTTTGGATAATTCTATTATTTCTTTTTCATCTTCAAGTTTTAAATTGTTTCTTATGGCTGCTAGAGCAACACATCTATACATTGCTCCTGTATCAATATTTACTAAGTTAAGTCTTTCAGATAATATTTTAGCAATGGTTCCTTTTCCACTTCCAGCAGGTCCATCAATTGCAACTATTATACTCAAATTACATCATCTCCTTTAATATGTTCATTTCTTACTACTTCTAGTGCTTGAAGTTTTAATTCTTTTAAATTGTTATTTTCTATTATATAATCAAAATCTTTATATTCATCAATTTCTTTTTCTGTTATATGATTTTTTTCTTCTTCAGTTAATTTTGAATCATAGTTATTTCTTTCTATTTTAATTGTAACTACATCTTCATATTTTTCTTTTATCTTTGTAAATTCTTTTATTAGTCTTGCATCTGTTATGATAAATGTATCAAAGAATTGATTTAATATATCAATATCTTCATATAATCTATTTAGAAGAAAGTCTTTCTTTCCTAATTGATTATTTATTACTTCTATTCCCATCTTCTGTAGGAATTCGCGAGGTTTTTCATCTTCTAAATCATTCCATTCAAAATAATTTTTAGCGTATGAATATAATGGCGCTGTTATTCTCATAACACATGGTTTATATCCATAGAATTTTAATTCTTCTTTTAAATAATTACCAAAAGTATTTTTACCACTTCTAGCTTTACCACCTATAACAAATATTTTCATTTTTATTCTCCTTTAAACAAATAAAAGACCAGAATAGGAGGACATTTTGTCCGGTACCATCCTACTTTGGTCTTAATTTTTATAACGGTATCCCGATAAAACTCCAAAAGTAGCTTCTAATAAGGTTATTATTAACTTCCACCAAACGTTAACTCTCTTTAAATACTTCTTATTATACTAGTCTTTTTTCAATGCTTTATTATTTTCTTCTATTTTTTCTATTACAAATGTTGTTAGCTCTTTAATACATGCGATTACTGGTGTTGATATAACCATACCTATGATACCAAAGAAATGTTGGAAAAGCAATAGCCCACACATTATAACTACTGGATGTAGTTGAACTGTATGTCCAATTATTAATGGTTGATAGAAATTATTTTCTAGTTGTTGTACGATAATAATTGAAATTAGTACACACAATCCAGTTATTGGTGAAATAGTTAATCCTACAATTACTGCTGGTATTCCACCGATATATGGTCCAAAGTATGGAATGATATCTGTTACTGCACAGAATAATGCAAATAAGAATGGTGCTTCTAATCCAGCAAGAGATAATCCAATGCTTTGTGTAATAAATACTAAAAGCATAATTAATAATACTCCTTGGACATAACTTCTTAATGATGTGTTTATTCTTTTTACTAATTCTTTATAATTACTTAACCAATTTCTAGGAATTACTTTTTCTATACTATTGTTTACTTTCTTGAAATCATATAGTAAATAGAATCCTACCATTAATCCTAATATTACATTTAGTCCTCCACTTACAATGGATTTACCTATGGACATAATATATTTAGGAAGTGATGATGCTATACCCATTCCATAATCTGTTAGGGCTTTTATAATATCTTTTCTTAGATTTTTTGTTTCAACTAAATTATTTATATTTAATTTATTAATTAGATTTATGAGAAAATCAGTTAATTCTTCAAATATACCTGGAGCAATTTCTACAAAGTCTTTTATTTGAGATGCTAGTGTTGGGATAAAGAAATATCCAATTCCTAATATTGCTCCAATTATTATTATATATACGATTATACATCCTAACATTCTTGGGACTTTTTTCTTTGCAAGTTTAGTTACTAACGGTTCAAATAACCAGGCTATTAAAAATCCTATGAATACAGGTGACAATACTACAAGTATGTTTTTTATGATATTTAGTATTTTCCATTCTTTTAGTAAGTATGTCCCTACTAATACAAGACTTACGATAATCATTATATAACCAATTTTTAATATTCTGTTTGATGTTTTTATTAGACTATTGAGATTTGTTACGTCTAATTCTTTGTCTTTAGCTTTCCTGAACATTTTATTCAACTCCTTATGATTTATTATATCATCTTTTTTTATTCTTATAAATATTTTAATAAATTAATTTTCATATTATAATTATATTGGTGATTTTATGAAAACAATTTCTTCTAATCTTGTTTCTGAACTTGTTATTAAAAATTCTAGATTTATTACATTTCTTATCAGGATTGATGATTCTAATATAGATAAGTATTTAGATGATGTTAGAAGGGAATACCCTAAAGCAAGTCATTATACTTATGCATATATTTATAATGATATTAAACATTCTAGTGATGATGGTGAACCTGGTGGTACGGCTGGTATGCCTATTTTAAATGTCTTAGAAAAGGAATCTCTTAATAACATTTTATGTATTGTTGTTAGATACTTTGGGGGAATTAAACTAGGTGCTGGTGGCTTAATTCGTGCTTATACTAAGTCTGTTACAGAATGTTTAAAAAAGACTAGTTACTTAGAGCTTATTGATGGGTATCTAATTAATATTTCATTTGATTATAGTTCTGAAAAAAACATTAATTATATATTAGATAAATCTAAAATTATATCTAAACGTTATGATGAGAAAGTTCTTTATGAATGTTTAGTTGATAAAGATATTTATTCAAAACTTAGTTCTTATAATCCTGTAATTATTAAAAAATGTTTAATTGAAAAAGACTTCAAATGATGAAGTCTATTTTTTTATATATTGTTTTGGTTTGTCTTCTCCATATTTTGCTTTAAAGTAACATTTTGGACATACTGCTTCATATGTTACTGTATCTTTTCCATCTATTGCTACTTGTTCTCCTTCATAAACTGGCTTCCCATTAACCATTCTTTGATTGAACATAGCTTTTGCTCCACAACGACATATTGTTTTCATTTCTTCTAATGTATGAGCTATTTCTAATAGTCGTGTTGAACCAGGGAATCCTTTTGTTTGAAAGTCTGTTCTTAATCCGTAACAAATTACAGGTATATTTAAGTTTACTACAACAAGCATTAACTGATCTACTTGTTCTGGTTCTAGGAATTGTGCCTCATCTATTATAATTGCTTTTGGTTTATCTTCTAAACCGTTTATGTAATCAAATACATCTTCGCCTTTATCTATTAAATGGTCTACTTCTCTTTCTAGACCGATTCTTGATTGAATTCTTGACTCTGCTTTTGTATCAACTTTTGGTTTTAATACTGCTACAGACATTCCTCTTTCTTCATAATTATGTGCTACTTGCATTAAAATGGTTGATTTACCACTATTCATTGCTCCATATCTAAAATATAATTTTGCCATTTTCTCGACCCTCCATTTTAAATATAGCACATGAATTTAATTATTTACAAGGACTTTTAATTTTTTAATTACTTTTTTCTCTATCCTAGAAATATAACTTTGAGAAATACCTAGTTTTTCGGCTACTTCCTTTTGGGTGAACTCTTCATTTCCTAATAGACCATATCTTAATATGATTATATCTCTATCTCTTGGTTTTAAATTTAATATTTCTTGAAGCATTACTTGTTTATCTCTTTTATCTTCAATATTTTTTTCAATTAAATTTTTATCTGTACCAATAATATCTTCAATATGTAGTTCATTTCCATCTGAATCAAATGATAAGGATTCATCTAGGCTTACTTCACATTTTACTTTCTTATTTTTTCTTAAATACATTAATATTTCATTATCAATACATCTTGAGATATATGTTGCGAGTTTTATATTTTTATCTATACTAAATGTATTAATTCCTTTTATTAGACCAATGCTTCCAATACTTACTAAATCTTCTAAATCAACTCCTGTATTTTCATATTTTTTAGCAAGAAAGACAACTAATCTTAAATTATGTTCAATTAATTTTTCTTTAGCTTCTTGGTTGTTTGCTTCTTTTAATCTTAAATAATATAGTTCTTCTTCTTTAGTTAATGGCTCTGGCAATATATCAGTTTGTCCTACATAAAATATACTTTCTACTTTAGTAAATAATCTTTTAATATACTCTATTAATTTTTTCATAGTTCCTCCTTTAATTTATTTGGTAATATACAATTTATTCCAGGTATTGTTATTTTATCTTTGGCGATTCCTATTAAACAGTTTGTTATTATTTTATTATCTATTTCTATTTTTTCTGGTTTTATACATGGAATTATTCCTTCAGTATTTAGGGCTTTATAAGGAATATACAATACTTTATTTAAGGGTAGTTCTAGATTTACTAGAATTACACTTTTCTTTGTTACTGGGTCTTTTAAGTGATTTCCTGTATCGACAAATCCTTCAAGATTATAGACTTTATTTTCTACTGTAATTTTTACAATATATTTATCTTTATAATTTAGTTTATAGTTAGTATTTTCTTTAATATATAAATAGATTATTAGAGGTGGTATTACAATTAAAATTATTATTTTTAAATAAGCTGTTTTAATGTTAAGCAAATAAATTGATCCTCCAATAATTATACTTATTAAATAAAAATATAAGGTATTTTTAATGAGATTTTCTTTTTTAAATGCGACTAAGTTCATTATGATACTTACTATTACTTTTATTATGAAAAGACTAATACTGTTGATTGAAATAAATAATATATTTGTAGTTAATGAACCAATTAGACTTGCGATAAATAGTCTTTTTATTGTTGTATTTATTTTTAATAGTCTTTTTGTTCCATATAAAATCATATAATCTAATAGGAAATTTAAAATATAAATTAATTCTATATACATTTTTATCACCGAGAAAATTATATTATAAAAAAAACGACTTTTTTGTCGTTTTATATTTTCTTTTTATGTATAAATATTTTTGTTATATAGCCTAAGAATATACACATTATTATTACAAAACACCATTTAAGTATTATGCATAATAATGGGATTGAACCTGTATATTTTTGTATTATTGCAAAAACACTTTCAGGTAAATATTTACCAATTAAGGCTGCTACATCTCTTAGACCAATATTATTCTTTATAAATGTTAATATTCTTAAGAAGATATCTATTATTGCCATAAAGAAGACAAATGATGAGAATCTTTTAAAGAACATTATAACAACTAAAATTAATACTATTAAAACTATTAAATCAATATACATATTACTACCCTCTCATACTCTATTTTCTTATGTATTTATTGTAGCATATTTTTTTAAAATTTAATATATTAATTTAAAAGTTTATCTCCTTCTTCTAACATCTTTTTAATGAATATTCCATATCCTTTAGTATTATCATCTACGATAACATAGTTGACTACTCCTATTATTTTATTATCTTGAATTATAGGAGTTCCACTCATTCCTTGAATTATTCCTCCTGTTTTATTTAATAGTTCTTGATCTGTTATTTCGAATAAGATATTTTTAACGTTTTCATTATTATTTAAATCAATTATGTTTACTTCATAATCTTTGTTTTGATTATCAATATTCATTCTTAGGTAGGCATTTCCTTGATGAGGATTATCATTTATTGATACTAATTCATTTGTATTTACATTTCCTGTATATTTACCATAGATTCCGTTTATTTGATTTGCATTGATTGTTCCTAGAAGATTTGATGTAAATGTACCATGAAACTCTCCTACTCTATCATCTTCATTTTTATTTATATAGCTTATATCGATATCATAAATATAACCATTTTTTAAATTAAATAATGACATTGAGTTTGATTCTACTATTTCATGTCCTAATGATGCATATATCTTTGTTTCTGGATCTATATACGATAATGTTCCAATACCATTTATTTTATCTTTTAGATATAGTCCTATTTTCAATTCATTATTTTCTTCTGTTACTTTTAATTTTTCATTTTTTATGTTGTTATTTCTTAGTATTTCTAAGTTATATTCTCCTTCTTTATTAATTACTTCATTAAATTCTTTTATTGAATTTATTTCTTTGTTGTTTATCTTTATAATTAAGTCCCCCTTTTTTAGATTGGGATACTTATTATTTACTTTGTATAGGTCTATAACATATACTCCATTAGAATTTGCTTCTATTCCTATTTGTTTTCCTTCTATTATTAATTTATCTGAATAGGCAAAGACATTTAATGGAAATATTAAAAGAAGTATTATTAATAATTTCTTTTTCATTTACTTCACCTCATGTATATTATGTGTAATATTCATTGTTTTATACTTGTATAAAATGTAAAATAAATGTATATTTATAATAGAGGTGGACAAATATGGTAAATGATAGAAGAGATAGATCAATTAATGGTGAAAGTGGACGATTAGACAGAAGTAGAACTGTTAGAATGTCATATTCTAGATTCTCTAATAGTCTTAAAGCAGTTGCTGCAGCAACTGCACTTGCAACAACACTTGCAATTGGTGCTGGTCATGCTATTATCGATAATTTTAAAGAATCTTCTGTTATTAATCGTCTTGCTTATGAATTCCAAGTTGATTGTATTTCTCCTGAGACTCATAGAACACAAGATAATCAACATTATTTTTACGATTATGATGACATTGCAACTTATATTGAAGGGATGGACGATCCTGAGGTAGGAATTTATTTATTCAATATAAATACTAATGATTATCAAACTAATAAGGTATTAGATTATACAAGATATGATTCTTTAGATGAATTCCTAGAGGCTCATCAATATAAAGATTCTGATGAATTTAGAGAAGATATGAGAAATAGACTTGCTAAAGAAGAAAACGCTAAATCTTTACTTCAAGAAGCTAATCAAGATAAAGTTCAACATGGGTTTGAACAAGAAGGAGGCATCAAATAATGTTAGACGTTAATTTAATGACAATTGATGGAATTGATTATGTTGTAGTTAATGAACTTGAGGAAGGAAATAATAAATATATTTATCTATCTAATATAGATGATCCTAATGATACAATAATTCGTAAACGTTCTGCTAGTGATAGGGATTTATATGTTCCTTTAGATGATGAAGATGAATATTATTTGGCCAATTTACTTTTATTTAAAAAATTACAGAATAATAAAAACGACTAGTATGTCGTTTTTTTGTTTGATTATTCTTCTACTTTGAAGTCTACTACTTCTCCAGTATCTTTTACTAATTTAGTTATTGCCTCTTCGGCACTTTTTAATTTATCGTCACATTTTTTAGCAAGTGTCATTGCTTTATTAAATTCATTTATCGCATCATCTAGAGGAACATCTCCTGTTTCTAGTTTTTTTACTATTTCTTCTAGATTTGTTAATGCTTCTTCAAAACTTAATTCTTGTTCTTCATCTTTTTTTGCCATATGTTCTCCTTTACTTTGCAATTGCATTAATTACTCCATCGGTAAATTCTATTTGAAGTTCATCATTCTTTTTAACACTTTTACAACTATTAATTACTTTATCATTTACTTTTGTAATAGTATAGCCTCTTTTTAATGTTAAAAGTGGTGATAATGTTTCTAATTTAGAAATTACTTGTAAGTATTTATTACTTTTTTTATCTAATATTTTATATGGATTTTTTAATATATAAGAGTTTTTTAATTCTAATAATTTCTTTTCTTTTATATTTGTTAGAGTTGATAAACTATATTTTAATCTTTCTATTGTTTTATCAAAGATTAATTCTTTACTTTCTAACATTGTATATGGATTTTTAAATATATTTCTTGATTTTAATTCACTTAGTTTATTTTGCCTTGTTTTTAAAATATTTTGAATAGAATTATTTAATCTTATATTTAATTGATTTACATGATTTATTTGTTCTTTTATTTCTGGTACGGCTTGTTCTCCTGCACCTGTTGGAGTTGGAGCTCTTAAGTCGGCTACAAAGTCTGATATTGTGAAGTCTATCTCATGCCCTACGGCACTTATTACAGGAATCGGACATTCATAGATTGCTCTAGCAACTATTTCTTCATTAAAAGGCCATAAGTCTTCGATACTTCCTCCACCTCTTCCGACGATTAATGTATCAATATTATATTCTTCAGCTTTCTTTATTTGTTTTACAATGTCTTCTTTTGCGTCTTCTCCTTGAACAAGAGATGGTAATAAATATATTTCTGTAATTGGCCATCTTCTTTTTATTGTAGTTATTATATCTTTAATGGCAGCTCCAGTTGGCGCAGTTACTACACCTACTCTTTCTGGATATTTTGGAATTGGTTTTTTATGTTCTGGTCTAAACAATCCTTCTACTTCTAATTCCTTTTTTAATTGTTCAAAAGCAATATATAGATTACCTTTTCCATCTTCAACCATATCTGATACATAGATTTGGTAGGCTCCAGTTGATTCAAACACACTTATTTTTCCAGTTACTAGAACTTTCATTCCATCTTCTGGAGTAAATTTTAAAGCTTTTGTAGATGATGCAAACATTATGGCATTAATACGAGATGTTTCATCTTTTAGAGTAAAGTAATAGTGTCCTCTAGTATGGGCTTTAAAGTTTGATATTTCTCCTTTTAAAAAGACTTCATTTAAGTTTCTATCGTTATCTATCTTATATTTTATATATCTTGTTAATTGAGTTACTGTAATGTATTTATCATTCATCTGTTTTAACCTCTTCGTGATAAATTTTATCTAATACTCCGTTTATCATTTTAGTTACTTGTTCATCTGAATATTTATGAGATAAGTCAATTGCCTCATTAATTGAAACTACTGAAGGTGTATCTGTATACATAAGCTCATAGATACCTATTTTTATGATAGCTTGATCAACCTTATTTAATCTAGACATTTGCCAATCTTTTAAATATTTATCTGCTAGTGATACTATTTCATCTTCATGCTTTAAAATTCCATCGATTGTTTTATTTACAAATTCATTTTTTACTTCTAATTGTTCTTTTATAATATTTCCTATATCATAGTCTAGCTTTGTTTCTTTAAAAATGCTTATTTGATACAATACTTTCATTATTATTTCTCTTAATTCACTTCTATTTTTCATCTCAAATCACCACCTTTATTTTATCATATATATTTAAATATTTATATATAAAAGAGAAATTAATTTATAATTTCTCTTATTTGTTCTTTGCTTGTTTATTTAATTCATATAGAAGTGATAAGGCTTCCATTGGTGTCATTTCTAATGGATTAATCTCTTTTATTTTCTCTTCTATTTCATTTTTTTCTTCGACAATTTCTTTCTCACTAAATTCAAATAGTGATGTTTGGGTAAACGTCTCTTTTTTTATTGTTTTCTTCTCATAATAATTTAATATTTCATCAGCTCTTTTTATTAAATCTTCTGGTAAGTGAGCAAGACCTGCAACATGAATTCCATAACTTTTATCTACTGCTCCTTGTCTTACTTTATGTAAAAAAGTAATTTGCCCTTTATCTTCTACTGCTGATACATGAACATTTTTTAGATTCTTTAAGATTTTTTCTAAGACAGTTAATTCATGATAGTGCGTTGAGAACAGTGTTTTTGCTTTAATTTTATCATGAATATATTCAAGAATTGCTTGGGCAAGACTCATTCCATCATAGGTTGCAGTTCCTCTTCCTAATTCATCGAATAAGATAAGGGATTTTTCTGTTGCTTCTTGGATAGCAAGATTTGCTTCTTTCATTTCGACCATGAATGTTGATTCACCACTTACTAAATCATCTGATGCACCTATTCTTGTGAAGATTTTATCAAATATTGGTAGAGTTGCTTCTTTACATGGAACAAAACAACCTATTTGAGCCATTATTACAGTTATAGCGAATTGTCGCATATAAGTAGATTTACCTGCCATATTAGGACCTGTTATTAATAGAATATTTGTTGACTTATCCATTATTATGTCGTTTGCAATATACTTATCTTTTATTACTTGCTCTACGACTGGATGTCTACAATCTATTAGTTTTACTTCTTTTTCTTCGGTCAATGTTGGCCTTATATATTTATAATTGTCACTAATTACTGAGAATGATTGTAACATATCTACTTCACTGATAATTTTTGCTGTTTTTTGTAAACCTTTTACATATCTTTTTATTACTTCTCTTATATCCATAAATAGTTTATATTCTAAGGAAATTATTTTTTCTTCTGCTCCTAAGATAATATTTTCTTTTTCTTTTAGGAGTGGTGTAATGTATCTTTCAGCATTTGCAAGCGTTTGTTTTCTTTCATAGCCATATTCTTCTTTTATTAGACTTTTTTGACTATTTGATACTTCAATATAATAACCAAATACTTTATTATAACCAACTTTTAGGTTTTTAATTCCAGTACGTTCTTTCTCTTCTTGTTCCATTTTAATAATGAAGTCCTTTGACCCACTACTTATAGCTTTTAATTCATCTAAATCTTTATTATAGCCTTCTTTGATTAGACCTCCTTCATGGAGTGTAAATGGAGCATCTTCTCTTATTGATTTATCTAATAATTCATATATTTCTTCAAATGTTTGAATCTTTTTATCATATTTTAATTCAGTTAATATTTCACTTATTTTTGGAAGATTTTTTACGGAGTTTTTTAATTGAATTAAGTCTTTGGCATTTAAATTACCATAAGTTATTCTTCCCGCTAATCTTTCTAAGTCATATACTCCTTCAAGACATTTAATTAAATCATCTCTTAAAATAAATTCTGTACTTAATAAAGATACTAAGTCATATCTTCTTTCAATTGTCTTTTTATCAGTTAATGGATTTAAGATACTTTGTTTTAAGAATCTACTTCCCATAGCTGTCTTACATTTATCTAGTAGCCATAATAGACTATATTGTCTTTCTCTATTTCTTAGAGTTTCTACTAGTTCTAGATTTCTTTTTGTATTACTATCAAACTCTAGATAAGTTGAAGATTTAATAATACTACAGCTTTGTAAGTGATGTAGATCACCTTTTTTACTTTCAATAATATAGGCAAGAAGATGTTTAAGTGTTTTTACTAGTCTTACATCTTCTATATTTTTATAGATATATTCATAGTCTTTTCCATCATATTCTTCTTTTGTGATAGATACTAATACATTATAATTAGTTCTTAGTTTTTCTACTATTTCTCTATCTATTGTATCGTTTACTATTATTTCTTTAAAACCATTTCTTGTAACTTCTTTAATTACTTTGTCTATTTCACCCTCTATTAAGGTTGCATATACTTCTCCTGTTGAAATATCTGCATAACTAACTCCATAGCAGTAGGCAAAATCATAAATATTAGCAATATAATTATTATCTTTAGCATCAATATTTGAGTCTATCCTTGTTCCTTTAGTAATTACTTGAATGACATCTCTTTTTACCATTCCTTTTGTTTCTTTAGGATCTTCTAATTGCTCAACAATTGCAACTTTATAACCTTTATCGATTAACTCATCGGCATAAGCCTGATATGCATGATGGGGAATTCCACACATTGGCACTCTCTCCTCAAGACCTGCCTGTTTACCAGTTAAAGTTAGTTCTAATATGTTTGAAGCAAGTAGTGCATCATCAAAAAACATTTCGTAAAAGTCCCCAAGACGAAAAAAGATTATACTATCTTCATACTTATCTTTTATTTCCATATATTGTTGCATCATCGGACTTAGTTTTGTACGATCTACTTCGCTTCTTTTCATTTATACCACCTGTTTTTAATTATATCATAAA
>CAZHBS010000017.1:0-19866 GCA_964530845.1 uncultured Muribaculaceae bacterium
AACTGGTTTCCAGGCCATATGGCTAAGACTAAAAGAGAGATTAGTGAACAGTTAAATTTGATTGATATTGTTTATGAAGTAATTGATGCTAGAATGCCTATTTCTAGTAAGATAGTTGATATTGATGATTTAATTAAAAATAAAAAAAGAATACTTGTGGTTACTAGGTATGATTTATGTGATAAGGTTGAAACTGATAAAATCCTTAAAAAATATGAAGAGGATGGATATGAAGTTATTTCTTTAGATTTAATGAATGGTAATGTTTCTAAGTTAATTGATATGACTAAGAATATTATGAAAGATATCAATTCTGAAAGAGTAAAAAAAGGAATGAAAGAGAGAAGTGCACGAGTATTAATAGTAGGTGTTCCTAATGTTGGTAAAAGTACTTTAATTAATAGACTTGTAGGGCGTAAATCTGCAGGAGTTGGTAATACTCCAGGGTTTACTAAAAATCTTAGTTGGATTAGAGTTAATAAAGATATAGAACTTTTAGATTCTCCAGGTATTTTATGGCCTAAATTAGAAAATCAAGAAGCAGCTCATATCCTTGCGGCATTTTCTTCTATAAAAGAAGAAATACTTAATATTGATTCTATTGCTTGTTTTATATTAAAAAAACTTTATGAATTGTATCCTGATAAGTTAAAAGATAGATATGGAATTGATGAGTTAGATGAAGATTTAATAGAAGCATATGAGACTATTGGAATGAAGAGAGGAGCTTTATCTCGTGGGGGAATAGTTGATTATGAGAAAGTTTCTAATATAATAGTAAAAGATTTAAAAAATGGTTATTTTGGAGAGATAACTTTTGATAGAGTTAATTAAGAAAAAATTGGGGTTCGGTAAATAATATGATGATTTTAGGAGAATGTGTTACAGATAAGACTGTTGTTCATGTAATTGGCAAAAATTATAGAAAGAAAGAAGAAAAAGGTCTTGTAAAAAGAATTTTTAGAAAAAATTTTAATCATGCTGAAATAATTGGAGAAGAGTTATGTTCAATTAGAAATTTGTCTTGTCCTCATTTCTTTCTTGTTGCTGATAGTATGGATAATAATGATAAAGAAGTACTATATAATTATGCTTTAAGAAGAGGCTTAAATGTAATGCTTGGATCTTATGATTTTACGAGAAATGATTTAATTTATTTTACGATAAATGATATTGCAAATGAAGGAAAAAATAATTTAGAGAAAATATTATCTATGTGTTCTAGTTTGGAAAATAGAAGAGTATTAATTGATGAGATATGTGAATTATTTGCACTTGATATTTATATGGGACAGTCTGATAGATTTTCTAATAATATTATGTTTTCAATTAATCCTAGTAATGGAGATGTTCATTTAGCTCCTATATATGATTTTCAATTTTCTTTAAAAAAAGGATATACTAATTCAGAAAAAATATATGATAATCAAATTTGTCCTATTATGACTTTTTCTGATTTATCTAAATTTATAAAAGATTATCCTGGACTATTAGAAATGCTTAAAACATATTTAGATGTTGATTTAGTAAGTACTATTAAGTTAAGTTATGAAAAACATGGTATGCGTGTACCTGATGATAAATTAAGATTTTATTCTGATTTTGAAACTGACAGAAAAAAGTTAATAAAAAAGATTACTTTATAGCTAGAAAAATAATAAATATTTCCTTTTTCTTGCAAATAAATCTTTTTTTTTGTAATAATATATTATAGGTGATATGATGAACAAGAAAGATATATTAGAATATATTGAACTTAATAATATTACATCTGTTCTTACAGGGGATAGTGCACTCGTAATGTATGGAGTAATAAGAAAATGTGATTCAGTTGAGTTATGTGATGATGCTGATTTCATTATAAAAGACGGGATTAAGTTAGTTGGATATGATGCTTTACTTAAATATTATGAAGATAATAAAAAAATGTATAAAAAAGTAAAGTTATTTATTGATTGTCAGGATAATTATAAATATGAGAGAGAACTTAGAGAAAAAGGTGTTACATTAATTGGTGGGGTTGATGAGGTTGGACGTGGACCTTTAGTTGGACCTGTTGTTGCAGCATGTTGTATATTACCTCGTGATTTTCATTTAGATGGACTTACAGATAGTAAGAAACTTAGTAAGGCTAAAAGAGATTATTTTTTTGAAGAGATAAAAAAACAAGCAATTAGTTATGGAATTGGAATTGTATCTGAAAAACGTATTGATGAGATTAATATTTATGAGGCTACAAAAGAAGCAATGATTATGGCGATTAATGCATGTGATGTTAGACCAGAACATGTTCTTACTGATGCGATGAAGTTAGATATTGATATTCCAATCACACCGATTATTAAAGGAGACTTAAGAAGCATTACAATTAGTGCTGCTAGTGTTTTAGCTAAAGTTACACGTGATGAGATGCTTGAAGAATTAGATAAGAAATATCCAATGTATGATTTTAAAAATAATGTTGGATATCCTACTAAAAAACATTTAGAAGCAATCGAAAAGTTTGGAATAATTCCAGAACATAGAAGAAGTTATGGACCAGTTAGGGATTATTTAATTAATAATATTGACAAAAATTAAAATTATTTGTATAAGTATTTTATTTGAGGAGTTGGTTTAATGAGCAAAAATTTAGTTATTGTGGAAAGTCCTAGTAAAAGTAAAACTATTGAAAAGTATTTAGGTAGTGATTATAAAGTTGTATCTTCAAAAGGACATATCCGTGATTTAGCAACTACTGGACAATTTGGTTTAGGAGTTGATATTGAAAGTGGCTTTAAGCCTAATTATGTTCCTATTAAGGGTAAATCAAGTGTTATTAAAGAGTTAAAAAAACAAGTTAAAGATAGTGACTTGGTTTATCTTGCAAGCGATCCAGATCGTGAGGGAGAAGCTATTGCTTGGCATTTAAAGGATGCTTTAGGAATAAAAGATAATGAATATAAACGTGTTCTATTTAATGAGATTACTCATGATAAAGTAATTGAGGCAATTAACAATCCTACAGTTATTGATGATAATTTAGTTAAATCTCAAGAAACACGAAGAATTTTAGATAGAATTATTGGTTTTAGATTATCTAAACTATTACAAAGTAAAATAGGAGCTAAGAGTGCTGGACGTGTACAAAGTGTTGCTTTAAAACTTATTGTTGATAAAGAACGTGAAATTGAAGCATTTAATCCTGAAGAGTATTGGACTATTACTGCTATTTTTCCAGAATATGAGGCTGTTTTATTTAAATATAGAGATGATGATATTGAACTTCATACAGAAGAAGAGGCAAATCGCGTACTTGATGCGATAGGTGAAGAGTATAAAGTTGAGTCTATTGAGAAAAAAGAAAAGGCTCGTAAGAGTAAATTTCCATTTACAACTTCTACTTTGCAACAAGAAGCTTCTACTAAATTAGGTTTTCCAGCTCGTAAGACTATGAGTCTTGCCCAAAAGTTATATGAGGGTGTTGATTTAGGTAATGAGACTGTTGGTTTAATTACATACATGAGAACTGACTCTATTCGTTTAAGTGATGATTTTGTTAAACCAGCAATGAAATATATTGAAGAAAATTATGGAAAGAAATATGTTGGTTATGTAAAAAAGAGTGGTAAGACTGAAAATGTTCAAGACGCTCATGAAGGTATTCGTCCTACTAGTGTATTAAGAGAACCTTTGAAGGTTAAAGAATATTTAAGTAGTGATGAGTTTAAACTTTATAGCTTAATATATAAGAGAACACTTGCTTCTTTAATGAGTGATGCTAGTGTTAATCAAACGACAATTATATTTGATAATAATGATTATAAATTTAAGACAACTGGACAAATATTAATATTTGATGGTTATTTAAAAGTATATAGTGATTATGAATCTAGTGAAGATAAAATCTTACCTGAGATTGGGGAAAGTGAAGTTGCAGTTACTAATAATGTTGATTGTAGTCAACATTTTACAAAACCTCCTGCTAGATATACTGAGGCTAAACTTATTAAAGAGTTAGAAGAGTTAGGTATTGGTAGACCAAGTACATATGCAACAATTATTGATACTATTAAGAGTCGCGATTATGTTACTTTAGAGGATAAAAAGTTTGTTCCAACACAAATTGGATTTGAAACTACTGATAAATTACAAGAGTTCTTTAGCGATTTAATTAATACTGATTATACTCGTGATATGGAAACTGATCTTGATAAGATTGCTGATGGTAATCTTGTTTGGAATAAAGTCTTGGAAGAGTTTTATAAATTATTTGAACCACGTGTTAAGAATGCTTTTAGTGATATGGAAAAGAAAGCACCTGAAGAGACTGGAGAAATGTGTCCTGAATGTGGCAAACCATTAGTTGTTAGAAAAGGAAAATATGGTGAATTTGTTGCATGTTCAAATTATCCAGATTGTAAATATATTAAGAAAGACGAAGAAAAAATAGTAGAAGTATGTGATTGCCCTAAATGTGGTGGTAAGATTGTTGAGAAAAAGAGTAGAAAAGGAAAAGTTTTCTATGGTTGTAACAACTATCCAAAGTGTAAAACTGCATATTGGGATATGCCAACAGGTAATAAATGTCCTGAATGTGGAGAGATGCTTACTACTAAAAAAGATGTTGTTAAGTGTTCTAGTTGTGATTATAAAGAAGAGTAATCTTCTTTTTTTATTTGTATGTTATAATTAATTTGGTGATTATATGGAAAATGAATTTTTTATTGATATTATTAAAAAAATATGTGATGAATTAAAAATAAAGCTTGATGTTTTATCAAATGGATGGATAATAATGCTTAGAAAAGGTAATATTACAAAGTTCATTTCTGGTTATAAATTTGATTTAAATAATCATTCTTTAGGACTTGTTTTAGATGATAAGTATGCCTTATACGAAACTTTAAAAGCATTAGATCTTAGTGTTGTTAAACATGAGATTGTATATGGTATTGATAATAAAAATCCTTATGCTATTGGTTATAATACTTTAGAATATTTAAATGGTTTATATAATAAATATAATGGTGATGTTGTTTTAAAAACAAATAATGGAACTTGTGGTATAAATGTTTATCATATTACTTCAACTGAAGAACTTGAAAGAATATATACTAAAATAGGTACAAAGAGTAATTCTCTTAGTTTATGTCCTTATTATGATATTGAATATGAATTCAGATGCATTATGTTAGATAATGAGTTAAGGATGATTTATAAAAAGATAAGACCCATTGTTATTGGGGATGGAAAATCTACTATTAGAGAACTACTTTTGAAATTTAATTATAATTATTTTATTAATAAAGATGAAGAAGGTTTTGATAGAGTTCTTGATTTAGATGAGAAATATATGTATGATTGGAAATTTAATTTATCAAGAGGAGCTATAATGAGTGAAGATATAGCTGAAGATGATTTCTTGAAAGTTTCAAATCTTGCGACAAAGGTTTCAAAGATGTTAGATTTAGGATTTTGTAGTGTTGATATTATTAAAAGTAAAGGCAAATACTATGTTTTGGAAATTAATAGTGGTGTTATGATGAAGAACTTTATTAATTTAGCAAATGATGGCTATGACAAAGCATATAAAATATATCGTGATGCGGTTATAAAGATGTTTGATAGGTGATGAATATGGATAATTGTAAGGATTCTTTAGTAATTAAAGATTATTTAGATTATTTGAAATATCAAAAGAATTATTCTGATTATACAATTCTTAATTATGGAGATGATATATTAGAATTCTTTAATTTTATAGAGAGTGAAGGATTATCTTATAAAAAAATAGAATATAGTGATATTAGATTTTATTTAATGTATTTAAAAGATACAAAGAAAGATAATAATTCAACAATTGATAGAAAACTAAGTTCATTAAGAGGATTTTATAAATATCTTGCAAATAATAGTATAGTTAAGAGTAATGTTTTTTCTTTAGTAAGTGGCCCTAAAAAGAGTAAAAAGTTACCAAGATACTTTGAATATAATGAGTTAGAAGAGATGTTTGCTGTACCTGATTCATCTTATCTTGGACAAAGAGATTTATTATTACTTGAAATGTTATATGCAACTGGATGTCGTGTTGGAGAACTTGTAAGTATAAAAGTTAGTGATATTGATTTTGGTAGACGTAATATATTAATAACTGGAAAAGGTAATAAAGAAAGATATTTAACTTATGGAGAATATTGTGAAGAGGCTCTTAATAGATATTTAAGGGATGGGTATTTAGCTTTAAATAAAAATAAAAGTGATTATTTGTTTCTTAATAATAATGGTGGAGTTTTAACAGAGAGAGGAGTTAGATATATTCTTGATAGGATTATTAAACAAACTGGAATTAATAAGAATATTTCTCCACATATGATTAGACATTCATTTGCAACTCACTTACTCAATGAGGGTTGTGATTTAACTACTGTACAAAAATTACTTGGACATGAAAGTATTAAAGCAACACAAATTTATACTCATGTTACAACTGATAGATTAAAAGAGGTTTATTATAAGAGTTTTCCAAGAGCAAAGAAGGATGATTAATCTTTCTTTTGTTTTGCAACTAGTTTTTTACATATTGCAATGGATATTTTCTTTTCTTATATATATTTAGTGATATAATTGTTTATAGGTGTTGAGATGTGAAATATAAAAAAGAATATTTATTAATTATTTTATATGTTTTAACTCTTGTCTTTTTATTTCTTGGAATTGGTAATATGTATGGATCTAATACTGATTGGATTAGTCAACATAGTGTTTTACCAGAATACTTTAGAAATATGTTTTATGAGACAGGTAGATTAGTTCCTAATTTTGCTTTTAATTTAGGAGCAGGGCAGAATATTTATAATTATGCTTATTATGGATTACTAAGTCCTGTTATTTTAATATCTTATTTATTACCTTTTATTAAAATGACTACTTATATACAGATTGCAAGTGTTGTTCTTTATATTTTATTTGGAATATTATTATTTAAGTTTATAAATAATAATTTTAAAGATAGTAAATTGTCACTAATTGTTAGTTTAATAGGTTTAAGTATATCTTCTATTAACTTTAATTTTCATCATCATATTATGTTTGTTTGGTATTTACCATTTTTAGTTTTAGCACTTATTGGAGTTGACAGATATTTTGATAAGAAAAAGTCTGATTTACTTATTCTTTCTTTATTTTTAATTATAATGACTAATTATTATTATAGTGTTGGATCTCTTGTTGTAGTGTTATTATATGGAATTTATAAAGGTCTTGATAAAAATAAATTTAAGATAAAAGAGTCTTTTATGGAAGTATTTATTTTTGGATTACATTTTATTATACCTATTATGATGTCGATGATTATATTACTTCCAACTTTATTATGTATTGCAAAGGGAAGTAGGGGACATAGTAGTTTAAATATAGTTAGTTTATTTATCCCTAAATTTAAGGAGCTATTTTATAGTGATTTGGGACTTGGAATAGGATGTATATTTCTTGTATGTATTTTATGTAATATTTTTAGAAATAAAAAAGATAAGAGTGGTTTATTTATTAATATTAGTTTATTAATAGTATTATTATTTCCTGTTATTGCATACATACTTAATGGATTTTTATATGTTAGAGGAAAAGTATTAATACCTTTTGTTCCTTTATATTTATATGCTTTCTGTTTATTTTATAAAGATTTTTTAAAGAGTAAAATTAATTATAAATTTATAATTATTTTATTAATAGTTTTAGTTTCTATTTATTCTTTATTTATACATTCTAATATTTTATACTTATTTGATTTATTATTATCTGTTGTATTTATATTTATAAGTGTTAAGAAGAATAATAAATATTATTTAATTGGTTATGTTTTTATTACTTGTTTTATTTCTTTGATAAATGTTAATAATAAAGAAAATTATATTACTAAGGATTATTATAAAAAAGTAAATAATCCAGGTATTTATGAATTATATAAAAAAATAGATGATGACTCTATATATAGAAGTTATAATGATTTAATTCCTAAAGTTGATATAAATAAATCATATAATAGTAATTATTATAGTCCTGCAATTTATTCATCTACTTATAATGATGATTATTGGAAATTTTATAATTTCTATTTTGGCAATAATATGAAATATAGAAATGTTTTAATAACATCTGGTAGTGATAATGATTTATTTTATACTTTTATGGGTGTTAAATATATTACTTCTCCTAATAAAAATAGTTTTTATTATAAAAAGATAGATAGTAATAATGGGATTAATTTATATTATAATGAAGAAAGTTACCCTTTAATGTATGTTTCTAATAATCTTGATAGTAGTAATAAACTTGATAAACTATCTTTTCCATATAATATTGAGGGATTAATGACTAAATCATATGTTGATAATTATGATGGTAATAATAGTTATGAGTCTAAAATTACTAAAGAAGATATTAATATTGATGTATTTGATGATACTTTTAAAAATAAGATTACATTGCATTATGATTTAGATAGTAAATATAATGGTAAGATTTTATATTTAAAATTTAAAATGAATAAGAATAAAGTATGTGAAAATGGAGCAGTTGATGATTTATCTATAACAATAAATGGAATTAAGAATAAACTTACTTGTGGAGGATATATTTATCATAATCAAAATAATATTTTTGAATATGTTTTACCTATAAGTGATAGTAGTCGTGGACTTGATGTTGTATTTACTAAAGGTGAATATAATATTAGTGATGTAGAGTTATATTATTCTGATAAGATAGTTTCTAAATATACTAGTGTTAATAATATTAAGTTTAATAAAAATAATGATACTATTACTGGAAATATTAAATTAGATAAAGATAATTATATTATTACTAGTATTCCTTATGATTCTGGATTTAGTGTTTTTGTAAATGATAGGGAAGTTCCTATAGAAAAGGTTAATAAAGCATTCCTTGGATTTAAAATAAATAAGGGTAATAATAAGATTGTTATTAAATATTCTTCTCCTGGATTTAATATTAGTAAAGCTATTTCTATTGTTGGATTAATACTATATGTTTTGATTATTGGATATGAGGGGTTATTTAAGAAGAAAAAGGATGATTAATTCATCTTTTTTTGTTATTATACTTTAATTTTTTTATTTAATTAGTTATAATATTATTGATTGTTCCTATAGGGAGTGATTTATTATGACTTATGAATTTGATTCTATTGAAGAATTACATGAGAGAGTATTACCTGCATTAAATACTAGGATTAGTGAGTTAAATGAACTTGGGTATAACGATATTGATGAGAAAGATATATGGGAATATTTAGTTTCTTCTAAATGGAGGATTGCTAATTACTTAACTCTTTCTGATATAGTTAGTGATATATTAAATGTTGATTATTCAAAAGTAATTGAATATAAGAATAATAAATTATAATTTATAGGTTAAAAATAGGGAGTGAAATATATGAAAAAAAAGAAGGGTGGATTAAGTAGAGTAGTTGCTACTTCAGTAGTATTAATATTACTTTTAGTAGGAATTGTTTTAGCTTGTATTCCATTATTTAACAATTTAAAGTTTGGACTTGATTTACAAGGAGGTTTTGAAATTCTTTATAAAGCAAGTTCAATAGATGGTTCTAAGATGACTAATGAGAAGCTTACTGCTACTTATAAGACACTTAGTAAAAGAATTGATAGTCTAGGTGTTAGTGAACCTGAAATTGTTGTTGAAGGAAATGACAAGATTCGTGTTAAACTTGCTGGAGTTAAAAATCCAGATGAAGCTCGTGCTCAGTTAAGTACAGTTGCTACATTAACATTTAGAGATGTTGATGATAACTTACTTATGACTAGTGATGTTTTAAGAGCAGGAAATGCTAAAGTAGGACAAGATAGTGCGTCACGTCCTGCAGTTTCTTTAAGTGTAAAAGATAAAGATAAATTTTATGAAGTAACTAATGAGATTAGTAAAAAAGAAAATGGTTCAAATCTAATTGTTATTTGGTTAGATTATAATGATCTTACAGATAGTTATGAAAAAGAAGGTGCATCTTGTGGTACAAGTGGTTCTCATTGTTTAAGCGCTGCTACTGTTTCACAAGGATTTGCAAGTGATGTTATTATCCAAGGCAATTTTACAATGGATGAAGTTACTAATCTAGTTGATTTAATTAATAGTGGTTCTCTTCCAAGTAAATTAGAGGAAGTATCTTCTAATACAGTTGGTGCAAGTTTTGGTAGCACAACGCTTAGAACAACATTAATTGCGGGTATTATTGCTATTGCTGCGATAGCATTAATTTTAATGATAATTTATCATTTTGCTGGATTTGTTTCCGCAGTTTCAGTAATTATTTATACATTCTTAGTATTTGGTGTGTTTTGGTTAGTTGGTGGAGTTCTTACTCTTCCTGGAATTGCAGCACTTGTTCTTGGTATTGGTATGGCAGTTGATTCTAATGTTATTACTTTCTCAAGAATACGTGAAGAATTATTAAAAGGAAAGAGTCTTCCTCTTGCATTTAGAGAAGGATCAAAGGAAAGTTTTAGTGCAATACTTGATAGTAATATTACTACTTTAATCGTTGCGATTATAATGTTTATATTTGGTGAATCTAGTATTAAGGGATTTGCTACTATGTTAATTATTACTGTTATTGTTACAATGTTTACAATGGTATTCTTAACTAGACAATTATTAAAATTATTTGTTAAGACTGATTACTTTAATGATAAGATTAAATTCTTTATTAATGTTAATCCTAAAGATGTACCAAATGTATCTAAGGGAGAAAGTGTTAAAGAAACTAAGATTAGTAAAGTTAATTTTTTAAAACATAGATATGTATGTTTAACTATTTCTTTAATTATAATTGTTGCTGGTACAATATTCTTAGGAGTTAAAGGACTTAATCTAAGTATTGATTATAAACCTGGTACTAGTATAGATATTATTAGTGATAAGAATATTAGTAAAAAGAATATTAATTCTGATTTAAGTGAATTAGATATTAATAAAAGCAACATTAATATAGATGATGGAGAAATCTCTATTCGTATTGATGATACTTTAGAGGGAGACAAGGTTACTGAAGTTACTAATTATTTTGAAGATAAATATGATGCTAAAGTTAATGTTGGTGTTGTTACAAATATAGTTCAAAAAGAATTAGTTAAGAATGCTATTATGAGTGTTTTAATAGCTTTACTTGGAATAATTATTTATGTTTCAATTAGATTTAAATTTAGTTATGCAGTTGGTGGAACTATTGCATTAATACATGATGTATTTATTATGTTTAGTATGTTTGCAATATTTAGATTTGAAGTTAGTTCAATGTTTATTGCAGCAGTACTTGCAATAATTGGATATTCTATTAATGATACGATTGTTTCATTTGATAGAATTCGTGAGAATATGAAAAACTATGATGGTAAAAGATTAGATAAAGATAGTTTTGAAGCATTATGTAATAGAAGTATTGGAGAGACATTTACAAGAACAATCTATACAAGTATTACAACGCTTTTACCTGTTGTTGTTTTAATGCTTTTAGGATCATCTGGAATATTTACATTTAATATAGCTATGTTAATTGGACTTGTTGCTGGTACATATTCATCTATATTTATCGCTACTGTATTCTTTATGATGATTGAAAAAAGAAATTTAGGAAAACCTACTAAAAAGAAAAAGGTTTATAAAGATGATTTAGAGGAAAAGAAAATTAAAGGAATAAACTGTTAAGTTTTGAGGGGATGTGAGTTCTTTGTCAAAAAATTTAGATAATATTACAATTGATGAGATTATTACTGCATGTAGAACATATATAGAAGATGAAGAACATATAGAAATAATAAAAAAAGCATATAATTTTGCGTGTTTAAAACATGAAGGTCAGTTTAGAAAGAGTGGAGAGGCTTACATTTATCATCCGATGAATGTAGCCTTAATTCTTACTTCTGTATATGCAGACTATGAGACTATTTCTGCTGGACTTATGCATGATATATTAGAAGATTGTGATTGTACTCAAGAAGAGATGGAAGAAAAGTTTGGGAAGCAAATTACTAAATTAGTTTTAGGTGTTACTAAATTAAGCAATATTAATTTTTCTACAGAAAATGATTATTTAATAGATTATTATAAAAAAATTATTGTTGGGATGAGTGAAGATGTTCGTGTTATTATTATTAAACTTGCAGATAGACTTCATAATATGAGAACATTATGGGCAATTCCAGATGATAGAAAGAAAGTTAAAGCTCATGAATCTTTAGATATATTTGCTCCTATTGCGCACCATTTAGGTATTCATAAGATTAAGAGCGAATTAGAAGATTTATCTTTACGTTATTTAAAACCTGAAGTATTTTATGATATTGCTGAAAAACTTAATAAGACAAAGATTGAAAGAGATAGAATTGTATATGACATGCAACAAGATATAATTAATTTACTTAATGAAAATCATATACCACATGAGATTAAGGGTAGATCTAAATCTATTTATAGTATTTATAATAAACTTGATAAAGGTAAAAAGTTTAGTGACATATATGATTTACTTGCATTAAGAATTTTAGTTAATACTGAACAGGAATGTTATCTTGCACTTGGTTTAATTCATTCTAAGTTTAGACCTCTTCCAAAGAGATTTAAAGATTATATAGCGATGCCTAAACCTAATATGTATCAATCATTACATACAACTGTATTTGGTATTGAAGGATATTTGTTTGAGATTCAGATTCGAACTTATGATATGGATGAAGTTGCAGAAAATGGTATTGCAGCTCATTGGGCTTATAAAGAAAATGCTGGAAGCAATAATAATGCAAATCTTACTAATACTACAGAACAAAAACTACAATTCTTTAAATCTATTATTGATTTAAATAAAGAGAATATGAGTAGTGAAGAGTTTGTTAATAGTGTTAGAGATGAAGTTTTAAATAATAATATTTATTGCTTTACTCCTAAGGGGGATGTTATAGAGTTACCTAAAGGTGCTACTCCAATTGATTTTGCTTATAAGATTCATACTCGTGTTGGAGAAACAATGGTTGGAGCGATAGTTAATAATAATATTGTTCCACTTGATTATGAGTTACAAGATAATGATATTGTTAAAATTAATACTAATAAGAGTTCTACTCCTTCTAAAGAGTGGCTTAACATGGCTAAGTCTAGTGCTGCTAAAAATAAAATACGTAGTTTCTTTACAAAAAGTGAAAGAGATATTTATATTGAAAGAGGCAAAGATGCATTAGAAAAAGAACTTAGAAAAAGAAAAATCGTTTTTTCAGAGTTTTTAAGTGATGAAAATATTAAGATTATTTGTGATAATATTAAAGCAAGTGATTTAGATGAAATATATTTAAGTATTGGTAATGGTAAATGTTCCCCAAAGGGTGTTGTCAATATAATATATAAAGAAGAGGAGAGCAATGTAAAGATTGTTAAAGCTCCTCCTAAATTAGTTGATGCTGATATTATAGTTAGTGGTATTGATAAAGTTAAAGTTAATTTAGCCAATTGTTGTAATCCAGTATACGGAGATGAAATTGTTGGTTATATTACAAAGGGTAATGGTATATCAATTCATAGAATAAATTGTCATAATTTAGAGATGCTTGATAATCGTACTGTTGATGTTTCTTGGAGTGATAGTACTAATAAGAGATATCTAACAACACTTTTGTTATATGCTAATGATAATAAAAATCATATGTTAGATTTAATTCAAACCATTTCTGCAATGAATGTAAGTGTTGATGGAATTAAAGTTATTGATAGAGGAGATACTTCTATATATGAGGTTAATTGTTATGTCATGGGATTTGAACAATTAAATAAACTTTTATTAAATATTAATAAATGCAATTACATTGAGAAGATTGAGAGGGCTTTTAGATGAGAGTATTAGTACAAAGATCTGGAAAGAGTAATGTTGTGGTTGATGGTAAGATTACTGGTCAAATTGATGGTGGATTAGTTTTACTTGTTGGTTTTACTGAAGGTGATGATTTAGAAAAGATAGAGTACCTTGCTAAGAAGGTTGTTAATTTAAGAATATTTGATGATGAGAATGGTGTAATGAATAAAAGTATTCTTGAATATGGTGGAGATATTTTATCTATTTCACAATTTACTTTATATGCTGATACAAAAAAAGGTAATAGACCAAGCTATATTAATGCTTTAAGAGGAGAAGAGTCTACTAAGCTATATGACTTATTTAATGAAGAATTAAGAAAATATGTTAAAGTTGAGACTGGTATTTTTGGAGCCGATATGACAGTATCTATTACTAATATAGGTCCAACTACTATAGCATTAGAGAGATGATATTATGTTAGATAAAAAGATTAATTATAGAATTGTTAATATTGCATTTATTTTTGCTATACTATATTTTTTATCTAATAGTATAAGTTTATGGGTAGATGTTATTGGTAAATGTATAAGTGTACTTGCACCTTTTATAGTTGGATTTGCTTTTGCTTATGCATTTACTCCATTAGTTAGTTTTTTAGAAAGAAAGGGAATTAATAAAACTTTTGCAATTATACTTGTGATTTTTGGAATTGTTTTATTTATTGGATTACTTTTATATTTTACGTTACCAGTTATATATGATCAGTTATCTTTATTTATAAAAATGTCAGTAAAGATACTTAATAATTTAAGTAGTAATTATGATATTACACTTGGTGGTTATAGTGTAAAAATTATGGATTATCTTAATGATTTACTTAAGTCTGTTGCAAATATTATTTCTGATACAAGTGTAAATTTTATTAATAATTCTATAGGTTTTATTTCTAAAGCAATTGTTGGAGTCGTTGGTTTTATTTATTTCTTAATATATATGGATAAGATTAGAGATTATATTAAGAGATTGTTAATGTCTTACAATAAAAAACATTTTGAATATTTTAAAATGATGGATTCTGAAATAACTAATTATATTAAGGGGTTAGAGATATTTATGCTAATTCAGTTAGTTGAATATTCATTTTTATTCTTTATAATTGGACATCCTAACTGGTTAATACTTGGAATTATAGCTTGTATTACAACTGTTATTCCATATTTTGGAGGACTAATTACTAATATTTTAGCAATATTTCTTGCATGGGTTGTATCACCCAAGTTGGTTGTTTTAACAATTATTATTTGTTTAATTTTTCCACAACTTGATGGATATTTTATTTCGCCAAGAATATATGGTAAGACAAATAAAGTTAATCCATTGATTACAATAATGGCAGTATCAGTTGGAGGAAGGCTTGCTGGAGTTTATGGAATTATTGTAGCGCTTCCTTGTTATTTACTTCTTAGAATTACTTATAGATTTTATATGAATGATTTAAAAAGAAGTATGGGTATTGGTTTAAAGAAGACTGAAAAATAGTCTTCTTTTTTTGAAGGTTTTCTATTATAATATTTTCTATTGGGGGACTTTGTATGGTTGTTAAGAATGCAGATAGATTACGTCAAATACTTAAAGATTCAATTATTTCATTTAAAAGTGCAAAAACTCTTGAAGAAAAATTGGCACTAGCTAATTATATTGGCAATTTATATTCTTCCATTATTTGTATGGGTGAAGATATTTCTTTTGATAAATATCATATTTTTGGAGGGCAGAGAAAGTATGAACAGATTTTTGAAGGATTAGATGATTATAATGATGAATTAGCAAAGAACTTTCTAATTAATAAAAGATTTCATAGTGAGTATTTTAGAGATATTTTACCAGATATAGAAGAAGAGTTAATTAGTTTTAGTAGAATGACTTTTGATAGTGATGATGATTTAAGTAGAAAAGACTTTTTTGATATTGTTAAATTATTTATGGATAGTATAGGACTTGGAAGGCTATTTGATGAACTATATAAAAATGGAAAAATATATTCTAGTATTATAGGGCAAGATCAGGGTAATCTTGGATTTACATTATATAATCCTGCTAAAGGGACATCCGACATTTTTGTTAAAGATTTAAAGTATGATTTACATAGTATGAATACTTTAGTTCATGAGTTTGGACATGTTTTTGATTTAGATAGATTTGATGGAGATGTAAGTGAATATAATAGATATTTTTATTTATCTTTATATGGAGAAGTTATTTCTAAGTTGTTTGAAAGACTATTATTTAGATTTTTAATTAAAAATGATATATGTAGTGAATCTGCTAAAGATAAATTAATTGATTTTAATGCGATAAGTCATGATTATATTTTACTTTCTTATTTATTAAGTTGCTTAAGTGATAAGTTTATTAAGAATGCACAATATATTGATTGTGATAGTGAATTATTAGCTAATAAAGTAGCAAAAAAAGTTTTAAGTAAAGAAGATATTATTAATTTCTTTGAAAGAATGGGAACTATTGATTTGTCTGAGAGTCTTAGCTATGCTTATGGAGATGTTATTTCATTATTTTTATTAGATGAGGTTGATGGAGGACAATTTACTGGGGATGAATTTAGTGATTTCTTAAAAGAGAGGACTAAGGCATTTGATCCTAATTATATAAGAGATAAGGGTTTTATTCCTAAGGAATATGTTAAATTACATAGAAGAGAAAATGAATTAATTAAATAGTATATTATATTAGAAGTATGTTGCATCAACTAGACCTGAAAGTGATGATTTTAGTAGTTATGTTTTAAAAGATTTTAAAACGACTGGTGAATTTGATAAGAGTAGTGCTGTAGAAACTATTAATCAAGGTACAAAATATACAATTAATGATTCTAATAAAGATAAATTTAATAGTTATAAATTCACTTTTAAAAAATCAGATAAAGGTACTTTCTATTTTGAATCATTAAAGAAAAATTAAGATATAGTATAAAAAAGATTGTATTAATTTAATTATTGATTTATAATAGATTTATCTTTGTGGGAAAGAGTAATTTTAGAATAATTTGTAGAGAGAGTATGGTTGGTGAAAATACTTAATTTACTAAAATGAAGACATCCATTAAACATAAAGCGGGTTACTACGATATAGGTATTAGAGAAGAAAATAAGGTGGCACCACGAAGAGATTCGTCCTTTGGAGTGTTACCTTTTTTGTTTATAGGAGGATATTTATGATACAAAGACAAAAAGGTTGTAATGACATTTATGGAAGAGAGGCTAAAGTATGGAAATACGTTGATAGTATTATTGATGCTTTAATGGAAAAGTACAATTATACGTATATTCGTACTCCTATTATTGAGGCTACTGAATTATTCCATAGAGGTGTTGGTGAAACTACTGATATTGTTACAAAAGAAAGTTATGATTTTATTGATAAGGGAGGGAGAAATGTAACTCTTAGACCAGAAGGTACTGCAGGTGTTGTACGTAGTTTTATTGAAAATAAAATGTATGGTGATCCTAATCAACCTGTTAAGGTTTATTACAATGGGACAATGTATCGTTATGAGAGACCTCAATCTGGAAGAGATAGAGAATTAACTCAATTTGGTATGGAGATTCTTGGAAGTGATGATCCACTTAGTGATGCAGAAATTATTAGTGCAGCAGTTAACCTTTATAAAATGTTAGGATTAAAAGGAATTAAAGTTAATATTAATAGTTTAGGAGATAATGAGTCTCGTAATAGATATCGTGAAGCTTTAATTGAATATTTTAAACCACATATTAAAGATTTTTGTGAAGATTGCCAAGATAGACTATTAAAGAATCCACTTAGAATACTTGATTGTAAAGTTGATAAAGATAATGAAGTATTAAAAAATGCTCCTAAAACTTTAGATTATTTAAATGATGAGAGTAGAGATAGATTTGAAAAAGTTCAAAATTATTTGGATATTATGCAAATAGAATATGAAATTGATCCTAATATAGTTCGTGGACTTGATTACTATAATCACATTGTATTTGAAGTAGAAGCAAGTGTTGAAGGATTTGGTGCAAATAATGTTTTAGGTGGTGGAGGAAGGTACAATGGTCTTGTTAACCAATTAGATGGACCTGAAACACCATGTGTTGGATTTGCTTCTGGAATTGGTAGAATTGTAAGAGCACTTGAACTTGAAAATGTTAAGATGCCATTAGTTGAAGATATTGATTTATTCTTAATGTATGTTAATGAAGAAGAAAAACAATATGCAGCTTATTTAACACAAGAATTAAGACTTGCTGGTTTTATAGTTGATACTGAATATACTGGTAGAGGATTAAAGGCTCAATTTAAACAAGCTGATAGATTGAATGCAAAATTTACTTGCGTTTTAAATAGTGAAGATTTAAATAATAATGAAGTTAAAATTAAAAATAATAAGACTCGTGAAGAAGAAATTATCTCATTAGATGCATTAATTTATTATTTAGATGAAAAACTTAATGCAAGTAGTGAGTTTGACGAGAATTTTGAAGATTATGATGGAGAAGAACATGAATGTTGTTGTGGACATGATCACGAAGAAGGACATGAATGTTGTGGAAAGCATCATCATTGTGAGGAGGAATAATAATGACAATAAAAGAATTAGGCGAGCATTATGGCGAAGAGGTAGTTGTATCTGGATTTGTTGATGAGATTAGAAATTTAAAATGGGTACAATTTGTAGTTTTAAGAGATCAAACTGGTAAAGTACAAATTACTATTGAAAAAAGTGAAGAAAAAAATAGTGAACTAGTTAAGATTATTGATGAATTAACTGTTGAATCTACTTTGAAGGTTACTGGTGTAATTAATGAAAATGAAAAAGTTAAAATGGGTGGAATGGAATTAATTCCAAGCAAGATTGAAGTAACTAGCAGAAATGAAGGAGAGCTTCCATTTAATTATAAAGATATTTCTACTGTTAATTTAGATACTAGACTTGATTATCGTTATATAGACTTAAGAAGTGAAAAGAATGTTTTAACATTTCAAATTCAAAGTACTTTAGTTAGATATATGAGAGAATATTTATATAATGAAGGATTTACTGAAATTCATAGTCCTAAATTATTAGGTGCTGCAAGTGAATCTGGTAGTGAAGTATTTGAAGTTAAATATTTTGATAGAAAAGCATATCTTGCTCAAAGTCCACAATTTTATAAACAAATGGCTTTAGCTTCAGGATTTGGAAAAGTATTTGAAGTTGCTCCATGTTTTAGAGCAGAAAACTCTAATACTTCTAGACATGCAACTGAATTTACTTCATTCGATGTTGAGTTTTCATATATAAATGATTTTAATGATGTAATGGATTTAGAGGCTAATATGCTTCAGTATGCATTTCAAAAAACTAATGAAGTTTATGGAGATAAAATACGTGAAGTTTTTGGTAATGAGTTAGTTGTTCCTAAAACACCATTCCCTAAGATGAGACTTGCTGATATTTATAAAGAATTAGAAGAAAGATATGACTATAAAGTTGATAAGAGTGAGATGAATGATTTAACTACTGAGGCTGAAAGACTTTGCTTTAAGCTTGCTAAAGATAAGTTTGATTCTGAATTCCTATTTGTAATTGATTTCCCAGCTGAGAAGAGAGCATTCTATCACATGAGAGATGAAAATGGTATTTTACAAGGATATGATTTAATCTGGAGAGGTGTTGAGATTACAACAGGAGCCCAAAGAGAACATCGTTACGAAGAAATAGTTAAAAATGCACGTGAAAAGGGACTTGGAGAAGATGTTAAATTCTATTTAGACTTCTTTAAACATGGATGTCCTCCACATGGTGGATTTGCAATTGGAATTGATAGACTTACTATGTTATTACTAGGAATACCTAGTGTTAAAGAGAGTCAATTCTTATTTCGTGGACCAAATAGACTTGCTCCATAGATAATATAAAGCTAAGAAATTCTGAACTGCACCCCTTAGAGTAGACATCAATAAAAAAGCAGTTTAATAAAAGTGTT
>CAZHBS010000018.1:0-18438 GCA_964530845.1 uncultured Muribaculaceae bacterium
ACAAATTGTCTTTATTATATACTATATAATCCTATTTGTCAAAATTATTTTCAACTTTGATTCCAGGACCCATAGTAGCAGAAATTGAAATATTCTTAATATAATCACCTTTTACAGTTGAAGGTTTAATTCTAATAATTTGACCTACGAAAGCATCAAGGTTAGCAAGTAAATCTTCTTCACTGAAAGAAGTTTTACCTATAATACCATGAACATTTCCGAATGTATCTGTTCTATATTCAACACGTCCAGCCTTAACTTCTTCAATAGCCTTAGCAACATCCATTGTAACAGTTCCAGTTTTAGGATTTGGCATTAAACCTTTTGGTCCTAAAACTCTACCTAACTTACCTAAAAGAGGCATCATATCTGGAGTAGCAATCATAGTATCAAAATCAAACCAATTTTCATGTTCAATTTTTTCTAACATATCAGTATCTCCAACATAATCAGCTCCAGCATCCTTAGCTTCTTGAGCTTTTGGACCTCTAGCAATTACTAATACCTTTTTAGTTTTTCCAGTTCCTTTAGGAAGTGCAATAGCACCTCTTAATTGTTGATCAGCTTTTTTAGTATCAAGATTTAATCTCATAGCAACTTCAACAGAACCATCAAAAGAACTAATAGAAGTTTCTTTAACTAATTTAACAGCTTCTTCTTTTGAATATAGACGACTCTTATCAACTTTAGATAAAGCCTCTACATACTTTTTACTTCTCTTTTTCATTTTCTTTCCTCCTTATGTGGTTTAAGCGGATTTATCCTACCACTAGGTAAAACCTATATGGTTTAATAATTATTATTCTTGCCCTTCTATAGCAATTCCCATATTTTTTGCAGTTCCAGCAACAATCTTCATTGCAGCTTCAACATCATATGCATTTAAATCTGGTAATTTGATTTCAGCAATCTCTCTTAAAGCTGCTTGAGAAATAGTTCCAACAGTACCTTTTGATCCAGTAGTTGAACCTTTTTGAATCTTAGCATATTTCTTTAATAAGAAAGCTGTAGGTGGAGTTTTGATTACAAAATCAAAACTTCTGTCATCATAAATAGAGATTTCTACTGGAAGGATATCTCCCATTCTATCTCTAGTTGCATCATTATATTTTGTACAAAAATCTTGTAAATTAATACCTGCAGGTCCTAAAACAGTTCCAACTGGTGGAGCTGGTGTAGCTTTTCCTGCTGCAATTTGTAATTTTATTTTTTTAACTGCTTCCTTTGCCACGAAAAACACCTCCTATAATCATAAGTTTTCGCGAGTGGTCCAAATAGCTTGATTACCGCTTCAAAATGCAAACCATGCTTCCCACTAAATCTATATCAAATAAATCAATATAGCCCCTAAATAATAACACAAAAATTGTTATATTGCAAGATAATTATGCATTTTCGATTTGACTTAATTCAACTTCAACAGAAGTCTCTTGTCCAAATAAATCGACCAAAAGCATAACTTTTTGATTTGGTAAGTCAACAGAGTCAACTTTACCAAACATTCCATTAAATGGCCCATCAATAATTTTAACCTTAGCACCAACAGATAATTCTGTATCAACATTCATTCTGCTAATACCCATATTACCAAGAATCTTATCAACTTCATAAGGTTGTAATGGTGTTGGTTTAGCACCTTTTCCACTTGATCCAATGAATCCTGTAACACCAGGAGTATTACGAACAACATACCATGCCTCATCTGACATAACCATTTCAACTAATATATAACCAGGAAACATTTTTTTAACTTTTTCCTTAGTTACACCATCTTTTACTTCAACAATTTTCTCCTCAGGAATTACAACTCTAAAGATATAATCCTGCATATCCATTGATTCAGCTCTCATTTCAAGCTTTTCTTTTACTTTATTCTCATGTCCAGAATAAGTATTAACTACATACCATTGTTTATCCATATATAATCCCCTCTTATGCAAATAATCCTTGTATCAATTCAAATAATTTGTCTACTCCAAAAAAGAATAATGAACAAAATATTATAAAGAAAATACAAGCAATTGAATATTTAATTAAATCATTCTTAGTAGTCCAATGAACTTTGTGAAATTCATCTTTAACACCATTACAGAAAATAATAAATTTTGCAAACAAACTTTTCTTCTCTTTATTATCAACATTTTTAGCCTTTTCAGATTTAACATTAGACTTTTTATTATCTACCTTTTTCTCTTTTTTTACAATCTTTGAAGTATCGTATTTATCTTCAACGACCTTTTTTCTAACTTCAGCCATTCAAATCACCTATCCTAATTTTCTTCAAAATAAAAACACCTCTAAGTGCTTACATCTATAAATTAACACAAACACCTAGAAATGTCAATAATTTTAAAACAAACTTAATACCCAACCAATAAAAGCAATTAAAAACAAACTACTTAAAGCAATAGCTGGTATTATCAAATAATTAACAAAAGCCACATCTTTTAAACCATTAATTTGCTTATAAATAGAATCATTTATTTTATCATTTTCAATTTCTTCAACACCAAGTGCATTACCATTAGATTTAACAAGACTTCTTCCACCATCTAATTCTCCAACTTCCTTCTCAAGTTGCTCATAGTCTCTTTTCATTTTTTCAATAGCAAATTCACTTAAATAAACAGAAGCACCTCTTTGAACAACTCCTCTATAATAAGGAACATCTCCTTCAGGTAAAAATCTACTAACTTCATCAAAATTATCTTTTAAAAATTCAGGCGTAAGACTTCTAAAGGTATTAGTATATAAACCAATTTGTATTAAAGAAGAATTAAAAATATCTTCTCTTATCATATTTTTTCTAGTCATAGGATCAGAACTAAGTTCCATCAAATTATCAAATTGGATATGATCAGGTTGATTATTTAATATTTCAATTTTTGAAGGATAGAAAATTTCTATACAATACCCATGCTCATGAATATACTTTAAAGCAACATCCATATTAATAAAAACATCACGCATATCTTCATCATTATGATGTTCGCTAATCCAATCAAATAGATTAACTTTTTCAACACTTCTATTCTTATCCATATAATCACTATCCTACACTATAATTGTAAAACAAAATAAAAAAAAAGACAATTTAAAATCATCTTTTAGACATCAACAACAACAGTATTACGTATATAACTGTTAACTTTTCTATAAAGATATTGTACTTTTTTTAAAGGTATATCAAGAAGTTCACCTATTTCTCTAAAAGTAAACCCATTAAATCTCAACTCAAATATACTTATATATAAAATATCTAAATCATAAACTGAATTCCAAATATTTTTAATAAACTCATCCATAATTAAACCAGAGTCATCTAAAATATTTCCACATACTTCTAAAACATCAATATCAGTAAAATAATTATTACTAATATTTTTACTACCACAAGAAATTCTCTTACAAAAAGAAATTAGTCCTCGACTAATACACAAAACAACAAATGAATAAAATAAACAATCTTTATCAGGATTATAAATCTTAACTGCATTATGAAATAAAAGATATGCCTCTTGAACAAAATCATCTAAATCATAACCAAAACAATCAAATTTTTTATAATATTCAAATGCAATTTTTCTAATAATGGGCATATATTTATCAAATAAAACATCATAAGAATTATCATCATTTTCCCTAACTAAATAAATTAATTCGTAATCATTGTAATCACTATATTTCATGTAACCTACTTTCTATTACGGATTACCTCATAAATCATTACTCCAGCAGCAACACTTGCATTCAAACTATTAGTTTTTCCATACATTGGAATTTTAACCAAATAATCACACTTTTTAGCAACTAATTTTGAAATACCAGCACCCTCATTACCAATAACAATAGCAATCTTACCAGAATAATCAACATTCCTATAATCAACACTATTTTCTAAAGCAGTCCCAACTATCCAAAATCCATTATCTTTTAACCAATCAATACTGTTTGCAATATTACTTACCTCAACAATATTCATAGACATAACCGTACCAACACTAGTCTTCATAACAGTAGAGTTAACTTGAACTTGCCTATCGCGACTTATAATTATAGATTTAATTCCCGCTGCTTCACATGTTCTAATAATAGCCCCAAAATTATGTGGATCTTCTAAATGATCTAAAATAACAACTAAATCATCATTATTAGAAACAATAGAGTCTAAATTATTATATTTGTAATCCGGAATAGATAGTATTATACCTTGGTGTACTCCAGATACCAAATCATCAAATTCTCTTTTTGAACGATATTCTACCCTGATTTTTGAAAATTCAATTAGAGAAAGTAGCTCTTTATCATTAAATCCATCCTGTAAAATAATATAATCAATCTTTTTTTTATTTTTAATTAAATCTATCGCAACATTTCTTCCAAATACTAACATATATTTACTTTAAGATAAAACTCATAATTTTATCTATCCTTTCTCTTTTATTTGTTAACTCTAAATATCCAATCAAAGCCTCAAGTCCTGTAGCATATTTATATGTTACAATATCACAGCTTTTTGGATGTGAAGTAGTTTTATAATTTCTTGCCCTTTTAACAATATCTACTTCATCATTTGTTAAAAATTCACTATCAAGCATTTCTTTTAAGAAAGAAGCTTGCCCTTTCGCACTAACATATTTTAAAGATTCATTTTGCAAGTCATTAACATTAGCAATTCCTCTATCAATTAAATATTTCCTAACATATATTTCATAAATGGCATCTCCTAAATAAGCAAGAACAAGAACATTAATCTCCCTAACATCCATAGTACCCCTCCAATTTCCAATATATTATAACATAAAATAAAAAGAATAAAAGATTAGAAAACTAATCTTTTATAATTTCGTAAGTTGTTCCTTCACGAGTATCAACTAATTTAATTCCACGTTTTAATAAATCATCACGAATAGAATCAGCTTTTTCAAAGTCTTTATTCTTTTTAGCAAGCTTTCTCTCTTCAATTAACGATTTAATCTCAATATCTAATTTTTCATCTACAACATCACTAGAAGAATTATTAATTAAATTCAACATAAGAATTTTATCAAATGACTCAATAAGTTTTAATTTAGTTCCGTCATTAAGCTCACCATCTTTAAGAAGCTCATATAAAACGGCTAAACTATTAGCAGTATTCAAATCATTTTCTAAGCACTCTCTAAATTTATCATCATATTTCTTAAATTGTTCATCGTTAACCATAGAATCATCAACTAAATTATTAATTCTACTTCTTAACTTATTTAAAGTATTTTGTGCTTGCACTAAATTATCATAAGAAAAAAGCAATTGTTTACGATAATGAGAATTTAAACACATAAATCTAAAAGCTAAAGGATCATACCCTTCATTTTCTAATACTGAAACAGTAAGAATTCCACCTTTTGATTTACTCATTTTACCAGACTCATCCAATAAATGTTCATTGTGAAACCAATAATTACACCATTTATGACCTAAATAAGATTCACTTTGAGCAATTTCATTTGTATGGTGTGGAAATATGTTATCAACTCCACCACCATGGATATCTAGGTATTCTCCAAGATACTTAATAGATATTCCTGAACATTCTATATGCCAACCAGGATATCCCTTTCCCCAAGGAGAATCCCAAAGAAGCTCATGATTCTCAAACTTACTTGTAGTAAACCAAAGAACAAAATCAGCTTGATTTTTCTTATTAGAATCTTCTTCAACACTATCTCTAACACCAACTACTAAATTACTATCTTGATTAGTCAAACAATAATAATTATCTACTTTAGAAGTATCAAAATAAATATTACCACCAGAAATATAGGCATAACCATCGTCCAATAATTTAGTAATCATTTTAATATATTCATCAATATTATCTGTCGCAGGACTTACAATATCTGGAACTCTACAATTAACCTTTTTAAAATCTTCAAAAAATGCCTCCGTATAAAACTTAGCAATCTCCATTGCAGATTTATGTTCTCTTTTTTTCGCAACTTCCATTTTGTCTTCGCCTGAATCACTATCACTAGTAAGGTGACCAACATCTGTAATATTCATAGCACGACAGACATCATATCCTAAATATCTTAAAGTCCTATCTAGAATATCGTGTCCTATGTAATTACGAATATTACCAATATGAGCATAATGATATACCGTAGGACCACAAGTATAAAGTTTAACCTTTCCTTCCTCATTTGGAATAAACTCTTCTACTTTTTTTGTCAAAGTATTATACAACTTCATATTATCACCACCTGCATATATTATATCAAATATCTAAGAAATTGCTACTAAAAATAAAAAAGAGACCGAAGTCTCTTATATTATAAAGTTAATATTGCAAAAACTATTAAAAGAATAACTAATAATTCAAGTAATAATTTCCAAGTTGATTTTAACCACTCTTTATAGTTAACATTAAGGTATGATAGTACACACATTAATACAAAACTAGTTGGAGCAAATAATGATGCAAATCCATGCATTGATTGGAATATAACTGCAGCATTAGAATATACATTTGATTTAGTAACAACAGAAATGTAATATGGAACAACGCTTTGATAAACATAAGCAGGATCTACATTGAAAATACTTGATAGTAATCCAACTAAAGATGTAGTAAATACGTTGAATCCCTTAGTTAATCCCATTACAAACTTATAAATTGCAAGTTGGAATGGATGGAAAGTAGTAGCTACTAAAACAGTATAAACTAGTAAAACTACAAATGCAGGTCCTAAAGCCTTTTTAGCCCCAGTTGCCATTCCATCAAATACATCTTCTAATTTAACTTTATAAATAATTACTAAAAGTAGTAATAATAAAGCCATTGGTAAGAATAAATCCATTATGTTCCAATTACCAAATGAATTTACAGTTCCATAAACTTTAGATAAAATTGGGAAACCAAACAATTCAAAATTAGTAAACCATTCAGTGATATCATCAAAGAAACTAATTCCAAATCCATTTTCTCCCCAAGGAATAAATGCTAAAACAACAAGAACAAGCATTAACATAAATCCTACAACAAGTGGCCAAGTCTTAGTAGAAGCATCAACTCTTTCAGGAACTAAACTATCATCATCAGTAGAATCAACAGATTCCTTAATAACAATAATGTCATCCTTCTTTAATGCAGCCTTGTTAGGATTTTTAGATCTAGAACTCTTATTAGTTCCAGCCTTACTTGTAGACTTTTTAGAGCTATTAGATTTAGTGTTTTTCTTTCCACTTTTTGAAGAAGTTTTAGTACTAGTAGATTTTTTCTCTTTAACCTCTTCTTTAATAGACTCTTCAACTACTTTTTCAGCAGGTTTTTCATCTTTATTAGAATTAGAATTTAATACAACAATATCCTTCTTACCTTTTTTAATAAACATAGCAATATTAAAAATAACAAGGATAACTGCAACAGCTAAAATTACAAATCTAACTCCAATTTGATAATCATTTTTTAAACTTAATATTTGAAGCAATAAACTTTGATTAGAATAAGCATAAGTAGTTCCAATTAAACCTGCTCCCATACCACCAACAATAGTCATAGCAGCAACAATTTTATCATATCCCATTAATACAATAATTGATGCTATAAATGGTACAAATAACATAAATGCAACTTGTAAACCAGCAACACTTACACCTAATGCTAATAGTATTACAGTTAAGCCTATAAAAATAATTTCCCTTCCTTCAAATTTCGCAACAATTCTATCAAGAAAAGTACGATAAGCTGGAATTTTATATAAAACTCCATAAAAACATCCAATTAAGATTACGAATAATACAATATGTCCAAAATATGAAATTGTAGTAAGTGGATAATTGAATAATTCAGCTAATCCCATTTGTACGCGTCCTTGATCAACATACTCTCCAGAATAATAACCAGCAGGTAAAATCCAAGAAAGTAACAAAATTACTATTAAAGAAACAAGAACGACTTTAATAATATTATGTTTCTTCATAATTCTCCTCCCATAATAATTATAAACTAATTTTTCTATATTTTACAAGACTTAGAGGTTTATTTAATAAAAAAATAAGAACAAGTTCTTATTTTTATCTTCCAAATAATATCTTATTAAAATGCAACTTATTAATTATAAAAATAATAATTAAAACAAAAATACAAAAGATTAAACAAATTATAGGAGTATATATAAAATTAAATAAGTAAATATTTGAAGTAATACCAACTAAAATATCAGTAGATGATAAAAAATTAATAACAAATAACTCAATAATAAATGTCTGTATTATATATAGCTGAAGAGAATATTTCCCAAGAAAAGAAACAATTTTAATTAATTTATTATCGCAATATTTAGTTTTAAATAAACAATTAGAAATAAAGGTAACCATAATGATTCCTACAAAACCAATTGTATATCTAATTATATTTATAAAGTTTTGATAAGATAAACCATAAGTACCAATGAGATTAGTAAAACCAGATGTATAAGCATAAGTATCATGATGAAAATAATTAAATAATACTGAGAATACAGGTATAGAAATAAGTCCAATAGTAAATTTTAAATCCAAGCTAAAACTATCTTTGTATTTATTATATAAAAAACCAACTATAAAATATGGAAACATCCAAATATTCATAACTTTATTAAATTCCAAGAAATAAGGTGCAATAATTAAAAAGATAAAGAAAAGGAAAAATCCTAAACCCCATTTTTTGTTGAACAACTTAGTTATAATAAGTACACCTATAGAACTATAAAAATAACTCCATAAAAACCATAAATGACCTAAATTATTATAAAAGATTTTCACAATACTTTTTATGCCAATAATTCCATGAAAAAAATCAATAATAGATTGCCTATAATATATTAAAAAGAAAAGACAATTACATGCAATTATAGGATATAAAATACTTCTTAATATTTTAAAAAGCATATCTTTAAAGGAATACTTTTTATAAGAATAGTAAAATAAGTATCCAGAAATTGCCATAAAAAGCGGCATATGAAATGAATAAATAAATCTAAAAATAATATTTTCAAAAAAATCAAATTGCCCTTGAGATAAATATTGAATACAATGCCCCCATAATACAAGCAAAACTGCTACTCCTCTTAAAAAATCAATTTGGTAATTTCTTTTACTATTATTCATATAACAAAACCTCATTTATATTGTATCAAAAAAAATAAGAAAAAACTTATTTTTCTTATTTTATAAATTCTTATTTTTTTCTTTCATAGTTGGGAAAAGTAAAACATCACGAATAGATTCTTGTTCTAAGAATAACATCATCAATCTATCTATTCCATATCCTATACCACCAGCAGGAGGCATACCATATTCTAATGCTTCAACAAAATCCATATCAATATCGTTAGCTTCATCATTACCTAATTTTCTTTCAGCAATTTGAGCTTCAAATCTTTCTAATTGGTCAATTGGATCATTTAACTCTGTATAAGCATTAGCAAATTCTTTTCCAGCAATAAATAATTCAAATCTATCAACAAATCTAGGATCATCTGGATTTTTCTTTGTAAGTGGAGATATTTCAAGTGGATGACCATATAAGAATGTTGGTTGAATTAATGTTTCCTCAACATATTTTTCAAAGAATAAATTAATAATATGTCCAACTGTTTTCTCATGCTCTTGAACTTCAATATGATGCTCTTCTGCTAATTTTAAAGCTTCATCAACTGTCATTTCCTTCTTAAAATCAATTCCAGTTTGTTCCTTAATAGCGTCAGTCATACTAAGTCTCTTCCATGGTCCCTCTAAATTAATATCATATCCACCAAACTTATAATTCATTTTATTAAATACATTTTTAGCAATACATTGGAACATTCCTTCAGTAAGTTCCATCATACCTTCCAAATCACTATAAGCCAAATATGCCTCTAATTCAGTAAATTCTGGATTATGTCTAGTATCCATTCCCTCATTTCTAAATACTCTACCAATTTCATAAACTGCTTCCATTCCACCAACTAATAATCTCTTAAGTGGTAACTCTAAAGCAATTCTTAAATACATATCTAAATCTTGAGCATTATGGTGTGTTGCAAATGGACGAGCAGAAGCTCCAGTAAGTAAAGTTGTTAACATTGGTGTCTCAACTTCAACAAAACCACGACCATCCATATAATTTTGAATACATCTAATAATTTTAGGTCTTAAAAAAGCAACATTTCTAGAATCTTCATTCATTATTAAATCAACATATCTTCTACGATATCTCTCTTCAATATCAGTTAAACCATGGAATTTTTCTGGAAGTGGTTTTAAAGCCTTAACTAAATGTGTATATTCTAAACATTTAATAGTAACTTCACCAGTTTTAGTTTTCATAACCTTTCCATATACACCAACGATATCACCTATATCAGCTGATTTAAACAATTCATAAGCTTCTTCACCAACATCATTAATTGATATATAAATTTGAATAGAACCACTCTTATCTTGAATAGTAAAGAATGAAGCTTTTCCCATCTTTCTAATAAACATGATTCTACCTGCAACTTTAGCAGTATCATTCATATTCTCAAAAGCATCATGATCAACATCACAATACTTATTTTTTATATCAGCAGCATAATCCTCTCTATCATATCTATGTCCAAAAGGATCCATACCACTATTTCTAATTTTTTCTGCCTTTTCTCTTCGAACTAATTCTTGTTCGCTAAATTCTCTCATAAAACACTCCTTATTCACTAACTACTTTTGTATGAACTAATCTATCGTGTACGGCTAAACCATCTTTACCAAATAGAATTAAAAATATAGATACAAAAGTTATAAAAAATTGAATTTCTTGAAAAGCACCAAGACATTCAAAATAAACATTTCTAGATGCAAAAATCATAAAAGAAAAATCAAGTATTTTTAATAAGACAAAATTTGCAATAAATGATCTAAAAATTAATTGATTAACACTAAGTTCTCCATTAGTTGAAACAACTTTTATTTTCATTAACCTTTTTCCTATTGTTTGACCATTTTTCTTTATTAAATAAATAACATAATAAATAATCATAACAAATATATTTATAATCGTTAATATTCCAGAAGTTTGTGCTAAATCATATGAAATATTATTAAAATCTGCAACATATTCATTAACATCGATTTCATGATTATAGTAGTCATTAACAACTTCAACCATATTTTCAGATAAATAATTATATTTATTAAGATCTAAAAAAGGAATAGATATTAATAAAGATAAAGTTGTAACAATTAAATAGTCAATCATAAATGCAACTAGTCTTCGTCCAAATAATGATTTTCGTTTATCACCTTTATCATCTTTCTCATCTTCGCTAGATGAGTCTTTTTTCTTCATTAACATCCCTCCTTAAATTCAATTAATAATGAAATTATATCACTTATTTTAGAAGTTTGATAGACTTTATTTTTTAGTTCATTAGCACCTGGTATACCTTTAAAGTACCATCCAATATGATTTCTTATTTCTAAGCATGCAACCTTTTCACACTTAAGTTTAGATAGATAATCTAAATGTTTAAGGCACATATCAACTCTATCTTTTATAGTTACTTCTTCATAACTTAGTCCATCTAAATATGCAATAGAGTTTCTAATTAACCAAGGATTACCTAAAACACCTCTACCAATCATTACAGCAGTACATCCAGTCTCTTCAAGCATTCTTTTAGCATCTTCTGGAGTTTTAACATCACCATTTCCAATAACCGGAATATGTACACTATTTACTACATCTTTAATAATATTCCAGTCTGCTTTTCCACTATAACCTTGGCTTCTGGTACGAGGATGTATGCATATAGCACTTGCTCCTGCCTTTTCAATAGTTTTTGCAATTAAAACAGCATTTATACTATTACTATCCCAGCCACTTCTTATTTTTACAGTTACTGGTACACTAACAGCATCAACTACTGCTTTAACTATTTCATAAACCTTATCAGGATTTTTTAATAAAGCAGAACCAGCTTGAGCTCTTACTGCAACTTTAGGAACAGGACATCCCATATTAATATCTATAATATCTGGATGCATATTTTCCTCAATATATTTTGCTGCATAAACAAAAGATTCAAGATCACTTCCAAAAATTTGCTGTGCTATAGGTCTTTCCTCCTCACACATATAAAGCATATCTATTGTCTTTTGATTATTAAACTGAATAGCTTTATCACTAACCATCTCAGCATAAATTAATCCACAACCCATTTCTTTGCATATTCTACGATAAGCTGAATTAGAAATACCAGCCATAGGAGCTAAAACAATTTGATTTTTTATCTTAACATTTCCAATGTTCCACTCCATTCTATCACCTCTAAAACAACCATATTATAAACTATGCACTAATTTTTATCAACAAAAAAGAACAACTACTTGCTCTTTTTCAATAAATCTCTAATTTCTTCAAGTAAAACAATATCATCAGGCTTTTTTTCAGGTTCTTTAACTTCTTCTTCATGCTTACCAAAAGTAGCTAACTTATTAAATACTTTCAATAATATAAATAAAACAAAAGCCATAATAATAAAATTAATAATAGCTGTTAAAAAATGTCCATAATTTATATATTGACCACCATATATTTTAAGCCTTCCAGCAACCTCAGCTCCACCAATACCGTTAATAAGAGGATTAATAAAATCATCAGTAAGTGCTGTAACAATACCAGAAAAAGCTCCACCAATAATTACACCAACAGCCATATCCATTACATTTCCACGTAATAAGAATTTTTTAAATTCTCCTATAAAACCTAAACTCTTATTTTTTATTTCATCCAATTCCTTTTTATCAATTTTTTTAGACATAAAATACCACTCCTAAACAATATATTATATTATTAAATAAAATTATACAAGAAAAAAGAACTAGTCACCTAATTCTTTTAATAATTCTGCTTTAGACATCTTAGAATAATTCTTTATTCCTTTTTCTTTAGCCATTTCTTTTAATTTAGTAATAGATAATTCCTCTAAATTATCAATATTTTCTTCTGGCATCTTACCATGTTCTACTAAATAATCAATTTGCTCTTTAGTAAGTGTTTCATACTCTAATAAAGCATCTGCAATAAGTTTTAATAAATCTTTATTCTTATTAATAATTTCTTTTGCATTTTTATGACACTCATTAATAATCTTTCTCATTTCCATATCAATTTCATTTGCTACTTCATTTGAGAAATGTTGTGGTTTATTATAATCTCTTCCTAAAAATACACTTCCAGATTGTTGTTCAAATTGAAGTGGTCCTAAATCACTCATACCATATTCAGTAACCATAGCTCTTGCAATCTTAGTTGCTTTTTCAAAGTCATTATGAGCTCCAGTAGTAATTTGACCAAATTCAATTTCTTCTGCACTTCTACCACCAAGAAGACCAGTAATTTCTTCTAATAGATCATTTTTTGTAGAGCATAATTTTTCTTCTGATGGAACCATCATATTATATCCACCAGCTGTTCCACGAGGAATAATTGTAACTTTTTGTACATCACTTGCATTTTTTAATTTTAATCCAATAACAGCATGTCCAGCTTCATGGTAAGCAACTAAACGTCTATCAGCTTCAGAATACTTATGACTAACTTTAGCAGGTCCCATAAGAACTCTATCAGTAGCTTCATCAATTTCACTCATAGTAATTTCATTTTTGTTTCTACGAACAGCAAGTAATGCTGCCTCATTAAGTAAATTTTCAAGATCAGCTCCACTAAATCCAGGAGTTCTCTTAGCTAAACTTTGTAATGTAATATCCTCTGCAAGAATCTTGTTTTTAGCATGAACTGCAAGAATCTCTTCACGACCTTTTACATCAGGTAAATTAACAGTAACACGTCTATCAAATCTACCAGGTCTTAATAATGCAGGGTCTAAAACATCAGGTCTATTAGTAGCAGCAATGATTATAATTCCTTCATTGGCACCAAAACCATCCATTTCAGTAAGTAATTGGTTAAGTGTTTGTTCTCTTTCATCATGTCCTCCACCAATACCACTACCTCTTTGACGACCAACAGCATCAATTTCATCAATAAATATTAAACATGGAGCATTTCTTTTAGCCTCTTTAAACATATCTCTAACACGGCTAGCTCCAACACCTACAAATAATTCAACGAAGTCAGATCCACTTATAAAATAGAATGGAACATCTGCTTCTCCAGCAACTGCTTTAGCAAGTAAAGTTTTTCCTGTACCAGGAGGACCCATTAATAAAACTCCCTTAGGAATCCTTGCACCTAGTTTTTGGAACTTCTTTGGTCCCTTTAAGAAGTCGATTAACTCTTTAACCTCTTCCTTCTCTTCAGTTAAACCGGCAACATCTTTAAATGTTACCTTATTAGTATCACTATCAAGTTTAGCTCTACTCTTACCAAAATCTAGTGAACTCTTATTTCCAGCCATTTGTTTATTAAAGAACCAAATAACAACAACTCCAATAACAACAACTGGAAGATACTCAATTAGCATTATCAACCAAGCATTAGCAGCAGGATCAGGATTAACATTTAACTTAAATTCTTGTTCATCACTTGCAGCTATTATTTTCTTCATTACCTCATCACTCAAAGGTAATACAACTTCAAAATAAGATTCTTTATCTTTCTTATCTTTTTCAACTTTCTTATCATTTAAAGAACCTGTTACATCATAAACATAACCACTATTATTTGGCGTAATAGTCATTTCTTTTATTTTTTCTTCATCTAACATTTTCATAAATGAATCATATGTAAGTTCTTCTGTCTTACTATTAGATAAACCAAAAATATAAAAAACAGAAAGCATTATTAAAAGTAAAAATAAGTATGGTAATAAACCTCTTTTTACAGTCTTTTTATCTATACCTTTATTCACAAAAAATTCCTCCTCATTTGTAACTTAATATTATATCATAATCTTCATTAATTTTTTTGTCAAATTTTGACTTCTTTATACCAGGTATCCAAATAACTCTACCTTTAGAATCAAGAACTATAGGCCAAGAATCTCTATCATCAACAGATATCTTTTTATCAATAAAAATATCCTTAACTTTTTTTGTACCGTCTAGTCCTTTGACCATAATTCTATCTCCAATTTTTCTAGTACGAACAATTAATGGTAAAACTATATCTTTACTATTAATTCTACAAATATTATTACTATTACCAGAAATAGAATCAACTCGTTCTATAGTATGATTATTAGGAAGTAATGCAATCTTATCAAACTCAATCTCATACCCTGTTATAACATTAGTAGCTCTCTTTATTTCAAATATATTATAGGTCTTTTTAGCAAGAACATCATTAGGTAAATTAATATAAGCATTTGCTCTATTACTATTAATTAATTTTAAAATATTATCAATATGCCTATCACCAATTAAAATTAAATCATCTTGATAAAAATCACTAAGAATATAATATAATATTTCTCTTTGAATAAATTCATCTTCTAATAAAAATTTATCTATCATTATTTTATCATCAATAATACACCTTTTAATAGCATTATTTTTAGTTTTATCAATAAATCTATAAGCATCTTCTAAAGATTTACTAAACTTTAAAAACTTAAGATGAACATCTTTATCCTCACTTTTAAGAAATGGCAACATATACTTACGAAATCTATTTCTAGTATATTTATCTTTAGAATTTGAACTATCAATATAGTATTTAACATTATTTTCAATATCATAATCCTCTAGTTCTTTTTTAGTATAAGTAACAAGTGGTCTAACTATTTTATAATTATCCATATCAACTATAGGCTTAAATCCACTATAACCATTCAAATTAGATCCTCTAACTATTCTCATCAAAATTGTTTCCATTAAATCATCACCATGATGAGCAGTCATTAAATAATCAGCCTCATATTTATATACAATATTTTCAAAAAATCTATATCTAATATTTCTAGCTTCATTATGAAAATTATCATCACCATATTCTTCAATAGTCATTGTCTCAAATATCAAATTATTTTCTAAACAATAATTCTTAATAAATTCAGCTTCTTCATAACTTTCTTTTCTAACATTATGATTAACATGAGCAATAATAATATTTAAATCATATTTATTTCTAATTTTTAATAACATATCAACAAGTGCCATAGAATCGGGTCCAGTAGAACATCCTACAACAATTTTATCATTTTTTTTAAATTCAAAATTTTTTTCAATATTAATCATTGGGAATCACTCCATTAAATCATACTATATTATATCATAATTACAAGAAAAAAAAGAAAAATATATTATTATTCTTCTGGAATCTGTAAAATATATTCCCCATCTTTAGAATAAAGATATTTTTCTCTTGCATATCTAGCAACATAGTCAGGGTTTTGCATCTTTTTCGCATCAACTTGAAGCTCTTCTTCCTTTTCTTTAAGAGCAATTAACTCCATTTCGAGTTCATTCTTTTCTTGATACTTATCTATAATCTCCACCCAGTATTTACCAATAGATAAAGTCATGACAAAAATAGTTGCTATTGAAATAAGCATTAACATAATAGCAGTTTTTTTAGGCTTTAAACGCTTTTTATATTTAGTCATCACATCACCTACCTATTCAAAATATATTATATAATATAATAGATAATATATAATTAAAACAAATACATTTTATTTTATAATTTACAATTTTTTGTCAATCTTATAAGTCATTAAAAAACCAAATATGATAAATAATAAAAAATAATAATGTAATATTCCATCATTAAAATATTTAATAATTAAAAAGAAAAAAAGAGAAATTATAAGCAATAAAAGAATAAATACAAATAATCTAAAGTATTTATTTTTAATAAATAAAATTTTCCTATTAAATTTAAAAACAATATAAAGAAAAATTCCAAATAGAAAAGAAAATAGCAAACAAATTATTTGAATTCTTAATATCATTATTTAAATAACCTGCTAAATATACTATCATCATTATTCTTTTTATCTTTATCAACAACATATTCTAATGAATTAATTGTACCTTTTATAGTAACATTCCCAGATAATGTATCAAGTTTTATAAGTTCAAGTTCCTCTCCTTTAATAATCATAAATCCCATAGTAGTATCCAAAATAAAATGTATCTTATCAAAATTATCTATTTTTTTAACTCCTGTAATAACAAGTGTTTTTCTTTCAAGTAAATTAACGCTATGATTGTAATTATTTATACTAGAATCTATTTTATCCATATTGCCTCCTAAAAAAATATATGCAATAAATATTATTTTAGTACAAAAAAAAGACTACCATAAGATAGTCTGTTTCAATTATTCCTCTTCAGTAGCAACATCTTCGGCAATATCGTATGCTTCTAAAATAGCTTCTTCGAACATTGCACGAACCTCAGGATTAATTGGATGAGCAATATCACGGTAACCACCAGTAGCTGTCTTTCGGCTAGGCATTGCTATGAATAGTCCGTTGTCTCCTTCAATTATTCTAATGTCATGTACTGCAAAACTGTCATCTAATAATACAGATGCAATTCCTTTCATACGAGATCCTTCTTTTTCGATCTTACGTACATTTACTGATGTAATCTTCATAAGATTTCCTCCCTCTTAAAGCAATAACACTTTATAACATTATTTTATAATACAAATTTCCAAAATGCAATATATTTAAATATATATTAATTAAAAATAATATACAAAAATCAACATAAAACAAATTTTAATAAAAAAACAGGAATACTATTGTCACATAATAATTTTTATATTGCCAATTGCAAAATCATTATAACTAAATGACTTAATATTATTATTAGCAGTCTTAATTAGAAAAATTCGTGGAAAAAGACTAATTATTGACCCTTCAAATCTTTCATATTGTCCTCTACTACCTTTATAAATAAACTTACACCTCAAATTTAAATAAGATTCAACCTTTTTTCTAACTATATCAAGATTCATCTAGGATACCCCACATACATAGTACCATTAGTAATTATTCCTCCAATTCCATCACTACCATATTTTGTCTTCTCCAATAAAGAAATTAAATCAATACACTGATTTCTATCAGAAAAAGCAAGAGAACAAGCAATTATCGCAGGATCAAGAGCATGAATATTAATTCGTTTAGGGCTAGAAGCAAAATTGGCCCCTGCTTTAATTAAACTCTCATAGTTAGATTGACAAGCACCAGCAATAATTATTAATTTATCCTGTCCTTTTTCATATTTTCTTGCTTCATTAATAGCCTTTACAAAATTTGATGAATTTTCATAATTATCTAAATCATTGATATTATTCTTCTTAGAAGCATAAGAATCATGCCCAGTAATTACAACAATATCAGGTTGATATTCAGAAATTAAATCATATATTTTTAAATAAACCTCACTCTCATTCAAAGTAATCCCATAAGCCTTTATCCCAACACTCTTATAAAAATTCATACATCTATCTAAATACTCTTTATCACCATC
>CAZHBS010000019.1:0-13908 GCA_964530845.1 uncultured Muribaculaceae bacterium
ATATGTTTTCCATTTTCATATTTATATTGTTCTTGTACCCATCTTTCAAAATCATCACCATCTGAAATATCTGGTGTTTTTATTTCATTAAAGTGAGCAGCTAACTCTCTAATGTTTTTCCATTGATAGTGGCAATTACATCTTTGTGAACCAAATAAGAATGATGGAGTACATGCTGACTCTGTTCTTAAAACTATTTCATTGTCATAGACATTTCCAACTAGTCCTGCGTTTGCATATTCCATTCCAATACCTGGCATATATACACACATTCCAATATGTCTTACTAAATGTGGTGTTTCAAACTTTTCAGTTAATGAATAAAGTGTTGCTCCCTTATTAGCAATTATTAAAGCATTTGTTTTTGTATGAATTGCAATATCATAAATATTCATCAAGTCGCCTTCTGCTTTTTTTTGATCAAGCGCTGTAACAAAGTTTAAAATAATTTTATTAAATAATTTTCTATCTGTAATTTTATAAATTGTTTCAGTAAAGTCTTTTGGAATACTATCAAGTATATCTAGATAAATATTTTCACATCTTTTTATTCTTTCAATATAGTTGTCCATTCCTTTTATAAGTAATTCTTTATCTTTCATTTTAACTCCTTATTTTTTATATTTAAACATCACGGATGGTCGATGTCCTCCTGTTTTTATAGTTTTATTTGTTTTTTCAACTTTATCAGCTATTATTCTTCTAAATGCTGGATCTAATAATTTCTTTCCTAAAATAATTTCATATATTTGTTGTAGTTCTCCAAGTGTAAAATATTCAGGCATTAAGTTAAATACTATATCTGTATCCTGTACTTTATTTTTCATTCTGTCTAAACCTGTCATTATTATTATTGGATGGTCGAAACCAATATTACTATTATTAATTATTCTATAATTATATTTGTTTGTTGTTTTATCTATTACTTCTTTTTTAACAGTAAATTTTATTTCTTCTGCTCCATTTTCTAACCGGACATTTACCTGCCCTTTCTTTTCATCTAAATGAATGTTAAACCAACTAGCTTCTTCACTTAATTCATCTTTTATTCTTTTTTTATCAATAAGTGAAATATATGCAGTACTTATAATTCTTGTTCGTGGATCTCTTTCAATATCACTAAATGTATAGAGTTGCTCTTTATAAATATTGTGGATATTTGTTTCTTTAGCAAGAACTCTGTCTGCTGCCATATCAAGAGTTTCATCTTCTTTAACAAAACCTCCAGGAAGACACCACATGTTTTTGAATGGTTTTTTATTTCTTTTAACCAAAAGAATACTAAAGAATTTATCTGTCAAAGTTCTGCATGTTTTGGCATTTCCTTCTGATATAGTAAATATTAATAAATCAGTACATAAAGCAAATTGATCATAAGGCAAGTTATTTTCTTTTTTCATTATTATCCCTCCAACTAATTAACATTTTATTAAAAAGTTAGGCATTTGTCAATAACTTTTTAACGTTTTTTTAATAAGTTATTAAAAATTTAAAAAAAATATGGATTTTTTCATATATAATTCCATATTTTTTTAAATTATAATTATAATAAAGTGCTTAGTAAAAAAATAGCAAATGTCAAATACATTTACTATTATTAATTATTATCGAATACCAATATTCGCTCAATAATTTGAAAACTACTTACTTTTTACAATTTCTTATTTATCGCATTTCTAAAGTCGATTACATTTGACGGTTTCTTATCATCTGCAGCATCTGGCGTTAATCCTAGTTCTCCCAACATATCATCTATTTCATTGCTATCTTCTGATGAACCGCCATATTCTTCTAAGTCTTCTAAATCTTTTAAACTATTTGCATTATAATATTTAGTTATGATTTCTCTTATAGAATTATAATGTACTAAATCATCATAAGAAATTTCCGTATTTTCAAGTCTTGATGTATCTGGCATTTCTTCTTCGCATTGTTGTTCATCTGACGGCATAGATGGATCGTTCCTGCAAATTTCTTTTGTAATTCCTAAATCATTACTAATTGAATATAGTAGTTCATCTTCTGTATATGAACAATTGTGTCCATTTTCTTCCATATACATATGGATTTTTTGAAACATCATACTAAATTTTTTTACTTCAATTCGTTTTCTATAACTATTCCATTTATTTTTTAATGCTTCAATTTCTCTTAATGATGCATCCAGTGTATGTATATGTGTACTAATATAAGCTGCTAATTCTGAATCTAAATTAGAAATATAGTTTATTAAATATGATTTCATATTTACTTTTTCTAACTCTTCTTGTGATTTAAATAGTCTATGAAATAAATCCTCAAATTCGGCAGAATCTGTATGCAAAATTTTTTCGATTGCTTTTTCTGCAAAATAGTCTGTTACAATTTCACTTTCTTGATATTCATCATATAGAAGAGTAAATCCAGTTTCCCCAATACATGATAATTTTTCTGGATCATTTTTATATAGTTCTTTCGCCGCCACTATAGATGTGTCTTTTTCTAGCTGTAGTCCATACAACATTACTCCATATTTTAAGAATCTAGGAGAACTTTTTGGTATTAGATTTGTCATTAATACAAGTACTTCAATATTAGGTGCACTATTATTTTTAATTTTACTTAAAAAGTCATCTGCTATTGTTGTGATAAATTCTTCATCTTTTGCAAATAATCTAATTACAAAACTAACAAATTCAGGATTACTTTTAACTTTGTCAGAACAAAAATTATACATTTCTTTATCGGATGTCATTCTTAACACATCCATCATAAATTCAACATTATCTTCTAATTCATCTATACTAAATCCTTCTAAGTCATTTCCCATAATATAGTCTGCTACTGTTTTTTTATTATATAGTTTCATACTATCACCCTACTTAAATTGTATCATATGGCTATTGCATAAATCAATTCTGATAATATTGGTAAATATTTAAATTATAGTTATGTTATAGGTAATGCAATGATAAATTATACAATGATTTTTGTAAGCAAAAAAAAGAGAATATAATTGTTTTAATATTCTCTTTCTATGATAAATATTAAGTATTTTTCTTCTCTATATTTATCATAAGTCACACGCATTTTTTAAATTGTCATATCCACTGATGGATATTCGTCATAAGTATCTAAAGCAGGTCCATAGAAATCAAAGATTCCACTAAATCCACCAATATCGATGTTGAACTTTTTAGCATTTTCTAATGAGATTGGTTTTAGGGCATGATCATATGCTGCCATAACATAACCAGTTCCAGTGTAGGCAAATGTTTGAGTTATTGTTATGTTTGTTGCATCAGGTAATTTTATTACTGCACCAAAGCCATCGTCATCATAGATAACTGCCTCACTCGTTGTGGAAGAATTATCGCCAACAGCTATTGTTGTCGGAGATGATACTCTTGATACTCCTGTCAAATTATAACCTATGACATCATAACTTTTTGTATAAGGTTCTACCAGCCATTTTACAGTTGTTCCTAAATAACATAAAGCTCCACAAGATCTGCCTATCTCAATACTTCTATATTGAGTTTCATAGTAGGACCCTCTTGCTTTAATATTTGGACAATATCCTACTTTAGAAACTTCTGCAGTTGCAAAATCAAAACCTTGAAAGCTTTCTTTTAATTCTTGAGTAATGTAGTTTTGAAATCCATCATAATAAAATTTACCAAAAAAGTCATATTCATCTTTAGTAAATTCTACTCCTTCATCATTTACAAAATACATCTCTTGAGCATTAACTTTGGTTGTCGCAAATACTATAGCTAATAGTAATATAACAAATAGTTTTTTTATTTTTTTCATTTTTCCTCCTTTCTATTTTGATTATAACTTTTTGTTCAATTTTTGGGTAGCAATTACAAATTGCCCCTCAGATATTTTCTTAATATTTCTTTCATTTTTTGAACAATTTCTTTTTCATCTTCATGTATATCATTAACATAAATTAACTTTTTATTTTCTTCTGTCCCACTTTTGTACTTTATATAATCAATGTAATCTATTTCATTGTTAGCTACGTTTGTTTTCCATGTTTCTATTTCATTATTTTTAACAGACTCAATCATTATGTTTTCTCCAACAACATGCAAGAATATTTCCTTACCTTCTTGTTCAAAACTTACTTGATAACTATTAAATTGGAATGTGCCTTTTTCTTTGATTAATATTTTTATTTTTTCGTAGTCTATTTCTTCTTCAACTGGATTTTGTGTTATATCTGGATTATTCTCTTTAATTGTAGATGTAGAGTCTTCTTCTTTAATATTCTTAATATTTTGCACATCTGTAGTTATCGTAGGTATTTCTTTTTCTTCTGTCACATTTTCTATTTCTTTTGTGTCTTTTGTTGATTGCACTTCTTTATTTGTTGGTCTTTTATCATTAAATAGTACACTGCTTTTAAAATTTTCTCGTACTTTTATTTTCATTGTTTCTTTATTTTCTTTTGTTTGTAAATCTAGATATAGATTATTTTTTATATATTTTAATTTCTTTTTAAACATATCACTGTATTTATAATTTTCTATTATAAGTGAGTCAATATTTTCTCCTTTATAGATTACTATTTTCTTTTTCTTTTCATTAATATAATACAATGAAATATTATCAAAATCATCTTTATTTATTTCACCCATTTTAATATAAATCTTTTGATTTGTCCTAATTAATATTCCATCATGTATAACATGACTTTTTGACTTTCCATATAGCAAATAAATTTGTGTAGAATTATATGTGCTTACGAAATAATATGCTAAAAAACCTATAACAAATATTATGAATGTTAATAATAAAGTTAATAATAATTTTTTTATTTTACTTCTTTGTTTATTATTATTATCTAATAAATTTAAAGTGAATTTCTGAAGACTTTCGCCAGATAATTCTCCTACTAATATCTCATCAATTGAAACATTATAAAGTTCACTTAATTTTATCAGTATTTCAGAATCTGGTGTTGCTTTACCATTTTCCCAGTTACTTATTGCTTGCCTAGTTACATAAATTAATTCACTTAATTCTGTTTGGCTATAATTATTCTTTAATCTTAATTCTTTTAAAAATTTTCCTATTCTTTTGTTGTTCATAAAATGTCACCACTGATATAATAACTTGATACTTTCATTTTTGTGCATATCTTGGGCATATATTATATTCTATTTCTCCTACTTTTGAGGTAAAAGCCTTTTTAAATGAAATAATTTAATTGGGTGTTGATGAATGATAATTAAAAATTTTAAAGCAAGTCGTGAAGATTTGGATTTAAGACAAAAAGATATAGCAGAATTTTTTGATTTACATTATACAACTATTTCAGGATGGGAAACTGGTAAAGATACTATTCCGATAGAAAGACTTATAGCATATGCAAATGAATATAACCTAAGTCTTGATTATTTATTTGGAATAGTTTCTAAAAATGAAAAGTATTATCCTATTGATTTAGACTTAATACAGCTTGCTCACAACTTAACTGAATTAAGATTGCAAAATAATTGTACTCAAACTGTTGTTGCGAAAAAATTAAATACTACACAGGCATCTTATTCTCATTATGAGACTGCAACTAATATTATTCCAACGACATTTATATATGGATTAACCAAAATTTATAAACCATTCTCTATAGATAAATTGTTTAATAGAAAAAAATGTAAATAATAATAATAATAATAAAAATATATACTTTTGATAGTATATATTTTTTATTCTACTTCTACATATTCTTTTAATGGTTCGTTTACTAAATCTTTTATCTTTTTATTGCTTAATATTGTTTTTCTTCTCTCTAAAAAAATTGATATTTCAGACATAATATTATTACAAATTGTGTTTAATGTTTCCTCATTTACGTTTTTATTTTTTATGATATTGCAGTTATAGTTATCATTGCTATTTCCTTCTATAATTAGATATGATTTATTGTATGTTAATTCATAGTTATAGTTTACTTCTTTTGTTCTTAAATCAGAACTTATATTTAAAGTTGTATTTACATTACTTCTGGTATCTAATTTTAACTCTATAAAGTCATTTGACTCTTTTGAAAAATAATATTCTTCATATGATGAATCTTTCCCTTGAGATATGTCATTATAATAATCATCTAATGTATTATTTGTGACAATTCTTTTATAGAATGGATCTTCCTCTTCTTCTGTTTCATATCCTTCTTTTTGAAATTCATTATCTATTTTAGGATCTCTTTTAGATACAAAATATAATGATAAAGTTATTACAACTATAATAATTGTTATTACTAGGAGTACATTACTATTTAATTTATTCTTCTTTTTCATATTTTCCTCCTATAATACTTCGGATACATGTTTAAATAATCCATTCGCAATACTTTTAACATTATTAACCCAGCTTTGTTCTCCGCCACAATACTTAATAACCACTCCTTCTGGAGTCTTACCATTATAGTATGCTCCTGATGGAGTTAAATAACTTGTGTGTAGTAATCTTGCATGATAATCAATAAATTCTCCTACATTATTAAAATATGCAAATCCTCCACCACTGTTCTTTCCACAGCCATATGATGGACGAGATTTTGTTTCGCGTACTCCTCCAAGATTATTACAATTTAAACTTATTTTTGATGTAATCCATCCTGATTCAAGAGCTTCTATTCCAAGTAAAAAGAAAACATTTACTTGATATTTTTGTTCTGCAGTTATTAATGCTGATGCATATGGAATAAAATTTCTTGCTTTTCCACCACTAGCATTTAATACTGCGATTAATTGACTAATTGTTAAATTACTGATTTTTGTTACATCTGTTGGGTCCCAAACTACATCACCTACTTGTTGAGCGGTTCCGTTTATTACTTCATTTGGGTTACTTGAGCTTTCTTTTCCTGATTCTGTTGTTGGTTTTGGTTTTCCATGTTCATATGAATTTGGATCTGTTAATATTCCAATATTATCTTTTTCATTAATTTTAATATAGTGAACATTATAATTATATTCTCCAACATTGTTCCAGCATGTACTTATGTTTAGTGAACTTCCCATAAGTTGCATTATAACGTTTATTAACATTGGTATGAAAAAAATAATTATTGCTGAAAAAAAGGAATTTTTTAATTTATTTATAGATTTTTTTTCATCAGGATTAGACATCATTTTTATTAGATTAACTATTGTCATTACTAATAATGTTAATGGAGCAACTATTTGAATAAAACTTAATACGTTCCTGCAGACTCTAAGTATTGCACTTAGTTCTGGAGAAGAACATGCTCCTTCTATTGAAATGTAAAACATCATACTTATCAACTCTTTACTGTATTATAACTTATATACTTTTCTTTTTCAAACTAAAAGGAAGATATTACTCTTCCTCTTTTTTTTGTGATGGTACTCCGTTTTGATATTCACTCGGATCAATTAATATTGATGTTTGTTTATTATCATTTGGATCTACATAAGTTGATTTATTACTTACTTGTTCTGCTTCATTCCAACATGCTGATACTGAAAAATTATTTCCAGCTACATCCATAACAAGATTAACAAGCATTGGAATGAAAAATATTATTACACAAGCAAATATTGAATTTTTAATTTTTGCTGGTTGTTTCTTGTCTTCTGGACTAAACATAAATATAGCTAAATTAACGATTAGCATTACTAGTAAAGTTAATGGTGCAAATAGTTCAATGATATCAAATATTTTTTTTACTATAAAAATAATTCCAGATAATTCAGGAGATGCACATTCTCCTTGTTGTATTAAAAAATTAATCATACATAAAACCTCAGTAAGATATTCTAACACACTTTAGTAAATTTAACAATATCATAAAAAAAGAGACTATTAGTCTCTTCCAAATGCATTAAATGATAACATTAATCCACCACATATATTTGATGAATGTTCATCGTAACCATACTCTCCAAACGTAAAAGGCATAATAAATGGCACTCCTTTTGCTTCTTTTGTAACTTGTTTGACTAATTCATCTATTTTATCTTCAAAAGCCATTCTTCTTGCTCCATCGTGAAATAATAAGTATGCTGCTGGCTCAGTATATAGCTGTTGTTTTGCATCTTTTAGTACCATTGCTGGTGCATCAATTAATTCTTTTTGTGTAGATTCTAATTGAATTATTGCAGTTCCTGGTACAACATTATTTCCAAGTGTTATTGTATCATCATTAACTGTTCTTGTTCCATTATCGTTTCCAAACATTGGATGTCTAATAACTGTTAGATTTCCAAGTGGATCTTTTATTCCTAATGGTTTTGTAATTGATGACTTAAGTAAATTATCTCCTTTTAAAGATGTTGGAGAAACATTAGTCCAGTGTGCATATTTTTTTAGTGCTGAGATATTGTCTATTGAAACTAAAGTTCTTTTATTTTTGACTTCTGTAATTAAGCCCATATTATTTGTTTCTTTATAAGCTCCTGTAAAAGTAGTTGTTATTTCATTATCTGTGTAAAAAAAGGCTACTGCTACTCCATCTGTTATTACTTTATCATTACAAAAAATTTTCCAATTTCCTTGAACGTCATTATCTGCTGCACTTCCTCCAAAGCATGGAACTCTTCCTATAACATCTTGAATTCCCATAAGATAATCTTCTTCATTTTTAGGGGAAGCAACCATATAAAAGTATGCTGGTGCTCTTGTTGTTTTTGCGTTTTCCACAGCTTCGATTGCAACTCTTCTTCCGACTGCTCTTGCATCTCTTCCTGCTTCTTTAATTGCAACTCCTACTGTCATATTAGAATCATTTAAAGAAAGCATTCCTGCATATCCTTCTGTTGAAGTTATATAACCATCTGGTACAACTATTCCACCATTTGATGTACAACCAATTATTGGTGTATCTGTTACTTCTTTTATTCCTTTTATTACTCTTTTTATATCGCACTTTTCTGATAAATATAATAAGTTTAATTTTACATTTGTAAAATCTTTTGTTGATTGTTTTGCAGTTTCAATTCCCATTTCTTGATTATCAAGATTTGTGCTATAACCTACCTTTGCTTTTAACATTTTATCAACTCCTTATTATCATTTTCATTATATCAATAAAATGTAAATTATTAAATATCTATTTATGTATTAGAATGTCAAATTTTATCAAAAAAATAGAACTTTATGTTCTATCTTAATGCATCTTGTGATTTTGAATTTAAATTTAAGTCTGCTCTTCTGCCATCTTTATATGCGTAGTAGCCTGCTGCGGCAATCATTGTGGCATTATCTGTACAATATTTCATTGGTGGAATTGACAAGTCAACGTTAAGTTCTTCTGTCAACTCAGTCATTGCATTTCTTAATCCTTTATTTGCTGCTACTCCTCCAGCTACAATTACATTTTTTATATTTTTTTCGACAATTGCTTTCTTAACTTTCGATACAATTGATGAGATTGCAACATTTTGAAATGATGCTGCTAAATCAGCTTGTCTAATTGGCACTCCTCTTTGTTCTTCGTTGTGAGCTAGGTTAATTACGGCGCTTTTTAGTCCACTGAATGAAAAATTATAGCTATCGTCTTGAAGAGGAATAGGTAATTTATAGGTAATTTCTCCTTCAGCTGCAAGTTTATCTACTTTTGGTCCACCTGGATACTCTAGTCCAATTACTCTTGCGACTTTGTCATAACATTCTCCTATGGCATCGTCTAGTGTTCCTCCTAGTTTTTCAAATTTATAATGATCTTTCATTTCAATTATCTCAGTATGTCCTCCACTAACTACTATAGCTAATAAAGGAAATTGAAGTGGTTTAACTAAACTATTAGCATAGATATGTCCTGCAATATGATGTACAGGAGTTAATGGTTTATTATGAATAAAAGATAATGTCTTTGCAGCTTCAAGTCCGATTAAAAGAGATCCTATTAGACCTGGTCCGTAAGTTATCGCAATTGCATCTATATCGTCCATTGTCATATTTGCTTTTTCTAAACATTCTTGTAGAACTATTGTTATATTTTTTACATGATGTCTACTTGCAATTTCTGGAACAACTCCTCCATAATTTTTATGAATATCAATTTGGCTTGATATAACTGTTGAAATTTCTTCTGTACCATTTTTTACAATTGAGGCACTCGTTTCATCACAACTACTTTCAATTCCTAATATATATAAATCTTTTTCTTCTTTCATATTATCACACTTCTCATTTCCTTATTATTTTAGCATATTTTATTATAAATTAATAGTTAATTTTACTTTAGTGTTTTTTATGTTCTTTATTTGAATCTAATTCAACTTTTCTTGTACATGGATCACTAAAAAACACTCCATCTTTTGGAAGTATTGCAATCTTATCTTTTAAAGATTTCCACAGATATAGCCTGAAGTCTCCTTTATCTTCTGTTACATCAACCCACTCAGATATTATTTTTTCATCATACTGACATACAGTCATTCCAGCTTGTTCCATTATCCATTCAGAGTTTGAATTAACTAAATCTGTTCTTGCATAAACTAAATCAAAATCATTTGCCTTAGCAAATTCTATCGCAAAGTTAATTAAGCTTCTGCATGCACCATTTCCTCTAAAACTTGGAATGGTTGATAACCCATAAAAATATAAAGTTGATAGTTCTCTATTACTTATAAAATCTACTGACTTATTGTCATGATTATAAATACAACCATTCATTGAGACTGGATTCATATCTTTATCAAAATATATAAATAATTTTCCTTCTTTTTCATATAGTTTTAATTCTTCTTCTGCGGCATTTATATCTATTTCTTCTCCATATTGTTCTTCAAATGATTTTAATAATTTTTCTAGTATTATTACATTTTTTTTACTATATCCCATTGTGCCTATATAACACCCATTTGGAAGTTTTTTCCATATTTTTATTTCAGATTTGTCATCATATATTGTTTTAAACATTTTTATATTCATATCTTGTTCTGCCATATTATTTTTCCTCTAAGAATTCTTTCCAAATTTTATATAAATTATATAGGCTTTCTTTTTCTACATATTCATTTGGTGAATGTGGATAGTCACCTACTGGGTTAGTTAAAATAGTTGGGATGTTTTTATCAGAAAAGTATATTGCGTCACTTGTTGCAGATGTTTTTATTATTTCTATTTCATGATTAAGAATTTTTTTAGAAATTTCTATATATTTTTTTATGTTTATATTGTTAATATCAGTTTCAAATAAATTATTTTCATGTATTATTTCTATTTTTGCTGTTGGAGCAATCTTGTTTAAATATGCAAGTATTTTTTCTTTAGTATCTTTCTTTGTATGTCTTATATCAATATATATTGATGCATTTTCTGCAACAGAATTTAGTGCTTCTCCACCATTTATCATTGAAAGATTTATAGATGTTTTATAATCATCATCTGATTTTGGAAGGGGATATTTATTAATTAATTTATTATAAATGTTATTTAACTCTATAATTGCATTTTGTCCTTTATATGGTTGAGAAGCATGAGCAGATTTTGTTTTAATTGATATTTTTAACTGTAGTTGTCCTTTTTCTTCTTCAATTATTTGATAATTTTTTCCACCATCTGGTACTATTGCTAAGTTAGAATTATATATTTCTAATAACTTTTTTGCACAGAATCCTGTCATTTCTTCATCAGATGTAATAAATAAAGCTATTTTCTTTTTTGTCTTAATATTTTTAAATAATTCTATACAAGTTGCAACACTTCCTTTCATGTCAAAACTTCCACGACCTTTTAGATATTTCTCATCTTCAATTATTTGATAATCATCTGCTGGTACAATGTCTATATGTGTACAAAAGATAATATCTAAATTTGTTTCTTTTGTATTAGATATTACTATAGATTTATTTCCATCAAATTCATACTCTTTTATGTATAAATTTTTAGGGAATGCTTTTTTTAGATAATTAAATATTTTATTAAATTCATTTTTATTTCCGTATATTGTTTTATATTCCATTAATTTTTTTGTTGTTTTTATTATTTCTTCTTTTATATTCATTTACTTTCCTCTTTTCTTATTTTTTTATAATTGTAAGAGGCATATTATTTGTCTAAAAAAGACCTATGCTTGTATATGCATAGGTCTTATCGTTTTAAAATCCTAAATCGCAGATACAAGCAATACAATAACACTTGCCTCTGCGATAAATCCTACCGCTTCTTCAAGTGTAATGTGTATCTACGTCTACGATTGTTCATAATAAATGAATTCATTTTCTCCCTCTTTTCATAGTTCAAGTTCAATTTATGGCATAGATTATATCTTATTTATATTGATTTGTCAAATTTCTCATAAAAAAATCAGATAAAATATCTGATTAATTATTTTCGCTCCATTAGTATTCCATCTATACCATTGTAATAGTTTTTTCTGATTGCTACTTTTTTAAAGCTATTTTTTTCGTACAATTTAATAGCTGGAAGATTATCGACTCTTACCTCTAGTGTAATACTTTTATCCACAGATTTTATGAAATAATTCATTAATTCATCACCTTTTCCACAATTTCTGTGGAAAGTTTCAATTTCAATTTGATTTATTTCTGCTCGATCATATATGTCGCTGTAATACAAATAGCCAATAATAGTATTATCTTCTTTGTAGATAAGAATCTTAGCAAATGGGTTTGAATCTAGTTCATTAATTATATAGTTTTTATCTATAAATGAATTTTTAATCTCATCAATATTTTTTTTTGTTAATTCAAATATCATAATTTACTTTCTTCTGCTTCAGTTAATTTTAGATAATTTGGATTAACTGCATGAGGATTAAGCGACTCTCTATCCTTGTATTTATTTATTATACTGGCAAAGTCAGGTGTGTATTTTTCAAGACTTAAATCAACTTCAAACTCATCATTCGAGATAAATTCATAATTGTTATAATCTTTTGTTATTTCAATTAATTTATTTAATTCAATATGTTGAGGTTTTAGTATTTCATTATAATTTTTATCATATGCTGCAGCATAAACATATCCTCTTCTAGCATTAATTATTGGTACATGAATCTTGTCATTATGGCTTGATACTGCCATACTCTCTAAAGAATACATTGTTGTAATTGGAATATTAAGACTCCAAGCATACACTTTTGCGATTGTTAGTCCAATTCTTATCCCGGTAAATGATCCTGGTCCATTAACTACAATTATTTTATCAATATCCTTTGGAGATAAATTGTTTTCACTAAACATTGAAGCTATTCTTGGTAAAGCTATTTCTGATAGGCTTTGACCATATTCTTCAGCGATACTGGCAACAATTTTATCATCTTCTGCGATTGCAGTATATAAAAAACTAGACGATGTATCAATATATAAATATCTCATAATACAGCCTCACATAGTTCTTCATATTTAGAGCCTCTTGGAGTTATAGTAATAATTCTCTTGTCTTCATCTTCAGTAGAATTTTTTATAAAAATGTCTAATCTTTTATCAGGTAATGAATCCTCTATCATATCTGCCCATTCAATAATTGTAATACCTTTTTTAGTAAAATATTCATCAATTCCTAAGTCATCAATATTACCTTCTAAACGATAAACATCCATATGATACAATGGCATTTCTCCAGATAAGTATTCTTTAATGATTGTAAATGTTGGAGATGTAATTTCTTCTTTAACTTCTAAAGCTTGAGCAAATCCTTTAGTAAAAACAGTCTTCCCACTTCCTAGGTCACCTCTTAAACAAATAACCATATTTGGAAATTTTTCTGATTCAATATTTTGTGCTAACTCAATAGTTTCTTGCTCTGAGTATGTTGTAATTTTATAATCCATTTCTTATCACCTAGAATTTATTATATCAAAAAAAAAGAGTTATACAACTCTATTTTAAAATAATTATGAATGTTTTTATTTCTTTACATAAAAAAAAATTCTTGGCAACGTCCTATTTTAGCATTCACTATCTTCGGCGCTCAGTG
>CAZHBS010000020.1:0-10627 GCA_964530845.1 uncultured Muribaculaceae bacterium
ACACTTTTATTAAACTGCTTTTTTATTGATGTCTACTCTAAGGGGTGCAGTTCAAATAATGAATGCTTTTTTATTTTTGGAATTTATTATAATTTTTTTATATTTTTACTTGTATTATGTTATAATGGTTTTATTCATAATATTTGCTGTTATATTTCACGTGATGTAATTATATATGTTATGAATTGAGAATATGGTAATTTATGTGGTATTAAAGAATTTTAAAGGAAAGGTTATCATTCACTATGCAAAATATTATATTTTATCATATCAATAGAAACGACTAAATGCGTGAATTAGTCGTTTTTTTACTTTGTTTTTTTATATAAATAAGATATAATATTCTTGATTTTGATGGTGATAGTATGCAATTAGAAAAAATTAATAAAACTAATGATATTAAAAAATTAAATTCTAAAGAAAAAGAAGAATTAGCTACTGAAATTAGAGATTATATGCTTGATGTTATTTCTAAAAATGGTGGACATTTAGCTTCTAATCTTGGAATTGTTGAATTAACAATTGCTTTAGAGAGTATTTTTGATGTTTCTAAAGATAAAATTATTTGGGATGTAGGACATCAATGTTATGTTCATAAAATCCTTAATGGAAGAAAAGAAGAGTTTAAAACTTTAAGAACTTTTGGAGGACTTTCAGGTTTTCCTAATGTTTCTGAATCTGTAACGGATTCTTTTAATACTGGGCATAGTAGTACTTCTATATCTGCTGCGATGGGACTTGCTAAAGCAAGAGATATTCGTGGAAAAAACAATCATGTTATTGCGGTCATTGGTGATGGTGCTTTAACTGGTGGTATGGCATTAGAAGCACTTAATCATGTTGGTTCTTCAAAGACTAAACTTATTGTTATTCTTAATGATAATCAAATGAGTATTTCTAAAAATATTGGTGGAATGAATCAATTACTTACAAAGTTAAGAGTTAAAAAGAATTATACTAGATCCAATAAGATTGGAAGGGAATTCTTTTTACATTTGCCTATTGTTGGTAGTGCTTTAGTTAGTGCTGTTACTAAAACTAAAAGTTTATTTAAACAGTTAATCATTCCTGGAATGTATTTTGAAGAGATTGGATTTCGTTATTTAGGACCTGTTGATGGTCATGATATTTCTACTTTAGAAGATATTTTATCTAAAGCAAAAGAGTTAGATGGTCCTACTTTGATACATGTTATTACTAAAAAGGGTAAGGGTTATAAATTTGCTGAAGAGTCTCCTGATAAATTTCATGGTGTTAGCAGTTTCGATATAAATACAGGATTAGCTGTTAAGTTTTCAAGTAGAGATTATTCAAAAGTTTTTGGTGATAAGATTGTAAAAATGGCCAAACATAATAAGAGAATTGTTGGGATTACGGCTGCGATGAAAGATGGTACAGGATTTAGTAAATTTGCAGAAATATATCCTGATAGGTTCTTTGATGTTGGAATTGCTGAACAACATGCGTTAACTTTTGCAGCAGGTCTTGCGAGTGACGGAATGCTTCCTTTTGTATCTATTTATTCATCTTTTTATCAAAGATGTTATGATCAAGTAATTCATGATGTTTGTATTCAAAATTTACCAGTTGTGATGTGTGTTGATAGAGCAGGTATTGTTGGAAATGATGGGGCAACACATCAAGGAATGTTTGATTTATCTTTCTTTAAAATTGTTCCTAATCTTACAATAATGTGTCCAAGAGATTTCTTAGAACTTGAAATGATGATGGATTTTGCAGTTTCATTGCATAAGCCTATTGTTTTAAGATATCCTAGAGGAGGAGAGAGTTCTATTCCATATAAAAGAAGTCCTATTGAATTAGGACAAGCTGACTTACTTGTTTCTGGAAAAGATTTAACAATTATCACAATTGGTAATAGTGTTGCGAAAGGCTCTTTTATTGTAAATAAACTTGAGAAAGATGGAATTTATTGTGACTTAATTAATTGTAGATTTATTAAACCAATTGATGAGAAGACAATTATGAAGAGTTTAAAAAAGACTGGTAAAGCTATTGTGATAGAAGATGGTACTATTGTTGGAGGATTATGCTCTTCGATAAAAGAGTTAATCGCAACTAATAAATTATTTGATGTTAAAATTAAGTATTTTTCTTATCCTGATAAGTTTATTGAACATGGAGCAGTTGATAAGCTTGAAAAGAAATATAAGATGGATAATAATCATATTTATAATGAGACTAAAAAATTATTAAAAGACTAATGTCTTTTTTTTTGATTAATACATATTATTTAATAGGTGATTTTTTTGCGTAAACTTTTATTTTTTATATTTATTTTTTTATTTCCTATTAATGTGTTTGCTAAAAGTTATATTGTGATGGATGTTGATAGTGGTAGAGTACTTGAAAGTAGTGATTCTCATAATAAGCTTTTAATTGCTTCTACTACTAAAATCATGACTTGTATTGTTACTCTTGAGAATGCTCAACTAGATAAAGAAGTCACGGTTGGAGATGAGATTGATGGGATAGATGGGACTAATATTTATATTACTCAAGGTGAAAAAATAAAAATAATTGATTTATTATATGGACTAATGCTTAGAAGTGGAAATGATGCTTCTATGGTTCTTTCATATAATGTATTTGAAGATTATAATACTTTTATATCTAAAATGAATGAATATGCTGAAAAGATTGGGATGAAGGATACAATATTTCACAATCCTCATGGCTTGGATGATCAATCTACTAATAAATCAACTGCTTATGATTTAGCTTTACTTGGGCAATATGCTTATAAAAATGAACTGTTTAGGAAAATTATTTCTACAAAGAAGTATTTAACTTCTACTAATATAAAAAGCTATGCTTGGTATAACAGGGTTTCAATACTTAATAATTATAAATATTCTACTGGAGGAAAAAATGGGTATACTCCAAAGGCTGGAAAAGCACTTGTTTCTTTTGCTGAGAAAGATGGTTTGAAATTAGTTTGTGTATCTTTAGATGATTCTGATATTTATGAAACTCATAAGAAGCTTTTTAATAAAGTGTTTGATAATTATAAAAAATATATTATTGTTGATAAAAATAAATTTTATATTGATTCATCATTAATAAATGAAGATGTTTATTTAAAAAAGTCTTTTTCATATCCTTTAAAAGAAGATGAATTGGATAAAGTATCTACTTTTATAAAGGTTGATAATGATAGTAGAATAATTATAAAATTAGGGGATAAGGAAATCGGAAATATTAAACTTTATAAAAAAAAGGTAAATAAAAAGAAAGAGTTTAACCTCTTTCAATGGTTTAGTAATTTATTTACTAGATAGTCTATAAAAATTAATTGATGGTCTTGTAAACATTCTTATTCCAGTACTATTATTTGTTCCTAGACCTCCAGAAATAAATATTTTTGTGTTATTTATTTCATAATTATCTTTATTGTATTTATAAGCTCCTTTTTTTCTTAATATTGGGTAATTGATAAAAGGTATTCTTATGTCACCATTATGAGAGTGACCAGAAATTATTAAATCAGTTGATGGATAGTTTTCTAATATTTCTGTTGTGCTATCTGGTTCATGGGCTAATGCGATAGTATAGATGTCTTTATTATATGTTTCTGTTTTAAAATAAGCATATCCTGTTTCTATGTCTTGATTATTTTTTAGAAGACTAGATAGTCCAATTAATAGGAGTGGTTCATTACTTTTATCATAAATTAGTTCATAATTGTTTTTTAAAATATTAAATTCACTTTGATAGAGAATAGTGTTTGTTGTATCGTTATCCTCATCCCCTTCAATGGCATATTTACCTAGAGTTGTTTTAATTGATGATAATTGTTTAGTAATACTTTCTTTTTCTTCTTTTGATAATTTGTATTCTTTATTTATTAAATCACCAGTAAAAAATACGATATCTGGTTTTCTTTCGTTAGATAATTTAATGATTGTTTTTAAGTTTTCTTCAAACATAGTACTTCCATAGTGTAGATCAGATATTTGAATTATTTTTAGGCCATCAAATGATTTTGGTATTTTGTTATTTTCTAAGCGATATTCTCTTACTTCTATTTTTTGAGTTGCGATATATGTTTCATAAGAAAAGAATATTGTTCCTACTATAAATAGTATGACAATTATTTTTACTGTTTTTTTTATTATTTCTTTTATTTTTTTATTTCGCTCTTCATTTTCAATTTCTTTTTGTTTTCCTTTATTAATTTCTTCTCTAGTCATATTATCACCAATTTTATTTTATCATATTTTCTAATTTATTTATTAAAAGTAAACAAAATACTTTTTTCTTGACATTTAAGTGTGATAAACTATATTTGGTGATGTTTATGAAATATGATGTAGTAATTATAGGTGCTGGTCCTGCAGGATTATTTAGTGCTTATGAATTAATTACAAAAAATAAGAAACTAAAAGTTGCGCTACTTGATAGAGGTAGTTCTGTTGCAAAAAGAGTTTGCCCGATGAACAAAAATAAGATTCCTTGTCAAAATTGTAATCCATGTGCGATTTTATCTGGTTATGGTGGTGCAGGTACTTTTAGTGATGGAAAGCTTAATTTTATTCCAAGACTTGGAAAAAGTGATTTAACAAAGTATATGAGTGAAAGTGAAGCTTATAAGTTAATTGATGAAACTGAAGAAATATTCAACAAGTTTAAGATGGATGCAGAAGTATATCCTTCTAATATGGATGAGGCTTTAGAAATAAAGAAGAAGGTTGCGATTGCAGGGTCTAAGCTTTTACTTATTAAACAAAAACATTTGGGAAGTGATCATTTACCTGAGTATATTGATGGTATATGTAAGTATCTTGAAGAAAATGGTGTTGATCTTATTGAAAGAGCTGATGTTGTTGATATTAAAAGTGAAGACATTAATAAACATTTAGTTACTTATGAGACTGGTAAAAAGAGTACAACAATTGAAGGTAAGAATATAATTGTTGCTCCTGGTAGAACTGGTGCTAAGTGGATTCAAGAACTTGCTGATAAATATGATATTCCATATCTTTCTCAAAGTATTGAGATTGGCGTTAGAGTAGAAGTACGTAAAGATATTATGGAAGATATTACTAATATAATTTATGATCCTACTATTTTTATTAAGACAGATACTTATGGTGATGAGATAAGAACTTTCTGTACTAACCCAGGTGGCTTTGTTGCAAAAGAAAATTATTATGGATATATTTGTGTTAATGGTCATGCTTTAAAAGATGTTAAAAGTAATAATACTAATTTTGCTTTTATATCTAAAGTTAATCTTACTGAACCTGTTACAAATACTAGACTTTATGGTGAGAGTATTGCAAGAATTGCTAATGTCTTAGGAGATGGAAAACCTATAATTCAATCTTTAAAGGATTTAAAGAATGGTAGAAGAAGTGAGTGGCATCGTATTAATAAAGGATTTGTTGAACCAACACTTAAGGATTGTGTTGCGGGTGATTTAGCACTTGTTATGCCACATAGAATTATTACTAATATACTTGAAGGACTTGAAAAATTAGATAAAATTATTCCAGGTGTTAATAATGATGATACTTTATTATATGGACCTGAGATTAAGTTTTTTAGTAATGAAATTGAAACAGACAATAAGTTTAAACTTAACAATACTAATTTATATTTTGTAGGAGATGGAGCTGGAAAGGCTGGAAATATTGTTACTGCAGCAGCTACTGGTTTAATTGCTGCTCGTGATATATTAGAAAGGATTAAAAATGAAAAATAAAAATATTATATTTGGAATTATTGCAGTTATTCTTTTTATAGGAGGATTATATTTGATAGTTAATTTAGTTAAAGAGGAAAATTTTGAAGAAAAATTACTTGGAATTGATTATACAAAAGATGGTAATGAAATGGAATTAGACTATGATACTAAAAATCCTGTTGTTGCTTTATATATTGAAAATTATGGTTCTGTTGTGATTGAACTTTTACCTGAATATGCACCTAATACAGTTAATAATTTTATTAAATTAGTTAGAAGTAGATTTTATGATGATAATACTTTCCATAGATTAGTACCTGGTTTTGTTTTACAAGGAGGAGATCCTCAAGGAACTGGTTCAGGTGGACCTGGATATTCTATTAAAGGCGAGTTTTCTACTAATGGAGTAGAAAATAATTTAAAACATACTAAAGGAGTTGTTTCTATGGCTAGGACAGATGAACCTGATTCTGCTGGAAGTCAATTCTTTATTATGTTAGATACTGCTGAATACTTAGATACTAATTATGCCGCTTTTGGTAGAGTAATTGATGGAATGGATTTAGTTGAAAGAATTGAGAATTATGAGAGTATTGCTGATGAAGAAAGTGGACAATTAAGTAGAAACTTAGTTATAAAGAAAGCATTAGTTGACTTAAATGAATATGAATTTAATGAACCTGAGATAATATCTGATGAAGAGTAATTTAATTACTCTTTTGTTTTACTTGTATTTCCTACTAAATTGGTAGTAAAATAATTAATGGAGTGATAATATGAGATTATCGACAAAAGGAAAGTATGCTTTAACAATAATGATAAATCTTGGTAAAGAGTATGAAAATGAGAGATTTGTTTCTTTAAAAGAGATATCAGAAAAGGAGCATATTTCATTAAAATATTTGGAAAAAATAATGATTAATTTAAAGAAGGCTGACTTTTTTTATGTAGCTTTAGGAAAAGATGGTGGATACAAACTGAAAAGAAGTCCTAATAGTTATACAATTGGTTCTATTATTAGAGCTGCTGAGGAAGAGTTGGATTTTGTTGATTGTATTAATGATAATGGATGTCCAAAAAAGAATAAGTGTGGTACTTATTCTTTATGGAAGGGCTTAAGTGATGAGATTAATGATTATTTAGATAGTAAAATATTAAGTGATTATATTTAGGAGGATTTATGAAGATATTAGAAATAAATAATTTATGTACTAAAGCAGTTGATGATGAAAATCAAAAAATATTAAAAGGCTTAAATTTAGAAATAAATGCGGGAGAAGTTCATGTGATAATGGGACCTAATGGTAGTGGAAAAAGTACTCTTGCTAATACTATTTTTGCATCTCCTAAATATATTGTTACTGATGGAAGTATTAAGTTTTTAGGAGAAGATATTACTAATTCTCGTACTGATGAGATTGCTAAAAAGGGAGTTTTTATGTCTTTTCAAACACCAGAAGAAATTCCTGGTATTAGTCTTGCTCAATTTTTAAAAACTTGTAGACATAGCCTTACTTCTGAAAAAGTTAATTTATATAAATTTACTAAAGAAGTAGAAAATTATATGAATGAATTAGATATGCAATATGAGAAAGTTAATCGTGAATTTAATGTTGGATTTAGTGGAGGAGAAAAAAAGAAGAATGAAATTCTTCAAATGCTTTTAAATAATCCTCGATTAGCTATTTTAGATGAGACTGATTCAGGACTTGATGTTGATGCGATAAGAACTGTTTCTCGTGGAATTAATATGTTTAAAAATGATCTTAATGCTGTTTTAATTATTACACATTCTACCAAGATTTTAGAAAGTTTAAAGGTGGATAAAGTTCATATATTAGTTGATGGTAAGATTGTTAAAACAGGAGATGAATCTCTTGCTGAAGAAATAGAAAAAAATGGTTATAGTGAATACATTAAGTAGGTGATTTAATGGGAAAGACAGATGTTAATAAATATGTTGATGAAGATATTAGAAATATTTATGATACTTCAGCTAATAATGTTTCATTAAAAAAAGAATATGGATTAACTAAAAAAATAATTGAAAACATTTCTAAAGAAAAGAATGAAGATAAATGGGTTTTAGATATTAGACTTAAAGCATTAGATATGTTTAATAAGATGAGTGATCCTGATTGGGGACCAGATATAAGTTATTTAAATATTAATGATATCGCAACTTATGTTAAGCCAGTTGATAATGAAGCTAGAAAATGGGAAGATGTTCCAGATGAGATTAAAAATGTTTTTGATAAGTTAGGTATTCCAGATGCAGAAAAGGAATCTCTTGCAGGGGCTGGAGCACAGTTTGATTCTGAAACGATTTATCATAATTTGAGTGATGATTTAAGTAAGAAGGGTGTAATTTATACTAGTTTTGATGAAGCAGTTAAAAACTATCCTGATTTAGTTAAGAAATATTTTACTAAAGCTGTTCCAATTAATGATCATAAATATATTGCTCTTCATTATGCTTTATTTTCTGGAGGAAGTTTTGTGTATATTCCTCCTTATACAAAATTAGATAGACCATTGCAAAGTTATTTTAGACTTAATGCTCCTGGTGCTGGACAATTTGAGCATACTTTGATTGTTGTTGATGAGGGAGCAGAGTTAGAATTTATTGAAGGATGTTCTGCACCTGGATATAATGAGTTAAATTTACATGCTGGATGTGTTGAACTTTTTGTTGCGAAGAATGCTAAACTTAGATTTTCAACTATTGAGAATTGGTCACGTAATATGTTAAATTTAAATACTAAAAAGTGTTATGTTGAAGAAAATGGGAAAATTGAGTGGATAATGGGATCTTTTGGTTCTAAAGTCTCTATGCTTTATCCCTTAAGTGTTTTAAATGGTGTTAATGCAAGGTGTGAGTTTACAAATATTTCTTTTGCTGGTAAAGGACAAAATTTGGATACTGGTCTTAAAATTATTCATAATGCTCCTAATACTAGTAGTTATGTAAATTCTAAGAGTATTTCTAAAGATGGAGGAGTTTGTACTTTTAGAAGTAATGTTTGGGTTAAGAAGAATGCACCTAATTCTCGTCTTGCTTTATCATGTGAATCTTTAATGCTTGATAGTATTTCTCGTAGTGATACAGTTCCTGTAAATACAATAGAGAATAGTAATGTTACATTTTCACATGAAGCAAAGATTGGTAAAATTAGTGATGCAGTTATCTTTTATTTAATGACAAGAGGATTAAGTGAGGATGAGGCTAAATCGTTAGTAGTTAGAGGTTTTGCTGAACCTATTGCAAAGGCTTTTCCTGTTGAATATGCAGTTGAGATGAATAGATTAATTGATCTTGAACTTGAAGGTACGATAGGATAGGTGATTGATATGAAATATAGATTAAATAAATTACCAGTAAAAACAACTAATAATTTTAAAATTAATGATGTAGAAGTTGATATTGATATTCCTGATTATGATGATTTTTCTGAATTTAAGATAGATAATAAAGATATTAGTTTTACACAGAAAGTTGTGGATAAAAAGATTAATTCTCGTATTGGTTTAGAGTTTGATAAGTATTTAGAACTTGTAATTGATATTCCTAAAAATATTAATGATACTATAGTTATTAATTATGATTTTGATAGTAATTGTTTAGTTGATAAGATTATTTTTAATTATCAAGAAAACTCTAATTGTAATTTTATTATTAAGTATCATTCTTTAGATTATGCATTTCATCATTTATTATGTGAAGCTAATTTAGCAAGTAACAGTAGTGGTAATATTACTATTATTAATGATTTAAGTAAGGAATCTAATATATTTGTTGCTGGTAATAGTTCTGTTTTAGAAAATAGTAATTTTACATTTAATATAGTTGATTTAAATGGCTCTATTAGAGTTTATAATTATTATAGTGAAGTTATGGATAATGGTACATCTAATCTCAATAATATATTTATTGGAAAAAATAGAGATTCTGTTGACCAGAACTATTATATTAAGCATATTGGTAAAGAGTCAAATAGTGATATTAAGGTTGAAGGGGTACTTGATGATTATTCAAAGAAGAGTTTTAGAGGAACAATTGACTTTGTTTCAGGTTGTTCGTCAGCAATTGGTTCAGAATATGAAAATGTGGTATTGCTTTCAGATAATTGTATTTCAAGGTCTCTTCCACAAATGTTATGTGGGGAAGAAAATGTTGTAGGTAATCATGGTGTTTCTTCAGGATGTATTCCTGCAGATAAGTTATTTTATTTAGAGTCTCGCGGTTTTACTAAAGAAGAGGCTTTAAGATTAATTATACTTGCAAATTTCAATAGATTAATTTCATTTATTCCAAGTGAAGAAGTAGCTGATGAGATACGTAAAAAAGTTGAATTAGAGATAAAATAAGAAGTCAGGTTTCTGATATGAACCCCGTTTCTTGGACAAAAAAGAAACGAGGTTTTATTATGTCAAAATTAAAATTTGAAGATAAAGTAAAAATGTATGAGGAATATAAAAAAGGTATTGGTTATAGGCAACTTGCAAAAAAGTATAATGTAGTAAATTGTGTTGCAGAATATTTAGTATATTTAATAGATAAACATGGATATGACATATTAAGAAGTAGTAAAAATAGAAAATATTCTAATTTTTTTAAACAAAATGCAATTGATAGAGTTTTAATAAACAAAGAAGCAATATGGGCAGTGGCTTTAGATATTGGGTTACCAAGTGTTGGAATGTTGTATAATTGGATTAAAAAATACAAAGAAAACGGTTATAATATAGTTGAACGAAAGCGAGGACGTCCAACTATGCCAAAAATAACAAAGAAAAAAGAAAATGAAACTAAGGATGAAAAGATTAAAAGACTAGAAGAAGAAAATTTATATTTGAAAGCAGAGCTAGAATACTCAAAAAAATTGAGAGCCGTTGTTCAAGCAAGGAAGAATCAAC
>CAZHBS010000021.1:0-10049 GCA_964530845.1 uncultured Muribaculaceae bacterium
ATTTCTGCAGTTGGTACTTCTTTTTTAGTTATATCTTCATATAAGTTAATCATTGCTGCAGAGAAGAAATAATCCATTGGCTGTCCATCTCTATCTCCATGTAAATAGTCATAAGATTTTGTTAATTCAATTTTTATATATTGAGTTTTTTTGGGACTCTTAATACTTATATTACGAGAGTCTTCAGTATTAGTAAGTTCATCTAATGTAGATACATCAAATAAATCCTCAACTGTTGCAGCTGTTTCCCAATTTTCACCATCTAAACTAGTTGAAACAATACCATCTTTTAATATTCCATATGAATAAGTATTTTTTCTTACATATTGAATTTTTGAAATGTATTTAGGTTCATCTAATTTTATAATAATCCATCTTGGGTCGTGCATTGTTGTTGTTGTACGGTTTGTGTGCCACATTGTTGTTGGTAATCCATCTATTGCAAATTCTGGCTCTTCATGTCTACTTGGATTAGTAGTGTTAGAAAAACCATGTATAGAAAGATGACTTATTTTAACATACTTTTCTTTGTTAGATTGTTTATCTTCTGTAAACTTATACTCTATTGCGTCACTTGCTGATGTTATACCAGTTGCTTTTCTTCTAACCAATAATGTCTTATTACCAGTTACATCAGGCTCTTTATCTTTATATGAAGTCCATTTTTCATCTTCTGATAATTTCCACTCAAGTTTATCTTCATCAGGTTGACCAATAGGTCTATTTTCTAAATCATTCAAATATCCTTTTTCTGGTGTATCACCTTTTTTAATATTAATTATATATTCATTATTGTCTTCATCTAACATTATTTTAATTTTATTTTTAGAATCTATTTTCTCTAATTCAATATCTGACAATTTATGGTTATTTGTAGTTACATTTTTCCAACTATTTCCATTATCAATACTATATTTCCAGTTTGTATTTTCATACTCATCATATAGTACAATTTCTCCAGCATTTGTTCCATCAAATGAAAAACTAGCAACATTTTTTATAGTTGTATCTTCATAGAAATTAAATGCTCTTGCTGTAAACCAATTACCATTAGTTCTATCTGCTACGATTTTTATATATTGAACTTTTTGTGGTTCATCAATATTAAAACTTTTAATATTTGCAATTGCTTGCTGATTAGTTTCAGCACTATTTGTATAAGTTAATCCTTCAACATGAGATAGTTTTGTCCAGTTTTCACCATCCATGCTACCCCAAATTGTTCCATCATAAATTTTTCCATTTCCTCCACCAGCTGGTACAAATTCTACTGCTGATATATTACGAGGTGAATCTAATTTAACAGTTATGAAACGCTTGTTATCTGATCCATCCCATGCTGAGTGCCATCTTGTATTATAGTTAGCATCAAGTGCAAATGTAGCACTTCCTTCGTTATTAGTTGCTTGAGTTGAAAATGCATGTAATGATATATGTTCTACTGGAATATATTTTCTCTTATTGTTATTATCATCTTTTGTAAATGTATATGTAACAGGTGTTTTTGATGCAAGACGAGTTCCTGTTGCACCCATTCTAACTATAAGATTTTTATCGCCAGTTAAGTTAGGTTGTTCTTCTCCATATTTTTTCCATTCATCTGTGTCATTATATTTCCATTCAATCTGATTAACTGCACTTAGTAATTTATTTTCTAAATCACTTGCGAATAATTTTGATGGAAGACCATTTGACTCAAGTATATCTATTTTATATAAGTTTTCTTCTGCATAACTTACTCCAACAATATGAATATAGATATCATTTTCTGATGTTATTGATGCGATTTCTTCTTTTGTTAACTGTAATTTATGTTCTTCTTCTGCTGAGAATGAAACTTCCTTGAAGTCGCTTACATCCCAAGCATCATTTTTACCTTTACCATTTATGGCATAATCCCAACGAACTCCAGTACCATCAAATCTACTAGATAAAACAATTTTTCCTGCATCTTCTCCATCAAATGAGAATGTTGCTATTGAAGTGTCCATTTGTCCTAATAAGAAGTTTGCCATTAATCTTGTAAGGCTTGGTTGACGAACCTTGTTTGAATTATTAGGAGTTTGACTTGCTTCTTTTAAAGTTCTTGTTTGTAATAATGTAAATTTATAAGAATATTCTACACTTGTTAATTTTGGTTTAATTAAATTTGTTAATTGGTACATAGGTAGTGGATAATATTTAAGAGCTTCTGATATTTCTTCTGCTAAATTGTAATAATCTTCTTCAGTTTTTGTACTGTCTTTAAGATATAGGTTTATTAAATTTAACCATGCATCTAAATTTATTGATTGAATATTTGTTGCATTTTTATACATTTCTTCTTGAAGGTCTTTATCAAATGAATATACATCAGATAGCATAATTAATTCTTCAGCTTTTAAAAGATTATCGTAATCATTTAAAGCTTCTTGAGATAAGGCCATATATGCCACTTGGTGTGATCCTCTTGCATAATTTGTGTTAGCATTACCCCATCCAAGTAATAGTCTTTCTCCTCTTTCAGAATAAGCCCAACCAGATACATCATTGTCAATATTCCAATAACCATTACCACTATTATCTTGCCAATAATATAGAATTGCAGCATGTCCTGGTTGTCCTATAACAACGGCTGGAATCCCATGAACAACACGTGTAGAAGATCCTATTTTTGAAATACCTCCGCATACTGCTCCAGTTAGAATTCCTTGATCATTCCTTAAGAACATCCATATTTTTTTTAGACCATTACGATAAGTTATATTGTATTTTGAAAATAAACCATTAAAAGTCTTATCCCATGCATCTTTTTTGTTAGGATCGTAAAAAGCAGCTTGTCCTAAATTTTCTGTTCTATAATCCATGTATGGATGTGGTGATAGATATCTACCATAATCATTTGGATATTTATCTATAAATGATTGGGTATATTCGTTTAACCATAAAACTTCTTCATCATCTGATTGGTTATTGAATATATATCTCATTTCTTCAACACTATAATTTTCAAACCATTTTGTAACATCTAATGATGGTGAGCCATCTGCATTTAATTTTGGAGTCCCATCTGCATTTTTTAATACTATAAAGTTACCATTTTTATGCATATCTTTATATATTCTGTAACGATTAACTGAATCTGATAGATTTTCTTTACTTTGGTCTATCCATAGGCCAAATTTAAAATCATGTGTTAAAGCCATTGCGATAGCCATTCTTGTATACAAATCGCTTAATTTAGTTCCATATTTAGTAACTTCATTGTTATAGAAATCTTCTTTATATGTGGTATATATTCTTGTTAATTCCGTTAAAGAATTATAATAACTTCTTTCTGGTGTTCCTCCTAAAATAAAATATCTAAGGACATCTTTATTATTAAATAACCAGTCTATTGTTTCTTTATTATTTTCACTAGCATTTTTATATGAACTAAGAGTGAACTGACCTATACGTTTTACAAATTCTCTTCTTAGTAAATTAAACTCCAAATCACCTGTTATTTCTTCTTGTTCTGTATATTGTTCTTTAATTATTTCATCATATTCTTCTACTGATTTGAACTCATATTGTTCTTCTAAAGTATTAACTAATTTAGCATCTGCATAAACGGAGTGATCATTTGCATTACTACCATCATCAGTTGCTATTAAACGAAGATATTTAGCACCTTCTATATCAACTTTTACTTTAGTTGCATTTTGTCCAGGTAATTTTTTTTCTTGGAAAAGAGGCTTTTGTTGTACCCAATCTCTTCCTGTTTCTGAAGTATATATTGAAAATGTGACACCATTTCCTGAATTTGATGAAGTATTAATACCTACAAAGGCTGTAAAATATTTATAATTATATTCTCCGATATCATATGTAACTTGGGATGTAGCATGTGCCCAAATACCTCTTTCAAATACAAAAGCACTGTTTTCGATCTTTAGGGAGATTTTTCCATTATTTTCTATTTGATTATATCTAATTCTATCCCATCCTACAGATGATTGATTTGCTATGTAATTGATATCAGATAAATAAAGTTCATCTTGTTCTTTTTCTGCTGTTTCTGTTACCAGTTCAGAATTATTATTTACTTTTTCTTGTTCTACTTGCTCTATTCTTTCTTTCCTTTCAGCATTTTCTTTATAATTACTTTTTAAAAATGAAATTTGATTTATTTTTATTTCATCTACAATTAGTCCTGTTAAACTAAAAACAAATAGAAAAGTAAAGAATAATTGAAAAATATTACATATTAATCTTTTACTTTTATGAGATTTCATAATACTACTTTTTTCTCCTTTCTTACTATATTTTATATTTTTTTACTATCTTGTCTATATTTTCATGATAAATCTTGTAATATCACTTTTTTCATAATATTACATATACTCGTTATTTTCATAATTATAAAAATTATTTTTTAATTATTATAAATTATTGAAATAACAGAACCTTGATATTTATTTTTTTCATATATCTATGTTTTATTTTTTATCTTTGTTGATTTTTAATTTCCGTGCTATCCTACTTTGTTTTTTATTTTACTATTATTTATTAGTATGTTGTTTATATGATTTTTTATTTTTCTTAGATGCTAGTTATTTCAATTTATATTTTTGTTTTTTTAAAACTTTGTTGTTAGTTTTAAATAATTAAGAACATCTATATATTTTTGTAGTTATAATTATTATTTTATTATATTACTACTTTTATGATTACTATATTCCATAGATGTTGTCTATAAATAATCCTAATTATTTATTATGATAATCTTTTTTCGCTGATAATTTTATTTATGTATTAACTTATCATAATGTACTTTTTATCCAAAAACTTCTTTATCTAACCTATAATTTTTTTGTTTAAAGATATATAGATGATTTATGGCTAGTGCGAAATATTATACCACAATTTCTATTTTTTTCAAGTTTTTTAGTAATGATTTTTTTGTTTTCATTGTTTTAACGTTTTTTTATTTATTTTTTCTACTTTCAAGTATCTAAAATTTTTCCCCTTGCTTGACATTTTAAATCATATTCTTCTTAAAATTATAGCAAATAAAAAGTAAACAGTTTTTTACTGTCCACTTTTATTTTACAAATCCAAATAATATATCTAGTGTTTATTTTTTATGAATTTTTGGTTCACATTATTTTTTCTGCTTTTTTGCAGATTTACTATTTCTTTTTTTTATTCTTCTTCAGTATCTTTTTTAGCAAATATTGTACTCATTATATGAGTAACTACTAGTGCGATGATTGAAATAACCACTAATAATTTCCAATTAATTTTTTTAGGTTGTACTTCTCCTTCATAATTAATTATATATGAATCAAGTCCCATATCCTCGAACTCAACATATCCATCTACTACTTGATATTCATCTACTAATTCTATAGTTGAATTGTTTTTCATCTTATATATTGATTTGACTTTCATATTTGAATTAACTGGTATTCTAATTTTAAATAATTCATTTGATGTATCAATATCTTTTCCTTTTGATGATCTTAGAATTAATTTATATGAGTCTTTATATCCTTCTATTTTACTATCAAATTCTTCATGTAAGTCAAATTTTTCTACTCTTAGAGAGTTATTTTTATCTAATTTCGATGAAATTGCTATAACTGTAACTTTATCATTTTTATATTCAATATCTTTTGATTTAATTGTTATTCCGTTATTATTCTTATTTTCTTCAATTGTAGGTTTACTATTATCAGATATATTTTGGTTTGTATTATTGTTATTATTTGTATTGTTTATTGGATTATTAATTACTGGTTTGTTATATTTTTTAATCCAATTAACTGTCGCAACAGCTGTTCCTTTGTTTCCTAATTTATCTACAAATTCGAATGTGAAACTTCCATTCTCTGTGAATGTATATGTATTACTTCCATTATTATTAATTATAGTTATTCCATCTTTTACATTAAGTATTGCAACTACATCTTGATTTGTTTCTTCTACTATATTATATATTATATCTCCTGTTGGAGCTGTTTTGTTTATCCAATTTACTATTGCTACAGCTGTTCCTTTATTTCCAGCTTTATCTACAAATTCGAATGTGAAACTTCCATTCTCTGTGAACGTATATGTATTCTTTCCGTTGTTATTTGTGATGGTAATTCCATCTTTTATTTCAAGTGTTGCGATTACATCTTTATTAGTACTTTCTGTTGTACTATATATAATATTTCCAGTTGGAACTGTTTTATTTATCCAATTAACTGTTGCAACTGCCGTTCCTTTGTTTCCTAAATTGTCAATAAATTCAAATGTGAATGTTCCATTTTCTGTGAATGTATATGTATTACTTCCATTATTATTAATTATAGTTATTCCATCTTTTACATTAAGTGTTGCAACTACATCTTGATTTGTTTCTTCTACTATATTATAGATTATATCTCCTGTTGGAGCAGTTTTATTTATCCAATCTACCGTTGCTGTTATAGTAGTTTTATTTCCTGCTTCATCAATAATTTCAAAAGTAAAGCTTCCATTTTCTGTGAATGTGTATGTATTACTTCCATTATTGTTTAAAATTATAATATTTTCACTATAGTTTTCAAGAATTACTACTACATTTTGATTTGTTAATTCTTTTATCGAATAATTTAGCGTTACTGTTGGTGGTTCTCTATCTATCCAGTCCACTTTAGCAGTAGCCGTTCCTTTATTTCCAGCCTCATCTATAAATTCGAAAACAAACTCTCCATTTTCTGTGAATGTGTATGTATTGCTTCCATTATTATTTAATATTGTAATATTCTTTGATGGATTTATTAATCTAACTATTACATTTTGATTTGTAGGTTTATTAATACTATATTCAATATCTGCTGTTGGTAAGTTTTTATCAATATTATTTACTATTGCTATTGCTGTTCCAACATTTCCTGCTTCATCAATGAATTCAAATGTGAATGTTCCATTTTCTGTGAATATGTATGTATTACTTCCATTATTGTTTAATATTATTACTTTTTCATTTGTAATAAGTTTTACTATTACATCAGATCCTGTTGGAAGTGTTGCACTATATTCAATTCTTCCAATTGGTGATTCCTTATCTATCCAATCTATTTTAGCAAGTGTACTTCCTCTGTTTCCAGCTTCATCTATATATTCAAATAAGAACTCTCCATTTTCTGTAAATACATGTGTGTTTCCACCTTCACTTGTGATTGTTACACCTTCTGGTACTTCTAATGTTGCGATTACATTTTGATTTGTTTTATCTGTTGTTGAATATTTTACTTCTCCTACTGGTGCTTTCTTATTTATCCAATCTACTTTAGCTATTAATGTTCCTTCATTTCCAGCTGCATCTCTAAATACATATGTATACTCTCCGTTTTCTTTGAATACATGTATATTTCCTCCATCTACAGTTACATTTTCTTCATTAAATATTATTATAGCTGTTACATTATTGTTTGTTGGATTTGTTGTTGAATATTTTATTGTTCCGATTGGTGTTTCTTTATCTATCCAATCTACTTTTGCTGTTGTGCTTCCAATGTTTCCTGCTGCATCTCTAAATGTGAATGTGAAACTTCCATTTTTTGTGAATACATGTGTATTTCCACCTTCACTTGTGATTGTTACACCTTCTGGTACTTCTAATGTTGCTACTACATCTTGATTTGTTAATTTATCTATGTTGTATTTGATTGTTCCAATTGGTGCTTTTTTATTTATCCAATCTACTTTGGCAATTAATGTTCCTTCATTTCCTGCTGCATCTCTAAATTTGAATGTATACTCTCCATTTTCTGTGAATGTATGTGTGTTTCCACCTTCTACTGTTACATTTTCTTCATCAAATGTTATTGTTGCCACTACATTTTTATTTGTTGGATTTGTTGTTGAATATTTTATTGATCCTGTTGGGATTGTTGTATCTATCCAATCTACTTTGGCTACTAATGTTCCAATGTTACCTGCAGCGTCTTCAAATGTGAACGTAAACTCCCCATTTTCTCCAAACAAATGTGTATCTCCACAACAACTTGTGATTGTTACATTTTCTTCATTAAATATTATTATAGCTGTTACATTATTGTTTGTTGGATTTGTTGTTGAATATTTTATTGTTCCGATTGGTGTTTCTTTATCTATCCAATCTACTTTTGCTGTTGTGCTTCCAATGTTTCCTGCTGCATCTCTAAATGTGAATGTGAAACTTCCATTTTTTGTGAATACATGTGTATTTCCACCTTCACTTGTGATTGTTACACCTTCTGGTACTTCTAATGTTGCTACTACATCTTGATTTGTTAATTTATCTATGTTGTATTTGATTGTTCCAATTGGTGCTTTTTTATTTATCCAATCTACTTTGGCAATTAATGTTCCTTCATTTCCTGCTGCATCTCTAAATTTGAATGTATACTCTCCATTTTCTGTGAATGTATGTGTGTTTCCACCTTCTACTGTTACATTTTCTTCATCAAATGTTATTGTTGCCACTACATTTTTATTTGTTGGATTTGTTGTTGAATATTTTATTGATCCTGTTGGGATTGTTGTATCTATCCAATCTACTTTGGCTACTAATGTTCCAATGTTACCTGCAGCGTCTTCAAATGTGAACGTAAATGTTCCGTTTTCTGTGAATGTATGTGTGTTTCCACCTTCACTTGTGATTGTTACACCTTCTGGTACTTCTAATGTTGCGATTACATTTTGATTTGTTAATTTATTTGTACTATATTTTATTGTTCCTGTTGGTTTTTCTTTGCTAATCCATGTTACTTTAGCAATAGCTGTTCCAACATTTCCAGCTTCATCAACAAATTCAAATACGAATTCTCCATTTTCTGTAAATGTATGTGTATTTCCACCTTTACTTGTTATTTTTACATTTTCCTCACTGAAAGTTATTGAAGCTATTACATTTGATGATGTTGAAGTTGTGACATTATATTCGATTGTTCCTGTTGGTGCTATTTTGTCTATCCAGTTTACTGTTGCTGTTGCACTTCCTTCATTTCCAGCTTTATCTCTAAATGTGAATGTGAAACTTCCATTTGTTGTAAATATATGTTTGTTTCCACCTTTACTTGTTATTGTTATTCCTTCTGGCACTTCTAATGTTGCGATTACATCTTGATTTGTTATATCTGTTGTTGAATATTTTATTGTTCCTGTTGGTATATTCTTGTTGATCCATGTTACTGTTGCTGTTGCACTTCCTTCATTTCCATATTCATCTCTGAATTTGAATTCGAAGATTCCATTTTCTGTAAATCTATGTGTGCTTCCACCTTCGCTTATAATTGTGACACCTTCTGCTACTTCTAATGTTGCGATTACGTCTTTATTTGTTATATCTGTTGTTGAATATTTTATTGTTCCTGTTGGTACTTCTTTATTTATCCATGTTACATTTGCATCTGCTGTTCCTATATTTCCTGCTGCATCTCTGAAAATAAATGTATATGTACCATTTGTTGAAAATACTACTGTCGTTTCTCCACTTACAACAACATTTTCTTCGTTAAATGTTATTGTTGCAGTTACATTTTGATTTGTTTTATCTGTTGTTGAATAACTTATAGTTCCAATTGGTGTCTCTTTATCTATCCATGTTATTCTTGCTGTTGCACTTCCTTCGTTTCCTGCTGCATCTCTAAATGTAAATCTGAACTCTCCATTTTCTGTGAATTCGTGTGTATTTCCACCTTCACTTGTAATTGTGACACCTTCTGCTACTTCTAATGTTGCGATTACATTTTGGTTTGTTGGACTTTCTATATTGTATTTAATAGTTCCAACTGGTGCATTTTTATTTATCCAGTCTACTTTTGCTGTTACGCTATTTTCGTTTCCAACAGCATCTCTAAATGTAAATGTAAATGTTCCATTTTCTATGAATGCATGTGTATTTCCACCTTCACTTGTAATTGTGACATTTTCTTCATTAAACTCTATTGTTGCGATTACATCTTGATTTGTTATATCTGTTGTTGAATATTTTATTGTTCCGATTGGTGCTTCTTTATCTATCCAATCTACTTTTGCTATTGCTCTTCCTTCGTTTCCAACAGCATCTC
>CAZHBS010000022.1:0-7070 GCA_964530845.1 uncultured Muribaculaceae bacterium
TTGTCCACGTTCAACACGTCCAGTAACAACAGTACCACGACCAGTGATTGTGAATACATCTTCGATACTCATTAAGAATGGTTTGTCATTATCTCTTTCAGGAGTTGGGATCCATGTATCAACAGCTTCCATTAATTCATCAATCTTTGGAGTCCATGCTGGATCACCTTCAAGAGCTTTAAGAGCAGATCCTCTAATAATTGGAGTATTGTCTCCATCGAAACCATATTCGTTTAATAAGTCACGAATTTCCATTTCAACTAAATCTAATAATTCTTCATCATCAACCATATCACATTTGTTCATGAAAACAACCATTTTTGGTACTCCAACTTGACGAGCAAGTAAGATATGTTCACGAGTTTGTGCCATAGGTCCATCTGTAGCAGCAATAACTAAGATTGCTCCATCCATTTGAGCTGCACCAGTAATCATGTTTTTAACATAATCAGCATGTCCTGGACAGTCAACGTGAGCGTAATGTCTATTATCAGTACTATACTCAACGTGAGCAGTATTGATAGTGATACCACGTTCTCTTTCTTCTGGTGCTTTATCGATGTTAGCAAAATCAACAGCTTGGTTACCGTTTTTACCAGCTAAACATTTAGTAATAGCAGCAGTTAAAGTAGTTTTACCATGATCTACGTGTCCAATTGTACCAACGTTAACGTGTGGTTTTGAACGATCAAATTTTTCTTTTGCCATAAAATAATTTCCTCCTTATTTATTTACAACATATATTTTATCTAATAATTGAAAATTTATCAACTATTTTGATACACTTTTAATTAATTTCCACTCTTTTTGATTATCTCTTCAGCAATGTTTTTAGGTACTTCTTCGTAGTGATCAAAGAACATTACGAATGTTGCTCTACCTTGTGTATTAGAACGAAGGTTAGTAGCATAACCAAACATTTCTGAAAGTGGAACCATAGCACTTAGCTTAATTGCATTACCTTGACTTTCTTGTCCAAGTGGTTTACCACGACGAGAAGTTAAGTCTCCCATTACGTTACCAAAATATTCATCTGGAGTAGTAACATCTACTTTCATAATAGGTTCAAGTAATACTGGTTGACATTTATTCTTAGCTTCTTTTAGTGCCATACTAGCAGCAATCTTAAATGCCATTTCGTTAGAGTCTACATCGTGGTATGAACCATCAAATAATGTAGCTTTAACATCTATCATAGGGTATCCTGCAAGTACACCTGTTTGTAATGCTTCTTGTAATCCCTTATCAACAACTGGAATATATTCACGAGGAACAACTCCACCAACGATTTCATCAACGAATTCGTATCCTTTATCTGGATTTGGCTCAAATTTAACCCAAACGTGTCCATATTGTCCACGACCACCAGATTGTTTGATATATTTACCTTCACATTCAGCTGTAGCCTTAATAGTTTCACGATAAGCAACTTGTGGAGCTCCTACATTAGCCTCAACTCCAAATTCTCTCTTCATACGATCAACTAATACATCAAGGTGTAATTCACCCATTCCAGCAATAACAGTTTGACCTGTTTCGTGGTCTGTAGTAACCTTGAATGTTGGATCTTCTTCAGCTAATTTTTGAAGAGCTAAAGCCATCTTATCTTGGTCAGCCTTTGACTTAGGTTCAACAGCTAATTGAATAACTGGTTCTGGTACATGTAAACTTTCAAGAACAATAATCTTCTTTTCATCACATAATGTATCACCAGTAGTTGTATTTTTTAAACCAACTGCAGCTGCAATATCTCCAGTATAAACATCAGTTATTTCCTTACGGTTATTAGCATGCATTTGTAAAATACGACCAATTCTTTCTTTAGAATCCTTTGTAGAATTCATTACATAAGAACCACTTGATAGGTGTCCAGAATAAACCCTGAAGAATGTTAATCGTCCAACAAATGGATCAGTCATAACCTTGAATGCTAAAGCTGCAAATGGTTCGCTATCACTAGGATGACGAACAGCTTCATCACCATTAGCATCAGTTCCTTTAATTGATTCAATATCTAATGGACTTGGTAAATAATCAACTACTGCATCAAGTAATAATTTTATACCTTTGTTACCTAAAGCAGTTCCACACATAACTGGGAAAAATTCAGCAGCTAAGCATCCTTTTCTAATTGCAGTCTTAATCATATCAACAGTAACTTCTCCACCATCAAGGTAAGTCATCATTGTATCTTCATCGTATTCTGCAACAGCATCAATTAAGTCTGCTCTTTTTTCTTCAGCAACTGCCTTTAAATCAGCAGGAATTTCAATTTCCTTTGCATTTTCTGCTTGTTGTCCATCATATTCATATGCCTTCATAGTTACTAAATCAATAACTCCAGTGAAGTTATCTTCAGCACCAATTGGCCATTCAATAGGTTTAGCATTTACTCCTAAACGATCTTTAATTGTTTTTAAACTGAACTCAAAGTTTGCACCCATTTTATCCATTTTATTTGCAAAAATGATTCTAGGTACTTTAAATTCAGAAGCTTGTCTCCAAACAGTTTCAGTTTGAGGTTCAACTCCTGCTTGTGCATCGATTAATGCAACTGCACCATCAAGTACACGAAGAGATCTTGAAACTTCAATAGTAAAATCAACATGTCCTGGAGTATCGATGATATTTAAACGGTAACCCTTCCAGTGAGCTGTTGTAGCTGCAGAAGTGATAGTAATACCACGTTCTTGTTCTTGTTCCATCCAGTCCATTTGAGATTCACCGTCATGTGTCTCACCAATTTTATGAGTAACCCCCGTATGGAATAAGATTCTTTCTGTACAAGTAGTTTTACCTGCATCGATATGAGCCATAATTCCAATGTTTCTAGTATTCTCTAAAGACGTATCTCTTGCCATACATTTGACTCCTTTCTACCATCTATAATGTGCAAAAGCTTTATTAGCCTCAGCCATTCTGTGAGTATCTTCACGTTTTTTAACTGCTGCACCTGTTCCATTTGATGCATCAATAATTTCATTAGCTAAATTATCAGCCATTCCTTTTCCACCACGTTCACGAGAATATTTAGTTAGCCATCTTAAAGCTAAAGCTTGACTTCTCGCAGGTGTAACCTCAACTGGTACTTGATAGTTAGAACCACCAACACGACGACTCTTAACTTCTAATTGAGGTCTTATATTTTCCATTGCTTCATTGAAAACTTCTAAAGCATCTTTACCAGTTTTTTCTTTTACTGTATCGAAAGCTTCATATACGATTGTTTGAGCAATACCTTTTTTACCATCCAACATGATTGTATTGATAAGTTTTGCAACTACCTTTGATTTATATATTGGATCTGGTAAAATATCTCTTTTTACCGCACGTCTCTTACGCATTTTAAATCCTCCCTTCAAATATTATTTTGTTTTACTTTTTCTTTTCTTTTTTAGCTCCGTATTTACTACGTCCTTGCTTACGATCTTTAACACCAGCTGTATCTAATGTACCACGGATTATATGATAACGAACTCCGATTAAGTCCTTAACACGTCCACCACGAATTAATACAACACTGTGCTCTTGTAAGTTGTGTCCAATACCAGGAATATAAGTATCTACTTCTTTTCCATTTGATAAACGAACACGCGCATATTTACGTAATGCAGAGTTTGGTTTTTTAGGTGTTTTAGTACCAACACGAGTACAAACTCCACGTTTTTGAGGAGAATTAGTATCAGTAGCTACCTTCTTAATAGTGTTTAATCCAATACCAAGAACTGGTGCTTTACTTTTTCTAACCTTATCCTTACGTTTATTATGAACTAATTGATTAACTGTAGGCATTAAATCTATCTCCTTTCTCTACACATATCCAGGTGTATCATTTTACCCTCTAAATAAATCTCTGCCTAATGGCAAAGATATTTAATCAGCATTAATAATATAACATTATCGATATATAATGTCAACAATTTTTATTAATTTCTCTATAAAGTATATGCTAAAATCATAATAATAATCAAAAACAAGAAAAAGCCCACAATAAAAGAAATCATAGAAACAATTCCCCATCCACCATTACCTATCTTTTTCATATATATCACCATTTAAATAATACTAAATAAATTATTTCAAAACAAGAAATTTTAAAAAGTAAATGTCTACTAGACAAAAAAAGAGACTATATCGAAATAGTCTCTAAGTTTTATTCCATAAATTGATCTTCTAATTGTTCTAAAGGTTCTTCATCAATAAATTCTGTTTTTAATTGATAATCTACATCACGATAAATCTTACTACCAGTACCAGCTGGAATTAATTTACCAATGATTACATTTTCTTTTAATCCAGATAATGTGTCAACTTTACCCTTTATAGCAGCATCAGTTAAGATACGAGTTGTCTCTTGGAAAGATGCAGCTGATAAGAATGAATCAGTTTCAAGAGCTGCCTTAGTAATACCAAGAAGTATTGGTTTACCAATAGCAGGAGCCTTACCGTTAATAATTGCCTCTTTATTTCCATCAGTAAACTCACGGAAATTAACAAGACTTCCTGGTAAGAATCTAGTATCTCCACCATCAACAATCTTAATCTTACTTATCATTCTACGAGCGATAGCTTCAATATGTTTATCTGAAATATCAACACCTTGAGAACGGTAAGTATATTGAACTTCTTTAAGGATATATTCTTGTGTTGTAATAGGATCTGTTACAGCAAGTAACTCTTTAGGGCTAATTGCACCTTCAGTAAGTTTATCACCGCAATGTACTTCATCACCTTTTTCAACACATAACTTAGAACCATAATTTGTTACATGATCCTTAGTTTCAAGTTTATTAGTAATACTAATCTTATATTTTCCATGATCTTCCTTAATCTTAGTAACAGTTCCATCAATCTCTGCAATTGTAGATTTAGCCTTTGGATTACGTGCTTCGAACAACTCTTGTACACGAGGAAGACCTTGAGTGATATCTGCATCACCACCATGGGCAACACCACCAGAGTGGAATGTACGCATTGTAAGCTGAGTACCAGGTTCACCAATTGATTGAGCAGCCATAACTCCGACAGCTTCACCAATTTCAACTAAGTTACCTGTAGCTAAGTTACGTCCATAACACTTTTGACATACTCCATCAGCAGTACCACAAGTTAAGATAGTACGTATTTCAACTTCTTTGATACCTGCAGCAATAATCTTATCTGCTAATGAATCTGTAATTAATTGTAATTTATCAACAATAACTTCTTTAGTTTCTGGATTTACAACCTTTTTATTAGTAAATCTTCCAACTATACGGTCTCTTAAAGATTCAATTACACTACCTGTATGTTCATTAATAAAGTCTCTAACAACAACACCTTGATCAGTACCACAATCTGCTTCTTTAACAATCATATCTTGAGCAACATCAACAAGACGACGAGTTAAATAACCAGAGTCTGCAGTCTTAAGAGCTGTATCAGCAGAACCTTTACGAGCACCATGTGTAGATAAGAAGAATTCAGCAACTGAAAGACCTTCAATGAAGTTTGAAAGAATTGGAATTTCAACAGGAGTACCATCTGGTTTAGCCATGATACCACGCATACCTGCAACCTGAGTAAAGTTAGAGATATTACCACGAGCTTTAGAGTTCATCATGATGAATATTGGATTATCAATATCAGTCTTAGATACTCCTTCAAGTTCATCCTTAACTTGGTCAGTAGCACCATTCCATGTTTCAATAACTTTGTTAAATCTTTCTTCCTCAGTAATTAAACCACGTTTATATTGTTTATTAATTTTATCAACAACTTTTTGAGCTTCAGCAACAACTTCATGTTTTGTTTTAGAAATTTCAACATCAGCCATAGAAACAGTAATACCTGAAATAGTTGAATATTTGAAACCTAAATCCTTTAACTTATCAAGCATTGTAGAAGTCTCAGTAGTTTTATATCTTTTAAATACTTGAGCAATAATTTTTTCAAGTGTTCCTTTAGCGAATGCATTAACAAGAGGCATTTCTTTTATAGCTTCAGGAATATTTGTTCCCATCTCTAAGAAATACTTATTAGGAGTAATATTAGAAATGTTCTCATCAGTAGGTTCATTTATGTAAGCAAATGTATCTGGTAAAATTTCATTAAATTTAATTTTACCAACAGTCGTAACTAAATATTTACCTTTTTGTTGTTCAGTAAATAATTTATATTTAAATGAATCAACTGGTATAGCAATTCTTGTATGAAGAGTTATTTCTCTTCTTTCATATGCCATTAACGCTTCATTAGAGTTTTTAAATACTCTACCTTCACCATCTTCTCCAGCTTTTTCCATTGTTATATAGTAGTTACCTAAAACCATATCTTGAGATGGAGTAACAATTGGATCTCCAGACTTTGGATGAAGGATATTATTTGAACCAAGCATTAATAATCTAGCTTCTGCTTGAGCTTCCTCAGAAAGTGGAACGTGAACAGCCATCTGGTCACCATCGAAGTCTGCATTAAATGCTGGACAAACTAATGGGTGAAGACGAATAGCCTTTCCACCAACTAGAACTGGTTCAAATGCTTGAATACCAAGTCTATGTAATGTTGGAGCACGGTTAAGCATAACTGGATGTTCTTTTATAACTTCCTCAACAATATCCCAAACTGCTGGATCTTGATTATCAATTAATCTCTTAGCAGCTTTAATATTATGAGCAATATCTTTACTTACTAATCCATGAATAACATGAGGTTTAAATAATTCTAGTGCCATTTCCTTTGGAATACCACATTGATACATTTTTAACGATGGACCAACAACAATAACAGAACGACCAGAATAGTCAACACGTTTTCCAAGTAAGTTTTGACGGAAACGACCTTGTTTTCCTTTTAACATACTAGAAATTGATTTTAACGGTCTATTTCCCGCACCTGTAACACTTCTTCCACGACGACCATTATCGAATAATGCATCTACAGCTTCTTGAAGCATACGTTTTTCATTTTGAATAATAATTCCAGGAGCTCCTAAATCAATTAACTTCTTTAAACGATTGTTACGATTGATTACACGTCTATATAAATCATTTAAATCAGAAGTAGCAAATCTACCACCATCTAATTGAATC
>CAZHBS010000023.1:0-4897 GCA_964530845.1 uncultured Muribaculaceae bacterium
TCCCGCTTGAAGAAGTTGGAGGCAAAGTTCTTGATATGGGTTGTGGTTATGGTGTATTTGGAATCATAATTAATAAGTTAACTTCTTGTCATGTTGATATGGTTGATGTTAATTTGAGAGCTATACATTTATCTCAAATTAATATTAAAGAGAATTTTTGTAATGATATTGATGTGTTTAAAAGCAATACTTATGAAAATGTGAATTCTAAGTATACAAGTATTATTACTAATCCTCCTATTAGGGCTGGTAAGAAAGTTGTCTACGATATAGTGATGAATGCTCGTGATTATCTAGAAAAAGACGGAAAACTTTTTATAGTTATACGTAAAGAGCAAGGTGCAAAATCACTTATTAAGGATTTAGAGAGTATTTATACTGTAAGAATACTCGATAAGAAAAAAGGCTTTTATATTCTTGAATGTAAATGTCTTTAATTACAGTAAATATATTAAGTGGGGTGAAATATAGTGCCATATAAAATTGTTAAGAGTGGTGACCATAGAGAAAGAAGAAATTTCTCAAGTATTAAAAATACTTATGAATTGAAAGACTTACTTGAAATTCAAAAGAGTTCTTATCAATGGTTTATTGAAAAAGGTATCAAAGAAGTTTTTAATGATTTATTTCCAGTAGAGAATTTTTCTGGAACTTTATCACTTGAATTCGGAGATTATCATTTTGATGAGCCAAAATATTCTATAAAAGAAAGTAAAGATCGTGAATCTACTTTTTCTGCACCTTTAAGAGTAGAAGTGCGTTTATTTAACCATGAAACTGGTGAAGTTAAGGAACAAGAAATATTCATGGGTGATATGCCTATGATGACTGATTCAGGTACATTTGTTATCAATGGAGCTGAGCGTGTTATTGTTTCTCAATTAGTTCGTTCTCCTAGTGTTTATTTCAATCATGAAATAGATAAAAATGGACGCGAGTTAATTACTTCTCAGATTATTCCTAATCGTGGAACATGGTTAGAATTTGAAGTTGATGCAAGAGATGTATTATATGTAAGAATTGATAGAACTAGAAAGGTTCCTATTACAACATTACTTAGAGCTTTTGGTTTAAGTAGTGATGATGATATTATTAAGATGTTTGGTGATGATGAATATCTTAAAAATACTATTGCTAAAGATTCTACTAAGAATACTGATGAAGCATTAATAGAAATTTATGAAAAATTAAGACCAGGAGAGCCTGCTACACTTGATTCTTCTAAGAACCAAATAATTACACGTTTCTTTGATGAATTTAGATATGATTTATCTAAAGTAGGTCGTTATAAATTTAATCGTAAATTAAATGTTAGTGATAGATTACTTAATCAAACACTTGCTGAAGATATTGTTGTTGACGGAAATGTTGTTTTTGAGAAGGGTACAGTTATTACTAAAGCTAATATTGAAGAGTTAAATAATGCTTTAAGTTCTGGTTTTGGTGTTTGCGAAGCACAAATTAATGAGGAATTAGATTCATTTAATAAGATTCAAATTGTTAAAATTGTTGATCCAACAGATAAGAAAAAGAAAGTAGTAGTTATTGGTAATGATCAAAATTGTGATGTTAAGAGATTAACTATATCTGATGTTTATGCTTCAGTATCTTATTACTTAAACTTATTACATGGTGTTGGTAATTATGATGAAATCGATCATTTAGGTAATAGACGTATTCGTCAAGTTGGTGAACTTTTACAAAACCAATTTAGAATTGGAGTTTCTAGAATGGAAAGAGTTATTCGTGAAAGAATGACTACTCAAGAAATGGAAGAAGTAACTCCTAAGACTTTAATTAATATAAGACCTGTTACTGCTGCTATGAAAGAGTTCTTTGGTAGTTCTCAATTATCTCAATTTATGGACCAAACTAATCCAATTGCTGAGTTAACTAATAAACGTCGTTTATCTGCTTTAGGACCAGGTGGATTGTCTCGTGATAGAGCTGGAGTTGAAGTACGTGACGTTAATACTTCTCACTATGGTAGAATTTGTCCTATTGAGTCTCCTGAAGGTCCAAATATCGGACTTATTACATCACTTGCAAGTTATGCTAAAGTAGATGAGTATGGTTTCATAATGACTCCTTATAGAAAAGTAGTTGATTGTCAAATTACTGATGAGGTTGTTTATTTAACAGCTGATGATGAAATGGACTATATTATTTCTCAATCAACTGTTGGAACTGATGATAATAATAGAATAACAGATGAATTAGTTAATGCTCGTTCTCGCGGTGAAAATATTTTAGCTAAGCCAGAGGATGTTGATTTTATCGATGTTAGTCCTCAACAGGTAGTATCTATTACAACAAGTTGTATTCCATTCCTTGAACATGATGATGCAACTCGTGCCCTAATGGGAGCAAATATGCAACGTCAAGCTATGCCACTTATTAAGACAGAAGCTCCACTTGTAGGAACTGGTGTTGAATATATTGCTGCAAAAGATTCTGGTGTTGAAGTTATTGCTAAAAATGATGGTGTAGTTGAATATGTTGATGCTAAGAAAGTTGTAGTTAAGACTAAGGATGGTAAGGATACTTATAATTTAGCTAACTTTGAACTTGCTAACTCTAGTATTTGTTCACATCAAAGACCTATTGTTCAAGTTGGAGATAAAGTAGTTGCAGGTCATACAGTTTTAGCTGATGGTAATTCTACTGATATGGGAGAACTTGCTTTAGGTAAAAATATGACAGTTGCATTTATGACTTTCAATGGTTATAACTATGAGGATGCTGTTATATTAAATGAAAATCTTGTAAAAGATGATAAATATACTTCTCTACATCTTGAAGATTATGAAATGCAATGTAGAGAGACTAAACTTGGACCAGAAGAAATTACAAGAGATATTCCTAATGTTAGTGAAGAAGCTCGTCGTAATTTGGATGAAAATGGTATTGTAGCTATTGGTACTGAAGTTAAAGAAGGAGATATCTTAGTTGGTAAAGTTACACCTAAAGGTATGGCTGAACTTACTTCAGAAGAAAAATTATTACATGCTATTTTTGGTGAAAAGACTCGTGAAGTTCGTGATACATCACTTCGTGTTCCACATGGTGGAGATGGAATTGTTCACGATATTAAAATTTATTCAAGAAAAGACAATGATGAATTACCAGCTGGTGTTAGCAAAGTAATTCGTGTATATATAATTCAAAAACGTAAGATTCAAGTTGGAGATAAGATGTCTGGTCGTCACGGTAATAAAGGTGTTATTTCACTTATTCTTCCACAAGAGGATATGCCATATTTACCAGATGGTACTCCAGTTGATATAATGTTAAATCCACAAGGTGTTCCTTCTCGTATGAACTTTGGACAGATTCTAGAAATTCATATGGGTATGGCTGCCAAAAAACTTGGTGTTCATATAGCAACTCCAGTATTTGATGGAGCTCATATAAGTGATATTCAAGCTATGATGAAAGAAGCTGGAATGGACGAAGATGGTAAGACTGTACTTTATGATGGACGTACTGGTGAGCCATTTGATCATCGTATATCAGTTGGTGTTATGTACATGATTAAACTTCATCACATGGTTGATGATAAGTTACATGCTCGTGCAACTGGACCTTATTCATTAGTTACACAACAGCCTCTTGGTGGTAAAGCACAGTTTGGTGGACAGAGATTTGGTGAAATGGAAGTTTGGGCTTTATATGCATATGGAGCCGCACATACATTACAAGAAATCTTGACAGTTAAATCTGATGATGTTGTTGGACGTGTTAAGGTTTATGAATCTATTATTAAAGGTCAAGAAATTAATCAAGCTGGTGTTCCAGAATCATTTAGAGTATTGATGAAGGAATTCCAAGCATTAGGATTAGATGTTTCAATAATTGATGATGAAGGTAAGACTTTACAATTAAGTGAAATAGAAGATGCTGAAAATAAAGAGGATTTAGCTATGAATTTAGATGAAATAGAGAGTCCTGCAAAAGAGATTATTACTGAAATCGAAAATAATGATGATGAATCTGAAGAAGTAGATGATGAAGATTTTGATGATAGTTTTGATGATGAAGATGATTTTGATGATTATGAGCCTGATGATGAGGACATAGCAGAGACAGAAGAGTTTGAAGAGGAAGGAGCTGATATTTAATGATAGATGTTAATAAATTTGATGCATTAAAAATTGGGATTGCTTCTCCTGAAAAAATTCGTGAGTGGTCTTATGGTGAAGTTAAAAAACCAGAGACTATTAATTATCGTACTTTAAGACCAGAAAGAGATGGTTTATTCTGCGAGAAAATATTTGGACCTACAAAGGATTTCGAATGTGCTTGTGGTAAATATAAAAGAGTAAGATATAAAAATATTATTTGTGATAGATGTGGAGTTGAGGTAACTCGTTCTAAAGTTCGTCGTGAACGTATGGGTCATATTGAGTTAGCTACGCCAGTTTCACATATTTGGTTCTTTAAGGGTGTTCCTTCATGCATGGGACTTGCTCTTGATATGAGCCCAAGAGATCTTGAAGAAGTATTATATTTTGTAAGTTATGTTGTTATTGATAAAGGTAATGCCCCACTTGAAAATAAGCAAACATTATCTGAAAAAGAATATCGTTCATATTATGAAAAATATGGTACTGGTTTTAAAGTTGGAATGGGTGCTGAAGCAATTAAGGAATTATTAAAGAAATTAGATTTAAAGAAAGAAATTGCTGATATTCAAAAAGAATTAGAGAAGGCACAAGGACAAAAAAGAACTCGTTTATTAAAACGTCTTGATGTTCTTGATGCATTTGACCAATCAGGAAATAAACCTGAATGGATGATTATGGATTGTATTCCAGTAATACCTCCAGAGTTACGTCCAATGATTCAATTAGATGGTGGTAGATTTGCTACTTCTGATTTAAATGATTTATATAGA
>CAZHBS010000024.1:0-3615 GCA_964530845.1 uncultured Muribaculaceae bacterium
AAGAAAAGAAATTGGAGCAAGAACTAAACGTGCAATGGAAGAAATGGCTTTAGAAAAAATACACCCTAGTAAAGCACCTTATGGCTATGTTAGAAATAAAAATACTGGTCATTTAGAAATAGAACCTATTGAATCACAAGTAGTTAAAGAAATATTTGAACTATGCAAACAAGGTCATTCCACAAGAAATATAGCAAGTATTATGCACAACAATAATGCTTACTTAAAACAAGGAAAATGGTTATCAGATAGAGTTTATAAAATACTTACTAATTCAATTTATATTGGAATATTTGAATATGGAAAGTATAAAAGAAAACCTCAAGATATTTTAAGAGTTGAAAATTATTGTGAACCAATTATTGATATAAATACTTGGAATGCAACTAGAAATGTATTAGTTAAAAATAAACATTCTAATTATGGTGATCACATTCATTTATTTTCAGGATTAGTTAAATGCCCTTTATGTGGAGAGATTATGAGTTCATCAGAATCATTTAAATATCCTAATGGGAAACAAAAAATATATTATCATTTAAGATGTAAAAACACCAATTGTAAAGGTTATGGATATCATTATAATACAGAAAAAATAGAAGCAAAATTAAAAAGAATATTAGAAGAATTAACGATATTTATGCTTTCTATGGATAATGAAATTATTACTTGTAATTCTACTAAAAGTAATGATGTAAAAGAAATAGAAAAAGCTATTAAAAAATTAAAAATACAAGAAAAAAGATTAGTTGATTTATATTTAAGTTCTACTTTAGATGTAGAAACAATTAATCACAAAAATGAAGTAATAAAAAAAGAAATAGATAAATTAAATAAAAAGAAAACTACTCTTGATCCAGATAATTTTTCAAAAGAATATACAATAGAACTTGTTAAAAAATTAGACTGTATTGAAGAAAATGACAAATTAATTTTTACAAATATTAAAAATATAGGTTTTACTTTTCTTTATGATTTACTAACAAGAAAAGCAAAAAGAGATTTAATTCATAGACTTATATTCCAAATAGAAATAACTAGAGATAAAAACTATAACATTGATATTAAAAATATAAAGTTTACAGATGAATTCATAGCCAAAAGCAATAAAGAATATATAAAATATCTTAATAAAATTTTGGAAAACAATAATATTGGCATCAAATTTTATAAAGAAATAAACAAAGAAAAACTAAAAAATATAGAAATAGATTATGATATTTTATCTATTAAAAAAATGAAATTAAATAAATATTCAAATGAATTTTTAGAATATTTTATGTCAAAATCAAGAGAACATTTATATGTTGATGGCATTATTAGTTGTCCTTACGTTGAAGAGAATAAATTAAAAGATATTTTAATATTAGTACCTAAAAAAGATATAGCAGTAACAAATTAAATAAAGAAATGGAAAGATGAAAATGAAATTAACTTATATACAAAATGGAGATTATTTATTACCAAACTTAAGTATTAAAAATCAAAGTACTACTGGAATAAACAAATATGGATATTTAAGATTACACTATCTGAAAGAAAATAAAAAAGCACTTTATACTACACTTTTAATGACTAATGAACTTACTAATCATCTTATTTCAGTCAGTAAAAATAGTGAAAATAGATTACAAATATTAATGAAAAATTACAAAAATATGGTTGAAGAAATTATATTAAATGAATTTATTTTTATATAAATAATTATTAAAAAAGAGGAAAAAAATTATGAAAAAAATTTAATCCTCTTTTTATATTTTATATAGTTTGGGAGTAAATTCGTTGTCTAGCCAGCACTGAATTTGTACTCCCGCACAAATTCTACTATGGGAAGTCCCACCCCCTTATTTAAAAGATAGTATTAATCCTTAAGATGACTCTATCACCCATAAGAAACCTGTCAATATCAAATTATAAATTATAATTTATTTATGTGAATATTTTAATAATATCCTTTAAATCCAATCATATATACCACCTCCTTTAATGCACAAAAAAAGAACAGACTATTTCAATCTGTTCTTGAACTATTTTATTGTTTTAATAACTAAATATTTGCAATTTAATTTATAAATTATCTATACTTATAAAAAGAAATGCATAACCATAGGAATAAGTAGAATTAAAATTGCACCTATTAAGCATACCACGATTACTTTTTGAAAACTTTGTTTTTGTTGTTCACTCATATCATTATACCATTTCATATACTATACCTCCATAACTATTTATATAACAAACTTTGTAATCAATCCAATTAAAATGCAAATTATTCCACCGATTCTTGCTCCAATTTTTCCTTTTTTTTCGTTAATGCAACTCTTTGGATAAACAGGATTTAAAATAAATAATATACCATATACAATCCACGCAATATTAGAAAAAACACCTTTATGGAATACAAATGCAAGAATATTTCCAATAACTACAAGAATAATTCCAATAATTATTTGACTTTTAAATGTGATTTTTTTCATTTTTTCATCTCATCTTTCCAATTACTATTTATAATTAAAATTCATTTATTATTTTACTAATTCCATTTTATCAATATCTTTTATTTTAATAACTTTACAATCAACTAATATAGAATTATCTTCAAAAAATTCATCGTTAAAGAGTCCTACTATTACTGTTCCATCTTTTAATGTTAGTTTTACTTGTTGATCATACATATGATAATATTTATCGTGAAATTCTTGACTATTCAAAACAATACCGCCTTTCTATCAAACATAATTAAACAAAAGTTTCATAAAAATAATATTTGTCTAATTCAAAATCATAAATAATAAACAGTTCATCTCTTTCATCATCTTTATCAGTAATTTTTTTCCAAACATATTTATGAGAAAAATCAACTTGATTCTCTTTTGGAATATTCAGTTTGTTATTTAACTCACTAATTCTTTGTTCTAATTCTTGATTTTGTTCGCTATTAAAATCCATAATAAATTTTGAACCATTAAATATTGAGTATCTTTCACCATCGCCACCAAAACTAGGTTCTGTATTTATATGATATTCTTCTTTCAGATCACTTGGAATTGTAATACCCCAATTAAATTCAAAAGTCTTAGCAGTAGTTAAATATTCTCTCATAATATTAAATGATACTAAAACAACGACAATTAAAATACAAATAATAATACCTAATATTGTTATTGTAACTTTTAAATTTTTCTTTTTTTTACTTTCATCTTTTACTATATTCATAATATTTTCTTCGGATTTTTGAATCACTTGATTTTCTTTAATACGCTCGACTGCAAAAAACTCATTTAAACTAATATCTAATTCTTTACAAATTGCTTGGTATAAAGAAACATCAGGAAGATTTAAGCCACGTTCCCATTTACTTATAGCATTGATACTAATTCCCAATTTTTCTGCAAGTTGTTCTTGAGTTAGTTTTTTATCTTTACGACAATTTGCAATAAATTGACCTATTTTTACTTTATCCATACTTATCACCTCTTTATTAACAATTTAGCATAAAAATTGTTTCTTTTCCACACACCATAGGTTTATTTTTTTAAAACATACCTACAGTTTACTTATCAAATTGACTATCTAAGTTTTGTCAACACTAAATTTATATTAATATTATACCAC
>CAZHBS010000025.1:0-2853 GCA_964530845.1 uncultured Muribaculaceae bacterium
GTTGAAAATAATTTTGACAAATAGGATTATATAGTATATAATAAAGACAATTTGTAGGTGCCATAGACAGTAGGTATAAAAGTAAATCCTACCGAGGACTTTTAATAAGTATATAAAAAGTTCTTTGGCGTATGTTAAAGAACTTTTTTATGGCATCCCTCAATAGATTAAGGAGGTGTATTATGGCAAGTGAGAAAATCTTAGCTCAAAAGCAATTAATCATCGATGAGATTAAGGAACGTGCTCAAAACGCTAAAACTATTGTTTTATTCGATTATCGTGGTATTACTGATAGTGAGTCAAAAGAGTTACGTTGTAAACTTAGAGAAGTTAATTCTGATTATAAGGTATATAAGAATACTTTTATGACAAGAGCTTTCAATGATTTAGGATTAGATCTTAATGAAGGTTTAACTGGTCCAAGTGCATTTGCATATGGAGAAGATCAAGTTGCACCAATTAAGGTTTTATCTGATTTTGCTAAAGAACATCCAGCATTAATTTTAAAAGTAGGGATTGTAGATGGAGAAAAAGCTGATGAAGCAAAGCTTCAAGAATATGCTTCATTACCATCAAGAGATCAATTACTTACTATGCTTGCTGGTGGCATGATTGGACTTGTAAAAGACTTATCAATCTGCTTAGACTTATATAGTCAACAAAAAGAAAATTAAAAATGTAATATAGGAGGAAATTAAAATGGCTAAATTAACAAAAGAAGATTTTATCAGTAGTTTAAAAGAAATGAATTTATTAGAAATTAAAGAATTAGTAGATGCTATGAAAGAGGAATTTGGAGTAGATCCAAGCGCTGTTGCAGTTGCTGCACCTGCTGCTGGAGGAGCTGCTGCTGATGCTGCACCAAGTACTGTTACAGTTTCAATTGCTGATGCTGGAGCTGGAAAAGTAGGAGTTATCAAAGTTGTTAAAGAAATTACTGGTTTAGGATTAAAAGAAGCTAAAGACATCGTTGATGCTAATGGTGTTGTTAAAGAAAATATTCCTGTTGCTGAAGCTGAAGAAATCAAAGCTAAGCTTGAAGAAGCAGGAGCTACTGTTGAAGTTAAATAGTTATATCAATTGCAATGCTTAAGTGCATTGCTTTTTTTTTACTTTTTGTGTTATACTTTTTATAGAATAATTGGGAGGTATTTATGCAAAAGATTGATTTGGGTAAACCAACTACTGCTATTAATAGTAAAATGAATAGAAAAGATCTTTATATGGATATTAAGAAAACAGACAAACTAAAAAATGATCTTCTTAAACATTTTGAGTCCTTAAATAAAACATTATCAAATTTAGATTCTACGTTAAGTAAGTTATGTCAAAAAGATTTTTTTGAAGGTGATTATAAAGAATTGGCTAATCAGTGTTCTAGGAAGTGTTCTTCTCAGGCTCAAGCAGCTAATAGCTTACTTAATAACTTAGAATTAAAATATAGTGATGATGTTAAGAGTGTGGCTATTAAGAATCTTGATGAAAGGATTTCTTATTTGGAAGAAATGTTTCTTTCTAATAAATAGGTGTTATTATGGCAAAAAAAGGTAATAGTGATAAGCAAAATAGTAAATTAATTACTAATCTTGATAATGAAATTGGTAAGTTAAAAGATGAACTTTCTGAAATAAGTAAAATTGTTGATAAAATTCAATGTGGTGATGGTAAATCTCCTTATTGGAATGGTACTAATGCTTATAATTTAGTTAAAAATATGTTAGGTCAAGTTGATAATGATAAAGTTTTACTTGATTATATTATGAAGTGTAAAAAGTCAATAAAAAAATAATATTGACTTTTTGATTTATTATAGTATAATGTAGGTATAACCTAGATGCTAGATGAAGTATTATGCTAATCCGTAGTATTTCATGAAAATATTTATGTGATATTTGAATAGCTCTCGTGCAAGATAATTATGGTTCTATCAAAACTGTAATTAGAAATTATCTGTTGTGGCTAGGTTAGGTGTAATTTTGGGAGAAAGAAAACTCTTTGGTAAGTATATTTTGTTGATTACTGATAATTTTCAATGGGATATCTTAAACTCGGGATATGCAATTTTGCATATCTTTTTTTTGTATTGACAAATCATTATTTGAATGTTATTATAAAGTTACTAATAGTAGAAAGATTAGTGTAATGTTTATTATATACCTAACAGTTATAATAAATGTTATGGTTAAGCTATTATATTATTTACCTAACAGTTGTAATATAAATAGTTTAACGGTTTATTATCTTTAAACCTTACCAAGCTATTAGAAAAATTACATTTTTTATAAAGAAGGAAAACTTTACGACAGATGGCTAAGCTACAATGATTAGTGAATGTAGACATACATTTTGCCTTTCTTGCAAACCAATTGAGATCATCCTTTTATCAGAAGGAAGTTCGAAATAAAAGATATGACTTTGTTAAGAGTTTAATGTTAATTCATTAAATAATTAATGATTTTTAACGAGTGAGTTAGTTCTTATCTTTTGGAATATAGTCTTATCATTGGTGACTATATTTTTTTTGCATAAATTTTTTTAAAAAAACATTGACTTTAAATGGTGTTTGTTGTATCATATGTTTCGAAAGGAAGAAAAATAAGTTTTTTATGGACTATTTTTCTTTTTCTTTTTTATACAAGGTGATAAAATGGGGCAATATTTTGATAATGAAAAGTTACCTAGTAAAATGGTTAAAACTGAGTGTTTTGTATTAGGCAGAAAGTTTATATTTAACACTGACAATGGAGTTTTTTCTAAAGACGGTTTGGACTTTGGCAGTAGACTTCTTCTTGAAACAATCCCGCTTGAAGAAGTTGGAGGCAAAGTTCTTGATATGGGTTGTGGTTATGGTGT
>CAZHBS010000026.1:0-2236 GCA_964530845.1 uncultured Muribaculaceae bacterium
CTCTTTTTAATATACTGCTTTTTTATTGATGTCTCCTATTTGGGATTCACATCAGTATTTTAGATGCTTTTATTTTACCTAATAGATTAAATTTTGAATTACAGAGTTGTTTATCAATTATTATAGGTAAAGATAACGATTTGACTTTTATATATATTGAATTGTTGTCTTCACTAAATGACTTTATATCGCTATATTCGTATTTCAAAATGCTATCTTTAGTTTCTATTAAAAAGAAATTTTCATAAAAATATAATTCTTCTTGATAGATTTGCTTTGATTTTCTTTTTTCTTTGATTATAACTATCGGTAAGATAATAAAAGTTGGTAAACAACAAATTTGCATAAAAAGGAAAAATTCTGTATCTTCTTTAATTAGATATTTATAAACGCAGAAAGAAATAAAATATATTAGAATAATACTTATGTACAAAAACATTAAAAATATATTTTCATGGTAATATTTTTTTAATGTTTTATTATTTTTTTTATTAGTACAATGCAGTCTGTATTTATTTATATTATTATGTATTTTATCTAACAATATCTTTTTCTTAGCAGGATCTTTTTTATTATTTAGTTCATTTAGAAAAATATCAAATTCATCAACTGGCGAGTCACTTTTAATACTAAATGCCAATGAATCATTTCTTTGCGAAGAATGAAATGAATACACTGAATCTTTATGTTCATATTGTAATTTGTCATATGAAACCTTTATAATTTTATTATCATTTTGAATAATAAGTAAATTATCATAAAAGTAAAACTTTGAGTTCATTGATAAGTTTATATTATCATTTAACATTTTGTTACATCTTTTACCGAAAATTAAATAACATAATATAAACAATATTGGTATTGCAAGTAGATCTCTAATATGTACTCCAAAAAAAGCATTTATTATAAGAAAATAGATACAAATAAAATAAACAGACCAACACATAATATATGTAAGTTTACTACGAAGAACTGCTTTTTTATTATATTTTAAATCCTTCCATTTATCAAAAAAGAAAATAGGTTTATCCACAATATTTATAATATCTTCCATAATATTTTTATTTGATATTTTATCATTTTTCATATATTCACCTTTCAAATTAAAATCAGTATCTTTAAAAAAATTATAACATACTGATATTTATAATAAAATATGAATTATATATTTGAGTTTAAGTTGCAATTGATTAATTATAATATAGAATTGTATAATTAATATATAAAATAGTTTCTGATTTTGAGGTGAATATAAATGAAAAAAGATTTATTAATTATTGGGTGGGTTTGTCTATTTTCAGGTTTTTTCTTTACATTTTCTTTGGACTATATTAATGATTATTCTTTTGAAGTATTTGCTAATAATGGAATAAAGTTAGGAAAAACTTCCAGTGTTGACGAGATATATAGTCGTGATTGGAATGAAGGAACAGACTTTTATGTTTTTTACTATGATAGGGATAAAGATATTAAAAAAATTATAGATAAAAATGGATATACAAAGATTACAAAAGATAATGTAGATGATGTTACAAAGCATCTAGAAATTTATTACAATGATTTACAAGGTGATAATATAGAAAAATTTAATAAAACTACAAGTATTTCAGAACTTACTTCAATTGGAAATTATTATTTACGTTCTGAAAATGAAGAAGACTTTGATGAAAGAGATGAAAATTATTTTATAGAGATAATATTTCCGAAAGAAAAAAAGAATTATCACTTTCATGTTAATTATTAATTTATTTGATTATTATTTTCAACATTATGGTGGGCTATTCCAATAAACGCCACTCCACCTTAAGGAGGTTTTATGATTGGTATAAAGTTTAAAATAAAGAATGAGTATGATATAATTTTGCACAAAATATTTTATGATATAGATTGTTCCAACTTTAGATGGAAAGTTGAATATGGAGAAGTACTAAAAAAACATGGAAAAGATTTTTTTACTAAAATTGATTATAGTGATAGTGAGTTTCAAAAGATTATTAAAAATGAGCATTATCCAATACACTTAAATTTACAAATGTATTATAAAAGTAGTGATATAGAGGTTATTAATAGTTATGATCAATTTTTAACAAGTTCATGCCAACTGATTATTTTTATAGTTGATAATATTTTTGTTGAAATATATGCTAAAGATCAAATTATATTGGAAAAAATAGCGAGGAATGAACTGCACCCCTTAGAGTAGACATCAATAAAAAAGCAGTTTAATAAAAGTGTT
>CAZHBS010000027.1:0-1857 GCA_964530845.1 uncultured Muribaculaceae bacterium
GAGCAAGGGACTGAAAATCCCTGTGTCGCTGGTTCGATTCCCGCTGGAGCCACCATTTTATTTATTTAAAATTTAACTGAATATTAGTCATGCGCTCGTAGCTCAGTTGGATAGAGTGTTTGGCTACGAACCAAAAGGTCAGGGGTTCGAATCCCTTCGAGCGCACCATATATCGGGAAGTGGCTCAACTTGGTAGAGCACTTGGTTTGGGACCAAGGGGTTGCAGGTTCAAATCCTGTCTTCCCGACCATTGAATATTAAACGTTGAAATATCAACGTTTTTTTGTTTATAAAAAAAGTTTTATTGTTTTTACTTAAGTTTATACATTGACAGATATATTAATCTAAATGTATAATTAGGGCGAAAACTACTAATAGATGTGTACTTGACATATTTCATTAATGTAGGTAGGTGATTTTAGTGAAAAAAACATTACATCAAATAAAATTAAATGATGATGAGTTTAAAAAAATAAAAAAGAATAAACAAAATATTATTTTAAAATTAAATGATGACGATTATAAAAATGTCAGTATTAAAGATAAAGTTTTATTAGTTAATGGTAAAAATAAATCAAAAAGAAGAGTTAAAAATTTATATAATTATTCTGATGTTGATGAGTTAAGAAAAAATATTAAAAATAAACAGTTTGGTTATAAGAATAACGATATAATTGATTGCGATAATTTAGTAAAAGATTATAAAAAAGATGAGATTAAAAAATATGGCTTATTAGGTATAGAATTTAATAAAAATAAACATTTTTTTAGAAAAATAGTATTAGGTTTGGTTGTTATAGTTTTACTTATTTTTGGTATTAGATATATTAATAATAAATTAGATGAGGTTAATTCAAAGAAAATTAATAAATCTATTAATGATTTAGCAAGTGAAAGAGTTGATTATGCTTTTATAGAAATAAACCCATATATGATGCTCAGAATAAAAGACAATAAAGTTTATGACTTAACTTGTTTAAATGATGATTGTAAAAAAATATACTCTGATTTGGATGTTAAAAATAAAAATATTAATGAAAGTATAGATTTAATTTACAATGTTTCAAAAGAAAAAGGATTTGATACATCAAATGGTGTTAAAGTAAAAATGACAGGTAGTATTGAAGTAAATAAAAGAGATTATATAATGGTAGAATATATTAATGAAACTACTAAGGATGAGATAATTTCTAATATTAGAGATATAAAAATAGAAAATAATTCAAATGATGATTATTATAGTAAACTATGGGAAGAACTAAAAAAGGATAAAGATTATGATGATGTATATACTTGTAATATGAATGGCAAAGAGTTAGAGTGTTATTTTACTGAAGGTATGGCAAATTATAATATAGATGATGAATTTGATATTTCACAAAAATCTAGTGTATTATTTAATTATGTTAATGGTAGAGTAGATAAGATTGCTAATACATTTGAAAAGTTTGGAATTAATGTAGATAAAAATAGTTATGGTATTAGAAATCAAATTACATTAAATAATATTAATTTTAGTTTTGTATTATCTTATATATATAATGATAAAACTTATAATAATGTTTTGAAAGCTGACATGATAGATGAGTGGAAAAATAATGAAGTTGTTAATGTAAAAGGTAAGCAAGTAACTTTAACTTGTCCAGATGCAGTAAACGGTATGTGCCAAGAGCATATAGGTGTTTATATTTTACCTTTAAATAAGGTAAACTTATTGGATCTTAATGCAAGTTTTAATAATGTTATAGTTCATAAAAATGGTAATCAAAGTACTAAAGAAATAATATTAAATAGCATTCAATTGATGTGAATCCCAAATAGGAGACATCAATAAAAAAGCAGTATATTAAAAAGAGA
>CAZHBS010000028.1:0-1768 GCA_964530845.1 uncultured Muribaculaceae bacterium
TTATCTATCCAATCTACTTTTGCTATTGCTCTTCCTTCGTTTCCAACAGCATCTCTAAATGTGAATGTAAATTCTCCATTTTCTGTGAATGTATGTGTGTTTCCACCTTCACTTGTAATTGTGACATTTTCTTCATCAAACTCTATTGTTGCGATTACATCTTGATTAGTTAATCCAGTATTATTATATTTTACCGTTCCTTTTGGAGCTGTTTTATTTATCCATGTTACATTTGCCTCTGCTGTTCCTTTGTTTCCTGCTTTATCTTCATATTCAAATGTAAATGTTCCATTCTCTGTAAATGTGTGTGTGTTTCCACCTTCTACTGTTACATTTTCTTCATTAAATTCTATTGTTGCAATTACTTCTTTATTTGTTATTTCTGTTGTTGAATATTTTATTGTTGCAACTGGTACTTCTTTATCTATCCAATCAACTGTTGCAACTGCACTTCCTTTGTTTCCTGCTCTATCTTCAAATTCAAATGTAAATGTTCCATTCTCTGTGAATGTATGTGTGTTTCCACCTTCACTTGTGATTATTATATTTTCACTTGGATTTATTAATGTTACTTTTACATCTTGATTTGTTATTTTATTAATATTATATTCAACTTCTGCTGTTGGAGCTACCTTATCTATTACGTTTACAAATGCTGTAATTGTTCCTCTATTTCCTGCTCTATCTTCATATTCAAATGTGAATTCTCCATTTTCAGTAAATGTATGTTTATCACTTCCATTATTGTTTGTGATTCTTACATTTTCTTCGTCAAATTCTACTGTTACTTCTACATCTTTATTTGTTATTCCTGTTGTTGAATATGATAGTTCAGCTGTTGGGGCTTTTTTATCTATCCATGTAACTTCTGCTACTGCTACTCCCTTATTTCCGGCTGGTCCTACAAAGTTAAATTCGTATTTTCCATTTTCGGTAAATGTATGTGTGTTTCCACCTTCTACTATTACTCCAGCTTTATCAAATGTTACTGTTGCCACTACATCTTGATTTGTTGGCTCTGTTGTACTATATGTTATTGTTGCTGTTGATAATCTTCTATCTATCCAATCTACTTTTGCTTTTGTACTTCCTGTGTTTCCTGCTGCATCCTTATATTCAAATGTAAATTCATTATTATCAGTGAAAGTATATGTTTTCTTTCCACCATTATTTGTGATTGTTACATTTTCTTCATTAAACTCTATTGTTGCTTCTACATCTTGATTTGTTGGCGTTGTTGTTGAATATTTTATTGTTCCGATTGGTGCTTCTTTGTCTATCCAATCTACTGTTAATGTTTTTGATCCTGCATTTCCATATGGTCCTACAAATTTTATTTCTTTTGTTCCATTTTCAGTAAATGTTACTGTGTATTTTTCTCCTTCTTCAAGAGTTTCTATTGTTTCACCGTTTTCATCTACTATTCTTGTTCCTGCTCTATCAAAACTTACTTCTGCTGTTACATTTTGCTTTGTTGATTTATTTGGACTATATACGACTGTTGCGGTTGGTAATGTTTTTATTATCCAATCTACTCTTGCTTCTGCCGTTCCTTTTACTCCATCTTCATCTTCAAATTCAAATGTGAATGTTCCATTTTCTGTGAATATATATGTATCTTTTCCACTATTATTTGTGATTGTTATATCCGTACTTGGATTAACTAATTTTGCTGTTACATTTTGATTTGTATTTTCTGTTGTACTATATTCTATTTCTGCAGTTGGTACTTCTTTTTTAGTTATATCTTCATATAAGTTAATCATTG
>CAZHBS010000029.1:0-1284 GCA_964530845.1 uncultured Muribaculaceae bacterium
TGATGTGAATCCCAAATAGGAGACATCAATAAAAAAGCAGTATATTAAAAAGAGAAAAGTTATTTTTCTCTTTTTGTGTAATTTTTTCTCTTTTTCTTAACTTTTGACTTTAATCTAGTTGTGTTATAAAATAATATCCATTCTTCTACAAGTTGAATATATTCTTGTAAAGATGTAATATTATTATTGTACAAAGTTTCTTTTTTAAGAAGTGAGTGCCAACTCTCTATTGGTGAGTCATCAATTGGAGTTCCTTTTCTGCTCATAGAAATAGTTATTCCATTTGATTCGCAAATAGCTTTGTACTCATAAGATGTATATTGGAACCCTTGATCACTATGAATAATCAATCCATGTACATCTTTTTCTTTTGCTATCGCTTCATTCAAGGTATCCATGACAAGTTTGTTATCATTATGCTTAGATATCTTATATGCAACTACATGTCTATCATATAAATCAATTATTGTAGATAGGTATGCCCTGGAACCTTTATATATTAAATATGTTACATCTGTATCCCAAACTTTATTGGGCGCATCTGTATTAAAATTTCTTTTTAATAAATTTGGTTTAACATTATCTTCAATTCTTTCATTTTTATTTTTCTTCTTTGACTTTCTTACATATTCAGCCATTAAATTGTATTTCTTCATAATTCTTAATACCTTCTTTCCGTTCATAACTACACCATATTTTTGGAGTAGGCCATCAACAATCCTACGATATCCATATGTACCTTTAGAATCATCAAATATTTCTTTAATTATTAAATAATCATAATAATCAGAATCTTCCTTATTTCTATATTTATAATAAGTTTTAGAACTTATATTAAGCACGGCACACATGTTAGTAAGTTTATAATTATTTCTATATAAATTTATAAATGTTACTTTCTCTCTCGTTGTGCCTTGAGGAAGACCTGGTATTTTTTTATTATTTCATATCTTTCTTTCCAATCTTCTTTTGTTAAATCAGATTCTTTGGTTCTACCACGTTTATGATAAATATCGTTTTCTAATGTTCCTTGTTTTCTATCTTTTGAAATCCAGTTCCAAATTGTAGCTGAACTAATTTTATAATGCTTTGCCACTTGATCTCTACCACCATATTTACCAGATTTATATGCTTCAAGTACTTCATTTTTAAAATCTAATGAATATGAAGCAAATTTTTGTCCTTTCGAAGCCATAGAAAAAATACACCTCCTTTCGGAAGTGTATTATAACACTTTTATTAAACTGCTTTTTTATTGATGTCTACTCTAAGGGGTGCAGTTCA
>CAZHBS010000030.1:0-1111 GCA_964530845.1 uncultured Muribaculaceae bacterium
TTCTAAAGCCATTTCTTCCATTGCACGTTTAGTTCTTGCTCCAATTTCTTTTCTTTCTCGTTGACCGAATACTAAATTCATTCCAAATATCATTTCACCATTAGCAGTAGATACATCATAAGGTTCTAATATTAATTCAATTTTAACGTAGTGTTCTTCACAGTAATTTAAAAGCCAAAATCCATCATAATTATTTCTTGTAAGTCTATCTACTTTAATAGCAATTAATTTATCAATCTTTTTAGATTTTATATCAGCAAGTAATCTTTGCATTTCTGGTCTCATTAAATCTTTGCCTGAATGACCTGCATCGTTATAAACATCAACGATACTATAATCATTCTTTTCACAATACTCTTTAATCATTCTAAGTTGTGAATCAATAGAATAACCATTATCTCTTTGATCATCTGTACTAACTCTTACATAAACACCACATCTCATAAAATTCCTCCTTTCTTCATTTTTGAGAAGGGATTAATATTCCTCTCACTTGTTTCCTCACTTAAGTTTAAAATGACAACCTAGATTTTTAAAAAAATTAATCTTCTCATATGTTTCCTAACTAAAACGCAAAAAAGCAGACTGAATTTGAAAAAAAATTAATCCTCTCATATGTTTCCTAACTAAAAATCAAAAATATACCCCTTTAATTTTGAAAAGATTGGTCCTTTCATATGTTTTCTTACTAAAAAGCACTTTTACGAAGTGTGTTTTCGAAAAAAAGTTAATATTTGTATTTTTTTATAATATTTTCTATTTCTTTTAAGTTATATTTTGCTTTATGTTCTTTAATGTAAAATGGTTTATTACTAATTTCATTTACTTTGTATTCAAGTATAGTAAGAGTAATAGGATGTGTAATTAGATATTCAATAGGTTCTATAATTTGTAAATTGGTATGTAGAAGAACTTTAATTTTTCCTTTTTTAGTTTTGTAAGTGAAGTTTTTAATAAGTTCTATTATTTTGGGGTTAGTTTTAAATTCTTCTACAACTTTAAATTCAAGCATAAAAAATGTCCTCCTTCCTAGAAAGAGAACATTAAAGTTTTATATAAAATAAAAACTTACGAACTTTTTACAGTCCGTAAGTTGTATTCAAATGGAGCG
>CAZHBS010000031.1:0-1084 GCA_964530845.1 uncultured Muribaculaceae bacterium
GCTAGCCACAAGTCATCCGCGCACGTTTCCGGGTACGTCGGTTCGGTCCTCCATTCTGTGTTACCAGAACTTCAACCTGCTCATGGCTAGATCACTCGGTTTCGGGTCTAATACTACATACTTATTCGCCCTATTAAGACTCGCTTTCGCTTCGGCTCCGTCTCTTCAACTTAACCTTGCATGCAACATTAACTCGCCGGTTCATTCTGCAAAAGGCACGCCATCACCCATTAACGGGCTCTGACTTTTTGTAAGCACATGGTTTCAGTATTCTATTTCACTCCCCTCCCGGGGTTCTTTTCACCTTTCCCTCTCGGTACTTGTTCACTATCGGTCACTAGAGAGTATTTAGCCTTACGGGATGGTCCCCGCAGATTCAGACAGGATTACACGTGTCCCGCCCTACTCAGGATACTTCTGGAGATTGTTGCATTTCGCTGACAGGACTTTCACCTTCTTTGGTTTAGCTTTCCATCTAATTTAGCTATGCATCAATTTTCTTACTCTCATATAGAAGTCCTACAACCCCAATTCCGAAGAATTGGTTTGGGCTGTTCCCTTTTCGCTCGCCACTACTAAGGGAATCGATTTTTCTTTCTCTTCCTCCGGTTACTAAGATGTTTCAGTTCGCCGGGTTGCTTTCTCTATCACTATGTATTCATGATAGGATAACAGTCAGTTACTACTGTTGGGTTCCCCCATTCGGAAATCTCTGGATCAAAGCATACGTACTGCTCCCCAAAGCATATCGTTGTTCGTCACGTCCTTCTTCAGCTTCTAGTGCCAAGGCATTCGCCATGCGCCCTTATTAATTTAACCACCATTTAATCGATATTTCTATCCTAATTTGATGAGATTTTATCTACTATACACTTAATAAATATAGTAGTATGTTGTATTGATTCTCGTTATATCAATACAACCACAATATCTAGTTTTCAAAGAACTATTTTGAGAAATCTTTATGATCTCTCAAAACCAAGCAAAACGTTTTTTTCGAATAGCATTTTTATTTTTCTTTAGATTATTACTCCTTAGAAAGGAGGTGATCCATCCCCACGTTCCCGTAGGGATACCTTGTTAC